>NZ_VIKW01000028.1 GCF_009711975.1 Anabaena sp. UHCC 0204
AAAACTTATTGGTACTTCGCGCTCCCAATTCCACTAATTTTAAGGTAAGTGTAGAGGAGTGGGAACAAGTGCAAAAATTAATTCAGGAAACTTAGGAAATAACAAAAATAAAAAATCTTGTTACCAAAACTGTTACGAAAGAGTTTTTATCTTGCTGATACTCTATGATGATAGGGAGTTAAACTCCTCACACCATACTAAAAACCGTGAAATGTAATATTTTGCGGTTTTTTCTTTGTTTATTTGGGTTATTTTACAAAATAACCTATAATTTTAAACTTGTTATCTGCTAAAAATATTCTCTACAAAAGCTATATATGACAGAAAAACCGATAGAAAAGCCAAATAGTCCCCAAATTCCCACATTTACTTCGATTACCGAAGAGAGATTACATCGTCAACAGCGACTAGCAGCAGCATTACGGCTATTTTCCCGATTTGGATTTGATGAAGGTGTCGCTGGACACATTACAGCCCGTGACCCAGAAAATCCTGAACATTTTTGGGTAAATCCCTTTGGAATGCACTTTGGTTTAATTCGAGTCAGTGATCTAATATTAGTTAATCAGCAAGGTGATGTAATTTACGGTAGTCGTCCAGTAAATCGCGCTGCTTTTGCTATTCATTCTCAAGTTCATGCAGCCCGTCCTGACGTGGTAGCCGCAGCCCACGCCCATTCTATCTATGGTAAAAGCTGGTCTAGTCTTGGCCGTCTCCTTGACCCTCTAACCCAAGATGCTTGTAGTTTTTACGAAGACCATAGTATATTTACTGATTATACGGGGGTTGTTCTTGACCCTGAACAAGGAAAGCGCATTGCTCAAACTCTGGGAAAAAATAAAGCCGTTATTCTCAAAAATCACGGCTTACTGACAGTAGGTAATACTATTGATGAGGCTGTTTGGTGGTTTATCACAATGGAGCGTTCTTGTCAAGCCCAATTGTTAGCGGAAGCAGCGGGAACACCTAGCCCGATTAAACCGGAATATGCCAAGATAGCTCATGATCAAGTTGGTTCTCATGAACTGGGTTGGTTTAGCTTTCAACCTTTGTATGAGATGATTGTCCAGCAAGAACCAGATTTGTTGAATTAAGGGTTTTCCGTTTACGTTTGATAACTCCTGTTGCACCTAAAGCAGCCATTCCTAGTAGACTCAAGGTAGTTGGAGGTTCAGGAATCATTGCTCGTGCTGATTCGGCAACTATATCATGAGCAGCAGTTGTGGGATGCAAGTTATCCCAAAATAAATATTTATCGGGATTAGAACACATAGTTTCTTCAACAATGTTTAAACAAGCATCAGTTACATTTGTGAAACCGAATGTTGTTGGTGATGCTATAATCTGACTGACAACAGAATTAACATCGAAAATTTTGATATTGAGGTTTGGTTTTTCTTGATTCAAACCATTGATAGTTTGACTCAATTTGGAATTATGAAATGCAGTTAAAGAGTTGAGACTATTAGCTAGAGGAGTCTTGTTATTAGCAGGAATATCTCCTAAGTTAGGTAAATTAGCTATTAAGAAGTTTTTAGCACCGACAACAGAGAGAGATAATATTGCATTTTCTAAATTGCTAACTGCATTATTAATTGTTTGTCCAATAAGGGCATTATTGGTAAAATCTGGAATACTCAAATAATCATTAGCCCCCGCTGATATTATGTAAAGGGCATTTTTATCCGCTTTGGGGTTAAGTCCTGCAAAACCTTGAATTTGCTGAGTTAGTCCTGGTAGATTAGGTAATTGTGGAAATTGTGGGTATGCAGCGTTTATATTATTGGTGTCACCTGTAGTAGCACCACCAAATGCGAAATTGTTGAGTTTTTTACCTAATCCTAAATCATCTGCTAGAGATTCCGTCCAGACAGGTCCATTGGAAAAACGTCCTGGAAAGTAGGGAAATGGGGGAAAAGTGCCACCAGAGACGGTAAAGACATTACTATTGTCAACAAGGCTGTCACCGAAAACATAAACTTGACTAATTGCGGAAGCTTTTGCAGGTAGCATGAAAGAGAAGAGAACAAACCCTGCTGTTACAAGTTGTTTTTTCATACGGATTTTTGGAGATGCCCCAGTACATTTACCATGATATGCTTTACAACTCATAACACAGGTTGGGATTTAGTGCGTAGGAATACGACTAAATTTAATTAAATTGTTCAATGATTCCTCCACCTAATACGTAATCTCCGTCGTACCAAACCGCAGCTTGTCCAGGTGTGATGCTGAATTGGGGTTCATCAAATACTAAACGCACACGGGAATCTTCTAAGGGAATTACTGTCACGGGTACGGGTTGAGAACGATAACGAATTTGGACTTCGGCGCGAATGGGGGTAATAGGTTCAGCTATGGAAACCCAATTGATCCGATTTACTGTACATTCTGATTGAGTTCCTTTGGTGCGATCGCCTACAATTACCCTGTTATTAGCTGCATCTAGTTCAATCACATACAAGGGTTCAGCCGCCGCAATTCCTAAGCCTTTTCGCTGACCAATAGTGTAATGATGGACACCATCATGTTGTCCCAACACTTTACCAGTTGCATCAACAATATCACCGGGTTTGGGAGCTAAATATTTATCTAAAAATGCCCGCATTGAGCCGTTACTTTCTACTAAGCATAAATCTTGACTTTCCGGTTTATCGGCGGTTTTCAAATTGTATTCACTGGCAATTCTGCGAGTATCAGTTTTATTTAGTTCACCGAGGGGAAAAATGGAAGCCCCTAATAATTCTTGAGACAAGTCATAGAGAAAATAAGATTGATCTTTGTTGCGGTCAACGGCTCGTAACAATTGGTAACGATTAGTAGCGTCATCGTAGCGAATTTGGGCATAATGACCTGTAGCGATGCGATCGCATTCCAATTTTTCCCGTGCATACTGCACCATTGGACCAAACTTCACCGTCTTGTTACATTGAGAACAAGGCAACGGTGTAATTCCCACACTATAACCAGTTACTAAAAAATCAACAATTTCTGTTTGAAAGACATCCCGAATATCAACAACTTCATGGGGAATACCCAATTGTTCACAAATATCAGCCGCGTCGATCATTCCTTCAGAGCAACATTGCCCTTTGCCTTTCATCAGCCAAAGGGTTAAACCAATTACATCATAGCCCTGATTATGCAGCATAGCGGCGGCTACGGAACTATCAACGCCACCAGAAAGACCAACGACAACTTTTTTCATAATTCACACTTTTTAAAGTGCTTGCGGCTTATTTTGGCGACAAAGCAGTTTTTTATTTTACCACAAGGTGCGAGACTGTCCAATTGTAGCATACCTACGAAATAGTTGTCTCCAGAATTTACCTTGGAGGAGTTTGAATATATAACCGTAATTTTCAATTTACTGATTACAATAATATCTAGTAAAAACACAAAAAAGCTGGTTACAAATATGCCTACTTTAAGAGTTAGTCAGGTTGCTACTGTATCTGTATTTTCCTTACTTATCAGTGGATCTTGGGGTTTGATGTCTGAATATAGTCAAGTGCAAGCACAAATACCCAACAATAGTCTATTCTTAGCACAAGTGGTGCAGCCATATATCTATGAGATTCCCACCAGTCAGCAGTCATTACCACTGGTACAACCAATGCAACCAGTAGAATATAATAATCCAAATAACCAAAATTTTGAACGCTATTTTGTCTATGTTGATAGTAGTGATTCCCAAACCTTGCAGCGAGTTAAGCAAATAGAAAGTAGTGCCTATATCCGCAATTATGAGGGACGTAAAATTATTCAATCTGGCGTTTTCAATGGACAAGTAAATGCTCTAAGACGAGTGAGAGAATTAGAATCACAAGGTATTTATGGCGCTCGTATTGTTAACTCTTCTAATGGAGAAGTAAGAGTTAATAATTCTACGCAGGTAGCTTCTTATAATCCTTATGAATATAATCAGCAATCCTCTCCAATTAATAATCAACAGGTAAGAGGAAAATTCTATTATGTAGTTATTCCCAATCATACTAATAATTTAGTTGCTTTGGGTACAGAAATTCGGCAAAAAGTAAACAGCAATATTAATGTATTTAGGAGAAATCAACCACGAGGAGCGCATATAGCTGTAGGACCATTTAGCGATCGCTCTGAAGCAGAACAATGGAATAGCTATTTAAAGAATTCAGGTTATGGTAATGCGAGGATTTATTATGGAAGATAAGGTAATAGGTAATAGAGTAAAATTTTCCTAATGACTAAAGAACAATTTGTTGTTACCGCAGCCCAAATGCGGGAGATTGAAGCCCGGATATTTATTGCGGGAATGCCTGTAGCTGCTTTAATGGAAAAGGTAGCGGGATTAGTTTCCCAACGGTTACAGGCTATTATTTCTCAAAAGCAAAGTGTGGGAATTTTAGTTGGTCCCGGTCATAATGGTGGAGATGCTTTAGTAGTAGCTCGTGAATTGCATTTTCGCGGTTATGAAGTTTGGATTTATCAACCTTTTTCTAAGTTAAAAGAATTAACTTCACAACACTTTCAATATATTCAAAGTTTGGGAATTCCTTGTTATCAAGATATTTCCGAATTACCAAATTGTGATTTTTTAATAGATGGTTTATTTGGTTTTGGTTTAGAAAGAGAAATAACTGATTCTATTGCTGCTGCAATTAATCATTTTAATGCCAAAAATCAGCCCATTATTAGTATTGATATACCTTCAGGTTTACATACAGATACAGGAGAAGTTTTAGGAACAGCTATTCAGGCTAATTATACATTTTGTTTAGGTTTGTGGAAACAAGGTTTATTGCAAGAACAAGCATTAGCTTATGTTGGTAAAGCTGAATTAATTGATTTTGATATTCCCTTAGCAGATATTCATGCTGTTTTAGGTGATATTCCCCAAATAAAACGCATTACTCAAACAACAGCATTATCTACTTTACCTTTACCCCGTCCCCTAATTACTCACAAATATAAACAAGGACATTTATTATTAATTTGTGGTTCAAAACGTTACGCAGGTGGAGCAATTTTAACAGGTTTGGGTGCGCGGGCTTCTGGTGTGGGAATGCTATCAATTGCTGTACCAGAATCTCTAAAGATGTTGTTAGTTTCCCATTTACCAGAAGCCTTAATTATTGGTTGTCCCGAAACGGAAACAGGAGCAATTTCTCATTTACAATTACCGGAAAATACAGATTTAAATTCATTTACTACAATTGCTTGCGGACCTGGTTTAACTAAAGATAATATTTCTATTATTCCTGAAATGATTAAATGTGAATGTCCTCTAGTTCTTGATGCTGATGCTTTAAATATTTTGGCACAATTGGGAACTATCCCTACCTTAAAACAGCGCAAATCAACCACAATTCTCACACCTCATACTGGAGAATTTAAACGGTTATTTCCCAATATTGAATATACAGATAGAGTTAAAGCAGTACAAACAGCAGCCCAAGAAAGTGGGGCTGTAGTCCTATTAAAAGGGGCAAGAACGGCTATATCTAATCCTCAAGGTGGTGTTTGGATAAATCCCGAAAGTACCCCAGCTTTAGCCCGTGGTGGCAGTGGTGATGTGTTAACTGGCTTATTGGGTGGATTATTAGCGCAAGTTAATAATCCAGAAATTGCTATAGAAGATATCGTTGCAACTGCGGTTTGGTGGCATTCTCAAGGTGGAATTTTAGCAGCACAAGCAAGAACAGAATTAGGAGTTGATGCTTTTACACTGACACAATATTTACTGCAAGTTCTGGATAAATGAGCTAGTTTTTTGCACGCAGAGACGCAGAGTCGCAGAGAGGAATTTAAGAGTTAGATTTAGTTAAAATTTTCTCAATCATGCGATTTGCTTGAGAACCATAACTACCACCAAATAAGTTAAAATGATTCAAAACGTGATATAGATTATATAGGATTTTTCTGTTTTCATATCCTGTATCTAAGGGAAATATTTCTTCGTAACCTTGATAGAAAGTTGGCGGAAAACCGCCAAATAATTCTGTCATGGCAATATCAACTTCTCTATCTCCAAAATATGTTGCTGGATCAAAAATTACTGGTTCGTTTTCAACTGTAAAACCTGCATTTCCTCCCCATAAATCTCCATGTACTAATGAGGGTTGGACTTGATGATTTGCTAATAATTCAGGAATAGCTGTTAATAATTTATCTTCTAAAGGAAAATTGCCACCACGTCTTTTTGCTAATTTAAATTGATAACCTAAACGGTGTTGAGTATAAAATTCAATCCAAGAGTTAGATAAATTGTTGATTTGGGGTGTAGAACCGATGGTATTGTTCATATCCCAACCAAAACCTTGATTACTGGTTATTTTGTGCATGGCTGCTAATTTGCGCCCCATTTCTTGCCATGATTTGTTATTACCAGTTGTCATTTCTAGCCATTCCAGAACAATGTAGCTAGAATTGCCTGTAGTTCCCCAACAAAGGGGTTTGGGAACGCGGATAGTTCCTGTGGTATACATTTGTTGTAAACCTAACATTTCTGCGGCAAACATCTCCGCTTTGGTAGCTTGGTTGAGTTTAACAAAGTAAGTCAATTTACCATCACTAACAGCATACCCTTGGTTAATACATCCACCACTGATAGATAAATGCTGCTGGCTTAAAAATTTTTCGCCAGTAATCTGGCTAATATGGGTATCAATTTCAGTCCAAATCATGGTTTGTCAGTTGTTAGTGGTCAGTTGTCAGTTGATGGTTGTACAACTGACTAATAAGAGGAAACCCCCCGTCTACTAGGCTGGTTTGATAATAACTACAGCGTAAGCATCTGGAGAAAGATAGTATGCAGCAGCTTGCATTAAATCAGTTGCTTCTTGTGCTTGAATATATTGGGGATAATTAAATGCTGGTTCTAAGTTACCAATTAATGACTGATAATAACCATACAACCCCGCGCGATCGCTTGGTGTTTCATTCCCAAATATAAACCGATTGGCTACTCGTTGTCGAACACGAGCAATTTCTGATTCTTTGACTAATTCTGTTTGTAATGTGCGAAGATGTTGAGCGATCGCTTCTTCTACAGCAGCTAAATTTTCTACATCACATTTGGCGGAAATCGAAAATACACCTTGCAACACATTATTCATATTACTCACAGAAATTGAAGATACTAATCCCCGTTCTTCCCGTAAATCCTGCACCAATCTCGATGTTCTTCCATGTCCTAAAATTCCAGCTACAACATCAAGTGCATAAGTTTCATTTAATTCCATCAATCCAGGAACTCGCCAAATCATCACTAATCTTGCTTGTTGGAGAGTTTCATCAACAAATTCTCGGCGCACAACTTCTGTAAATGCTGGTTCAGGAATTACTGTTGTTTGCGTTAACTTGCTTGTTGTTTGTTGATGATTTTTATTAAATTCCTCGGCGATAATTTCTACTAATTCTTCTACTGGTAAATTACCCACAGCTACTGCTGTGATTGACTGAGGCTGATACCAATGAGCATGAAAGTCTCGCATTTGTTGCGGTTTAACTTGAGAAATAACTGCTTCTGGTCCTAGTACAGCACGACGATAGGGTAAGGTATCAAAAGCGGTTTCCATAATGTGACGATAAATACGTCTTCTGGGGTTATCTTCAGAACGTCTAATTTCTTCTAAAACTACTAACCGTTCTCTCTCAAAAGCATCATCAGGAATACTAGGATTACAGACAACATCTATTTGTAATGGTGCTAATTCTGCAAAATCTTTAGGAGCAGTTGTGGTATAATAGTGAGTATAATCTTGGCTGGTAGCAGCATTAGTTACCGCACCGCGCTCTTCAATCCGGCGTTCAAATTCACCACTAATTAGTTTCTCTGTGCCTTTAAAAATCATGTGTTCTAAGAAGTGAGCCATGCCATTGATAGCATCTGACTCCATGGCTGAACCTGTTTTTACCCATAAGTTGAGATTAACCGCGTCTATGGGCATTTGTTCGGCGATAATGGTTAAACCGTTGGGTAAACGGTGCAGCGTGGGAGCATTCAGGAGTGGAAATTTCAGCAGAGTTGATGTCATTGGTGGTGAGTGAAGAGCTATGTTACTTCTTCTATCTTACAACTCTCTTGATGGTGTAAACCTTGTAGAGACTTATTAGCTAAAAATTGTTGTATATAGTAAGTCTTATTATTTGAATTTTCTGTAACTATTCAAATGTAATCTTTTTTTCAGTATTTTTTTATTTGGTATACTCTGAATTTTATTTCAGCATTAATATGATCAAAAATTTAAATAAGTAGTAGTGCAAAATAAATTGAACATTTTAAAAATCCCTAAACCAATCAATTTTGTAGGGGCAAACCCCCTGTGGTTGCCCCAAATACCGGGGTAGGCACAGGGGCGCTACCCCTACATTAAATCCAAATCTTTTATATAATTAATTTTACCTGCCTACTTATAGTTGTCAAAGAAATTCAACAAAACCCTTATTAATAAACTTGAATAGCCCTAAAATTTTTGATGTTCAAAGAGTGCAAGGTTTTTGATAGATTAAGTAAAGTAAAAATATCTTGAGATGATTTGGTAGTAAGGGCTTCAGCCCTTAAATTAGGACTAAAGTCCTGACTACAAACCCAAAAAAAATTACCTATCCCGCGAACGGAATAAGTAATTTTTATTATTTAGCATTGATATAGCTAGAGTCTTTTAGCTATATCCTGCTTAGTAGCTTTAGTAACGACCACCGCCGCCACGATTACCACCGCCACGATTACCACCACCGCCAAAAGAACCTCTATCTTCTTTAGGCTTTGCTTGGTTCACTTTGAGGTCACGACCCATCCATTCAGCACCGTCAAGGGCTTCAATGGCAGCCGCTTCTTCAGCTTCAGTACCCATTTCCACAAAACCGAAGCCGCGCAAGCGACCTGTCTCACGGTCTGTAGGAAGTTGAACACGCTTTACAGAACCGTATTCTGCAAAAACTGCGCTCAGGGTATCTTGTGTAACTTCATAAGAGAGGTTACCTACGTAAATTGACATAGAATGTCTCCAAAATCATAAGAGTGTAGAGATTTAGATTTCGGAGGGAAGTCTGTATATACCAAAAGCGAAAACCTGCCAATACTAACAACAAACACCGTCACCGAATTAATTCCCATGCCCTGATTATGGCACAAGAAATTGTAATTGTGGGCATGAGTCCAAAAACGTTATAAAAAGTTATATTTGTTTAGCGATCGCTCTCACAAATGACATGAACACAAATCTCGAAATCCTTGTCCCCTGCACCTCTAGCCCCTAAATCTAAGCCTCAATGCGCTTTTCCAGATATTGACCAATCATCAATTGCTCACCTGCACGGGATATAATGCTCTGTCTGGTGCGATATTTACTACCAATAAATTTGATTTCTTCCTCAAATACTGAATTATTGTATTCAGTTCGCAAACACAGAGTTTGTGGATTCGGTAAATAATAATCAGCGGTAACTGGCTTAGAAGTGGCAAAACCGCGATCTCTATACAAAATATTACCCAAAGCCCCAAACAGAGTTAAACCTTGAGATTCTTGTCTAGGGTTAATCTTATTGGTACTTTGCCAAGACACACAAGCACCACAGGTCAAACTCTCCAAATCTATTAAATCATGGATTTGGGCTAGTGTTTGTAATTCCTCACACCCCTGTTCTAAAAATCGGATGGTGATTAAACTCTCCATTTCCTTTGTTTCGCCACGGGGTAGGGTATAGTAACGCCGTTCAGAATGCCATTGACCTACGGATTCTTGAAAGAACTCTGCAATCTGCTGTTCATCAGCGGTTTGAATCAGTTTGAGCGATGTTGTCACTGTTTACTGTCCTCATGTATCTATAAATTGTTGCTTGATTGCCGCTATCTTTCCGTGTCATCTGTTACCAGGTCATGGTAAAAAATCTGGCTTTATCTGATATGGCGATAAAATGCAATTATTATTTACTATTCTTAATATACAAGTGAATCCAAGAAAAGATCAAGGGCGAAGTAAGCGTAAGGGCGAAGCATTCGGACGATCAATTATCGGTTTTTTCCCAAGTTTATTTTCCGAATGCTTCGCCCCTACATGGGAAAAAACCGATAATCAATTACCCGACATAGCTATTAGTTGGGCTACGGCTGTAGCTAAAGCTTGTGGTTGTACGGGTTTGGATAAGTGCATTTGAAAACCCGCAGCCAGAGCCTTGCGTTGGTTGAATTCACCAGCATAGGCAGTCAGAGCGATCGCTGGAATTTTGCTAACATCATCTATGATGCCACTTCTAATTTGTTGTAAGAGTTCATAGCCATTCATTTGGGGCATCCCAATATCGCTAATTAAAATATCTGGTTTTATATGTCTGAGCATTTCTAAAGCAGTTAATGAAGATGATGCGGTGAAAACTTCGGCGTTATACATTTTCAAAACGAAAGCAACCAAATGCAGCAAATCAGCATCATCATCTACGACTAAAACCTTAATATTGCTTAAATCTGAAGATATATTTTGTTGATGGTTGTCGGAGGCAGTCTCAGAGGAAGTCGTCATCAGTGGTAGTCTAACGGTGAAAGTAGCGCCCTGTCCCAGTCCAGGACTATCAGCTTTAATAGTTCCACCATGCAGTTCTGCTAAATTGCGGACAATTGCCAATCCCAACCCCAGTCCACCAAATTCTCTGGTAGTTGAACTGTCTTCTTGACGGAAGTAATCAAATATATGGGGTAAAAATGTTGGGTTGATACCTTTACCTGTATCACTGACAGTGATTTGAGCATCAGAGTCAATCCGTTCTAGCCTAATTTCTATGCGTCCACCCTGAGATGTAAATTTGACAGCGTTAGATAAGAGATTCCAAACGATTTGTTGTAGACGAACTGGATCACCTGCAACTAAACCAATATTTGGTTCAATCATAGTTTGAATCTGAATTTCTTTGCTTTGGGCTGCTAAATTGAGTATTTCTTCAACTGCGGAAATTGTCGTAGCTAGATTAACTGTAGAAATATTTAAAATACCTTTACCCCGGAGAATCCGGGACATCTCTAGTAAATCATCAATTAAATTAACCTGTAAATTGGCATTGCGCTCAATAATGCTGATAGCTTCAGCGGTTTTGGCTGGGTCTAACTTCCCTTTCCCCAATAAACTAGACCAACCCAGGATGGAGTTGAGAGGTGTTCGTAATTCGTGGGATAGAATCGCTAAAAATTCATCTTTGATGCGGTTAGCAGTTTCCGCGTGTTTCCGAGCAGCTTTTTCTTGTTCTAAGAGATGATTGCGCTCAATCAGTGCTGCTTGCTGTTTACTGATGTCATGGGAGCAGCCAATTAGACAAATAATCTTACCATGCTCGTCTCGCATCACTGAAAGCCGCAAGTTGACATAGATGATCTCTCCTGATTTTGATCGGCAGGGCATTACCTCTATCTCATGGCGACCTTTTGCTAAGAGGGGGGCGATTATATCTGTATAGAGTTGAATGGGATAGACTGGATCTGTATATACAATAGTGATATTTTGCCCAATCATTTCCGTAGCAGTATAGCCGTAATATTTCTCAGCGCCGAAATTCCAACTTTGAATGATGCCATTAATATCCATAGTAATGACAGCATCGTGAATTTCTTCGAGAATTTGGGCTTGGAATTTTAAAATAGATTCTGCTTGCTTGCGTTTAGTTTCATTCAGCTTGGCTTGAGTAATATCCCGTCCTTCTGGAATTAGCATCACTACTTCTCCAGCATCATTTTTCAGCGGTCGTAATGAGAAATCAAGGGTGAGGATTTGATGATCTGGTCCTAGCACATCTACTTCGTAGGAAATAAACTCACCTTGGGCAGCACGAGCGATCGCTTGCTTTAACTGTTCCTGAGTTTCCTGGGAATTTTGCCAACAATAAATTTCCCACATGGGACGGTTTACCAAATCTGCGAACTCCAAGCCAGTAAATTCTAAGGATGCTTGATTGAGTTCTAAAACATTCCCTTCTATGGAAAGTAGCCCTGTAAACTGAAATTTTTGATTGAAGATAGCCCGATATTTTCTCTCGCTGGCTGCTAGTTGGTGAGTGCGTTTCTGTACCTTTTGTTCTAGGGAGACATTCAAGTTTTGCAGATTTTGATAGAGTTCTGCTTGCTGAATGGCAACAGCAAGTTGTACTGAAAGTTGTTGCAGTAAATCGAGTTCATGGGTTTCCCATTGACGAGTGGTACTGCATTGATGAGCGATAAGCAATCCCCACAGGGTATGAGAAGAAGCATCAGCAGCGGATTGATCTGCCAATTCTTCAACCTGACAATCATCCTCTGTTTTTGTGTGCTGATACTTCAGCCGAATCGGCATCACCAAATTAGCCTTAACCTGAAATTGCTCTAGCAAGTTGATATGACAGGGTGTGAATCCCGCATTGTAGATATCAGCAATTGCTCGAATTTTGCCCCGATGATAAGCGGTCTGATTTTCCCAAAAGCAACTTTCTTGAATTTGCTTACCTAGAAAAGGTGTCCATTCAGGCAGAACGGACTCAGCGACTATTTCGCCATTCATCTCCGGGCAGAACTTGTATATCACTACCCGATCAGCCTTGAGAAATTCCCGCACTCCTTGGACAGCTACGGGTAAAATATCTTCTAAATGAATGAATTGATGAATGCGGAGAGCGATCGCTGCTAGTAATTTTTGTTGCTGCTCCTGCATCTGGATATTCTGGATCAAGCGGGTTTTCTCTAGCACCGCATGAATGGTACGACACAGCCCTTCAGGTGTTATTTTGTCTTTAACAATGTAATCTTGAACACCGAGCTTCATCGCTTGCACAGCAATCTTTTCGTCTCCTGTCCCTGTCAAAATAATCACAGGAATCTGAAGATTACCAAATTGCAACTGCAACTGATGAAGAAATTCCAACCCATTCATATCTTGCAATTGATAGTCTAACAGGATCAAATCTGGCTGATTTGTCTCTAGTTTGGTTAATCCTTCTAATCCTGATTTAGCCTCAATAATCTGATATGTAGCCAGCTTATCTTTACTTAAAAATTGAGTATATAATAACCTATCTACTAGGGAATCTTCTAAAAATAGGATTGAATAATTAGTTACTACCATAGTTAATTTTAAAGATTTATTTATTGTTTCAGTGATGAAGCAAAAGCCGCATTTATAGCAATTACCATTGTGAGGTACAAGCGGTAAAAATTAACCGCAGATAAACGCAGATTTTTTGTACCTCATTAGATGAGGAAACGCTATACAGCAGGAGTAAGGGCGTAAGGGCGAAGCATTCGGAAAATAAACTTGGGAAAAAACCGATAATTTGTCACCCGAATGCTTCGCCCCTACAGGCTTTGTTTCAATTGTTAATTAACCCCCAATACTTTTACCACAAAACCCCACTTATCTGCTGCTTCTTCAATAATTTTAGCTGTTGGTTTACCTGCACCATGTCCGGCTTTTGTTTCAATTCTAATTAGTACAGGAGCATCACCACCATGATTTTCCTGTAAAGCCGCAGCAAATTTAAAACTGTGAGCAGGAACAACCCGATCATCATGATCTGCGGTAGTAATTAAAGTCGCTGGATAGGCTGTTCCCGGTTGCAAATTATGTAAAGGTGAATAGGCAGACAAAATTGCAAATTCTTCTGCATTTTCCGCTGAACCATATTCAGGAACCCAAGCCCAGCCAATGGTAAATTTATGGAAACGTAACATATCCATCACACCCACTGCGGGTAAAGCTGCACCAAATAAATCAGGGCGTTGTGTCATACAAGCTGCCACCAACAATCCTCCATTACTACCTCCAGCGATCGCTAATTTTGCAGGTTGAGTATAATTATTAGTAATTAACCATTCCGCAGCAGCAATAAAATCATCGAAAACATTTTGCTTTTTCTCCTTCATTCCTCCTTGATGCCATTCTTCTCCATATTCACCACCACCACGCAAATTAGGCACGGCATACACTCCCCCCATTTCTAGCCAGATTAACATACTTACTGAAAAATTTGGGGTTAAGGAAATATTAAAACCACCGTATCCATAAAGATAAGTGGGATTATTCCCATCTAGTTTAATCCCTTTTTTATAAGTAATAAACATGGGTATTTTTGTGCCATCTTTACTTTCATAAAAAACCTGTTTTGTCTCATATTCATCAGGATTAAAATCTACTTGAGGTTGCCGGAAAATTTCACTTTTACCAGTTTGCATATCATAACGGTAAATAGTCCCCGGCTTGGTAAAACTAGTGAAACTATAAAAGGTTTCTGTATCATGACGTTTACCTCCAAACCCATTAGCTGAACCAATTCCTGGTAATTCTACTTCTCGCACAAAGTTACCCTTTAGGTCAAATATTTTAACTTGACTATGGGCATCTTGGAGATAATCAGCCACAAATTGATGATTGAGAATACCAACACTTTCTAATGTTTCTACAGCTTGAGGAATAATTTCTTGCCAATTTTCTGGTTGGGGATTTTTAATATCAATGGCAATAACTTTACCTGTTGGTGCATTTAAATCTGTCCGAAAATAGAAAACACTATCGTCATTATCAATAAAGCTATAGTCTGCTTCAAATTCATTAATTAGTTCAATAACTTCAGCATCAGCATTTGTTATATCTTTGTAAAAAACCAAATTCTTAGAATCTGTTCCTAACCACACGGAAATAATCAGATATTTACCATCTTCTGTGACACTACCACCAAAACCCCATTCTTTTTGATCAGGACGATGGTAAACTAAAATATCTTCAGATTGAGATGTACCAAGTTTGTGATAATAAAGCTTTTGGTAATAATTAACATCTGTTTTGGAAAATTGCTCCTCTTGAGGAGACGCAGTTAATTTAGTTCTTTCATTCGGTTCATCATAACGACTATAGAAAAAACCTTGATGATCATGAGTCCAAGAAGCACCAGAAAATTTAATCCATTGTAAATGATCTTTTAAATCCTCGCTTGTGGTAATATCTCTAACTTTCCATTCTTGCCAATCAGAACCAGAACTAGATAAACCATAAGCTAAAAGTTGACCATTTTCACTGATAGAAATTCCGGAAAGAGCAACTGTACCATCTTCTGAAAGTTGATTAGGATCAAGTAAAACTCTCGGTTCTGAATCTAGAGTTGGGAGTGTGTAAAGGACACTTTGGTTTTGGAGTCCATCATTTTTGAAATAAAAATAATTTTCACCTTCTTTAAAAGGAGTCCCATATTTTTCATAATCCCAAAGTTTGGTCAGTCGCTGTTTAATTTTTTCCCTAGCAGGAATTGCGTTTAAATAGCTAAAAGTCACTTGATTTTGCGCTTCAATCCAAGCTTGAGTTTCTTCTGTATCCGGGTCTTCTAAAGCCCGGTAAGGGTCGGCAATCTTAGTTCCGTGATAATTATCTATTTGATTACTTTTGCTAATGGTGGGATAGGTAAGGGCTTTTTTAATGTCAGACATAACTTAAAGATAAATAAGATTGTTATATCTATACTAATATCTGATTGCTGCTTGTTGCATGGTATAGGAAGTTAAATTGGGAAAAATTATTTGCTACACTGATATACGGTATCAAACTGAATTCAATTAAAAAATTAAAAAAATATGAACTTACGTTTAACTGTGGCAATTATTTTGCTCACATTAGGTTCTCCCTATTGTGTTTTTTATCTTTCCGAACAGGTAATTGCTCAAGCACCAACACCAACATCTGAAGAAAAAATCATTGAAGCCGTTTATTTGAATAATCAAGGTGAAGCTTTAATCTATAAAGATATAATTGGTTTAGATGATTTGCAAGCAGGGCTAAAATTATTTCAAGAATCCTTAGCCATTTTCCAAAAATACGGTGCTAAGGGGGGTGAAGGTAATAGTCTTGTGAATATTGGTTATGTGTATCTTCGCAAAGGAGAATATTTAAAAGCGATAGAATAATTGCAATCAGCTTTAGCTATTCAGAAGGCGACAAAAAACCGTCAAAATGAATGGATACCTCTTGTTTATCTGGGTGAAGTTTATGTAAGTTTGGGTAACTATCCCCAGGCTTTAGAGTTTTATCAACCAGCTTTAAATATTATTAGGGAACTCAAAGCCACTAACCCCAAAAATGCTAATGATTTTGTTACAGAGGAAAAAAATATCCTCACAGAAATTGGTGCTGTTTATTTTCGATTAGGACAATATCAAAAATCTCTTGATTACTATCAACAAAATCTAGCAATTGAAAAAGCAGCTAATAATAGAATTAGTGCCGCTCAAACTCTCAATAATATGGGTGTAATTTATGTAAATTTGGGTAACTATGCTCAGGCTCTTGCTACTTATGAAGAGGCATTAACTACTGTTCAAGATTACTGCTATAAAGAAAAATTAACTTGTTTTTATGGTACAGAAGCCGCAATTTTAAATAATTTGTCAACTACTTATTTTAGTTTAGGTCAATATCCCAAATCTTTAGAACTGGCGGAAAAATCTGCAACTATTTACCAAAAATTCCGTACTGGTGAATATCAGGGAACAACTACAAAAGAGATCAAATTACTTTACAATGCGCTCGGTGAAAATTCCCAAGCCTTACAACAAATTCCTACTCGTGCTAATGTTGGTGATGCTTTTGGTAAAGACTCTTTTCAGTTCCAAGGTGAAGCCCTAAATCTCAATAATATCGGGCAAATTTACTTTAGTTTGGGAAAATATGACCAAGCATTAAGTTTATATCAACAAGCTTTAAATATCTACAAAGAAAATAAATATAAACTAGGAATAGGTGTCACGCTGAACAATATTGCCCGGATTAATCATAATTTCAGTAAATATGAGCAAGCCATAGTTTTAAATCAACAAGCTTTAGTTAATTATCAAGAAGTAGGCGATCGCACTGGAGAAGGTATAACTATTAGTAGTATAGGACGAACTTACCATAAACAAAGTCAATATGACAAGGCTTTGGGGTTTTATCAGCAAGCTTTAATGAATGGGTTTTATACGGAATTAAAAGCAGGAAATACGACAAAATCTGAGGCTTTACAAAAAGCACAAATTGCCCTAATAAGAAGTAATGATGGATTTAGCCATCCCTATTATTGGGCTGCTTTTGTTTTGATTGGGAATGGATTATGAGTAAAAATTGACAATTATGTAAGGGCGAAGCATTCGGAAAATAAACTTGGGAAAAAACCGATAATTTATCGCCCGAATGCTGATGCTTCCAGCACGCTCCGCGAACGCCCCTACATGGAAAAAACCGATAATTTATCGTCCGAATGCTTCTCCCCTACAACTCTTTCTTTTACCTGTCACCTGTCACCTGTCACCTGTCACCTTCTTCTAGCTCTAAATACTCAGAAGTTTTTCTCCTTTCAACATTCGAGAAGCTGCTTCTAAAAGTGCTTCTTCTAAATAAGGTTTAGTAAAGTAGCCACTAGCGCCTAGTTGTACAGCCATTTGTCTATGTTTGTCTGCACCACGGGAGGTAAGCATGGCAATAGGTAAGTGGTTAAGAGTATTATCTTTCTGAATGCGGGATAGTAACTCTAGCCCATCACAACGGGGCATTTCAATGTCACAGAAGACAATATCACAGGGTAAACCAGAACGCAGTTTATCCCAAGCTTCTTGGCCATCACGGGCTTGTTCAACACGATAACCGGCTTTATTAAAGGTAAGGGATAGTAGTTCTCGAACTGTGATCGAGTCATCAACGATTAACACAGTTGTTTCCACCTTATCAACGGTAGGAAGATCCAGCGCAGGAGAACGTGGTTGTTGCCAATTGCCAACAATGTTCTTAGACATCTTACCTTGGAAGATATCAACAATTTCTAGGACATCGGCAATGGGCATAATCATGCCATCACCAAGAACTGTAGCACCAGCTACACCACTCGGTTTAGGTGCTGGTCCTTCAAATTGTTTAATTACAATTTCTTGTTCACTCAAAACCTGATCAATCTGTAAGGCAATCATTGTACTACCTGAGCGGACAACGACTACAGATACCATGTCATCATCTCTATTAGCGCCATAGACGTTACCACGGGTCAACTGACGATTGAAAACCAGGATGTCTTTTAATGGTTTATAGGGGAGCATGGTATCCCGCCACACAATAAATGATTGTCCATTAGCATCTTTTTGAACATTTCTGGCGGGGATATCTAGGGTATCTTCGACACCATCCATGGGGAAAGCGATTCTAGTCCGATCTGAGATGCAGAATAGGGCTTTACAAATACTTAGGGTTAGTGGTAGCCGAATGGTAAAACTAGTTCCTTTCCCTAAAATTGAGTCAGTGCCAACTGTACCGCGAATTTCGCTGATATCGTTTTGAACTACGTTCATTCCCACACCTCTACCTTTGATATCATCCACTTCATCAGCGGTGCTAAAACTAGGGAGGAACAGGAGTTCATAGATATCTGGGCGAGTCATGGTTTTCGCCTGTTCAGGGGTGATAATACCCTTCTTGATCGCTTTGTTTTTAACTTTTTCATGATCGATACCTGCGCCGTCGTCACTGACAGAAATTACGGTTTGATTTCCTTGTTGTAAGGCGCGAATGCTGATGATTCCTGTGGGTGATTTACCTGCGGCTTGGCGCACTGCTGGGGTTTCAATTCCGTGAGCGATCGCATTATTGACCATGTGAGTCAAAGGATCTGTGAGATGATCTAATATCATCTTGTCAATTAAGGTGTCTAAACCTTCTGTCACTAAGTCTACTTGTTTACCATACTTAATGGCATTGTCTCGTACCCCCCGACGCAAGCGATCAATAGCTTGGGTAAAGGGGACCATTCGCGCTTTTGTGAGTCCTTCTTGTAACTGTCCTGTTGCTTGACGCAGTTGGCGGGCTACCTGTTCTGTTTCTTCGGTAACAAAGTCAATATCACTCGCTGATTCTCTGACTCTAACAATAAATTCAATCATTTCTTGCGCCAGGATATGGAATGGTGTAAACCGATCCATTTCGATTTCGCTAAACCCACGATCATGGGAATTTCCCGATGAGCTACTATTATCTCTGGAGCGGCGACTGGCTAGAAGTGAGGCTTCTAAGAGCGATCGCTCATAGTATTCCTGCATTCTCGCTCCTACATCAGAAAGATGCTGTACCTGAACTAGCAAGTTATCTAATGACTGTCGTAAACGTTCATGATCCTGCTCTAAGGTATTTCTATTTACTACCAATTCCCCAACTAAGTTACTCATATCATCCAGTTGTTTAACTGGAATTTTCATGGTTTCTTCTCTGAGGGTGCGCCGAGTAGTTGGACGTGGTATTTTGCTGCTAGAAGTTTTCGCTGATGTTGCTAATGTGCTAGACATTGTTTGATCAGCTTGTGCTAACAAATCTTCTAACTCACTAAATTCATCTTCTAATCTGGATATAGAAGTTGTCGCCGGTTGATTAATGATCGGTGGCTGTTGGAATACCTGTGGAACTGTGCTTGGTTCTACATTTTCACCTAGCAATGCTTCTAAGGCTGCAAAATCTTCGTCTTGAATTGATACCTGATTAGCATTTTCTTCTGGTTGCTCTAATAGAGCTTCTATTTCTGCAAATTCATCTAATTCTGGTTGCTCTAATAGGGTTTCTATTTCTGCAAATTCATCTAATTCTGGTTGCTCTAATAGGGTTTCTATTTCTGCAAATTCATCTAATTCTGGTTGCTCTAATAGAGTTTCTATTTCTGCAAATTCATCTAATTCTGGTTGCTCTAATAGAGTTTCTATTTCTGCAAATTCATCTAATTCTGTAGTTGCTAATTCTGGAGTTTCTGGGGACAAATTTGACTCTGATTCTAACTCAAAATCAGCAAACGCCGCCCCAAAATCTAACCCAGTTTCCTCCTCAGTTAAAGTAGCCGATACATCATTATCAACAAGGTTTTCGGGAGTGAAAGTTATTTCCTCTGCAAACAAAGATAAATTCTCATTACTGTTTTCTTCCCCAGTCTCAAACAGGAGAGGCTGCTGGGTAAATTCGGGAATTGAATCTAACTCTTCTGGTGCTTGAGAAAAACCATTAATTCCTGATTCCGCCAATTCCCTAGATTCGATGATAGGAAGATGATTCGCGGTAGCATCAACAACATCACCAAATAGATTATCTACTGCTGCTGGGCGATCGCTATCATCATCAGTAGTAAAGAATAGATCCAAAGATTGTTCTTGCTCTTGGAAAATCAGATCAAAATCTTCTCCCCCTAGACTATTATTACTTGCTGGCTGGGAATTAGTAACCTTTTCTACCGATGCAGTAAATAAACTTTCTTCTAACTCTTTAGCTATATCTTGATTAACTGGAGTAGTTGTTTCTGGTTGTGATATATCTACATCACCCCAGAAGTTATCTAGATCGTTGATTGAATTAGAAATATTAGTAATTGTTTCTTCTGTTCCAAACAAATCATCAAATTCATTTGTCAGGAGTGGAGTATTTTCTTCTACTTCTGTAAATAGATTATCTAAAGATAAACTTTCTGGAGTTGATGGTTTTGTTGCTGATTTTTTAGCTGGTGTCGGCGTAATTTCAGCCAAGAGATTAGCATCTTCATTTATGCTAGATTGAGACGAAAATAAACTATCAAAACTGGTTGCAGATTCATTAGATATTTCCGTGGGAGTTTCTGGTTCTGCAATTGTTAATGATAATTCTTCTAGCTGTTCATCAGCATTAATATTTGTTAATTGTGTTATTTCATCATGCTGACGGGATTCTCTAGAAATAGCGATTAATTCTGTCAATACTTCATCTGAAGGAAATTTTAGCTCTGTTTCTGTTTCTAGAATATTATTCGGTACTACAGATGAAGTATCAACTAATTCTAATGGCGTAGCTGAATCGGTATTGTCTATTTCTAATAGATTGTCATCAAACAGGAAATTTAAATCTTCTGCATTTTGGGGAGTTACTTCATGTTGTTCTGCATCTGCAAAGAAGAGTAAATCATCTAAATCATAGTTATTATTATCAGTCTCACTATCATTAATTGACAATTGATAGTTATTAATATCGTCTAATATTTCCACCTGTTGCCAATTATCATCCAGATCAGGTGTGTCACCTTCAAATAAATCAGCAAGGGTATTTAACTCAGAAATTCCTACCTCTGGACCATTGTGAGCAATATTATTGTCATTTAGAATAACTGGGTGATCATGATTTAATAAAGGTTTATCAGTAAATCCATGAGTATTAATAACATTTACTGGTGTTGCTGGTTCTAAATCTGGTTCTGTTTCCTCAAATTCTAAAAACTCTAGTTCGGGAAGAGCAAATAGTGTTTCTAATTGTTGACTAATAGTGATTTCTGCTGCTCTATTTTGGAGGACTAACTCTTGAGCCTGTTTAATTTCCGTGATCACTATCTTAGCTAAAGTTAGATAACTATTATTGGGATTGGAGATAGCTAGTCCCGCCGATTCACATAAATTGCACCAATTTGATAAATTTAAGTTTCTACCAATTTGGACTAATTGACGACAGCAGTTTTGGAGATTGTCACGGGAAGAAGATAAGCCAGTTTGTTTAAACAGTTGCAGCATTTCCCGCAGGATTTGTAATACCTGACTTTGAAATTCAGTCCAATCCTGATTTTGTCTGATGGTGACGGGTGATGGCTGTGGCTGTACAGGTAAGGGTATATCTAGTTGTAGATGGGTTACAGGTGTATCTTCAGGACTCGTGAACCCAGTATTGCCTGCTTGGACTAGTTTTTCTATATGCTCATTTAGGCATTCCATCGCTGGTTCAGTTTTCGACATCAGCGCCTGGGCTTTTTCCTCCGATAAACCAAATGGATTACCCAGATGATCTATCAGTGCTTTTAAGGTATCACAGACATCTAGAAGTAAAGATTCTAACCTCTGATCCACTTGAACTGGATGATCTTTCAGGATTTTGAAACAATCTTCGAGACGGTGGGATGTGTGTTGAATACTACTCAGACCAAGCATCGCCGCACCACCCTTGATGGAGTGGGCGGCGCGGAAGACTTCATTAATCATTTCTGAATCGTTCAGGGTACTTTGGAGATTAAGTAATCCCTGTTCGATGGTGTTCAGGTGTTCTCTGGCTTCTTCGAGAAAGTAACCTAAAATCCGTTGTTGTTGTTCCGGCTGCATAGTCATAAGTTAATTCAGGTAAAAGGTAAAAGAAAAGGCGCATAGCAAACCGAAAGGTAAAAGACTAGGCATAGAAGTATACAGGGATGTTTACTTTTGCCTTTTTACTTTTGCCTCTTACCTTGATTCGATGGTTTCTACTCGGAAGCGTTCCACAGAGGCAATCAAATCGCGGGATACTCCTACTAAATGTTGCAAAGCTCCAGAAACCCGCTGTGCTTCTTGAGATGTTTCTTGTGCTGTTAGTTCCACGGATTGCATTACTTGTGCCACCGCGCGGGAAGTTTCCGTTTGTTCTACAGTATCACTGGTAATTGAACGTACCAGAATATCAATGTGATCTGCTACTTGAATGATGTTATCGAGCGATCGCTTGGCTTCTTCAGCTAATTTTGTTTGATGAATTACCTGTTGTGTGCCTTCTTCCATCGCCATCATGACGGAGCTAGTCTCACTTTGAATTTGCATCACAATCTGCTCAATTTCTTTTAAGGATTTGGCGGATTTATCTGCTAACTGACGTACTTCATCAGCAACAATGGCAAACCCCCGTCCCGCTTCTCCTGCTCTGGCTGCCTCAATACTGGCGTTCAGTGCTAGTAAGTTGGTGCGGGACGCAATCTGCGAAACTAAGGCGACGATAGAGTTAATTTCTTGGGATGATTCTGCCAGCCTTTTCACTTTTCGGGTAGTTTCGGCTACTGTTTCCCGAATTTCCAAAATCCCCGCTACGGTATTTTCTACGGCTTCTCCTCCTTTTTGGGCAATTTGACTGGCATCGCGGGCTACAGATTCTGCTTCTCTGGCTGCTTCTGCTACCCGTTGGATAGAATCGGTCATTACCTGTACAGAATTCAAGGTGACAGCTAATTCTTCTGCTTGTCGTAAAGCATCCCCAGATAAGGCTCTAGCAAAGGTTTCTGAGTTGGTTGAACCTTTGGTAACATCCCGTGCCGCTACTTTTACCTGTTGAACAATATCCCGCAAGTTTTGAATTGTCAGGTTAAAGGCATCAGCTACTGCTCCGAGTACGTCGGCGGTCACTTCTGCTTGGACTGTCAAATCTCCTCTAGCTGCCCCTTCTACGTCGTCTAGAAGACGAATTACCTGACGTTGCAGGTTTTCTTTGGCTTCTTCTTGTTCAATGGCTTTACGTTGAGCTTCATTGGTAGTGGTAAAAATTACTCTTGCCATGTCGTTAAAGCCAGTGGCTAAGTAGCCTAATTCATCTTCTGAATAGACTGTCGCTTCGACGTTCAGATTCCCTTGACGCACTAAATCAAACTGAGTTTGCAGATCCTTGGTAGAACGGCGAATTTGTCTGAGGGTGAGATTACCCATGAACCCTGCGGTAGCTGCACCTGTAACTCCTGCGGCTAAGGCCATTAACCAACCTGTGTTTCTGACTGATTCTCGCTGTTGAGCCGGTGAGGCTAAAGTTGCTAGTGAGCTAACAAGAGCAACAATAACTGCTGATGCTAACCCGACAGTCCCAGCAATGTACCATTGTTTTTTGTCTAGGGAGGCGTTTTCAAAGACTCCAAATATCCCTTGTTCAAAGGATACGTTGGGTTCTATTTTGGCGACATCGGATTGAGTAAAGACGGGAACTACTTCTTGAGCGCCTGTAATTGTGAATAGTTCTTCATCGCGATCGCCTATGTCCTGATCCGATGAATCATCAATAAATTGATTTAACGAATTTCCCTGACTATCTAGGGCTTCTGAGAGAATACCCTCATCATGAAAACTATCATCTTCGGTGATGTCAAATCCTGGTATATCACCCAGATCATCAAATTCATCAAAGTCGTTTAAAAACTCTATATTATTCTTATTATTAGTGTCTCCACTTAAAATATTGCTGGTATCCTGGCTGGAAATAAAGGTTTCTGCACTAAATTCTCCTTCATCTTCTGCACCAAAAGCTGATTCAAAAGCATCTAAATCAAAACTATCATCATCAAAACTATTTTTCCCTGATGAAGCATTGACATTCAACTGCTGTTTAGGCGGGGCAGAATTGTTAGTTAGGCTGGCAGATATTGCTTCATGTTGATTTAGTTCTATCTCTGACATAGGTGCTATTTCTTCATCGGAAATCTTATTCACCCAACTATCTTGGCCACTTAGAGACAAGTCATCTTCCAGGCTATCTTGCCAATTATCTTCTATATTATTGTTGATTACCTGTTCGTTAATCTCTAAACCCTCATCTTTTTGGTTTGGGTTTATATCTCCAAAATCATCACCTATCAACTCTTCTATATCTTCTCCCATCAATATTTCCGGGGCATCTTCTTCTTCATAATTAGCTGATAATTTAGTTTCAGCAAAAGGTGAATAGCTATTAGCCCCATCACTTATGCCTAAATTTTCATTTTCTAAATTACTACTAATGCCAGCACTATTTTGACTAGAAGAAATCTCATCTTGCCAAAAAGGAGGTAATTCTAATTGATCTGATATCAGATTATTACTTAGGTGATTATCTTGGCTTCCCGAGTCTAAAGACAAGGCAAAAGGATCGTCACTCATCACACCACCCATATCTAATGAGGTGCTGTCAAAGTCCATACTCTCTAAATCACTTGTAAAAGGATTAGATAAAGACGGATTTTCTAGATTATCTAACTGTGGTTCGTAGTCTTCAAAGGACTTGAGTTCAAAACTGTGACTATTCAAATCCCCCATCACTCCCAAATCCAGTGATTCCTCATCTTTGACTACACCATTAGATGACGGTTCAGAGTCTTCATAATTGCCAAAAGGATGTGTATACTGATGGATCGCTGCTAAACAATCATTAGCTAAATTAATCAGTTCTTGTTCATCGGTCAATTTTAATACATTTTGATATTCATCTTTTGCTACTTCATATTCTTGCAAAACATAGTAAATATGCCCCCTTAACAAATGTGAGTCAGGGTCATTTGGTAAATTCTGCACTAACTGATCAATCAATGTGGCAGCAAATTCATAGTCCTGTTGTTCATAGGCTATTCTTGCTTGCTCATAAGTTGGATCGTGATCATCTATACGTGTTGCCATTTCCTCCCTCCCAATTTCATCCTGCCCACCGCGCACTTCGCAAAATTGCTATCTGATCAAGTAGTCGTAAGTATTTATTTTCTTTTTTTGTATCAAATACCCATTCACCACGCAAAAATGGAGCCATAGTATCTGGTACATTATTTTGCGGCCTTAAATCTTGGACATCAAGCCAGTCCATGCCACAAATTTCTTCTACCCCTAAGCCTACTATGGTGTCTTGATCTTCGATAGCAATTACGGGTATTTCGGAACAATCTGTATTTAAGGCAGTTGCTTCACCCAAAAATTGACCTAAATCAGCCACCCAAATTAACCGTCCCCGTAAATTTAGAGTACCTAAAAGTAGGGGGGATGTATTCGGAATTGGGGTAATTCGATCTGGACTAAGTTCAATTACTTCTCTAATCCCAGTTGCTTGTAATGCAAACTCCTGACGTGAGGGCAGATAAAACCTTAAATGTAACTCACCTTCAGGACTTTCTAGTTGTAATTCGGGACGGAATTGATCTTGCCCAGTGCCACTTAAAAAGTCTGGTTTGCTAACCATGTTGTTGTCATCCTTATCCTCGCAGCAGTTGTTTGACTGTTCCTACCAACTCGGTTGGTTGAAAAGGTTTAGCTATGTAGGCATCTGCCCCTTGCTTCATCCCCCAATAGCGATCAAATTCTTCACCTTTAGAAGAACACATGACTACAGGAACATTTTGGGTTTTGGGATCAGATTTTAATCGCCGACAGAGTTCATACCCATTCATTCGCGGCATGACAATATCCAAAACCACTAAATCGGGAGGTGTGTTTTGAATCGCCTCTAAAGCTTCTACACCGTCGCCTGCATGGGTGACTTTTAAGCCACTAGCTTTGAGGAGGTCTGTAATCATCTCCCTTTGGGCAATACTATCTTCAACAATTAGAACTGTACTCATAAATGTCTATTTACCTCCTAATTTAGACGTTCTGGTAGAGAACACGATTTGCTCTCACGACAAAGATTAACTGTATAAATTAAGTCTATTGTTTCACTACTTTACTGTATATGGAAGTTGGTTCAACAAGTAGTTTTATTCTGGTGATAACATTTTTTACCCTATCTTGTACCCAATTAACAAGTCTTGTATCCTATTTGTATACCTGTACAGTAGTCTGAATTTAGATATTGCTCTACTAGCATTAGTAATTCCTGATCTGTAAAGGGTTTTGTCAGATAATCCGTTGCTCCTACCATCCTGGCGCGAACACGATCAATAAATCCGTCTTTGCCAGTTAGCATGATAATCGGTACAACTCTAAATGCGGTGGAGTGCCGCAGCATGGCACAAATCTCGTAACCATCTAATTCTGGCATAGCAATATCACAGAGAATTAAATCTGGCTGAATTTGAAAAACGAGACTAAGGGCTTGCAAAGGATTCGTAATGGAAATTGCTTCATAACCGTTTGATTTTAATATTGACTCTATCGTCTCACAAATGACTAGTGTATCTTCAATACATACTATCCGCCCTTTATAATTTTCGACTTGTTCCCAATTCTGTTTTTGTTTGTGGGGATGATAAGCTTCTGAATATACTAATTGCAGCCAACCCTGCTGTATGTAAGGATATATAGCTTTGGCTACTGTTAAAATATCACGGTTCAAATAGCGAGCTAGTTGGCGTAAAGAAGTTTTTCCATCAGCCCAGCTATGTAATTTTTTGACTGTAACCTCTGGCAATGAAGCACCTAGTTTAGCTATGTCGGCTAAATTAGGTAATTGTTCTGTTGATTGAATATGTGGGTATAATTGCTTCCATTCTTGCACCTGCTTGGTAATTTTGGCAACTAGTGGAGCAATTTCTAATGTGGTTAATTGTGGTACTAGTGCTGTCCCTAGATCAAAAATGAAACTGCCTTGGTGTAAGCTCAAGAGATCAAATAAAGTCTCCTGTACCAAGCCATAAATGATGGTACGAGCAATTTTAGGGGTGATGATGTTTTGCTCCAACAACGCCCAAATATAAGCATACTCTGGAGAATTTGTAGATGTTAGGGATGCAAGTTGTTTGGATTCAAGTCGCTTTTGAACTCGGTAATGACGTAAATAATCGTCAATCCGCGATAAACTACTATCACCTGCTTGGCAATAGACAATTTGACCATTGAGAAAAAAGACAAACCATGATTGTGGTGTACTTTCTCCACCTTGTCGGCATTTGAAAATTTCTTCTCCACTAAGTTTGTTATTTTGGTGTGAGGTATGGGATTCTACCCATAATTGTCCGGTTCGCTGTCCTAACTCGATCAGTTGTAGGATGCTGCAAATATCAATTTCGTTTAAATTTCCCTGCATTTAGCTACAAAGCACTCCTTGCTGTATCAGTGTGATTACTTGATGAATGTTGATCTTGAGCGCCGAAGGAGTCAGGGGTAAAAATCATAAAATTGCCTCAGACTCCACAACACTTTTTTTATTCCCATCCCTCACATCTAGTCTAAATACATAAAATTTGTGGGACTCGGAAATTTATTGATGAGTTGCTCTTCCACCGTACTCGTTACACCTTGATATTGACTCCTATCTTGTCATTTATTTTTTTTATGTTTCATGAGGGTCAATGTTGATCAGCTAATACAGAGTAGCAATACTATTCTCTATACAAGTAGTCCAGAAAAAAAAATATATGGAACAAATATTAAGATATTGTAATATCATAAGGCTAAAGGCGGTGATTACACGGAAACTGTACTCAGTGAAGTGGTTAAGAGTATATATTAGGGGAGCAGTAAAATGATTTGTATTCAGTATATAGAAGTATCAAAATGTGTCACGTCCCGGAGAATAGTTTTATCTTGGTTGTGCTGCTAAACTAAGTTTAAAGAAAATAAGTTAATAGAATAATCTAAGGTATATCCTAAAACACGGACAAGAAGTACATCAAAAGGATTGACGGTGTGCTGTATTTAGCAGAAGTACAAAAACAGAAGAGTGGCTTACTTGGTGGTGGTGGCAAAAGCGAACTCAAATTGCTCGCTTGTCAACGCAATGACCAAAACTGGAGTCCCGTACCGGACGAAATGATTGTTGCTGATGAAGCCAATAAATTAAATGATGGTGCATTGGTACTGGTGGAATTGAGTCCGAATCGTCAAGTACAGCGGATTCAAGACGCAGGTCGTCCATTGGTGAATATTTTGCAGAATTTTTCCCGACAGGTGGAAAAGTTTAAGCTCAAGGAAGATGAAATTGATCAGTGGAAACAGTCACTGATGATTCAGGTTCAAGAACTGAATCGTCGGGAAATGGAGATGGAATCACGTTGGGAACAAGTACAACAATTGGAGAATGACTTTAATCGTTTAGATACCCAACAACAAACCATTGATGCTTCGCGCATGGAAATTGAACGTTTACGGGCAGATGTTGAACGTAATCGTCAGGAGTTGGAAGGGGCTTGGGAGCATCTACGCGGTGAACAACGTCGTTTAGAACAGCAAGAGACGAATTCCCAAAACTCTCAGGCTATAGATAGGGAAAAAGGTCAGGTATTAAGTGATTTACTTAATCGCTTATCTAGTCAGATTAATCCTATTGAAACAGTAAGAGAAAGCCTAAATTGTGCTGTGGAGTTGGTGGAGAAGCAACAGGACGCTCTTAATCCATATTGGCAACAGTTGGATATACAACGTCATGCAGCTAATCAGCATCAACAGGAGATAGAGGAACTAACAAAAACTCTAGGCGATCGCCAAAACGCATTAAAAATTGCACAAAGTTCTCTAGAACAACAGATTACTCAGGTGCAATTAAAGGTCGCAACAGTTGATAGTAAACGGGAGTTAGCTGTTATACTCAAACACCATTTGGGAACTGAGGAGAATTTGTACCAAAAGCTCAGTTTTTTGGCAACTAACACAGATGCTGAAATCCCCAAACAGGATGTTGATGTAGAAGCCTTGCAGCAAATGCCCTTAGCAGAATTGGAAAGGATGGTACAAGACTGGCAGGAGAAATTAGATAGGGATTCCGGTTTTGTTCAAGAACAAGAACAAGAACTGAAATACAAGCAAGAACTTATAGAAGAACTCCAAGAAAAAATTGCCAATTCTTTTGGAGAAGAACGGACAGATTTAGAGTCTGAATTAGCCGATGAACGTGATCTTTATGAAATGCTAAACGAAAGCTTAGTAGGACAAAGACGCAATTTAAATGGGCAGCAAAAGACTCTCCAACAAAATCAATTTATATTATGGCAAAGGCAAGGAGTTACTGTTGATTTACATAGTGAATCTAGTGATTTAGCATCAATTGTTTTGGAGATTGAAGGGCAAAAGCAACAAAAATCCCAGGAACTACAAAACTTAGAGGGTGATATAGAACGGATACTGACTGCTATTAACGCAGATCAGGAGACGATTGATCATCAAACTCAAGCAGTAGAAACTGATCGTCAAGCGGTTCAATCTCTGGAAGAACAACTATTAAATCTACGAATAGTGACTGTTGAATGTGGGAGTAAAGTCAATCTTTATCAAGAAGCTTTACAACCTATTCAAGATGCTCTGGATGGAGTTCGGGATCAGTTACAAAGAATTGCTGAATCTTTAACTCAAGCGCAAACAACTGGCGATCATCAGTTACAAATTATGGACGAGATGCGTCAGGCTGTCCAAGATTTGATGAATTTACCAGAGGTATTAATCTAGCAATCATGAAGGATATTTAATCCTTCTTTTTGCTTTGAGAGTGTTTCAAACAATAAATGATCCAAAACCAGAGATTGCTTCATTCCGCTCCGCTCCATATGGCTAACGCCACGCTCCGCGAACGCAATGACAATTGGGCATTTTTTTACTTGGAATACTGATTGATATAAATCCAGTTGCCTTGGACTATCGCTATTGCTCCACCAGGAAAAGGATCAGTCTGGGAACGATTGGGGGCTGTAATTAAAGCCGTTAATTTTTCAATGTGTTCAAAGTTGGGAGCATCGGGAAGTATTTCTAGGAGTACCTGACGCATCACGCGCCGTTGTATTGCTAAGGGTGCTGTTCGTAATATGCTTTTGTTTAACTGTAAATCACCTTTTTCATCTGTTGCTAAGGCTTCTAGCCGCCACTGATGGGCTGTTTGTTCTAGATATTCTACCTCTGCTTGTAGTAGTTCTGCTGTTTGAGCTAGATTTGCTTCTACTTGGGGGTTGAAATTTTCTTGTAAATATGGGATTAATTCTTGACGAATACGATTTCGCGCATATTGTAAATTTTTATTTGTGGAATCTTCCCAAATTGGTAAATTAAATTCTTGGCAAAATTGCTCTGTTTGGGAACGGGTAACTGCCAATAATGGACGGACTAAAATGATATTCTCAGTTAATGGACGTTGCCAATTTAAAGCTTGTAAACCATCTGCACCAGTACCACGCATTAAATTATATAGTAGAGTTTCCGCGCGATCGCTCGCCGTATGTCCAGTAATAATATATTGATAATTATGAATTTGGGCAATTTTAGTTAAAGCTTGATATCGCCAATTTCTGGCTGTAGCTTCACTGTTTACAGGTTGATGAGCAGTTTCTAAATAAAAAGGTGTCTGCCAACTTTGTGCTAAATTTTGGACATGGAGAGCATTAGCTTGAGAATCATCGCGCCAACAATGATCACAATGAGCGATCGCTAAATTCCATCCCCATTTAGGTTGTATATCTAATAATAATTTAATTAGGCATAAAGAATCTTGTCCTCCAGAAACTGCAACTAATAGCCTTTGGTTGGGTGTAAATAGATGGCGATCGCGAATGGTACGATGTATTTTAGCGTGGAGAGGAGTCCATCTCATTATTTTTCTTAACTAAGGGAATCTCATTCATAAATGGCGTTTTGATCATCACATCTGTATCCATCAATTTGTCCCAAAACCGAAAATAAAGACCATAATTACAATTGAATTTGTGATGATGAAGAGTGTGGTGTGTTGGTGTAATCCAATGTTCATTCCATAACCCACGCATCCATGAAAGTGGATAAACTTCATAACCTGTGTGATTAACAACGCCAAATATCGTCATTAATGTTAGTAATAATCCCACCATGCTAATGTGAATGGGAATAATAAAAATCAGAATGGGAATAATAATTGCCGTCATCATACTCTCGACTGGATCAAAAGAAAAAGAAGTCCAGGGAGTAGGATTAATAGATTCGTGATGTATTTTATGAAAGCGCCGATATATGCTGGGAATGTGCAACCAGCGATGAGTCCAATAAAAATAAGTATCGTGTAAAAACAAATAGATAAATAGGCTAATTGGCAAATACGCCCAGCTATATTGTATAGGATTTATATAAACCTTTGTTTGTCCCAAAGCGATCATTTCCATCATAAAACCACTTGGTAAGGCAAAAATGAAGCACGATAACAGCGACCATCTGATTTCACTCTTCATTTTACTCTTGCGTTCATCCATATCATGAAGACGACGAACTTCCCAAGACTGGGGACGACGAACCCAAAGTAACCAATAGAGTAGCGAAGACACAATCAGGTATCGTGTCGAAAGCACGAAAAACATGAATAAACTTGAGATACCAAATTGTGGCAGACTAGGGAGCATAAAATAAATTTTTAGTGACAGAGGTTGTTTGAAAAGTTCTTGATCACAAATCGAAATTATACAGATTTTTACCAACAACGCTATAGCAGGAGTCAGATTTTACAATTATTAATGTTATCATATTTTTGTTTGAAAGCATAAATTAATTGGGCGTTGCTGATTGAATGTATGAATTAGCCTCACGCAAAGGCGCAAAGGCGCAAAGAATTAAGAGTTAAAGATATCTAATTTGTAAATTTCATACTCTGATTCAGCAACGCCATTAATTGATATAGTCACCATTGCATCCCACACGAAAAAGTTTTCAAACACCCTCTTAGGGTATTTTTGCTATTTGTGGGTATTCAACATCATGATCAGGGACAATATATTCTACATTCCGCAATTTGGGGTAAGCATATCCACCCAAACCAACTAACAACAAACCTAGAGAAGAAATCACATACAAAATTGCCATTCCTGCACCTTTACCAGTTCCAAATAAACCACTAAACAAGGGTGTAAGACTACCTCCTAGCATCATAGCAGGTTCAAAAACATGGTCAGCAAGCAAAGCAGAAATGAAGACAGCGATCGCCGAAACAATCTGTTGAATACTAGATTCAGTAGCAAAGACTCGTCCTTGTAAATCTGGTCTAACTTTACTCAACAAAATAGCTGTACTGGAACTTGTCAACATAGGAAAATTGAGGGAAGAACAAAACTGTGCGGGTAGCCAAATCATTAATCCTTGTGCAGAACCAAATACTGTTTTGCTGATTCCAGCCCCAATCATTCCTAACAAAAAGCCATTTATCCGCCGTTTAGAACCACCCCAAATACTCAGAATTATAGTTCCTGTCACTCCACCCAAGCCAGCCGCAGAAGAGATACTTCCTAACACTGTTGCATTGTTATTTGTCCGTGCCAAAATCATCGCAGAAGATAAGGTTGCACCGATATCATGAAAGAACCAAAATAAAGAACCAGTTGCGATCATAGCGAAGAGACTCGGACGTGCTATAAGATAGCGAAAGCCAAAGATTATTTCTTGCCAAAAATTGAGATCGTTCTGAGATTTATTGTTGATGTTTAGTTGGGGAATATGGACTGTGAAAATGGTAGCGATCGCTATTGTAAAACTAACCAGATCAATAACTAAAATTCCACTCAAATGAATCATATAATAGAGTACGCCTGCCAATCCTGGAGCGATAATAATTGAACCGTAATGAATAGCAGAATTCATACTACTAGCGCGAGTGTATTGCTGTTTGGGAACTAGCATAGAAATTGATGTTGAATATGCCAGAGATTGAATTTCACCAAAAGCCCCATTCACAGCACTAGTTAAATAAAGATGCCAAGTTTCTAATTGATTATTTAAATAAATATAACAGATAAATACAGTAGATATAGCTGCTACTGCATCACCAATTATCATCAATATTTTTCTATTTACACGGTCTACAATTAATCCTGAAACCAATGTAATTAAAATACTAGGAATCAATGTAAACAAACTGAGTAAAGCTAATGTAGTTACCTGACTTGTCAGTTCCCAAGCCCAGAGTTTGATAGCAAAATTGGTCATAGAACTACCAATAGTTGATATAAACTGACCAAACCAGATAATAAGAAAAGTACGCATTTTAGATTAATTAATTATATTAATATTAGTCATTTTTTGATCAAGAAGATATTTAAATAAATCATCAATTATTACATTGGCTGACAAAATACTACCAAATATCCAGTAACTAGAATCAACACTATAAACTTGTTGATTTTTCACTACATTTAGTGTTTGCCAAAGACGAGAATTTTGATATTTATGAAATAGGTTTTTAGCTCCCGGATCTACAGCTATAAATAAAATATCTGCATCGAGTAAATCTATTCTTTCTAAGCTGAGAATAATTAAATTATCATCAGGAGACTTGATTAAATTCTTTTGATTATCTGGCATAGAAATTCCTAATTCTGCCAAAATACTTCCAGGAAAAGAATATTGAGAACGAAATTCAGGTAATTGAACTTGTCCATGAAATCTACTTACAGAAACTTTGATTTTCTCAACTTTATTACCCAACACAGACCGGAGACTTGTTAATTTTTCTTGATATTGAGTTAATAATTCTTTAGCGACATCACTTTTACCTAATACATCACCCATTTGTTGTAAAGAATCTTTCCACCCACTTTGAGAATATTTCACCTTGACTGTAGGGGCAATTTGCGAAAATAATTTATAGGTTTCTGGATTAATACCGTATAAACTAACAATCAAATCTGGCTGTAAATTGACAATAGCCTCAATGTTTAACTGATTCTCGTTACCTATATAAGTTATACCTGCTATTTTATTACCCAAAAAATTAGCTTTATTCGCTACAAAAGCAGATTCTGGTGCAGCTATTGGTTTTATTCCTAATGCTAATACTACCTCTAAAGCTAATTGTTCAGTGACTATTACCCGTTTGGGTTGAAGTGGAATACAACTTTCACCTAATTCATGTTTCACTAACCGACATTCTGCCGCTAATGCTAATGGCTTTGTTTTGATTTCTCTAGTATTTTGATGAAACCCACTATGACAAGCAGTAACTATCAATAAAGAGATAGCAGTTAAAATACATAGCCTGAGAGCAGCAAAATATCCTTTTTTCATTGGTTTTAATCTGAAAACATTCACCAAGTATTGAAAGTTTTAGAGGCGGGATTTTCCCGCCAATTGAAGTTAATTATTTAACCCTATTCTCAATGCAAATCAAAAATCGAAAGAAACCGTTCCCAATACTGTTAATGGTGCAGCCGGAACAATAAAGAAACCTTGAGACTCGTAATACTTAGTATCCAAGAGGTTTTTAAAATTAATAGCAGCACGCCAATTATCCCGTTTATAGAAAACACTAGCATCAGTTCTAACGAATGAAGGAATTTTCAAATTATTTGGTAAACTCGCTTCCCTTTCTCCAGCATAAACAAGTCCAATTCCTAAACCGAACCCTTGCAAATTACCTTTTTGAAATTCATAAGTAGTCCATAAACTTGCACTGTTGTAAGGTACACCAACCAAGCGATTATCTTGTAAGTCATTATCTTTGGTAACGTTGGCATCTGTATAAGCATAAGTACCAATTATTTTCCAACCAGGAAGAACTTCACCAACAACATCTAATTCAAAACCACGGCTTTTTTGTTCACCTGTTTGAATGCTAAAGTTATCATCTTCAGGATCTGTTGTTAAAACGTTTTGCTTGGTTATATCGAAATAAGCTAAAGTTGCTGATAACCGTTTATTCAAAAACTCCTGCTTAATTCCTACTTCAAATTGTTCTGCCGTTTCTGGTTTAAAAGGTTCATTATTGCGAGTCTTGCCAAATATTTGTGGATTGAAAGAATTAGTCCAACTAGCATAAATTGATGTAGAATCAGTTGGTTGATAAACTAACCCTACTCTTGGCGAAAACTTAGAGTCTGAAGTCTCATCATAGACTGTACCAGTTTCTACATCTCGATAAAAAGAATCAACATTATCAAAACGACCACCAGCAAGTAATTTAATTTGTGGTGTTAGTTCTACTAAATTTTGGAAATAGACTGCAATATTATCTCCACCATATTCTTCATTAGACCTGCTCAGATTCGTAGGTACTGGTGCGCCATAAACAGGGTTAAAAATATCTAAATCACCAATGCTGCCACTCAAAAAGTCGTACACATATCTGTAATTGGATAACTCCAATCCTACAAGCACATTATGGGCAATTGAACCTGTTTTAAATTTGCCACTAATTTCATTTTGAAATGTTAAATTATTCTGGTCTTCATCAACATTGCGATATGCTCGTAATACTGTCCGTTCGTCGGCATTTACACGCCTTGGCTGCACACCTCTAGTATTACCACTAACATCAATTACATTAAAAACCTGACGGAATTTCCAATTATTGTTGTCCCCAAATTCACTTTCTAGTGTATAGGTGAAATTATTAGATTTCAATTCACCTCGGTTGAGATTAGGCTCACCTAAAAAACGGTTGATAGGCAAATCAAAAACTACCTTATTATTGGAAGGAAAACCCCGTTCAAAAGTGTAGTCATATTTTTGATATTCATAACCAAAGGTAAGATTTGTCCTTTCTCCCGCTTTGACGGTAATCATTGGGGCAATAAAGGTACTTTCATTTTCTACGAAATCACGAAAACTTTTCGCATTTTCGTAAGCTGCATTAAGTCTGTAAAGTGCGGATTTATTTTCTAATAAAGGTCCAGAAAAATCAATTGTTCCTCGGTAAAAGTCATTATTGCCAATTGTGCCATTCAGTTGATAAAAAGGATCTTCCAGGGGCTTTTTAGTAATAGTATTGACAACACCACCGGGACTGGTGGCGCTACCATACAAAACTGATGCAGGTCCTTTGAGAAATTCTACCCGCTCCACATTAGCGACATCACGAGGACTCAAAAATCCAAAATCTTTTACACCATCACGCAGAGTTTCAAAACCTGTAGAAAAACCACGAATAAAGTAACCTTGAGATGCTAGTCCACCATAGGTTTCTTGAGGACGTACACCACTGACATTATCTGCTAGTTCGTTAAGTCTAATTACTTGGCGGTCTTGAATTATTTCTTTGGGAATAACTTGTACAGATGCAGGAATATCACGCAATGGTACGTTTATTTTAGCGGCAGTTGTAGCTTCGGGAATAAAGTAACCGCTATTTTTTTCACCTGTAACTATTAATTCTATTGGTGTTTCTGAAGCAGTTGTTTCTTCTGGTTGAGTTTGATTTTCTGATTGGTTTGTTGGTGTTTCTGGTTGAGGGGTGGAAGCAGTAGAAGTGACACCAAAAATTAAACCATCGTTACTATCAAATAATTCTACCGTGGGTGTATTATCTGTTCCCGTCACAGTAACTCTGATGGTATTGCTATTAAAGTTAGAAATTGTGATATCGCTAACTCCAGGAATAGGTTGTTTTTGACTAACTGTATCACCATTGGGTAGAGTAAGCTGGGCTGAGGGAATGTCAACAATAAAAGTGTTACCGTCTTTTTTCGACGCTACTTGTAATTTGTCACCTTCTGGAGTCGCTAAGATTATTTCTAAGCCGTTGTTAGTCTTGTTAAATTTAACTTCACTAATTTTAACTACTGTTTGATTTTGCTGTATTGAAGTAGTAGCAGATGCGACGGGTGCAAGTTCAAAAATTAAGCCTTCATCACCATCAAATAATTCGGCGATTGGTACACCTTTTTCACCTGTAACTGTTAGTTGGACGGTGTTAGCATTTGTTTGGGTGACGCTGACATTGGTAATACCTGCAACTGGATTTTTTTGGTTAAAACTGTTTTGTTTACCCAGTGATAGAACTGTATTAGGTATTTCTACTATAAAATTACTGCTTTGGCTTTTATTGACTGGATTTAGTGCGTCTATATTAGGAGTTTCTAAAATTACTTCAATGCCTTTAGCAGTGGTATTAACTTTAATTCCTGTAATTTTTGCAACTGAGGTATTGCCTTTTTGTGCTAGTAGTTGCGCTGCACTGGTTGAATAATGTTCTTTGTCTTCAACACTAGGTATTTCTTGTGGTTGTTTTTGGGCATACGCTGGTTGTACTAAGCTGCTGATAACAGCTAATGCTAATCCTACCGAACGTATCTCATTAATTAATTCAGATTTCATTCCCGTTACTCCTTACCCTACACCTGTAAACAGAGTTTTCTCTAAGTTTGATACTGGTGTGCTTCCACATCCAGCAGCAACTTTCACGCTCAAATCTATGACGCAATAATTTCTTGATAGTGGTTTATCTTTTATATAAAAGATCCCTCACTAAATAGCTGCAAGTAATTTGCAGTTATAGGTATCACTATTAAGAAGTATTATCATAAAGATTTTTACAAAGCAAGTATTTTTTCAAATCGGCTCTAGCTGGGCTGACTGAAGGCGACGTAATGGCTGGATTAGGCTTTTGGACTGAAATCCTTACATTACAAGGCTTTATCGTCATTGTCCAGACTAAAAAATTGTTACTTTTTAGTCATAAATCTTTGATATTAGAATTTGTCATCTATCTACAGTAGTAATTTATGATGGTGTAAAAAACTTATACTTAATCAAGATAGTGATAAAATTTATTGATAGATTACTGATTGTCATTTTCAACTAATTGCTATAAGGTGAAATTTATAATTGAAAATAACTGGCAATAAACATTGGCGGACTGTAAGTAACAGACTAAATAGACGCAAATGAGACACTGCTAATAACTGTAAACTAACAGGTCAGCATTAGGGATATTGCTCTTTGTTAAGGTTTTTCAACTGGCTTCAATTCAATTTTCTTGTGTGCATCAAGGTTGTGAAAGTACAATGACTCAATCTATCAATGATTTTTCTACCGTTGTAGAATTACTACGTTACAGGTGTTTAAAACAACTAAATACTGAGGCTTTTACTTTTTTGCTTGATGGAGAAGCACAAGCAAAGTCTTTGACATATCAGGAGTTAGACCGTCAAAGTAGAGCGATAGCGCAAGTGCTGACTTGTCAGTTCGCCTGTCAGTTACAAGTATTAAATTTGACTGAACAACGGGCGTTACTGCTGTACCCACCGGGTTTAGATTATTTAGCAGCGTTTTTTGGGTGTTTGTATGCAGGTGTGGTAGCTGTTCCCGCTTATCCACCGCGCAACCATCGCAACACACCCAGAATCCTGTCAATTCTCAAAGATGCTGAAGCGGCGATTGTTTTAACAACGACCACGATTTTACAGCAGATACAATCTTTATTAGTCGCCGAAGCAGACACTAATCTGCGTTGCTTAACTACCGATGATATACAACCTGATATCGCTGTTGACTGGCGCGAACCGCCTATAAATTCAGATACTCTAGCATTTCTGCAATATACTTCTGGTTCTACAGGTACACCCAAAGGTGTGATGTTGACACATGGTAATTTAATCCATAACGCAACCATGACTTATGCTTGCATGGAACATTCCCAACAAAGCAAGTTTGTAACCTGGCTGCCGATTTATCATGATATGGGATTAATTGGTGGGGTATTGCAACCTTTGTACGGTGGTTTTCCTTGTATTATGATGTCGCCAGCATCCTTTTTGCAAAACCCTTATCGCTGGTTAGCAGCAATTTCTGACTATCAGGGAACTACTAGCGGTGCGCCTAATTTTGCCTATCATTTATGTGTGGAGAAAATTACTCCTGAACAACGCGCTACCTTAGATTTGAGTAGTTGGGATGTGGCTTTTAATGGTGCAGAACCTATCCGTCAGCAAACCTTAGAACTGTTTAGTCAAACCTTTGCAGATTGTGGTTTTCGTCCTCAAGCTTTTTATCCTTGTTATGGCATGGCGGAAGCAACTTTAATGGTTTCAGGAACTGTAAAATCAGCCTTACCTGTAACTCTTTCAGTGGAAAAAACAGCATTAGAACAGCACAAAATTATCCCTACCAATTCAGATGAAAATATTGTTAATTTAGTAGGTTATAATCTTTCCATACCAGGACAAAAAATTGTCATTGTTGATCTTGAAAATTGCACTCTTTGTCATGAAAATGAAGTAGGGGAAATTTGGGTATTTAGTCCCAGTGTTGGACAAGGTTATTGGCAACGTCCAGAGGAAACTAAGGAAACTTTTAAAGCTGAAATTAAAGATAGCAATGAAGGTGGTTTTTTAAGAACTGGGGATTTAGGTTTTTTCCATAATGGGCAACTATTTATTACTGGTAGAAGCAAAGATTTAATCATTATTCGCGGGCGTAATCTCTACCCCCAAGATGTTGAATTAATAACAGAAAATAGCCATTCGGCATTACGTCGCAGTGGTGGAGCAGCATTTGCTATAGATGTGGGAAATGAGGAAAAACTAGTTATAGTTCAAGAATTAGAATTTCGGGCTAAACCAGATTTTTTAGAAGTTATTGCAGCAATTCGTCAAGCTGTTTCCCAACAATTTGAAATTCAAGTTTATGCAGTCGTTTTAATTAAAGGTGGGACTATTCCTAAAACTTCCAGTGGTAAAATTCAACGTCGTGCTACCAAAGTGGAATTTTTAGCTGGTAATCTCCAAGTTGTGCATAGTAGTATTTTAAATTATGAAAATTTAGGAGAAGTCAAAGCTGAAAATATCGAATCTTATTTACAACAAATAGTATCCCATTTATTATCAATACCCTTCAATGAAATTAATGTACAACAGCCTTTAAGTAATTTAGGGATTGATTCATTACAAGCATTTGATTTAAAAAATCGGATTCAGAAAGATTTAGGAGTAACAGTTTCAGCAGTTGATTTATTTGAAACGAGTATTATTCAAATTGGCAAACAAATATTGTCAACAAATCAAACTAATATTCAAACCATCCAGCGTGTTTCTAGAAATAGTGAATTACCTTTGTGTTTAGCCCAAGAGCGTTTATGGTTTCTTGATCAATTAGAACCAGGTAATCCATTTTATAATGTAGCGATCGCTATTAGATTAACTGGTAAACTGGATGGAGTAATTTTAGAAACCAGTTTGAATGAAATTATCAAACGTCATGAAAGTTTAAGGACAACATTTGTCGCTGTAGCTGGGAAACCAGTTCAGGTTATTCATGAGAGTTTAGAAGTAAAATTTTCACATTTTACAACTCAGGAAAATTGTGACATTGATATTCAAAGTTTGATTTTACAAGAAACTCAAAAGCCTTTTCACCTGGCTGAACTTCCCCTATTAAGAGGAAAGTTACTAACTCTAAAACCTGATGAAAATTTGCTGATAATTACCATACATCATATCATTGCTGATGGTTGGTCAATTGGGGTACTTATCCAAGAATTAGCAACGATTTATGCAGCATTTACTGTTAATAAACCTGCGCTTTTACCAGAGTTGAGTATTCAATATGTAGATTATGCTTATTGGCAAAGAAATTATTACCAATCTGATATTATTGATCAGCAGCTAAATTACTGGAAACAACAACTTAGTAATAGTGCAGCATTGCTAAATCTTCCCACAGATAAACCTAGACCAGCAATACAAACCTTTACAGGTAAAAAGGAATTTTTTACCATTCCAGCAGAAATAAAAGCAGGTGTGAAAAAATTAAATCAACAAGAGGGTGTAACTTTATTTATGACTCTTTTGACAGTGTTTAAAACCTTGCTTTACTGCTATACTAAACAAGAAGATATTTTAGTTGGTTCGCCTGTTGTAGGTAGAAACTGGCGAGAGACTGAAAATTTAATTGGCTTTTTTATTAATACTTTAGTTTTTCGCAGTGACTTTAGTAGCAACCCCAGTTTTCGAGAATTACTTAAACAAATACGTGCTGTTGCTTTAGATGCTTATGCTCATCAGGATTTACCTTTTGAGAAGTTGGTAGAGGAGTTAAAACCAGAACGGAACTTGAGTTATAATCCCTTGTTTCAAGTGATGTTTATTTTGCAAAATGCGCCGATACCAACCGTTGAAAATTCAGAATTAACTTGGCAACCAGAAGAAGTAGATGTTGGTACTTCTAAGTTTGATTTAAAGCTGAGTGTTTGGGAAAGTGATCAGGGAATAAATGGATCTTTTGAGTACAAAACAGATTTGTTTGCAGCTACGACTATTAAACTCATGGTTAGTCATTATGAGTTGATTTTACAGACTGTGATAGCAAGTCCTGATATTCAGGTTCATAAGTTAGTTAATATCGTTCAGAAACAACAGTTTGATCAAAAGCAGGAATTACAAAATATTAGTCTACAAAAGTTGAAGTCTATTAAACGCGCTGCTGTTTCTCGGTTTGATCAAAGTGGAAATTTTTGAATAACGAACCGCAGGTACGCAGAGAAGGAAGAAAAGTTTTTAGGAGTGTGAATAATGCCTGATATTCAATATGGTAATGTAGCAGTAAAACCTAGTCTCAAAAGTTTTGGTGAAATCAGAAGACAAGCTGTTACTCAGTTGGTACAAGTAGCACCTTTAAAAGTTGATGAAACTTTGCCATTGTTAATTGAAGCTAATATTGCAGGTGTTAATCTTGTCAGTTGGGTAGCGAGTAATTTAGAATTGGTGAAGAGTTACTTGTATCAGCATGGTGGTATTCTATTTCGTAATTTTCAAGTTGCTGATGTTGAGGAGTTTGAAGGGTTAATTAGAACTGTATCTGGAAATTTAATAGAATACCGCGATCGCTCTTCCCCTCGTAGTGCAGTTTATGGTAAAATCTACACATCTACAGATCATCCTGCTGATCAAAGTATTTTTCTCCATAGTGAGAATTCCTATGCAGCAACCTATCCTCTCAAAATCTTCTTTTACTGTGTGACACCAGCACAGCAAGGGGGAGAAACACCAATAGCAGATACAAGGAATTTATATCAAAGCATACCAGCAGAAATTAGAGAGACTTTTGCCCAAAAGCAAATAATGTATGTGCGGAATTTTGGTGAGGGTTTTGGCTTACCTTGGGAAACTGTATTTCAAACTCATAACCGTCAAGAAGTAGAGGCTTTTTGTGATGATCAAGGGATAGAATTTGAGTGGAAAACAGGAAATAAATTAAGAACTCGGCAAATACGTCCAGCAATTTCTAAACATCCTGCTACTGGTGATTTGGTTTGGTTTAATCATGCTGTATTTTTTCATATTTCAACTTTAGAAAAGGGGATGAGAACAGCGTTATTATCTGAGTTTTCAGAAGCAGAATTACCCCATAATACCTACTATGGTGATGGTTCACCAATTCCAGTAGATGTATTAGATAAACTGCGGGATATTTATCAGCAAAATACAATAGTCTTCCCTTGGCAACAAAGTGATATTTTGATGTTAGATAATATGCTGACTGCACATGGTAGAAACCCTTTTATTGGTAAAAGAAAGGTTGTAGTAGGAATGTCTGAACCTTGGAGAAGTTAATATTACAGCTTCAGGTGAATAAACTCATTTTTTGTTTCACGCAGAGTCGCATAGGCTCAGAGAGGTATCAAGAGTGTGGTTTAAATAAATATATGAAAACTGCTGTAATAAAAATCTTTTTAAGAATTGAGTAACACAGAAATAAATAGAAAATGGGAGTAAGATATGCTGATGAAAGTTAACGGTTTTGAATTGTCTCCACAACAGAAATATTTATGGCATTTACAACAAGATGATAGTTTTAATTATTGTGTTGTCGGTGCTGTATCAATTAACGGAAATTTGCAGATAGAAGTTTTAAAATCGGCTGTAAATCAAGTTATTAAAAATCATGAAATTCTCCGCACCAATTATCAAGATGTAACGGAAATGAATTTCCCTCTACAAGTTATTAATAATCAAGGTCTGTTTTTGTATAAAGAATATGATTTAAGTAGTTGTAATTTTCAGGAACAAAAGGATAAATTACAACAAATATTTAACGGGTTTCTCAATTTAAACTTTAATCTAGAAACAGGTGCTGTTTTAAATTTATCTTTGGTGAATATTGCAGCTAACAAATATATTCTATTAATGGCTTTACCTGCTATTTGTGGAGATAAAATAACATTACAAAATTTAGTTAAATTAATTAGTGAATCTTATGCTGCTATCAGCCATCAAGAAGATATATTAGATGATGAAATGTTACAGTATGCTGACTTATCTGCGTGGCAAAATGAACTGTTAACAGGAGTAGAAACACAAGCTGGTAGAGAATATTGGAGTAATTTAGATTTTTCAGCTTTAACAGCATTACATTTACCTGGTCAAAAAACTGCAAATTTAGAATTTCAACCAGAAAGTTATAGCTGTAAATTAGATGTAGATTTGACTAATAAAATTAATAGTTATCTCCAATTGAATGATATTTCTCTCAGTGAGTTTTTATTGACTTGTTGGAATATACTATTATGGAAACTAACAGGACAAGATAATTTAATTATTGGTTTTGTTTCTGAAGGTCGTAAATATCAAGAATTAGAATTAGCTTTAGGTTTATTATCTAAAACCTTACCAATTTCTGTTTATATCCAAGGAACAGATAACTTTTTAGAAATTTGCGAGCAAATCCAAATCAAATTAGTAGAGGCTTTTAGTTACGAAGAATATTTTTTATTAGACAAGGAAACCGAATTTTTACCTTTTGCTTTTGAACTTGAACCAGAATTAGTTAATTATCATAGTGATGAAATTGAGTTTTCAATTTATCAGCAAGCTGTTTATACTGATAGATTTAAAATCAAACTTTCTAGTTATGATCAAAATAACTCTCTTGAGTTAAAACTAAGTTATGATAGTAATTTATTTTCATCTGATTATATTCAGCAGCTATTAAAACAATTTTGTACGTTATTAGAAAGTGCTATAACTTTTCCTGATTTACCAATTTCACAATTACAAATTCTCGATCAAACAGCAAAGCAAAAATTACTGCGAGAGTTTAATGATACTCAAGTTGATTATAATTACTATCAATGTATTCATCAACTCTTTAGTGAACGAGCAATTAATACACCTGATAAAATAGCACTCATTTTTGAAAATGAAACATTTACTTATGCTCAATTAAATAACCGTGCCAACCAAATAGCAAGATACTTACAAAAATTGGGCGTTGGTTCTGATATTTTAGTAGGTTTATGTGTTAACAGATCACCATTAATGGTATTGGGTATTCTCGCTATTTTGAAAGCTGGTGGTGCTTATGTACCTCTAGATCCAAGTTATCCACAAGAGCGTTTAGCGTTCACGTTGGAAAACTCCCAACCCAAGGTTTTATTAACTCAATCACATATTAAACTAGAACTACCAACAGATACAATTCAGGTAGTTTATATAGATGAAATTGATAATTTTATCAATGAAGAATCTCAAAAAAATTTAATAGATACCAACTATCCCCAAAGTTTAGCTTATGTAATTTACACTTCTGGTTCTACAGGTAAACCCAAAGGTGTGCGCGTCACTCATGCTAATTTGTGCCACTATGTCCAAGCAATGCAAAAAGCTTTAGATATTACCGCTGATGATATTTATTTACACACAGCATCTCTCGCTTTTTCTTCTTCAGTTAGACAATTATTAGTTCCTTTGACGCGGGGTGCAACGGTGAAAATTGCCACCCAAGAACAACGTCAAGATCCCTTAGCACTATTTCAAGGAATTAAGCAAGATCAGGTTACAGTTATTGATATTGTCCCTTCTTATTGGCGTAATTGTAATTACATTCTGGGTAATTTAGCATCAAATTTAAAAAAGTATTTATTAGATAATCAACTGCGCTTAATTGTTTCTGCTAGTGAACCTCTATTATCTGATATTCCTGTTACTTGGAAATTTGATTTGCAACATCAGTCCCGTCTGATTAATATGTTTGGTCAAACTGAAACTTGTGGTATTGTTGCTACTTATCCTATTAATATAGAAGCAGATACACCAACCAAAATTATCCCTTTAGGTCAACCCATTGCTAATACACAAATCTATATTTTAGATCAATATTTACAACCATTACCTATGGGTGTAACTGGTGAATTATATATAGGTGGTTGGGGTGTCGGACAAGGATATTTACATCGTCCTGATTTAACTGCGGAAAGATTTATTCCTGATCCTTTTAGCTATGAACCAGGTACAAGACTATATAAAACTGGTGATTTAGGACGTTATTTACCAGATGGCATAATCGAATTTATTGGACGTAGTGACTATCAAGTAAAAATTCGGGGTTTTCGCATTGAATTGGCAGAGATTGAAGCTCTTTTAACTCAATATTCCCAAGTTAGAGAAGCGGTAGTTATAGCACGAGAAAATGAGAACAAGGATAAACAATTAATAGCTTATTTAGTTGCTAAAAATTCAGAGACTATAGATTTACATCAACTAAATAAATTTTTGCAGGACAACTTACCTAATTATATGTTACCCTCTCACTTTGTCATTTTAGAAGCCTTACCCCTGACTCCTAATGGTAAAGTAAACCGTCAAGAATTACCAGCACCAGAAGAATTATCCCCGCACAAACAAGGTACTATTATTGCACCACGTACCCCAATAGAAGAAGTTTTAGCGGCAATATGGATCAAAATTTTGGGTGTTAAACAAGTAGGAATTACAGAAAACTTTTTTGAATTAGGTGGACATTCTCTATTAGCGACACAAGTAATATCTCAAATTCGGGAAGCTTTTAAGGTTGAATTACCTCTCCGCAGTTTGTTTGAATTACCAACTGTAGCAGAACTAGCACAGCGTGTAGAAAAAACATTAAAAACAAAACAAAATTTAGCAGTTTTACCCATAAAAAAAGTTACAAAAACAGATAATTTACCATTGTCTTTTGCTCAACAAAGATTATGGTTTTTAGACCAATTACAACCAGGAACTTATGCTTATAATCTCTCTAGGTCGGTAAGACTACAAGGAAACTTAAATATTGCTGCATTAGAACAAAGTTTTAACGAAATTATCCGCCGTCATCAAGCTTTACGTACTACTTTTTTAAGTGTGGATGGTGAACCAAAACAGGTAATTATTGCAGAAATTTGTATTTCTTTACCTGTGGTAAATTTACAGAATTTACCACCAGAACAACGAGAAATAGAAGCTCAAAATTGGACTAAAAATCAAGCCAATTATGCTTTTGATTTAACTACCGCACCATTATTAAATGTCCTACTTTTACAATTAGCAAAACAAGAGTATATTTTGTTGTTCACAATCCATCATATTGTGGCTGATGGTTGGTCAGCAGGGGTAATAATTCAAGAATTAGCTGTTCTCTATGAGTCTTTCTGTACAGGTAAAGCTTATGAATTACCTAGTTTAAATATTCAATATGCTGATTTTGCAGTTTGGCAAAGAACACAGTTACAAACAGAAGTCTTTTCTGCTCAAATGGACTACTGGAAACAACAATTAAATGGTAATTTACCAGTATTAAAACTTCCTTTTGCTAAACCACGTCCAAAACAACAAACTTTTACTGGTAAAAAGCAGATATTTACACTTTCTCCTGTTTTGAGCAATGAATTAAAATCTTTGAGTCAAAAACAAGGTGTAACGCTGTTTATGACTTTATTAGCAGCTTTTAAAACTCTGCTTTACCGTTATACCGGACAGGAAGATATTTTAATAGGTTCACCTATTGCTAACCGTAACCGTAAGGAAATTGAAGGTTTAATTGGCTTTTTTGTCAATACTTTGGTATTGCGATCGCAACTTAAAGATAATCTGAGTTTTAGTGATTTTTTAAAACAAGTCCGGGAAATAACATTAGGAGCATATACCCATCAAGATTTACCTTTTGAATTGTTAGTAGAAGAATTACAACCGGAAAGAAATCTGATTCATACACCACTATTTCAGGTGATGTTTGCCCTACAAAATGCGCCTGGGGATGGCTTAAAGTTGTCAGGTTTAAATTTAGAATATTTGCCTATAGAAAATAATACGGCTCGATTTGATTTGAGTTTATCTTTTATAGAGAATGGTGAAAGTTTAGTCGGAGAATTGGAGTATAACAGCGATTTATTTGCTGTTGATAACATTAACTGGATGCTGGGACATTTAGAAACTTTGTTAACAGATATCGTTAAACATCCAGATAAGTCAATATCAGAATTATCTATACTGACACCAGCAGAACAGCAGCAAATATTGAGAGAGTGGAATTATACAGAAGCTAATTATCCTCATGTCTGCGTTCATGAGTTGTTTACCACCCAGGTAGCCAAGACACCGAATGCTGTGGCTGTGGTAGCTGGTTCGCAACAGTTAACTTATGCAGAATTGGATACAAAATCGAATCAACTGGCACGATATTTAACCAGCTTGGGTGTAGGTAAGGAAGTGCTAGTGGGTATTTGTAGCGATCGCTCCCTCTCCATGATCATCGCCATCATTGCAACTATCAAAGCAGGTGGCGCATACATCCCACTAGATCCTACATTTCCGCAAGAGCGTTTAGGATTCATGTTAGCAAACTCAGAAATCCCAATTTTACTAACCCAGCAACATTTATTACCCCATCTCCCCCCCCATAATGCCCAAGTTATTTGTTTAGATCGGGACTGGGAAAACATCGCCTCTCAGGAAACAAACACCCCTGATAGCAACATTCAGCCGGATAATTTGATTTACACCATCTATACTTCTGGTTCTACAGGCCAACCTAAAGGTGTACAAATTACTCATAGAAATGTGGTAAATTTCCTGACTGCAATGCACCAGCATTTACACTTAACTCAGGCAGATAGTTTACTGTCAGTCACTACCCTATCTTTTGATATTGCGGTTTTAGAAATTTTTCTACCCTTAATAACAGGAGCTAAATTAATATTAGTCAGTCGAGAAATAGCAACAGACGGTACACAGTTATTACAACAACTGAATAATTCTGCTGCAACCATTATGCAAGCTACCCCTGCGACTTGGCGAATGTTATTAGATGCCGGTTGGGAAGGAAATTCACAACTAAAAATCCTTTGTGGAGGCGAAGCCTTACCTCAAAATTTAGCTGATCAATTATCCTCAAGATGTTATCAACTTTGGAATTTATACGGTCCAACAGAAACAACTATTTGGTCTACAATTCAGCAAATTAAGGATAGTCAAAAAACCGTTTCTATTGGTCGTCCTCTAGCTAACACGCAAATTTATATTTTAGATCAATCTCTACAACAAGTCCCTGTAGGCGTTCCAGGAGAAATGTATATTGGTGGTGCTGGTTTAGCACGGGGTTATTTTAAGCAACCAGAATTAACTCAAGAAAAATTCATTTCTAATCCATTTATTCCCGAAACATTACTCTACAAAACAGGTGACTTAGCCCGTTATTTTACCAATGGAGAAATTGAATATTTAGGACGCATTGACTATCAAGTAAAAGTTCGTGGTTTCCGCATTGAATTGGGTGAAGTTGAAGCAGTTTTAGAACAGCATTCCGCAGTGCGTCAATGTGTAGTTATGGCGCGGGAAGATGTACCAGAAAATCAGCATTTAGTTGCTTATTTAGTTGTTGAAAACACCACTATTGATCAACTACGTCAATATTTACGGCAAAAATTACCTGAGTACATGATACCCAGTGCTTTTGTCTTTTTAGAATTTTTACCTTTAACCCCTAATGGTAAGGTAAACCGTCGCGCTTTACCTGCACCAGAAAATACTCAATTGGAAACAGATAATTTTGTGTTTCCTCGTTATCCAGTGGAAGAAGTTTTAGCTGCAATTTGGACTCAAGTTTTAGGTGTTTATCAAGTTGGTATTTATGACAATTTTTTTGAATTAGGTGGACATTCTTTATTAGCAACTCAAGTTATTTCTCGGATTCGGAAAATCTTATCAGTAGATATATCATTGCAACATTTATTTGCATTTCCCACCATTGCCGAACTAGCGAAGGAAATTCAACAACTAAATAGTGAAAGTATTTCGACAATTACACCTGTTTCTCGTGACGGAAATTTACCTTTATCTTTTGCTCAAACTAGGTTATGGTTACTAGAACAACTCAACCCTAATAGCAGTATTTACAATATGCCCGCAGCCGTTCAGTTAGTGGGTGAATTGAATATACAGGCATTAGAAAAAAGCATCAATGAAATTATTCGCCGTCATGAAGTTTTACGCACTAGCTTTATTTTAGGTGATGGTCAACCTTTACAAGTAATTGTTGCTGATGTACAGTTAAAAATACCTGTAGTGAATTTGGGAGAATTGACGAAAATTGAGCAACAAAAAGCAATTAAATGTTATACTATAGATGAATTTGAACTACCATTTAATTTACAACAAGCACCATTATTAAGATGCAAACTCTTGCAACTAAACCAACAAGAATACATCTTATTATTTACGATTCATCATATTGTTTTTGATGGTTGGTCAACGGGTATATTAATTAAAGAATTGGCAGCACTATATTCTGCTTTTAGTCAAAATCAAACTTCACCTTTACCAAGATTACCTATTCAATATGCAGACTTTGCAGTTTGGCAACGTCAACATTTACAAGGTGAAAGACGAGAAATTTTACTCTCTTATTGGCAGCAGCAATTAGCTAATTTACCCGTTTTACAATTGCCTACAACCCTTCCCCGTGCAGAAGTAAAAACTAACCGGGGTGCTAGTCATACATTCTTGATACCTGCTACAATATCACAGAAATTACAACAGTTATCACGGCAAGAAAGTGTTACTTTATTTATGACACTGCTGGCGAGTTTTACAATTTTATTGCAACGTTATAGCAACCAAGATGATATTGTTATTGGTACAGATATTGCCAACAAAAATCAAGCAGAAATTGAATCATTAATTGGCTTTTTTATTAACTTATTAGTTCTCCGCACTGACTTAACAAGAAATCCCACTTTCCTGGAATTATTACAACGAGTTCGTACCCAAACATTAGCAGCTTACGCTCATCAAGATTTACCTTTTGACGAATTAGTAAGAGAATTACAACCTGAGCGTCAGGTAAGTAATACAGTCCCATTATTTCAAGTGTTATTTGTCCTGCAAAATACACCAAACTCAGCCTTGGAATTACCAGGACTCACCTTACAATTATTAGAAGTAGAAAGCAAAGTAGCCAGATTCGATTTAGCCCTATTCCTCACAGAAACCGAGCAAGGTATAGAAGGGAAATGGCAATATAACGCCGATTTATTTGCTTCAGATACTATCACTAACTTAACCAATCATTGGCAAACATTAATCAACAGTATTGTTAACCAACCTCAAAGCCATATCAATACATTAGAAATGCTTACAGCAGCAGAAAAGGAACAACAAATTATGCAACAACAGGAGCGTAAAGCAGCTAAAAGACAAAAATTCATGAGTATTGCTCCCAAGGCTGTTAATCTATCAGTAGAGCAATTAATTAAAACAGATTATTTGCAAGATGGGAAAAAATTCCCCTTGGTAATTCAGCCCCATAATGCAGAAATTGATATCATATCTTGGATAGAAAATAACCGCTCATATTTGGAAACAGAATTATTTAAACATGGAGCGATTTTATTTAGAGGTTTTGATGTAAAATCAGTTTCAGAGTTTGAAAAATTAGCTCAAACAATTTGCCCTAATTTATTTGCTGAATATGGCGACTTACCCCGCACAGATGAAGGTGGTAAAGTTTATGGTTCTACTCCTTACCCAGCAGATAAAGCAATACTGTTTCACAATGAAAGTTCTCATTTACATTCTTTCCCTTTAAAGATTTGGTTCTACTGTGTTCAACCTGCGGATAAAGGTGGAGAAACGCCAATTGTTGACTGTAGAAAAGCTTATCAATTACTTAGTCCTCAATTGCGAGAAAAGTTAGCCATTAAACAGTTAATGTACGTGAGGAATTATGCTGAAGGTTTAGATGTGAGTTGGCAGAATTTCTTTCAAACCACAGATAAACAAGAAGTAGAAAATTATTGCCATCAAGCAAAAATTGAATTTGAATGGTATAATAATAATGGTTTAGTTACTCGCCAAATTCGTCCAGCTTTAGCAGTACATCCCAAAACTGGCGAACCTGTATTTTTCAACCAAATTCAATTACACCATATCTCCTATTTAGATACAGATGTTAGGAAATCGCTGCTATCTATCTTTGGAGAATCAAAATTACCCCGGAACGTTTACTTTGGTGACGGTACACCAATTACAGAAGCAGAAATTGCCGAAATTAATGCAGTTTATCAACAAGCACAAACTAGCTTCCCTTGGCAAAAAGGTGACATTATCATGCTAGATAATATGCTGACTGCTCACGCTAGAAATCCCTATTGGGGAGAGCGTAAAATCGTTGTCGCAATGGCAGAAATGATTAATATTCAAGATATTCAAAAATAAGTATTCTTCAAAACTATGCAAACTCAAGTAATTAGTGGCTTTCAACTTGCTCCTCAACAAAAAAGACTGTGGCATTTACAGCAAAACAGTTCTGCGTTCTGTTCTCAATGTAGTATTTTAATTGACGGTAATCTCCAACCAGAAATACTGGAAAATACTATTCATCAACTTGTCAATCATCATGACATCCTGCGAACAAGTTTTTATCGCCCACCAGGAGTAAAAACTCCAGTCATGGTAGTAGCAGATAAGAATTCATTGAATTGGCAATATTTAGATTTAAGTAATTTATATCAGGAAAATATTTCTTCAAAAATTCAAGAATTATGCTGGCAAGCAAGACAGGAATATAAAAATAAATCTCAAGATTTACCACTGCGGTTATGTTTAATAAAACTGTCAGATAATCAGCATATTTTAATTATTTCTCTACCTGCTTTGTGTGCAGATAATAGAACAATTAAAAACTTGGTTAATCAAATTAGTCAAGGTTATGAGCAAAGTTGTCAAGGTAAAGAAATAAGCGGAGACTATGTGCAGTATGTCCAATTTTCTGAATGGCAGAATCAATTACTTACAGATGAAGATGCAGAAGAAGGAAGAGCATATTGGCAACAACAAAGAATTAACTCTTTATCAGCATTAAAATTACCTGATGAACGACAAATAAAGAACCATAAATTTGTCACTGAGCGTTATCAATTAGTTATTAGTCAGGAATTATTGACTCAAATTAATGCGTTTGCTCAAAAGTATGAAAAAACTCCTGATGTGGTTTTACTAGCTTGTTGGCAAATATTGATTTGGCGACTCACAGGAGAGGCAGAAATTGTTATTGGTACAGCAGCTAGTCGCCGTGAATATGAAGAACTTAATGATGTACTTGGCTTATTAGCAACTTGGCTACCAATTAAAACTAAATTTACCCCCAATTTAAACTTTAGAGAAGTATTAGCAGCAGTAAAACAAACATTAGAAAATGCTACTGAATGGCAAGATTATTTTGTACCTGAAGCGGTGGAAAATGATGGTTTGATAGCGTTTCCTATCGGTTTTGAATTTAATAATATTTCTGGTCAAAACTCTCATGATACAAAAGTTAAATTCACCTTACAGGAGATATACAGCGTTATTGAACCTTTCAAAGTTAAACTCTCTTGTACACAACAAAATCATAGTTTAATGGCAGAATTTTACTATGATATTAATTGTTTTTCTCAATTAACAATTCAAAGATTAGCGAAAAGTTTTCAAACATTATTGATAAATATTATTAATAATTCTGATATCCCTATCAGTCAATTAGGAATACTCAGCGCCAGTGAACGCCAACAATTATTAATTGAATTTAACCAAACAAAGGCTGATTATCAACGTGATAAATGTATTCATGAATTATTTGCAGAACAGGTAGGAAAAACACCTGATCAAATTGCTGTGGTATTTGAAAATGAAGAAATCACATATCAAGAATTAAACTGTAAAGCTAATCAATTAGCGCATTACTTACAGAAATTGGGAGTTAAACCAGAAGCAGTAGTAGGAATTTGTGTAGAGCGATCACCCAAATTTATCGTCTCTTTATTAGCTGTTCTCAAAGCTGGTGGTGCTTACCTACCAATCGATCCCAATCTTCCCCAAGAGGCGTTACAATTCCGCTTAGAAAATGCTCAAGCATCCGTTTTAATTAGGGAACAGGAAATAGAAAATAGAGAACAGTTTCTAAATATTCTAGAAGTAAATTTAGAGAATGATTGGAAAATTATTTCTCAAGAAAGTACAGATAATCCTATTAACAATGTCCACCCAAGAAACCTAGTTTATATCATTTATACTTCCGGTTCAACAGGTAAACCTAAAGGTGTTGCAGTTGAACATCAACAATTACTTAATTACCTATATGGAATATTGCCAAAGCTAAAACTTCCTACTAATGGAAGTTACGCCAACGTTTCCACATTTGCCGCAGATTTAGGTAATACCGTCATTTTCCCTTGCTTGTGTAGTGGTGGCAGTTTGCATATTATATCTTGGGAACGGGCATCAGATCCGGCTGCATTAGCTGATTATTTCCGCCGTCATCCTATTGACTGCTTGAAAATAGTTCCTTCTCATTTATCAGCTTTGTTAAGTTCCCAGTGTTGGGAAATTGTACCCCGTCAGTTACTAATTCTTGGTGGTGAAGCTGCTGATTGGAATTTGATTGAGAAAATAGAAAAAAATGCGCCCCATTGTCGAATTATTAATCACTATGGTCCCACAGAAAATACAGTTGGTGTACTCACCTATTTAGGGG
>NZ_VIKW01000029.1 GCF_009711975.1 Anabaena sp. UHCC 0204
GATTTTTTCTAATATATTGTAAATAACCTAATTCAAAAAATAATTTAGCTTTTTGTTCATTATCTATTTCATGTTCAATAATATCTATAATTTCTAGGATTTTCCGATTTGTTTCTTCATTCGTTAAATTTACATATTTTTCATAAGTTCCTTCTTGAATAATCCTTGTTGCTTCTTGTTCGAGAGTTGTTGAATCTAAAGGAAAATCAAATAAACCAGAACGCCAATCAAAGAAATCAGGGGCGCGGTGAATAAAATATTTAATTGCAAACTGAGGTAATAAAAAAACAAAACACATTTTCAAATTATCTCTAAACCGTTCTCGCTGTTGATTCAGGTTAATTAAAACAGGTGGTACACCTTCCCAACTATAGGAATAGGTTTCTCTACTACTCCAACCTGCTAATTTTTTACATTCTTCATATTCATACAGTGAAGACTCTAACCCAGTGATAAATAAAACATTAATTTGGTCTTTATTTTCTAAATCATTAATTATTTCATATAAATTAGTAATAGATTTATCTAGCTGTAAAACTTCTATCTTTTTATTATTAATATCTTCTTTTACTTTAATAATTAATTTTTGACCTTCAGCCGGAGAACAGCGTACAAATAACAATTCAAAGCCTTCGGTAAATTGAAGTGTCCGAATAAATGCCTGATATTCTTCATCTTTGTCTATTGGTAAATCATGATCCCAATCACTTAGTTTAAGAGGCATAATTTTAGATATATAATAATGTAGGTTGGGTTGAGAAAACCCAACATTTTCAACATTTCCAACATTTCCGTCATTATGTTGGGTTTCACTTTGTTCTACCCAACCTACGATGTTTAACAATTTTTAAAGCTGTTTTTATCCAGGATATCCTTCATCATAAGCATCCTGAAATTCTTTTATCCCTTTAATTAAAGGGTGAATATCATACCAAACTTTACTACTTCCATCTGGTTCTATATAACGATATTCTAAAACACAACGATTAAATAATAAACCCCGATAAAGTTGATCATTAACTATCTCTTTAGAATGATGCACTTTTGCTAATGCTTCCCATTCATTATGAAAAATTGTATTTTTGTAAGTAGTTCTCAATTCGCTAAATGAACGTTGTAAGGCTCTTTTAGAAATAGGTAATTTTGTTGTATATTTAATTGCCTCCTTCATTAATAATAATAAATTCCGCACATGACCACCACTCATCAAACATAACATTTCTAAAGATTGACTATCTTCAAATATATCAACTATTAAGCGACCTGGATCAATCTCACTCAAACGCTTTTGCAATAGTTCAATAACCTTACTAATTCCTCTTTCATAAGGTTTATTTTCCGGTGTTTGTACCATAATCATTGGTAAAACTTGGGGAGTTCCATAAATATCCGCTAATGATGAAGCGCGATCAGAATAAATTAAAGAAATTGGGACTGTATAAACCAAATGACAATCTAAATCTTTCAATTGTTCATTACGATCTAGAAAAATTTGGTCATGATTACTACGTCCTTCTCCTTGATTGATAGGGACAATTCTATCTAAATTATCAGCAATTAAAACTAATTCATGATATTGTGAAGGTAGACTCTTTTTAACATCTTTAATAAACTGCTTTAATGCCTTTGTTAAAGTAATCGTATGGGGATTAATTAACTGCCGAATTTTAGAACGTTCACCCGGTTCAGTGCGTATTTTAGTAGTAATTTTTGCAAATTGGGAAACTTGCGCTTCCATTGATAATTCTTCTAGAGAAATTTTTGTTTGTAGTAAATCCTTTAAATCTTCGCAACGTTCTTTTAACCAATTTGATATAGCTTGAGAATCGGTTTGATCTTTAAAGACTGCTAATATATTGCGTGTACAAGCTAAAATAATATCTGTATATTGAACATCTTCAGGATCAATATCTTCCTCATCTGCGGCAAAATAAACAACAAAAAACCCATTTTCATCTAAATATTTTTGTAGTCTGAGTAATTCTGTAGATTTACCTGCACCACGATGACCAGCGTATAATTGACAGGTGTTTCTGTCAGAGTACAAAATCTCATTTCCTACCGCTTCTAGTATATCCCCATCACCCCGCACTTCGTGACAATCAACATAAACAGGATCTCCAGCCGGTAAGGGTTGGAAGGGGTCAAAGGCGTTAAATAGCCGCTTTAAAAAGGCAAAATCTGATGTCATAGTAGAAAATATCAGTATCTAACGTCATATTAGCGCAAAAATACTGACATTCATCTAATTATTAGTTAGGGTTTGCTGAAAAAGTTATCTGTGAGGGGAGGGAACAGGGAACAGGGAACAGGGAACAGTTTCAACTATCTGGATATCCTCAATTTCCCATATCCGACAAGGAAAAATGCAACTGTTTTGAGACACCATAAGCTAAAACCTTGCACTTGCTTGTTCTTGAAATCCGCGAAACCCCTATTAATAGACGGTTACAGCTTTATTCAGCAAGCCCTAGTTAAATACCCGACTTGATTAAGGTGATATATATTGAATACTTTAGTCTGTAGCACTTTTGTATTCAATACCTTAATCTCTTTTCATGCAACCAAGTAAACTAGACCAAAATTTAGGGCTAGAAATACAACGTCGTCGTTTAGAGAAAGGCTTTTCCCAAGAGTATCTAGCAGAAATTACAGGTCTGCATAGAACCTATATTAGCCAATTAGAACGAGGCTTAAAAAGCCCATCTGTAAGAGTTCTGAGTCATATCACAAATGCTTTAACTGTAACAATGAGTGAATTTTTGCAAGCTGTAGAGGAATCTTTAAGTGTTGACAGAAAACGAGATTGAGAGGCTAAAACAAGCTATTCTTGCTACTATTGCATCCCCAGTAATTGGGTCAATAGAAGATTATGCTTGGGAAGCTATTTTTCATTATATTAAAGATATTCCTCTGACAGATCCAGCTTTAGGACGTAGTAAACTACTTTATGATGCTGTTAATATTTTAACTAAAACAGGTTGGTCATTAAAATCTCTTCAACTGAATAATTTAAAAGTTGGGAGTACATTTTTCTTTGTAATTCAAAGAGCCGATATTATTAGTAAAGCTGATCAACTTGGTTTCCCTAGTTTAACAGAATTATCTGCACCAGAAGAACTAGGTGCGGCTGTTATTCAACATTGGAATGAAAAATTGATTACAAATCAGTCATTACAAAGAGTTGAAAATAGTTATGAAAGCATACTTCTGAAAACTATTAAAGGTAATGAATATGTTTATTGTGAATATCCTTTATATCCACTTGATCCTACTACTTTTAATTGGGCTTGGACAATAAACAAAAAAACAGGTAAAAGTGGTGCAGGTTTACAAGGTAGTGTAGAAGATAAAGTCCAGTTAGTTTGGTACAAAAATCAAAAACAACTTTTTAAAGCTAGAATTATTCCTCTAGAAGCAGTCAGAATAAATATTCAGAGAACTCGTCTTAACCCTGATAATTATGTGAAAACTATTCTTGCAGCTTTACAAGCCCAAAATTCCTAATCTTAACTTTAGAGAATACATTCAGCGATAGTTTTAGCTAATAGTGGAGGTACAGATTCACCAATTTGAGAAGCCATTTCTGTATATGTTCCCAAAAAGTGAAAAGTATCTGGATAAGAATGAAGTCTAGCTGCTTCACGTATTGTAATAGTTCTATTTTGTGTGGGATGAAAAAATCTCCCAGAACCAGGATGAAAAACCCATCTTGTAATTGTCTTCGCTGGTTGATCCCAATAAAGCCTTCCATAAGCACCACTATAATGTTTTTTAGGTGCTAACTCTGGTGGTAAATTTCTAGCATCTTGTCCTTCTTTTAACAGCTTTACTCTTGACATTTGAATTGAACTTAAAGCCCGCGCAATATGGTTTGTAATTTTACTACTGTTATGTCTAATTAAAGTTTGATAACTTGTTTGAGGATCTGAGGGATATCTATCTTCATCATATTTTTGTCCAGCATTTAATTCTGGTAAATCTCCAATTGCATCTTTAACTGTGACGATTGGAGAAGAATTGGATTTTAGTAGGTTTGTTTGATAGTATGATTCTTGATTTTTAGAATTAATTTTAATATCATCATTATGTGTAGGGTTGGGTAAGACAATTAAACGCTCTAAACTAGCAACAAAAAAAGCTCTACTTCTTGTTTGTGGTACTCCATACTTAGCAGCATTTAAAGATGATGATATAACTTTATATCCAAGTGATTCTAGTTGATTTGTAATTTGATATTTGAATAACCCTTTATATGCTGTCAAAATTTCTGGAACATTTTCCATAATCACGTAAAGAGGTTTAAACTCTTTTACAAAATCTAAAAAACTTTTATATAATTGATTCTGTGGATCATCTATATAGCGATATTCAGCAGGTATATTTCTGGAAAACCCCTGACAAGGAGGACCGCCAATTATCGCTTGTAATTGTTCTCTCTCTAATCCTAAATTGTGACGAAGTTCTGAGGGATTAACTTCACGAATATCTTGATGTATAACTTTAGTATTTGGGTAATTATGTTGATAAGTTGCTAAGGCTTTTTTATTTGCATCAATGGCACATAAGGCTTCAAAGCCAGCCAAATGAAAACCTGTAGTTAAGCCACCTGCACCAGAAAATAAATCAATAATTTTGTTGTTCATGATTGAATACTATAGTATTCGGGAATTAATGTCAAATACTTTGTTTTTTCAGTATTACTCAGACACCGAACTGTTTAAAGAGGTATAATTTTTTTTATTGTGAGTCTTAAAAATCCCCGTGTCTTGAGACCGGGGAGTGTCAAAACCCTACTCCACCTCCACCACAGAGATAATTCTCTCATCCCGGTTCAGTTGACAAATAGTTTCACCTTTACTGTCCTTACTGAGATGAGGAACTGTATCTACTGATATGCGGATTACTCGCTCTTTATTTGTTAGTAGTGCGACTTCTGTTCCTGGATTTGCTCGTACCATTGCGGCTAAATTGTCGGTTTTGTTATTAAATTTCAAAACTTGTATCCCTAAATCACCACGATTAGCAGCCCTTAAGGTACTGGCTGGCATGATTTTGGCATATCCCTCTTCTGTGACTAGCAATAATTGGCCATCTTTGCTGACATTGACGCAGCCAACCATTTGCTGATTTTTCAAGAGTCGGAATGCTTGTAACCCCATTGCAGCACGACCCATCACTGGTAGCTGTTCATCATTGACGGGAAACCTTAACAGACGACCGCTAGAACTAGCCAAAATGAGATGTTGTCCGCTGGTAGTGAATTGGGTAAAAGCTAATTCGTCATCATCTTTGAGTTTCAAAATTGTAATTCCTCTTCGAGAGAGGTTAACAAATTCTGATAAAGACAGACGTTTAATGCGTCCTTCCTTCGTCACCAACACCATTTCTTGATTTTGTGGATTTTCGGGTAGCAAGAACCGGGTAACTATACCTTCGGTATTACCTTGGGCGGTACTGGTAAGCATAGTAATCAATGGCGTTCCCCTCGCAGAACTTGTAGTGAGCGAAGTCGAACTACGTCCAGTAGTCATGGGAATATCTCCCACCGTAATCGGATAGACTTTACCCCCGCTAGTCAGGATTAATAGGTCTTTCTGAGTATTAGTTAATTCAGTTTGGATAATGAAATCATGATCCAATAACCCGTTTTCCCCTTTCGGTTTTTTGCTGTTGGGAGAAATGCGGCGCACATAACCCCGTTGAGTAACTTCTAAAATAGTTTCTTCTGGGGGTTGTTCTGGTTTGGAATGGGGAATTTTAGATGGGGAATTTTCTTCTGGTGCTACTGCTGATTTTTTAGTTTTAGTTTTATCTTCTGGAACTGGTTTTTCTTGGTTATGAACAATTTTGGTGCGACGAGGATCATTGTATTTGCGTTTGAGTGTCCGCAAATCTTTTTTCAAAGCCTTGAGGAGTTCCCGTCTATCTTCCAGTAATGTCCGCAAGAGGGTAATTTCCTGGCTAATTTGGTCAAATTCCTTTTGTAAGTTTTGCTGTTCTAAACTGGTGAGACGACGTAATGGCATAGACAGAATTGCATCTGCTTGTACCTCAGTTAAATCCAGATGGCTACAAAGTGTCATCTTGGCTGTACTGCCATCGGGAGCTTGCCGTAAAATTGTAATAACATCATCTAAATTTGACAGAGCTTTTAGCAATCCAGTGAGGATATTGACCCGATTTTCTGCTTTCTCTAGTTCATAACTGTAGCGACGGTTGAGGGTATGTTCTCGGAACTTGAGAAATTCCTCTAAAAGTTGCCGTAAGCTTAATTGGCGGGGTTGTCCATCAACTATAGCTAAAAGAATCGCCCCAAAGGTCGTTTGTAAAGCAGTTTGGTGATACAAATGCTGGAGTAATTCTTGGGGGTTGGTATCACGTTTAAGTTCAATAACTACGCGCATTCCATCGCGATCGCTCTCATCCCGAATATCAGAAATTCCGTGTAAACGACCTTGATTGACTAAATCGGCGATTTTTTCAATCCAACCAGCCTTATTGACTTGATAGGGCAGTTCTGTGACTATTAATGCTGTGCGGCGTTTACTTCCCCTGGTGGCAGGAATTTCTTCCATTGTCACTATGCCGCGCATGACAATACCACCTTTACCAGTGGTGTAAGCCTCTTTAATTCCCCCATGATCAACAATTTCCCCACCAGTCGGAAAGTCTGGTCCGGGAATTAATTGAAATAATTTTTCGTCCGTTAACTCTGGGTTATCAATTAAGGCAATTAACCCATCTACAATTTCTCCCAAGTTGTGGGGAGGAACATTTGTGGCCATTCCTACGGCAATTCCGGCACAACCATTCAGCAACAAAAATGGTAATTGAGCAGGTAGTACCGTTGGTTCTTGTTGGGAATTGTCGAAATTCCCAGTAAAGTCCACCGTTTCTTCGGCAATTTCCGCCAACATTCCCTCATGTCCCACAGGTGCAAGACGGGTTTCCGTGTACCGCATCGCCGCTGGTGGGTCATTATCAACACTGCCAAAGTTACCATGTCCCCCCAGTAAGGGATAACGGCTGGAAAAGTCTTGGACTAATCGAACTAAAGCATCATAAACTGATTGATCACCGTGAGGATGATATTTACCGAGAACATCTCCAACCACACGGGCGCATTTTCGGTAAGGTCGATCTGGTGTTAAACCCAGTTCGTGCATGGCATATAGGATGCGCCTATGCACTGGTTTTAACCCATCACGGACATCTGGTAAGGCTCGCCCCACAATCACACTCATGGCATATTCTAGGTATGACCGTTGCATTTCGGTGTGCAGGGCGGTGGTGATGACCTGTCCCTTGGAGAGAAGGTTTAACTGTTTTGCCATGAGGTTTTTCCCTGAATTTTCACTACACAACAGCCGCTAGAAGATAACACGCTTCGCAATCACAGCATAACGGATGAAATAGAAATACTCACACAATCTTGATACTCATTAAGATAAAAAGCAGTAGTATTATCCTTGATGTGATCTAAGCTTATGGATTATTAAAAATACAACAGAGATTGCTCCGGTGTTAGCCCTATTAGTATAAAGTCTCATGAAAACTGTTTTAATTGTCGAAGATGATTTAATTAATGCTCGCGTTTTTTCTAAAATTCTCACTAAACGCGGTGGCTTGGGTGTAAAACATACGGAAAATGTAGACGAGGTCATGGAAATTGCCCAAGCGGGTCAAATTGATTTGATTTTAATGGATGTTTCTTTGTCACGTAGTGTATATCAAGGTAAGTCTGTTGATGGTATCAAAATTACACAAATGTTAAAATCTGACCCACAAACAGCCCACTTACCGATTATTTTAGTGACAGCACACGCTATGGAAGGCGATCGCGAGAATTTTCTGAAACAAAGCGGTGCTGATGGTTATATTTCTAAGCCTGTGGTTGATCATCAACAGTTTATAGACCAAATTTTCAACCTGCTACCACCAGGATAAGTAGGTTGGCGTTGAAAATAGTCGTTGGGGCAAGGGGGCAGGGGAGCAAGGGAAGGTGACAGGTGACAGGTGACAGGTGACAGAGAAGAGGCAGGGAGCAGGGAGAATATGTTTTCAACTGACAACTGACAACTGACAACTGACAACTGACAACTGACCAATCACCAATTACCAATCCCTATTGAGGTGTTGGTAATTCCTCCTGTTGCACTAGTGCTAATTTAATTTCCGGTAATTCTAGGAATTTTTTGGTATCTGACAGCAAGCGTTCACCCCAAAGATTTTCTTTGAGAAAATCTAAATCGGCATAACGGTAATCTGTGCGGAGTGCGGATATTCCCATTTGTAAGCCTTTTTGTCTATCCCCTTTGTTATAGGATGCCACTGCTAAAGCAAGCATTGGTTCGGCGGCTTTTTGATCAATGGTGACTGCTGTTTGCCATTGCTGAATTGCTCCTGAAATATCGCCCTGCTCGTATTTGATTAAACCAATGTTGTTGATGGCTGGCCAAAACTTTTGATCTTGTTTAACAGCCAAATTGAATTGAGCGATCGCTTCTGGGAATTTATTTAACATAAAGTAAGCGTTGCCCAAATCAAACAACCCCCCAGCATAATCGGGTTTCAATTTCAAACCCTGTTGATAATGGGTGAGCGATGCTTGGTAATCTTTTTTTTGAAACTTAGCTGAACCTAAAGCAAATAGCACTTCAGGATTTTTGGGGTTGAGTGTTTGGGCTTTGTTCAATGAGGTAATAGCCTCATCAAATTCTTTATTTTGTAAATACAAACTCCCCAACAGCCACCAGACTTTATCATTCTGCGGAGCTAGTTTTGTCGCTAACTGCGCTCTGAGTAAAGCTGGTTCAACCCTCTGAAACTGAGCTAACATAGCTGCTTCCTGTGCCAAGCTCAAACCCTGCCGCTCTAACTGTGCATAATCAATCTGCACTGTATGAGGAATGAATGCTTGAGCATGAGCAGCTTTAGGCAAACTCCATAAACTACAAGCAACTAAAAGAGAAATTAACCGAATGTGTTTTGGCACACTACCGCCTCTTAAACCACAAATCAAGGAATCATTTCCGATAGCTTAACAAAATCAGATGGATTGGTCATTGATCATTGGTTATTAGTCAGGGGACAAAATTGGTAGAGTAACGGTGAAAGTCGTACCTTCACCTGGTGTACTGGTTACTTGAATTTGTCCTTGATGATGTTCGACAATAGCTTGAGCGATCGCTAATCCTAATCCTGAACCAGTAGTTGTGGTTTTATCTGTTTTGCCAGTTCTATGGGTTCGTGCCGGATCAACTCGATAAAAGCGGTCAAATAATCTTGGTAACGCTTCTGTGGGGATACCAATTCCTGTATCACTGACTTTAATTTGTAAATAAGAATTAGTGTAACGCATTCCGGCAACTCGATTTATGCCTTCTATTCTCCCTAATTCTACTTTTATTACTCCTGATATCGGAGTATGTTGCAAAGCATTGCCAATTAAATTTGTCAATAATCTTACCAATTGCTCCCAATTTCCCATCAAAGTAAACCAGTTTTCTAATAATTCAGGATTAATTTCTGTCGGGGGAGGATCAACTAAATGAAGAACTAAATTAATTTGTTTTTCCCTAGCTACAATTTGTTGTTCTTCGACAACTTCCATCAAGAGAGCATCAAGAGGACAAGCTGAAAATACATCTGTGCTAATACCACTATCTTGTCTCGCTAAAAAAAGTAAATCATTTACTAACTTTCCCAATCTTTGAGTAAGTCTTTCTACTACTTTTAATTGTTGGCGATATTGAATTGTATTGTTTCCTGTTTCTTCAACTAAATCTAAATCAGATAAAGCCACTTGGACATTAGTTTGAATTAACGCAATAGGACTTCTTAATTCATGGGAAGCATCAGCGGTAAATTGTTTTAAGCGTTGGTAGGATTCCCCCACTGGTTCCATAGCTTTCCCCGATAAAAACCAACCACTGGCAGCTACAGACAATACCATTAAACTGATACCTAAAGCCAAATCAAAAATTAATTGTCGGCTGGGTTTTGTCACCTCAAACCAAGGATGACTGACTCGCAAATAGCCTAAAACCTGTCTTCCTAGTTCTATTCTTTTAGTAACTTGTCTTAATAATAGTGCAGATTCTCCCCATCCTCCCATACCAGCGACGCGCACAGTTTCACCTGTATGATAAGTATGAATAGGAATATCTAATATTTCCGAAAAAGTTGACCACACTAATTCACCATTAGGATTAAACCACTCTAAATCAATGCGATCATCTTCCGCATTTTCAGCATTATTACGAAAACTAGCTTCTATATTTACTCGCAATTGAGTCGGGTGAAAGCTGATTGGTTCAATGACTAAAGAACGTTCTACAACTTCCACCACATGATATAATGTATCGTCAATTCGCTCAATTAATGTACTGCGAACATACAAATATACCCCACTAGCAAATAGTAATAGTAAGATTGCAGTTACAGCGGTGTACCAAATAGCCAAACGGCGACGAGTAGCCTGAAACATATAACATTTCCTACGTCTAACGAGGTAAAAACTTATTTCCTGCCCCTCTGCCCCCCTGCCCCTGCCTTGCCCCAAGGACAATTTTTAACGCCCACCTACTTAGGGGATTAGCGAACTGACAAGTCAGCACTTGCGCTATCGCCTCACCCACTCTACGTATATTAAAAAAATTAAACATGAGTCTTATACATAAATATAATTCAGTCTACAACTGAATCAGCTTTCTACATGAAGAAGTGTAAAAATCTAATCACTAGCAATTAAGATATGTATATTCATTGGTTCTATGAACAATGTCTACCTTAATCTAAGTAATCATGGCGAAACCAAAAAAAAATCCGGGTGCTATTAATTTAAGTGATCAGCAATACTACATTAACCGTGAATTAAGTTGGTTAGAATTTAACAGTCGGGTGTTGCATGAGGCCTGTGATCCGAGAACTCCTTTATTAGAAAGGCTAAAATTTTTAGCCATTTTTAGTTCTAATTTAGATGAATTCTTTATGGTGCGAGTGGCAGGTTTAAAGCAACAGATAGAAGCCACTGTTAATTTATTAACTCCAGATGGACGGACACCACAAAAACAACTAGATGATATTCGACTGAATCTCAGACCCCAAGTTCAAAGACAAAATGCAGAATTTGAGAAAGTTTTACAACCACTGTTAGCACAACAGGGGATTTATATCCTAGATTACATAGAACTGAATGAAAAACAAAGAAATTACTTAGATAATTACTTTGAAGAACAGGTGTTTCCGGTTCTCACACCCCTTGCTGTTGATCCTAGTCATCCCTTTCCATATATTTCTAATCTCAGTTTAAATTTAGCAGTGGTGCTAAAAAATCCCGATACGGAAGAGGAGTTTTTTGCCAGAGTTAAAGTTCCTAGAGTTTTACCACGATTTTTGCCTTTACCCCCAGAGTTGGGAATGCAGGAAGATGGAAAAATTGCTAACTGGACGGGGATTCCCTTAGAACAAGCGATCGCTCATAATTTAGAATCTCTCTTTCCAGGGATGAATATCCAAGAATATCACCCCTTCCGCATTACCCGTGATGCTGATTTGGAATTAGAAGAAGATGAAGCGGATGATCTCTTATTAGCTATTGAACAAGAACTCCGCAAACGGCGCATGGGTGGAAATACTGTCAGGTTAGAAATTCGCTCCCAAACCCCTACATCAGTTCGTTCCCGGCTTTTACAGGATTTAGGATTAACGGAAAGTGATATTTACGAAGTTGATGGTTTGTTAGGATTGCGGGATTTAATGTATTTTTTGGCGCTACCATTACCAGAACTAAAAGATCCCCCTCGTCAATCTGTCGTTCCTCCCCGCTTACAACGGCTGAGAGAACCAAGCATTGATGTTGATGTTCCAGAACTAGAAGAAGGAAAAGACTTTTTTTCCGTAATCCGCGAAAAAGATTTGCTAGTCCATCATCCTTATCAATCTTTCTCCGGTACAGTGGAGCGTTTTATTACTAGCGCCGCCCATGATCCTAATGTCCTAGCTATCAAAATGACTCTTTACCGGACTTCTGGAGACTCACCCATTGTCAATGCTTTAATTGCTGCGGCAGAAAATGGTAAACAAGTTTCGGTATTAGTAGAATTAAAAGCCCGGTTTGATGAAGAGAATAATATTTACTGGGCTAGACGTTTAGAAAGAGTTGGTGTTCATGTTGTCTATGGTTTAGTTGGTTTGAAAACCCATAGCAAAATTGTCCTCATCGTCCGTCGGGAAAAAGACCGGATGCGTCGCTATGTACATATTGGTACTGGTAATTATAACCCCAAAACAGCACGACTCTATACAGATATCGGATTATTCAGTTGTCGGGAAGAATTGGGTGCAGATTTAACAGATGTGTTTAATTTTTTAACCGGTTATTCTCGCCAGAAATCCTATCGAGAAGTTATGGTTGCACCTGTGAATATGCGCGATCGCTTTCTCGAATTAATTAAACGCGAAATCGAAAATGTCCAAAAAGGATTTTCTGGTCGGATTGTTGCCAAAATGAACGCCCTAGTTGATCCACAAATAATTTCTGCACTATACGAAGCTTCCCGCGCTGGTGTGAAAATTGACCTCATTATTCGCGGGATATGTTGTTTGCGTCCTGGGCTACCAAATCTCAGTGATAATATTCGGATCATCAGCATTATTGGTCGCTTTTTAGAACACTCCCGAATCTTCTATTTCTACAACAATAGTCAAGAAGAAATATATATCGGCAGTGCTGATTGGATGCGTCGCAATTTAGATCGTCGAGTTGAAGTAATTACCCCTATCAAAGATCAAGATATTGCCAAGGACTTGCAAGAAATTTTAGGCATTATGTTGGCAGATAATCGTCATGCTTGGGATTTACAACCTGATGGTAGTTATATCCAAAGATATCCCGGTGAAAACTGTTCAGAAGCTAATTCCCAAAAAATTCTGATGTCTATGGCATTACGTTCTGTTGGTATGAATTAAACTCTCATTAGTTGCAGCAAAGGTGAATAATAACTTGAGATTCTGATAGCGGATGCTTGGCGTTAGCTATACTTGAATTGACAAATTATTATGTGAATTCTTCTTCAATCAATAGATATATATATTGGAAATAATCACTCAGGAGATAATTATGCAAAAACAACATTTCCTTAATGAATTTTCCGCATTTAAATCATTTTTTAGTCACTTAAATTCATCCATAAGATAGAGTGAATTATTTCACCTATACTCATACACTATAAGAGTTCATATCATTTTGGATATTTGATTTTTGATATGGGATTGTCCAAGACTTACAAAAAAAGGGAACAGATAAGAAACAAAAGTTGCTGAGTTTAAAGCTCAGTTAAAAAAAGGATGTTTTTCAAAGATGCGTAGCACGAAAAAAACAGTGTCTTTATTTCAATATCATGTTTAACTCGACTCGAACATGAGTTTTTTCTGTTACCTGCTGCTTGTTGCCCGTTTCCTGTTCCCTCTGAATTTATAAGCTTGACAATTTTCTCTTTATCAGCATCATCTTTCAAATTGATATCAATTAATATTTATTATTGGCGTGGAATGTTAATGTTGTCCCGTGAGTCTTCTAACTTACGTATTCTAGTAGTTGATGATCATGAACTCACTCGTTTAAGCCTACAATTAGTTTTTTCTCTTCAAGAGAATATTAATGTTGTTGGTTTAGCTAGTAATGGTCAAGAAGCTATAGAGATGGTTAAATGCTATAAGCCTGATGTCATTATTCTCGATTTGCAAATGCCAATTATGGATGGTTGGTTAGCATCTGATTACATTAAATCTATATCTCCAACTACTCAAATTCTTGCTTATTCTTCCATAGATGAAGTAACTTTTGGGCAAAATAAAACTAGACATAAGTTTGATAAATTTTGCAAAAAAGATATTCCGACTTTAGACCTTGTGGCTTTAGTGAGAGAGTTAGGTCAGAGAATTACTGATAGAGTAAATGCGATCGCTCCTGAAGTGGTAAACTAAAAGTGCGATCGCATTTTTCTGTAACAATACATTGTTAGGAATAGACAATAGGTAACTCAAGATTAATTCCCATTACCTATTACCAGCTAGAAGTTAATTATTTCTCGCTTCAGGAATAGTCCGTTTAAATTCATCCATTAAATCATCTAATTCTTCCAAAGCTTGATTGACATCAACTCTTAAAGTCCCTAAATTGGGTTGTTCTAATAAACTCAGCAAATATTCACGTTTACCTTGAACTGTGCTAATTCGCTCTTTAATTGTCTGAATATCCATTTTTTGGCTTCCCGTCTTTTAAATACTTCAAATCTAAAGTTAACGCAAAAAGGAAAAATTTCACTTACTCTTTTCCCAATTTGTCGCTGATCAGAGATCATAATAGGCTTAAGATGAAAAGAAATTATACTAATCTCAAATTATGATCGGCGGAATTTCTCTGGGAACACTTGGTTTAACAATAGGTAGTATACTGACTATCATAGGTTTTATTGCCTACTTTGCGGATAATGCTACTCTCAATCTAGTCGGATTTTTCTATGGTTTTCCGCTGCTATTGGGAGGTTTAGCCCTGAAAGCTAATGAACTTAAACCCATACCCTTCAGCCAAGCTACCACACCATCAATTCTGGAACTCAGAAAACAACAAGCAACTGTCACGCAAAATAAAATTCGCAAAGACATTACACGCTACTGCTATGGACAAAAGTCCCATTTAGATGTAGCTCTAGCATATCTAGGCTTGAGTCCCACTGACGAGGAAAGACCAGTAGTGACTAGTTTACAAGAAACCGAAGTCAATGGGGCTTATACCTTAATTTTAGAATTCTATTCACCACTAATTACCCTAGATACTTGGCAACAAAAGCAGGAAAAAATGACCAGATATTTTGGTCCTGACGTAGAAGTGAGCATCAAACAGCCCAGCGAAGATTGCATTGAACTAGCTTTAATGAAGCAATAGTAGGGGCGGGGTTTCCCCGCCCATTTTGACAATTATCAATCACTTTAATGAAGCAGGAATAGGGTTTCCCCGCCCATTTTGACAATTATCAATCACCATCCACAGCGTATTGAATTAGTAAAGATAAACGCTGACGGAGAGTTTCTAGTCCTAAACGCCCAGTAGCAGAAATAAATACTGCCAAGGGAAACTCCTCTCTTGCTAAAGCCAGTGTTTCACTACTAACTTGATCAATTTTATTAAAAGCAACTAAGGCAGGTCCAGGTGTGACTGGCATTTGCGCGAGTATGTCCCGAACTGAACGAATATGACCTAACCAAGCCGGATGAGATAAATCTACTAAATGTAGTAAAGCATCCGCTTCTGTGACTTCCTCTAAAGTGGCACGAAAGGCATTCATCAAAGATTCAGGTAACTCATGGATAAACCCTACAGTATCTGTCATGAGAGTTTCCTGGGGTGCGCCTGTCTCCGCGTGGGGAAGTATTAAACGCCGGGTAGTAGGGTCAAGGGTGGCAAACAATTGGTCAGCCGTGTATACTTCCGAATTGGTGAGGGCGTTGAGTAGAGTAGATTTACCTGCATTTGTATAACCTACCAAAGCTACCGAGGGAACTTCCCGATGTTGTCGCCGTAGACGTAACCGACAACGATGAGCTTGTAATTGATTAACTTCTTGTTGCAGTCGAGAAATCCGTTTTTGAATAGTCCGGCGTTCTGTTTCTAATTTGGTTTCACCTGGTCCTCTTGTCCCAATACCACCTCCTAATCTGGACATGGCTTGACCTCTGCCTGTGAGTCGTGGCAGCATATATTCTAATTGTGCCAGTTCCACCTGTAATTTACCTGCACCTGATTGAGCGCGTTGAGCAAAGATATCTAAAATCAATTCGGTGCGGTCAACAACTCTCACACCAATTTGTGTTTCGAGATTGCGGACTTGGGCTGGTGAAAGATCACGATCAAATACTACCAAATTAGCGCCTAGAGTTTGGGCGGCTAGGGCAACTTCTTGGACTTTACCTTCACCGATAACTGTTTGGGGATGAATGCGCGATCGCTTTTGTTGTAACGTCTGCAATACTTCTCCTCCAGCAGTATCTACTAACCTTCCCAATTCTGAGATGATGTCTTGGAATTGTTGAGGAGTAGTATTTTCTGTTAGCACTCCCACAATCACTACCCGATCATGATCAGCGTCTACTTCTTGAGCTACATACTCCCGACTAAATTCTTCTTCTAAACTTTCTACTAAGTCTAGAAAATCCTGGTCGGCTAAAGCATCTAAGCTCAAAGGTGGTGATGTGTGAGAATATATCCCCGCTTCTGGAATATTGATCCCAGAAGATTGAGTTGCAACTAACTGTCTGCTATTGGCTACTAGATGCGCTAAGTAAGCTTCTTTTACGTATCCAGTTGAACCACCACCACGCTTTGTAAATCCTGTACCAGTAATATTTAAAACTACTAAGGCATCCAATCTTTGTAAAGCCATCGCCGTCAATGCTGACTCATTCGGTGGTTCTGACTTCAGATTGGTGGATAAACAACGAATACCGCTCAGACGCTCTGCGCCATAACGTGGCAATTCCAGGGGTGGAATTTGGGTTTGACGTGGAGTACCTACACCTACTCGAATCACTTGTCCGCGACGGTTGAGATAGGCACAAATAGGTTGATTAATTTCTGTACTAATTGCCGCCAGACGTTGGGCAAACTCGGATGTAGTAATGCGATCGCCTGATATCCTTTGGTGGTACAGCCGCTGGAGTTGTTTTAGCTGGCTGGACTTTAAACCTTGAACATTTCCAAAGATGGTCTCTATAGGCGTTTATGACCAGTAAACTGGCCCCCCCTGAATCCTTACACTGTCTATTTTACAACAGGGATTGGTCATTGGTCAGTTGTCAGTTGTCAGTCGTCATGTAATGGGTAAAATTAATATTCTTTACCTAAATGCGTTAAATAACTGGACTCGCGGGCGATTATGGATTTATAATTAGCGATTGGGAGTTTTTTCAAAAAACAGAAAAATGAACGTACAAGAAATTATTCGCTCAATCGAAGCGGAACAATTAAAGTCAGATTTACCTGATATCTATGTAGGTGACACAGTTAAAGTCGGAGTCAAAATTAAGGAAGGGGCAAAAGAACGTGTCCAACCTTATGAAGGTGTCGTCATAGCCAGACGGAATGGTGGTATTAACGAAACTATTACAGTCCGCAAAGTTTTCCAAGGCGTGGGTGTTGAAAGAGTATTTTTGCTGCATTCTCCCCGCATTGAAAGTATTAAAGTATTACGTCGTGGTAAGGTTAGACGTGCTAAACTCTATTACTTACGCGATCGCGTCGGTAAAGCAACCCGGATTAAACAAAGATTTGATCGCGCTCTGTGATTCAAAATGGTGAATTGATCGAAAAAAACCAAGCTGCAAGCGGCATCTGCCGCTAACTTGCCAAAAAGAAAAAAATAAGTTACAATAAAACTCGAATTGCGTTAAACTAAAAAAAGTTCAGCGCAATCACTGTAACAAGAAAAGCTTGTGCGCTCTTAGTTCAGTTGGTAGAACGCAGGTCTCCAAAACCTGATGTCGGGGGTTCAAGTCCTCCAGGGCGCGCTGAAAAGAAAAATATAGCCCGAAACAATAACGTGACTGCCATATTGGCAGAAAGCGTTAATTATTTCGGGTATAATTATTTTTAAATTACAGCTTTCTTGTTGTCATTTCATTTAGGTCGAAGCTGTAAACCTTGAGAAAAATAACAAGGTCAGGCTATTTTAAGAAACGGGGGTATAACGACTGTGGCCAAAAAAAGTGAAGCAGAAATACCAGAAACCGAAAATGGGTTTAGCTTAAACAATTTTTTCCAAGGAACGAAGGAAGAACTTGAAAAAGTGGTCTGGCCCAGTCGGAAACAGTTGGTGAGCGAATCAGCCGCCGTACTGTTAATGGTTACACTCTCCGCATCTTTGATATACTTGGTCGATGGATTGTTCGGTTGGGCAGCAAAACAGGTGTTCTGATGACTTCTGCAACAGACGAACCACGCAACTTAGATTTGCAGTCAGAGGAAGCACTGGAAACAGCGATAAAAGAAACACGCTGGTATGCAGTGCAAGTAGCCTCCGGCTGTGAGAAACGAGTCAAGACAAATTTAGAGCAGCGCATCCAAACTTTTGATGTAGCTGACAAAATCATCCAAGTGGAAATTCCCCACACACCAACGGTGAAAATCCGTAAAGATGGTAAACGTCAGCCAGCAGAAGAAAAAGTTTTTCCTGGTTATGTGCTAGTACGAATGGTAATGAGTGATGATACATGGCAGGTGGTAAGAAACACCTCTCACGTCATTAACTTTGTGGGGGCGGAACAAAAGCGTGGTGCCGGTAGAGGCCGTGGTCACGTTAAGCCAGTTCCTTTGAATCCAGCGGAAGTTGAACGCATATTCAAACAAACCACAGAACAAGAGCCAGTAGTCAAAATTGATATGGCTACAGGTGATAAGATAGTTGTGCTTTCTGGTCCATTTAAGGATTTTGAAGGCGAGGTGGTTGAAGTTTCCCCAGAACGGAGTAAACTAAAAGCTCTACTCTCAATCTTTGGAAGAGATACACCAGTAGAATTGGAATTTAATCAGGTTAAAAAACAGAGCTAAATACAAATGGCGAAGAAAGTAGTAGCGGTCATTAAATTGGCCCTGAATGCTGGGAAAGCCAACCCAGCACCGCCAGTTGGTCCTGCCCTGGGTCAACATGGTGTTAATATCATGATGTTCTGCAAAGAGTACAACGCCAAAACAGCAGATCAAGCTGGAATGGTGATCCCTGTAGAAATTTCAGTTTATGAAGACAGAAGTTTTACATTTGTACTCAAAACCCCACCAGCATCAGTATTGATTCGCAAGGCAGCGAAAATTGAAAGAGGCTCAAATGAACCCAACAAAAAGAAAGTTGGTAACATTAGCAGAGCGCAATTACGCGAAATTGCTCAAACGAAACTGCCTGATCTCAACGCCAATGATATTGATGCAGCCATGAATATCGTGGAAGGAACTGCTAGAAATATGGGCGTAACTGTCACAGATTAGGTGACAGTCAACAGGTGACAGGTGACAGTAAATAACAACTGACAACTGACAACTAACCAATAACAAAATCATATCGGGGGAGAGGCGCAGCTTCGAGATGACCCCAGGAGAAAAAAATGGCAAAAAAAGTATCACGCCGGTTACAGGCGCTGTTAGAAAAAGTAGAAGATAGGGATTATATACCCTCAGAAGCATTAGCTCTGTTAAAAGAAACAGCAACCGCTAAATTTGCTGAAGCGGCTGAAGCTCATATCCGTCTAGGAATTGACCCCAAATATACAGACCAACAGTTGCGGACAACTGTGGCACTGCCTAAAGGTACAGGACAGATAGTGCGGGTGGCAGTGATCGCTAGAGGGGAAAAAGTCACAGAAGCAAGTAATTCTGGTGCGGATATAGCAGGTTCAGAAGAACTGATTGAGCAGATTCAGAAAGGCTTCATGGACTTTGATAAGCTCATTGCTACACCAGACGTGATGCCACAGGTAGCAAAGCTTGGTAAATTGCTGGGTCCCCGTGGTTTAATGCCATCACCCAAGGGTGGAACAGTAACATTTGATGTTGCTAGTGCGATCGCCGAATTCAAAGCAGGTAAATTAGAATATCGTGCTGATCGGACTGGGATTGTTCATGTTATGTTTGGTAAAGCTTCTTTCTCACCTGAAGATTTATTAATCAACCTCAAGGCATTGCAAGAGTCAATAGACCGTAACCGTCCTTCAGGAGCTAAAGGTCGTTATTGGCGTTCCTTGTATATCTCTTCTACAATGGGTCCATCAATTGCGATTGATGTGAGCGCCCTACGGGAGTTAAAATTGACTGAAGTTGCCTAATTTGGTCATGGATAATTGGTCACAGGTAATTGGTCATAGTTTTATATCATCAATGCCCCATGACCAATAATCAAAATTAAATAAGCAAAGCCGGAGACAGCAGGTGCTAATAACTTAATACCCTGCCGAGGTTGTAATTTGAACCCACAGTTTAAAGCGCAAAAGCGTTATAACTATAGGATTTAAAATACCACCTGGAAACCCCGGCTCAGATAGCTGGGGTTAATTGTTTTCGGTTAGTCAGAAAAAAGGTTACAGATAAAAGATGACAGCCAATTAGGTCATAGGGAATAGAGTAAAAACTCTTCACTGATAACCAACAACTAAGATAATTTTGCCCTTGGAGGTGAGATAAGTATGGGAAGAACGTTAGAAAACAAAAAAGAGATAGTAGCTGATCTCAAAGAAACCTTGAGTTCATCAACTTTAGCTCTGGTAATTGATTATCAGGGGCTGACAGTTGCTGAAATCACGGACTTGCGTCGGCAACTGCGTCCTAGTGGTGCTGTATGTAAGGTGACAAAAAACACCTTGATGGGCATTGCCATTCAGGATCAGCAACAATGGCAACCAATGTCAGAATTGCTCAATGGCTCTTCGGCATTTTTGCTAGTTAAAGAAGATTTATCTGCGATCAAAGCTTATCAAGCATTCCAAAAAGCCACCAAGAAAACAGAAATTCGCGGTGGTGTCATGGAAGGTCGTGTCCTGAGTGAAGCTGATGTCAAGGCTCTAGGAGACTTGCCATCTAAGGAACAACTCATGGGTCAAATTGCTGGTGCTATCAACGCTGTAGCTACCAAGCTGGCTGTTGGTATCAACGAAGTTCCCAGTTCCTTGGCTCGCGCTTTGCAAGCTGTCGCTGAAAAAGAAAATAGCGGTAGTCCTGAAAGTGCTTCCGAGTTAGAGGTAGTTAGTGAAAGCTAACCACTAATAAATGACGACTAACAACTAACAAATCAAAAATTCTTTAGGAGTTATATCCATGTCTGCTGCAACCGAACAAATTTTAGAACAATTGAAATCTCTCAGCTTATTAGAAGCTTCTGAATTAGTTAAGCAAATTGAAGAAGCCTTTGGTGTAACTGCTGCTGCTCCTGCTGGTGGTATGATGATGATGGCTGCTCCTGGCGCTGCTGCTGCTGAAGTAGCAGAAGAAAAGACTGAATTTGACGCAATTTTGGACTCTGTACCAGCAGATAAGAAGATTGCTGTACTGAAAATTGTTCGTGAAATCACAGGTTTAGGTCTAAAAGAAGCTAAAGACTTAGTAGAAGCTGCTCCTAAAGCAGTTAAGGAAGCTGTCACTAAGGATGCTGCTGAAGATATCAAGAAGCGGATTGAAGAAGCTGGTGGTAAGGTGACAGTTAAGTAAAAAGATTGTAAAGACGTTCCATGGAACGTCTCTACAAGGGTTCTGGGAAACGCATATTTAATTTCTACCAGATATCTAATCATTTTTTTTAATGAAGAGCCTAAGCTAGGCTCTTTTTTTTTAACATTGTTTAGCTGCGGCTGGACTAACAAAATCATGTAAGTCTGAGTCCCAAATGCTGATGTAAATAAAATTACAATTTTGTCTGACTATCTGACCTTTAACAGCACCTTGGCTAAACTGAAAATTATCTTTTTGACCTTTTTGGATTTTTTTTAATCCCTCTTGAATCTCTGCTGTTGCTGTTCCCTCTAACAGTTGATTTAATGTGGTTTGCATTATTTGTAAATCTACAGAAGCAGCAAAAGATACCTCTGTTTGGCGGAGTTTCCCCGATTGACGATCAAATAAATAGCCTAAGTCAATTTGGTTGGGAACGAATTTGTAAGTAACCGCACGGGTATTACCCCATAAACCTCTTAAATCTTTTCTTGGTTTTCCCAGTGTGGCTTCTACACTACTTCTAGATGTTCCTGTCGGAAAAGCGGGAACTATTAAACTCGAATTAGAGGTAATTAATGAATCTGGTACTTTTGGTTGTGGCTGGGGTTGTTGTTTTTGAGTATCGGGTAACACAACTTCTTGAGTTGGTTCAACTTCTGGCTGTGGTGTTGATAAAGCTGGGGGTGGGGGAGTATTTTCAATTAAAGGCTTTTGAAGTGTGAGAGATGTCAACTCCTCTGGATCATTGGTATTGGGTAAAGGATAAGAATTAATTCGTTGTTGGGTTGCAGGTGTAGGTGTAATGGCTACTGGAGAAGGGTCTGGGGTAATAGCTGGTGTGGGTAAAATAGTGGGTACTGTGTCAATATTGGAGGTACTCGCTGTAGGAGTTGTTGTTTCTGGACGGATAAAATCAGAAATTATGATTGCACCAATTAAACTACCTACTAACAAACTACCAAAAATAATAGTAGGATTTTGCCAGATTCCAGAATTACTGACTGGGGGAATAACAAGAGTTTTAGAAGGTATAGGGTTTGCTTTGGTTGGTGGGATAGTTGCTAGGGGCGTATAGTTAATGGTGGCGTTGTTTACGGGCTGTAGAGCGTATAGCATTTTACTAGCAGTGCTATAGCGATCGCTTGTGCGAGGTTCAATTGCCTGACTTAATACCATTACTAACTGTGGAGAAATATGAGGTACGTATTGTTGCCAGAGTATTTGCCCAGTTTGGGGATGAGTTTCCAATTCTTGGGGATATTTGCCCGTTAGTAAATAAATCACACTCAAGCCTAAACTATAAATATCAGTAGCATAAACTGGGCGGCCAATGGCTTGTTCAATGGGCATATAGCCTGGTGTACCTATCACTAAAGATTGGGTAGGATTACCGCTAGAATTGGCAACAGTACGGATAGTTTCTTTCACTGCACCGAAATCAATTAAAACTGGCTTATTATCTGGAGTCCGCAGAATGATATTATCCGGTTTAATATCTCTGTGAATAATGCCTTTACTATGGACATAATCTAAGATTGACAGCAAACTGAGCAAAATTTCTCTGACAATAGTTTCACCTAAATTGCCTTGGGATTGAATTACATTAGTCAATGTTTGCCCCTGAATCCATTCTTGTACAAGGTAAAATTGTCCAGATTCAGAAAAATAAGCATAGAGTTTGGGAATTTGATCACTTCCTTCTCCTAAATACTCTAAAATTGCCGCTTCCCTCTCAAACCGTTTTTGAATCATTTGGTAGGTTTTGGGATCATCACTCATCGGTTTCAGTTGCTTGATTACGCAACGACGACGGGAAGGGAGATGAGTATCTTCTGCGAGAAAAGTTTCACCAAACCCACCAACACCGAGTACCTGAATAACTTGATAGCGATTGTTTAGCAACGTTTTTGTCATGAAAGGTTACACGCGAGATACCTTTCCAAATGTATATCAAATAAACAAAGTAGGTTGGCGTTAAAAATTGTCGTTACTTCGACTTCGCTCAGTAACCTATGGCCAGGGAATAGGGAACAGGTGTTGGGAGATTTTACTTTTCGTTACATATTGCGGTTTTTTTCTGTTTACCTACTAATTCAAAATTCACCGATTCAAAATGCAAAATCAAAAAAATCTGTATGACTGACAATACCTGCGGCATTTTTTCATAGGTTAGCTTGAACAGAGCAAAACCCAAGGCATTTGTTGGTTTGAACTTAACATTTCTTCGCAACGCTAACGCGAACAACCCAATCTTGGATCTTGAAGGTATGTTAGAGGAAGTGGTAGACATTTATTTGGTCTTAAAAATCCCCGTTTCCTTGGAGCAGGGAGTGTCAACCAGGTTTTTCATAAAAATAACCTAAAAACCAAAATTCTTCTTTCTCAATCCTCACACTTCCAGAGCGAGGTAATTGTTAATTATCAATTGTCCATTGTCAATTATTAAAAATGCCAATAAATTTTCTCGCAGAACCTATCATTTCTTTTACAATTCTCCTTATAGCTATTTTTATTGTTCCGCCGCTATTTGAGAGATTAAAATTACCTGGATTAGTGGGTTTGCTACTAGCAGGTGTACTCCTCGGTCCAAATGCACTTAATCTCCTAAACTCTAAATCCGAAACCATAAAACTTCTCTCAGATATTGGGAAAGTTTATTTAATGTTTGTAGCGGGATTAGAGATTGATATTGAGCAGTTTCGCAAAACCAAAAATCGCTCAATTGGGTTTGGGACTCTGACATTTTTAGTACCTTTAATTGCTGGTATTGTGACTGGCAGGCTATTCAATTTTAGTTGGAATTCTTCTGTTTTAATTGGTTCTTTACTTGCCTCCCATACCCTGTTGGCATATCCCATTATCAGTCGCTTGGGAGTCGTAGCAAATGAAGCAGTAACTGTGACAATTGGGGCAACAATTTTCACTGATACAGGTGCGTTGTTGGTACTAGCAATTTGTGTTGGTATTCATGGAGGAGATTTTACAGCTTTTAAATTAGCTACTTTATTGGGTGGACTAGCAATTTATTCGGTGTTGATTTTATTTGGTTTTAATTGGGTGGGAAAAGAGTTTTTCCGTCGTTCTGGAGATGAAGAAGGTTATCAGTTTTTGTTTATCTTGCTGTCCTTATTTTTGGCATCTGTAGGAGCGCAGATAATTGGAGTAGAAAAAATTGTTGGTGCATTTCTAGCAGGTTTAGCAGTTAACGGCGTTTTGGGAAATAGCCCCGTTAAAGAAAAAGTGGAGTTTGTTGGTAGTGTGCTTTTTATCCCTTGTTTCTTTGTGGATATGGGATTACTAATTGATATACCTGCTTTTATCCAAACTCTCAGTTCAATTAGTCTGACTGCGACAATTGTAGTGGCTTTGATTAGCAGTAAATTTGGGGCGGCTTTTTTAGCCAAAATATTGTATCGCTACAATACTTCAGAGATGCTAACAATGTGGTCATTGTCACTACCGCAGGTAGCAGCTACACTAGCAGCAACATTAGTTGCCTATAAATCTTTAAATCCTGCTGGTGAGAGACTAATCAGTGAGGATGTTTTAAACAGTGTCATTGTTTTGATGTTGATTACTGCTATTGTTGGTCCAATAATTACAGCTAGGGTGGCGAGGTCTTTACAACTTGTCCCCACCAAGGACTGGAAAACAGATAGTCTATCGGTATGGTGGGAATCTTATGAGCAAGTAACCGAAGCAGCAGAGAAAGCAGACAACCGATTGCAGCAAGATTACCCGCCATTTATTGTCGTAGTCCCCATTTATAATCCGCTTACTCAACGTTATCTGTTAGAAATGGCAGCACTTTTGGCTCGGCATGAATCGGGACAGATTATGCCATTAGCTATTACCAAAGCCCACCTGAATATGGATGATCCGCAATTAGTAACGGCATTAGAACAAAGTCAGCAAAGATTGAAATTGGCTTTAGAAATTAGTCAAGAGTTTAATGTCCAAATATCACCTAAAATTCGCATTGATGATGATATAGCTTTGGGGATTAGTCACGCCAGTCGGGAACAAAATGCTAGTTTAGTGATCATGGGTTGGGGAAATACGAGGAATTTACGCGCTCGTTTATTTGGTAGTCTCATTGATAAGGTTTTTTGGTCTTCTCACTGCCCAGTAGCAGTAACACGGCTGTTAAGAAGTCCTACAGAAATTAAACGAATTCTTGTACCTGTGGGTGATTTAAGGAGAGTGACTATCGGTACTGTGAGGTTTGCCCAAATTTTAGCTGATGCTAATCAAGCTGAAGTTGTACTTCTGCACGTCAGCGATCGCCAAACTCTCTCTCATCAGATCACAGATTTTATGGCTCAATTGTCTGATATTGCTAATCAAAGCAAGTTAAAAGTAAATACAAATATCCTCACAATTGCTGGTGATGATATTGCCAAAACCATTATTGAGCAAGCTCAGGCATTTGACTTGGTGGTTTTGCGCTCTGTGCGCTATCGCACCACTGGTGGATTAGCGGTCAGTGAGGTAACTACTCAGGTGATTAATAATTTGAAGTGTTCGATTGTGATGCTGGGAAAACCTCATTCCTAATTCAAAATTTATTCGGAAAATGTCTTAATTGATAACGGTTTTGATATTGATCAATATAGGCAATATTGTCCATTTCTAGTTTTGATAATAATTTCATGGGAAATTCTTCTGGTGTATATTGGGGAATATACCAAGACTGTTTATTAAAGTAGTCTTGTAAACTTGGGTCTTCAAAACGACGACCATAAATAGCAAAAATTGTATTTCGCATAATATCTAATTGATAACCATTTTTGCCAAATAAATCTACATCCGTGACTGGCCTTTGAGATAACCAAGCATAATTATCTACATTTGTATTAGTTTCTGAGGGTAGGATTGGTGAGATTAATTCAGGATTTGTGGGTGTTATATTTAATGGCGGTTGTAAAATTGGTAAAGTCACAGGACTATCTTGAACCGATGGGGTTGTCATGGTTCTTGTTGTCGAAATTGACACCTCAGTTTTTGTTGTAGATTTGAAAGATTGTGTGATTAATTGACTAATAATTACTGATACACCAACTAAACCACCAGCGATTAAACTACCCATGAGAATAGTCTTCTGAGTATTAACTGGACTATTAACTGGACTATTAACTGGGTAAGAAATAGTTGATTCCTGTAGTGTAGATATAAAGTTTGTAATAAGAGATGGTGCTGGGGTTGTGAAAGAGGAATTGATGGGACTTTGTAAAGCCGCCAACATTGCTTTTGCAGTCGGATAGCGATCGCGTGGATGATAGGCGATCGCTTTATCAATTACCCTCGCTATAGTTGGATCTAAATTACCAATATAATGTCTCCACAACACCTCACCAGTCTGAGAATCTGTTTCTAATTTTTGTGGTCTTTTCCCTGTTAACAAAAAAATTGCTGTTAACCCTAAACTATATAAATCACTAGAATAAATTGGTCTACCTGCTGCTTGTTCACTGGACATAAATCCAGGTGTACCAATCACAATCGAACTAGTCGGATTACCTTGGGAATTCATCACTGTTCCCATTGATTCCCGCACTGCACCAAAATCAATTAATACCGGTTTACCATCATGATGACGTAAAATAATATTATCTGGCTTAATGTCGCGGTGAACAATATGTTCTGAATGGATATAATCCAGAACCGGTAAGATATTTATTAATATTTCCCTAACCACTGTTTCTGTAAATAATCCCTGTTTCTGGAATTCTTTTGTTAACGTATTACCTTCAATCCACTCTTGTACTAAGTAAAATTGTCCATCAGCACAGAAATAAGCATACAGAGCCGGAATTTGATCACAATGACCACCAAGTGTTTCTAAAATAGCTGCTTCCCGTTGGAATCTATCTTGTACTAACTGGTAAATCTGGTGGTTATTTTGGATTGGTTTTAGCTGTTTTACAACACATAAACGCTTAGATGGCATATACGAATCCGTAGCGAGAAAGGTTTCGCCAAATCCACCAGATCCTAGTGTACGAATAACTTGATAGCGATTATTTAGCAAGGTTTGCATAAATTAGCGCCAGTCAGGGAAAGGATACTTTGTTATACAGTGTACAGCTTTAATGTCTAATCGTCAGGGTATAGGCAAAAATCACCAACAATGCTTTGCTTGATTAATTTGATCGAGACGGTTAATTAACCACAAAAATCACGGTTTGTCTCTTTTACCCCATTCACTTCAAATCTAATAATCCTGTTTCTTTTAATTTAGGGTTAAAGCGGATTTGTGTTTTTACCCCCCGTGCTGCTATCACGGCTAAAATTTCTTCTTCAACGCGCCGGGCTACATTTTTTAAAACTTTGCTTTTCGCAAATTCATCAATAGCTATATTCTGATAATTATTTTGTTCTTCTGCTGTCATTAATTCTTTGATATCAATGGGATTAATCCATTTTTGTTTATCCTCAGTATTAGTGATAGCATTATTCCCATTTTCAGTTATCCAAGCATTTTCAATATTTTCTAAAATTGTCCGGTTAGGACGTTCTATTGTTTCTACTTTCACCCAATAACAGCTTTGTGGTTGACGGACTAAATGCTGTTTTAAACTTAGATAAATATCACGGGAATAGCCCACAAATTGGAGATTTTTATCTTGATCGAAAATAGCATAAACCCCGATTTTTCCCTGAAAGTCAGCTATTACTTCACCATTATCATCAATATAGGCAAAGTATTCCAGACTGGCTAATGTTGGTAAACTTATTTCTTGTGTCATAAATGAATTAACAGTTTATAGCTCTTATTGATTACCCAATTTTCTTGTAAATCGCACATAGACGGCTTGGCTTAAATATTTTAGCATTAAACATAAAATTTGGTGGTATGTTAATAATGGTATAGTCTTCAGATTGATAGTATTGTTCAAATTCGGCTGGCATTCCTTTGGGAGTTAGCAAACTGTAAGGAACTGGTTGAAACAGCAATTGTGTAAATTCAATTTCTTGCAATTGCAGATTTTGGCATATTTGCTTGAGAAAAGCCTCACCTGTTAATAAACTAAACAGAGTTTCCTGAGCTTGATTTTCTAGCGTAAAACTGCTATCGAAATTTTTAACTATTTTTAAAGACATTTCGGTTAAAGATAGTAAGTGATCATCGAATCTATTGCCATAGTATTTGAACTTTGAAAAAAAATTGTCAGGTATGAAAATTAAGAATTTTGGTGATATTGTAGTTTTTATTCAAAAGTAACAACGTTACTGAGTTTAAGTATAAACACGATTTATGATCATATCAAAACCCCTATAAACAATTTTTAGGAAACACATTTACACCTAAATTCATATTTCAATACCGCCAGGAATTTTTATATAGAAAAGTGTCAATAAAGAACTATATCCTCCTATGAAACTGGTTTAATATTACAATACCTTCGCCAAATTCAAAAAAGCCTTGATTTTCAGCTTAGGTAAAAGCACGCTTATTTAATGTGAATAAGCATAAACTATCGCATTTATTGGGTTTTGCTTTGTTTAATCTAACCTTGCATCTAGCCGATTGTAATTTTCATACAATTCTTCAAGTTATATTAGGGGAAATTGAGGACTACGAACTAGAGAGAAGTTTTGTCATAAGACCTTGCGGTAAGTGGGAAACTCAGTCACTTTAGTGCTGAGAGGAAAACGACACGAGCAGTTCGACAAGCTCACTGACCACGGTTTTAACCGCCTTAAATATTTCTTTATTACCGCCTTGGAGTTAGGAAATTCGGGGTACTTTTGTGATGTACTTTCAACGGGACAATTACCGATTCAAATTTCCCAACTCTGTACGCATAATGTGTTGCACGCGATGTGCCTCCCATTTCTGGGGTAATGTTAGCTTCGACCAGTTATAAGAGCTTGTTTAGACTTGCAACACTGTTTCAGTGACCTTAAAACTGTTTAATTGCAAATGACAGAGCAGGGAACTAGCTATGCCTGACGGCACGCTGGCGCGAACGCATTCCAAGGTGTCGTGACTCAAATAACGGCTACCATAAGACTTACGCTCAGGGTGGTCTGGTCAGTACGGCTTGCTTGATTACTCTTGCAAACCCAGTCCCTTTAGGGCTGGGTTACTGACTTCTAGTGAGATAGTGATGCGAACAGACAAACATGATACGAGTAAACAGTTAATGATGAAATTACCTCTTTTAATACTGAGTTTTATATTGTGCGAATTAGTACAATGTCATGATGCTCATGCCAATACTCAGCCAGTATCCAATACTACAGTTAAAAGTAACCAAGCAGAGGCTCTAATCACACAACCTGCCACAATTAACAGCAATTGGGATTATACACCGACATTAAATACTAAATCATATTTTACAATCAAAGATCCAGACTGTAAAAAAATAAATCCTCTGGATTACATCAATAACCCAGAGTCTTTTTTCAAATCATGTGAGGATACAAATAACTCAAATCGAAAAATGTATGAACCAGTGGAGTATCTAAAAGTTCCTCCACTTGAGTCTGGGATTAATATCAAGCTTGGTGATTTTTGATCATTAAACTCATAATCATAGTTCAGTGAAAACTAGAACTGACAAAGGGGGTAAGATTATTTCCTACCCCTTTTACAACTAAATTTTATTCATCATCAAAATCATCGTCGTCGTCTTCCTCTTCCTCATCTTCCTCATATTCATCATCATCTTCCACAAGATCAATGATCTCATCAGCAATCAGATCATCGTCATCATCCAAAATCAGCCGCTCCCCTAGCTTGCTACCAAAACCACCGTCTCCAGCCCCCGGCGCATCCAAATTATAGAGCTTGGCTGTGCGGTCATCCAACACCATATCTAAGGGGTCATCGCCCTCATCCAATACCCCACTACCCATATCTGTCACGTAGTCCTCAATTGCCCCCGCTTCCTCATAGGTATTGTAGCCAGTACCCGCAGGAATCAAGCGGCCAATGATCACGTTTTCCTTCAAACCCCGCAACCAGTCCGATTTCCCCTCAATGGCTGCTTCAGTCAAGACCCTAGTCGTCTCCTGGAACGAAGCCGCCGAAATGAAGCTGTCGGTATTCAACGATGCCTTGGTAATCCCCAGCAGCATGGGAGTATATTCTGCCCTCGCGCCACCAGTAATGGACATGGCTTCATTCACCTGCTCCACTTGGCGCAGTTCCACCAGTTCACCCGGTAACATGGTTGTGTCACCACCATCATCAATCCGGACTTTGTTGGTCATCTGCCGCACAATCACCTCAATGTGCTTGTCAGAAATCTCAATCCCTTGAGATTGGTACACCATCTGCACTTCATTCACCAAAAAGGTTTGTACCTTCTGCAAAGCATGACTCGCACAGGCATAAACCCCATCTTCCGAACCCAAGCTGAAGAATATCTCCAGGATTTCATGGGGGTTGGATGGTCCATCGGTCAAAGGTTGACCAGCTACAATCTGCGCCCCGTCCGGAACAATCAAATTTTGTCCAGGACCAAGGGGATAGTCTGTGACCGTGCCGTTGCTTTCCACCACCTTAATTGAGTAAGCCTCGCGGGTGATGGATGTCACCTCATCCCCATCACCATAGACAACCTTCACTTCCCCCGGCCGCCGTGCCAAAATACAAGCTTCCTTGGGTTTCCGGGCTTCCAACAGTTCCTCAATCCGGGGTAAACCTTGAATAATGTCCCCAGTTTTTGCCCGTTCAAACACCAACAACACCAGATTGTCACCGCGCTGCACCAAATCCCCATCTTCCACCTGCAAAACCGCCCCCGGACTCACCCGGTAAGGACGACCAACTCTTAGGGTAATGGTGTAAGAAGGTGACAGGCCAGAGGTTACAGGTGACAGCGAAGAAGAACTACTGTCACCTGTAACCTGTAACCTGTCACCTGCTTTTACTTCCACTACTTGACCGGAATCACTGGCCAATACACCAGGGGCAATTTCACTGCCTTCCACTACCAAGTCCCCAGTTTTGATTTTAGGGGCAACAGTAGTGCTGACAGTCATTAAATCATGCGATCGCAATACCAAACAACGACGCACTGTTTCTGTCCCCTTCTGCACACCGCGGACAACGCCCCCTTCCTTACACAAAATACTCGTCCGTGCTACCACAGCACCAGGGGCAATAGTGTCACCGTCGGTCACTTCCAAGGTCGTTTGGGTACTGCCTTGGGTGGCATCAGCAGTAATATCGCGCCGCACTACCAAGGATTCCAAAATCACCAACTGCAATCTCTGGATTTCCTCATTTTCGGCATCGGCAATCAACTCAATATCCGCCGCCAGAGGTGAAGCACCGTGTTCAGCCGACTCTTCTTGGTCAATTTCCAAAACTATCTGTGTCCGCAGCAGTTCCACTCCTTCCACCGACTTCACCCGCTCGGAATCTTTGTAAGGAATCCGCTGCACTGCTCGCAACTGAATAGACCGCCCCGTATGCTGACTAATAGAGGTGGTAGCGGGGACATCAGGAGTAGTTGGCACAGCAAACTCCACCACCGGACGACTCAACAACCCTGGACCTTCTGGTGTTTCCACATATTGGATATAGCGCAACTCCGTCGCCACTGTCCCTTGCAACTCCTCACCAGCTTGCAAGAAGGTATTGTCATGAACCATGGCAGCTTCTGGATCATCCACCATCAGCAATTCCCCTGGTTTGACTACCACTTCCCGGAGAATGTCGTTCTTTTGGGTAACTTCCACCACCCCAGAAGTCTGACAGAAAATGTCTTTGACTACTTCTGTTCCTGCTTCCACAAACTGGCCATCTTCCACCAACAGCAGGGAAATATCCTTGTTCACCTCATGGGTTTCTTCGGGGATCCACAGCAGCGTTCCCCCCTGCACTACCTCATAACCCAATTTGGCTTTGCCTTTTTTCTGGACTTCCACCCCGGCAAATTTCAACAAACCCCCGGTAGTGGTGCGGTAGTGGTCATCAATCAATTCTGCTACCACCTGGCCATTCTGCACCTTTGTTCCTGGTGTAGCGCGGAGGTTAAATTCTTGATTGTTAGCAGTGGTAATTAGGTAATTGTTCCGGCCTTGGGAACTGTGGACCGTAATGGCGGCTTGATCCAAAATCACTGAAGCCGTAATAATTTCTATTTCCCTGGTCGCCTTCCCTGGTATCGCCTCCGGCAACCGCACTACACCCCCATGGATGGTAGTTAATTTGGTTTGAGCCAAGACCCCATTGGTGTCAATGCCATCACCATTCTTCACCACCAACTCCGCCCCCGGTGGCAAATTGTAGACATCCCCAGACAGAATCCAAATCAGTCCCCCACGGGAAGCTGTGGTGGTGGTGTTGCCCTGTCTATCGGTCTTTTGTTCAGCCACCACATCAGCAAATTTCACCTCTCCAGCCAGGTCAGAAGCCACATCTTTGACGGCTTTTTCTGTATTGGTTCTGGTGGTTCTGCCTCCCAAGGCTACTTCTGCCACCAAATGCTCTGCCAATACCTGCTGACCATCATGGATATATAGGGTTGAACCTTGGGTAACGGCTATTTCTTGACTTGCACCCCCATGTTTCTTGTCCCCTTCAATCATGATTGTGCCGTTGGCTTCCACATACAACGCATCCTCACCATGACGGGTACGATAAGGACGAGTTTGTAGCTTGCGAGGAATTTTCACAGTTCCGGGAACTTGCGATCGCACCTGTTGGGCAACTTCGCCTGTAAACACACCCCCGGTATGGAATGTCCGCATGGTTAGCTGTGTGCCTGGTTCACCAATACTTTGCGCGGCAATAATCCCCACTGCTTCCCCTAGATCCACCATTTTGGCATGAGCCAAACTCCAACCATAGCAATGCTGACAGACTGAACGCGCGGCTTCACAGGTCAAAGGACTGCGGACAATCACTTCCTTGACACCGGCTTTTTGAATAGCGATCGCTAAATCATCGTCTATGGGTGTATTCCGAGGGGCAATCATCGCTTTGGTTTGGGGATGCAGCACATCTTCTCCCACCACTCTCCCCATCAACCGGGTAGAGAGTTTAATCAAGGTTTTGCTACCTTCGGTCATGGCGCGGATGCTCAAACCCCTAGTAGTGCCACAGTCAAATTCCCGGACAATCACATCCTGGGACACATCCACCAAACGGCGAGTCAGATAACCAGAGTCGGCTGTCCGCAATGCCGTATCTACCAGGCCTTTGCGCGCCCCATAACTAGAAATAATATATTCGGTAACGGTCAATCCTTCCCGGAAGTTGGTCTTAATTGGCAAGTCAATAATTTCCCCTTGGGGATCTGCCATTAGTCCCCGCATTCCCACCAACTGCCGCACTTGGGAAATATTTCCCCGCGCCCCGGAAAACGCCATCATATAAACGGAGTTGAGGGGATTGGTTTTTTTGAAGTGGACAACCACCTCATCTTTGAGGGCTTCTGAGGTACTGTTCCAAGTATCAATTACCTTCTGGAAACGTTCAACTTCGGTAATTTCCCCCCGTTGATAGCGTTCTTCTGTGGCCAATATCTCTGTCTCGGCTGCTTCCAGGAGTTCTTTTTTGGAAGGAGGAATCATCAAGTCATCTACGCTAATAGATACCCCGGCTTTGGTGGCATAGCGAAATCCCAAATCTTTGAGCTTATCCGCCATCACCGCCGTCCGCGCCGTTCCATAGTGAGTAAATGACCAAGAAATCAAATCTCTCAGTTTAGCCTTATTAACCACAAGATTGCGAAAAACTGCTTTAGTCATAATTTTAGGTTACAGGTTACAGGTTACAGGTTACAGGTGAAGAAGTTAGAGGTAACAGATTATAGGAAGCAGGAGGCACCGAAGAGGGTAAGGTGAGAGAAAATTAATCTCACCTTCTTATTCACTGTCACCTGTCACCTGTAACCTGTCACCTTGCTTACGCCTCTATCGCTTCCTGAATAGCCTTGTTATAAATTGCTCTGCCAGGAGTCGTATAAATGTACTGAGAAATTACATTGCCTTGGGCATCTTCCCGGACACGACGGAACTTATACTTCAGCGTCCGACTAATCAGCTTGCCCTTATCATCCTTATCTTCGGTGACTTCCAAAGGCTCAGTATCCGGTTCACCAGAGTCAATTTCCCCATCAAATCGCACATAGATATAGGCATGGAGATCAACCTGCTTCGCCTCATAAGCCATAATCACGTCATCCAAAGATGAGAAATAGCCCCCAGCCCCCTTCGTTGCATTGGGATTTTCCGCAGTCAGGTAATATGCCCCCAAGACCATATCTTGGCTAGGGGTGACAATCGGTTTACCTGTTGCCGGTGAGAGAATATTATTAGAAGCCAACATCAACAACCGCGCTTCTGCCTGACTCTCCAAAGACAAAGGCACATGAACCGCCATTTGGTCACCATCAAAGTCAGCATTAAAAGCCGGACAGACCAAAGGATGCAATTGAATCGCTCTCCCTTCTACCAAAATTGGTTCAAAAGCCTGAATCCCCAAACGGTGTAGAGTGGGCGCACGGTTTAACATGACCGGATGCCCCTCAATCACCTCTTCCAACACATCCCAAACACTAGGATCATTGCGAGAAATCAGCTTCTTAGCAGCCTTGATATTGTTCACCATGCCAGAACGAATCAACCGATTAATCACAAAAGGCTGAAACAGTTCAATCGCCATTTCTCTAGGTAGTCCACATTGATGGATTTTCAGCTTGGGACCGACGACAATTACCGAACGTCCGGAATAGTCCACCCGTTTCCCCAGCAGGTTTTGGCGGAATCGTCCTTGTTTTCCCTCAATAATATCTGACAAAGATTTCAGCGGGCGGTTGTTTGCCCCCACCACAGTCCGTCCCCGACGACCATTGTCAATCAGCGCATCCACCGCTTCTTGCAGCATCCGTTTTTCGTTACGGACAATGATTTCTGGCGCTAAGATTTCCTGGAGTCTGGCGAGGCGATTGTTGCGGTTAATCACCCGGCGGTACAAATCGTTTAAATCGCTAGTGGCAAATCTGCCCCCATCCAACTGCACCATAGGGCGCAAATCAGGAGGAATGACAGGAATCACTTCCATCACCATCCACTCTGGCTGCGAACCAGTGGCAATGAAGTTATCAATCACCCGCAGCCGTTTAATTAACTTCGCTCGTTTTTGTCCCTTGGCATTACCAATATCTTCCCGCAGGGTTTCCGCCTCTTGTTCCAAATTGATATCAGCCAACAGTCGCAACAGTGCCTCTGCCCCAATGCCCACTTCTACACCCACCAGTTGGGAATCTTCGCTGTAGATAGCATCTTCAATTTCTAGCCACTGGTCTTCGCTGAGGAGTTGCTTGTAGCTGAGGGTTTCATAATTTCCTGGTGCTAAAACACAGTAGGAATTGAAATAAACAATTTGTTCCACATCCCGCAGGGGCATATCCAGGAGAATGGCAATATAGCTAGGAATCCCTTTGAGATACCAAACGTGGGCAACTGGAGCGGCTAGTTTAATAAAACCCATCCTGTGACGACGGACACGAGACTCGGTAACTTCCACACCACAGCGTTCGCAAACAATACCTCTATGGCGCACTCGTTTGTATTTGCCACAATGGCATTCCCAATCTTTAGCAGGTCCAAAGATGCGCTCGCAAAACAAACCATCCATTTCCGGTTTGAGAGTCCGGTAATTAATAGTTTCTGGCTTTGTCACCTCACCTACCATCTGGCCATTAGGTAAAGTGCGTTCACCCCACTGGCGAATCCTTTCTGGTGAAGCTATGCCAATTTTTACGTAGTCAAATTGATTATTTTGGGGGGATCTCATAATAATTGATAATTGATAATTGATAATTGATAATTGATAATTAACAACTGATCATTGTCAATTGTTAATTGTCAATTGTTAATTGTTATTCTTCCTCTTCCAAAGATTCACGGGAAAGGGATTCGTAGGTTGGTCTGGGTGGTGTCCGGCGGTTGGCTTGGTCCGCCATGAGGTCTACTTCCACATCGAGAGAACTACCATCTGCTTGGGTTTCTACTTTATGGACGGCAATATCCAAGCCCAAGGATTGCAACTCGCGCATCAACACCTTGAAAGATTCTGGAGTGCCGGGACGGGGAATAGCCTTACCTTTGACAATGGCATTCAGGGCTTCATTTCTACCTTGCATATCATCAGATTTGACTGTTAACAATTCTTGCAGAGTATAAGCAGCACCGAAAGCCTCCAGCGCCCAAACTTCCATTTCTCCAAACCTTTGTCCACCTTGTTGAGCTTTACCGCCCAGTGGTTGTTGAGTTACCAAAGAGTATGGTCCGGTGGAACGGGCGTGAATTTTGTCATCTACCAAATGCACCAGTTTGAGCATATAGGCGACACCGACAGTAATAGGACGGTCAAAGGGTTCACCAGTGCGACCATCGTAGACCATGATTTTTCCCGCATCATCGGGATTATATACCCAGTCTTTAGCTGTTTCGTCCCTAGCTTCTTGGAGCTTGCCATGTACCAGGCGGCGGGAAGTTTCCTCACCATACATTTCATCAAAAGGAGTAATCTTGAACCTGACACCGAGATTATGTCCAGCCCAGCCAAGGAGACATTCAAACACCTGACCCACATTCATCCGGCTGGGAACACCCAAGGGATTGAGGACAATATCCACCGGTGAACCATCAGCCAAATAGGGCATATCTTCCGCCGGGAGAATGCGAGAAATAATCCCTTTGTTGCCATGTCTCCCGGCCATTTTGTCCCCGACTTGGATTTTGCGTTTTTGGGCAACATACACCCGCACCACCATATTTGCACCAGGTGGGAGTTCATCCCCTTGTTCACGGGTGAATAGGCGCACATCCACAACGCGACCTTTTTCACCATTGGGGACTCGCAAGGAGTTGTCGCGGACATCACGGGCTTTTTCACCAAAGATAGCTCTCAGGAGTTTTTCTTCTGGGGGTTGGTCTGACTCACCTTTGGGAGTAACTTTACCCACCAAAATATCCCCAGCATCTACCCATGCGCCAATGCGGATAATGCCTTGTTCGTCTAATTGACGAAGGGAATCTTCCCCTACGTTAGGAATTTCTCTAGTGATTTCCTCTGGTCCTAGCTTTGTCTGTCTGGCTTCGATTTCATATTTTTCAATGTGAATGGAAGTATAGATATCATCCTGGACTAGGCGCTCGGAAATTAGAATTGCATCTTCGTAGTTGTAGCCTTCCCAGGGCATATAGGCGACGACGATGTTTTGTCCTAGTGCCAGTTCTCCACCTTCGGTAGAAGAACCATCTGCCAATACCTGTCCGGCGACAACTTTTTCACCAATTCTTACTAGTGGTTTTTGGTTTAAACAGGTGTCTTGGTTAGAACGCTGGTATTTGGAAAGGTTGTATCTAATTTCTTGACCTTTCTCAATTACTTGACTGCCACTGGCTGCGGACAACTGACCACTGACGCGGACACGAATTTCTGTAGCATCAACATAAACCACATCGCCATGTGTCCGGGAAACTATGACCATTCCGGAGTCTCTAGCGGCTTGTGCTTCTAAACCTGTTCCCACTAAAGGGCGTTCTGGTTTGAGGAGGGGGACAGCTTGGCGCTGCATATTAGAACCCATTAGCGCCCGGTTAGCGTCGTCATGTTCCAAGAAGGGAATCATGCTGGTGGCAACTGAGACAATTTGCACTGGGGAGACTGCTACATAATCCACTTGTTCGGGACTAGTAGTAGTCCAGTCTTGGCGATAGCGGACTGGAACTTGTGGTCCTTTGATGTAACCGTTTTCATCTAGTGGAACGTCACCTGTAGCTGTCCGGAGGTCGTCTTCTTCGTCTGCTGTCATGTAGACAGGGGGAACGTCAAATAGGACTTTACCGTTTTCTACTGGTCTAAAGGGGGTTTCTAAAAAGCCGTAAAGGTTAACACGGGCATGGGTAGCCAATGAGCCAATCAATCCGGCGTTTGGTCCTTCTGGTGTTTCAATAGGGCAAATACGTCCGTAGTGGCTGGGGTGAATATCTCGAACTGCAAAACCGGCTCTCTCTCTGGTTAAACCTCCCGGTCCCAAGGCGCTGAGGCGACGTTTATGGGTCAATTCTGCTAGGGGGTTGGTTTGATCCATAAACTGACTCAGTTGGCTTGAACCAAAGAATTCTTTGATGGCTGCTACTAAGGGTTTGGGATTGACTAGAGATGCGGGGGTGAGAACTTCAGCATCGGATACTGTCATCCGTTCGCGAATAATTCTTTCTAACCGATTTAAACCTACTCTGACTTGGTTTTGTAGTAATTCACCAACGCTTCTGACTCGGCGATTTCCGAGGTGGTCAATGTCATCAATACTACCGATGTCATATTCTAGGTTAATTAGATAATCAATAGCGGCTAGAATGTCCCCTGCTGTGAGGACGCGCATAGTGTCGGGGACGGAAAGACGGAGTTTTTTGTTGAGCTTATAACGACCAACTCGACCTAAATCATAGCGTTTGGGGTCGAAGAAACGTGAGTCTAAAAGCTGTTGTCCACCTAGTACGGTGGGTGGTTCACCTGGACGCAGTTTCCGGTATAATTCCATTAGGGCTTCTTCTTCGGAAAATTGCCCTTCTTTTTCAATGGTTTTCTGGAAGTATTCTGGATGACGGAGAGCATCAAAGATTTCGTTGTCTGATAATCCTAGAGCTTTCAGCAATACCTGGGCTGATAGTTTGCGGGTTTTATCAATCCGTACCCAAACAAGGTCATTACGATCTGTTTCAAATTTGAGCCATGCACCCCGGTTAGGAATTAAGCTGGCTGAATAGGTACGTCGTCCGTTTTTATCAATTTCTGATTTGTAGTAAACTCCAGGCGATCGCACTATCTGATTGACAATGACGCGCTCGGCTCCATTGATAATAAATGTGCCTCTATCTGTCATCAAGGGCAGATCGCCAATGAATACTTCTTGTTCTTTAATGTCTCCTGTTTCTTTGTTTAGTAGACGCGTGGGAACGTACATTTGCACTGCATAAGTGCTATCTCTCCGTTTGGATTCTTCAACACTGTATTTAGGTTCTTTGAGTTTGTAGTTATTACCTAAAAAGTGCAGTTCTAGTTTACCTGTGTAGTCTGTAATTGGACTAAAGGAGTTGAGTTCTTCTATTAGCCCTTCTTCTAGAAACCAGCGAAAACTAGAACGCTGGATTTCAATCAAGTCGGGTAACAGAAAGGCGGATTCCATGTATTTGTCGTCGTTATTCATGCCTTTACCTTTATCAACCTGGTTAAACTTTCTGTCCGCTGTTGGTGGAGTTTGCCTTGAGGCTTCATGCTAAAATATGAATTGTGGATGATGAAGGCTATATACTGTTTGGCTATTTGCTCACAGTTTTTTTACTTCACACTTCTTCATACTTCACACTTCATGTCTAATACTTCATCCTGGCTGTGAGATTCCAAAACTGAGGATTGCAGCGAGATTCGGATGGAATAGCGCAGTGTGGCGTTAGCCATGGCATTATGGATTTGTTATTGCTATGATTGTCTGGATAAGACAATTACTTTTAACGATTTTCTATAGGTTTGATATACCAAAGGATTGCTGTTTTCAAAATTTTCAGTCAACCAAGGTTGCCACAGTTTGTTATTTATTGAGAGCATCCGTTTGTAGAGATTTAAGTGGATGGACAGACAATTTTGGATTTTAGATTTAGCTGCTCAATGAGCATGAGGATTAAATTCATCCTCAGGCTAAAACCACAAATTCTCAAGCTGGCCAATATCAGGTTGATAACAGCACAAATTGAGTTTTAGGAGTTATTATCCTTCCTTTACCATTATGGCTTAACCTAAATGTTTTGGAGGGAATAATTTTAGCACATTTTTATCCTCCAAAGGTCTACTCTTGATTAAATCAGCACTAATATGAGGAACTTGATTGTCATCTATAATGCTAGACCAAATAATTTACAAGCATTTTGGGTGGTTTTCTGGGCAATTTCCTCTAATGTTTCTCCTCGTAGTTTTGCTAGTTGCTCCGCTACATAACGAACATAGGAGGGTTCATTGCGTTTTTCACCACGTTTAGGAACGGGTGATAAAAAGGGACAATCTGTTTCTATAAGCAAGCGATCGCTATTGACCATTGCCGCTGAAGCTTGGATAGTTTGAGCATTCTTGAATGTCACTGTTCCGCTAAAGCTGATGTAGAAACCTAAATCTAGAAACCATTGGGTTTCTTCTGGTGTCCCTCCCCAACAGTGCATGACACCCCGTAACCTTTCCCCCTGATTTTCTCGCCATTTTTGCAATACATCTCTGACTGCCGGTGCAGCATCACGACAATGGATGATCACTGGTAAATTGAGTTCACAAGCGATCGCTAATTGTGATGCAAACACTTCTTGCTGATGCTCGTAGTTATCGGCTTTGTAAAAATCCAACCCCATTTCCCCAATTGCGACAACTTGGGAATGAGAACTGGCCAAAGACCTGATTTGTGCGGCACAGGAGTGATCCCATTTATCAGCATCTAGGGGATGCAGCCCTACAGCAAAGCTAAGTTCAGGAAACTGCTCTGCTATTTGGCTGATACTCGCAAATTCTTGCGGGTGAACACATGAGTGTACTAATCGTACTACTCCTGCCTCTTGCCATCGAGATCGGACTGCTGCTAAATCTGGCTGAAAAACATCAAAGTTAATGTGTACGTGGGTATCTATCAGTTGCATAGCTTGTTAGTTATCCATTGCCAGTGGTTATTTAACTAATAAACTTTTAATTTGCATTGTCAGGCGGGCAAGATGCCCACTGCACAATACTTTTACTTTCAGAAAATAGGCAAATTAACAGTTTTACAGATTAGTAAACAAACCACTGACTATTGACTAAGCCGTGATTGTTTTCTGTTTTTGAGCCAATCTTGACTTCTTCCTTGCTCCATTGTTGGAGTGAAGCACGCCTTTTTTCACAGCTTTATCAATTTTGCTGTAAGCCTCGGACATTCTTACTTCCACTTCCTGCTTGAGTTCTGTTGTCGGATTAGCAGCATAAGCTTCTACAGAACTAAAGTATTTCTTCATCAGCGTCTTAACGGCTGATTTATATGCTTTATTACGCAGTCTATTACGTTCTGCGATTTGGGCGCGTTTAAGAGCAGATTTTGTATTCGCCACAGTAATTCCAAAAAAGACTATTAATTATGTACACACACTACTAGGTTTAATAAATATAGCATTATTCTTGCTGATGTTATAATTTCTGAAAAAAATTTTTTTATTTTAGACGTAATAGCTGATGTCTGGGTGAGAAAAAATAGATTAAAATGGAGTATCAGACCAAAAATAAGATGCAATCCCCAGCAATTCAGGGACAGAGGGTATAAAATTTCTAAGCTTTAGGACTTTTATAAAGTAGTATCAAAAAAAATCCAGGTTAAGCTAGAGAAGAGAACCATATTCAGCTTCATACCCTAGCAGGTAAAAAGCCCAACTGGTTCTTGTCTAAGATATTGTAAAATTTGGCATTGTCTTTACTCCATGCTGCGAATCATTACTCAGCAGGCAGACGTTGGAGCAGAACTTCAACGAATCTGCGAACGCACCCAGGACGAACAGGTACTTCACAAAGAAGCAACAGTGCGGGAAGTGTTGCAAGCGGTGAAGCGCCAAGGTGACAAAGCTGTACTACATTATACAGCCGAATTTGATCACCAAACCCTCAAAGCAGAAGAGCTAAGGGTGACAGGATCAGAACTAGATGCAGCATACCAACAGGTATCTAAGGATTTGCTCCAGTCTATTCGCCTAGCTTGCCAAAAAATAGAAACTTTTCACCGTCAGCGAGTTCCCAAAAGCTGGGTACAGTTTGGCGATGATGAAGTAGTATTGGGCAAACGCTACACCCCTGTAGACAGAGCCGGCTTATATATACCAGGTGGTCGGGCTTGTTATCCCAGTACAGTGTTAATGAACGCCATTCCGGCGAAAGTGGCAGGTGTCCCCCGTGTGGTGATGGTGACACCTGCTAGAGGCGGAAAAATGGTTAATCCTGCGGTTTTGGTAGCTGCCCAAGAAGCGGGAGTCCAGGAAATTTACCGAATTGGTGGCGCTCAAGCGATCGCTGCTTTAGCCTATGGTACAGAAACAATTCCTAAAGTCAATGTCATTACAGGACCTGGTAATATTTATGTCACCTTGGCCAAAAAATTAGTTTATGGAACTGTAGGAATTGATTCTTTAGCCGGACCTAGCGAAGTATTAGTAATTGCTGATGGAACAGCCAATCCTGTGTATGTGGCGGCTGACTTGTTAGCCCAAGCAGAACATGACCCCATGGCCGCAGCAATTTTACTGACAACGGATGCTGGATTGGCCAAAAAAGTGCAAATGGCGGTGGAAAGACAATTGGTAGATCACCCTCGACGGATAGATACGGAAAAGGCGATCGCCCATTATGGTTTAATCGTGGTGGTGGAATCCCTAGAAGCAGCAGCAGAACTTTCCAACGAGTTTGCACCAGAACACTTAGAATTAGAAGTTGCCGATCCTTGGGCTTTAATTAACCATATTCGCCATGCAGGGGCAATCTTCCTGGGTAGTTCCACACCAGAAGCAGTAGGAGACTATTTAGCTGGTCCCAATCATACCCTACCGACCTCCGGTGCAGCCCGTTATGCTTCGGCTTTGGGGGTAGAAACGTTTTTAAAACACTCAAGTATTATCCAATACTCACAAACTGCACTGCAAAAAGTAGCATCTGCCATTGACATATTAGCAACTACAGAGGGTTTACCTTCCCATGCTGATTCCGTTAGACTCAGAGTAGAGGAGTAATTGCCATTACTAAGTAAGCTAAAAACTAAAATTTTGTAAAAACGTGATATGATTTTTCTCCTACTCTGTAAGTACGGTCTCAAAAGCGTGTTCACCAAGCGTGCCGATAGTCCTTTACAGAACATTTTTTTGAGGAGACAGGAGTGGTGCTAAATACTGTTTTGGTAGCTCTGGATGGCTCGGACATCACTGAAAGAGTCATTCAGACTTTAGATAATTTGGTACTATCGCCCGATACCAAAGTTGTTCTTTGTCACGTGATTCCCACCCCAGAGGAAGATATAGAACAACCGGCAGATCGTCCGCAATCAGACTCATCTAGGACTTCCTATTTACAACTGGAAAAACAGTTGCAAACTTACCAATCGAGATTATCATTCAAAAGTGAATTAGAAGTAGTGAGTGGCGATCCAGCAGCGGAAATTATTTGCCTAGCTAACATTTATAAAGCTGAGTTGATTCTCATTGGTAGTCGCGGTTTAACTGGGATCAAGAAGATTGTCCAGGGTTCTGTGAGTAGTCAAGTAATGGAAGAGGCCAACTGTTCGGTGTTAGTAGTCAAACCAGATAAAAATTAAACCGGGGAATAGGGAATAGGGAACAGTGTTGAAATTATGATTCCGCTGAAATAAAAAATGCGAACAATTGCGGAAATTAATGAAAAAATCAGCCAGAAACGTGCTGTAGTCTGGACTGCGGAAGAATTAAAAGCGCGAGTTGCAGAAATTGGTGTCAATAAAGCTGCCAAGCAAGTAGATGTAATTACTACTGGCACATTTGAGCCAATGGAATCAAGTGGTGCAATTATTAACTTAGGACATACTGATCCACCGATTAAAATTCGGCGTTGTTGGTTAGATGGAGTACCAGCTTATGCTGGTTTTGGGGCAGTAGATTTATACTTAGGTGCTAGTTGTGCTGTTGATTCTATAGATGGGGAAGAAGTGCGAGAACGTGGTGGTGGCCATGTCATTGAGGATCTAATTGCGGGAAAATCTATCCAAGTTCGCGCTGTTGGCCAAGTTACCGATTGCTACCCTAGAGCCACATTTGAAACCACTATTACTCGTGACACTATCAATCAGTTTTATTTATTTAATCCGCGCAATCTTTATCAAAATTTTATTGTTGGCGTGAATGGAGGCGATCGCCCACTTCATACTTATTTAGGACCACTACAACCACGCTTAGGAAATGCAGTTTATTCTAACCCTGGTTCACTGTCACCCTTACTCAATGACCCCGATTTACAACTTGTTGGGATTGGGACAAAGATTTTTTTAGCTGGGGGTATTGGTTACGTCGCTTGGGAAGGGACACAACATTTCCCTCTGCAAAAACGGTTAGAAAATCGGACACCTATTGGACCATCGGCAACTTTAGCCTTAATTGGTGATGCTAAACAAATGGACGCGCGATGGATCAGAGGCTGTTATTTTAAAAGCTATGGACCATCTTTGATGATGGGTGTAGGAGTTCCATTACCAGTTTTAAATGCTGGTGTGGTAGAACGCTGTGCTGTGCAAGACAAAGACCTGGTAGCGCCAATTGTAGATTTTTCTATTCCCCGTCGTGTCCGTCCTACCTTCGGTTTAGTAAGTTACGCTCAACTTAAATCTGGGCGCATTACTATTGAAGGGAGAACGGTACGAGTAGCATCTTTAGCCAGCCTATTTCTTTCCCGAAAAGTAGCCCAGGAATTGAAACAATGGATTACAGAAGGGATATTTACCCTGACTGAACCAGTAGCTTCAATTCCTATGGAGCGTTCTTTTCTACCCCAAGACCGTTGGACGGAATTTTGACCTTGGGTAATTGGTCATGGGTCATGGGTAATAGTTTTTTCAATTACCACTAACCACTGACCACTGACCACTGACCACTGACCACTGACCACTGACAATTAATCCGCAGTTGGTTTAGGCTTTTTAACGGGCATAGGAGTGGGGGTTTTTGGTATGGGTTTGGTGATAACCGTGGGATCACCCGCTGTCTTTCTAATTGGACGAGGGGCTTCTCCATTGCGTCTGGGAAGAAATGGTCTTCTACTACCACCACCGCCACCGCCACCACCACGAGGCGCGCCTTTGAATGGTGGTCTGCGTTTTTTGGGTAAATCAGCGATCGCTTCGGCATTGACTACTACTAATGCGTCAGCTTCTCGTTTAACGTTGAAGTCCCAGAACTTACCTACAGCTTTGGTGGTTAATATGCCCTTAAGTTTCAACTTAAAATATTTAGCTTTATCGGTAGGTTTACGGGGAGCTTGTTTGATTTTCACAACTAAACTCTTTTCGTCAAAAGACTGGTAAACTACCTCACCACGCACAGAAAAGCCACCATCAGGTATTGCTGATGAAGGTTTTGGATGAATGGCTAACGCTACGCTACCGCTATCAGCAACTACTTCGGAGTTATGTAACTTTTGCGTAGTTGAATCTGGGCTGTCATCATCTAGCTCATGTTTCGCTAGATTTTCTGGTTCCCAAACGCCAACAATTTGCAGATGCAATGCGTCATTTTCTTGTCTGGTGCGGGGATAAACTACCCATAGATGTTCTTTTTCTAGGTCTAAGTGATTTTTGACCAAACTCATAATCCGACCTAAAAGGACGGCGTTGAGTTCAACCCCATCGGTAGTAAGCAGCGTTCCTTGGGTAAACTGTTCACTACTAGCTTGGTAACATCCCCTAATTAACCCAATAGCTCGGTACTGAGTGGGTTCGCTGGGGGGTGGAATTGGTTGTTCTCGATTAGCCAAATGTCCATTAGACTCAGGCTTGTTCAGGTCAATGACAGAATTTTCCAGTTTAGAGGATTGGTCTGCTAATGTATTAGCATTAACAGCGGATTCAATCTCTTTTATACCTGGTTTAGAGGCGGTAGAATTTGAAGATTCAGAAGACGGCATCAGGTCGGAATTCATAAAAACTCCTTGCGGCACAAGACATATCCCATTGTGGGATTTGACAAAGACAGATGAAAAGAGCAAGTGTATGGTTGATCAAAGTATATTCACTTTTAATCTAGCCACTTTAGAATGCCCTGTACGAACATAAAGACGCAAAACATCACATTTATACACTAAATGTGTAATTTAGCGTCTTTAATCCAGTTATGGCTAACGCCACGCTACGCTAACGGAAGCATAGCATAGCGATAATTCTGACGGGTCTTCCTAAAGTCATCACTTACTTTAGCAGGATAGATATTTATTTGTTATAAAATTCACAGACAAATGACCGTATTCCGCAAAGTTTTGGAAATTTTTAACTTTGCCATTCATCTCATGACCATTTAGGAGCAAAATAATATTGTGTCTGAATCACGTAATCGGTGGATAGTTCGAGTGGTGTTAGCTTTTGCTGTTGTGGCTTTTGTGGGTGTTTCTGTGATGCCTATACTGACAGCGTTTAATAATCCCCAATCATCACCACAAAATCAGGGCAATGGTGACAATAATGTATCTTCACCCGAACAAAAGTCAAAACTGGAAGATCAAGTCCGGGGTTATGAATTAGTTTTACAAAAAGATGCAGAAAATCAAACTGCATTAAAAGGACTTTTGCAAGCGCGTCTGGAGTTGTTGAGTCAAAAAAGCCAAGGTGAAGTTAAACCGGCGGATATTCAAGGTGTGATTGAACCTTTGGAAAAACTCTCTAAACTCAATCCTCAACAGTCAGAGTATGGGGTTTTATTAGCACAAGCAAAACAACAAATTGGCGATAAGGAGGGAGCAGCCCAAACTTACCGCTCTATTTTAACTACAAAACCCGGTGATTTAAAGGCTTTACAGGGAATGGTGAATTTACAATTAAGTGAAAAGCGCCCGGAAGCAGCTATTGGTTTATTACAAGAAAGTCTAGCTGCTGCTAATCAGGCTAATACTATTCAGCCTGGTAGTGTGGATGTAGTTGCTGTACAAGTGCTTTTAGGTAGTGTGTACGCTTTCCAAAAAAACGATACTCAGGCTGTTTCTATATATGATCAAGCGATTAAGAAAGATCCTCAAGATTTTCGTCCTGTATTAGCAAAGGCAATGCTGTTTAAGCAACAAGGGAAGGTTGATGAAGCAAAACCTTTATTTGATAGTGCCACAGCTTTAGCGCCGGCTCAGTATAAAGACGAAATTAATAAGGCAGCAGCAGTATCTAATCCTCCTGCTACTTCGTCACCTACGCCGTCACCTGTGGCTACTCCGTAAGATAAGGGCGCGGACTCTGCGCCCCTACGAGTCATGAATAGGACTTACGCAAAATACCTTTCAAACTCTCTTTCCTTCGTGTTTCCGTGGTTCGTTTTTCCGTTGCTTGTGCGTAAGTCCTACTGAATTTATTTTCCTTCTATTTTTACTTACCTTTTCAGTTTTAACGATGCGTTACAGAAAAATTTGTGATAAACTGTAGGCAATTGTTAACTACTGCTGGCACTTTATCACATTTGATAACAAAAGTGTTGGAGTTAAGTCCATTGATTTAATTATGTCAAAAACACAACAAGTGCTAGATTATGCTCGTGAAAAAGGCATAATTACAGCTAAAGACATAGAAAAACAAGGCATTCACCGAGAGTATATTAAACGCCTTGAACAGCAAGGACTACTCATACATTCTGCTCGTGGTATTTATACTTTTGCAGATGCTGAAATTACAGAAAGTCATACTTTGGCTGAAACTGCTAAACGAGTTCCTAGTGGGGTAGTTTGTCTTCTATCAGCACTCAGTTTTTATGAGCTAACTACGCAATCACCTTTTGAAGTATGGCTTGCTATTCCTCACAAACATCGTCCACCAAAAGATAATCTTCTACCTCTGAGAATTGTTTATATGTCTGGTCAATCTCTAGAAGAAGGTATTGAAGACCATCAAATAGAGGGTGTTAATGTACGGGTATATTCTTTGGCTAAAACAGTTGTGGATTGTTTTAAATTTCGCAACAAAATTGGTCTAGATGTAGCACTTGAAGCACTAAGAGAATGTTGGAGAGAAAGAAGATGCTCAATGGATGAACTATGGCATTACGCTAAAATTTGTCGAGTTCATAATGTAATGCGCCCTTATCTAGAATCACTCCCATGACATCGAAAAAGTCTACTAATATAGCAGCATCTATCCGTTCTAGATTGTTAAACTTATCTAAAAAAAGAGGGGAAGACTATAATTATTTACTAATTCTTTATCTTGGTGAAAGGCTACTATATAGGCTTAGTCAATCTCTCTATCAACAACAATTCATTTTGAAAGGAGCTACACTTTTTAAGGTATGGAATGGTGAACCGCATAGAGCGACGAAAGATTTAGATTTTCTGAGTTTTGGTAATAATGAAGTCGAACATATAGAAAAAGTTTTTCAAGAAATTTGCTTAATAGAGTGTGAAGAAGATGGCATTATTTTCTTACCAGAATCTATCAAAGCTCAAGTCATAAAAGAAGATCAACAGTATGAAGGAGTAAGAATTGAAATTATAGGAAAATTAAATAATATTCACCGTCCGCTTCAAGTTGATATTGGATTTGGTGATGTTGTTACACCCGATGCGAAAGAACAGATAATTGATACTATTCTAAATGTTCCCAAGCCAATATTGAGAATCTATCCTCGTGAAACAGCAATAGCTGAGAAATTTCAAGCTATGGTTGATTTAGGTATAAAAAATAGTCGCATGAAAGATTTTTATGATATTTGGTTTCTTTGTAAAGATTTTGAATTTCAAGGGGATTTACTTTGCCAAGCTATAGGAAATACTTTTAAACGACGCAAAACAGAAATACCAGCAAAAGAACCTTTAGCTTTTACCCAAGAATTTAGTAATGCTCCAGAGAAACAAACACAATGGAAAGCCTTTTTAAAGAAATCAAACATAGGAAAACCGCAACTTACGTTTGATGAAGTCGTTGCTGTTATTAAAAATTTTATAATGCCACCTTGTATAGCATCTGCTAAAAATGAAAACTTTGATAAAGTTTGGAATGTCGGAGGGTTTTGGAATGATATTGAATAAACGTCAAACTCAACCCTCACTGACAGGAAAAGGCTATTTTAACCTCAGTAGTTTACAGTTCATTTTCCTTTTATGGCGGCGATTATACCAAAGATGATGAAGAGGAAACCGCCGAGGAAGGTAATTTGCCGTTCGGAAATTTTACCTGAAATTAATTTACCACCGATAACGGCGATCGCTGCACAAATGGCGTGTCCTAATATTGCTCCCAGTGTCACACCAATGGGGTTATTGTTGGATGCTAGGGCTATGGTAGCTATTTGTGTGCGATCGCCCCATTCTGCTATAAATGTTAGTATGAAGGACTTGAGTAAAATTGACCAAACACTTTTTTGCTGGGAGTTATCTAAATGGGCTTTTTCTACCGCCTCTTTGGCCTCTTCTACTACTTCTTCAGTCGCAGATACAGGCATTTTACTGGCATCATAAATTAACTTCAAACCAAAGGCAATAAATAAAGTTATTTCGCCGTAATGAATGATTTGTTTGGGCAAAAAAGATACTACCTGTCCAAACATTACAGAAAGAATAGTCATAGCCGCTAAAGCAGCTACGACACCTGTAAATACCAAGCGCCGCGAGTGGTGCATGGATAATATCACAGCAATAAAAAATGTTTTATCGCCTAGTTCGGAAATGGTAATTAGTAATAAACCTGCGGTAAAAGCTGTTAGCACTCTCTTAAACTCCTGAAGGATTTTTTACCTGTGTGGAGTATCAATGAGAGCCATAAAACCTCACTGAACTCCACACTTTTAAATGTGTAGTCAGTGAAGGTCTCGCTTTCAAATACTTTATTTATTCGCTATCTAAACCAGGTTCATCACCAGTATGTTGACTTAGATATACTGAGCAGAAAATCTTGATTTACTGCCAGCAGCTACTCCCCTTCTATTAGTTATGTATAATACTATGTCTGACAGTACGAGTCAAGCCCGTTGGGAATTAAAAATTCAAAATGATGAAACTTTTTGGCATTTTTGATTACAGTGAAGTGACAGTTAAACCAGAAACAGGGCTATTAAAATGAATTGATTTTGATTTCCGAAAATTACAATTGTTGATTTAATCGGTGACAATTTGGTATAAAGTCACAAATATTAAGAATATATATATGTCATCAAATAACTATTTTGTAAAGAAATTTACGGTAATTTAAGTTCTATTTTTGAGATGAAGTATGATAAAGGAAGTTAAGTCTCCTCACACCACATTTTTGTTAAAGCCGTGAATTTATTTTCACGGTTTTTATTTTTATAGCTATTGTTATAACAATTAATTATGTCAGTAAGATCAATCGTCTCAATAATGGTATAATTTAGTTTGGTAATTATAAGTAAACGTATATGGCTTACTGGTTATTTCAGGGTAATCCCAAGTATTATCGAGTTTTAGATGCTATTAAAGAATTAGAGCAAATACCTTGGTTAGTAACTCGTTATACTAAAGATATCGCACCTGGTGATGGTGTTATGCTTTGGATATCCGGTAAGCAAGCAGGAATTTATGCAACAGCAGAAGTTATAGAACCTGCTCAATTTTTGACTCAAATACCAGATAAGAAATATTGGGTAGACTCTACAAGGGCTTTGGGAAAACAACAAGCGATAATTAGATTTACGAATAAACTGATAGAATCTGCTTTACTAAAAAACAGGTTACAACAAGACTCTATAGTTAAAAACTTA
>NZ_VIKW01000002.1:0-152239 GCF_009711975.1 Anabaena sp. UHCC 0204
TCACTAGTTTTTCGTCTGCTGTCACTGCTACTGCTTGTACCCAATGATTATGACCTGAGAGGGTGCGGAGTAACCTTCCTCCTGCTTGGGTGAGACTGGGGGTGAGGGGACGCAACCAAGGGTGAGGGTGAGTTTTTTGTGCTTGGGTTAATAGGGTTTGCATTGCTGGGGTGTTGATGGTTTGTAACCTTCCCCATAATTGACTTACTAATTGTTGTTTATCCTGGGTGACAATATGTGCAGACAGTCGCAAAGCACTTTGAATATATTTTAAGGTTTTGGTTTGGTCTGGGTGGGTTGCGGTTTGGGTATCATCTAATAAATCATAATCTTCAATTAATGCTTGGATACCAAAGTCAGGATGATTGATTTTGTTAGATATGAATTGATAATCTGTGAGGGTTTGGAAATATTTGGTTAAATTATCGGAGTTTACCAAATTATAAGGATATCTACCCAAATAAGCTTTTTGGGAATAGGATTTTTTTGATGATGATTTTTTGGTAATTGTTGACATAAGATTTTTAATAAAAATTAATATCTGTAGGTTGGGTTGAGGTCAGGAAACCCAACATTAAATTGGGTGTGTGCTTGTGCTTCGCTAACTACCATCTCAATTTTTCCTTTTGAATCAATAAGCAATCTTCAAGTCTTTGCGATTGCTGCGCTACACTTTGTTTTGTTGGGTTGCGCTTCGCTTAACCCAACCTACGGAAATTCTAAGATTTTATGATCATCCTTGTATCCTCTCCCAATAATCAACAATGTGCTGATTTACTTCTTTAAATAAGTTGCGGGTTGGTTTCAATTCTCTTTTCGCTTTCAAGAAATCTAAGAAACTAGCATGATAGATGCTGTAACAAATATCTTCGTCTATGGTTTGCGGTTTCAAATATTCAATCCATTCATTTAAAATATCATCCACATCACATTCATCTTCATTAACGATATCAAACATCATCTCACTGGATATTGGTGTACCAATTTCCACTAAAATAAACAGAATCATTACTTTGATTTTTTTAGATGAATCATTCATTTTCATCCGTTCCCAATGAGTTTGATAATAATTCTGTAAACCTTGGGGTAATTGGGTTAAATTCAAATCATTATATTTACCCTCTGCGATAGCTGGTAAAACATAGCGCAGGTACATAAAATTATTGTCGCTTTTGGTTGCTAACTGATTTACAAAAGCGTCGGGAGTGATATGTTTGGTTTCTATCCAAGTTTGTAATCCGTCTTTGTGTTCTGGATCATTTTTTAAACAGAAGCGAATATATTCTTGAATATCATGCTGATTTTCTTGGTCATATTTACTATCAGTTAAATCTAAAGATTCTTTTTTCAATCCTTCAGTATAGAGTCGTTCTTTATTTGGTTCATAACGTCGTCTAGTCAGGAAGAAATAAACATGATTTGGTAGAGTTTTCGGTAAATATAAAATATTTTCTCCTCCTGGTTCTTGTTTGACTTCATCCAGTGCATCAACGATAATGATTAATTTTTCATTGGTGGTTATTTTTTCAGTTGCTTTTACCAGTAATGTTGATAAATCATCCTTGTTAACATTTGTTAATTGATAGCGGTGAATCAGTTGTTGACGAATACTTTCCAGAAATAATTCAGGACTATTATGATTTTCTTGTAAGTTGTTGAAATAACAAATTGTTTTATGTTCAAAAACGTATTTTGCAGCGATGGTACTTTTGCCCATTCCCGCATCACCGATAACTGTAAAATAGCCTTTTTTATTGGTGTTGATGAAGTTTTCAAAGGCAGCAAATACAAATTTGCGACCGCAGAATGATTTGATTTTTTCGATGATTAGTGATTGAAATTCTGGTGGATAATCATATCTTTGATTGTCTGAATTTTCCAAGTTCTTTAAATAGCGATCACGTAAAACTTCCGAAGGTGTTCTCGTGCGTCTAGCTACGCTGACAAAAACTTGATAAAATTCTTCAAATTCTTGACGAATATTAATATTTTCTAATTCTCTTATTTCATCTCCCAAAGTATTCCAATCTAGAAAATGTTCTATTTCTGGAGTAAAAATTAAGGGATGATCGGCATTAAAATCTTTCCAGAAAGCTTTTTGAATTTCTTTTTCTCTAAAAAGTTTCAGTAGTGGCTCAGGCTTATATACTCCATATTCTATTAAAGCATAGACGTAAACGCTAATAGTATCATTTGGCGGTTGAATCGGATCAAGCCTTAATTCTATTAAGATATTTTTAATTACAGTTTCATTCCGTTGTGCTTGCTTGATAGCCAGGGTAGCAGTTACAGGAGCAATTTTAGCGATCGCACTAATTACTGAATTTATTTCCATTTCAGCGATAATATGACAGAAATTCAAATATCACTAAATTTTAACTTTTAATTGCGAATTTTTTCTCGATATCTCCGAAAAAGAATCTAAGTAAGATTAAGATAGAGGCAGAGCATCATAAACTACATTCCTAGTCTCTGACCAGGAACGAGATACGGGGTAGAGTTTAATGGATTGCGATCGCTCTTTAATGACAGAATTAGAAGGGTTTCTGGAGATTTCTATTGTATTTCTACAGTCCCCTTATAGCCATCAATGCGGACTTCCTGCCCATCTTGAAGCAGATATGTCGCCCCACGCACATCCATGACGGCAGGGATACCGTATTCACGGGCGATAATTGCCCCGTGAGAAAGTTTACCACCAGCTTCGGCAATTAACCCCCCGGCTTGAACTAGAACCGGGGCCCAACCGGAATCAGTGTAAGGAACTACAAGGATAGTATTTTTATCAATATCATGTGCGTCTTCCAAGGTGCGTAATACTTTTACCCGTCCTTGGATTTGTCCTTGACTGGCAGGAATTCCTAATAGGATGTTGTCAGAGGTATCAATAACGGGGGCAATGGGGGGAGGTGGGTTATGTCCGTAAACGACGGGGGGAATTTGGGGAATCTGACTATCTTGGAGAAATTGCGATCGCCTATTTTCTACTAATTCTAATAAGTGATGCTGAAAAACCACGTCTGGATTGATGACTAACTGGCGAATTTCATCTAACTCTAAAAAGAAAATATCTCCTGCTTTGAGTAACACTCTAGACTCAAGCCAAATTTGTTCTAAAGCTAAAAATGTCCAGCGCAATTCGGCTAACAATCGGGAATAAACTTCTGTCACTCTGCCTTTGAGATCAACTCTTCTTTGGACTAAATTGGCCTGTTGGGAACGGGAATCATCTGATTTTTGCAGTTCACTGGTTTTCAATAACTGGACAAACAATTGTTTAACTATTTGGGGATTTTCTCGCCAAGTGGGAACGGAAATATCTGTACCAACTTCACTCAAATAACCATAATCCTGAATCAGTTCTTCAATTTCATACAAAATTCTTTCCCCTTCGGGAGTTGTTGCCAATTTCTTGAATATTTGTTCTGGTTCACGCTGATAGTCAATATCATCTAATATTTGTCTAGCATCAGCAGCCAGTAGAGTCATAGCTCTTAATGATGCTACCTCTGGGGTGACACTGTTATCAATTTGTTCTTCTTTCATCCCCAATACTGATTGACGGATAGCGGCACTCAAGGGGGCTAAAATGCTGTAATAAGTACCCCGATGTAATAAATCGAGAATTAAATCTATTCTGGTTAATAACTGATCTAGTGATAATTCAGTAATGACGACGTTGGATAATTGGGTTAATCCGGGAATGAAGACTTGACGATAATCCCATTTAAAGTCTTTTTCTAAATCAATTTCTCGCTTGAGTAACTTTGTCAGTCCTGGTAAATTGGCTAATGTGGAATCTAGAGGGGGTTTACTCATGCTTGCACCTCTAGTTAAAAAGTCCAGACTTTCTGGGGGTAATCCCATTCCCAAAAATATTTCTCCTAACAAGGAAGCGTTAAAGTAGGCTCTAGAGTAATGCAGTGTTGCTGTTTTGGCAAAATCTAAGCCATTAGCGCGATCGCCTAACACGATACTAAAAATTTCTCCCCACACACCACAGGTTAAAGGGGAATTAACAGACCAAGTTAAGGGATGAATAACTCCAGGAATTACCTCAGCAGCGATTTTTCTTGTCCATAATGGTAACAGCGTGGTGATGGGTCTTGCTTGTAATACCCAGAGATTTTGACCATCATAACTCCATTCAATATCTTGGGGAATGCCAAGATAACGCCTTTCTAAGCGACGGGCTAGGTATGCAACTTGCTTAATTAATGATTGCGGGATTTTGCCATTTCCTTGAAATTGAAGACATGATAATTTTTCATCCCCAGCAATCACAACTTGATATTCTTCTGGTGTGACTTTTCCCGATACGATTTGGGTGGGACTCCCGGCCACGGCTTCGATAACTACAGCTTCACCTTGTTGGGAAATGGGATCTCGACTAAACGCTACGCCGGAGAATACGCTTTGGATTTGTTGTTGAATGAGTACCCCCATTGCGGCTTCTGCTGAACTGCTATGGCGGCGATATTCGATGGCGTTGGGATGATTGTAGGAGGCTTGGACTTGAGCGATCGCTTGTCGGAGTTCTTCTTTAGTAGTAACGTTTAAAATTGTTTCATACTGTCCCGCGGCTGATGCTTGTTCTGAGTCTTCCCCAATGGCGGAAGATCGCACTATTAACGGTGAAAGTGGAGATGGTTGCAGAAATTCAATCAGATCGCTGGGATCATCATCAGGAGTTAATACCCAACCTTTAGGAACTGCATAACCCCAACGTTTAATTTGTGATAATGTCGCGGATTTAGCTCCTACTACTCCCCCATCTAATTCATCATCTAGGGTGATGATCCTATTCTCATTCTTTAAATATTGGATCACCTGTTGGGATTCTGGATTTGCTTCTTCAACTGAGAGGTTGAGATCATCGGGGATTTGGTTATAAATCCAATAAAGTAACCCCGCTAAGGCAAAAGCAGCGATGATTCTGGGTAAATCCTGGGAATGAATAATACCCACCAGTAGAGGAAATATGACTAATATCCCTAATTTAATTGTTTCTTTGGAGCGCGTAATCAGAAAGCCAATGCCCGCTAGTAAGCTGACAAAGGCGGTGACGAGGGGATCATGTGCCAAAAATCCCCAAGCGACGTTTGTCGTCCCTGCGCCTTTTGTAGCGGCGTATCTACCTATGACTAAGGCTATTAAAGCTATTATTTCCCAAAATGGTTGTAAAGGAAAACAATACTGGGCTAGTGTTACTACCGCAATTCCCTTGAGTGCTTCGGAAACTACACAGATACTTCCTGCTAACTTACCGCCGTGATAAAAGGCGGCTGAAACGCTAATGTTTCCTGTCCCGATATTCGCTAATTGCTTACCACTTAGGGCATAAGTAATCCAGGAAATTAGCGGTATTGCCCCTAAAAGTGGACAAAAAATTAAAATAATTAAGATACCTAAAAAATTAATCATTATTATTATTAAACCAGTGATCAATAATCAGTGGTCAGTAGTTATAAACCACCAACCACTGACAAATTTTTATGCAAGAAATCTAGCCTAGTGCATAAGCAGCAGTAAGCGCCCAAAGAATAAGAGCAGCAATTGATCCTAACAGGACAACAGTAGAGATGGTGACGAGTTTAGGTGAATCTGCACCTTCAAATTTCATGATTCCGCGATTTAAATCGGACATTGTTTTCTAAGCCTCCTTGATTACAGGGCTAATCTGTCCGTTCTGATTTTAATCTTTCTATCGGCAAATGGTGTTAAATTCTTATTATGATTTCCTGGAGGCAAGGGGGAATCAAGATCATTCTTCGCCTCTACTTACTCTGTCTTCAACAGTTGGGCAGATTAGTGTAATTTAATACTGTGGCAGTTTGGAGATGTTGACAGGTGAAAGAAATCATCATCATTATTTTGGCTGTGGTAGTGGGTTTATTGGTAGCAATGGAGTTAGGATTGCGATCGCTGTTTGGTTTTGGTAATCCTTTAATTTATATCAAGGATGAGCAAATTGGCTATTTATTAGCACCGAATCAACGGACTAAAAGGTTTGGAAATCGCATTGAAATTAATCAGTATTCGATGCGGAGTCCAACTATCCCAAAAATACCATCACCTTCAACTTTGCGAATTCTCCTTTTAGGAGATTCTATCGCTAATGGTGGTTGGTGGACAGATCAGGAAAAGACTATTTCTAGTTTGCTGATGAATTCTTTGGGATTTACTAGTCATACTCAACAGGTTGAAGTCTTAAATGCTTCTGCTAATTCCTGGAGTCCCCGCAATGAATTAGCCTATTTACAAAAGTTTGGGACTTTTAACGCCAAGGTGGTGGTATTACTAATTAATACTGATGATTTATTTGGTACTGTACCTACTTCTTTACCTGTAGGACGCGATCGCAATTATCCAGATCATAAACCACCTTTGGCAATTATAGAAGTATTACAACGCTATGCTATCAAGCAAAAGCCAATTCCCGAAATCCAAGCTTTAAATAATGAACCAGGGGATAGAGTTGGGATTGTTCTGGAAGCAATTGCTAATATTAAAACTTTAACTCAAAATAACAATTGTCAATTAATTGTGGCTATGACTCCCCTATTAAGAGAAATTGGTGAATCGGGTTCTCGTGATTATGAAGTTCAAGCTCGTCAGCGATTGAGTGATTTTCTCAAAGTCAATAAAATTACTTATATAGATTTTCTGCCAATTTTCCAAGCCCATTCTAATCCCAAAGGTCTTTATCAAGACCATATTCATGTTAATTCGTTAGGTAATAAATTAGTCAGTCAAGAAATTGAAAAAGCACTTGTGGAAATTTTGAATTAAAGTGAGTGGGTTATGGAAATAATATTTTAACGATAGCGAAGCGTGGCGTTAGCCATACCGCAGAGGCGCAGAGATCACAGAGGTAGAGGAAGAAGAGATATAGGATATGGGCTTATGAATCACTTGTGTGGTTACATATTTTTTAGTATTTCTATATTCACGTAAGTTGCTAATTAGATCAATTGTCAGAATCACTATGTCCAGGATTTAAGGATATACAGGATGAAAACTGGAATTTTATCACCAATCACCAATTGGTTACTGAGCGATAGCCTGCGTGGCGAAGCCATAGTCGAAGTACCAGCCTCCACTAGATAACTAGCAACTTGTGTTATTACCAAAATGATTAATTGTCTTTAATCCAAAGTGCTAAACCACCACCACGTCCACGCGCCGCAATCAAATCTTCGGTAACTAAAAAGAACGCGAAAAAAGGTAATTTAGCTATAGGTTGAGCATCAAAATTGCTGTCTTTATCTTTACCTGAAAAAATCGCTTTATTCACAAACATCCAGTTAAATAAACTAATTTGTATTTGGGTAAAATCAAAAGCTAATAAATTCTTTTTTCCTAAATATTTGAATGGTCCGGTGAGTTTAAATAAAATCGCGCCCAGTTGGACTTGATTCATAATTTCCCCTTTTCCTAAAGCCTGTTCTTCTCTGGTACTAAAGCCAAGATGAATTTTTATGAATTTTGGGACATACCTACCCTTACCTATAATAATTCCTCCCCGGTTTCTGACTTTTTTAGTACCAGTAGCAAAACAAAGTCGCCATTTACCACCCAGAGATTCAAAGGGATAATTTAGTTTTTGCAACTTGGCGGTTTTTTCCGCTGCTAACAACGCATTAACTACTACTTCAGCCGCAGGAAGTTGACTTCCTTCTCGATACGCAGTCGCAGTATGAGATAAAAGGTTGATAAAGTCAGTGGTAGTGTTAGAGATTAAATTAGCTGTCATAAAAGTATTTTTGAGGGAATGATGGCTATATTTTGCTTAGAAGCTAACTTGATTGTAACGTTTTTTTAATTAGTTTCTTAATACTTGTATAATGGAAATACAGTTTTTAGCTAAAAACTTGATCAATTGTCTTTGGTGTGGCTTGGGAAGTGAAATAACTCACCTGTAGACATCATGAGGTAGAGATATGGATACTAAACAACTCCTGAAATTATATAAATCGGGAGAAAGGAATTTTCAGGGTGCAAATCTGCACAAAGCTAAGTTAAATCATGTTGATTTGCGAGGAAGTAATTTAGAAGCAGCAGATTTAAGCGGTGCGGATCTCAGTCAAGCCAATTTAGCTGGTTGTAATTTCAATAGAGCAAATTTAACTAATGCTGATTTAAGTAGAGCAAATTTACAAAATGCAAACTTAAGTGAAGTAAATTTAATTGGTGCTGATTTAATTAAAGTCAACCTGAAGAAAACTAACTTGAGTCGTGCTGATTTGCGAACTGCAAATTTAACTTTAGCAAACTTAGCCGGTGCAAATCTCAGTCAAGCAGAAATGAGTGGTGCTGACTTTAGAGGTGCTAATCTCCATAAAGCTAATTTAATTGATAGCAATATCAATGAAGCAGAATTTATCGGTGTTGATTTAACAACAGCAATTATTACTGAAGATGAAATCACAGGAGAAATTTTGCATATAGGTTTATCCCATACATGGATAACTTGGGCTGGTAGTTATTAATATTTTGACAACTTGCTATTACAGGTTTGCAAAATCAAGATTACACCAACTTAAAAAACCATAGGATAGATACTAATACTATTCGGTTAAGAGTTTTGTAGGTTGGGTAGAACGAAGTGAAACCCAACAAAAATCGGTAAATGTTGGGTTTCCTAATATCAACCCAACCTACCTGATTGAATAGATACCAATATTCTCCAGTTAAGAATATTTGTAGGTTGGGTAGAACGAAGTGAAACCCAACAAAAATCCATAAATGTTGGGTTTCCTAATACCTGATTGAATGTTTTTAGCTTAACCGACAAGTATTGAGATAGATACATATTTATGGGTGGGTTTTCCTACCCTTTCTTTTATGAAAATTGATTATAAATAAGTAAGTAAAATGTCCGCTTGCGCGGACACTTCAGGGCTTCTGTCACTTTTATTGGCTACAATCATGTCTGGAACATGATGCTTTTATTGTTGATGATGATCATAAAAAAATCAAGTCTTTCCCAGATATAAACTAGACATAATTAAGTGAATTATATCTGGATATCAAATGCAAATTTCCCAAGTTTAAAGGATATTATTATTAATATAAAAAACATCATTCCTGAGAGTTATATCGGCGAGAAGTATAAACCCAAACCTTATTCTCACCGTGCTGGATTTGTCGCGTGTGGGAAGAACCGATAATAATCACAGTTCGCATATCTGCTAATGTCGGTTCTAACTCTTCTAGGGTAATAACCTTGACTTGTTCTCCCTTTCTCCCTAAATTTCGTCCTAGAATGACTGGAGTATGGGGTTTGCGGTGTTCTAGTAAAATCTTTTTTGCAGCAGCTAGTTGCCAAGTGCGTTCTTTTGATACAGGATTATAGAGAGCGATCGCTAAATCACTGGTAGCCGCAGCAGTAATCCGTTGAGCGATGATTTCCCAAGGCTTCAAAATGTCCGATAGGGAAATCACACAGAAATCATGCCCTAAAGGCGCACCAATAGTGGCTGCGGCGGCTTGCATGGCGGAAATACCAGGGGCAACTTGAATATCAATTGTTTGCCATTCTGGTTTATGATATTGCTCTAATACCTCAAAAACCGCCGCCGCCATTGCGTAAATACCAGGGTCGCCTGAAGATACAACTGCTACATATTTGCCAGTTGCGGCTAACTCTAGCGCCTGATATGCCCTTTCAGCTTCTACTCGATTATCTGATTCATGGACGCGCTTACCATCGGCGAGAGAACCAATTAAATTAATGTATGTTTTATAACCTACTAAATCCGTTGCTGCTGCCAAAATTTCCTTTACTTGCGGTGACATCCATTTTGACGCACCTGGACCCGTACCAATAATAGCTAATTTTCCCTGGGCTTGTCCTCTAGTCGCAGGGTTAATAATTTGAGTGGAAATGGCAACGGCAATAGAGGAAGATGGAGATGAGATAATTTGAGCATCTGCACCTGTAACCGCTAAGATCAATTCTGTTAATTGATTTTCTGGAAAGAAGCGGGTAGGAACTCCTAAAGCCTTAGCTATAGCTTGAAGTTGGGAATTATTAGCTAAGTGAAGAGGTGCAAATATTCCCGCTACGGCTTTAGCTGCTAAATTAGATTCTGCGAGGATTTGCTGAATTTGGGTAATTGTGTTTGGTTCTGGGTGAGTGAGGGAAATTGCTATTTTCGCAGGATGATAAACTAAACAATTAGAGTCATAATTACCTAAATTCTCGGTAATTTGAATAGTTAACTCGCCATTTTCATCAATAGGTAAATTACTCTCACTCAACCAAGGCGCTATTCCCTCTAACTTGACTTTTCTCCCAGCTAATAAATCAGCAATGAATTTTTTCCCATGTTCTGGGTTAGCTAAATGATATCCAGGCGGAGGAGATAACAAAGCGGTATGAAAGCGGATATCTCCTGTGGTGGTAATTGCTGGTTTTGTATTTAGGGCTTCGCCAATATGACGCGCTAAATCATTTACGCCACTTAATCCACCCAAAAGCGGTACAACAGCACTACCATCTTCAGCTACAGCTAAAATGGGCGGTTCTTGCCCTTTATCCATTAGCAAAGGTGCAATTGTTCTAATGAGAATACCAGCCGCACAAATCCCAATTATTGGTGTCCCAGCGGCGAATAATTCCCGCAAGGTTTCGCCAAAGTTTATAAAGCTAATATCAACATCATCAGTCCGATTAACTAAACCATATAGTTTCGCACCTGGTAAGCAATTGGTGATTTTTCGCCCCACGATAACGCTATTTTGACTCAATACTACAACCGCAGGGGCTAATTTTGTGTTCATAAAGGTGATAGGAAATAAGGAAAAAATAATCAGCCATATTTGCTAATGAATCAAGATTATCACCATAATTTTCAGAAATTGACAATGATTTTTAGTATAATTCATAGATACTGATGTTTTTTAATCATTTATCTAACACAATATTCTCAGTGTTTGATAATTAACAATATTTTCAGAAACTTCCAGTTCAAGAATTTATTGAAGGACATGATATTACTGAAAAAATTACTTTTGGTACTCCTCTAATTGAAGATATAGTTATTAAATTGTTGATAGCAATTTTAGAAGTATTAGCTTATATTCATAGTGAAGGTGTAATTCATCGAGATTTAAAACCTAATAATCAAGGATTTACAGGATTTTATTATGTTAATTTTTTTAAACCTTCTTGACAATTTTCACCCTTGAGAATATCGGTATATAGAGTCAGTTTCAGGATTGACAAAATCGTAGAACAATAAAATTTATCAAAAATTTCCCAAATCTCATCCAACTAACCACAATTAAACATCCTGAAAATCCTTTAATCCTGGTTATCCTGATTCTGACAAAAATACTATTGTTGTAATTCTCTAATTCTATCTTGGGCGATTTTCAACCATTTTTCATTACCTCCTTGCTGCTGATATAGTCTCACAGCTTGTTGAAAGTCAGATATTGCTTTAAATTTATCACCTAAAGCAGCATAAGCATTTCCCCTTCCATGATAAGCATAGGCATCATTAGGATTAATCTTAATAGCTTGGTTGTAATCTGTTATTGCTGCTTGCTTATCTCCTAAATCAGAACGAGCATTTCCCCGGCTGATGTAGGCTATGGCATAGTTAGGATTAATCTTAATAGCTTGGTTGTAATCTGCGATTGCTGCTTGCTTATCTCCTAAAGCAGAACGGGCATTTCCCCGGTTGTAGTAGGCATAGGCATAGTTAGGATTAATCTTAATAGCTTGGCTGTAATCTGTTATTGCTGCTTGCTTATCTCCTAAAGCAGAACGGACATTTCCCCGGTTGTAGTAGGCATCGGCATCATTAGGATTAATCTTAATAGCTTGATTGTAATCTGTTATTGCTGCTTGCTTATCTCCTAAAGCAGAACGGACAACTCCCCGGTTGTAGTAGGCTAGGGCATCGTTAGGATTAATCTTAATAGCTTCCTCAAGAGCTATAATTGCCCCTTTATAATCACCTTTAGCATACTTATCAGCAGCCAAAGCAAAATAATCATCAGCCTTTAACCCCCCACCCTGGGGCTTTATAGGTGTACCCACACCCGACGCAATTCGTAGATAAGTATTAATAGGAACAGAAGCATATCTATCTGTATTTTTTTCTTTATTTATATCTATCAATCCATTAATGCCAATCAACTCACCTTGTTGATTTAGTGTAGGACCTCCACTCATCCCCTTTAAGATTTTATTAGTATAAAGTAAATTATATCCACCATCTATAGTAGCTTGAGTAGCATTAGCGTTAATTTGTCCATTTCGACATTCATACAAAAAAGTATTAATCCCACCTGTTTTGGCAGGAAAACCAGCCGTATAGACATTATCCAGACGTTTAGCACTATCAGAATTACCTATTTTCGCTACTTGATAACTCTTGTTACTATTAAACTGCACCACTGTTAAATCTATATTTGCCCCCAAGGGTTGCAGACTGCTTACATTAATTGAATAACGTTGTCCATCGGCAGTTATCAGGGTATATTTTAAACTTTTATCACTGACATTATGAAAGGAGGTCAGGACTGTATAGGTATTACCATCACGTTTGATGATAGTTCCCGAACCACTATTTTTACTATCAATCAAAACGGTGATTTTTTGGGCTATTTCATCAATTTCTTTGGTACATAGTGAATTTTGGGATCTGGCTGGGGATGCGAGACTAATGGATGTAAGAATAAATAAAGTAGGAATAGTATATTTATAATTCATATATTGTCTGAATCAGGATGTCCAGGATTTAAGGATTTACAGGATGAGGTTTATTGGTAAGTCTTTGCTATAATTTTAATGTATCTTTTATTTCTCACATTTCCATCAGGGCGCGATTTTTTTTCTTTGCTGTTGATATTTTTCTATACATTTGTTATCATAGTATAGACGAGGAAGAACTAGATTTATTGCATAAGCGAGATTAATCAAAACTAATGAAAATTATTTGGGTTGAGTCGTACCCAACCTTAAATTTCATCAGTTTTAGGTTTTTATTCCTGGGGTAAATTTTCCAAGTATCTATCAAAATCAATCATAATGTTGTCTGAACCATTGGCGGTGACAATGTTACTATTATTGGCAGCAGTAATGTTAAAGAGTCTTGCAGCAATATCTTGACCCTTATTTCTTGATCTTGTGGTTAGGGTAAATAATAAATTAGTGCGATCGCAAGAGTAATAAACATATTTTACAGCACAGATTACAGGTTGCTTATTAACCGTACCAATAATAATTTTCTTCAATGTCCCATTATCATAACTTCTCTGAAATCTTGATGATACTTCATCACTTCAGAAAACTTAAATACTGATTAGGGCTTGGTGAATAAAATCAGAAAACTTGAATAGATAAGGATTTCATGTTTTTTGAAGCTCAAAAAGTGTGAGATTTCTGCTTAATTTTCCGGTAGTTCACAATTCATTTTTAGTAGGAATAACAATCATGGAAAAATAAGGAACTTCCTCTGGGTTAACTTCATCTAGAGGTAATATGCGTTGTTGCGTAGTTGTGGCGCGTTCAATATATCTCGCCCGTGAAGCTAGTCCTAATTCATGGAGAATATCTCTAACTTTAGGAAAATGACGACCAAGTTTCATAATGGCCGCAGCGTCAGTGGCGAGAAGTTGGCTAATTAAAGCCTCTCTAGGTAGTGGTGCGGGTAAAACGGTGAGAACATCATTGTAATAGGTGAATGGTAAACCCAAAGCAACAGGACAAGCCATGAGAGAAGAAACTCCAGGAACGACTTCTGTTTTGTATTTTTGGGCTAACCGGGTAAAGAGGTACATAAACGAACCGTAAAAAAACGGGTCTCCCTCGCAGAGAACAACCACATCTCGACCGGCGGCTAAATGGTCAGCGATGGGTTGTGTTTCTTGATCATAGATAGATTTAGCCTTTTCTGGTTCTAAGGCGCGAGGAAGATGAAATAGTACCTCAATTTGATCACCGGCAAGATAAGGAGAAACAATTTTTCTGGCGATACTTTCTTTGTCTGTAGCTGATTGATAAGCGACAACTGGGACAGAACGGAGGAGACGCAAGGCTTTTAAGGTGATGAGTTCAGGGTCTCCAGGTCCCACACCAATTCCATAAAGACGACCTCCAGAATTATTCATTATTCTTCCTCACTGGCTAGGGCGTTAACGGCAGCAGCAGCGATCGCACTTCCGCCCCTTCTGCCATGTAAAGTTATAAATGGGACATTGCGGCTATCTGCGGCCAATGCGGCTTTTGACTCGGCTGCACCCACAAAACCCACAGGAAAACCTAATATTAATGCCGGTCTAGGTACTCCTTCGTCTAGCATTTCCAATAACCTAAATAGGGCTGTAGGTGCATTCCCAATCACGACTATCGCCCCCTCTATATGGAAACGCCATAATTCTAAAGCAGATGCTGATCTTGTATTTCTCAGTCTTTTAGCTAGTTGTGGCACTTCTGGGTCATTGAGGGTACAGAGAACTTTATTATTTTTGGGTAATCTTTTTCTGGTCACTCCTTCGGCTACCATGCGACAATCACACAAAATTGGTGCGTTGGCAAGTAGGGCTTTTTTCCCTGCTTCTACCGCTGTGGATGAATATGCTAAATCGTTAACGATATCCGTCATTCCACAGGCATGAATCATCCTCACCACAACTTTAGATACATCTTCCGGGAATCCTTCTAGATTGGACTCTGACCGAATAATTTCAAAGGAATTACGATATATTTCGCTACCATCACGGATATAATCAAACATGGGATTTTAAGATTGTAAACGTTAAATTTGGGCTGGATTTGCTAAATAATTGGTTTAACTGGTGGCTGTGACGATCAATAAATTGTCCAAAGGATTCATGTAAGCTTAGACGTTCTTTTTGATACAATTCCAACATTTGTCGAATCAGAGCAGGAACTTTGTCTAAAGTTACATATTCATAGAGTAAATGACCAAAAACATAAACTTGATAGGCTGGAACAGTTTCATTTGCAGTTTCGAGAGTAACACCAAATAAGGTAATATCAGCTTGAGTGTGTTGAGCGCAAGATTTACTGCAACCACTAAAGTGAATATTCACTGGGGAATCTAGAATCATAAGATTTTCTAGGTGTTTTGCCAAGTTTAAGGCATCTTTTTTGGTTTCTGTGGCCGCAGCAGCACAACCCCGTTTCCCGGAACAAGCTACTAAGCTACTTTTGATATCGGTTGGTGAAAAGTTTAACCCTAAGTTGGTAATTTTTTGCTCAACTTCTATAATTTGATTTTGGGGAATATCGGTTACTAACAGGTTTTGCCAAGGTGTTAACCGGATATTATCATCACCATATCTTTTCGCAATATTAGCTAAACCTCTAATTTGCCAGCTTTCTAATCGTCCCAAGGGTACGACTATACCGATATAATATAATCCGGTTTGGCGTTGCGGATGAATGCCAAGATGATTTTTTTCTCGCAAAGTCGCAGAGTCACAGAGAGAGTTTTTTCTGATATCAAATATATTCGGGCTTAGTTTTTCTTTGACTTGCTGAATATAGTTTTCAATTGTGATGTTATTAATGATTTCTCGTAATCTTGCTTTACGATGGGCTTTAGTATCTATGTGTTTGAGGTATGTTTCAGCTAATGCTGCTAAAACTTGGATAGATTCTTCTGGTTTTAATAAAATTCCTGTGTCTTTACTTGCTTCTCCTTTCTCTCCATAACTGAGATATAACCGTAAATAGACATTACTGTGATCTAATTCTGCTGCCAATATAATATCATTGGGTTGATATTTTATCGCAACTTTGCCTCCACCATCAAAGCACACACTAAATTTTGCCGATAGATCACAAAGATGAGAATTTGCGGTAATATATTCTTCCCAAGCTTTCACTAAAGGACGAGTATCTATTAATTCTTCTGTGTCAATACCCGCTGTGGGACTGGTCATAATGTTGCGGATATGATCTATATTGGCATTGCTAGAACCTAAACTAAATGTTTGTAATTGTTGGAGAACTTCTATATTTATTGTTTGTTTGATTTCTCTAATTTGGATGTTAGCGCGATTAGTAATATCAATATATCCACTACCATAATTATCAGCGATATCTGCAATAATCTGACATTGTTGATAATTAATAATTCCCCCTGGTATTCTTAACCGATAAAGAAAACCATCTTGAGCCGGTGTGGTGTAAAATAAACCTGGGCAAGCAGTAAATGGAATTTGCAAAATTATGACTCCTTCTCTGTGTGACGCAGAGACAGAACTTAGTGAACAGTCTAGAGTTGGCATTCTGACTTACTCAATTTTGAATTTGGGATTAAGTCCTGTTTGGGAGATTTCTAACCCCCAATAATCTTAAATTTCCCATCTCAAATTGCTTTACAGCTGCGGCACAGTCTCGGAATTAAACCGAAGTTTCCCAACTCTAAGATTTAGAAGTCTACCATAAGATGGTATTTTTGGCTTTGAATATTTTATTTATATCTTTTATGATTCTGATAGAGACGTTCCATGGAGCGTCTCTATTGATCACCAAATATCTAAATCACAATACCTAATTTACAACTTCTGCAACAACTCCTGAGTTAACTGCATAAATGCTTTAGAACCGGCTGTATTTGGACTCAGTAAAGAAACAGGCATAAAACTATCAACAGCTTTAGCTACATTAACATCAACTGGTATTTGCGCTTTACAGATTTTATCTACTCCAAAATCCTCGACAACTCGGTGCATTACCTGTTTATAATATCTGCCATTCAGTAAATTTGCGCTGGACATACTAAAGACAATTCCCAACATTTTAATATCTATCTTAGCTTCGTGTTCATGACTATCTTTTAATTGGGCAATGCGTCTTTCTAAAAGTTGAATACCTACCACAGATAACGGTTCTGGTTTGGCTGGGAGAATGTAGAAATCGCTACTAGCTAAAGCACTACGAGTCATTAAATTATAGCCAGGAGCGCAATCTAAAAGAATAAAATCATATTCATCCTTTACAGGGTTTAAAATATCTCTAATTAAGACTCTTTCAAAGCGATTCCAAATAGTTTCAAAATCCTGTTCTCCCAAAGCTACGGATTGATTATGTAGCATTTCCGAAACCACAAATTCATCATATAAGTCTATATCTCCTGGTAATAAATTTAATCCGGGAAGATTACAAACTTGAGGTTGAATAATATCATGAATCGTCAATTTTGCCCCAGGTTCAGGGTTAATAATTTCATCTATCAAATATCTAAATGTCTTTCTTTGTTTGCGACGTTTGGCAAAATCCACAGGTGACATTAAACTCAGTGTGGCACTAATTTGACTATCTAAATCTAAAACAAGTACCTTTTTACCGTGATTTTTTGCCAAACAGGTAGCTATATTCACAGTGAGGGTGGTTTTACCGACTCCACCTTTCATGTTTGCGGTTGCAATTATATATCCCATTTTGAGTTCCTCTGCTGACGCTTTCCCAATCATGTAGCGTACATATTATCTAATAAATTTTAACTTTGATTAATTTAACCTTTTGGGGGATGTGGAAAAGTATCAAACGATTTTAACCACCTAAACTAACGGTAGCTGAATAGTTTGTGCTAATAAGCTTTGAAGACGTTGTAGTTGCGAACCAACTTGGTAAACTAAATCACCTTTGCCTAATAAATAAGCTGCTGTTGTTTCTTTTCCACCCAGAATAATGCATGAATCTGCTTGGCTGGAGGTACGCAGGGCGACTCGTCCAGGTAAATTAGCACGGATAATTGGGGTGACAATGCTGGCTTCTGGACGTTGTGTGGAAATAATCAGATGAATGCCAGCGGCTCTTGCCATTGCGCCTAAACGTTTGATACTTTGTTCTAATACGGTGCGAATTTCTTTTTCTGCCATAAAATCGGCATATTCATCAAATATACAGACTATACGCGGTAAAGCTTGGGAAGAATGTTGATTATAGGTAGTTAAATCTGCACATTTAGCTTTTTCAAATTTTTGATAGCGAGATTCCATTTCTGCAACTAGTTCTTGCATCAATTCTACGGCGCGATCGCTATCTTTGACAACTGGTGAATATAACCATGACATTTGCTCAAATTCGGGAAATGTTACCCGCTTGGGGTCAACTAAGGCAATTTTTAAATGTTGGGGAGAATGACAATAGAGTAAACTGAGAAGGAGCGATCGCAAAAACTCACTTTTTCCGCTTCCTGTTGTTCCCCCAACCAAAAAATGACAAGTATTCGGATCTGATAAATCAGCCTCTAACAACTTACCATCAATACTCACCCCAATGGCAATTTTTACGGGTGCTGTTGGTGGTAAAAATTGTTTTTGAATATAATCTTCAAATTTGGCAATTTGCCTATCTGTACGTGGTAAATCAATACTCACATAACCAGCTTGGGGAGCAATTAAAGGCGGATGTTCTAACCCCAACTGTACTTGTAAATCAGCCGAAAATTTCAGCAGTGAATTTACTCTTATACCCAGATTTGGTTTAAGTTTCACTCGGATAAATGCTGGACTTACAGCAGCACCTTGATATTCAACACCAACACCAAAAGATTGCAAAGTATTAACCAAAGCTTCCCCTATTTCATCAGCATTAATAGATGTATCTTCCTGACTTTTAAAAGTATCTGAAAAACCTCTCTCCAAACCTCTCTCCTGCAAGGAGAGAGGCTTTGAATTCTCCCCCTTCCCTGGTAGGGAAGGGGGTTGGGGGGTTAGGTTTCGTGTTGGATTTTCTTCAACACTAAAAAAAGTCTGACACTTTTGTTGTTGCGGGCAAATTTCACATAAATGAGGTTGAGTTGTAGCTGGTGGTGGGTTAGAATTGGGAGATTCCCAACTCAACCATTCTTGCATTTGTAATAATTTGTAGGGAATTAATTGATGAACCGTATTTTCTAGCTGTTCCCAAGAATATTTGTACTCTTTAAACTCTGGTAAAACACAATAAACAGCAGAATCAACAGGTGCTTTTTTCTTCTTCCATAACATATAACTATAGAGAGAAACTTGAGCTAATTGTGCTGAAGGATCTACAGATTGATAGGTTTTAAACTCCACCATACAAAGGCGTTTGAGTTCAAAGTTAAAAACTAAACAATCAAATTCACCTCTTATCAGTTGCTTTGTACCATCTGGTAAATTAAAGTAATATTCTAAACTGCGTTCTTCACTAATAAAAGTATTCTGAATAACTGTTTCTGCACTACAATAATGGCGATTGATTACTAACAATTCAGTAAAGTTTTTAATTAATCCTTGTAATCCTTGCCAAACTTGTAATAATCCAGGGGCTTTACTATAATCTTGACTAATAGTATCTTGTAAATAAGGAAAGAATTTAATTTGATAGAATAATTGTTGAATTTTTGATGTTAGTTCATCTACATTTAATTGTGTTGCAGATGGATTCAATAAAGTTTTAAATCTGGGTTCAATTAGCAGTAAATTAATAAAATCATCTGCTAGTTGGTGAAAGACATTACCAATACCCGTAATGGCATCTTTAGGAAAGAATATTGCTTTATAATTAAAATTATGATTTAGATAAAATAGTCGAGGACATTCAAAAGCTAATCTAACTTTAGTCGGAGTTAAAGAAGAGTTTTCAGATTTATGATTTACCATATTAAATATATTACTGATAGCATCAGGATTGGATATTTCCAGTAAGCGACGATGAACAGCAGCTAAATAAACTGTATCCATTGCTGCATAGTTTAGCTGTTTTTGAGTCAGAGGACGTTTTCCCCAGTCGCTTGTTCCTTCTTCTGCATCTACATTAGAAAAGTAGCAGAGTTCAGTAGCTAAAGTTTTTAGTTTTAAGTTGGTAGTTTGTAAAACTTTACGTTTAATTTTTTGGGCTAATTTTAAAGTACAGGTAACATTTTGGGCTTGAGTTTTGCCCAGATATTTTAAATCAAAACCCGCACTATGAAATACTTTTTCAATTTGCGGATTAACCATAATTTGGTTAATGAAATATACAGCCAAATCAGGTTTATCTAAAACATCAAAAATGTAAGCAGATTCACCAGTTAAATCTGTATAATCAGCCAATACCTGAATTAGTGCTAATTTTGGTTTATCGGTATACCAATCAGCAATTTCCGTATCTATCCATAGGGTTTTAGATAGGGATAGTTGGGAAATTTGCTGGTAAATTTCAGAAGCTTCGCTCAGGTAGTGCATTCGTGTACTTTTGGATTTATGAAAAAAACTAGCAGATTGGGCAGCATATTTGATTGTACTTAATTATTAATTTGGTATCCAACATACTGACTGTTTTTCTGGTTTCTCATTGGGGGGAATAATTTTAATTTTATTCTCCTGACATAATTCTTCCAGCAGAAGCTCCACGTTTAAATCTTTCACAAAATTAAATCTCTCTTCTGCTTTATCCGTTAATAATTTTCGTCCCAATATTTGATTAGTTTGAACTAAATTAAACAAGAATTCTTTGACCATCTTTTTATACTTTTCATCGTCAGGACCTGGATTTTTAGTAAAAAATCCTAACTCTTGTAATAAATAGCATTCTCGCATAATTTCAGATGCGCGAATTAAACTTTCTAATTCCTCTAATTTGATGATTTTTGTATCAACTACCAACTCACCCGCACAAGCTGCATTTACTAGATTATGATAAGTTACCAAGTAATGAACAGAATTTAAATCTGGTTGAATTCTACGATGATCGGAATTTGTGAATATTTCAGTAAATATTTTGTTGCCCACTAAATCAGTATTGCCAACATTTTGCGCTCTAATTAAGTAGAGTGTATTACACAATTTCCGTTGTACTACTTTATGGCAAGCCTTCATTATATAACAGAATGTAGTCATATTTGCTTCTTCTGTCCAAGTGATTCCGATTTTTTCGGTTTGATCAGGAACTTGATAGCTGAATGAATACTCAGCATAAGTAGAGCTAGGTAATAGTTTTGGTTGAATATTTCTCACTTGCAAAGCTGATAAAGTTTCTTTCAACATTCTCACGAGTTCTACTGAAGAGCATTGACTAATGTGAGTAATTCTTTTCTCAACTTTCTGAAATTCATACAACCATAATAATTTAAATGCTGCAACTAAGTCTATCTTGTCTATTCCTCCTTTATATTTTTGAATTAATTCCTTACCTAGTTGCAATACTTCACGAGGCAAAACTTTGCCTCCAGGAAATTCTTCTTTGAGAGAGTGTTCAGTTAATGGGAAAATATCAGAACTTGGCTGAGATTTTACTTGAGTATGTAGTGGATAAAGCCGAGTTGCCCACAATGATTTGGCTTGTTCCAATGTGATGCGTTTAAGAGAAATTTTTGTATTAACTCTGTCTAAATCAGCATCTGGAATTAGCTTTTTATTTTGATTCCATGTACTATTAATAATACTGATAATTACCAACATTCCTTGCCATTGTTCATTATGAATAGTAGAATTAGCACTGAATAAAGTCGGTAAGTCAATAGAGTTATTAGCTAACTTAGCAATATTGTCTAGTTGATCAAAACACCAAACAATTGGTTTAGATTTAGCCGAAATTTTACTAAAATTTGCTAATATTTTTCTAGCTGCGTCTTCAGTATCAATTGAACGTCCAACTCCCAGATTTTTTAAACTATCTTGATCAAGGTTGTCACCTTTTAACCATTCACAGGCTAAGTAGTGTAATTTAGGGTTAGTTAATTGATATAAAACTCCAAAGAACTCATGAGCATTGTATATCCCTAGCAGTCCTAATTTATTTTTCAAAATATCAATAAACTGCTGTCTTTCTCTAAGGTAAGAGCCATTGTCATTAACTCCAGTCCTCTTTATTTTCTCAATTAAATTTTTTTCTTCAGCTTCTAACCCATTTGAAATACTAGAAAAACAGCTTTTTAGCCATAGTAATAACTGTGAATCTTTTTGTCCATCAGGAGATTTAACGAGGCTATCAACTGTATATCTTAAAATGTGTCGCCAGATATATTGACTTTCGACAAACGGTTCAATATAAACAAAAAATGCCTGTGAATTCAATATTTTTTTGAGCCGTCCTAAGAAATAAGTTTTTCCAACTCCAGCATCACCAGCAAGAATAAGAGTACGAGGAATGCGATCATTAGATACTTGTTTTAAAACTTTTTCTATCTCTACTAACGCCTCTTGATGGATAGATTCTACTGTGAGTGCTTTTTCTTGTGTCTCCTTCCAAAAGTTAGAGGACGCAAAATTATCGAATGGATTGATAGATTGCTTAATAATTTCTTCGATAAATGCCATAAATTTGCACCAAAAATAAGAGCAGTAATGATTGAGGATCTTTTTAGTTTAAAGTAATAAAAAACACTAAACTACCTTGACGTTGGAATATTCCTGCGTCTAGCTGTTCAGATGTAAATTTGTCAGGTTCAGCCAAGGTACTCAACTCAATGTGGTTGTTAACTTGCAACCGATACAAAGCCTGATCTAATTCTTCCCTTGACATTGGTGGTTGTAACTTTTGCCGTAAATGGAAAATGGGTAAATAATTCTCTGTACCCAGTTCTTGGTCTAATTTCTCGATAAGTTGTAAAATTTCTTCATCACTGGGATTGATGATAGTTTCTACACTTGATTGTTTATTGGTAGGTAGTGGAACAGAAACTTGTTCTGGCTTAACCCGTAAATTCTTCCGTAAAAAGCGCAGATAATTACCCAGCAATTCCAAACTAATAACAGGGTTAGCGCCTTTATTGGGAATATATTCATCCCGCAAAAACTCAATCCCTCTTTCAGTCAGCCAAACCTCAGCTTTAATTCTTTGAATTTTGATTTCTGCTGAAATTAAACCCCGTTCATTCAAGCTTTTCAATATCTCGGCTCGTTCCGCAGCTTTCAGAGAAGTAATTTCACTGGGGGCGATTTTAGCAGTAGCTTTACTGAGTTTATCCAACACCTTACGTTCTTTATCAGTGATGGGTAACTCGGCTGGGTCTAGTTTCAACAGAGCCTGACCAGGAGGTAAAATTTTAACTGTGGCAATCTCACGCGAATAGTCTACCAGTTCGCGATCGCCTAAGTCTCGACAAATTTTGTTTTTCTCACTTTTAAAACCATCAAAAGTGCTGGAACTCAAGCCAGTGCGATAATTGGGACATCCCAACAGCTTTAAGATAAACTTTAACTCTTTCGTTTCCATACGGGTAGTCTTGCTGTATTTGACACCTGACTACTTTAGCGCGAATCACAAAAAATTAACACACGTTTTCTATAGTAACTCTAATTAGTATGATTAGTTACTATATGCTGCAAATTTTTATTACTCCCTGAAGAGAAGTTTACCTCCACACCTAGCGCACAATATTAAACTGCATATATTTTTTCAGAAAAATTTTATACAAATATTAAATAAATTCCACCATACCGCGAGATTTATATGTATCATCTTTGAGATGATCAGATAATTCAAAACTATGAATATCCTCATGCTATCTTCCACATTTCCCTACCCACCCACAAGGGGAGGAACGGAAATTAGGACTTTTTATTTACTCAAGTACCTGCGTCAACGTCATCATATTACCCTGGTAACACAGCGTGATACCTATGTAACAGATACAGAAATTGCCGAATTACGTAATTATGTTGATGATTTGGTAATTTTTCCCCGTCCTCTTCCTAGTAGTAACTTCTCAGGAATCCTCCAAAAAATCCAGCGATTTAGTACATTTTTAATTCAAGGAACTTCCCCCAATGTTCTGAACCGCTATTCAGTAGAAATGCAGCAATGGATTGATAAATTTGTCGAATCTGGTAAATGTGATGTCATTACCTGTGAACATAGCGTTAACGAAATTTATATCCGTCCCCATTTCAAGAACCAGGTAAAAACCATAGTTGATGTTCATAGTTCTGTTTATGCAACTTGTCTGAATCAGTTAGAAACTGGTACAGCCGAAAATAAACTGCGAGATAGTTTATACTTACCCCTTTTACGTCGCTATGAAAAAGGATTCTGTCCTAAATTTTCTGATATTGTAGTCACCACAGAAGAAGATAAAATCCAATTTCAAGAATTTAGCAATCAACAAGCAATTCCCGTAATTCCTAATGGCGTAGATTTAGATTTATTCCCTATGCGGAATCATGATCCTGGTGGATATCGGCTAATTTTTATTGGAGCAATGGATTATATCGCCAACATAGACGCAGCGCGATTTTTTAGTCAAGAGATATTACCAGAAATTCAAAAAAAGTATCCCGATACAGTTTTTGATATCGTCGGTTCTCGTCCTGTTCCCGAAGTCTTAGAACTGCAAAATCAACCAGGTGTAAATGTTACAGGTAGAGTCCCTTCCATGGTGGAATACCTGCACAAATCTGCCGTTTGTGTCATCCCTATGCGAACAGGATTTGGGATTAAAAATAAAACCCTAGAAGCCATGGCCGCAGGCGTTCCCGTAGTAGGAAGCGATCGCGGTTTGGAAGGATTAGCAGTAGATGGCAAAACAACGCCATTACGCGCCCTTCGAGCCAATCAGCCCGGAGAATATGTCACCGCAATTTCTCAACTATTTGAAAAACCAGAACTACGACTAGAACTTTCTCTTCATGCAAGAAAACTCATAGAAAGTGAATTTACATGGGAAATTGCTGGTCAACATTATGAACAAATTTGTTTAGGTAAAAAGAATTTCTCACCTTTTACCCGTGCCAATTATTAACTTACTCAGGATAAAATAATGAATAATTATGTCCATTGTCCGCGTACTTGTTTACTCCAAAAATCAGCAAACAATGAGCAAATAAAAGAACAAGGATTATGTGATTTCTGTTGGAATGAATACTGTTTTTGTTGGTCAGAATACTGTTTAAACGAATGGTATGAACTACAAGTAAAACATGACAATCTAAAAAGTAAACATCATACAAAAGATAAAAACTAAAATAGACTTTTTGCTTCCTCTGCGTTTCTGCGCGAAACAAAAAATTGTGGGTTAGGCTAATAACCTACCCTCATCAACAATAATCCAAAATCATATCCCACTCATCTTCAGATAAAGGTTTCACCTCTATTTCCATCGCAAAACAATCACAAGCAGCCGCAATTAAAGCATTAATTATTGTTTCTTGATTAATAGTTTGAGGAAACTTTGCAGAACTGAAATACTCTTGATCAAATACTTTTTTAAACAAATCCGGATCAGGATTTAACCGCATAGAACCATGTTGGAGAACCGCGTCACCTTTGCGTAATTGGGCGCTACCAATTAGTTTAGAACCATCAGCTAAAACTAAATCTGCACCTGTAGCCGTCCCAAAACAATTAGGATTGTGGATATAACCGCGTCCAGCTTGGCCATAGTACAACTCCACACCGAGCGATCGCCATCCTTGAATCAAAAACTCACAAATCTTTGCATACACATCTAGACGATTTCCCCCTAGTCCAGATGTCACTACACTGTAAGTTAAATCACCTTGATGTAAAACCGCCCTCCCACCCGTAGGACGACGCACTAAATCCAATTTTTCGCCGTTCCAAGTTAAATTTTCCCAAAATTCGGGATATTGACGTTGATGATAACCCAGAGAAATTGCAGGTGGCGACCAAGTATAAAAACGTAAAGTTGGCGGATGTTTTCCCGACTCATGCTGTGTTAATAACCAGCGGTCAACAGCCATTTGGATATTACCGGAAGCTGCTAAAGTAGGAATAAGTCGCCACACCTGCTGAATCCCCCAAACTAAAATTATTTAAACTGCACTAAATTCAGCTTGCAGATATTCATCATTATCATCAGCGATAGTTGCAACGATAGTAATGATCCGGGAAACTTCCCCTGGAGACAATTCTGCTAAGGTGCGTGTAGAAATCACAACTACTTGATTGTTAATAATCCCAAAACGGGCTTCAAAGGTACTTACGCAGTTCAACTCTAACAGGTATCGCGTTAATCTGGGTTCATCTTGAACAGGTAACTTGAGTACCGCAGACCAAACAGTGATAGTATCTTCGTCAGTAGTCCCCGTCAACTGTACGAATACTTCGACACTGCCATACTGGAATTTCCACAGATATTCACCTTCAGCAGAATGGCTAACCATTGCACTTTGATCTTGTGCTAGGGTGTCAATCACATTTTCAATGACTTCCACATGGTTTAGTCCTGTGGTTTCCTCAATAAGTTGATCCACCAACTGATCTGGGGATTGGGTTTCTAGGTAGCTTGCCATACAGATTTTTTTCTAATAATATAGTCACTGCTTTAATCTACTATCATGCTACCAAAAATGCCAGAATCTACCTTGCCTGTCGTCCAAAGTCGAGATGTGAGAACATTAGGTATTAACCCTGATCATTGGTATGTAGTTGCCCGTAGTAGTGAAGTTACAAATCAACCTTTGGGGGTAAAGATTTGGAAACAAGCGATCGCACTCTATCGAGATAGTACAGGAAAAGTTCACGCTTTAGAAGATCGTTGTCCTCACCGTCAAGTTAAACTCAGCCACGGGCAAGTAATTGGTAATGACCTAGAATGTGCATATCACGGTTGGCGCTTTGGTGAATCAGGTAAATGTACAGAAGTTCCTTATTTAGCAACAAATCAAAAATTACCAACTTGTCAACTTCGTACTTATCCAGTCCAAGAACAAGATGGCTTTATTTGGCTATTTCCTGGAGACAGTGAACCAAGCGTAGAACCATTGGGATTACCTGAATGGGAGCATTTAAACTATATTGCTACCGTTGCCATTATTCACTGTCAAGCCCATTATTCCTACTTGATAGAAAACCTCATGGATATGTATCATGGGCATTTACATCAAGATTTACAAGCATGGGCAGCAGCATCACTAGAAAGTATTGATGAAGATCACAGCCAAATTCATGCCCATTACACAGCCCAAAGTTATTACCAAATAGATAAAATTTGGTCTATTTCCCAACTATTTTTTCCCGGTTTGAGGCGTTTACATCCAGAACCATTAGATGTAAGTTATGTTTACCCTCATTGGGTATCAACATTAGGTAAAGATTTTAAAATTTACTGTTTACTGTGTCCTATCAACGAGACTGAAACCAAAGCCTACTTGATCCACTTTACATCTTTAAATGCCTTTTGGCGGTTACATAAGCTACCGATTTGGTTTAGAAGGTTTATTAAAGACAGTTTATTTGGTGTAGCCCAAAAATTACTCGATGGTTTAGTAATCCAAGATATAAAAATGATGGAAGAGGAACAATTAGCTTATTTACAGCATCAAGGGATACGGAACTATGAGTTAAATCCTGCATTGGCTAGTGTCCAACGATTGATTAAAACTCAAGTTGACAAATTGGGGTGACATCTGCTAGAAGGTTTGAGAATCTTACGGAGAAAAAAAACAAAAAATTTCTTCGATTTTTCCGGATTAGCCAAAAAATCTGCGATTATTGTTACACTGAATTTAATAAGCACTATGAATATCAAACTTGATCACAGCACCCCATGTCATTTAACTTCCTTCTTTGCCCTCTTAATTAAAGAAGGTCTTTCCCCTAATCAAATCGTCCTTGGCATTGTTCAATTAGCCACACAGACTCATGAGTTAGATGGGATGATGGCATCAGCAGATTGTCTGCGGTTGTTATTGGTACTCATGCCAGCAGAAACCTGTGCTAAAGGCGTTTCCGAATATATTTCATCTTTAGCAGCAGACGGAATTTCTACTTTAATGTTATTAGATGCTCTAAGTCTAGCTTGCTATGTTTGTGGACAATCAGATGAAGCTAACCTAGTTCACTTAACTTACAAGAGATTACAAGCTGATGCCATCATCTCCGAAATGCTGCGTGATTAAAAACTAAGTTATTAACTTTCCATACTTTTTTCACAACTCAACTATTTTCAAGTTAATTTGTACTCGTACAGTTCAATGCTGGACTGAATATATCCGTTTGTTCACTAGGCAATCGGTCAAATACTATCTATATATCTTTTTTGCGATTCTTAGCCACTTGCTGTTAAAATATTGGCAATGGCTGTTACTTGAATGTCGCAATATTCTCCTGTGTTTGACAGCACCGCATCTATCGTTTCTTGTCGGGTTCAGAAGTGTCTCATGCTGGAGTAAATCCACACATCAATAACTTCCTAACTTTCTCCTTCACCCTGTTGATATTCCATTAAAGCTGTAAATTAAAATAGTTGTCTGCCAAATTGCCAAAATATTAGATCATTCTGGGAACATTTCGGGAATTATATATTTTGCACATGAAGCGAGCATTTGGTTTTCAGAAGTCAGGAAGAAGGTGACAGGTTACAGGTGACAGGTGACAGACAGGGAGGAGACAATAACGTTTGTAGGGGCGAAGCATTCGGGTGATTAATTATCGGTTTTTTCCCAAGTTTATTTTCCGAATGCTGATGCTTCCAGCACGCTTCGCGAACGCCCTTAAACCGAATGCTGATACTTTCAGATTCCGTCAAGGATACGCGCCTACGAATCCTATTATTTATTTGCTGAAAATTTTTATTTCCATTAAAAAACGCCTGGGAGTGTTGCCGTGTTTCCACCCCAGACGTTTTTTAAACTTGCTCCTCACACACAAATATAACTTATCACTATTTTAGTTAATTGGCAAGTAGCTTATGCAACATTTTTTAAAATAGTTTCAAGAAGGGAACAGGGAGCAGAGGGGCAGGGGGCAGGGGCAGGGGAGCAGGGGGCAGGGGAGAGAAATAAAAAGAAATATTCTTTTCCCAATTACCAATCACCAATCACCAATCACCCATTACCAAACCTAATGTAAAAAGTGCCGTACACCAGTTACAACCATGAGTAAACCGAGTTCATTAGCGGCTTTGATAGAATCTTTATCGCGGACACTTCCCCCTGGTTGGACAATGGCGGTAATTCCGGCGGCTGCGGCGGCTTTGACGGTATCATCGAAGGGGAAGAAGCCGTCACTAGCTAGGAATGCTCCTTGGGCTTTTGCTCCGGCTTGTTCGATAGCGATTTTTGTCGAACCCACACGGTTCATTTGTCCAGCACCTACGCCCAAAGTCGTGCGATCGCTCGCAATTACGATAGCATTGGATTTAACGTGTTTGCAAACTTTCCAAGCAAACAGTAATTCAGCTAACTCACTGGGAGTAGGTTGACGTTCCGTGACAACTTGCCATTGAGTAGGATCGGCAATGATATCATCAGCAGATTGGACTAAAAACCCACCTGCGATCGCTTTCACAGTTTCTTTGGGTCCAGTCAGCAAATCTGGTAAAATCAAAACTCTGACATTACCTTTTTTAGTTAAAATTTCCTGAGCTTCTTCATCACAACCAGGAGCAACCACGCACTCCAAAAATGTCTTAGTTAATTCCGTCGCTGTCGCCGCATCAAGAGGACGGTTTAAAGCTACAATTCCCCCAAAAGCCGAGATAGAATCAGCATTGAAGGCTTTTTGATAAGCGTCAAAAATAGTTTCCGCTTCCGCAGTTCCACAGGGATTAGTATGTTTGATAATTGTCGCTGCGGGACTTTCCGTAAATTCAGCAATTATCCGCCGTGCAGCTTCCAAATCTACCAAATTATTGTAACTGAGTTCCTTACCTTGCAGTTTAGTCGCTGCTGTCCAACCAATGGGGGTACTTCCCGTTTGATACCATGCTGCGGGTTGGTGAGGATTTTCTCCATAACGCAAAGATTGGAGTTGTGTACCAGAAACAGTAAATTCTTCAGATTGTGTTCCAGCTAAATAAGCTGCGATCGCATTATCATAACTAGCAGTATGCAAAAATCCCTTTAACGCGCATTTTTGGCGAAACTCTAAAGAAGCTTCCCCATTTTGGCGTAATTCTTGTAAATACTCACCATATTGGGCAGGATCACATAATACCGTCAAATGGGCGTAATTTTTCGACGAAGCCCTTAACATTGCCGGACCACCAATATCAATTTGTTCCACCGCGTCAGCTAAAGTAACACCAGGTTTAGCAATGGTTTCTTCAAAAGGATAAAGATTAACTACCACCAAATCAATCGGCCGAATTTGGTTATTTTCTAAATCCGTGACATCTTGTGCCACATCCCGCCGTGCTAAAATACCGCCATGAATGCGAGGATGAAGAGTTTTTACCCGACCACCTAAAATTTCCGGTGAACCTGTATAATCAGAAACCTTAGTAACTGGTATTCCTGCATCTTTTAGGGTTTTGGCTGTTCCCCCACTGCTGATGATATCAAAGCCAAATTCTTCAACCAAACTCCGGGCTAAATCAATTACACCAGTTTTATTAGATACACTCAGCAGGGCTAAACGTGCCATAATTCCCCAGATTCCTTTGGACTAAATTGCTTTCTGTGAAGAACATTCTACCGAAAGGTTGCTCAGATTCATAATTAGCTTGGGGAGTAGTAGCAAAATATGAAAATGTCCAGAACAGAGAAAAAAGTTTGGAAATGTGTACTGGATTGACACGCGGTATACTGTATCTGCATTAATTCCTCAATTACTCATGACTCCAACATTAGATTTTATTAGGGTTTCTCCACCAACAAACAAAACACCAGACGCTTTAATCGTCACTTTGCATGGTTGGGGTGCAAATGCTCAAGACGTTGCATCTTTGATACCTTATGTCAACTTACCAGAGTACGAGTTTCTTCTCCCAAATGCTCCTTATCCTCATCCCTATACTGATACAGGTAAAGCATGGTATGACCTGCGGACAGAAACTATGTATGATGGATTGGTAGAAAGTAAACAACTGCTCATAGATTGGTTGCAATCTTTAGAAAGTCATACAGGTGTGCCATTATCGCGCACAATTTTGAGCGGATTTTCTCAAGGTGGAGCGATGACTTTAGATGTAGGATTAAGCTTACCTTTGGCTGGTTTAGTCGTGATGAGTGGCTATTTGCATCCTAGCGTAGCCATGTTGAATAAAGGCATTTTTCCGCCGACATTAATCATGCACGGGACACAGGATGAAGTTGTACCGCTAAAAGCTGCAATTAAGTCCAGAGAAGTTACAGAATCTCTAGGAGTAAATGTGGAGTATCATGAATTTGCAATGGGACATGAAATTAATTTACAAATGCTAGAAGTGTTACGAACTTTTGTTATCAACACAATTAGTTAACTAAAGTTACAAAAATTTTACAGATTCGGGTAAAAATCACAAGAATTTTTACAAATTTAATGCTCATTAGTGAGTAAGATAGATCAGGTGGAAGCTTTTAGAGCAACTCCACCCTAAGCTGAATACAAGTGCTGCAAAAGGGAGGGGCAAAAATTATGAAAACTCTAAGCATTTCCAAAACAGAAATTTCTGCTATGACTGCAACCGAGGTGCAAGAATTAGCTACACGGCTAGAATTAGATAACTATAGTAATGCTTTTGAGGGTTTGAATGATTGGCATTTACTCCGAGCAATTGCTTTTCAGCGTCCAGAATTAGTTGAACCCTATATCCACCTCTTAGATTTAGAACCCTACGACGAAGGCTAAGAATTTTAGATTTTGGATTTTAGATTGGGTTTGAGGGACTATTATCAAAGATAATTGGAATTTTGCCCCAAAATGCCATCATCTATAAATTCTCAATCTAAACGGGTTCTTATTTGTGTAGGCGGTGGTATCGCCGCCTATAAAGTCTGTGAATTGGTTTCTACTCTATTTAAATCTGGGCTAGAAGTGCGAGTTATTCTCACTAAATCTGCTCAAGAATTTATCACTCCTTTAAGTTTAGCAACTTTATCTCGTCATCAAGCTTATACTGATGAGAATTTTTGGCAACCAATCTATTCTCGTCCGTTGCATATTGAGTTAGGTGAATGGGCTGATTTAATGGTGATTGCGCCTTTAACTGCTAATACTTTGGCTAAATTAACCTATGGTATGGCGGATAACTTACTAACAAATACCGTTCTCGCTTCTACTTGTCCCGTGTTGTTAGCACCAGCCATGAATACAGATATGTGGGAACAGGTGGCGGTACAAAGAAATTGGCGGCAGCTATTGACAGATGGTAGATTTTATGGTATTGGTACAGCATCGGGTTTATTAGCGTGCGATCGCATTGGTGCTGGTAGAATGGCAGAACCCGCCGAAATATTTGTTTATATTCAATCTTTATTACACACCCAAGGAATCAGAGATTTAGCTGGGAAACAGGTTTTAATCAGTGCTGGGGGAACGAGAGAATATTTAGACCCCGTGCGATTTATTGGCAATCCCTCAACTGGTAAAATGGGTTTAGCATTGGCACAGGCTGCGCTGCACAGAGGGGCAAAAGTAATATTAGTCCATTGTCCTGCCAGTTGGGAAGCACCTTTGGGAGTAGAAGCAATTCCCGTAATTAGTGCAGACCAAATGCAGCAGGTCATGTTAAAGCATTTAGCCAATGCAGATATAATTATCATGTCAGCCGCAGTTGCAGATGTCAAACCTAGAGATTATAGTAGCGAAAAATTGCCCAAGCGATCGCTCCCCGAAAACCTAGCACTCGCACCAGTAACAGATATTGTGGCTGAAATCGGAAAACTCAAACAATCTCATCAATATTTAATTGGTTTTGCAGCACAAACGGGTGATATTGTCAAGCCAGCGCGGGAAAAATTGCAAAGGAAGAAATTAGATGCAATTGTCGCCAACCCGATTGATAAAGTTGATAGTGGTTTTGGGAGTGATAATAATCAAGCTGTGTTTTTAGACAAAGAAGGGAAAGAGGTAGAAATTCCAGCTTGTTCTAAACTAGAAATGGCTCATTATTTGTTTGATTTTGTTGTTGGTAATTTGTGAAGAATTCTGGAGGTGTTATTAGTAAAAAACTTTTAACCAGCCCTCATTAATACTGGCACTAATTTCAACCCAAACTCTTCATCAAAAATTCCTTTTTTATAATCTAAACTCCACATTTCCAAAGCACATTCATCATTACTTAAAGATGGGAAAATGAACATCTTCATTTCCTTAAAATTCGGAAAATATTCACATTGAATATGAGAAATAGCACCTATTTGTCTTCTATCCAAAGCCACAGCTAATCTTAAAATGGCGCTGAGTTGATTAACCATTTGGCGATGTTCTTTATGTAAGAGACTACGATAGTTGTCGTGTTTTTTCTTGGGTGGAGATTTGCGGTGATAACGGGCTATATTGGCGATAATTTCGATTTCGGTTTCATTATAACCGAGTAATTCGCCATTTCTAATTAAGTAGTATGAATGTTTGTGGTGGGAAGAATGGCTGATATAGTGACCACAATTATGTAAAATCGCCGCAGCCCAAAGTAATTGGCGTTCATCTACACTCCAATTATGTAGTTGTCCTTGGGTTTGATCAAATATACTAAAGGCAAAAGCGGCTACACGCTCGCTATGTTCTAAATTAGTCTGATATTTTTTGGCAACTTTTAATACACTGCGGTGGCGGATAGAACTTTGAAACCGTAATCTATTATCAATGAAACCATGGGTTAGCATCCAATCTACAATTACACCTTCTCGGAGCGATCGCTCACAAACTGTGACGGATTCTACGCCTAACAAAGTCATAGCTTCCTGGAGAATTACTGCTCCCGAAAGTATAACTTCTGACCTCTTTTCTGGCATCCCCGGAATAGTTGCCCGTTCGACATTAGTCATCTTTCGCAAGCGATTTACCCAGGTTCGCAAGTCTTGAAGACTGAATTGATAGCCGTTGAGAGTAGAAGGAACAAGACCTAATTTTTCTCTAGCGTGAATAGTAGCTATAGTTTCAATTGTGCCAGATGTGCCGATTAACTGGGGAGAATCGCCAATTTTGAAGTTTGCTAAAATCTCTTCCACAGAACGTTCTAGCATTCCTCTAGCGTAGGCTTGGAGATATTTAAATTCAGTTTCTGTGATGGGATCAGAGTTAACTAATTCCCCAGTTAATCGCACCGCACCAACTTTCGTACTAGTCAGACAACGAGGTTCTTCGCTATCTCCTAAAATCAATTCTGTTGAACCACCACCAATATCAATAATGATGTGAGGTAGGTTATTAAATTCCATCCCCGACAAGACACCTAAATAGATGCGTCGGGCTTCTTCAGGACCAGAAATTAAGTCAACAGTTAAACCAACTTCGGTTTCAACTTTGTGGATAAAATCTTTGCCATTAGGAGATTCGCGGACGGCGCTCGTAGCAACAGCGACAATACTATCTACACCCAAGCTATCAGCCAGGGTTTTGAATCTTCCCAAACAAGCGATCGCCTTATCTATGACTTCTGGTTTTAGTTCTCCAGTCACCAGATTGCGATCGCCTAATCTTACCGTTTCCTTTTCTCTCGTCACAATGCTAAAAGATGGTAATGTGGGTTCAATTTTCACCACCACCATGTGTAAAGAATTTGTCCCAATATCAATGGCTGCAATCATCTTTTTTGTTATTTTGTAGTTGGGCTGAAGTCCTAAATTTTGGAACTGTATCTACCCTATTCCGTCACCTCATTGACAGGAAACCTATCAATTAACTGCATTGCCCGTTGAGCATTACGCCGCAACACATCTGGTAAATTAGGAACATGAGGAATCTGGGATAATAAATCTAGAGTCCGGCGTAAAATTCGCACCACATCCCCTTCATCTAAAGTAGTTTTGCTACATAACACTTTCCACTCTACCCCCAGCGCCCACTGTTCTACCAAGGAAATCAAGTTAATAAAGCGAGTTTCCAAACCTACCGGTAAAGCCACACCATGACGATACTGCACCTTTAACACAGAACGGCGAATAGGTTGCAATGTTAACCAAGCTGCATCTGCTTCTTTCGAGAGATTAAAATCAATCTTTGTATCTGGACGGGGGGTTTCAGTCACCAAAGCAGCTACCACTGCCGCTAAGTGATGAGGACCAATATTGTCTAACTCGCCACTGGAAAGAACTAAACCTAACCACAACTCATTTTCCCCGCGAATAGCTGCCGCAACTTGTCCTAATTTCGTGGGAACTAAATTATCCAGACATTCAAAGGACTGTAAAATCTCAATTAAACAGAGAAACTCCTCCCAATATCTTTGAGACTGGAGTGCTACTTGCTCTTGCAAATGTTCCAGTTCTGCTTCTAATTCGACACAACGCGCCCTACCTTTAAAGATATTGGCAATATTCCCCGATTTATAGATGGGATGGTTTTCTAATTGCTCTTGAACAGCAGTTACCCGACTGAGTTGTTCTCGTACTTCTGTGGGCAGATGGTTAAATTCTTCAGGGTTGGGTATGCTTTGAGCAACAGCAAGAGTATTTTCATCACCACGGATAGATTGTCCACGTTTCAAGCTCAGTTCTGAAGGTGGGATCAGATCAGTTGGTACTTCCACTCGTGGCAGTTCCGCATATAAATCTAATATATCTGCTGAAGTTGCCACATACCAACGGTTATTTTGCCCTAAGCAGATAAAGTACGAAGTTTGACCGGCACTCACAGCTTTATCAATTAATACTGCTGTAATTGGCAGGGGTGAAATTGCATTTTTATCATGGATACTTAACATAGTTCCAGATATAGCAAAATCGAGCATCATGGCCAATTGGGCTTGTCGGTCTTCATGTGCTTGCTCTTGCAGGGTTTTGAAAATCTGCCGTTCTACCTTGAGACGTTGGCGCAATTTTTCATATACCATCAATTCATTTTCATCAATGGTGGATAATTGTGCCTGAATTTGTGATAGTTCGCCTTGTACTTGGGCTATTTCTTCAAAATCTGGTTGCAGATGCAAATTGGACATATATTGTCCAAAACTGCGTTCTATCAGTTCTCTAGCTTTTTCTATGGTGTGGGTTTGCAGCAGGTTCAAGACCATGCCGTAACTGGGTGTAAACTGACTAACTAGGGGATCTGGCTGGGATGTAGCTAAATATGACGCTTCTTTTGCTCCTTCAAAGGGAGTTTGCAATGTCACCACATAACCTTGTAGATCCATGCCCCGACGACCGGCTCGGCCTGCCATTTGCAGGAATTCCGAAGCATTTAGTAAGCGGTGTCCGTTGTCAGTGCGTTTGGAAAGAGTAGAAATGACTGTTGTCCGCGCAGGCATATTAATTCCCGCTGCCAAGGTTTCGGTAGCGAATACTACTTTAATTAATCCTTGTTGAAAAAGTTCTTCTACTAGTCCTTTCCAGGCGGGTAAGATGCCAGCATGGTGAGCAGCCACACCTCGATACAGTGGGGCTATTTGTCCAGACCGACCAGCATCGGGATTTCGGCTTAAAAAGTCATCAATCTGTCGGCGGAGGATTTGGGACTCTTCATTATTAACTAACCATAAATCACCAACTTCTTCTACTGCTTTATCACAGCCCCGACGACTGAAGATAAAGTAAATTGCTGGTAGCATATCCCGCTGTTGAAGTTGGCTCAGGGTATAAATAAGACCAGGCGGTTCTGGTCTACCAGCTTTGCCTTTTTCCCAAAATCCTTTTTTACCCCGTTTGACTAAGCGGGGGTTAATTTTGGTATTAGTTTCATTTAATAACGGAAATAAACCTTTGGGATTACAAAAGTTAAATTCTAAGGGGACGGGACGAAAATCCGAGTAAATTAGGTCTGTTGGTCCATGAACTTGATTTAGCCAACTGGTGAGTTGGTCACTGTTGGCAACAGTAGCAGAAAGGGCTACAAGTTGGACGGAACGGGGACAATAAATAATTGATTCTTCCCAAACTGTACCGCGTTGGCGATCGTTCATGTAGTGGCACTCATCTAGCACCACAGCCTCAACGTCTGTCAAAGAGATGCCAATTTGACCTATGGGCGTGCCATAGAGCATATTGCGGAAAATTTCTGTGGTCATGACCAAAATTGGTGCATCCCTGTGAATGGAGGCATCTCCGGTCAGGAGTCCAACTTGATCATAGCCAAATTTTTCGCGGAAGTCGCGGAGTTTTTGATTAGATAACGCCTTTAAGGGAGTGGTATAAAATACCCGTTTCCCGCGAGATAAGGCGCGATAGATAGCATATTCCCCGATGAGAGTCTTTCCTGAACCTGTAGGCGCACAGACAACAACTGAGCGGTCAGCATTGAGGGAGGCGATCGCTTCTTTCTGGAATTGATCTAATTCAAAGGGAAATATTGACCCAAGGTCAATTTCATTAGAGGAGATAGAATAGTTCACTCAATCATAATTTACAACCAGACTATCCACTATCATAACGTGATTAGTGGTTTGCTACGTTGAGAACAAAAGCACAAGTTGTGGCGATATTTCGATCTCATGTTTAAAAACATGAGTTTTTTCCGTTCCCTGTTAGTTCCCTCTGAACCAAAAGACTGACCGGCTCTACCTTCTGCCACTGTCTAGCTCTGTTGAACGCACGTTATATTAACTCTTGACAGTAAAAATAGGCGAATGAGAGTTTACCTCTTTCACCTTGGTAACTATTTTGTAAAATATCTTGACAACTTAACTCAAATGATTCTCTAACAAGGAAGCGATCGCTTCTGGATGAACTTTCTTGTATTGCTTTTTACCTAACATCAAAACACAATTGGGGGCGCTACTACAGCGTTTTTGACAATCGGTGTGTTCAATGGTCACTTTATCCGATAAACCGCGATCGCACAAGGTTTTTTCTAAGTCTGATAATAACCCCTTTCCACCCCGTTTCATACAACCAGATTTTTGACAAACCATAATCTTGGCTTTCGGTTGAGGAAGGGGATTTTTGAGTAAACAAAAACCAACTGCTTGAATTTGATAAGGTTGGAGTTTTAGTTTATGGCTGCGGGGGTTTAATTTACTAATAGCATCTATGCGAATTTGTTCACCGGGAACTAAAGATGAAACTAGGGAAAAACGTAAATCTTTGGGAATTTTAACTTTGATATTTCCCCCAGAAATTGCTAACTGGAGATGTTTACATTTCCCAGCTTGTTTACCCACAAACCCTAAAAACTGTCCCTCAATATTCAATTCCGATAATGTCAGATATTTTTCACCCATTTGCGATAACTCAATTTTTTCAAATAGAAAATAATCGGCTCTTCATTAGCAATTGACAATTCCCTCCAAAAAAGGAAGAGGTAAAAATATATTTTTACCTTTTACCTTCTTTGTATTTATGAGAACTTTAAGAAAGTCGTTTAGCTTCAACAGTTAGAGGTAAACGGCTTTTATCTGGTAATTCACTAAATTCTAATTCCCAACCATTAGCTAAAGTGAGGATTTTACCTGCTTCACCATCTGTTTGTTTAACTACTTCTTCTTCTAAGTCTTTTTTAGCGACATAGACAACCAAAGTACCAGCATCATTCATTCGGAGCATTACTTTCATGTGTTTCCTCAGCAGATTCTAGTTCTCTTTTTCGACAACCGATGATGTACCCTGTTTCCAAAAAATGTACAGCATAGATATAATAAGCTTGCAAAAATGTGCCAATGCTAGATACATAACCAACATCGCCAATTTTTGCTAACACTTCCCCAATTTCTCTGCCTGGAAAAGTTCCATCGTTTTTGATTAGTTTCTTAACTCGAACTTTTTGACCAATTTCAAAAATGGGTTGCGAGTCTAGTTCTATTTCATCACGTTGCATGGGAATACCTTTTTTCGCTGACTAAATTTAATAATTCTTCTGTAGTGAGACTGCGTTTTTTGAGGATTGATTGCTGACGGACTACATCTAAAACAGCTTGGGTTTCTTCAGAATCAAGAAAGATTCCGTGCTGTTCTAATACATTAGATAATGAATGCCGACCAGAATGTTTACCTATTACTAAACGCCGTTCCCAACCCACATCTTCAGGAGAGAATGGTTCATAAGTAACGGGGTTTTGCAATACACCGTGAGCATGAATACCTGACTCATGAGCAAAGGTATTTTCACCCACAATTGCTTTCCAAGGTTGAACATTAGCACCTGACGCTCTAGCAACCAATTGAGATAATGCTAATAAGTGTCGAGTTTGAATCCCCAAATCAACACCATATATACATTTTAGAGCCATAATTACTTCTTCTAATGCAGCATTTCCGGCTCTTTCTCCTAAGCCATTAACGGTAGTATTTACAGATACAGCACCAGCTTTTATTCCCGCTAAGGCATTAGCAGTTGCTAGTCCAAAATCATTATGGGTGTGAATCTCAATAGGAATTGATAGAGTTGATACTAAACGCTTAACTTTTAGGTGAGTGCTGAAGGGATCAAGTACCCCGACTGTATCACAAAAACGAAAACGTGATGCACCCCATTCTTGTGATAAAAGGGCAACATCTTGGAGGAAATTTTCATCGGCTCTAGAAGAATCTTCTCCACCAACGGATACCCAAAGACCTTGATCTAATGCGAAGCTAATACAGTCTTTTAGTCTTTGTAAACTTACTCGCCATTGACCATGAAATTTGGCCGCAATTTGCACTCCAGAAACAGGAATTGCGATATGTACTCGCTGTAATCCACAGGCTATAGAAGCTTTTATATCTGATAGGACAGCCCGATTCCAACCTAATAATTTAGCTTGTAAATCTAAGTTACTAATAGCGACAATAGAACGAATTTCTTCTTCTCCCATTGCCGGAATACCAACTTCTAATTCATGAACACCAATGGCATCTAAGAATTGAGCGATCGCTACTTTTTCTTCTAAGTTAAAAGCAACACCTGCCGCCTGTTCTCCATCACGTAATGTCGTGTCATTAATGATGATCTGATACATTTTCAAAATCCCTCTAGCGGAGTTTTCTTGTCATATCCTTGGTCGCTACAATTCTTCTTAGGGGTAGATGTGCAGTAAATACTTGATTGTGCGAATAAATCATTAATCATGATTTACGATCCTTAATTATTACTCAAATATTTATATTGCATCTGTATGGCAGAAAACAAAAAAAGGGTATAACTTATAAAGAATTTTTGGTATGATAATTTGTGGTTTTTGTAAGTAGCCAATAACCCATCCAAACATTCGCAAATACTGTAAAAAATAATATACTCATGCCAGCCACGAAGCTAGTAATCATAATTTTGACCTCATATTCTTACTAGTAATTTTTCATTTACATTAACTAAGTGTGTTCTGCAAGCCAATCAAAAATTCTGTCTAGTTGTTGTAAATCCACTAAACCATATTGCCAAAGCAGCATCGGTAAAGGTCCATGATTGAACTCAGGATGTCGCGTTGCTACAGCAATATCCGCTTGGGAAAGTGCTAGTTCTTTTTGTAAAAATTGCAGTAACTTCCTATCACTACTATTAATCACCATATTTGGACTAATCTCAAACTAAATCAACATCAAGTACCAGTTATTCCCATAGGCAATTACTAATTACCCTCTCTAAATTAAAGGAGTTTTAGTTTTAGCAAGCTGGGTGAACCTAAGCTTAGGTGAAATATCTTCAATGTGCAAGATAATTTGTGAGTAAACAATGACTTGAAATCAATAAGACTTCTTTGATATTCTGGTGATTAGACATTCTCAAAATCATTAATGGTAGTCAGTAATACTAATCAAGAAATATCTTTATTTTTACTCAATACCATTACACAAGCAATTCTCTAACCATGTCACTAATTGACGACGAGAAGCAAAAAATTGCATTAATGTACTACGGACAAGAATTGCCTCTTGAAGGTCATTAACTTGTACGCGTAAAGACCCATCCGGGGGACAGGAACAAGAAATCATCAACTCTTGCAATCGGTGATAAATACACCATCTATCACCTAAAGGAATTTGCAAAACTTGTTCACCGACAGTTAAAAAGTTACAATTTAGTGACATCAGCAAAATTTACAGAATTGACATTATTTATCATCTTGATGATGACTTTTGAGAGTTTGTACTTGTTGTTCTAGTTGTTCAATTCGGGAAAGCAAAGAACGCAGGATACCTGCTTCTATATCCGGTAATTTGCCATGTTCTAAGGGAGAAATGCGGTTACTAGACTTCCTCGAAATAATCCGTCCAGGAATGCCCACAACAGTGGCATCTGGAGGCACATCACGCAAGACAATAGAACCTGCACCAATACGGACGCGATCGCTAATTTGAATATTTCCTAATACTTTCGCACCCGCACCAACGACAACATTATTACCCAAGGTGGGATGACGTTTGCCGCTTTCTTTACCAGTTCCTCCCAATGTTACACCTTGATAAATTAGTGTATAATCTCCCACAATGGCAGTTTCACCAATTACAACACCCATGCCATGATCAATAAATACACCTTTGCCAATTTTTGCTCCTGGGTGAATTTCAATTCCTGTGAAAAACCGTCCCAAATGGGAAATTAATCGGGGAATAAAACTCACTTTATGGATATGTAACCAGTGTGCAAGCCGATGTAAACAAAGAGCATGAAATCCAGGGTAACAAAAGATTACTTCTAACCAATTACGTGCGGCTGGATCACGCTCAAAAATAATCCGAAAATCACTAATTAATGACTCTAAAAAAAGTCTAGAATCTTCGGGTTTTTGTGGCTTTGTATCTACAGTCTCGGTTTTACTGATACTGTTTAAAGACTGGGGCATCTGTATTGTCAGGTGAAAAAATCCTGTACTGTTTTTATGCTTATATCAGGTAACTCCTAAACAGACAAAATCAGCGACACAGATTAGAAATATTAAAATTATTACGTTTGTACTCAATAGGTTTAAACCCCTATTGAACTGAACTTTACATTTTCTGTTGGGGTAGGGGTACTAGCTTTTTCTCATAGGGGTACTTGTATTTTTAGGTTAGGGTTTGATCATTTATGCACTCATAACTAATCCCTTAACCTGTAAGAAGTTGCGGCTATTTAGGCAAGATATTTTCAGTTATATTTAGTTGTACTCAGGTTCTGATAAACGTCATCTTGATGACAGTGAGTATAGATTTTATGTATTACATAATACTATTATTATTTTATAGTTCTGGTATTTAAAAGAGGGATTTTTTTATTTTATTTATAGGATTTGTTGAAAAAGTTATCAGTCGTAGGGGCGAAGCATTCGGACGATAAATTATCGGTTTTTCCCATGTAGGGGCGAAGCATTCGGGCGATTAATTCTCAGTTTTTTCCATGTAGGGGCGAAGCATTCGGGCGATTAATTCTCAGTTTTTTCCCAAGTTTATTTTCCGAATGCTTCGCCCTTACACCGAATGCTGATGCTTCCAGCACGCTCCGCGAACGCCCTTACACCGAATGCTTCGCTAATATAGACAAAAAAAAGACCCCCGGTTATTGTAGACCGAGGGATTCTGCAAGTCGGAATTATCGCACAAAGACATTCGCGTACCCAGAATAACAATGCAATAACTTAAAAAAATGCCAAAATGCCAAAATCTGAATTCAGGACTAAAGTCCTGACTACAAACCTTTAATTAATTTCACCCTGCCCTGCGGTACTATCGGTTGTCGTAAACTGCGTGGCGTAGCCATAGTCGAAGTACAGGATTTAAGGATTCAATGATTGATCCTATAAATCCTAAAAATCATAGTTTAGACAATTAACCGTTTCCAAGTGAGTTCTTGACTAATTTCATCCCATTTCCAGCGTAATAAATTGGCGGGTTGATTGGCGGCATAAGTTGGTAAATTGATAGCTTGTCTAGGTGCATCTGTAGCGAGGTTAATGGCTGTTTCTGCATCACAGATTCCCCATTTTACTAGATTTTGAACTCCAACTAATAACGGTAGGGTTGTTCCGGCTAAAGTCCCATCTTGTAATCTGGCTGTACCGTTGATAATTTCAATGTGTCGGTTATCCCAAGGATAGATACCATCTGGTAATCCTAGCGGTGCAAGGGCATCACTGACAATAAATAAGTTTTCACTGGCGCGAACAAGAATTTTTAATATCATCGGGGCAACGTGCTGACCATCAGCAATAAAGCCACAGAAGACACGAGGATCGTTCATTGCTGCACCTAGTAACCCTGGTTCGCGGTGGTGTAGGGGTGGCATAGCGTTGAAGGCATGGGTGATCATTGTCGCCCCTTGGTTAAAGACCTGTTGGGCTTCGACGGCGGTGGCTTGAGAATGTCCTAAACTGACAGTGATGCCCAAAGAACGCAAATAGGGGATAACTTCACCTGTGCTATCTAATTCTGGTGCTAGGGTGATGACTTTGACAAAATGGGCATAGTCACCTAATACCCGTTTAACTTGATCAATAGTGAGAGGTAAAAGATATTCGGCTGGATGTGCGCCGCGTTTGTAGTAGTTTAAAAATGGACCTTCTAAATGGACTCCCAGGATTTGTGCAGATTTGCCGGGGCTGGGGGTATAATCGGCGAGAATGGCAAGCGATCGCTGAATATTTTCGATAGAGGTGGTGACTATGGTTGGTAAATAACCATCAACTCCGGCTTCCCATAGAAATGAGGAGATGGTTTTCAGCATATAGGCATTTTCTGATGTTAATTCCGGAAATGCTAACCCCAGTCCACCATTGATTTGTAAATCTACACCACCTAAAGAAATCCAGTCTCCCGCTACATCTAAAACCTTTAAATCTTGTGGCGTAACTTCTTCCCATGCTGTCTTCATGGACATAATTTGTTTAATTATGCCTTTTTGGTTAACTAAGATTCTTTGTAAATCTTGATAACCGGGTACTTTTGCATTGATAATATCTACATTTGCCAGCATGGGTGTTATTTTGGTGATTGGTGATTGGTAATTACTCCGTTGTCAATTGTCAATTATCAATTGTCAATTATTTCCCTAATTCTATGAGTCTCGAAATTGGTATTATTATGGGTAGCGATTCGGATTTGCCTACCATGAAGGATGCGATCGCTATTTGTGAAGAATTTGGTATTGTATTTGAAGTTGCCATTGTCTCTGCTCATCGTACCCCAGAACGGATGGTGAAATATGCTCAAACTGCACATCAACGCGGTATCAAGGTAATTATCGCCGGTGCTGGTGGTGCGGCTCATCTTCCTGGTATGGTAGCATCTTTAACTCCTTTACCTGTAATTGGTGTCCCAGTCGCTACTCGTAACTTACAAGGTGTAGATTCTTTATATTCTATCGTGCAAATGCCAGCAGGAATACCCGTAGCTACTGTAGCCATTGGTAATGCGAAAAATGCTGGACTTTTGGCTGTGCAAATTCTCGCTACTCACCAACCAGAATTACTGCAAAAAGTGCAAGCTTATCGGCAAAGTCTATGTGATTCAGTCATGGAAAAGCAAGTCAAATTAGATCAGCTTGGATATGAACAATATTTGCAACAATAGATATTAACGTAATTTAATATATACGCCGTGAACCCTATTACTAGCAACCCAGCCCAAACTCAAAATCGCAAAGCAGATCATATCCGTATCTGTTTAGAAGATCATGTCCAATCTCCAGAAATCACTAATGGGTTAGAAAAATATCGCTTTAGCCATACTTGTTTACCTGAACTTGATGGTAAAGATATTGATGTGAGTACGACTTTTTTGGGAAAACATCTCCATGCACCTTTATTAATTTCCTCTATGACTGGAGGCACAGAACAAGCGGGGATCATTAACCGTCGTCTTGCAGAAGTCGCCCAAAAATACCAATTAGCTATGGGTGTGGGATCTGTGCGCGTGGCGGTGGAAAAACCTCAAGTTGCTGATACTTTCGCCGTTCGCAAATATGCGCCTGATATTCTCCTATTTGCTAACTTAGGTGCAGTACAGCTTAATTATGAATATGGGGTTGATGAATGTTTGCGAATTATTGATCTGATTGAGGCTGATGCCCTAATCTTACATATTAACCCTTTACAAGAATTTATTCAACCCAGAGGGGATCGGAATTTTCTCGGATTGCTTGACAAAATATCAGATTTGTGTAATCAATTGCCAGTCCCTGTGATTGCCAAAGAAGTAGGGAATGGTATTTCAGTGACAATGGCCGAAAAATTAATAGCCGCTGGAGTTCAAGTTATTGATGTAGCAGGTGCTGGGGGTACGTCTTGGGCAATGGTAGAAAGTGAACGGGCTGAAACATCCTTACAGCGGCGGTTAGGGCAAACATTTGGGAATTGGGGTATACCTACAGCCGATTGTATTACCAGTATTCGGGCAAATTGTCCCCATATTCCCTTAATTGCTTCTGGGGGTTTACGTCATGGTTTAGATGTTGCTAAAGCGATCGCTCTGGGGGCGGATATTGCTGGTTTAGCAATGCCTTTTTTGAAAGCAGCAGCATTGTCAGAAGCCGCTGTAGTAGAATTAGTAGAGGTATTAATTGCTGAAATCACCACCGTATTATTTTGCACTGGCAATAAAAGCTTGTATAAATTGAAGCAATCTCAGAGTTTACAGCGGATACAATAGAACTAAGCTGATTTTTAGTCATTGGTTTTGGGCTAATGACTAATGACTAATAACTAATGACTAAATAACTAATGACTAATTTTTTTAAACAAACCTTAGCAAGTTTAATTGGCAGTTTACTGGGACTGATGATTTTTTCTGGAGTTAGTACAGTGGGATTTTTGGTACTGTTAATTGCAATTACAAGTTCTCAAAGTACAGCCCCAGTAGTCAAAAACAAGTCAATGTTGGTTTTTGACTTATCAATGAAAATCACCGATAGTGAACCTAGTTCTGGTCAATTATTGCAAAAAACTTTGAGCGGTGTTGATGAAAATAACATCACACTTCGTCAAGTTGTAGAAACTATAGACAAAGCAGGGCGTGATCAACGTATTGTCGGTATTTATATAAATGGGACAGATGCGAGTCCAGTAGGTTATGCTTCCTCCAAAGAAATCCGTCAAGCACTAGAAAAATTCCGCAAAACCGGGAAAAAGATCATTGCCTATAGTACAAACTGGAGTGAAAAGGAATATTATCTAAGTTCCGTAGCGAATCAAATCGTTGTTAATCCTATGGGAGTAATGGAAATGAACGGTTTGAGTTCACAACCCATGTTTTTAACAGGAGCATTTCAAAAATACGGTATTGGTGTGCAGATTGTCCGGGTGGGTAAATTTAAAGGTGCAGTAGAACCCTTGATTCTCAATCAACTCAGCCCAGAGAACCGACAACAAACTCAGAAATTGTTAGATGATATTTGGGGAGAATGGCGGACATCCGTAGGAACAAGCCGAAATATACAGCCGCAGAAATTACAAGCGATCGCTAATAATCAAGCAATTTTAGAAGCCACACAAGCTAAATCTAACGGTTTAGTAGACAAGATTGCTTACCAAGATGAAGTATTAGCAGACTTGAAAAAATTAACTGGTAAGAAGGAAACAGACTCCACATTTACCAAAATTAGTCTTAGTGATTATGCAGAAGTTCCTGGTAAAAATTCCGAATCAGACAATAAAATTGCCATTGTTTATGCAGAAGGGGAAATAGTCAATGGTAGCGGTGATAGTGGAGAAGTGGGAGGCGATCGCTTTGCGACAATCTTCACCAAAATTAGGCAAAATGATCAAATCAAATCTGTAGTTTTGCGAATTAATAGCCCTGGTGGTAGTGCTACCGCAGCCGAAATTATGCAGCGAGAAATTAAATTAACTCGTCAAGTTAAACCCGTGATTGTCTCAATGGGAGACATGGCTGCTTCCGGTGGTTATTGGATTGCTAGTGACTCCAATCGTATTTTCGCCCAAGCTAATACCATTACAGGTTCTATTGGTGTCTTTGGCGTATTATTTAATGGTCAAAAATTAGCAAATAATAATGGTATCACCTGGGATTCTGTGAAAACATCCCAATTTGCAGATCAACAAACCATTTCCCGTCCCAAATCTCCCCAAGAATTAGCAGTCTACCAACGCAGTGTTGACCGCATTTATAATCTATTTTTGCAAAAAGTTTCCCAAGGACGAAAACTACCAACTGCAAAAGTAGCAGAAATTGCCCAAGGACGAGTTTGGTCAGGTACAGCAGCTAAACAAATCGGGTTAGTTGATGAAATTGGTGGTTTAAATGTAGCCATTGAATATGCTGCTAAACAAGCAAAATTAGGTAATGATTGGGAACTAGAAGAATATCCCCAAGTTAGGACATTTGGAGAACGGTTTTTTGGGAAACAATTAGAAGAAGCAAAAGCCAAATTAGGAATAGAAACAACTCCCACTAAACCTAATAATCTCCTCATAAATGAGTTAGGAAAGTTTCAACAGGAAATTAGTATTTTACAAACAATGAATGATCCAAACGGAGTTTATACCCGTTTACCCTTTAACTTCAAAATTGAATAGGGATGATTATTGAGGACGGGGAAACCCCGCCCCTACTTTAAAACTGCTGTAAGAAACGCAAATCGCTATTATATAAACGGCGAATATCATCAATTTGATGTAATACCATTGCAAACCGTTCTACACCAAAACCGGCAGCAAACCCACTATAAACTTCGGGGTCATAACCAACAGATTTCAAAACATTGGGGTCAACCATACCGCACCCCATGACTTCTAACCAACGTCCTTTCCACTGTAAATCTACTTCGGCGGAAGGTTCAGTAAAGGGGAAATAACTGGCACGAAAGCGAATTGGTAAATCACCAAATATTGCTTGTAAAAATATTTTTACAGTTCCTTTCAGGTCTGTAAAAGTCAGTCCTTCATCTATTGCTAAAAGTTCAATTTGATGGAAAACGGCTGAGTGTGTCGCATCTACATCATCTCTGCGATATACTCGACCAGGGGCGACAACTCGAATGGGTGGTTCTTCCTTTTCCATGTAGCGAATTTGCACCGAGGAGGTATGAGTCCGCAGTAAGTTACCATCTGGTAAATAGAAGGTATCCTGCATATCACGGGCTGGATGATCTGGGGGGGTATTCAGGGCTTCAAAATTGTAGTAATCTGTTTCCATCTCTGTGCCTTGGGCAACGGTGTAACCCATGCCGACAAAGACATCTAGTGTTCTGTCAATAATGCCATTAAGAGGATGAATTCGACCTTGGGGACGGTACATACCAGGCATGGTGACATCTATTGTTTCAGCTTCTAGCTGTGCCTGAATTTGAGCAGATTCTAAGGTGGTGCGTTGTTGATCAAGACTGTGTTGGATGGCTTCTTTGACGGTGTTAGCGATCGCCCCAATTTTTGGACGTTCCTCCGCACTCATTTGCCCCATACTTCGCAATAGCGCCCCCAATTGACCTTTTTTGCCCAAATAGTTAACTCGCAGTTCTTCTAGGCGTTCGAGGGTATCGGCGGCAGCGATCGCTATTTCTCCTTCTTGGCGTAATGCTAAAAGTTGATCCTCTAAATTATTAGTCATTAGTCATTGGTGATTAGTCATTAGTCATTAGTCTATAGCAGGGAAGAAGGAATGGGGAATGATTTTATAACTAGTACAGTACGGCGTAAGTCAACCAACCATTAAGAATTCTCAAGAAGCTTGTGTAATATGCTTTTGTAATTTTTAATTTTTAATTCCGCCCTGCGGTACTAGCTCTTTCAAGGTGACTAATCAATAGACATTTTTTCACTGTTAGAAAAACTTCCCAAGATGCTGTTGTATGTTTCTTCTAACTGTGCAGTATTTGACTTCAAGTTAAATTTTTGTTCTACACAAGAACGCCCAGCTATTGCCAAACTATCTCGTAATTGTTGATCCTCAAGCAAGGTTAGAATAGATTTTGCGATCGCTTCCCAGTCTCTTTCTTGGGTTAATAAACCTGTTTGTTCATGAATTATCGCTTCAGGAATACCTGCATGAACAGAACTAATCACAGGTAATCCCATTGCCATAGCTTCTAGGATGACTATGGGCAGTCCTTCTGATTCTCCTTGAGAGGTTGTAATACTAGGCGCACAGAGTAAGAAAGATCGCGTCATCCATTCTTTCACAATTTCAGGAGGTTGTACTCCTAGAAAACGGTAGCGATTGAGCGAATTTGCAGCTATATTTTCTAAGGTAGAACGCAAGGGTCCATCTCCAATCATAACTAATTCCACATTAGGCATTATTTTCTGGACTTGAGCCATTGCGCGAATTAAGTATTCACATCCTTTTTTTTCAACGAAGCGTCCGACAAATAATACTACAGGTTCGCGTTGAATATTAGGAACAGAAGTAAATTTATCTATATCTATCCCGATGTAATGAACTTTAATTTTTTCTGGGGGACATCCTTTTTCAATTAGTTTCGAGCGAATAAATTCAGAAACAGCAATAAAACAATCAGCTTCTTGAAAGAGGCGATCGCGTTTTTTAATATACAGTTCTCGATAAAATTGACCGCGTCTTTTTAAATAATCTAAACTATAATCATACCAGGTTTTTCTTTGATTTAAATCAATATCTGCTGTTGCATAATAACCATGAAAGGTAACAATTAAAGGGATGTTTAATTTTTTGGCTAAGGGTAGGGCTAAAACACCATCTAAACCAAAGTGAGCATGAATTAAGATGGGGGATAAGGCTTGCAGGTGTTTTATCCAATTAGGATGACAGAATTCAGCTAATTTATAGGCGGTTTTCCAAAGTTCAGGAGGGGAAACTAGTTCTCCCAAAATAATAGTTTTGTTTGGTGAAATCATGGATTTAGCACTAGGCAAGCGAGTATTGCCAACATAGAATCCAGTATGAGATGAGAAGTTCTCAACTTGAGCCGGGATAAAAGTTTCTGAGTAAGGGATTAATTGATCACGGTAGATGATTACATTTTTTTTCATGAGTTATTTTATTAAAAAAGAACGATAGTTAGACTTTTTCATGTCCTGTAAAATTATCCACATCGGCAAATAATTCTTGCAGCCTCAACAAATATTTATCAGATAATGGAGGCTGCAATAGAGAAGCTACATTAGCAGCAAGATGCTCGATATTTCCCGTACCAAATAACACTACATCAACTCCCGGTTGATGACGACAAAAGCGATAAGCTGCATCTGTAATATTCTTAGCACCACCTTCATCAAACAAAAAATCTAGTGGTTTCTCTACGTTTAAAGTTTCCAGTTCAGCATATCCCATTTGCTGCAATTTTATTATTGCTTTTTTCAAATTTGTCGCACTACTTAATGCTCGTCTAACAGCAAACATTGAAAGCACACCAATATTGTTAGTAGTAGCTTGGGGAAGAACTAACTTTTGTGCAGATTGATTAAGGATATTAAACCCTATCATAATGGTATCCCAACAATCATCCTCAACAGCACGTTGTAGCATTTGATGACTTGGCTCTTTTACGAATGCTTCTGTGATACCGATAAACCGTATTTTACCTGCATCTCGCATCTTAAATAAAACTGGAACAAGTTCTGTTAAAACGTAATCATATTGATTTATTGTTACACCGTGAAAATTATAGATATCTACATGGTCAGTTTGTAATTTTCGGAGGCTTTTTTCAACTTCTTTAACTAATTCCTTGCCAGTAATTAAGCGATCTTGATTAAGCACTTTTTTCTTAGTAGATAAGACTACATCTTCACGCTTAATCTCCTTAATTGCTTTGCCAATAATTTGTTCAGTATTATAATCTTCGGCAGTATCAAATAAATTAATACCAAAGTCAAGTGCTGTACGGATAAGATATGTAGATTCGGCTTGACTTTTGCCTGTACTTTGACCGATTTTGCTATATCCACCACCACCTAAACCCATCACACTTACTCTGAGTCCAGTACGACCCAAGGTTACATATTCCATATTTGTCTGACTGATCTGAGTAATTAACTCATAGCTTTGTTTTGGTGGTTGTTTACCTAAATCACGGATTGATTTTAGGAAACTTTTAATAGACTTTTTAATCATAAGTAAATAGATTTGTAGTTAGTAAAAAACAATTTTACAGATTTCACATTTACTAAAAACCAAATAGTGCTAGGTTATATCTTTTTGATTATTTACTTCTGTTCTTCACAATATCTATCAAACTTTGATTGAGCAAAGTTCTAGATTGCATATTACTATGTCTATTTCTACCACCTCCAGTAACAACTAACCATTTACTAATCACATTAGCCATACAAGCATAAAGATTAGTTGGTAAGGATGCTAGTTCAGTCCAAGTATCTAGTTTGATGTCATAGATAGTAATTTTGGGAATCAAATCTGTATAATACTTAGAACCTTTAACTGAATGCTTCAGTGCCAGAAAAATTTGTAGGGGAAAATCATCAATTAGTTTGTCATTTTCATGGGCAAATATATCTGTTAGCTTTTCACTCAATAAGTGGGGATTTTGATTGTTACGCCCACCGATAATAACGATGTAATTATCTACAACAAAAGTTGATGGCTCAAAATGAGACCTGGGTTCGGGTAAACTAGCTAACTCTAACCAAGTATCTTTTTCCCAATCATAAACATGAACCGAATCAACATCAACTGGATTAGTGTCATGGCGATGTTGACCACCAAGAGCATAGATTCTATCACCAACAGCAATGCTAGAAACATGACCTCGCGGATTTGGCAAAGGTGCTTTTTCTATCCATTCTATTCCCTCTTTCAGTGATAGCGACCAATGTTCTCCACAAGTGGTATCTCGATCTGGTGCAAATCCGCCAAAATAATGAAGTTCATCATTAATAATTTGGAGGCCACCACCTGCACGAGGTTGAGGTAGTGGGATACCCTCTGTCCAAGAATTAGCGATCGCATCATATTGCCAGACCGCATCTGTTGTCGGTCCAGGATGATTACCCACAAATCCACCAGCAAACCACACCCGCGACTCATCAAGAACTGCATTGATATGAGTAATAGGAGTAGGCATTTCACCTAATTTAGTCCATTGGTTTGCTTCGAGATTATAGACAAATACATCTTTGGTCGCTTGCCACCTAAATGTAAAGCCACCAAAAATATAGAGTTGGTTGTTAATGACTGCTGTAGCACTTTCTAAGAGAGGAGTGGGAAGTGGAGCTACAGTTTTCCATAATTTGTGAGGTAGTGTCCAATTTTCTAATGTTTGTGTGATTGATGCCATAATTAATTGTTAAAAGTAATATTTCTGAGAAATTCACTAACCTACAGTTTCAGTAGAGGATGATCCAACTTTGATTTTTTCTGCATATTCTAACATTTTCTCCCTGGCTTTTTCCGTAGCTATTTTTAATCGAGTCTGGTCAATTTTCAACAACCGAATTTGGCGATCAGGATGACGTTGCAACCAATAATAGAGATTTTTTTCTAGTTCAAAAATTGCCCGTTCAATTTGCTCTTCAACTGTTGTTTCTGGTAAAAATAAACGCTCCTTACATTTTGGTTGACATTCTATAAGTTGAATATGACAATGCCATTGTCCATTGATATAGGTATCAAACCTGAGAATTTCATAGCCAAGAGCATGAAATATTACAGACGGTCCTTCTGCTACATTAAGAACTTTCCAATATACCTCTAGACCGACATTCTCATCAATTTGAAAATCTACAACATCCTTTCTAATCTTGTCTTTTTTTGATTTATATAGATGTTGTTTTCTGAGACTGCGGGCATACATATAGGAAAAAACAGAAGTTGCCAAATCACGAATAACAGACATAGTTAATCTCGTTTTAATTAATAAAGGTATGAATATTTAGGAATCAACTTAACTATAGTGGGAAGAGAATCTTGCCAATAAACGCAAGCTTGTTTTTCTGGAGGAAGTTTTGCAGCGATCAGAGATAATTCTTCTCTAGATAAAAGATTTCTAGCAGCCCGAAAAGGTTGATGGGGGCGACGACTTAAATAGCCAAAAGTAACTGCATGGCGAGAATATTTTGTGGGAGGTTTCCCACGATGATAAGAATGAGCCGTATCTACAATAATTACAGTTCCAGCTTTCCCTGTGTAAGTTGTTAACCAATCTTGTTGATGATTAGGTATTAGTTCTTCTATTTCTTGATGATAGAAAAATTTGTATTTATCTTTGACTTTTTTCAATAGTAATAAACTAATTTCAGGGTGCATATACTGAAAAGGTCCGCCATCATCATCTACATCATTAAAGTAAATAATTATTTTAATAACTTTCCTGTCTTCATTGTCTATGTGCCAACGTCTAGTTGCCGTTTCTTTACCATTATTAAGACTTAAATGTGCCATGAAGGTATCATAAGCAATGGGAGCGCCGATGTAATTAGAGACAATACTGATTAATCTATCTTCAAGTCCCCAAGTAAATATTTCTGGATATTTGAGGATCTGTTCTAAATTAGACTCAATGGCAAACTTACTGCTTTTTTTCTCAGATATTTTAGTAATTTCTGTCATTAGCCTATTTACAGCTTCAACAAATTCTTTTGTGCTTGGTATTCCCAGAGATTCCAACGTAGTTATACAGATGCCTTGCTGTTTCAAAGATTCAATAATTATTGCATCATTGGCAGTAACTAATGGTAGCTGGTTATGAAAATTTTCTATATATTTTTTGTATTTAGGATAGAAAAATTTGGACTCTAGGTAACTGTTATTAACTAGAGATTGGGCTAGATTTGGAAGGCTATTTCTCAAAAATTTACGAACTAAATTTGTGTTAATCATGGTTTTTTTAATATAACTAAAGGCTCTAAAATTATGTTTTATTTAATGTAGCATTTAAAATCTTTCTTGCCTGAAGTTTAGTATAAGTAAAAATTATTTTAACCATCAAATTGAAGCGGTAGATTAATTGTGGATAATATTTCAGATATTCTTGATATTCAGGAAGCTGAAGAGCTTCATTTAAACTGGTGTAATTAATAAGTTGAGCCAAGGAATTAGCTAAAAGTTTATCTGAAAAATTTTGAACTTCTGGAAATCTATTTCTGAGATAGTATGCGACTTTAATATATAATTTCGATCTCTCAACCCCAATATTTTTCTTAAACGCATAAAGATTATTCCCATGACTGCGATGAACAGCAAGTTTTTCAGGGGAAAGTATGCCCGGCGATAGATGAATTGCAGCTAACCTTAAAAAGGCATCGCTAGAAATAACAAATTGATCTGGCATTGGTAATATTTGCTTAATATTATCGCGTTTAAAACATAAACCTGTGGTGGCAGGAAACCAATAAGTTAGCAATTGTCCCTTCAATATATTTTCTCGTAGATCAACATATTCAAAGTTTTTGAGACAACGGTTTTCTGGTATTTTTAAAGGAAAACCTTTGATATCTACTTCTGCTAAATCATGAAAAATCCAACCTGCATTGGGGTATTGATGAAATAGATCAACAATTTGACTGAGCTTTTTTACTAAGTAATAATCATCAGCATCAAGAAAGCAAATTATTTGTCCCTTACTAGCTTGAAATCCTGCGTTAAAGGCTGATGCTTGTCCCCCATTTTCTTTCAAAACAGGGATAATTTTTCCTTCATACCTACAAATAACTGCTGACGATTCGTCTGTCGATCCATCATCAACAACTATAATCTCAGTATTAGGATAAGTTTGAGCTAAGGCACTTTCTATTGCTTCTGGCAGAAAGTTTCCGTAATTATAATTATTAATAATTATACTAACTAAGGTCTCTCCTGATTTCATAATTCTGATTTATGGTTTGTTCTCAAAGCGTTTTTTCACAATCCAATTTTTCCAAAAATAAAAAGGACTTAGCAAAGTATATAATATAAGTTCTCTTTCTCCAGCAGCCACTACATCTGTCGCAATTACGTTATGATACCTAAACCAGTGTAACATAAGCTTACGAAAATCATTGACAATATAAACTGGAATCATGAATGGTCTTTGCCAAAGTTCGTGTTTCAACATCCGAGTCCAATAACGACTCAATCCTACTCCACGAAAAAATTTGAGTATATAGTCTCGTTCAAAACGAGTTTTTGGTATCCGATGGTAAATTTCCATTGCGGGATTGTACCAAATTTCCCAACCTGCTTTTTTAATATACGATAATGCTTCTATATCTTCTCCTTTGGCGGCTAGAGAATTTCCAATAGGACCTTGCAACTGTAAGCATTCTGGAACATTTTTATCCCAAGCTGATTTGCGAATTACTAAGCCAGCACCTGGAGGAAATAATCCCAAACGATTAGATAAACCATGATTAAAGCAAATCTGTTGCTCTCGCTCTATGATGGGGAAAAAACCAGCTATCCGTTCAAAATTTTCAGGAGGTTGGACTTCAAAATCTCCATGAATCCGACTTCCATACGCACCTGCTTGAGGGTATGCTTGACCAAAAGTATAGGCTGAAGCTACCCAATCTGGTGCGGGAATATTGTCATCATCTAGAAATCCAATCAGAGGAGCTTTAGCTTCTTTCATAGCTCTTTGTCTTGCAAATGAAGCACCTTGTTTCGATTCAAAGTAATAGTTAATAGGAAAATGCTTTTTCCAGTCTAGCTGGTATTGTTGAATAATCTTTGCTGTGTTATCGGTACTATTATTATCAACTATAACAATTTCCCAGGAAATATTGTCTGTGTTGATCTGCGATCGCAGTTTCTCTAACAACTCAGGTAAGTATTTTTCTCCGTTGTATGTGCGAATAACAACACTGAATTTGATCATAACATAATATGAATTAACTGTGCTATGGAGAAAAAATTTTACATAGAACTATTTAACAATTTTTGTATACAATAACACTGATGTATACTTGTAAAAGTATACTATATAATTAGCAATAAAAAATATTAGTTCTTCAGTATCTCTGATACCAAATATAGATTTATTGATATTCAACACTATTGCCAATTTTCCCAAATTGCCAATTTTCCCAAATAGGTCTGAAACCCAATAAAATCGTGACGATATCAATAGGGTTTCAGGGTTTTGGCAATAAGTAGGTGGGCGTTAAAAATTGTCGTTGGGGCAAGGGAACAGGGAACAGGGAACAGGAAGAGAGTTTTGGGCGATTTTACTTTTCTTCACACATTTTGGTTTTTTCCGCTCAGGTACTTAGTATTGTGTTTTTAATAGCCAATTAATCTTAAATCAATCTATAAATTCATAAGATATACTTGTATAAGGAGATTTTTAATATTTGTGAAAGTAATTTAGCATAGTACATACAGACAACTCTTGATTTTTGCTGATGTGTGACACAAGACACTGACAAGGCAATTAAAACCAATAACTAATGACTAATGACCACTGACTCATAACAGAATGAAATTACTAATCAGTAACGATGATGGTATTTCTGCACTGGGGATTCGGACTTTAGCCAACACCTTAGCAGCAGCGGGTCATGAAGTAACAGTAGTTTGTCCAGATCGAGAGCGATCGGCAACTGGACACGGATTAACTTTACTTCAACCGATTCGCGCTGAAATAGTGGAATCGCTGTTTCATCCTCAAATTAAAGCTTGGGCTTGTGATGGTACGCCTTCAGATTGTGTAAAATTAGCATTATGGGCTTTATTAGATTCTCCACCTGAATTAGTGCTGTCTGGAATTAACCAAGGTGCAAATTTAGGGACAGAAATCCTCTACTCCGGTACTGTTTCGGCAGCAATGGAAGGTTTAATAGAAGGCATTCCCAGTATTGCTTTTAGTTTAACTAGTCATACTCACAAGGACTTTCAAACAGCAGCCAAATTTGCTGAAATCCTCGTTGCCAAAATTGCCGCCCAACCTCTCCCAGATTTAATGTTACTTAACGTCAACATTCCGCCCTTATCCTGGGAAGAAATTGCCGGTGTCACCTTTACCAGACAAGGAATAAGACGCTACGTTGATGTTTTTAATAAACGCACTGACCCCAGAGGTAAAACTTACTACTGGTTAACCGGAGAGGTAATAGAAGATGTAGAACCACCCATAGAGTTAAATTTACCAAACCACATTCCCCTTGATGTTCATGCCATTCAAGAAAAATACATCAGTATTACTCCTTTGCAATATAACCTGACTTATGGTCATGGACTTAATCAGTTATCTACATGGGAATTGAAATTTCCTGAGATTTAAGTAAGTTCTACCAAAGTGGAGAAAATTCTTTTCAGTAACTTTACTGAATCTTTACTAACTATTACTTAAGTAAATGTAGTAAACTAGATAGAATAGGAAGTATCAAAAAAAAAGAGTTATATGATAATTCCTAATGTCTGACTCTGACCTCTATTCAATGCCAAGTAGAGCAGTTTTATAGCCGAAAAATGTTGTTTTCATGAATAAAACTGGTAAAACAGCATACACTTAAACCAATAGAAGTCATTTGTTTTCATTATTCCCCTGCTCAGTCCAGCCAGCCAGCAATACCCATGTCTAGGATAGAGAACCAATTTAACGTACAATTTTGGGGCGTTAGGGGCAGCATCCCCAGTCCAGGTCTAGATACCGTTCGCTATGGAGGGAATACTCCTTGTGTTTCCATGCAAGTAGGCGGTAAACAACTGATTTTTGATGCTGGTACAGGATTACACGTTTTAGGAAAATCCTTATTGTCCCAAATGCCAGTAGAGGGTCATTTATTCTTTACCCATTCTCACTGGGATCATATTCAAGGATTTCCCTTTTTTACCCCTGCTTTTATCAATGGGAATAAATTTAATATTTATGGGGCGATCGCTCCCGATGGTTCAACTATAGAACAGCGGTTGAATGATCAGATGCTGCATCCTAACTTTCCTGTCCCTTTACAGATTATGCAGTCCAACTTGACTTTTCACGACGTTCAAGCCGGACAGCCTATCCATATTGATGACATTATCGTAGAAACGGCTCATTTAAATCATCCAGGTGAAGCAGTAGGATATCGAGTGAACTGGCGAGGTGGTGCGGCTGTTTATATGACCGATACTGAACATTATGCTGATCATTTAGATGAAAATGTATTGTGGTTAGCTCGCAATGCTGATATCCTCATTTATGATTCCACATATACTGATGAAGAGTACAATAACCCCAAATCACCGAAAATTGGCTGGGGACACTCTACTTGGCAAGAAGCTATCAAAGTTGCTAAAGCTGCCAATGTTAAAACCCTAGTAATTTACCATCATGATCCAGCCCACAATGATGAGTTTTTAGATCGGATTGGGGAAGAAGCTCATGTTTGTTTTGCGGGTGCAATTATGGCTAAAGAAGGATTAGTTCTACCAGTAACTATTAATGAAGCTACATCAGAATCTTTTCCTACCAGCAAGTATTCGACTTGAGAATTGCTTAATTAGAGGGACTGCTGAAAAAGTTTTTTTGGTGACAGGTTGGCTTCAGAGGGAACTCTTGACGGGCAACAGGGAACAGAAAAACTCATGTTTGAGTTAAACATGAGATTGAAATAATGACACTGTTTTTTTCGCTGCTCGTCATCTTTTAAAAACATCTTTTTTTTGACTGAGCTTGAAACTCACCAACTAAAGTTTCTTACCTGTTACCTGTTACCTTTTTTGTAAAAAATCATTATCCACGAATGATGCTTTTGAAGTATAATATTCTTCGGTTTCAACAAACCTAATTCCGTATTGTTTACACAATTGAGCAATACGGTTTTTGATTTGTGCTGTAGGGATGAGAACAAATTTTTGATTAGTTTTAGAGCCAATATTTATGGCTCTTCGGCACTTGGTATGCTAAATTATTTTGTCAAATTCCAAAACCCTTGCCATATAAGGATTTTATGTTAATTTATTGGTGAATTTGACATAAATTTGGCATCAAAAACAATGAAACCCTTTATTTATATGGGTTCTGGGGTAAATAAACTCATATTTGGCATAACAACTACCGAAGAACCATATTTATATAGTCTTTTTACCCCGCATTCCATCCAAATATAATAGCTGCAATCTTGTTTTCAAAACAATGATTTATAAATATTCAAGCCGATTTGTTTAAATCCTAGTGATGATTAGAAATTGATAAGATGCTGGAAACGCCTGGATGCCAAGAAAAAACTGTACCAAACCAATATGAATATCTATATTGATAACCAAAATAACAATACTCTCTCAGTTCACTTTAATTGGGATTACTTAATTGCGATCATCGCTCTCAAGATCCGTCAATCCTTAGACCTGGTAACAATTTTACAAACCACTGTGGACGAAGTGCATCAGCTTCTTCAGTGCGATCGCGTTCTGCTCTACCAGTTTGAACCAGATTGGAGCGGTCAAGTGGTGGTAGAAGCTATTTCCGACCCCCAGTGGTCATTAGTGGATCTGGTGGTACATGATACCTGCTTTGAATCCTGCTGGCTGGAAACCTATCAAGAGAAACAGATACGCGCGATCGCCGACGTTGCAGCCGCCAACCTCACCTCCTGCCATGCTGAATTTCTGGCTAAATTTCAGGTAAAAGCCAACCTGGTTGTTCCAGTGCTGCGCGAATCTCAGCTTTGGGGGTTGCTGATTGCCCATAACTGCACAGCACCTCGTCAGTGGCAGATAGAAGAGATGGAAGGCTTGGAGCAGATTGCTGTCCATCTGGGTATCGCCATTCACCAAGCATATTTGATTGAACAATTACAGACAGAAAAGGCCAAATTGGTTGCTCTGATGGCAATGCGAACAGAGCAACTTGAACAAACCAATCTTGATTTTCTGGCAGAGGTAAGAGAGCGTCACCAGCTTGAGGGAGTAGTCAGCGAGGGCGAAAAGTTTTTGCGTCAAGTGCTGAACAGTATCTTTGCTTTTGTGGGGGTATTGAACCCAAATGGGGTTTTGATCGAGGCTAACCAAGCTCCCCTGGATGTCGCTGGACTTACCCGTGAGGATGTCATTAACAAGCCCTTTGCCGATGCCTACTGGTGGAGCTACTCACCGGATGCACAGGCACAAATTCGAGAGGCGATCGCCCAAGCCCAGCAAGGAAACTCCGTGCGGTTTGATATTCCCATACAGGTGCGGGGAGGCGATCGCATCATCATTGACTTTTCCCTCAATCCCCTGCACGATGCCACCGGGCAGATCACTCATCTCATTCCCTCCGGTATTGACATCACCGAACGCAAACAAGCAGAAATTGCCCTGCGCCAAAGCCAAGATGAACGGTTTCAACTGGCAGCGATCGTGGAATCGTCTCAGGAGGCGATTATCAGCAAAACCCTTGATGGCAGGATCACCAGTTGGAATCAGGCAGCAGAACGATTATTTGGCTATACTGCCTCCGAAGCCATTGGTCAGCAAATTACGATGCTGATCCCACCAGAGCGCCAGTCTGAAGCCGCATTGATTTTGCAGCGCATCTTCCGAGGGGAGCGAGTTGATACCTATGAAACCCAACGGCAACACAAGGATGGCAGCTTAGTGGATGTAGCGTTGAGCATTTCCCCGATTCGGGATGAAAACGGTGTGGTAATTGGCGCATCGAAAATTGCCAGGGATATTCGCCAACATAAACGCCTGGAAGCCGAACGGGATCAAGCCGAACTGAAGCTGCGCCAGAGTAACGCCCAACTCGAAGATTTTTTCGACAGTGCCAGCGACCTAATCCAGAGCGTCTCTTTGCAGGATGGGCGGTTTCTCTATGTTAACCACGCCTGGCTCACTACTCTAGGCTACGAACGAGATGAACTTGCCGCCTTGACTGTATTTAACCTGATTGCCCCTGACTGCCTCCCGGATTGTCAAAGGATATTTCAGGAATTGCAATCGGGAGCAGTTGACCATGTTGAGCGATTGGCAATTGCCTTTGTCAGTAAAACAGGGCAGAAGATTCTCCTCGAAGGTAGTATCAATGTCCGCTATGAAGCAGGGATACCTATTGCCACCCGCGCCATCTTGCGGGATGTGACAGCCCAACGTCAGGTGGAAAAAACTCTCCAAGAGCAAGCAACGATTCTCCGCATCTTCTATGAGTCGTCCCCCTTGATTCTGGGAGTGGTGGAATTGTCAGACAATGACATTCTCCATACACACCATAATCCAGCCAACCTCCAGTTTTTTGGGGTTTCGCCCGCAGCCCTCGACTATAAATGGGCTAGTGAAATTGGAGTTCCACCAGAACATATTCAACGTTGGTTATTTCACTACCATAAAAGCCAGGAGATGCAACAGCCGATTCAATTTGAATATGAACATCAAACCGAGGATCAGACTTACTGGTTGTCAACAGTAGTTCAATTTATTGGCATTGCTGACAGTGGGCGATCGCAATTTTCCTATACGGTGCAAGATATTAGTGAACGCAAACAACTGGAAATTGAACATCAGCGTGCCGAAGCAATGCAGCGCCAGGCGGAACAAGTCAGTTATGAACTCAAACTTCTAGAGAAAATCTTAGAAATCATCTTTGCAGGCTATTGGGATTGGGATATTTATGGCAATCAAGAATACCTCAGTTCCGGCTTTAAACGGATGTTTGGCTATGATGATCACGAACTCCCAAATTTACCAAATAGCTGGCAAAAACTGATTTTTCCAGAGGATTTAAGCAGGGCATTAGCCTGTTTTGAGCAACATATTCAAAGTCATGGGGAGATTCCCTTTTATAACGAAGTCAGATATCTTCACAAAGATGGCTCAACAGTTTGGGTAATGAGTTCGGGGCAGGTGATTTCCTGGGATGAGGACGACAAACCCCTCCGGATGATTGGCTGTCATATAAACATTACTGCTCGCAAACTAGCGGAAAATAACCTCCGCCACATTAACCTGATATTGGAAAACGCTGTAGAAGGTATTGCTCGCTTAGATACTACTGGGAGATATATCAGTGTCAACCGCGCCTATGCTGAGATTTGTGGCTATGGTCCCGATGAATTAATCGGTCAGATATGGACGGTGACAGTTTATGGAGAGGATTTGCCAGGACTGGAATCGGCTTATAAAACCATGCTGGAAACGGGCAAAGTCGAGGCTGAAGCCAGAGGCATACGTCAGGATGGTTCTGTGTTTTACAAGCAGGTGATCATGATTACTGATTATGATGAGCAGGGAAAATTCATCGGACATTACTGTTTTCTCAAAGATATCAGCGATCGCAAATACGGACAACAGCAACTAGCCGCCAGCGAAGCCCGCTATCGTAACATCATTGAAACCACCCTAGAAGGGGTGTGGATGCTAGATGCAGAGGGCAAGACTACCTTTGTCAATCAGAGGATGGCAGATATGTTGGACTACACTGCGGATCAGATGGCAGGTACTACGCTGATGGACTTCATTGCTCTGGCTGATCGCCCCCAAGCCCAAATCTATCTAGAACGGCGACAGCAGGGCATTGAGGAACAGCATCCTTTCAAGTTTCAGCGCCAGGATGCAACTCCTCTGTGGGCGATTGTCTCAGCTACACCGATGTTAGATGATCAAAGCAACTTCATGGGCATAACTGGCTTACTCACTGACATTACGGAACTTGTCACTGTTCAAGAGGCTCTCAAATCTTCCCAGATCCAACTCACCAGTGTTTTAAATAGTTCTTTGGATGGGATTATGGCGTTTCGGGCGGTACGCGATCACCAGGGGATGATTATTGACTTTGAATGGTTGTTAAGTAATCCCGCCGCCTGTCAACTGGTGGGGCGCTCATCGGAACAACTGATTGGTAAACATTTACTGGTGGAAATGCCTGGAAACCTCAAAGAAGGACTATTTGATGAGTATGTCAATGTGGTGGAATCAGAGAAACCTTATAAGCGAGAATTCTACTACAACCATGATGGTATTGAGTCTTGGTTTGAAAATATTGCGGTCAAATTGGAAGATGGTTTTGCTGTTACCTTCCGGGATATAACGGCAATGAGACAATCGGAACAGGCAATTCAGCAAGTGAATCAACAACTGCAAGAACGGGTTGCCGATCTTGACCAACGCCATGCAGAAATGTTGATTTTGAGCGAAATCAGCGATTTTCTACAAGCCTGTCTGACGGTGACAGAAGCCTGTGCAACCCTCAGCAGTTTGGTAGAACCCCTTTTTCCTGGCTGTTCCGGGGGAGTGTTCATTACCAATCCGTCTCGAAACCGTGTGGAAGTTATCTCATCTTGGGGCGATTCCCTACAATCTGCACCGGACTTTCACCCCCAGGATTGCTGGGCTTTGCGGCGGGGTAGGTTGCATACTTGTAACCACGATCAATTGGGGCTACGCTGTCAGCATATCCCGGCAGGTCGGGAGATCGCCACCACTCTCTGCATCCCGATGATTGCCCAGGGTGAGACTTTGGGTTTGTTTTATCTGAGTACCAATCACCCTAATGCCCTTCCTGAAGCTAAACGGCAAATTGCTCGCACTGTTGCAGAACAGGTGGCACTGGCGATCGCTAACTTAAATCTGCGCGAAACCTTACAATATCAAAGCATCCGTGACCCTCTCACTGGTTTATTTAACCGCCGGTATTTAGAAGAAGTTTTGACTCAAGAAATTGCCCGTGGCCAACGTAAGCAACACCCAATCGGTGTGGTGATGATTGATGTGGATCACTTTAAGCGATTTAATGATACCTACGGTCATGATGTGGGGGACTATGTGCTGCAAACCATTGGCATACTACTCAAAGAAAGCGTGCGTGGGTCAGATATTGCCTGTCGCTATGGAGGAGAAGAAATGACCCTAATTCTGCCGGAGTCTTCCCTAGAGGAAACAAATATTAAGGCTGAAGAGATTCGAGAGGCGATCGCTACACTGATTCTTGCATACAATGGACAGCACTTGGGCAACCTCACTATCTCACTCGGCATTGCAGGCTTCCCGAAACACGGCGCAACAGGCACAGCCCTTCTACAAGCTGCTGATGCTGCTCTTTACCGTGCTAAGTCTGCTGGACGCAACCAAGTCGTAGTTGCACCATAAAACAATAATCCCCGCCTTATAGATGCGGGGAGTATCAATTGACATAAATCCCCGTCCTAAAGTCCGAGGATTGTTTAACGCTTCATTGGGTTGTGCTATTTCGATTTAGTCTTACCATCCCTTGACGTTCATTTATACTAATGACCTATGGCAACTAGATATAGTTTACCATCGAGCCGTCCTAGAAAGCTTGTCTTGAGCTTGTCGAAGGAATGAGGCTTATACCCCATATTTTTGGTCAATTTACTTGTTAGGTTGAGGTGTCATCCGCAAATAAGGTTTAATTTCTTGATAACCTTTGGGGAATTTGGCTTTGAGGACTTCAGGATCTTTCAAAGATGGAACAATGACAACATCTTCACCATCTTTCCAGTCGGCTGGAGTAGCAACACTATAATTATCAGTTAATTGCAGAGAATCAATGACTCGCAAAATTTCATCAAAATTGCGTCCGGTGCTGGGAGGATAGGTGAAAGAAAGACGCAGTTTTTTATTGTTGTCAATAACAAAGACGGAACGCACTGTCACTGTAGCCGCAGCGTTGGGGTGAATCATATCATAAAGTTCGGAAACTTTACGATCTGGATCTGCCAAAATTGGGTAATTGAGAGTGGTGCTTTGGGTTTCTTCAATATCGCCCACCCAGCCCTTGTGAGATTCTACATCATCAACGCTCAGAGCGATCGCCTTAACGTTGCGTTTGTCAAATTCTGGTTTTAGTTTTGCAACAGTTCCTAGTTCGGTTGTGCAAACTGGTGTAAAGTCAGCAGGGTGAGAGAATAGCACTACCCAGCTATCACCAGCCCATGTGTAAAAGTCAATTTCCCCATGGGTAGAGGCTTGAGTAAAGTTAGGTACTGTATCACCAAGACGAAGAGTCATGCAAGATTCCCTGTATTCTAAAAAGACATCTATATTCTACTGTGACATGATCACACAGAAGGAAGATTATGGCATTGGGCTGTCGCTGTTGGCAACAAGATTTTAACTATTCTCACAGAATTTATCGAGAAGTAACTATAGAGCAGATAGGAATTCCTATAATATCCTCTCTATGGAGTGTGATAGAATTACTGAGATAAGCTATTACGCAGCTGTACTCAATAATTCACCGGAGAAGTACATAAGATATGAAAAATATGAATAGGATGCTAGAAGTTGATGCAATTCGGGGAATAGCTGCTCTGGGTATTGTTTTATTTCATTATGCTAGTTCCTATAAATGGGCTGATAGTCATTTTTATAATAATTTTACTTATCTCGAACAATGTGTGCAAATTTTCTTTATTATTAGTGGATTTGTAATTTTAATTAGTATTAAACGTATTAATAGAAGTCTGGATTTTATTGTGGGGCGATTTTCGCGGTTATATCCAGTATATCTTATTTCCGTGATCACGACTGTTTTAATCACCAATATTTTGAGAATGGCTGAACCAAGAACTGAAAAAATATATGATATTCTTTGTAATTTTTTCCTCTTGCAAGATTTCATTGGTGGTAAGTCGGTAAATATTGTTTATTGGACTTTAACTCTAGAAATATGTTTTTATATCATTATGTTAATAATATATAAACTCAAAGCAGTTAAGTATATAGATTTTATTTGTGGCTGCTGGATAGTCATTATTTTAATAGATGTTGCCAAAGGCAATTTAGCAGGAAATGCGAATCATATATTAAATTATTCTCTGGAACATTATCAAATAAATAGTTTTAATTTTATATATCCTAGTTTAATTAGTACATTTAACTTTCCTCCTCTTTCCTTGAGTGCTATCAACATTATCGGCTTTTTCAAGGATTTCATCAAAATAAATTTTATCCTTATGCAAGGTCGAGCAGTTTTTTTTATCGCGGGAATTATGCTATATCAAATTAAAATCATGGGATTTTCTGGGTATAGATTTTTGATCATAGGATTATGTATTGTAGCTAAAGCTTTTGATTATGCTGGGGATGCACATTTGTATGTTTTTATTCTATTTACAATCTTTATGATAATTATTTACTTAGCAATTGCTGATAAGTTAAAGATTTTAGCCATCAAACCATTTATTTTTTTAGGAAGTATATCTTATAGTTTATATCTAATTCATATCCAAGTTGGTTGGTTATTAAAATCTAGCTTTGATGTTTTACCCTCAGAAATTGCTGTTATCCTCAAAGCAGCAATAGCAGTTGTAATTGCCAGTATATTAACATTTACTGTGGAAATGCCAGCGATGAAATTGATAAAAATATACTACAAAAAAACATTAGAGGACAAGCCAGCTAATTAGACGTGATAATTTGTTGATATGCTTGAATCATTTGCAGGGCGATCGCATCCCAGCTAAAATTTTCTAGAGCGTATCTTTGGGCATTTAATCCCCGCTGTTGAAGTTCTTCAGGATTTGCCAAAGCTGTTTTTAATAAATTTACAATTGAATTTACATCAGTAGTTCCCACCCAACCAGATTCACTATCTAACACTTGCTGATATATATGCACTTGGTCAGAAATAACCACTGGTGTTCCTGCTACCATTGCTTCAGCGACAGCAATCCCAAAATTTTCGTAATAAGAAGGTAACACAAATAAATCCGCAGCTTGCAATAAACTTCTTTTTGCTTCTCCCGTCACAAACCCTGTAATTGTTGTCTGGGATTTTAAAGGTGAATTAGCAATTTGTGATTTAATTTTATCCTCATAACTGGGATCTTGGGGATTTGTCCCTGCTAAAACAAAATGAAAATCAAAACCTGCTATTAATAATTTCTCTAATGCCGGAATTAATAATTCTAACCCTTTTTTAGGATCAATACGCGACATAAATAAAATCAAAGGTTTATCATTGGGAATATTCCATTGATTGACTAAGCTACTCCCATTTGATTGGGGAGGAATCACACCCAAAGGAATCACTAAATCTTTAGTTTTGACACCAAATCGAGCAGAGATTTTGGACTCTTGAACACTAGTAAAATGAATTGCGGCTGCACCAGCTAAATTACCACGTTCTATCAGTTGAACATAAAGCTGTTTTAATTGTTTTTTCTTTTGTAAATCAGCCGGATCTAGAGTTCCTAAAGGGCGTAAAATATACGGTAGTTTATGTTGACGACAGACTATCGCAGCCGCACTACTAACAGGAGAAAATAAAGCATGAATATGGGCAATATCAAACTCCTTAGCATGATTTTTTAACCATTTCAATAAATCTAAAGAAAACTTATATCTGCGAAATGGGGAACACCGAAAATAAATTAGTTCATAACCATCTTGTTTGATTGGTTGATTTAAAGGAACATCTAAAGGTTTTTGTCCAGAATCACCATTACTATCTGTCGTCAGAATAGTAACTTCTACACCTGCTTTTACCAATGCAGGGGCTAATCCTAATACCATTTGACTAGGACCACCATAAATCAGAGAAATAGAAGGAACAATATGTAAGATTTTCATTTTTTGTCAGTTTCAAGAATATTGATCTAACTTGCTATAAATTTGTCCATTGTTCCAGATTGATTGAATGATAGTCGCTAAAGCTTTCAAAAAACCTAAAAAGTAGAAAAAACTGCGAGATAAAACTTTAATAGGAGAACCGCTTTTATTACAAGGTGGATTTCCGAGAACATGGCAATCAAATATCCGAAAACAAAACCGTACAATTTGAGAAAAAGTCAAGTTTTTCAAACATAATAAAAAATGATTATGGTAGAAATTTAGCTGATACTCAAGAGATTGGGTACTAATATTATGACAACCGCCGCTTTCTTCACCTAAATGCACCAAATAAGCCTCTGGATCATACCAAATTTTATATCCTGTCTTTCTAAATTGCAAACAAAAATCTGATTCTTCTCGAATTGCATTCCCGCGAAATCTTTCATCAAACCTCAAATTGTATTTAGTAAATACTTCTTGTCGAAAAGACATATTACAGCCTCTAGCAGTTAAAACTTGCTGAGGTTTAATAGTATGAACTAAATCAAGATGATATAAAAAAAGTGCAGGATCAATTGCTGCTGGTGGTAAATATTCAATTTCTAGTTTCCCCCCAGATGTAGCTAGTTTTTCTCTATCTAAAACCCGTCCAGCTACAGCCCCAATTTCTGGATTTTCCAGATAATTATTGACATGACTGGTTAAAAATTCTGGACGTAACTGCACATCATCATCAATAAACAATATGATCTCACCTGCTGATCTTTTGATCGCATAATTTCGCGCTCCTGGTAAACTTGCCCAATCTAAATTAAATAACTTAATTTTACCTGTGGCAGCCATTTCTTTTAGAAAAGTTTGCGTTTCTGGTTCGTGGGTTTTAGTTTGATCTACCACCAAAATTTCAAAGTTGGGATAATCTTGTTTTAAGACATCTATAATACTATCACAAAGGAGTTGTTCTCTTTTGTAGGTGGGGATGATGACTGAAACCAAAGGATAATTAAGCATATTTTTAGTATTTATTTCTTTGATAATAACTTAACTACTTTCTTATTTTCATTCGCTTTTTTTCTTCAGGTGCTTGAGAGTTAATATCTTCTGTTTCTTGTCGGTCAAGTTCTGGTAATTTAAATATTAGTCCTGCAAAAAACCAATAATAAACAGCCACGGGATCAACATCTAAAGGATAATAGTAAGTATTGTAGCTGATAAATAGGACAAAAGTTGCCATAGAAGCCCCATAAATGCGGAATACACGGTTTTTAAGTCCTCTATATGTCTTAAAGGCACTGACTGTTAAGGCAGTAACTAAAGCTAGAAATACCAATACACCAACAATGCCAACTTCATACAAGACTTTGGGGTAATAAGTTTCTACGAGTTTAGTCTCACCTAAGACACGAGCGGAATTAGTAGCTCTACCTAAACCAGAACCGATAGGGGTATCTACATTTTTCCAATTCTCTTCAAATTGAGCCACAATAAATGCTTGCGGTGGTGAAGCTTCCCAGCGAGTGGTAAAACTATCCAACCTTTCTTGAACAACGACGGGATTAGTGGCCATGGCTATGCCTAAAATTAAAGCCAGTCCACCACCCAAGGGAATAAACCGTTTAAGATTACCAATTTGACCGGTTAATAATAGTAGCAATATGAAGCAAACTGGGACTAGGGCTAAGGCAATTCTCTGTCCAGAAATAACTGCATTGACAAAAACTAATGCTAAAGAACCTAAACTGATCAATCTCCAGAGAACAGAGGGATCACTAAAACCAGTTGCAAAGGTGAAAAAAGTGCTAGAAATTAAAAACCATGCCCATTGCCAAGGGGCGACAAAAGTGCCTGGAAGACGAATTACTCCTTGTTGAGGACTATATACTAGCGCCCCGCCAAAATAACATCGAGCTTCTAGGGTGGCTTTAAATAAGGCTGCTCCCTCTAATTCTGTTGTTCCTTTACATACGCCAGTTATTAATAATATGTATTGAATAAATCCTAGCACGCAACAGACTAGTATCAGGACAATCTGAAGCCGGGTTAACAGCAGAAAATCCCGTTTATTGCGAATTAAATAATATGCACAAGTAATTAGGGGTATGTAACCCATAAATACTTTTAACCCTAAAATTCCCAGTCCTATGGGCATTTCCGTCGGTGGTTTTGCACCCAACAGTGGTGTAATATCGGGTGGAGCGAATTGCTGTCCACCGTTGATAAAAACTAATGTTAATAAACAGCAAATCCAGAGAATGAGCAGGGGGGTTTTAATGGCTTTAGGAATTACAAAGGGTTTATTCTGTTTTTTATAAGTTTGCCATATAGAAATTAGAGCAGGAACATAAAAAGCATCCTTGGCTAATTGCATTATGGGACTATTCCCCAACATATAGATTATTGTGCCGGCAAAGGGTAGGTAAATGATAAAGGCATATAGAGCAGGACGGGGGTATTTGTAGGAAAGAGTGAGAACGATGATTCCTAAAGCAGCGGGAACGGCTAATTTCACTCCGCTTACGAAAAAAATTATCATTCCTAAAAATAAAGCGCATCCTACAGTCGTACTCAAGATGCTGATAAATTCTTTGCGGGCTTTTGCGGCTTGACGTTTTTGGGCTAATTGTTCTTTAAGGCTAAGAGTAGGAGTCTCTACTTGCGACTGTTTTTTCGATTTGGGGGATTTTTTCAGTTTTGCCATGTTACAGTCTCCTGACTCCTACCTCCTGCGTTTTTATGCCAGATGTTCTTGAACTTGTGAGACTAGTTCATTTGTCCAATGGTTGACAAGTTCAGGGTTAGCTGCTTCTACCATGACTCTAATTACAGGTTCTGTACCAGAGGCACGGACAAGGATTCTGCCATTATCACCCATTGCAGCTTCGGCTTTAGCGATCGCCTTTTGGACTGGTTGACAATTTTCCCATCCTAAGCGCCGCTCACGATCTAATACTCGCACATTCCGTAATATTTGGGGGTAGGTTTGGAAACTTTGATCTACCATTTCTCCCAATGAGAGATTTGCTTCTTTCACCACGGCGGCAATATGCAAGGCTGTTAATAAGCCATCTCCAGTCATGGCATAATGACTACAAAGGATGTGTCCTGATTGTTCTCCCCCTAACATTCCCCCAGTTTTCCGCATTTCGGCGTGGACATATTGATCACCTACAGCAGTACGAATTAATTTACCGCCTAATTGTTGCCAAGCTCGTTCAAAACCTAAGTTAGCCATGACTGTGGAAACTATCAGGTTATCTGGTAGTTGTTGCCGTTGTTGTAAATGACGACCCCAAAGGTAAAGAATGTAATCACCGTTAACTGGTCTACCCGTATTATCCACAGCTAAAACCCGATCTGCATCGCCATCAAAAGCAAAACCCATATCCGCTTGGTGTTCTTTGACGGCGGCTTGGAGAATATCTAAGTGTGTAGAACCGCAATTAACGTTAATGCGATCGCCATCTGCTTCATTATGTAAACAAATAACTTCCGCACCCATTTCTGTAAATACCGCTGGTGCTAAACCCACGGCTGCACCCCAAGCTAAATCTAAAACAATCTTCATCCCCTGGAGATTGATTCCAGATTCTAAAGGTGTTTGAATGGCTTGGCTATATTTTTTGATTAATTCTGGGCGTAAATAATGTCTACCGCAATTCTTTATAGTAAAATCTGGAGATAATTTACCTCTGAGTCCCGCCTCAATTTCGCTTTGTAGGGCTTGAGACAACTTCCCACCATCAGCATCAAATATTTTAATACCATTGTCTTCTGGGGGATTGTGGCTGGCGGAAATCATCATTCCGCCAATAGCATTAGTAATGCTGGCCAGATAGGCTACGCAAGGTGTCGGACATAATCCTAAATACCACACTTCTAAACCGGCGGCGGTTAATCCAGCACTCAAGGCCATGGCTAACATATCGCTGGAGTTGCGGGAGTCTTGTCCCAGGATAATTGGTCCTGGATGAGTAACATGACTACGTAAGACAATCCCCGCCCAAAAACCCACCTGTAAGGCTAAAGGTGCATTTAGCAATTCTCCCACTTGACCACGAATACCATCTGTACCGAATAAAGGATTGGTTGGTAATGGTATGGAATTTAACATCCAATTATTATCAACTTCTGTTACCAATCCCGAAGTATAGCCTTGAGTCCGAGCCATTGATGAAACCATAATTTTAAACACTCCACACAATCACACAGGAGAATAGCACTTTCTTCAATCATTCTCGACGGTGGTGAAACACCAAATCCACTCTTTACTTAATGATTTTTAATATAAATTCTCATCAAATAGTTCTAATGTAACGTTTTAATGGGGTTTTTTAATCATTGTGAACAAAAAACTCCAACAGTTAATTTTTTTACAGTTGAGAATTTTAATATGAGCAGCAATTTAGCAAGCAAATTACGTGTAGGTACGAAGAAAGCACACACTATGGCAGAAAACGTAGGTTTTGTCAAGTGTTTTTTAAAAGGAGTTGTAGAGAAACACTCCTACCGCAAATTGGTTGCTAATTTTTATTTCATCTACTCGGCTATGGAAGAGGAGATGGAAAAACATAAGCATCACCCAATTCTCAGTAAAATTTATTTTCCGCAACTTAACCGCAAGCATACCTTAGAGCAAGACTTAACTTACTACTATGGTTACAACTGGCGCGAGGAAATCAAATTATCTTCTGCGGGTGCGGCTTATGTAAACCGGATTCGGGAGATTTCCGCTACTGAACCAGAATTATTAATTGCTCATTCTTATACCCGTTATCTAGGTGATTTATCGGGTGGGCAAATTCTTAAAGGTATTGCAGTCACAGCGATGAAGCTGGGTGAAGGTGAAGGGACTGCTTTTTATGAATTTGCAGATATTACCGATGAAAAGGCATTTAAATCTCAGTATCGGCAGAATTTGGATGAAATGGCTATTGATGATGCTACAGGCGATCGCATTGTAGAAGAAGCAAATGCTGCTTTTGGTGTGAATATGAAGATGTTCCAGGAATTAGAAGGTAATTTGATTAAAGCGATCGGGATTATGGTTTTCAACACCTTAACCCGGAAGCGTGCTAAAGGTAGCACTGAATTGGTGACTGCTGAGTAATTAGGTGACAGTGTGAAAAACCTTTCATTGTCACAGCTATAATTAACGAATGTCGAATTATATAGGGGTAATTTCCCTGTGATTGTTTTCTGTGCATGAAAGCAACCGGAGGGAGATTACCCCTAAATTTTTTCATTCAGCAGCCGAAATTCTTGCACACCCCGCGAGGAAATTTGATAATATAGCAATTTTAAATCCTTCTGGAGAGAGAAGACGCGTGAAATAGTTATAAATATATACTTTTAATTTCCGTATTTTCTCATATCTGAATTTGGATTGCTATAGCTGCTGTTGATACAACGCACAAGAGAAATGATGAGTTCCAAGAAGTTCCAGAAATTAGTAACACTTGCAAATGAACACGGGATTAATTGCCAAGCAGTTCCAGAAGAGTGCTTGGTTGCATCTTTGCCTGGACATGACGATTTTTTATTAGCTTTTACTTGGTCTAGTACAGTTGAAGAAGAGCCATCAGAGTATGAATTAATAGCAATTAGCGTACAGGATATTACTAAAGAAAGAACAGTAGCAGCTTGGCAAATTCCTACTTATTTATTTAGCAACGTTTTAAGACAAGCACAGATGCTTGTAGCTGCTCATATAGATTTTATTAGGGAATAAACCATAGCTTTTAGCTCAACTATTTGGTGAATAAAAAGTTACATTTTATCAACTCAACATTGTTATCAACAAATTGAGTTTAGGCACATATCTAAGGATAGATACAATCCAGCCTAAAAAAGTTTAGATTTGTCAGGAAATGTAAAGAAATTAGTGAGAAAACATGGCTGACATTGTTGATACCGCTGCAAACGCTGGCTCTTTTAACACCTTAGTTACTGCGGTTCAGGCTGCTGGGTTAGTTGATACTCTCAAAGGTCCTGGACCATTTACAGTTTTTGCGCCTACTGATGAGGCATTTGCTAAACTTCCAGCAGGTACGCTAGATGCTTTACTGAATGATATTCCCAAGCTCAAGAAAATCCTGACGTATCATGTTGTTTCAGGTAAGGTTCTCGCAGCAGATGTAGTTAAGCTCAAATCAGCTACTACTGTACAAGGTTCAGATGTAAAAATTGACGCTTCCAATGGTGTCAAGATCAATAATGCTAAGGTTGCAACACCAGATGTTGCTGCTGATAACGGTGTTATTCATGTTATTGATACAGTCTTGATGCCTGCGTAAGCAAGTCTTTAGATAGAGAACACATTTATGGGGCAGTGATTAACTATAGTCGCTGCCCTATAATAGTATTAAGCTTTTTGAGAATGAAAAATTACAAAGAATTATAATTTTATGACTAAAGCAGAATTTACTATTTCCACCCATACTGTTACAGATGCTATCAAACAAGAAAAAGCTCCTAAATTTGATTGGCAGGAATTAAGAAAAAGAAGAGAAGAATTAAGTGATACTCATCCTTTAACAACAGAAGAAATTTGTGAACTTGTGCGAGAAGTTCGCCAACTTTCTTGAAATCAGAGATACAGATAATATTGTTATTTATTCTCCCACCAATGCCAGTGCTTGATTGATAACTTTCTGAGATAGATACATTTCAGATGTCAAAAAAATCAAGGGTGAGGTATTAATTGCTGGTTTGATAGCTTCACTCAGTAATTGTTCAACCACGATTTAACTCTTGTTGTAAATCATCAAAGTCTACAGAAAACACATCTATTTCTTCACGGGTAAGGGCTGCAATAAAATCACGGCGGTTTAATCCAGCTATCTGTGCGGCTTTTTCTTGAGAGATTTCATTTTTTTGATACCAATATATAGCTGCTGCTAGGCGCATATCGCGCACAAAATCATTTGGAGAAAGACGACGAGCAGAAAATACTTCTGGGGGTAAGTCTAGGTTTACTTGAGTCATAAAAATATGAGTTACAGTCTATTTATAGATAGTATCAAATTTTTCTCCAGAAAATAAATCACAAGAAAAAAATTAAAAAGTAAATCAGGCGAAAATGATGTACTAACTAACAGCAAAGTTTGTATATTGTCTGATTTTAGGATGACGAAAACCAAGTACAATATCCTGTGTAGGAACACCTGCTGCTATAAAATCATTAGCAATACCTTCTTCTGTATCATCATATTGAATCCAAATTTTATTATCAATTAAATCTACATGAATAGGTGTGGTATGTAGATATTGATCATCATTCCAACCAATATCTAACACTAGATAACGTCCATGTTCATCATCAAATAAAACTTGGGAGTTATAACCATCAGGTATAGAAGCGCGATATTCTGCGGTTAGTTAAAAAAAATCCGTTCATAATTCAATACTATTGCCAAAACCCTGAAACCCTATTGATATCGTCACGATTTGATTGGGTTTCAGACCTATTTAGGAAAATTGGCAATAGTATTGTAATTCCAATAGGATTGCTATATAATAAAAGTAAAGAGCTAAAACCCTTGCGAGTAGGAGATTTGCTATCCCTCTTTCGTCACTTTCGGAAAGGCGAAATTTCAACTCTTTATTTAAAAAAGCTTTTGGCGATTTATTAATAACAAAATGGTTGAAATATTTTGTTATTAATAAAATGTTAAAAGCCTGAGCATGAGAATTGGATGCTTACACCTTTTCTTTTTGTTTATGCTTCAGGGAAGTTGCACCCAAAGCACCAAAAGCTAACAAGCCCAACATGGAAGCAGGTTCAGGAACACTTTGAGGACTATTAACTGCTCCTACTCCTACTCCGAAACTAACTCCATCAAGAAAATTACCAACTGATGCATTACCAGAACCAGTGGAAATTGCTGAATAAGCAAAACGTAGATTATTACCCAGGGTTATAATGGGAGCTTCACCTGCATTGGTATTTTGTACCCATGCTGCTGTGGTAGCAGAGTAGTTTTTGGTGAACAAGCTAGTATCATCTGAACTACCAAATATGTTGTCTAGTCCCAAGTCAGTAATAGTTAGGTTCATAACGTCAGTACCGACTCTGGCTCGATGGAAAAATTCAAATCCAACCTCCAACCCAGAAGCAATACCACTGACAACCTGAGACAGGGTAGAAGCACTATTAGCATTTAACTCAGCAAATTGAGTTCCTTCAGCAGCAGACACTCCGTTAAAACCTGTTCCCCAAATCTCAATTTTATTTTGAGAGTCAGTTGTCTCCCATCCAAGAACATCACTTTCATTTCTAAAAGAAAAGGTTCCAGGTTGTTGATAAGGAGTACCAGGAGTCTCAAATCCACCATTAATGAGGCCAGATGCTTGTGCTGATTTAACATCAGCAATCGAGGCGAAGGTGATAAGGGTTAAAGCAGCGACTGAAAATTTTAGAAACATAGTAGTTAGTTAATTGTTCGGTGTTGAATGTCCTTATAAATTACACTATTACTGAAATATCCGAAATAGAATATGTTTGACTTTACACAATCTTTAAAAAACTACCCACTTTTATGAAATACTATTAAAGTATGATTTAATGTTCTTATTCATAGCATCACACTAAATAGATGGTCGTAATTAAATATAAAATAGAACGGCTATTCAATTAACGTGCTATACCAGCCCCTCTATGTATAATTCTCAACCCAGAAGAAGAATTGACCTTATAATGAACTGCACCATGCTGGATGTGTTCGTAAACGAACCCTTTACCGAGCGCAGATGTGGCGATGAAATGCAAAAGGTTGAAAAGTAGCAGTAATTGCCAAGATATTTGAGTGTCACCAACATACAGTTATAGTTATTTACCATTGAACAGGTAAACAAATTTCCAATCGTTTTGGTAATTTCTTAGCAAGGGTTCTTGTACCTCATAACACCGGGAAGTGCTGTAAATTATTGTGTCATAGAAAATATTTAAAAAACTAGTTAACTTAACGCCAAAGGTTCTTCAATACCTAATATGAAAAATCTCAGGAAACTTACTATGTATAGGAAATAAACCATAATATTGTCTCTTCCCCCTGTTTCCTCTTACCCAATTGGGAATTTAAGTAGGTAGATGCTAATCAACCCAACTATGTAACGAACTGTAAATTACCCAAAACTCTTGGGATTGCTGCGTTCCACTCCGTTCCACTCGCAATGACATAGTTATAAGTTTTCCCACCTACCTACTTAGCACGATTCAACACACCCAAAGGTAGAGAAAATAAAGAAGCTAATTTTCTCATTTGTTATAACGGTAAATGGGGAGTTTTAGAAGTTGATGGACTATTTCACACCGCAGAACGCAGAGTTGAAGAACAAGAAAGAGAACGCATTTTCAAAAAAAACGGTATCAAAGTTGTAGAAAGATTTGATTCTGAAAGATGTTATAACAATCCTGATCAAGTCATACAGGAATTTTTCAAGATGATAGAAATTGGATATTCTTAAAACTTCCTTCCTTTCTTCTTTCTTCCTATCCCTTCGGGACGCTTCGCGAACGTGTACTTCGTCCCTTCGTGGTTCATTTACTCCATATTCTTCCATCACAACGGAAATAGTGTAAAATTGAATTCAAAACCACACACAAAACATGGCCACAAAAATCCCCGTTACCGTCATCACAGGCTTCTTAGGAAGCGGTAAAACCAGCATTATCCGTCACCTCCTCCAAAACAACCAAGGACGACGCATAGCAGTATTAGTCAACGAATTTGGCGAACTGGGGATAGATGGAGAATTATTGAAATCCTGCCAAATTTGCCCCGAAGATGAAACAGAAGCAAATCAAGAAACCCAAAATAATAACAATATATTTGAACTGACAAATGGCTGTTTATGCTGCACGGTTCAAGAAGAATTTTATCCCACAATGCGGGAATTAATTAAACGCCGAGATAGTATTGATTATATTATCATTGAAACCTCTGGTTTAGCATTACCAAAACCCTTAATTAAAGCCTTTCGTTGGCAAGAAATCCGCAATGCTGCTACAGTAGATGCAGTGATTACAGTTGTAGATTGTGCCGCAGTTGCAGCGGGAACATTTGCTAGTGATTTAGAAGCGATCGCTGCCCAACGACAAGAAGATGATAGTCTAGAACATGAAACACCATTACAAGAATTGTTTGAAGATCAACTTGCTTGTGCTGATTTAGTGATTTTGAATAAAACTGATTTAGTTGATGATGAAACTCAAGCCAAAGTCCTAGAAATAGTCAAGCATGAATTACCTAGAGTTGTGAAAATTGTCGAAAGCGATTATGGTAAACTAGACCCATCTATCTTATTAGGATTTGCAGCCGCAGTTGAAGATAATTTAGATGATCGTCCTAGTCATCATGACACAGAAGAAGACCATGATCATGATGATGAAATTAACTCAACTCATGTAATTTTAGACCGGACATTTGACCCAGAAAAGCTACAAGCAAGATTAGAAAAATTGGCACAAGAACAAGAAATTTACCGAATTAAAGGTTTTGTGGCTGTTGAGAATAAACTCATGCGGTTAGTTATGCAAGGTGTAGGAAATAGGTTTGATAAATTTTATGATCGTCCTTGGAAAGTAGAAGAAACAAAACAAACCAGTTTAGTTTTTATCGGTCGTAATTTACAATCTTCAGAAATAGAATCTCAATTAGTATCTTTGTAATATGAATATCACAGATTTATTTAACGTTGCCAATCTTTTTGTTTTGCCTTTTTGGGCTTTGATGATTTTATTACCTAACTGGAATGTCACCCGCAAGGTAATGGAATCTTATCTACCTTTTGTGGTTTTAGCTGCTGCTTATGTGTATTTATTTGTCATTAGCATTACCCCAGAAAATGCCGCTGCTTTATCAAATCCTCAATTAGCAGATATAGCCAAGTTTTTTAGTAATGAAACTGCTGCTGCTACAGGTTGGATTCATTTTTTGGTAATGGATTTATTTGTCGGTAGATGGATTTATTGGGAAGGACAAAAAACCAATATTTGGACAATTCACTCTTTAGCTTTGTGTCTGTTTGCTGGTCCAATGGGTGTACTTTCTCATATTTTCACATCTTGGATTACTAAAGCTTTTTCTAAAAGTTCTGAAGGTGTGACAGTAGAAGAAAAAGTTGGGGTTTAGTTAAATTCATGTAGGGGTTTAGCAATGCGCTTTACCCTTATTTAACTTACAGCATATTCTGTATAAGGACGAATTTCCAAAGGATGAAAACCTAAAACAATTTGATCTTTAGGAATACCAGCATTAACTAAATCAGTTGCAATTCCATCTTCTGTTCCATCTCTTTGAATCCAAATTTTACTATTAATAATTTGGATATGCACAATACAAGCATGAACTCTTACATTTTTTTCCCAGCCCGAAGTTATTAATAAATAATCTTTATCGTCTTTACTAATAATTAATTCTGTTTTCAATTCTCTATAGTGATAAGGAATTGCAGCATATTCACTTAATACTTCTTGAATAATTTGTTGATATTCATTTAGTCTATCCATTGAATAATCTCCTGTTGATTGGGATCAAAAATAAGTAAGTGGATTTTATGTTTTTTCAAAACTAACGTACCAATAGGTTCAGAAAAAATTTCTTTATATGTTGATTCACGAATAGCTAGATATAATAAATATTCGTTTGCACTTTCTTCCAAAATGTCTGTATATAAAAGATATTGTCCTAGTGCATTTTGTAAATCAGCGATTGCAGATGGACTAATAAAACTTTTAATCTCTACAATAATTTTCTGTTCTGCTTTTTCAGCAGCTAGTAATTTTTTTGCCCCTAAATCAACGAATAATTCTCGTAAACCCCACTTTAGTTTAAAGGGATCATCAGTAATTTTCCATCCGTCTTTTTCTAAAGCTGCTTTAACTGTATTATGATAAATATCTTTGGCTGGCATTTCTAGTTAATCTTAAATTCAATCTCTAGGGTTAATACCCATTATAAATGTAGGGTGGTTTAGTTCACCCTACGTAATTAATATTAAGCTGCTACAGATTCTCTATAGTGGGCATCTAACCAACAGCGTGGTAGTTTTTCCCCAGAAGGAAATACTATTTCTTCTTTTTGATAGATATCCGTTTCCTGTTCTTCTTGTCCTTCTTGATCTTGGCCGTGGACAATCTCACTATTGGGATCAAATAGTTCTTGAATATCAACTATTTTCACCAAATCCTGGCTATTTTTGATTTGTAAAAACATATTGATAACCCTCCATTATTTAAATGTGTAAATTTACTAATGGGAAGAGAAAAAATATTAAATTTCTCGTTGATATTTTTCGACAATATCTACTAAAGTAACTTGGCATTGCAAGGGTAATAAATCAATTAAATATATTTCCTTTCTTCCACCGCCAATTTTTACAGGAATAGATTCTAAAGCTGCAATAACTTTGTCTTCACTAATACCCTTAGCAGTAATTAAAGGATACAATTTTTCAGCAACAGTAGTATGCAATTTAGCATCAGATAGATAAAGATGCCATTTCGCAATATCTATATAAACACTTTCACCGATTTCTGCTGCTAGGGCTTCTAATAATTCTGTGGTACTAGTATTAGCCATAGGTATAATCTCTTGGTAATTGGTAATTTGTGACTTGCCCTGAGCGTAGCCGAAGGGTTGGTAATTGGGGAAGAGATAAAATTCTGATTCCCCGTTCCCTTTCTTTATATTATCGCGCAATTAGCTAGGCTTGATCTACCACTATAGGTTACAATACCCTAGCTTGATTCTTCCTTCTTTAGGTAGATTTTGGTGGCGTTGGGTTGTAATTAGCGATCGCACCAATGTAAATTAGATGCAGTAATAATACTCCCACCCAACCAATTGTTACTCCGGGTAGCCATTCCCAGGTGGTATTTTTCAAAATGTGGAAAAACCACAACCCGGAATTGACAGTTGCACAAATACCGACATGAACAGCGAAATTCATGCGATCATCTAGTTTACGGAAATCTGGATCTTTGCGATCTGGTTTGCGAGGCCAACGAGGAGGCATAAATATAAATGTTCGAGACAGAAGTAAATACACCTATCTATTTTAAGGTGTTTGGGGTTTACTTGCTCAAATACACCGATCTGGGGATGAGATCATCTTGATGGCGTTCCCCAGATGGTACTATAGGCTATTAACGCTGCACAGTTGACTCTGCATAGCTACTAGCACCAAACTCGCTACCTCTGGCGCTAGGTACTAAAGTCCAACCTGCTTTCAAGAGTTTTTGATAAGTTGCCCAACCCTTAGAACCGCCAGGAATGCGATAATCTGGAACTGAAAGTTGGGGGAAAGCTGTGTAAGGCCGCCAAGGTTGTCCAGGTGCAGTTTGCAGGTGTAAAATCTTTTCATCATCGCCGCCAGACTTAGATAACCAGCACATTTGTCGAAGCATGATCAACTCCTTAATTTTTTAGCTGAAATATCACAATGACGCTAACTGCGGATATTTAGTAGTGTGGGAAATTGCTGTAAAATTGTTTTTGTTCCCGATCTAAAATCCCAAATTGGTATGACTAGTTTTGGTTATGTCATCCTGAATTGTGATAAAGTTGTTTTGGCCTGATGGTTAAGGCTGTAAAGATTATTTTTGTCAGATAAATTATTTAGGAAGATAAACTCCTGTGGGTTGCTGTTTATTAAGATGAACAAGAACAATGATTTTGGTTCTTGATGTTTTTTTGCTAGGGGAATATTTTTATCATGTTATCTACGGTTGCTAAAATTGTATGTATCTATAGTTACGATTTTTCATAAATGATTAAAAATTAATTGGCAACAACAACCAGAATGTGTGGAGTTAAGGCTCAAAATGCTTATAAAATCAGCATTTAAAAGATTTGATGTTTCTGGAAAATGATCAACTATCACCGTTATAATTTAGGATAGTTATATATTTATTTTTCTATTCACATAGATAAGCAAAGATAATGAATAACCCAGTTATTTGGATAAATGGAGACTGTCTAAGTCCCCATAACCCTGCACTTCAAGAATATCCCCAAGCCCCCGCCCTTTGGGTTTGGGATGATGTTTTAATTTCTGAATGGCAAATTGGTATCAAACGCCTAACTTTTATTTATGAATGTTTGCTAGAATTACCTGTGGAAATTCGGCGGGGAAATATAGCAGCAGAAATTTTAAATTTTACGAAAGAACATAATGCTAATTTAGTGGTGACTACAGATAGCCCCAGTCCGAGATTTAATGATATTTGTAATCAAATTCATAATTCTATAAAGCTAGAAATTTTGTCAGTAGAACCATTTTTTGAATATGATGGATATATTGATTTACAGCGGTTTTCCCGTTATTGGAAAGTAGCAAAAAAATATGTTTTTGAATAAAAAAATAAATATTGTGTAGAGATGTTACCTGGAATGTCTCTACAACTAAAACGACGAATAAATATTGTTTATTAGTGATTTCGGAAATGACAACTAAACTTACTGATGTTCAAAATCTCCTCTCAGATTTAATTTCCCGTTACTCTTCCCGTGTGGATTATTTGATGATTCGCTTGGAAGAAGCAGAGGGAACAGATATTGTTTTGCGTGGTGATAAAGTGGAAACTCTCAGCGAGGGAATTTCCATTGGTGGCCATGTTCGCACTTGTTACAAAGGTGGCTGGGGATTAAGTAGTTTTAATAAATTAGCAACCATTGAAGAACGCATAGAAGAAGCGATCGCCGCAGCCCGGATAGTGGGTGATGAAGAAACTATACTCGCAGCGATTGATCCCGTACAAGCTGTATGTAAATTACCGCTATTGGGTACTGATCCCCGTCAGGTTTCATTAAAGCAGAAAAAGGAATTATGCGATCGCTATACAGACTTACTCAAAACAGTTGATCACCGAATTACTACTACCTCTGTACGTTATAATGACAGCACCCAGCGTGTAATTATCGTCACATCAGAAGGGACTTTCATAGATCAATCCTGGGTAGATATGGAAATGCGCTTTGCTGCTACAGCCAGGAATGGAGAAACCGTCCAAACTGGTAGAGAAACCACAGGTTCTCGCAAAGCTTATGAAGACTTAACTAATTTAGACAAACAAGTTAAAGGTGCAGCCGAAAGAGCGGTTACGTCTTTATCTTTACCATCAGTCAAAGGTAATACGTACACCGTCGTCATTGATCCTATTCTCAGCGGTTTATTTGTTCATGAAGCTTTTGGACATCTTTCCGAAGCAGATATGGCCTATGAAAACCCGGATATTCTCGAAGTTATGACTTTAGGAAGACGTTTTGGACCCGAAGAACTGCAAATATTTGATGGTGCTGCACCCCAAGGACATCGCGGTAGCTATTTTTATGACGATGAAGGTACACCTGCAACGACTACGCAATTAATTGAAGATGGTGTATTAGTTGGTAGACTGCATTCCCGTGAAACTGCTGGTAAATTAGAAGAAACACCCACAGGTAATGCTCGTTGTCTCAATTATCACTTTTCCCCCATTGTCAGAATGACGAATACCTGGATTGAACGTGGTAAAACTCCAGTCACAGATTTATTTACAGGGATTAAAGAAGGGGTTTTTGCTCAAAATTGGTTAGGGGGAATGACGAATGGGGAAATGTTCACTTTCAGTGCGGGGGAAGCTTGGATGATTAGAAATGGCAAAATTGCTGAACCTGTCAAGGATGTCACTCTTTCCGGTAACGTTTTCCAAACCCTCGCAGATATCGAAGCCATTGGTGATGATTTTTACTGGGATGAATCCGGGGGTTGTGGGAAAGGTGGACAAAATGGTTTACCTGTCGGTTGCGGTGGTCCAAGTTTACGCATTCGAGATGTTGTGGTGGGAGGAGAATAGTTCTTCCTTATCAAGATTAACTTTAACATATTTTTTGGCGCAAGTCAATAGCCTCAACCCATAAAACGCGAAAAATTATCATTCATTTTACATACTCGACTTCTCCAAGCAGTCGGGTATTTGATTTTTGGGAACTTATGGGAGGTGTTTAGGAAGAAATAATCAAATTTAGGACATTTAATTCATGAGAATTTAATAGGTACTTTTCTGTAAATATTTTATTTCTGATTTTTTCTAAGCTATAACTTCTAAATACCACAAAGGAAGAAAGAGGGTATTTAAATACTCTTTCTTATCACTAGATCTATTTGTTGTAATAGTGATTCTAGAGTTGAAGAATTATCTAAATTTACGTCAGCACGGGCGATTTTTTCAGATATGGGTAATTGGCTGTTAATTCTTGCTGCTGCTTGTTCTGGTGTTAAATTATTTCTTTCTATTAATCGTTGTTGTTGCTGTTGTGCTGAACAAGATACAACCCAAATTTGATTAACTAGGCTTTCTAAATTGGCTTCAAATAATAGGGGAATTACTAAAATCAACGTATTTGCAGATGATTCCTTAATAGCTTGATCAAAACAATTTCTCACATAAGGATGAATTACACTTTCTACCCAATCACGTTCTTCTGGTTGATTAAAAATGATTTCTCCTAATTTGGCTCTATTTAAATTACCATCATGTAATATGATTTCTGTCCCATATTTTTCAGCAATTTGTGACAGAATAGGAGAACCGACAGATACCGCATCTCTCGCATAAATATCTGCATCTAAAATCGGTAAATTGTAAGCAGTAGCTAAATAATTCGCAACTGTACTTTTACCAGTCGCAATACCACCAGTTAAACCAATTAAGTTTTTATTCATTAGTTAGTTATAAATAAGGATATTTAAACCTCTTCCTGCTCCGTCTCTGCGCTCTCTGCGTCTCTGCGGTTCGTTATTCTTAGATATTTAATTATAGCATTTGTTAAACCTTCCAAAGTATATTCTTCCGCTTCAATATCTACCCTTCCAAAGACAGAATGACAAGTTTTTGAAGTTTGGGGACCAATAGAAGCGATACAAACTCTAGCTAAATTTTCCGGGTTGTAAGTAAAGATATGCGCTGTTAACTGGGAGAAAAATTGCACTGTTTTAGAACTAGCAAAAGTAATAATATCTATGGTATTATTAACCAAGGCATATTCAGCCGCAGCAGGGATACTTTGAGGACAGCAAGATTCATAAGCGGGAACTTCAATTACTTCTGCACCTTTTGCGGTTAACTCTTTAACTAATACTTCCCTTCCACCAGTTTCAACTCTGGGAAATAATATCTTTTTACCTGTTAGTGATTCGGGAAAGTTTTCAACTAAAGAATCAGCAACAAAATTAGGAGGAATAAAATCCGGTTGAATATTTTGTTTTTGCAAACTTTGGGCGGTTTTTTCACCAACAACGGCAATTTTTACACCAGCTAAAGCACTTTTATTTTGACCAGATTTTTCTAATCTACTAAAAAAGTATTCTACACCATTACTAGAAGTGAGAATTAGCCAATTGAAAGATGATAAATCCGAAATTGCTTGATCTAAAGCTTCCCAACTGCTAGGGGGTCCAATTTCTAAAGCTGGCATTTCTATTACTTTAGCACCTGCTGCCGTTAAGCGATCGCTCAATTGATTTGATTGTCCCACGGAACGGGTAACTAAGATGGTTTTACCAGCAAGGGGAGAAAGATTATAATTCACGGTTGTTGCATTAATAATTTTTGGTTTCGCGCAAAGACGCAAAGAAGAGATTTTTTAGATTACAGGTAATTGCGTAATCGTACAACTTCACCAATGACTATGACTGCGGGAGAGAGAGATAAACCAGCGGTTTGTTGGAGGATATTTCCCAATTCTCCTGTCCAGATTTGTTGGTTTGGTGTTCCAGCCCAACGGATAATAGCAATGGGTGTAGAAGAGGATTTTCTATATTTTATCAGTTGATGGATTATTTCTGGTAAATTTTTTCCTCCCATCAAAATTACTAAGGTTTCTAAGCTTGCTAATGCTTCCCAGTTTAAAGTTTCTGGTTCATGGGCTGTACAGACTGTAAAACAACGACTAAGTACATTATCTGTGAGAGGAATTCCGGCTAATAATGGTGCTGCTAATGCGGAAGAAATTCCGGGAATGATTTCAAATTCACAACCTGCTTTTTTTAAAGCTTCAATTTCTAAAATACAGCGACCAAATATAAAAGGATCTCCTGATTTTAGTCTAATAACTTGTTTGCCTTCTAAAAAATATTTTACCAAAAAATCGTTAATTTCAGTTTGGGAAGTGCTGGGTTTACCACCCCGTTTACCAACATCTATTTTTAGACAATCAGCAGGGACGCAATCTAATAATTGACTATCAACTAAAGCATCATAAACCAATACTTGAGCAGTTCCCAAAAGACGATAGGCTTTAACTGTTAAATATTCTACATCTCCAGGACCAGCACCAACTAGATAAACTTTACCCATTTCTGTAATCATTTTTAGTAATTACTCCTCAATAAAGGTTGTTATATTATAATAAAGTTACTCAAACATGATATAATTCTTATGAAGTCTTTACAAGACTATACATGGATAAATTAGAAAGATATCAACATTATATTGAAAGTATTCTCGAAGAATATAGTCAATATAAACCATCCTATGGAGATGTAGAATTACAGGTAATTCTTGATAAAGAACATAATCATTATCAATTAATGACTGTGGGATGGAATGGAGAAAAACGCATTTATGGAATCATGCTACATATTGATATCAAAGATGGTAAAATTTGGATACAACATAATGGAACTGAAAGAAGAATTGCTCAAGATTTATTAGAATTAGGAGTACCAAAACAAGATATTGTTTTAGCATTTCATTCACCAACTAGAAGAAAGTATAGTGATTTTGCGGTGAGTTAATTAGGTTTGGGGTAAAAATAGACAATATTGTATAATTATACTGAGATAATTAACCCCAACGAGCATTTATGAGTCAGTGTCTTAACCCCGACTGTCTACAGCAAAATCCACCGAAGACGATATTTTGTCAACGTTGTGGGAGTAAACTGGTATTACAAGAACGGTATCGTGGTGTACGGGTTATTGGTGAAGGTGGCTTTGGGAGAACCTTTTTAGCAGTAGACGAACAAAGATTAGATACTCCCTGTGTAATTAAGCAATTTTTACCCCAACAGTCGGGAAGTGCGGCTTTAGAAAAAGCGACGGAGTTATTTAAACAACAAGCTTTTCGACTGCGAGATTTAGGGAAACATTCACATATTCCAGATTTACTGGCTTTCTTTCCCCAAGAAGGAAGATTATATTTAATTCAGGAATTTATTGAAGGTAAAAATCTGTTAGATGAATTAGAACAAAAAGGGAAATTTAGCGAGTCGGAAGTTAAACAGATATTAATTGAATTATTACCTATTTTACAATTTGTCCATGATAATAAGGTCATTCATAGAGATATTAAACCAGAAAATATTATTAGAAGTTCTCAAACTGGCGCTTTATTCTTAATTGATTTTGGAGTTTCTAAGGAAGTTGGGGGAAGTGTTCTGACTAGAGTGGGGACGATTACAGGAACGCCGGGATATGCACCACCGGAACAATTTCGCGGGATGGTTTTTCCTAATAGTGATCTTTATAGTTTAGCTGTAACTTGTATTCGATTATTAACGGGATGTTTCCAAAACGCTGATGATTCTGATGCACTTTTTGATTCTATGAGAATGCAGTGGGTATGGAAAGAAAAGATTTCTGTAAGTAAGGGGTTAGAAATAGTTTTTGATAAAATGTTGCAGGATTTACCTATTAATCGTTTTCAGTCTGCTAAAGAAGTTTTCTTAGCATTGCAAAATAGGAAATTTCCAACACCACCAAAATTACCAGTTTCTGCTATTCCTGTACTAACAGTTCCACCAAAAATTATTTCTTTACCACCAAAACTACCAGTTTCTCCTACGCATAACGAAAATTTAGGGAATGGTTTGATTTTAGAAATGGTAGCTATTTCTGGAGGGACATTCCTCATGGGTTCACCAGTAGGAGAAGGAAATGATAATGAAAAACCCCAACATGAAGTTACAGTTCCACCTTTTTATATGGGGAAATATCCTGTCACTCAAGCACAATGGGAAAGGGTAGCAGTTTTACCAAAAGTGAAGATAGATTTAAATCCCAAGCCATCACAGTTCCAAGGGACAAATCTCCCCGTTGAAAATGTATCATGGCTTAATGCACAGGAATTTTGTACTAGACTAAGTAACACTACAGGTAAAATATATCGTTTACCGAGCGAAGCTGAATGGGAATATGCCTGTAGAGCCAAAACTACAACTCCCTATCACTTCGGTGATACCATCAGTACAGATTTAGTGAATCACAATGGGAAGTATGAACAAACCACAGATATAGGAAAATTTATTCCTAATGCTTTTGGTTTGTATGATATGCACGGGAATGTATGGGAGTGGTGTGAAGATGAGTGGTATGAAAATTATATAAAAGCACCTGATTTTGGGAGTAATCTGATTAGTCAACGCAATATTAAGCTAATGCGTGGTGGTTCTTGGATAGATGATGCTAAGTATTGTTGCTCGGCTAGTCGTCGTGGAAATTCCCGTGCTTATCGTTACTTTAACTGCGGTTTTCGAGTCGTCTTCTCTCCCATAACTTAGTAGCACTTTACCCTTTCAAATATTTTTAACCGAAAATGTCTGAATCAGGATATCCAGGATTTGAGGATTAACAGGATTTTGTGTGAAGTTTGATTTTTTGGAATGTGAGGATTTTTGGATGTTACCTGAATTATGATGTAGGAAAGATATGATTTTTAAATGAATCTGAAAATATATGATAGTTAATCAAATAAAAATCCTGAAAATCCTTTAATCCTGAGTATCCTGATTCTGACAGTGGAGATATTAATTAAAAAATAAACAACTCTGGCTGCTGTATTATAGCAATATTGGGCGTTGCTGATTAACGGTATGAATTTTAGTCTCACGCAAAGGCGCAAAGACGCAAAGGTAAGAGTTTTAAAGGTTCAATTTAGGAATTTCATACCTCAATATGGCTATCGCCACGCAGGCTATCAGCAACGCCGAAAAAGCTATAGAAAGAGTTTATTTGCATAGAACCCAGAAAGTCACACCTATATAGAGGAAGTTGAAAATGACCAAGAGTAATAATGCAATTAAAATCCTTGACAAAATGACTGGTAACGATATTGAATTAGAAGCAATGATAGCCGAAGAATCTATCAATGCAGAAGTCGCACAACTAATTTATGCAGCTAGAACCAAAGCAGGTTTAACCCAGAAACAACTAGCAGAACTTATGGGGACAAAACAGCCTGTAATTGCTAGATTAGAAGATGCTAATTATGAGGGACATTCATTATCAATGTTGCAAAAAATAGCTCATGTCCTTAATCAAAAAGTGATAATTGATATGATACCCATAACTGCTAGTAGTAGGTAAAATTGATGAATGTGTGAATCAGGATATCCAGGATTTGATTTTTTGCTAAATCCCTACAATGAATTTAAAAAAAACTCTTCTTTTGCGTCTTTTTGATATCAAAGATGGTAAAATTTGGATACAACATAATGGAACAATTTCGCGGTATGGTTTATTATAATAGCGATATTTACTGCCTCTATATTTAGTGATAGAGGCTAGTTTTATCTAATCAGTTTTAACTTCCAATTTCTCACTACCTGAAAATTTTAACTCATCAATTCTTCTTAAAGCAGACTCTTTAATTAAAGCTGCTTTTGCACGACTTTTTAGGATTTCTTGATAATATTCTTCAGGTGATAATCCATAATCTCTCTTCACGCAGGCAATTTTATCTTTAATGCAGTCCTCAATCATTAATTTGACATCAACAAGATAGTAATCTTCATTGAATGATTTAATATGTATTTTATGAGTTATTGAAGGAACTGCAAGTCTTTTGAGACCTCTTGCTTCTTTTAATACTCGACTACCTATTAAATTGTCATCAACATCAGAAAAAGTAAAAATTGTTTTGCCTTTGGTATTTCTTTTTAAAGCTGGTTTCAAGCCTACAAAAATATCAACTGATGGGAATACACTGGTCAAGAACAAAAAATTATCCATTGTCATTTACTGTTGGTTTCTTTAATTATCTAATATTTTGTCTCCAAATGTTTGGAGGGATTACTATTAGTGGTTGATTGATATCTGCTAACTGAATTAATTTATTGAAAAAATCCTAAACCAGATTTTACTCAGATATTAACTTTTTTGTCCCTTATCAACAGAGAATAGTCTTGAAGACCTGCTTTTAGGAGAGATTCTTATGACTATTTCCATGTATCAAGCCTTAGTTCCATCAATCATTCGCTCTCTCAATAATCTCATAGCAATTCTGGAAAAGGGTGCTGCACACGCAGAAGCCAGGAAAATAGATCCATCAATACTGATCACTAGCCGACTCTATCCTGATATGTTGCCGTTAGCGCGACAAATTCAAATCGCTTCTGATGTTGCTAGAAAAGGTGCTGCTAGACTGGCCGGATTGGAAGCCCCCCAGATGGAAGACACTGAAACCACCTTTCCTGAGCTTATTGCGCGTCTTCAAAAAACCATCGCTTATCTGGAAACATTAACACCTGAGCAAATTGATGGCTCAGAAGAAAGGTCAATTTCCCTACCAGTAGGTAAAGAAACCATGAATTTTGAGGGATTGCCCTATCTACTTTACTTCATTTTACCTAACGTCTATTTTCATGTCACTACTGCTTATGACATTCTTAGACATTGTGGTGTAGAACTGGGTAAGCGAGATTTCCTTGGTAATCCTTAACTATCAATAGTTTCAGAAAGGTGTAAGATCGGGATGCTTGCAAGTGCAATTAATATTTGCTTGCAAGCATATTGCACTATTTTTTTCTGAAGTTTTTACTTGCTAAATAACTCTTGAGAATTAATTATTGATTTTATATTTGTTTCTTGTGATAGATGAAGACCAATATATTAATTGATTACGTTACAAGTAGTTGAAACTAAAATAAATATCACATCTAGGTTAGGTTACTACAATTACTTTAGATGTTGAGATTTGAATTGGAGGAAAGCGACTTATGCCAATTACTATCAGAGACAATATTACCTACACCTTACTCAAGAAAATTAACGAAACTGGGCAAGGAATGCATGAAGTTCACTTTAATAAAGCTGATTTTTCCAATCATCCAATAACAATAGCCGAATTTTTGGGACATTTAGATTACCTAAATCAAAAGCATTATATCAATGCTGAATTTACAGGTAATGCTTATGCCAATCAAGAAGACGTTCCTGATTTTATTCATACCCAGGAATTTGACTTGCGAATTGCTAATACTCTGGGCGCATCGGATGGACCATTACCGCATTTGATTACCTTTAAAAAAGCAGAAATGACGGAAAAAGGACAGCAGCTATTAAACAAGATGGAAGCTAATCCTCCACAAATATCAGCAGAAAAACCATCAGTGGCTATTGCTGATAAAAATTTGCCTTTTTTAGAAAAAGTCATGGCAAAAAGTGGCTTACCAGATATTTTTGATGCCAGAGATATAACGGAAGTAGTCTTCCGGGTGATGCGCGATTTAATGACAACAGAAGCAGCGGACAGAGTAGAAGCAGAACTGCATGAACCAGCCGAAGTAACTAAAGATAAATCCCTGCAATTAGAAGTTGCAGATTTATGGCATGATACCAACCCAATTGTCGCCTTTTTAAGTCGAGTCCGTCCACCTTTACAACCGGCAGGTATCTTTAGAGGAATTGATAGCGATCGCTTTTTATTTCGAGTTGAAAATGAAGGGGGAATGCCACCAAATGTAGACACAAAAGAAGTAGTTAAAGCCGTATTTTCAGCCACTAAAGACGAATTGTCATCAGAACGAATTCAAGAAATTGCTACCTGGCTACCTGATAAAATTCGCCAAGTCTGGGAAGAAGCATAAGAGATAATGTCACAATGATCCCTATCTGTACCAAGTGATCTACAAACCCATTGAGTATAAAATTAACCGATCATGGAGATGATCCGGCAAAATGTGCTTCAGTATCGCTCCAATTTTGGCATCTTTGCCAACGAGATAGCGTGTCTTTGGCTGTTTTGCAGTTAGCGCATGGACAACAGTCTGAGCGACAATATCCGCAGAAATTCCCCCAGATGCGAGAATCTGCATTTTCTTACGGACAATATTCATGGACTGACCATAGAGATTTTGTGCCGATTGCGGGAGATTATCCTGTGCTATTTCCGATTGACTTAGGGACTTTTCCCAGATGGGAGTAGCGATCGCACCAGGTTCGATAATGGAAACCGAGATTCCCCAAGGTCGTAATTCCATCCGCATCACATCAGTGAGTGCAACAAGGGCAAATTTTGACGCATTGTAAGCTCCTAAGTACGGAGTCGGGCTTCTACCAGCAATAGAACCCATATTGACAATTCGACCGCGACTTTGGCGTAATAGACCCAGGAATGCTTGTGTTACAGCTAATTGACCAGTGACATTAACCAGCATTTGTTGTTGAAATTCAGCGATCGCTAATAATTCCAAAGGTCCAGGGACGGCAATTCCGGCATTATTCACTAAACCTAAAATCCCAGCACCACCTACTGCATTTGTGACTGTATCAACCGCAGATGCAATTGACTCCGCATCAGTCACATCTAAAAAAATCGGCATCAGTCTTTGAGACCCTTTCTGTTTAAGTGTTTGAGCATCCACGTCTTGACGCACACCAGCAAAAACAGAGAAGCCCAACTGGTCTAAAAGCAAAGCACAGGCCTGACCGATTCCTGTTGAAGCTCCTGTAACCACTACTGTATTTTGATTTTCTGCAACCATGAATTTTCTGTGATGACTATTGATTTCACTCTTTTTAGGTTAGACATTGCCGATAAGATGGCTTACTCCTAACTTATGCAAATGAAAGCTCGAAAAACAGGACAGAAAAGCGACAGAATCTTTAACAATATTTATAGCAATTGACAGAATGGTTAGCACATCAATTGATATTTTTGATACTTTTTTCAGGAGCATTTTACTCAAGCAGCAATCTCAAAATATGCCTGATCATTAGACATCTACAAGGGTTCTCGGTGACGCATATTTAATTTATAAGGGAAATGCTGAAAACCCCTGAGAAACAGCAACGCAGTTGCGTATTTCGTACTTTAGGCAGGGGATGAAAGCTAGATGAGTCCTAAAGGACTCAGCCATGTTAAAATATTCTAATCAGTACAAGATTTAAAAACCTACCCCTGGACTGGGGGAAAGTCTACGCCCAAAACACTCTTGAGGAGATATGATTACGCCCTACAAGGCAAACGTGGTCAGCCTGGGAATCTGTGTAAACAGAATATTAAGACTGTGAGGTCTTAAGAATCTCCGCACCTTTAGGTCGGAGAGTGTCAAGGAGATATCTATTGTAATTTAGCAGTCATTTTATCTAACAAAAGAGAGACTTTTTTCGCTCTTTCTGGTTGACGCTGTTTTTGCAATAACTCTTTTGCTTGAACTAAATTAGCTTTGGCTTCTACTTCTTGTTCTTGCTGCATGAGAATATTTGCTAAACGTAAATAAGCATCAGGATTTTTGGGACTGCTATCAATTACTTCACAAAATAACGCTTTTGCTTCGGCAACTTGTCCCTTCTGATTTAAAATATCTCCTAATAACAACCGTACCATATCATTAGTAGAGTTGATAGCAATAACTTTTCTAAAAACTATTTCGGCATTTTCAAAATCTTTGGCTTGATATAAATTGATTCCTTTCTGAAATAAATTAGAGGTAATCAATGTTTTGATACTCAAATAACCAAGAATGGCAAGACCAATAATGACTACAGAAATGGCTATAATATCAGACGAGTTGGAAAATGTTTCTAACATGAATTTAAGCTAATAAACAGGAGATGGGAAAAATTAGATATTCAATGAAAAACAATTTCCAGATAAATTGGTAGAAATTAGTAATTGCTTTTTTGTCTTGTAAATCTACACCATTACCTTGCCACCACATGACAATTAAAGCTACTGTATGGGTGATTAAGATAAAAATAGTGTTAACTTCCGCAAGACGGAATAACGCTACTAAAATCATGCCTACATAACAAATTGTTAATACCCAAAGTGCGAGACTAAATACTTTTTGTTGTCCGAGTTGGAGGGTAAAAGTTGTGATATTGTAAACTCTATCGCCTTCCATATCAGGAATATCTTTGAAAATAGCGATCGCAAATGTAAATACCAAGATAAACACTGTTAAAGCCCAGACTGCACCCGGTATCCCTTGGCTTCCCTGCAACAACCAATTAAAATGCAGAAATAACCCTAAATTAACTACTGTTCCCCGGACTGAAAAAATACATAAAGCAGCCCAAAAAGGAAACTGTTTTAAACGAATTGGTGGTAAAGAATAAGCTGTACCAATTGCTAAACTTATCACTACCATTCCTAATAAAAATGGACCAGTTAGCCATGCTACAGCTAAAGCGACAATACCAGTAATAATAACAATTAATTGTCCTTGTCCTCTGGTAAATGCTCCTGACGCTAAAGGTAAATCAGGTTTATTGATCTTATCAATATCAATATCTTCCAATTGATTCAACCCCACAATATAAATATTGCCACATATACAAGCAATCCATGTTGCTAAAATTTGACTAATATGCAAACTAGAAAATTTTGTAGAAGTGACACCAAGGGTAATTAAATATAAACCCAAAACACTTAAACTTGTCCCCATAATCGTATGAGGACGGGAAAATTTCCAAAAAGCTGAAAACCAACTTCCTGGAAAAATAGCAGAACTTTGTTTATAAAATTGATTCATCTTTTGCTCTTTTTTGTTTTCTGCACCTTAAGGGATTTAACTCATAGCATATTGTAGCTATATGAGGTAAAAAAGTTGATCAAAAAGCTATGTCATACAAGACTTTTACTCCTGACTCCTGTAAGGGCGAAGCATTCGGGCGATAAATTATCAAGTTTTGTCCAAGGTTATTTTCCGAATGCTTCGCCCCTACGACTCCTGTTTTATTTTGTCCCACGCAATAACCCAAACCGAACTAATCCAGTTTCATAACCTCGACGCATTAACCCTAGAGATAATGCCCCCTGAATTGTACTCCAACCAGCCATCAATAAACCTACAAATGCTTGGGGTGTAAATGCAGAATCAATTACCACATTCCAAAAAGGAGCAACAGCGGTTGACCAATCAGCCGTGCGAATATGATTTAATGGTAGTTGCCGAGCGATCGCTTCATACTCAGGTAAAGAAATTACATAAGGTAAACAATAGACTCGGTAAATATCCTCTAAGTGCTTTTGTTCATCCGCTGTCAGTGGTGATTTATCCGTCGGCCGATGACACCAAGTTACCATAATCAAAGTCCCACCCGGCTTTAACACGCGGTAACACTCTTGCAAAAACTTAGTTTTATCTGGCATATGTTCACCGCTTTCCAGTGACCACACCAAATCAAAAGAATTATCCTCAAAGGGCATTTCCTGAGCATTGGCAACCATGAATCTAGTTTTTTGACTCAAATTCATGGCTAAAGACCGTTCGGTAGCTCTAGCGGCTTGTACAGGACTTAATGTAATTCCCGTGGCATTGCCCCCAAACTTTTCAGCTAAGTATAAAGAACTACCACCAATGCCACAGCCGACATCAAGGATATTTTCAGCACCTTTAACATCTGCCCACTTTAGCAACTCTTCAATTAAATCAATTTGTGCCTGACGACGTTCTTTTAGCTGTTTACCATCTGCACCATAATAACCGTGGTGCATATGTTCGCCCCAAATTTGTTCCCATAAACCGGAGGAAGCGTCGTAAAATTGCTGAATTTGCTTGTAAAGTATTTGACTCATTAATTTATCAATAAAAAGATGACAGGAAATTCAAAAAAAACTTATTTGTAGGCTACCATCTATGTTTCTAATTAGATAGGGATATTTTTTTGCCTGGGAATAACTCACTAATTCTACCTTGTGAAGATACCAAACCCTGGGGAAAATTCAAAATAGCCTGATGATAAGGCTTGCATATACAACGTTTATTCATTCTTTATTACTTATGACTGTTGCTAGGACAATCTGTTTGGGATTTGTAGCTGTCATTGTATTGGGAGCAATTCTCTTGACAATGCCTTTCTCTACCAGTAGTGGTGATTGGAATGATCCCATTGTGGCACTATTTACGGCAACTTCGGCGGTTTGTGTCACAGGTTTAGCGGTAGTGGATACTGGTAGTGATTTTTCTTTTTTAGGTCAATTGTTTATTTTACTATTGGCACAAATTGGTGGTTTAGGTTATATGACAACTACCACATTTTTGATTTTGTTAATTGGCAGAAGATTTGATCTTCGCCAAAAAGTAGCAATTCAACAAGCTTTAGACCGCCCAGGTATGAGTGGGAGTACGCAAATTATCCGTTCTATTATTGCGACTACCTTATTTTTTGAAATCACGGGAATATTTTTATTAATGGCAGCCTTTGTGCCTGAAAAAGGTTGGCAAGAAGGAATTTGGTTGGCAGTTTTTCATAGTGTCAGTGCTTGGAATAACGCTGGATTTAGCTTATTTAAAGATAGCTTAATTGGTTATCAGTCTTCTCCTTTGGTAACACTAACTATCAGCGGTTTAATTATCTTTGGAGGTATTGGTTATCAGGTGATTTTAGATATGTATCTATGGTTGCGCGATCGCCTTATTAAAAAAACCAGTTGTTTAGTATTTTCTCTTGATTTTAAAGTTGCTACTAGTACAACTTTAATATTATTAGTTTTAGGAACAATTGCCATATTTTTTATAGAAGTTAGAAACGATAGTACCTTTGGGCAATTAAATTTACTCGAAAAATTATTAGTAGCGTGGTTTCAGTCAGTAACTACCAGAACGGCTGGTTTTAATAGCATTGATATTGGTCAAATGACTAATGCTGGATTATTCATTATCATTGCCCTCATGTTTATTGGTGCAAGTCCTGGAGGTACGGGAGGAGGAATCAAAACAACTACTTTACGAGTTCTTACCAGTTGTACACAATCAATTCTTCAAGGCAAAGAAGACGTGTTATTATATGAGCGTAAAATTGCCATTTCATTAATTTTAAAAGCTGTTGGTGTGGTGTTCGGTTCACTCGCTACAGTGATTATTGCCACGATTTTAATTAGTATTACTGATCCCAACTTAGCTTTCATTCAAATTCTTTTTGAAGTAGTATCAGCTTTTGCTACAGTAGGTCTTTCCACAGGGATTACAGCTACTGTTTCTACCGCAGCCAAAGTAATATTAATTTTCACAATGTATGTTGGTCGAGTTGGTATTTTATTATTAATGTCATCCATACTAGGCGATCCTCGTCCTACGAGAATTCACTACCCCGAAGAAAATCTACTTGTTGGATAAAATGGTTTAGTAACTAACAACTGACAAACTATGAATATGAATCTTTCATCATTAAAATTTCTTCGCAGTTTACGTAAAGATAACCACCAATTTGCCGTAATTGGCTTAGGGCGTTTTGGTCGCTCTGTCTGTTCAACACTCCATAATTTAGGATATCAAGTTTTAGCTACAGATATTGACGAAAAACGGGTTTCTGAAGCTTTAAATGAAGAAATTGTTGGTCATGCTTTACAACTAGATTCAACCGAACCAGCAGCCCTAAAGGAAGCGGGAATTTTTGAATTTGATACTGTGATTGTTGCTATTGGTAACTACGTTCAGGAAAGTATTATCACTACCTTAAATGCAAAAGAAGGTGGTGTACCTCACGTAGTTGCAAAAGCTTCAAGTGAAGTTCACCAGAAATTATTAAAAAGAGTGGGAGCAGATCATGTCGTGTTTCCTGAATATGAAGCTGGTTGTGCTTTAGCACGTACACTTACTAAACCCGGCATTTTAGACAGATTTGATCTTGACACAGATCATAGTATTGTTGAGTTGATTGTTCCTGATGAATTTAATGGGAAAACCATTGCTGAACTTCAACTTCGTAACCGTTATGGTTTAAATATGTTGGCGGTAAGTCATGATGGTAAATTTATCATTAATCCCGAACCAACTAAACGGTTAGAAAAAGGTTCTGCAATGGTAGTAATTGGTTGCAATAAAGATATTAATCGTTTACCAATTTGAGGCAATAATTAACAATTGACAATTGACAATTATTAGAGATTTTTTATCTATTTCTTTGGTGTCAAATCAGGTAATGTAGATTCTCCAAATGTTGGTGTATTCGCAGGTGCTTCTTCCATGGGGGGAAGATTTGCGGGTGCTTGTTCAACAGGTGGAGTAGTAATTGCTGTTTCGCTACTTGGTTGATTGACTGGCGATGGTTTTGGTGCTAAAACTTGGGCAATTTGCTCTATTAATTGCTCAGTTTTGGCAATTTGCTCAGTATTTCCTTCAGTTGTATATTGTTGTCGAGCGCGTCTAAATGCTTGAGCAGATTCCTTGAAAGCACCTTGATTATATAAAGTTACTCCTAAGTTATAGTAAGCTGAAGCATTATTGGGATTTTGGCGGATTGCTTGTTGATAAATATTAATTGCTTCGGCAGTTTTGCCTTGAATTACTAAAAGACTACCTAAATTATTGTAAGCTACAGTATTTTCAGGTGCTATTTTTAGGACTTGACGATAAGCAGAAATTGCTGATTCTATTTCACCTTCTTGTTGTTGAACAATGGCTAAATTAAAGTAAGCATTTGCATGATTTCTATCTAAATTAATCGCTTGTTCATATGCAGCGATCGCATCTTGGCGCTGTTCTTGTTCATACAACAAAACTCCCAAATTATAATGGGCATTAGCCAGTGTGGGAGTGACAACTAAAGATTGACGGTAAGCGGTAATAGCGGCTTCTTTTTGTCCTTGTTTTTGTAAAGCCACCCCCAAATTATAATAAGCTTCTCCCAAATTGGGATTCAATCTAATCGCTTCTCCATATTCTTGAATTGCTAAATCTAACCGATTTTGCTGTAAAAGAATATTACCTAAATAATTCCGCGCTTCTCCAATATTAGGATCTCGCTGTAAGGCTTTCCGAAAAGCCATTTCCGAACCCTGAAAATTTTGACGATTATAAAAAGTTACTCCCTGTTGAAAAGACATTGCTGCATCTAAATCTTGAGAAATAACTGTTTCTGCTAACAGCTTGCTGCTGGAAGAATTAATAATTGCTGGTAAAGTCAAGATTAAAAATGCTGACGAAGCACAGACAACTCCCACTAATGCCTGTCTATATGCAGATTTAGTTCCGTCTAAATGCGGATGCTTATGATATTTTTGATACATGGTTTGCAACCCTTTAGTTATATTGATCTAATACAAATTAGATTATCTATAACTACATCAAAAATTCATAATTGACAATTGAAAACTATAATTTTATTGTTTTCCCTTCTGGTAAGATCACCATTGCATCACCGAAGGAATAAAAGCGGTATTCAGAAGCGATCGCTTCTTGGTAAATATCTAGTAATCTAGTCCTACCAATCAAAGCACTAACCAGCATCAATAAACTAGAACGGGGTAAATGAAAATTGGTGATTAAACCCTGCACAACGCGCCATTCATAGCCAGGATAAATAAATAAATTTGTCTTACCGACAAAGGGCTGTAAATCTCCCAATTGCGCCGCACCTTCCAAAGCTCTTACCGCTGTAGTCCCCACCGCAATAATTCGCCCTCCAGCCGCCTGAGTAGCCCGAATTTGCTCCACAGTATCAGCAGGGACTTCAATCCATTCTTCGTGCATGGCGTGAGTAGTAACATCTTCTACTTCCACTGGACGGAAAGTACCGACACCAACATGGAGCGTAATAAAAGCTTGATTAATGCCACTACTACGCAATTTTTCCAGTAATTCCGGTGTGAAATGTAACCCTGCCGTTGGTGCAGCGATCGCTCCTTGTTCCTGAGCATACACAGTTTGATACTGTTCATCAGCAGCAGTAGAAGCCGTAATATAAGGCGGTAGGGGAATTTGTCCAAATTTCCCTAAAACCTGTACTAAAGGAACTTCTGGCGGTAAATCAAACTGTAATAATCGCCCCCCTGTCTCCGGATCTGATTCAACCACCGTCGCTTTTAATATCTGTTTTTTCCCCTCTTCCTCCCCTGTAAAAATAATCTCACTGCCCACCTTAAACCGTTTACCCGGTTTTACCAAAGCCAACCAGCAATTATGCCGTCGTTCCTCCAACAACAACACCTCCACCTCTGCACCCGTAGACTTACAGCCATACAAACGAGCGGGAATTACCTTTGTATTATTCATTACCAACAAATCCCCCGGTTTGAGCAATCCCGGCAAATCATGGAAAATGTGATGTAGAGGTGGTATGGTTTTACCAGCTTCAGGAGAATTGATAACTAATAGCCGGGAACTATCTCTAGGAACAACAGGGTTTTGGGCAATTAGTTCTGGTGGAAGTTGGTAGTCATAACCAGATAATGAACAATCTAAATTTACAGCTTGTAGTATTTTTTGCTCCATATTAATTGGTGATTGGTGATTGGTAATTGTCAGTAGTCAGTAGTCAGTAGTCAGTAGTCAGTAGTCAGTAGTCAGTAGTCAGTAGTCAGTAGAAAAAATATTCTCCCTGCTCCTCTGCTCCTCTGCTCCCCTGCTCCCCTGCTCCCCTGCTCCCCTGCTCCCCTGCTCCCCTGCTCCCCTGCTCCCCTGCTCCCCTGCTCCCCTGCTCCCCAGATTGGGTAAACCTCCCCATAGCAAGACGGGTGCTTTTACCCTACCGGGATCACTACTTTATTCACGAAGATAGAGATGTAGAACTAGCCTTGATCCAAAATATTATGATGGAATACCTATACTATCTAGCAAATGCCAGTCTCACCTTGAGAATTGTTCAACATTTACATGGTAAACCTGAGTTTCCTGTTTCCTTTGTGACTGTAATTCATCAAATTGATGGTTGGGTAGTCAGAATTAAATTTACACAACCAGTTTCAGAACAACAAGATGGCGATTTTCGGGCTTTTCTGAATGAACTAGGAATTAGCTATCAACCACCAATGAGAGTGCAAATGGCACTTTGGAGTTTAGAAGCAGGACAAGCTCCTGTAGACGTAATGCGTCGTTATCAAGTAGCAATTGTTTCTCATGGTAGCCCAGAAAGGGAAGAAATTGAAGCATTTCGCCAACAGTTTGTTAGAGGCTTAGGATATTGTCCCGAAACACTGGCTTAAAGAATTCCAGAGAGTGCTGACATTAAGCTATCAGCAACAAAATTATTTGCGTAGTGTCATGAAGTGAAAAATAATTCTTTCTTAACCGTTGTTATTGTCCAAAAGCTGCCTCAATGTATTGTCGCAGCTTAAACTTATATGCAGATGTAGATAAACTATCTAAAAATCCTTCCTCTATAATTTTCCTATTGTCTAGCTCTTTTGATATGCGTTCATAGTGAACCAAGGCGACATCAAAGCGACATGGATAGTCAGCCTTTTCCGGATATTCAGCTAAAAATATTTCCGCTGTCCGCCACAGTTTAGCCTGTTTTTGGAGAGTAATAGCATTAATCCCCCCTTCATCCCAATTACCGACACTGCGGGTTTTCACTTCTATAAATGCCACCATTGTGTCTTGGTATTGAGCAATAATATCAATTTCTCCCCAACGACAGCAAAAGCGACGGTGCAGAATTTTCCAACCTGTAGATTTTAGCCACTTAGCTACTAGCTCTTCACCTATGTTGCCAATCTCTGCATAATTAGATGGAGAAGGATTAACCATTTATCAAAAATATCATGAATACTAAGAATCGAAATTGGGCAAGTATACTCAGTTTATTACTTTGGGCAATCATTTCTACCATAACAGCAATAGGTAGCGTACCTACAGCGTTAGCACTGGAATATAACAAAGAAATTCTTGTTCAAGCAGATTTTTCTGGACGTGATTTAACAGACTCCAGCTTTACTAAAGCAAATCTTCGCTACAGCAATTTTAGTAATGCTAATGTAAGTGGTGTTAGTTTCTTCGCAGCCAATCTAGAATCAGCAAATTTGCGGGGAGCTAATTTAACTAATGCTACATTAGATGCAGCGCGTTTGATTAAAACCGATTTAACCAACGCCATTTTAGAAGGTGCATTTGCCGCTAACGCCAAATTTGATGGTGCTATAGTTGAGGGAGCAGATTTTACCGATGTATTACTGCGTACAGATGAACAGAAGAAACTATGTAAACTGGCTAAAGGCACTAATCCTGTAACAGGTAGGGATACCAGAGAAACTTTAGATTGTCCTTAGATGATTTGATATCTAGATTCTCGACTTTTCAAAGAAGTCGAGAGTCTCTTTTCCTCAAATTCAATCATACTGGAGAAAATAGCGGATGCTCAAACCGGTAAAAACTTGCCTAAAACTCTTTCAAGCAAAGCTATCAAGGTATATAGTTGGCTGGGTATTTACTAGTATTGTTGTTGTCGAAATCGCAATTTTAATACCTTCTTACTTTCGTCGGGAACAGGAATTACTTACCAATTTAGAAAATGTTTCTAGTGAGGTTCTTTCTTCCATTCTTGTCAATATTCAAAAGGGAGAAGATTCTCAGAAAATTCTCCAGATGATCAGTCAAAAACTCAAACCTAGTTCTGTGATTTTAGGTGGAGCATTGTATCACGCTAATGGAGACTTAGTAGGAACATTTGGTGAAAAACCGACTACTTCATGCAATGATCTGGGTCAAGCACATATGATTCGGGTACAAAGTCAAAATGGGACAAGGTATGATGTAGCTTGGTCTGCGTCAATGTTTGAGGGAAAATATATATTAATTATTCGTCATAATTCTGCACCAGTGAAAGAGGAATTATTTGCTTTCTCCTTGAGGGTAGCAGGGTTGGTATTTATCATCTCAGTTTTTGTGACTCTAACCACTATATTAATTTTGGGAATAACAGTAATTAGACCAATTTTACAATTGCGGGATGATTTGATCATTGCTGGAGAAGCCATTAGTCAAAATGGTGATGATCCCGTTTTTTTAACTATGTCGAAGAAACGCGAAGATGAAATGGGAGAGGTAATATTAGCATTTTACCAAATGTTTACCAGAGTTAGACAAGAAATACGCGATCGCCAACAAGTAGAAATTTCCTTACGCAATGAACAGGAAAAATCTGAACGCTTGCTATTAAATATCCTTCCCGCAGAAATAGCTCAACAATTAAAACAACAACAAAGCGCAATTGCTAATCGTTTTGATGAAGTGACAATCCTTTTTGCTGATCTTGTTAACTTTACAGAATTAGCGGCTCAAATCTCACCTATTGAATTAGTCAATTCTTTAAATCAGATTTTTTCCAGTTTTGACTGTTTAGCAGAAACTTACGGTTTGGAAAAAATCAAAACTATTGGTGATGCTTATATGGTAGTTGGTGGTTTACCAAATCCCCACCCAGATCATGCTGTAGCCGTCGCTAAAATGGCATTAGATATGCAGCAGGAAATTACTAAATTTCAAACCCCTACAGGTCAATCTTTTCAACTCAGAATTGGCATTAATACAGGTTCTGTAGTGGCTGGTGTGATCGGTTTAAAAAAGTTCAGTTATGATTTATGGGGAGATGCAGTAAATCTAGCTAGTCGCATGGAATCTCATGGTATTCCCGGCAAAATCCAAGTTTCTGAAACTACTTATTTTTTAATTAAAGATGAGTTTAAATTAGAGGAACGGGGCATAATTAAGGTTAAGGGGAGGGGAGAATTAATTACTTATTTTTTAATTGCTTGATTTTATGTTTTTTTATTATATAATTTTAACGAACCGCAGAGGCGCAGAGAACGCAGAGATGGAGGAATAAGAGATATTTATTTGAGAATTGCTATATAATAATTTGTATGAGTAATAAGATCAATTTTAAAAGAGATGAATCAGCAAAAAATCCTACTTGAACCAGGTACTTTATGGACAAAGATTAAAAAAACAACAGAACTGGCTTTAAAATCTGGGGCTTTAAAATCTATTCCTACAGAGTTAGAAGTTGTTGAAGAAGCAGGAGTAAAATTCGTTGTCAGAATTTTAGAAAATATAAATCGTAAAAAAGTTGATCAAGAAAAAAAAGATCAACAAGCTGCTCAAACTGGGAAAGAATTTAATCCCTTTTTACCTTACGAAGAAGATTTATTTGTCACAGATATTTCTCATACCCATGTTTGTATTTTAAATAAATTTAATGTGGTTGATTATCACTTACTAATTATCACCCGTGCTTTTGCAGAACAAGAAAGCTTACTTACCCTAGAAGACTTTACAGCTATGTGGGCTTGTTTAGAAGAATTTGAGGGTTTAGTATTTTATAATGGTGGTAAACTTGCAGGTGCAAGTCAACGTCATAAACATTTACAAATTGTCCCGTTTGCAGAAACAGATATACCGATTTCACCACTTATCAAATCCACAAAATTAGCAAATTCTCTGGGAAATATCCCAGAATTTCCCTTTTTACACGCATTCACTACTCTTGATAGTGGAGAAAGTGCCGAAGTAACATTAAAAAAATATCATACCTTACTGGAAAATGTAGGAATTAAACCTCTAGAAAATAATATCCAATCAGGAGCATATAATCTTTTAATTACGCGAGAATGGATGTTAATAGTCCCTCGACAATGTGAAGAATTTGCGGACATTTCCATCAATTCGCTAGGATTTGCAGGAGCATTATTAGTAAAAAATCAACAACAAATGCAATTACTTAAAGATATCAAACCCATAAACATTTTAAGCAAAGTTGCGTTTACTAAACAACAAAATTAAAAATAATAATTGACCGCAGATAAACGCAGATAAACGCGGATGAATTAATTGATTTCATAATTTTGTGCAGTCCCACATAAAATTGGTATTAGATTACAATCTAAGTTAATAAGTAATTGGACAAAAATATTTACAGTCATTGCGAGCGAAGCGAAGCAATCCCAACCCTTGCGATTGCTTCATTCCACTTCTTTCCATATGGCTAACGCCACGCTCCGCGAACGCAATGACATTGTGTAATTAATTCTGTCTCACTACTTATATTTCTTCCTTTGCGCCTTTGCGTGAAACCTTCATCAAAAAAAAGAAGAAAAATCATGGAATCTCTAGACATAAAATGGATTCGTTCTCAGTTTCCCGCATTGACACAAACAATCAACGGAAAACCAGCAATTTTCTTTGACGGACCAGGTGGAACACAAGTACCCGGTGGAGTATTAGACGCAATTAGTGATTATTTAGTCAGATCAAATGCCAATGCTCACGGTGCTTTTGCTACCAGTATGCGAACCGATGCCTTAATTACTTCCGCAAGAGCAGCGATCGCCGACTTCTTAGGATGCGATAATGATGAAGTAGTATTTGGCGCAAACATGACTACTCTCACCTTCTCTATGAGTCGCGCTATCGGTAGAGAATTACAACCAGGTGATGAAATTATCGTCACAAACCTAGATCATGCAGCCAATATTTCTCCCTGGTATGCTTTAGAAGAAAAAGGTGTAATTATTCGGGTTGTTGATATCAACATTACCGACTGTACATTAGATTTAAATGATTTAGAACAAAAACTTAATTCCCGAACAAAATTAGTAGCAGTTACTTATGCTTCCAACGCCGTCGGCACAATTAATGATATTACTAAAATAGTCAAACTCGCCCATAAAGTCGGAGCTTTAGTATATGTAGATGCCGTCCATTATGCTCCCCATGCACCCATTAACGTCCATCATTTAGACTGTGACTTTTTAGCCTGTTCCGCTTATAAATTCTTTGCGCCTCATGTAGGAATTCTCTACGGAAAAAGAGAACATTTAGCCAGATTTTCCCCTTATAAAGTTAAAGCCGCATCTGATGAAATTCCCTCAAAATGGGAAACAGGAACATTAAATCATGAAGGTTTAGCCGGATTAGTAGCAGCAATTAATTATTTAGCAAAACTAGGTTGTCATGTTTCCCCAACCTTAGATAATGAATTACTTTCCTCCTTAATAGAAGCCGATAGAGAAGGCTTAACCACCTTCCATTGTCCTCGCTTTCTGACAGAAATAGAACAACCAAACCATGAATTAGCATCAGCTTATCATAGCCGTCGAGCCGCATTAGTCGCAGCCATGTCAGCCATTCAACAATATGAAAGAGAACTAAGCAAAAAACTCATTTCCGGACTACTAAAAATCCCTAATTTAACCTTATATGGAATTACCGAACCCAGCCAATTTACATGGCGCACACCAACAGTATCTATGCGAATAGAAAGAAAAACACCAGCAACCATAGCCCAAATATTAGGAGAACAGGGAATATTTGCGTGGTACGGTAACTTCTATGCAATCAACCTCACCGAAAAACTAGACCTAGAAACATCAGGAGGATTCTTGCGAATAGGAATAGCCCATTACAACACAGCCGCAGAAATAGATCAACTTCTGCAAACCTTAAATGAAATTATGTAAAACTTCTAAATTACAGCCATTTTCATGAATCTTTCTGTATCTCTTTCTCTGTGCCTCTGCGCCTCTGCGTGAGATAAAAAATATGAAAATAGCTGTAACACCCCACTAACCGCAATCCTCAGCCTCACAAAGACGACGAACATTCAGAATATCACTCATTTTTTTAAGTTGAGCAAATAAATGTTCCAATTGAGAACAATCGCGGACATCAATACCCAAATCCATCAAAGCAGGTTGTCCCAGAGAAGTTTTCACTTGAGCATGACGGACATTAATACCTTGGTCACTCAACCGTGATAAAACATCCTTTAATACCCCCACACGGTCAAGCGCCTCAATTTGTAAATTAATAGGATAAGTATGAGGACGACCGCGATTTTCCATAGCTGAGTTCCAACGCACGGGAACTAACCGCTCATACTCAACATGATCTACATTATGACAGCCTTGGCGATGGATTGATATTCCTCTACCGCGTGTGACAACACCCACAATTGGTTCACCGGGAATAGGGGTACAACAGCCAGCAATATGATGAACCAAACCCTCCACTCCAATAATGGGAGAATCACTAGCACGAGAACTAATTGGTGGTGTATCCCGTGAAGTTTTTGCTGTTGATTCTTTGGGAATAAATGTAATGACATCAGTAACAGGTTGTCTCGCTTTAACGACTTCCCGCCAACGGTTCAGCACTAAGTTTGAGGTAATTTCCCCATATCCCAAACCCGCAAGTAAATCTTCCACACTGTGATAATTACATTTTTCCGCCACAGTGTGCATAGCATCAGATTTGAGCAAACTTTCAAAACCAGTTTTACCCAATTCCTTTTCTAATAAATCTCTGCCTCTAGCGATATTTTCTTCTCGGCGCGATCGCTTGTACCATTGTTTAATCCGATACTTAGCCGCTGAAGTGCTAACAAAATTTAACCAATCTAAACTAGGATGACTATTCTTTTGGGTAATAATGTCAACAATATCGCCATTATGCAGTCGCGTTGACAAAGGCACAATGCGTCCATTTACTCTTGCTCCAGCACAGTGATTTCCAACTTCTGTATGAATCCGATAGGCAAAATCTATACTTGTAGAACCAGGACTTAAAGGCACAACATCCCCCTTAGGGGTGAAGACATAAACGTCATCTTCAAATAGATTGTCTTTAACACTATCTAAGTATTCCTGAGCATCTTTTAAATCACTCTGCCAATCTAGCAACTGGCGTAACCAAGTAAACTTTTCCTCAGAGCTTGTTAAATTAGTATGATCAGAACCACCGGTTTCTTTATATTTCCAATGGGCAGCAATTCCATACTCCGCAATATGGTGCATTTCCAAGGTGCGAATTTGCACTTCTAAAGGGCGGCCAGTCAAGCCAATTACCCCAGTATGGAGGGACTGATAATGGTTTGGTTTAGGCAATCCAATGTAGTCTTTAAATCTACCAGGAATGGGACGAAAAGAATCATGAACCACTGCCAAAGCCCGATAGCATTCTTCATTCGTTTGGACAATAATTCGCAGCGCCGCCAAATCATAAATTTCATGAAATTCCTTTTGCTGCCGTTGCATTTTTTGATAAATGCTATAAAGGTGTTTGGGACGACCGCTAATTTCCAGACAATTAACACCAGCTTTGAGTAACCGACGGCGCAAAGTATCCGTAGCCTTGAGTAATTTTTCTTCCCGTGCCGTGCGTTTTTCAGCTACACTTTGCTGAGTTTCTCGATAGGCTTCTGGTTCTAAATATTTAAATGCTAAATCTTCTAATTCCCATTTAATTTGCCAAATTCCCAAGCGATTCGCTAAAGGAGCAAAAATATCTCGTGTTTCTTGGGCGCTGCGTTGACGACTAGCTGCTGACATATATTGAAGAGTTCGCATATTATGCAAACGGTCCGCCAGTTTCACCACAATTACCCGAATATCTTGCGCCATAGCCAAAAACATTCGCCGGAAGTTTTCCGCTTGACTTTCGGTTTTGCTAGTAAAGTTGATTTTCGATAACTTAGTCACGCCTTCTACCAACAGCCGTACTTCTGGACCAAAACGTGCTTCTATATCTTCAACTGTAATTTCTGTATCTTCAACTACATCATGGAGTAAACCGGCTGCTATCATAGCAGGACTACCACCTAATTCACGGAGTATTTCAGCTACAGCAACAGGATGGGCAATATACGGTTCTCCCGATTTACGAGTTTGACCCCCATGTAGTTGATAGGCAAACTGAAATGCCCGACAAATTAAGGCGTTACCGTTATACGTTCGGTCTTCTTCCTCAGTAAGTATCGGTGCAGGTGGTTCAATTAAACATTTGTTAAGCCAGTCTGGGAGAACGACATCAATGGGGGATTTGATAGCTACACTACTCATAAAATCAAAAAGGTGATATGTGGATAGGTTAGGAGATAAGTCAAATTGACAGCACCTCTATAAATAGATGCTGTCGTCTAGTGGTCTAGAAACAAAGTTGGAGATGATGATGTCCTAATTGCCTGTGGTCATCATCCATAGTCAGTTTCCTTCAAACATAATCAAAAAAACTATTGACGACAAACCAAGCCTCAAACTAAAATTTGAGACTTGTGGTTTTGATAAGAAACAAAAGAAAGTTGGTTGTATAAGAAAATTTTCTTGACATTAATACTATCTTAACTAGCAACAGATGTCTTTTAATTGTGATAAATATCAGGAATTGGCAACATTTCTAGATGAGTTACGGGCTAATGTAACGGTAGGTAAAGTTAATTTACACGAATTAAAGCAGAATTTAGCCCAATTACAGGAATTTTTTGTGCAGCAAATTGTCCCTTTAGTTGATGCTAACTACCTGGAACAGTCCTATAAAACGGAGATAAATAAGCAATTGCGGCTGTTGGAAGTAGATGTCATGTTTCTCCAAGGTGCAAAGCAATTAACAACATCACAATCGAGGCTGAAAACCATTGAAGAACGTATTGACACTTTAAGCAAATATTGTCAAGCTATTACCCAGCCAATAAAACAGGAAGAAAAATAAATTTTTACATATCGCTTTTATTACCTTACCTTTATGGGATGTGAAGTTGGCGGTTTGAGTTAGATTAGATAAGAGTTTTTTCTCGCAGAGACGCAGAGGCATGGAGAAGAGCGCGGAAGGAATTTATTTGAATTTTCAGTTAATATTTTGACTATTAACTGCTTTTTGAGCGTAATTTATGTATTTCTGATAATCAATTATCTTTTGCTGTGCTGCTTCATAATTAGGATCAGAAATTGGTACTTTTTTCATCATTTCTATAACTTTTTCCCATGCAATACTTGATTGATACCACTCGGCTTTACTTTTAGCAATGCGAGTTATTTGTGCTGCTCTTTTAGCTAAATTCATAGCTTCTTCAAATTTATTTTTTTGTTGTGAAATTGAAGATATTGGGGAAGTTATTGATGATTTTTTTGATTCTTTCATTTGAGTGAAATCATTATCTCCCTTTAGGTTATTTGGTTCTACTTTTACATGATCAATTTGAGATTCTTGGTTAGGAATAGTATTTGTTAATGAGATTGACAATAAACGTCTTTTAAATAAAAAATCAACTTGATAAATTAATGCCCCAGTAGTTATCCAAGTTAATCCCAATATCGTTAATATAGTTTCTTGATAACTTTCATAATCTCTATAAAACTTGGTGGTTTCATAAAAATTTATATCCGAAATAGGACTTAAAAATATAGTGAGAAGAGATGCTATTAGTGAAGATAAACAAATAACTAACCAACCATATAAACCTTCCCAAATACTCACTATTGTTGGTATATATCCTTGAACATTTTGCATCTCTGGAGATTGAATTTTAGGGAATAATTTTTTGATAAATATATGAAATATATGGTGAGTAAAAGTAATTATAAAAATTGGCAAGATAATTACCAAGATTGTAACTATCATGAATAATTCTGGACTATTGGCAAAATTAGCCATTTTATAGCCAATATTACCAGTAAATGATATTATTCTAATAATAATTCCTAAAAATAAGGCTAAAATAAAGGCTTTTAACCAGGAACTAGGATATGGAAACCACTCTGGCCAAGTAGATTTGTTCGGCTTCGGCTTAGTCATAACTGCTACAAAGTAAATTATACGTATAGTATCACTATAGTGTCATTTTAAACTTAATATTTATACCACACTCTTGATTTCTCTCTGTGACTCTGCGCCTCTGCGTGAGATAAAAAAAGTGAAGCCAACTAAAAATTCTCTAAAATAAACAAGTAACCAGAAAATGGTAAATTAATTTCAGTTGTAACTATTCTAAATCCTGTTTATATGTTTACTCGAATCCGTCGTCTTTTAAGTCGTTTTTTTAATAACTCTCGGACAGTTAACAATGAACCACTAAATAAAGTAAGTTTAATTGTAATTATCTTAGTTGATATTTTCATTCTCATCAACGTTTTTACAGGTTTAAATAATATTAGTGAATGGCATCTTAGCCCATACCAAGCTTATCCATGTTATACCGAATGGGATAATTACAAAACACAAACTACCAAAAATAAAGATTATGAAATCCTGAGAAATTCATTACCTTACGGTAGCAATGAGCAAAGAGTTCGGCAAAGATATCAAGATGTAGAAGTTGGACATTTAGGTAAAGTTTCCGAAATATGTTTGAACTATGGCGAGTCTAAAGATAAACTGAATAATCCGCAAAATCAGAAAATTCTCACAACAATAAATCAGACACAAGATAAAATTAATAGTCTTGAACAAGCAAATGCTACTATTCGTCAGCAATATGATTCTACGCTATTAGAAAAAATTGCTGGACAATCTTCAGCAAATTCGATTAATCAAGTGCGTGCAGAAAAAGCTAAACAGGAATTAGCACAAAATAGCCAGAAAATTTCTACTTTAAAACAGGAAATTAATAATCTACAGAATCAACTGCTGACAAAACCTGAAAGTATCGCTTTTCTGTCTTTTCTCAAAGATGAAACTAAATTTAATCAAGTTAAAAAAGGCTATGAAGACGCTTCATTTTGGTATCCTAGCATCCAACTATTTTTTCAATCTATCTTTTTAGTTCCATTAATTTTGATTGCATTATTAGTTAACAACTTTAGCCAAAACAAAGGATATGGATTAATAGCATTAATTAGCTGGCATTTGCTAGTTATATTTTTAATTCCGTTAATTCTGAAAATATTCCAATTTCTACAAATTGGTATTATCTTTCAATTTTTATTTGATGTCATTAGTTCCCTGTTTGGGGGATTAATTTTCCTAATTAGTTACGCTTATATTTTGCTAATTCCCTTAATTGGCTTTGGCATGATTAAATTCTTCCAAACAGTTGTATTTAATCCTAAAGTTCAAGCAGTTAGCCGAATTCAAAAATCCCGCTGTATTCGGTGTGGAAAGAAAATCCGTCCTCAAGATAACCACTGTCCACACTGCGGTTATTATCAATATGTAGAATGCCACAATTGTCATAATTTGACCTACAAAGAATTACCTTATTGTCATCATTGTGGTGCTGATCAACATTCCCATACCAGTGCTTAAAAACCGAGAGGACTATATATTTTATTACAAACACCCTGAGAGAATGCGTCTTGGAGATGATCCGGAAGAGTAAACCACAGTTATCAAGTCCCTAGTCTCTATCTTTTGTTTATTGCCTTTTCAGCCTCTAGTCTCTATCTTTCCGTTGGATATTCGTGTTAAATGGTGAGTATTAACGAAATTTGTTAACTTAAGATGATATCTACAAGGTGTCAATCTTAACCTATTGAGGACTGAACATGAGAAATATTATTCTTCGTAAAAGTTTTTTAGCCTTACCAAGTCTGGCCGTACTGACAATTTTAGGTAGCGGATTATCTGTAAATGCTCAGACAGCCGAACCAGAAACAATAGACTTATCCACAAACCAAGAATTAATATCCACCGTTGCTACCGAAGAAATAGCCAACCGGACAATGACACCTCAACCAGGAACAGTGGAAACTTCATCAGCCATGCTCAATCCTGGTTTTACAGAACCTAGCGCACAAACAGAACCATCGAATCAAGTAGCACAAGCTGACATTGAAATAGGAAGAGGAACTCGTGGTGGTAGTAGCTATATTGGTGTTGGTGGAAACATTGGTATCTCTGGAGGCTCTTCCGACTTGAGTGATGGTAACTTCAGCGTTATTAGTAAAATTGGTATCACCAGAACTCTATCAGCTAGACCATCCGTCCTCCTCGGAAACAACACAACAATTCTGATTCCTGTCACCTACGACTTTTCCTTTCAAACAGCAGATCCATTTGCTGAACCTTTAGCGATCGCTCCTTATGTAGGAGTAGGTGCAGTCATTAAAACTGGTGATCAATCAGAAACTGCTTTTCTAGTAACTGGTGGTGTAGACGTACCTCTAAATAATAGATTTACAGCCACGGCTGCTGTAAACGCTGGCTTTTTTAATGAAACTGATATTGGACTTTTATTAGGAGTTGGTTATAACTTCAGTGGATTTTAAAAGATAGGAGTTCCGTAGGGGCGCAGGGTCTGCGCCCAGCATATCAGAGGAAAAAAGAAAATTCCTCCCCTGCTTCCAATCTACTTAGGACTAACCTTATCAATCACCTTAATTTTACCGTCATCTCCGACAGTCCAGACATCGTAAGTACCAATGACATCGCCGTTAGCATCAACATCCACATCACCGCTTGCGCCTTGGTAATTGATCTGTTTCCCTTCTTTGAGTAGCTTCAATCCTGCACAGACATCACTTACAGGTGTACCATCGCCAGTGGATACTTCCCGAATTTTACTAGCAATACCCACCCCTGTATTATCCTTAGCAGCTTGGGCTGCTAATACCAATAACGCCGCAGCGTCCCAAGCTTGAGGTGCGTATTCTCCTGGTGAACCACCTTTTTTCTCTTGCCAAAGTTTATTAAAATTTTCTAACCCTTTACCGCTAGAACCAGGGACTGTCCCAATAGCCCCAGATAAAATATACTTGCCGTCACTACTTTTACCTACTTGTTCGGGGAAACTAGCGGATTTTACACCGTCTGTGAGTAAAATCTGTACTCCTTTAGTCACACCTTGCTGGTAAGCAGCTTTGAGAAATAAACTCCCAGTTTCCGCATATAACACACCTAAAACTGCATCTGGTTTTCCAGCAAAGGCAGCATTTGCTTCTGTATCAAAAGTTTGAGCTTTGGGATCGTAGCGAACAGGTTTATCCTTATTAACTACTGTTCCTCCTAATTTTTCAAAAGTTTCCACAAATGCTTTTTCAAAACCCACACCATAGTCATTGTTAATCACTACTGTGGAAACTCGTTTAAAACCTTTTTGTTTAGCAAGTTGGGCTAAAGCTAATGCTTGGTAAGTATCAGGAGGCGCAGTCCGCGCCCAATATCCCTGAAAGTCGCCTTTTTTAGCTTTGTCGGTAAATACGGGGCTAGTGCTTCCAGGAGAAATTAGCATCACCTTATTCGGAACAGCCACAGAAACCGCCGCAGTCGAAACGCTACTAGCAAAAGAACCGACTACACCAGCTACCTTATCTAAAGTTGCTAATTTCGTCATCCCCGCAGCGCCCGCTTTGGGGTCGGTTTGGTCGTCTACTTCGACTAAACTGACTTTTTCACCATTCACACCCCCACAAGCATTGACTGTCTCTACAAGTAAGGGAACTGAACCTACCATTTGTTGGCCAATGGAAGCCAAGTCACCTGTTGTTGGTAATAAACTACCAATTTTTAATCCTTTAGCATTACTGGTAGTATTACTTCCGGTAGGTGATGAAGGATTAGGATTTTCGCAAGCGGCTAGAAACAACCCACTGGCTAGGGTAGCTATACTTAAAGCTAGGGAAACACGAGGTCTTAACATAGAGAGATTAACTTCTGATATATTCACAAAACTTAATACAGATACATCTGCATTAACTCTTTAAATCGTAAATGATAACATTCTTGTGACCTATCCAGAAATCATTGTCAACTCTCATTTTTCCGTAATCTCTGTGGTTAGTTTTGAGCTTACTTTTGGGTAAGTGTTTTTAATTGAAGATTGACTTTTTCACCAGGGTTAGGGGCGATTACCTTGGTTGTTAAATTGTTTTTCTCTAATAATGTCTGAAATTCTTCCACTGTTCCCCTAGCTTGGAGAAATTTGATCAGCAGTCCCTCAAACAAAATATCCCCTCCTGCTGCGGTAGGGAGTATAAATTGAGGTTTTACTAATTTTGCCACTTCTAAGGCGCTATTCATGCCTTTGATAATCGGACCGAGTACAGGTAATCCCAAATCAATAATTGGTGTAATTACTACGTCAATGGGTGCTACCTCTTTTAGTTGGGGGGAATGATAGCCATGAGGTTCATAATACAATGTGGAATTACTTGCTAAATCTTTGAGCAAATAGCCATTTTCTAACAAGGTTGGTCCAATGGGAGAACCGGGAAAAGCTTTGATTTCTACTTGATTATTTAAGGTGAAAGTTTCACCATGATTGAGGCTGATTATTTGTTGATAACCCAGTTGTTCTACTACTTTGGCTGCATTGGGAGAAGCAACAACAGGAATATTTTTATCAAGTTGCTTTAAAGTGGGTGGATGTGCGTGATCTTCTAAGCCTTGAGAAAGTAGAATTAAATTTATATGATCTGGTATTGATCGATCCTGAGAACGAGAACCTTTAAATAACCAATCTAAATTATTAAAGGTTAAATTACCAATTAACCAAGGGTCAATTAGTATCCGCTGTTCACCAATTTCAATCAACCAACTATTGCTATCTAACCAAGTAAAGTTCATAATTAAGAGTTGCTAAAAAAGTTTTTTGATGATAATTAGAAGTTTGTACAGGAGTCAAAAGGATTATAAATGAAAATCATTGAGTAAATGCTCTGTTGAATTAATCAATTGATTATGAATTTGACGTTGCTCTTTAATTGTACTAAAAATTTGAATAATGGGAGTTAAACAACGTTTTGCATCTTCATATCCAAATTGTTTAAGTTCGGTAATACGTTCATAACTGAAGTCTAACCAACTATCAACTAAACCTATAACTGGTATATCTGATTTATTAATTGGTTGTTCTGGTCTAATTTCAATGATGGTTTGTTCGGGAAAATCATGACGATTCCAAGTTACTCCATTATTAAGATGAATAATAATTGCATGAGTACAACCACGCGCAGCTAAAGCTTTTAAGGGAACGTTATCAGCTAAACCACCATCAACATAGGATTTTCCATTTACTTCTCGACTAGGAAATGCTAAAGGAAGAGCAGCACTAGCTAAAAGCAAATTGTATAAGGTTTCATCATCTTTAAAATCTTGTACACAAAGCCAGTGAGCATCTGTTCCTGTACGGGAGCGAACAAAATCTATTAACCAATCATAACCTAAACCGGGAATTTTTAAAGAAGGAAATACTGTAACCCATAATTCAATTCCATTTCTCAAATTGTTGCTATGGATTTTTTCTCTTAACAATTTTTCAATAGGTGCAGGATCAAAAATAGCAGTAGTATCTTTTAATAATCCTTGTTCTATTAAAAAATGAAGCATCCATTTCTGAAATGTGGGAATAAAAGTTTGAGCAGTGTAACTCAATGTGCGGAGAATTGTCCCCGTGTTGGGGCGTAAAATCTTCGCGTCGGCTAATTCTTCCCAAAATTGATTTAGGTGCTGTACTGCTTGAGGAAAGGGGCGATAGGATGATAAAACAGCACCATTAAGAGCGCCTATGCTAGTTCCTGCAATGATGTGAGGAACTAAACCAAGTTCAGCAATATATTTTAATGCACCGGCTTGATATGCTCCTTTTGCACCAAACTTTAGCGATCGCTCAAATCAACATAAGATATACTATTTTAATGCACCGGCTTGATATGCTCCTTTTGCACCTCCACCGGTGAGTACGAGTCCAAATGTAGGGTTAGCGGTTTTCATATTTATTAATTAGAGATATTACTAATTATTGCTAAACAATCATTTGCGGTTTCTTCCACAATAGTGGTGATAAATTCCCGTGCGTCGGTGGTGCGGGAAATACTATCAATTTGATGACGACAGAGATGAATAGCACTTTGAGCAGGTTTATTTGGTCTAACTTCTTCAGGAAGTATTGCTAGTTCTAAAGTTGTACCAATGACAAATAAATGGGGTATATTTGTTAATCTCTGTTGGGGAATTGAACGAATTTCTAATAAGCCAGCAGTTAATTCTCTGTCATCATTTGTCATTGTCGCCCAAGATTGATCTAATAAATCACCAAGTCCGAAAAAACTGCTAGGTAATTGCTTATGATGAGCGAGAATTTTATTTACTAATAATTGCCGAAAACGATCTTTATCTCCTGTTTCTAATTCATACATAATTACAGAACTGCTGAATACTTCCCGCGCTAATAATGCAATTTGTATAGCCCAAGGTAGTTTTGTATAAGTTTGTCCAGCAGCCCAAGCAGTGACAATATGATCTAAATCTTCGTTAGCAGCAACTCTCACTTCTAATTTACGCACTCGTGACTCAAGATTATTCAGTCTTGTACCCACTTGTTGAGCTAATTGATTAAATTGTTCACTCAGTTGAATGATTGCGTTTTCTTGGGTTTGCAATCTTTGTTTTTGATTGCGAATAGCATCACGAGCTTCTAATAATGAGTTTTGAGTAATTTCTAGGGCAATTTGACTAATTTTTAAGGAGTCTGTAAGTTCTAAAACCCAGTTTGATAGTGCTTCTTGTCCTGCTATTAAGTTACCATCTAACAAAAGTTGGCGTTTATGATCACTTCCATCTAGTTGAGAAATTAGGTTTCCAAACCATCCTCTATTTTTGCGATAACGGATGATATCTTTATTAATTTGGATGCCGTTTATTAGGTCAATTATGGCTTTATCTCCCACTACAGGAACTCGTTTTTGGAGTTGTTCTAGTGTTTGAGTTGATGGATTTGTAAAACCTGCATTTTGTTTTAAACTACTTGAATTTTGAGGATAGAAAAGATTACTCATTGCTTATTCCTTATTAAATCACTTGCAAATTCTAAACGAGCAGCAGCATTTTTATTTTTTTCTTTTGCTTCTGCAAATAAATAATCAAGTTCAGTCACTAATTTTTCTTTTTCCTCAACTTGTAATTTTTGGTCTTGCTGTGATTGAATCAAACTTTCACGGTAGTTACTCAAGTAAATATCAAGATCATTAAAAAAGATAGAAACTCGCTGTTTAAAGTCTTCATCTAAATATTGATTAATGCCTTGTTTGATATTTCTGACACTTTGATCAATGGATTCACTAGATTGATCAATTATCTCTTGGAGAGAAACAGTATAATAATCCTCCTTTTTATCAGGACGTTTAACTCTAATTGTTTCTTTTTTGGGAACTAAAAACAACCAATGTGTAAATTTTCTTTTTTCAACTACTTTATTTTCATATCCCTGATCTAACCATCGAGTATTACTGTTGACTCTCACTTTACCAAAATCAATATCCTCAGAATCAATAGTTAATGTTGGTAATGATAAATTTATCTCAAAAGCTTCATTTAATCGTTGACGCGCTCGGTCAATAATAGGCTGAGTTTCTTGTATCAAAAAATTTGTTAATTTAAGTCGTGATTTTTCAGTTATCTTTCTTACTTGTTCACGCACATCATCTAGTAGCATATCTATTCTCTGTTTAGGATAAGCTATAGCTTGTTCTGCAAAATCTTCCGCTTCTCTCAAACTATTAAATTCAATTACACCACTACCTGTTGGCTTGATCTGAGAATTGAATCGTTTAGAAATCAAATTAAAAAAATTGGTCGCTACCATACCCCCTTTTTTTACTAAATCTGCCCGTTGATATTCTTCTTCAATAAAAGAACTTTCAAGACTGACAGTAGCCTTTTGCTTCAGAGTTTCCAATATTTTATTAAGTTGTTGATAGAGGTTAGTTTTAATGTTATCTACCTCCTGTAATCGTTGACGACAATCTTCTAGTGATTGCAAATCTGTTTCTAGTGCTGTAACTTCAAATTTAACTTTCTCTTCATCTTGTGCCATAGCACTTCTGCGAAGTTGTACATCATCTTGTAGTTCTGCAAGTCGAGCAAGAGAAATTTTGAGCGCAGATTCTATACAACGTGGTGCGGCTTCCGCCATTAAAGCATTAATTGCACCATTTAAAAAAGGATCAAATCCTGATTTTTTCCACAATTTTTCAGCTTTCTTTATTAACTCTTCTACTGCTGCTTCTTTTAGATCTTCTTCCCAATCAATACCAAATACTTCTTGAGCAAGAGAACTTGATGTTTCCAATTTACTAACTTCAACATCTGGACGTTGTTGTAATTCCATTAAAAAATTAGCAGAAGTAAAAGCACGTCTAGCTGATATTTCAAATACTCGATTTATATCACCAACGTTACCAATCCCAAATTCAGCAGCAACAAACTGTTGTACCTGTTCTGGTTTCATGTCACCATCTCGACGCTGATCTACTTTATTAATTAAGACATATAAACTTTCTTTACCTCGTAAGTCTATGACTCTTTCAACATCTTTTTTTACTTTCTCTGCGGCTTCATTTTTCAACTGTGTGAAATCTAAAACTATCAACACCATTGAACTTTTACGGAGTTGTTCAGCAACTACAGCTTGAAGTCGCAGATTTTCTCCTGCTTCATTTGGTCCAGGAGTATCTACAATTACTAATTTACCTAAAGTTTCTGATTGCTGATTTGTTTGAGAAAGCCAAAAAGGAGTACGAATCCGGGGAACTTCTGTTAAAGATTGAAGTGGATCTACACTGGGGCAAATAATACTGCATAACCGGACAATATCATTTAAACTTGTTAAGGTGAGAGCAATATTTTTGCGTCCTTCCGATTTGTGGGGAACTGATTCTACTAAAGCTTTTTGAATCAATTTTGGCATTATTTGTAAATGAGGATATTGAGCCAGCTTTTCTTGTGCTTTTTCAAGTCCCATCTCATTAATTTGCTTCCGCAAAGCCAATAAAGTCTCTTGAAAAACTGTTACTATTTCGCGACTTAAAGTTAAAATTGGTTCTTGCAACCCAGCATCAAAAATAATTTCTGTGGGCAGCGTCGTCATGGCAGAATTACGACTTGGTAAAATATCCTGTCCGATAATGGCATTTGTGATCGTTGACTTACCCGCTTTCATCGGTGCTACAATTGCCATTCTTAACTCAAGGTTTTTGACTTTCTCAACTTCTTGTTTTACTTGCTGCTCAAATTCAGCATATTTTTGACTAGCAACATCAGAACTCAGTGCTGTACTAGCACGATTCATCAGCAAACTGATTTGCTCTAATAGGTCAATAACATCACTTTGCAAATCTTGGACATTCGGCTTCAGCGTTTGAGAATCCATTGGCTTTTACTCCGCACCTGATTAAATCCACTACCGTAGATTTTCTCTTGACACAAAGGATTATACAAACAGTGAAAATACGGAAGCCACGCTTTTACATATTTCTTATTGTTTCTTGTTTTTACGGGTAAATTATGCTAATAAAACGCAAATTGTCTCAAAAAGTTAACTCATTACGGATATAATCTTTCTTAAGTAATACATAAAATTCTTTATGCGTCGAGATTCAATCTTTTACAAACTATTCCAACAATATCCATCTTTGCTATTTCAACTATTGACAAATCCACCCACAAATGCTGATGCTTACAGATTTGATTCTGTAGCAGTCACAGAACCCAAATGTGAATTTGACAGCTACAGATTTATTCACTGTCCTGCTAACATTTGCAATAGTTTATCCATATTATCTAAATTACCAACCATGCGCCGAATTGGATGAGGCCATACTTTAACTAAAGTTGGAGTAGCCGAAACTTGATCAATTTCCGCCTGTTCTGGATTGGTGAGAACATCAATAACTTTCAGAGTATAAGGATATCCTAGCGATCGCTCTAATGATTCATGCAAGTTTTGTAAAATTTTTTCTGTAGTCGCACTATGGCCAGCCACAAATAAGCGCAGAACATAGCCTGGCGGACCTTGGATATTTTGTGGTGTTGGTTGTGTATTGATCACTGGTTGTTGGTACTGTGAGGGAGAATCAGCTAAATCCAGACGCACAATTAAATCATGATCTTCCCAAAGCTGAGGAAATGTAGTTCGATAAGTTGATAATACCAAGCGATCGCACAATCCATCCTGCCAAGGTGCTGATTGCCACACTAAATCCCCTGTCCCAAAAATCGCATTCAACACAGCTTGATGACGAACCACCGCTGGATAAGCTTCCGCAAAAATTTGTACTTGTTGAGTCCGAGGATTTAACCAATGATCAATAGTTGCAGTATAACAAGGAACTAAAAAATGTGGCGGCTCTGGTAAATCCAGAATTTCCTGTAAAGCCGCACACAAATGTAAATGCCATCGTCCTTGTTTACTAGGATCAATACAATAAATTAAATCCCCTCCAGGCGTAAACAAGGCAATACCTTTGAACAACTGGGGTTTAGATAGTTTGTCTAAATTCAACTTAGTCACAGGAGCAGGGAACAATTGACAATTGACAATTGACAATTGACAACTATCAATTATCAATTACCTATTATCCATTAAACACGACCTCTGAGGAATTGCGCCATTTCATTCGGAGTTGGGGACATTTCCAAAGCCGTTTCTTCGGTAATTCGGCCTTCTTGGTAGAGATTCAGTAATGACTGATTCATTGTTACCATGCCATCAAAACCGGCTTGTTTCATTAACTCACCAATTTCATCATACTTACCATCTTTTACCCATTCTTTCACAGCTTCAGTATTAATAAGAACGTCATGGAAAGCCGCCCGTTTACCATCTGTAGTCCGACACAAACCTTGAGCAATTACCGCTACTAAAGATTCTGCCAGTGCGACGCGCATAGCATCTTGTTCTTCGCCTGAATACAAATTGAGAATCCGTTCAATAGTTTTTACCGCACTATTGGTGTGCAGAGTTCCCATCACCAAGTGACCTGTTTGCGCTGCTTTGAGAGCCGTATTCACGGTTTCTTTATCCCGCATTTCCCCCACCAGAATCAAATCTGGATCTTCCCGCAAAGCTGCTTTTAAGGCGTTATCAAATTTGCGGGTGTGCATTCCCACTTCCCGTTGTTTGACTAGAGACTTACGGCTTTGGTGAACAAATTCTACTGGATCTTCAATTGTAATAATATGTTTAGCCATCTCCCGATTGATATAATCAACCATCGCCGCCATTGTTGTTGATTTACCTGAACCAGTTGGACCTGTCACCAAAATTAAACCTTTGTGATGATGACAAATATCTCGAAATATCGGTGGTAAACGCAACTGCTCCATAGACAGAATTTTCAGGGGAATTAACCGGAGTACCATTGCATAACCACGCAAGGAATCAAACACATTAATCCGTACCCGTGCAAATTCGTACTGAGTCGCACCATCAAATTCTAGCTGTTCTTGAAACCTTTGGATTTCCGCATCAGTGAGAATCTCCCGCAACCAACTCATAAAAGTCACTTTATCAGTTTCGGGATAAGTTGTAGTTTGAATCTCCCCCCGACTACGAAAGCGGGGGATTTCGCCTACTCCCACGTGAACGTCAGAATAACCCTGATCAAATGCTTCTTGGACAAGGTTCGCCAAAGTCAGGGCTGAAGGCTTGTTTCTAGAAACAGAGGGACTAGATGGTGGTGGTGCTGGTGGCGCTCCAAGTGGACTCATTCCTACAGGTAGAGTCATTGTTGCGGCTGGAGCATTCTCTTCTAAATTTTTTGCCCCTTGACGCTGTGCAGTTGGTAACTGTGATGTTGATGTCGGTAGCGGTGGCGGTGGTGGCGGCATTCTGCGTGTTTGTGGTTCTGTCATATATTTTCACTGTTGGTAGATGGAAAATTTAATTGGTAATTTAAGTTATTGCTAATTTGGGAAAAATCTGATGAAAACAGCATAAAACTATGAAAAACAGCCAAAATTGAGGATCAATTTACATGGTAGTGTGTAATTCCTAGTATTTATACAGTGTTTTTAGTCATTTATTGACCAATATATCTTGTTTAACACACATATACTATCCTTAGTCTTCCGTGCAGGATCTACAAAATCTCTGTAATTAATTATATAAGTAATTGAATCTATATGGATAAGGAAATGCAGAAAATTAGCAATTACTGATTACCTCTCCAGGAATTATGAGAATCAATCCAGTTTTTTATAAGAAATGTTAAGCATCTGGGAAGTCAAGATGTGCAAATAAGATTTTGAGTCTCTTCTATCATTAGTCTATATTCCTAAAGACATATACCAAAACTCAGTTCCATGCCTGTGGGTATATGTGGGTTCTCATTCATAAGGACAAAAAATTAACTGTAAAGTTTAGTTAAGAAATGCTCATTTTGGCGCTAGAGTTTTATATACTGAATTTCACTGAAACAAAATCAGTTAATTCGCTTGCGAGCGATAAACAACTGAAAATTTAAACTTGCTGTGTATTGGGAGGAAAAGTCATGGTTTCGGCTCAAAGCTCTAATCTCGCTAAGACGCACTCCTTATTAATAATGAGAAGCTTTTTAATTTGGACATTTACATTGGCAGTGTGCCTGTTAGTTGTCGGCTTTCCATTGGTTGTTCTAATGGCTACGGTTGGATGTCTGTTATCAATTGTGTTGCAATCTGTTATGCCTGCTAGTGCAGTGCTAGTTGTGGCAGGTGGTTTAATAATGTTTAATGTTATGGCAGTATTAATTGCTGCTGGCGTGCTTACCGCTAAAGGTATTCATCCTAAACAGGTAAAATGGTTAAGCTGGCTACATGGTGAGGCAGAAAAATCACAAACAACTGTTTATGCAGCTTGTCCTTTAACTTGTGAAATAAACCAATAATTATCATTAGTTAACAACACTCGAAAAACAGTACATCTGCCCGGTAAAGCCGGGTTTTTTCATGTCTGGCAATATCTACCTGTGAGGAGGCATTCGGTGTAGGGGACTTCCAAGAAATAAATTATACAGATTAACGTATGGCTAACGCGAAGCGTGGCGTTAGCCATACCGCAGAGGCGCAGAGGACACAGAGGAATAAGGGTTTGAGTGTTTTTTTATTTGGAAGTTCCTAAGGGCGAAGCATTCGGAAAATGAACTTGGGGAAAAACCGAGAATTTGTCGCCCGAATGCTTCGCCCCTACAGGAGTCAGTAGGAAGAAGAATAGTCTTGAACCTGGGTTATTAAGCGTTCTTAGTTGTCAATTGTCAATTGTCAATTGTTAATTAGGTGCTAATCAACTCAACTGCATCTCTTCCGTCGCTATTTTGTAGATATACTTTGACAATCTCTTCTTTGGCTGTAGGTAATTTTTTACCGACAAAATCAGGGTGAATTGGTAACTCTCGATGACCCCTATCTACTAATACAGCTAAACGAATGACTTCTGGCCTACCATACTCATTCACTGCATTTAGAGCAGCACGAATTGTTCTTCCTTTAAAAATGACATCATCTACCAATACAACAGTTTTTCCTGTCAGATCAAAAGGAATTTCAGTTTTGGCTGGAGTTCTTAAACCTATTTTGTCAAGATCATCACGATAAAATGTAATATCCAACGCGCCTACAGAAACCCTGACATCTTCAAGAATTTCTATTTGACGTGCCAATGAATTAGCTAAAGGTACTCCTCTAGTATGAATACCCAGCAGCAACAACTGAGATAAATCTCGCGTTCTTTCGATAATCTGAGAAGCTATACGAGTCAAGGTTCGACGCAGTTCTTCTGATGAAAGAATTTCAACTACTTTGGTAGACATAAGGTTAGGGAATAGGGAGCAGGGAGCGGGGAGCAGGGAGCAGGGGAGCAGGGGAGCAGGGGAGCAGGGGAGCAGAGGAGAAAAATCTTCTTTTGCAACTGACAACTGACAACTGACAACTGACAACTGACAACTGACAACTGACAACTAACAACTGACAACTAACAAATTAAAAATATTGCTAATCCTAACCATAGTAAAAACGCATATCGAGTTAATTGTAAAGCTTTATCAATAGAATCAGGAGTTATGGGATAAATAGCATCTCCTAAAAGTGGTTTATCTTTAGCTACTCCACGATACCAATTTATTCCTCCCATTTGCACACCTAAAACCGCAGCATAGGCACATTCACTCCAACCAGAATTGGGACTTGGATCTTTAATGGCATCCCGGCGGCAAATTCGCCAGACATTTAAAGGTTTCAAGGATAGTAACGATAGAGTTATCACTGTTAATCTACAAGGCAACCAAGTAAAACAATCTTCCCATCGCGCACTAAACCAACCAATATCGGTGTAAGGTGCTTCCTTATAACCAATCATAGAATCTAGAGTGCTACTAGCTTTATATGCTAAAGCTAAAGGAGCAGAACCAATTACAGGTATAAACGCACCGATAATGGCATAAAAAAGAGGAGCCATGACTCCATCGGTAGCATTTTCTGTTACAGTTTCCAAGATTGCTCGTAAAACTTCTGCTGCTGAAAGATTGGCTGTATCTCTACCAACATAATTACTTAAAACTTGTCGAGCTTGTGTTAATTCTCCTAAGATTAAGGGTTTAATAACCTCCGTTGCTGCATCTCGTAAACTCTTGAGTGCAAAACAACTAGCTAAAAGAATGCTTTCTATAGCGATTCCTAAGAATGGATGTATCCATTTGGCACTTTGAATTATTACCCAGCCAACTAAAGCACTACCAATCATTAAAATCATGGCAATGACAATTCCGGCCAGACGCTGAGTGAGAGAATTTTGACAATATTGCAGGGCTAATTTACTCAACCGAGAAATTACTCCACCCATGACTCGTACCGGATGAGGCCAATTCCAAGGATCTCCTATTAAATAATCTAAAAATGCAGCCAAAACTAAAACCAAAGCGGCGGATCTCATTTGTTCTTGATTTTTTGTCTTTTAGATGATGATTGATGCTGAACTGATGACTAAACCACAAAATTGGCTTCTTCACCTAAAGAGGCTTGCCAACTACGAGCGTCATAATAAAGGTCAGCCAGAGTGATACTGAATAAAGCTTCTTTGAGTTTTTGGTTAAGTCTCTGCCACAAAGTGAATGTTACCCAATCTTCTGTTTGAGCAGGTGTAGGATTATTTAGAGGTAAATTAGTGATATTTTCACCAACAGCCTCTAAAATTTGGCCAATAGATATTTGTGCAGGTTTTTTTGCTAATTGGTATCCACCGACGCTACCACGAATAGAAGTCACCAATCCTGCCCGACGCATTTCTATTAGTAGTTTTTCTAGATAGGGTGCAGGAATATCTTGACGTTTGGCGATCGCTCTGACAGATTCAGGTCCATATTTGGGACGTAAACTCAAATCTAGCAATGCTTTCACACTGTAGTGTCCCCTCGTCGTTAGTTTCATATTGCAGTTATCATAATTTTTTTGATGCCCCTCATCACTTTTCCCTATTTTCTGCTTTTATGAGTAATTTCCAAAATCCCATCGGCAGACAATACTGCTCTCATACTGTCCACAAAGGGGGAAGAGGAAAGGGCAAGAAAAACCTTTAACCTTTTCCCCAACTAACTTACTAATTACCAATTCTTCACCAAGTTGTATTGAGTCTAGCAGGAATTGACAATCTATCTATCGTAGCTATCAGCATGATCATAATTCTATTTCATATAATTTCTTGACAATATTGATAATAGTGCAACAATTTTGTCTATGAGTGTAATATACTTGGCTAGGCTGATATAAAAAACTAAAGGATTCTGTTCTTGTTAGCTCAATGTCAGCTAAAATAAAATCCACTCAACAACTTCAAAAATTCATTTTCGACCTAAGTTGATGCCTAAACAGAAAAAAATTGAACCCCTAGTCGGTGAAGAACTGCTCAAAAAAGTTAAAGAGCTAGAAGCCCTCAGCAAAGACGAAAAAGCTAAACAGTGTGGCTACTATACTGTTACCAAAAATGGTATAGAGCGCGTCAATATGATGAAATTCTTGAATGCCTTAATTGATGCCGAAGGTATTCAGTTGGATAGTTCACCCAGTGCTAACGGACGTGGTGGACGCAGTGCCAGCTATAGAATTAGTGTGCAACAAAACGGTAACTTGCTAATCGGTTCAGCTTATACAAAACAGATGAATCTGAAACCCGGTGATGAGTTTGTCATTACTTTAGGGAAAAAGCACATTCGACTCCGGCAAATAGATGCAGAATCACTAGAAACTGCCGAAGTAGAAGCTACAGCTTAAATAAATATTCATTAGTCAGTTGTGAGTTGTCAGTTGTCAGTGGTTTAGTTTTACCTCTGACGGCTGAATACTGGCCACTGACCAATTACCAATTACCAATTTCTTCTATATATTCGGTAGTTGGTAGAATTGGTAAATAGTGATGTAGTGTCTTAGTGATTGCTGTTAAATTACAGGTTAATTCAATTTGCTCTCTTTCTAATAAACCCAGAATAAAATCAGGATTGTCTCTAGACACAACTGGTAATTGATGTAAACCACGTAATGCCATGCGGTCTAAAGCCTCCGATAAGGGTTCATTTTCCCAAGCATAGAGAATATCAGTAGTACAAATATCTATCAGCTTTTGATTAAATAAATGATCCTGAATTTCAGTAGATGTATTAGGATAATTTTCCCATAGAGAAAGAGTCCGCTTAATATCTTCTAAGGAAAGAATTCCCACTAACTTTGCAGTATCATCATCAATAATTAAAGCACTGCGTGTCCGTTCTTTGGTCATTTCTACCGCAGCTTCTACAACTCCTAGAGTTGCTGATAATTTTTTCGGACAAGTGTGCATAGCATCTGCTACTAACAGTTGCTGCCACATTTCCACCTTTTCATCTTTTAACTCTGGTAAACCAATCTGTTGCAGATTGGCATTAGCATCTACAGTTGGCTTAATTCGTTCCACTAGCCAAACACTTAAACCTACTGCGGCCATTAAAGGTAAAACAATCCGGTAATCGCGGGTTAATTCAAATAACATTAAAATTGCTGTTAATGGCGCTCTCACACTAGCTGCTAAAACCGCTGCCATACCTACCATTGCATAGGCTGGAGGGGCAGCCATATATTCCCCAATCGCTGGTGCTACCAAAGTCAGAAATTTAGCATAAGCAGACCCAAAGGACGCACCTAAAAACATAGCTGGGGCAAATAATCCACCAACAAAACCACTACCTGAACTTACTGCTGTCATCAGCAGTTTTAAAACCAGTAATATTAGTAATAGATTTAGGGAAAAATCCTCATCCTGTAGCATTGCTTGGACAGTATCATAGCCAATACCCAAGATTTGCGGATAGCGCCAACTGACAGTACCAATAATTACACCACCAATAATGGGCTGAATTGACTGAGGAATTTTACCTAGTAACTTTAATCCTGGTAAATTTCCCGCAAAACCAGCTTTAGCTAAACGAATTGATTCAGTATAAGTCAAAGCAATTAAACTTGCACCTAAACCTAAACCAAGATAAAGCGGTAATTCTAAGTAACTACGAACTTGATAAGCAGGTAAGGCAAAAGCTGGTTGTGAACCCAAGCCAATTTGAGCAATTAAAGCAGCTACTACAGCGGCCAGCAATACTACGCTCACAGCCGAAGTGGCAAAATATGTAGTCCCCATAACTACTTCTAAGGCAAAAAATACTCCAGCAATGGGAGCATTAAAACCAGCCGCTAAACCAGCAGCCGCCCCAGCACCCAAAAGTAACCGCTGACGTTCTTGAGAAACTTGTAATATATCAGACAACAACACTCCAAAATTAGTACCAATTTCTACACTTGGTCCTTCTGGTCCTAAAGATGCACCACTACCTAAAGAAACAGCCGCAGCAATCATTTTTGTGACTGGTCTTAATGGTTTCTTTGCTTCTTTCCCTTGAGAAACCGCTATGAGAGATGAAAGTCCCGGTCCAAAATCTTGAGTGCGCCAACGCATGAGGCCAACAATGATTCCACCTAGAGTGGGAACAGCCGCTAAAGTCCAAGCACCCCAAACACCAATCTGTCCCATGAAATTTTCCAGCATGAAGTTGTTAATTAGCTGGATTAAATAGTGAAAGGTAACTATCCCCATACCTGTACTACCGCCAATTAAAATGGCTAAAAATAACACTACTGTTTCTGGGGAAGGCTGAAAACGATTAATTAATGGAGTCAACCGCAGGGAAGGTGTGGGAAAAGCAGGGGATTCCCTGACCTTGCTCTGTGGTACAGGAGGCAAGATAGTCATTGATAAATGGGGTAAATGGGGGAAAAATTCTATTTTTTTAGCTGTTATTTTTAATTGTGGTTCATTATGAGAATAAATGCTTGATTAATAAATAGCAGGATCAAATTAGTTTGAATGTTACATATTTTTACCCAATTGTGGGGTAAATTGCTAGTTAGGCAAGGTATATTGTCCGAGTCAATACTCCTCGGTTTAAAGCTAAGTAGGTGGGCGTTAAAAATTGTCGTTGGGGCAAGGGAACAGGGAACAGGGAACAGGGAACAGGGAACAGGAAGAGAGTTTTGGGCGATTTTACTTTTCCTCGCATACCTTTAAATTTGTCTGTTCACCTACTTAGTACCACAGGCTAGAATTAATAATTAAAAATTTAAAAAGTAGGCGATACCAGCTTTTTGCGGGTTTTTAATAGTTGACAAGCTGTAAGTATGAATAAAAATTAGACACAAATACACTTTCAGCCTGATCACCTGCTATAAATATGGAAGGCTGTAGCAGGGTTGGTGATTTTTTAGTAAAATTCAATACAGATATTGTTAAAGTGAATAAATGGACTAGGCGGACGAGCTAGATGAGTACAAATACCTTTGATAATCGTTATGTTACTTGCCCAATTTGTCAAAGAAATAATAGAACAATGCCAATTAAGAGTTATATTGGTTTGTTTACCTGTCCTTATTGTCAAGAAAAGTTAGTTGTTTGTCAAAGTGGACACTATGTGCGTGATCCATTTATTTGGAGACAAATGATTATTTCTTCGGCTTTACGTCGTCAAAGCCGACCTTTAGCGAGAATAATCAGGGATTTTATTTTCATTAAGCGTCCTCTATTGTCCTTAGCTGTGGGAAGTGCTATTTTTTTGACTATTGTCACTATGACTCAAGATAATATGAGTTACGATCGCCAAGAGATTTTGAAAATTGAAAGTATAAAAAAAGATAATCATTAAAACAGCAAGAAGGGGAGGGTCAAAAGAAGCAGGGGAGCAGGGAGCAGGGGGAAAGAGTTTTAGATACCTTTTAAATTTTTCTGTTCGCCTACTTACACTGTACCTGACGGTACAGTGTAGATAGTTTACAAATGTTTGCTGTCTTTGGTAATTAATTGCCAATCTTCTACTTGATCTACTACTTTAATAGATTTAATTTGTAGGTTTTTTAAGGTAGATTTGTTGATGAGAAAGTAAGGTTGGCTATGATACTGCCAAAAATATTCCAGATCACCAGTAGAAACAGGAATGATAGTGCGATCGCTATAAAAATCCAAAGCAGGACGATGGTAGGGAAAAGATGTATAGATTTCCTGAACTGCTGGGTTCGTTTTAGCTATCATTGCTGCTACTGGTTTAACGGGATAGGCTGTATTTAATTCCCAAATCCAGTAATTGGATCTCATGAGCAGGAATAAGGAAAGATAACTTCCCCAAATTAAAACTTTGAGAAATTGCCTATCTCCTCGTTCTGCTAAAATTGCGGCTAAAGTCATAGTTAACGCCACAGTTGCAAAAATTATCTGTAACTCGGCTTTAGCTAAAGTCCGCCAACTAAAATAAATACTCCCCGCGGAAGCAACTACCGCCAATATAGCTAAACTTGTTACCCAAGCACGGGGATATCCAGAAAATGAAGGTGCATTTTCCATCTCTGCCAACTGAAACCCAAATGCTAATGCCAAGCTAGGATAAATTGGGAGAATATACCAGGGAAATTTGACGCTAATTAGGGAAATGATTAATAGATAAACACCACACCAAACAATTAGTAATTTTGCCCAACTTAAATTATTATTTTCCCAGGTAATGCGGATAGTTTGGGGTAAAAATATCAGCCAAGGCCATGTCCACTTGCAAATTTCTAGAAGATAATACCAAGATGGTTCTGAAGCGTCTTTAGTAATAGTTGCCATCTTGGGTAAAGATGTATTGACATCAATTTGGCTGAAGGGATAACCATAGTGTAATAGCTGAAACCCGTACCAAAAAAATACAGGTAGACAACCAATAAAAATGGCCATCCAGAAATAATAACAAGTCAGTAATCTGGGTGTATCCCAATAGAGAAATACTAAGACAACCGCGCCTAAATAAATACCCATCATCCCTTGAGTTAGACAAATTAAGCCAAAACTCAGACCTACACCCAAGCAATAACGTAAATCACGGCGCGATCGCAACAAAAACCAGATCATCAATATTAAAAAACTGACAACCACACCATCAAACAATGCCAACCTACCATAACGGACAACAGGTAGCATTGTCAGATAAATCCAAGAACTATAAATAGCAGCCCAACGTTGCCGAAATATTTCTCGTCCAATGCAATATAGCAAGGGGACAGAACTTGCTGTCAAAATAGCACTAGGTAGGCGAGTTGTCCATTCATTGACACCACCTATGGCATAAGCCCCAGCGATTAACCAGTGGATTAGCGGTGGGCTGTGATGATATGGTTCACCACCCAATGTTGGGTAAAGCCAACGCATAGAACCTGGGGGGGCTTGCCAAATTTCCCGTGCTACCCGTGCGATCGTTCCCTCCTCACCATCTTGTAAGGGTAAGCCACCAAGATTGATGCTGAACAGTATCACTGCTGCCAATAGTAAGACTATTAGCCATAGCCAATCCATCTTTTTCTCAACCACACGGTGCTGTTTTTCTAGATGACTCCAAATAAAGCTTCCTTCTTGCATATTCTATGCTAATCATTTGACTGCGGGGTTTGATTACATAGAGATCAAAGCAAATCTCCAATGTTGCCATCCAGGAACAACCTAATTTTCACAAACAATGGCTAGATCCCAAATTAGCGCAGTTTTCTAGGAACAGAGATAATTTTTTAGCGAAGATTTCTTTATTGATTTTTAAGGAAGTTTACAAGCACCTTGACGCTTAAATGATATAAATATTACCATCAGTATTTGGTCAATTATCCGGAAGGAGAATGTAAATGAACCTACCTTTTATTTTAGATGTGGCACTTGGTTTAATTTTTATTTACTTGATTTTAAGTTTGCTGGCTTCCGAAATTCAAGAATTATTATCAACAGTTTTGCAATGGCGTGCTGAACACTTGCGAAGATCAATTGAAATTCTCTTAGCTGGTGATGTTCAAGATTCAGATAGTCAGGAAGTAATTCAACTAGTTAATAAAATTTACGATAATCCTTTAATTAGAAGTATTAATCAAGAAGCTAAAGGTTTATTAGCAACTTTACCGCGCAAAGCTACTTGGGTAATTGGTTCATGCTTTAATATTTTAAGAAAGTCTAGTTCTAGACTCCGCAAAGAAACTGTTTTTGGTGATCAGAAACATAGTGCGCCTTCCTATATTGGCGGTGATAATTTTGCTAGTACCTTTATGGATACGCTCCAACTACCAATGCTGGTTCAGAAATTAACGGAAATTCGTTTAGATAATTTCAAAAAAGAACGTTTAGATGATATTAGACAAATTTTAATTCAGTTGCAGATTTATATTAATAATCAGGAATTATCTAGTGAATTTGCTACGAATATTGCTACAGATTATAAACAATTGGAATTAGAGTATAGTCATATTGTTAATGAATTTACCAATGATAAATATGATATATATATGAGTATTAATCGCATGAGAGATTGCCTGGATAAATATATAGAGAGTTTTCAGGCAAATATCGGTGATCATGGCGATATTTTAAATAAGTCTTTACGGGAACTAAAATTTTTAAGAAAAGATATTTTTGAAGATGCAGAAAAAGCTATAGTGCTGGGAGGATTAAGGCCTAATATTAATGAAATTGTTAAATTTCTCAAAAAAGGTAGTGATGTTCATGATGAAGTGATAACAGCTATCCAAGATAGAGATAGTGAAACTTACAAAAAAGTGAAAGAACTAATTGATATTTTGCCAGAGTCTGTAGTTAAGAATATTGAAACTATGGCAAAACGCGCTCAAATGAAGGCAAAAAGCACTGAGGAGGGGATTACTCTGTTACGAAAAGAAATTGAAAATAGTTTTGATAGCTCTATGGAAAGAGCCGGTGGTGTTTATAAACGTAATGCTAAAGGGGTAGCAATTCTAATTGGGATAACTTTAGCTCTGACAGCCAATGCAGATACTTTTCATATTATTAACCGCTTATCAAAAGATTCTTTATTGCGAGAAATAATTGTTGATAGAGCTACTCAAATAGTCCCCCCATCATCTAATCCTTCAGATATGTATAACATAAATCCTAATGAGGTTTTGAAGGATATTAATTTACCAATTGGTTGGACATCTGTTAACTTAAATGAGCAAATCAACCGCACAAACTATAGAATCAATGATTTACCTGTTTTTAGTGTTTTAACTATGATTGCAGGTTGGGTTGTTAGTGGTATTGCTATTTCTATGGGTGCATCTTTTTGGTTTGATTTACTCAGTAAAGTCATGAATGTGCGTAATTCTGGGAAAAAAAATAAACAATCTTCTAGAAATCAAGATGAATAATTCCTAATTCAGATCCCCGATTTCTTTAAGAAGCTATTACGGGCGAAGCATTCGGACAATAGTCTTGGAAAAAATGGATAATTTATCGCCCGAATGCTGATGCTTCCAGCACGCTCCGCGAACGCCCCTACCTCCTGCTGTATTGCTAATTTAGAAGATAAAAATTATCTTTAAATACCATTCTGGATTTTGACGGATAATTTGGATTTGTTGAATAAATTCGCGGAAGTAAAATCGTCTTTCTACTTCTGATAAGTCTAACCAAAATTGAGGAATGGAAACAGCTTGAGCGACGGAACGTAAATTGACAGGAGGAAGAATCGCTAACTTGGCTTGAAGTTCAGAAATTTCTGTGCGGATTTTATAAGCTCTTAATTTTGCAGTTTCTGGATCTAAAATTCCCGTTTCTATTAAAGTGGGTAATTGTTGCAGGATTTCTTGCTGACGAGATATGCGATCGCTTACACTATTTTTAATCGCATCTAATTGGGGAAAATCCATCCCCGCAACAGCTAAAGGTAAATCTCGACAAACACTATCAATAGTTTTTTGCAAAATTTCTTGGTAAGGAATAGCACGACATTTTGGTTGTTGAGAACAGTTGCTTGGGCGTAAATATAGATACTCTTTATCTTGATGACGCTGGGTAACACGGGAGACAATCATCTGTGATTGACATTGATTACAAATGACTAAACCTGCTAAAGAACGGGGCGCACTCGCAGTCCGTGATGGTAAACGGCTGTTGCGTCGCAGTAGTCTATCAACTTGTGCGGCTTCTTCCCTAGAGATAATTGCTCCATGAGTATTGGAGATAATTTCACTATTCTGATAAGCGGTATCACCCCGATAAACTGGATTAGTTAACCACCGTCTACCAGTAGTTACAGAAATTGTTTTACTGTATTTTTTACCTAAATAACGGACAGAAGCACGTAGAGAACCATAAAGTAGAAAGTGTTCAAAAAAATCTTTAACGACAGGTGAAGTGGTGCGATCAATGATATATTTCCCTTGTCCTCTACGGTAGCCATAGGGTGATTTTCCCGGTGGTGGTGAGGCTTCTAGCCGATTGCGAGCGTGTCCTTGACGGATACTGCGGCTGCGTTGTTGACGTTGGATTTCTTGTAATACTTCCAGGAGTTCAGCGCGGATGTGACTAGATTTGGAGGTGTATGGCTGTTGTGTCGCAATTACCATGACTCCCATTGCTTCTAATTGATTGAGGCGATCGCTCACTTGGGCTAGATTATCACCTAATTCTTCTAAGCGGCGAACCAGAAGATAATTTACTGTTTCTCTTTGACAATCAATTAATAATTGTTGTAATTGGGTACGTTTTCCCAAATCTTCATAAATTTTATCTACTTCCCAACCCCAGTCACCTTGATTGGGAACTGGATCTAGTAATGGATCAGTATAAATATAAACAATGATTTTCATAATGGGAAATATGGGATAATTATATATTTTCCTCAATTATTAATTATAAAAACTTAAATACCCTACTGATTATGAGATACTGATGACATTCTCCTAGCTGTTCCATAAACTGTGAGTCTGGAAACTGATATTTAAACAATCAAACTTTTTGTTGCAAAATACAAGATCAAAAGATCGTCAATTATCAGTGATTAGAACCACCTACAATTCGTCATCCGTAGTCATCATAATGTATGGATTCTCTTCAGGTTGACACAGTTGAATTGCTGAATGTAACAATTCCCGATCTTGATTCTTCACCAACTCAACAGTTTCCTGAGCGATTTGCTAAAAATGCTATTCGCACCAGTTTGCGAGCTTCTACTATAGACGCTATTTTCGCATCTGTTTTTTCCTTGAGTACAGGGGGAATTTTACTAAGTAATTTCTTAGTTGAGTTGAATGCGACTCCAGTGATATTTGGGATGTTGTCATCAATTCCCATGCTGGTAAATTTCATTCAACCTGTGGGTGCTTACATCTCAGAACAAACTACCAGTCGGTTTAAATTTTCTCTATTAACTTTTGGAACTTCCCGTTTATTGTGGCTAATTCTGGTAATTGGCATTTTTGCTAATAATTCTAGTTTAATAAATTCCCAGCAACTGGTTGTACTAACTCTGTCAATTGTTCTGTTTAGCCATCTGCTCGGAGGGCTAGGAAGTGCGTCTTGGCTGAGTTGGTTAGCACTTATTGTTCCTCGTCGGTTACGAGGTAGGTATTTTGGTATTCGGAATAGCGCCTCTAATCTGACAAATTTAATATGTGTACCTTTGACTGGATTAGTTATATCTCATTGGTACGGTGGAGCGATCCAAGGCTATGGTTTAGTTCTGTTTTTAGGTATTATTTGTGGACTAATTGGTTTAGGTTGTCAATATTTTAAGGTAGATATAAATCCTCAATTACAAAATCAGAATCGTCTGACTTTTTGTGAAAATCGCACTAATGTTAGTGACAAAATCATTGATGCTATGTGTACAAATGAGGATTCTTTGACTGCTAGTATTTGGCAAAACTCTAACTTTTTAATATTTCTGGTTTATTTTAGTATATGGATGTTGGCTGTTCATTTGAGCGCACCTTTTTTCAATCTCTATTTACTAGATACTTTAGATTTAGATGTGACTTTAGTAACTATTTATGGCAGTCTTCAGACAGGTGCAAATCTTTCGATGCTGATTATGTGGGGTAAATTAGCTGATAAGATTGGCAATCGTCCTATTTTAATTTGTATTGGTGTTTTAGTAGCAATTACACCATTATTGTGGTTAGGAATTGGCACTGATCACCTTGATTTGTGGTTGTGGTTGCCGCTTTTACATATTTTTATTGGTGTGACTTGGGCGGGAATTGACCTCTGTACTACTAATATGTATTTGGGAATTGCCCCTGTCAAAAACCAATCAATCTATTTTGCGATCGCTGCTGCTGTAGCAGGAGTTAGCGGAGCTTTAGGAACAACAATCGGCGGTTTTATCGCCCAAACACCTGGTTTTGGTGGTTTATTAGGCTTGTTTGCCATATCTAGCATTTGTAGATTAGTAGGGTTAATTCCCCTGATTTTTGTCAAAGAACCAGGGAAATAAGAGTCAGTTGTCAGTTGTCAGTTGTCAGTTGTTAAGAAGTTTTCCTTTCCCCCTGCCCCCTGCTCCCTGCCTCTTCTCTGTCACCTGTCACCTGTCACCTGTCACCTGTCACCTGTCACCTGTCACCTGTCACCTGTCACCTGTCACCTTACTCCTTACTCAACAGAGGTGGAACTCAATTTCATGGTTTCCCACAGAACCATGTTTGGTGTAGTTGTGGGTAGAGGTTGATGTAGAGCAATTAGTTGTGTCAACGTAGATTTTAATTGTGTCCGAGAGACGATATCATCAACAAATCCGTGTTTGAGTAAGTCTTCTGCTGTCTGAAAATCTTCAGGTAGTTTTTCTCTGAGAGTTTGTTCAATTACTCGTCTTCCTGCAAAACCAATAGTTGCTTTTGGTTCAGCGATGATGATATCACCCAACATGGCGAAACTAGCTGTAACACCTCCGGTAGTGGGATTAGTTAAAATGGGAATATATAATAGTTTAGAATCTCGATGACGTTGTAGGGCGGCGGAGATTTTGGCCATTTGCATTAAAGAGAGCATTCCTTCTTGCATTCTTGCACCACCGGATGTGCAGATAATGACGACAGGATAACGGCGTTGGGTGGCTTGTTCAATCATGCGGGTGAGTTTTTCACCGACAACAGAACCCATGCTTCCACCCATAAACCGGAAGTCCATGACTCCTAGTGCTATGGGTAAAGTGTTTATTTGTCCCAAACCAGTTTTAACAGCATCTATAAGTCCTAGTTTTTCTTGTGTTTCTAGCAGGCGATCGCTATAGAGTTTGCGATCGCGGAATTGCAAGGGATCAGTGGGGCGCAAATGTTCGTCTAGTGGTTTCCAGGTATTAACATCAATTAATTGGCGAATCCGTTCATCACTATCAACGCGATTATGATGTCCACATTCAACGCAAACCATTTGATTGGCTTTCAAGTCTTTTGCATAGCTTAAAACGCCACATTTGGGGCATTTATGCCATAAACCGTCAGCAATTTCCCGTTCTTGGCGTTCTAAATTGGTACTTCCTGATTTACGCCGATTTGCGAACCAATCAAATAGAGACTTTAAACCGCGTGATTCTTCGTTGTTTGCCATTTTTATTTTATGTAATGAAGTATGAGGTCAAAAAGCAGGCCAATCAAATAACAATTGATTGACAACACCTCTCCAGGTTGGTAGAGATTGAGAATTGTAGATTTTGGATTGAAGATTTATGAAGAAAGGTGTCAGCGAGTCAGGAGTCAGGATGAAGAATATTGGCAAAATCCCACAGATTCAAGATTTTGGCTAAATTATTAAGCATGATCCTGAAAGTCATATTTATTCTGATTGCTTAGATATTACCAAAATCTGCAATGTCAGTGAGGTAATGGCAGCTACAGTCATCTGGGATGGAGGTTTGGGTTGATAAAACCATAAGCATGAGACAAAAAAAGATTTAAAAAATGATTTTAAGATCCAGGCAAAAATAATCTCATATAGTGGGACAAAATAGTTTCACCGCTAAAGACAGTGATTACAGCACCTAAAGCTAGAAATGGACCGAAAGGCATCTTTTGTCCCATTTGGTGACGAGAGAGAATAATTGCACCACTACCGATAATTACTCCCAAGGTACAGGAGATAAAACCTGCTAGGAGTAAATAACGCCATCCTAACCATGCTCCCATCATGGCGGCTAATTTAGCATCACCTGCACCCATGACTGTTTTGCCAAAAGCTAGAGAACCTAAAAAGGCGATCGCATCAAACAGCCATAAACCGAGAACTGCACCAGCTATCCCTGTCATTAAGCGTTTGGACAATCCCGCTATCGTCGGTTCTGATAACCAACCAACGGCTATCTGAAAGACTATTCCTAGAATTAAACCTGACTTAGTAAGTGAGTTAGGTAAGGTCATTGTATCTAAATCTATGAGAGATAAAGCTAATAACCAACTACAAAAAGCCCAATATCCGATTGTGAAAATCGAAAATTGAAAAACCCAAAATACTATTAAAAATATTATCCCCGTTAACGCCTCTACTAATGGATAACGGCGAGAAATCTTAGTTTGGCAATAACGACACCGCCCTTTTAACCATAACCAACCAAAAACCGGAACATTATCATAGGCTTTTAACCTATTTAGGCACTTCGGACACCGAGAAGGTGGCCACAGCACAGATAAACCAGCCGGTAGCCGATAAACTACGACGTTAATAAAACTACCTAGAGATGCACCCAAGGCAAAAACAATGATACTTGCTAAGATATTAATTGGAATGTCCATATTGTTATTTGTCAACTGTCAGTTGTTAACTTATGACTAATGACTAATACATATAGGACTCAATTTGATTCAACGGTACAAAACATTCTTGTGGTAACAGCACTGGGTACTGAGTAAAAATAACTTTACCCCGATGAGTTACCCGACTAATTGCCACTCCTACTGCTTTCCCTACTATTTCTGGATGTACTTCACAGTAGGTGTAGTAAATTTGACTAGCAGCCTTAATTACAGCAGGATCAATCAAAGACGGATACTTTTTTGGAGGGGTAAAATTTGCCTGTTCTTGTTGTAAAGCGTACACTATTGCTTTTTTGTGATTTGTAGGTTTGCTATATATAAATACTAGACAAGTCTAAATATTTATGTTTTACTTCAAAGGTATTGGTTATTCCTTTGTGAATTTACAAGTGGTAGCCGACCATGATAGCGAATTGTAATGAACTAGGATTCATAAAATTAATTGCCTTTAGTTTATCTGAAAGTTTTAACAAGAGGTGTTAAAATTTCCAGATTTATACTTTAACGTGATTTTAATTCCAGAATTTGCATTAGTGCATCGCCCATAGCTTGACAACCTACCAGTTTCATTCCTGGGGACATGATATCGCTGGTGCGATCGCCTTGTTGTAAAACTTGTAACACTCCATTTTCAATTAAGTCTGCTGCTTCTGGTTGGTTTAAAGCATAACGCAACATCATTGCCGCACTGAGAACCTGTGCCAAAGGGTTGGCTTTATCAAGTCCGGCAATATCTGGGGCTGAACCGTGAACTGGTTCATAAACACCGGGACCATCAGCACTTAAACTTGCAGATGGTAGCATTCCAATACTACCAGTTAACATAGCCGCAGCATCGGAAAGAATATCACCAAATAAATTTCCTGTAACAATTGTATCAAATTGTTTGGGAGCGCGAACTAATTGCATGGCGGCGTTATCTACATACAGGTGAGATAATTCCACATCAGTATATTCTGAAGAAAGTTGAGTGATGCGATCGCGCCATAATTGTGATACTTCTAATACATTAGCTTTATCTACAGAACAGAGTTTTCCACCCCGTTTTCTGGCGGTTTCAAAAGCCACACGCCCAATTCGTTCAATTTCCGATTCTGTGTAAACCATCGTATTTACACCACGTTTTTCTCCTGTTTCTGTGGCAAAAATGCCTTTGGGTTTACCGAAATAAATCCCTCCCGTGAGTTCACGCACCACCATAATATCTACACCTTCCACTACTTCTCGTTTTAAGGTGGAAGCGTCAATTAACTGGGGAATGATTTTCGCGGGACGTAAATTAGCAAATAGTTCTAAACCCGCCCTTAGCCCTAATAAACCTGCTTCTGGGCGTAAATTAGAGGGAAGGGAATCCCATTTGTAACCACCAATAGCTGCAAGTAAAATGGCATCGCTATTGCGACACATATCTAAGGTAACAGCGGGTAGAGGTTCGCCTGTTTCGTCAATAGCCGCACCACCGATTAAAGCTGTTGAAAATTCAAAGCCAATATCGAAGCGTTTACCAACGACTTTTAGCACGTCTACCGCTACGGCCATAATTTCAGGACCAATGCCATCGCCGGGGAGTAGGGTAATGCGGTAGTTTTGAGTCATAGTCAGATTTTGCTGGGTAAATGTTTACAGATAGAACATCATACCTAGCAAGTGTGCAAAATGGGTAATTGGTGATTGGTAAAATGCTGATTTATTAACTATTGGCCTAATTTTCATCAATTTCAATCAGTTTTTGTCGAGATGTTGTCCCAGATTTAATTCTGATAGAGGATTTAGGCACATCAAATTTTTTGGCTAATAGTTTAATTAATTCTTCATTGGCTTTACCATCTACTGGTGGTGATTTTAAATGTACATTTAAACTACCATCTGCTAATTCTTCAATTTTTTGTTGTTTGGAATTTGGTTTCACTTTGACTTTTTTTTGCATTATCTATTCCTTGCAGTTTCTTTAACCACAATTAACCCAAAATGATGGAAGATGGATATCTCAAGAAAAAACCCACCGCTATAACGATGAGTTTATAAATGATATAGCAATTCTGGTGTTGCTGATTAAGAGTATGATTTTGTTATGCCTACGGCACGCTGCGCGAACACGCAGAGGCGCAGAGTCTACAGAGAGTAAGAGTTTGAAATCATTGATTTTTGAATTTCATACCCTAATTCAGCAACGCCGCAATTCTCATTTAAGTGAGGTAGAAGAAGAAGAAATTAACCGCAGATAAACGCAGATGAATGCAGATAATTTTGTACCTCGTACGAAATGCTATAATAAATCTTGTTTGGTAATGATCAGGACTAATGAAAAATCAAGGGTTTGAAACCCACGAAGGTGGGTTTTGTCTGTGTAGCCGCGACTTCTAGTCGCCAGGGCGAGTATGAATTTAGACTTTTCAAACATCCTCTTAGAGGATCACAAATTTATCCAATACCTAACATCCTATTGACTTGTGTTAATGCTAAAGGTTTTCGTTCGATATTTTGGAAGCATTCGACTTTTTTTAGTTGTATATAAGCATTTTTGAAATTACTTGTTTTTAATAAAACAATATCTTGATAAACTGCATCTTGAGGACTTTTGATCTCTATTACCAAGTCTTGTAATTGATTTTGGCTAATAGCGAGATTCAGAAATTTTAAAAATACTTCTCGTTTTTTAGAACGAACAGTTACTAAATACCAATTCTCTAGGCTTTGTTCTGATGCGGTTGAATCTATAGGTTCGATTGGTGGCATGATTGACAGTCTGATTTTTTTGAATTTATTTAAAGAGAAAATTCTGAACTGTGATGTTTATGATTAATTAATCACTCGAATCATAGTTTTGACTTTAGCCAATATTTGTAAGCAGCATAAGCCAAGGTGACTACTCCCGTAATAATAGCAGATTCATCAACTTCAAATTGCGGATGATGCAAGGGATGATTAATAATTCTATCTTCATAGCCTACACCTAAGCGAAACATTGAACCAGGGGCGTGTTCTAAATACACAGAAAAATCTTCTGCACCCAAGGATGGTTCTGGTAAAATTTGCACTCGCTCATGACTCCAAGCTTCTTCCGCTGATGATTGTAATAATTGTGTGAGCGCATTATCATTTTGGACACTGGGTACACCTTGATGATAATTAACTTGATATTTTGCATTATAAGAATTACAAACATTGGCAACTATGTTTTCAATCCAATGTGGTAGTTTATCACGGGTTTCTGGATGAAGCGATCGCACTGTCCCTAATAACTGGACTTTATCAGCAATTACATTGGGCGCTCTCCCGCCATTAATTTGACCAATACTTAATACTACAGGTCGTAACGGGTTTTGTGTACGGCTAATTGCTTGCTGTAGGGCTGTAATCACTTGAGCCGCAATCCAAATCGCATCTATGGCTTCATGGGGACGCGCACCATGGCCAGATTCACCAATAATGATAATTTCTAAATTATCTGCTGCTGCTGTTAGCGCACCGTAGCGGATACCAATTGCACCGGCGGGAATGGAAGGAAAAACGTGCAACCCTAAAATAGCCGCAACATTGTTCATCACTCCATCTTCTACCATCCAATTTGCTCCTTTGGCAATTTCCTCGGCTGGTTGAAATAAAAATCGGACTTTTCCACCTATTTCATCAGCAATTTGGGCAAGCACCATTGCTGTCCCTAAACCTACTGTAGTATGGATATCATGACCACAAGCGTGCATAACTCCTTCTATTCGAGAAGCATATTCTAAATTTGTGCGTTCTTGAATGGGCAAAGCATCCATGTCAGTGCGAATTGCGAGGATCTGACTACTGGGTTGAGTCCCTTTCAACTCACCAATGACACCTGTTTTACCTATGCCCTCTTCTACGTGCAAGTTATTGGCAGATAAGACTCCGGCAATGAAAGCAGCGGTTTGATATTCTTGCCCGCTCAGTTCTGGGTGTGCATGAATATGTCGGCGAATTTCGACTAATCGGGGTGCAATGGTTGTTGTTAAGTCTTTGATTCGGTTCAGCATAGAAATAATTTTAATTCATTCCAAGATTTGAGTAGTAAGCGATCGCCAATTGTCATTTCTCAGATTTGTTCAGCAGGTGTTGTTTTTACAAGCGATCGTCATGATTCTCCCCAATCAATTATTTTATATGGTTTAGATAACATGATGTGTTGCTGAGGATTCCATAATTAATTAAAAGGTATGGGAATAGTGGAATTGACTGAATCACGTTTGTGCAATTTATTAAACCAATTTCCTAAGTTAGGATACTGTAAAATCCAATCTTCATCTAAGCGTAAACTATAATAACCCATTGAACATAATGCTGCTACATCTGCTGCTGTCCAGGCTTCATCACCTAATAAGTATTGATGCTGGGTTAATTGTTGTTCAAAAATTGGTAAAAGGCGATTAATTGAAGTTTCCAATTTTATCCGCTGACGAGTCGGGGCTAAATTATTGGTTAAATTGAGTATCCATAAGTTGATGATCATCTCACCTAAATTATCTGCTAACTCTTCCCATTTTCGACACTCAAGCCGTGACCGAGGAGTATTTGGATAAAAACTAGGTTGTGGATAAGTTTCATCTAAATATTCCGCAATTAATGTAGAATCCCAAATAACTGTACCATCTTCTTCTACAAAGACAGGGACTCGACCAATAGGAGAAATTTCTAGAAATTCAGGGGGTTTATTTAGCAGATTAATTTCGTGTAGTTCGCAATCTAAATTTTTCTCTGCTAACAATATGCGGATTTTCCGAGAAAAGTTGGATTGCTGGTGATAATACAATATTCTGTTCATTTAGATATCTTCAGAAAAGCTAGGAGTATCGAGCCGTAAATATGAAAGAGCTAAATTCTATTATTATAGCATTTGCCGCACTTCAGGATAATCCTGAATCGGTATTTCTCGCCACAATTGTGAATGTTAAAGGCTCTACTTATCGTCAACCAGGGGCGCGAATGTTGATGTCATCAACAGGTAATATGGTGGGAACGATTAGCGGTGGTTGTTTGGAAAATGATGTATTTGAGCATACTCGCGTTTCCATGCCAGATGGAAAGTCAATTGTTGTTACTTATGATACTAATGCTGATGAGGATATTATTTGGGGTTTTGGACTGGGTTGTAATGGTGTGGTAGATGTTTTGATTGAATGTCTAAATCCAGATGATCCACTTAATCCTTTAATTTTTATTCAGCAATGTTTTAATAATCAACAGTGCGGAATTATTGCTACTGTTTTTGGTGTGGAAGGTGAGGTTAATGTTCAGGTAGGAGCGCGGTTAATTCTCAATGCAGATAATAATGTCAATACTAATATTCCTGAATCTGCTTTAAATCAAGTTTTAATAAAGGATGCACAGGAAGCATTAAAAAATCAATGTTCGAGTTTTCATAAATATCAATTTGGATCAGGTGAAGTTAATGTTTTTATGGAATTTATTCAGCCTCCTTTTAACCTGCTCATTTTTGGTGCAGGTCGTGATTCTGTCCCAGTAGCGGAATTTGCGAAAGCTTTAGGTTGGCAAGTTACTATTTTTGATTGTCGAGCTATGGAAGCTACTAAAGGACGGTTTATGATGGCTAATGAGGTCATTTTAACTCGTCGGGAAATTCTGTATAAACAGATATCTATGAATGAAAATTCTATTGCTGTGGTAATGACACATAATTATTTTGATGATTTAGAAATTCTCAAATTGTTAATACCATCTAATTTAATTTATGTAGGTTGTTTGGGGTCAAAACAACGAACTCAAAGATTACTCACAGATTTACAAAAAGAATGTGGAGAATATCCCCCAGCACAATTACAAAAGTTATATGCTCCCATTGGTTTGGATATTGGTGCAAATACACCAGAAGCAATAGCTTTATCTATAATTGCAGAAATTCAAGCCATACTTACTCAAAGGAATGGTGGTTTTTTGAAAGACCGTAATCAACCAATTCACCAAATAACTCAAGTGCAGGAAATTTTTATTGAAAAATGACTGAATCAAAAATTGCCATTATTATTTTAGCCGCAGGTGCATCAACTCGCATGGGTACACCGAAACAGCTATTACTATATCAAGGATGCAGTTTACTTAAAAATACCATTGAAAATGCGATCGCTTCCCTATGCAAACCTATAATAGTAGTGTTGGGAGCAAATGCCGAAAATATCCGTTCAGAAATTAGCGAATCTGCTATTAAAATCGTGGAAAATCCTGATTGGAATTTGGGAATGAGTTCTTCAATTCGCAGCGGAATTACATCATTAATAACTGATTTTCAAAATATAGATGCAGCAGTAATTACTGTTTGTGATCAACCATTTCTTTCTTCGGAAATTATCAATCATCTAGTTGCAGCATATCATACTATGGGAAAATCCATCATTGCTTGTGAATATGCAGAAACTCTAGGAGTACCTGTGTTATTTAGCCACATATTTTTTCCAAAATTAGCAGTTTTGAGTGAAGATGTAGGCGCAAAAAAATTAATTAAAAACCACAATGATGAAGTTTTTAGTATTCCTTTTCCTTTGGGTGCAATTGATATTGATACACCCCAAGATTACCAAAAACTTCAAGAAAACTGAATTTTAATCTTCTGTATTTTTCTTTTCCGCTATTCTCAATTTAGCAGAACGAGAACGAGGATTTTCTTTTATTTCTTCTTCTGTGGCAATTATTGGTTTTTTGGTCAATACTCGCAATGAAGGTAAATTTCTTAATCCATGTTTAACTGGTCGGTCTTCTAAACTGTGAAAGCTGATTATGGCTATTCTTCCCCCAGGAATAAGCGCGTTTGGTGCTTTTTCTATCAACGTTTCCAGCACTTTTAATTCGTCATTGACAGCGATTCGTAAAGCTTGAAAAACACGGGTTGCGGGGTGAATTCTGCCATGACGATATTTAGGGGGGACAGAATAGGCGATCGCATCAGCTAATTCTGTAGTAGTATTAAATGGGCGTTTTTCAACTATTCTTCTGGCTATTCTTCTCGAAAGTCTCTCTTCACCATATTTAAAGAAAATATCCGCTAGTTCTTTTTCGTCCCATTCATTAATTATATCTCCAGCGGTGAGGGATTGTTGTTGGTTCATTCGCATATCTAAATTTGCAGTGTTGCGAAAACTAAAACCCCGTTCTGGGTTATCTAAATGATAAGAACTTACTCCTAAATCTGCTAAAATTCCATGATAGGTATTTTCTGGAAATTGGTAATTTGCAAAGTTGCTATGAATAAATTTAACTCTATCTCCAAATTCTGCTAGATTTTGTTTTGCTGCGTTTAAAGCATCTTCATCTTGGTCAACTGCGGTAATTTTCACATCTTCAGCAGTTTCTAATATTAACCGACTGTGACCACCACCACCAACTGTTAAATCTAAATAATTTCCTCCAGGTTGGATATTTAAACCTGTAATCACTTCTTGGCTGAGAACAGGAATATGGGAAAATGTAACTTCTTCTAAATCTAATGGGGTTTGTAAATCTGATTTGCTCATTAATTTATTAATTTATCAAAATGTAACTGCTTTTTGCTTTTCAATGACAGGATTAAAATCAATTCCTTTCCAATCTTTAAATAACTCCGAAATTCCTTCTACTGTAGTAAAATTATCTGTAAAATATTCAAATTTGCCAAGATCAAGATTGAGGAAAAAACTCAAAAAACTACAATGATCTTTTGCACCAAAACCAAGTGGACAATCAACACGCCAATTATCTATACTTGTTCCATATTCATGAATAATGTCACAAATTTTCTCAATTTTACTAGAATATTTTTGGCATAATTCTAGTAATTTAAAAGGATTTTTACCGATTTCACAAAATAACTCTATTGCTTGATAGGTTAAATTGGTAGGACGATATTTAAAACCAATCAATGATTGACAAATATCTAAAGCTTCAACAAACTTTTGTTCAGATGTTTTGTTCATTTTTTCTTATCTCCTTTAGTTATAATTATAGACCAAGGGTATTCATTTTGAGCTATTTTATGAGCATCTAATTGATTCACACCTTGATTAATTACCAATTCAGATTCCAGAATTTCATGCTTTAGTAAAACTTCATCACTATCAATTTCTTCTCCTAACGCCATTCTTTGCCAACTTTGAGCCATACGTAAATCAGGGATAAATTGATTTTGTAATACTCCCTTACCAAAAGCATACTGTTTAGCTCTTTCAATATCCTCAAAATTTAATTGATACCGATTTGCTATTTTGAAAATATCATCTTTTGATTCTATAATTTTATCATAAGCTTTCATAGCTTCTTTGAGATATTTTTTCTCATATTGATTCAGATATGACCACCTATCAGCAAGAGAATTTTCATTATTAGGTTAATTGGGGTTAGATGCTGGAATATTAGACAATTTCTTAACGAATATTTATAACTTAGATTAAAAATCCTTTATTGATTCTATTCTAACGGAAAACCGCCATATTTATCAATGATTTTATCAATATCTTCCATAATCTTAATAGTTTCCGATATGATAAAAATAATATTTTGATAATGGCTAATATCATCAAAGTTCAATTGTCTCCCTTTTCTATCTTTCAGCCATTTTTGACAAACTTGATAACCCCCAATATAAAAATTCCAGATTTGCTGCGGAACTTGATCAAAATACTGTTCAGCATTTATCCAAATTTGTTGTTCATTTTCATTATATTTAACTTGTTCGACAACATCAGAACCAGGAATAGGATAAGTAGAAATTTCTGTTACTGTTACTTTCATTAAATGATATTTAACTAATCTATCACCTTTGATAACTAACTCCCAAAAAAGCGCAGAATTGGTAGTTAAAGGAATACGAGGAAAATCAATCTTTAAAAATTCAGCGTAGCGTTGACGGTAGTTAGGAGAATGGAAGATAGCGTAAATGTAATTAAAAATATCCTCTGGTCCAAAAGTATTAGTTTTATCTCCCTTACCATCTCCAATAAATTCTAAGCCTAATTTTCGAGAAAATTCAATAATAAATTCTGGGGATAAATTCGGTTTACGTCCTCCAGGTGCGTTAGTTTGTGTATCAGTTGGGTAAAGGTAGAGAGGAAAGATATATGCAGAAGCATTTCCTGTTTCTAAAATATGACGTTCTACGATATTTTCACTAACAAAAAAATGCCTAGTAATATCTAATTTAATCTGTCTATTGGCAATTAATCCATAATTTTCCTGATTTAATAAATGTTGCATAACTTCGTTTCGAGGGGTACAATGAAACCCTCTTGATTTCCCCGTATAATAAGTATAACGAATGTCAAAAGGTCTATATAATATAGGAACAATAGATGATTTTAGTAATCCTGATATTTTTAAATCTTTCTGTGCTAAATCAACCTTCCAATCTCTCGTGTCTATTCCTAATTGATATTTATTTCTAGCTGCTTCTATAGATAAATTAGCAAAATCTTTAACAGTCTTCCATATCTCATCAGGTGTGTCTTTGATTGTTAAAGCATCTCTAGCTGTGACAACACTTACACTATTAATATAAAATATTTCTGTGAGTTTGAAATTCCTAGTATACTCATCTAAAATATGATTATTTTGGACTTGAAATAAATAAAATTCCTTTTGAGGATTTATAATTTTCCACTCAGTTGAACTAATATCATTTTCTGCTAACCAATGATATTTACCACCAACTAATTCTTTATTTTCATAAACCTCTCGCATACCCCATAAATCAGCATGATAAACCTTGGCTAAATTTTGCTGACTATCTTGATATTTGATAAAGATACTGATTGCTACTCCTTGTTGAATATCAAAAACATTTTTATCCGGTGAACCGTCAGGACAAACTTCCTTTTTCTTGCTATTACCATGTAAATCTAAAACATAAATCTCATCAAAAGTTTGCATCAAATTTTGACGCATTCCCCGAAATGTCGGATTATCTAAATATCCATGATTCGTAATTAAAGCCACAATACCATAACCCGTTTCCGAAACTCGATGTTGAGCAAAACGGATAAACTTTACATAATCATCTAATAAACCTTTAGGGTTTCTTTCTCCTAAAGGTTTTCCGTCTACTTGATAATAATCTCGAACTAATCCCATAATCCAAGGGTCAGTATTTATAGATTCATAAGAATAAGGAGGATTTCCTAAAATTACCATCACAGGAACATCTTGTTTTATGTCTTTAATCCCGTTCACCGCACCATCAAAAGGCATTGGAAATGCTTCTTTTAACGTATTAGTTAAATAAATCCTTAACTGTTCCTCAGAACTAAAATCATAACCCAATTCTTGCAACTGTAAACCTAACTTGATATGTGCTACAGTATATGGAGTTATTAATAACTCAAACCCAAGTAAACGGGGTAGTAAATGCTGACTCACATAACTTGACCACATTTCCTTTTGAGATTTAAAACCATCATAAATATAATTAATCACACTGTGCATAAAAGTTCCCGTACCCACAGCAGGATCTAAAATCAAAACTTGATGAGTTTCGATAGTTCCCTCACCCTTGGGATTGGGAATTTTAATCTTTTGAGAATCTGCTAAACCCTGACTAATATTAAATTTATGTTTAAGAAGATAATCTACACTTTTAACAATATAAGAAACTACAGGTTCAGGAGTATAGTAAACCCCTCTAGCTTCGCGCACTTGCGGATCATATTCCGCTAAAAATGTTTCATAAAAATGGACAACAGGATCTTCTCTGCGAGTCCGTTTACCGAAATCCTGGAGAATTTCTGTCATTTCCATCTGTTGGAGAATATTGGCTAAATTATCCACAGCCCAACTAATTCTTTCATCTAAATCTGGTCCTGCTATTTGTCCAAAAATACTCCTTAAAAATGGGTTAGTTTTTGGTAATTTAAAAGCTGCTGTTTCCCGCGAAAAAGTCTGAACATTATCAGTATTACATCGCGCTGCAAATAAGCCATAGCAAATAGTTTGAGCATACATATCCGCAAATTGTTCAACAGTCAAATCCTTAATTAATACTCGTTGAAATGACTCCAACTGCTGACGTAACATTCCCCCATTATCTACATCATATAAAGCCGTTTTAATAGCATCTCTCATCAATTGTGCCAAACTAGCCATACATTTAGCTAAATCCTTCGGTGTAGTGACTTTAGGAACTTGCAAATAATTCATCATTTAATCATACTTAGTAAAAAAACTCTGCTTCTCTTACTTTGCGCCTCTGCGCCTCTGCGTGAGAAAAAAAACCTTACACCCTATAAAGACATGAAAAAAATCAAAACTCTTAATCCCTTATATATCAGGCTTCCCTATAATAATTGAAGAAGCAGCACAAAATAAAACATCACCTACAAAACCGACTCTGCTATTCTCTCTCCAATATAACCGTGTAGAGATAACCTAGAAATTATCCCTATCAGCTAAATTTTGGCAGAAAAGAGCGATCGCAGCAGGTTAATCTTAGCTACAACATCCATCACGGGAGAACAGCAAATCTATGAGTAGAATAGAAACCCGCACTGAACCAATGGTGCTAAACATGGGACCTCACCACCCATCAATGCACGGGGTTTTGCGACTGATTATGACACTAGATGGTGAAGATGTCGTTGACTGTGAACCAGTCATAGGCTATCTACACCGGGGAATGGAGAAAATTGCCGAAAACCGCACCACAATCATGTACGTCCCCTACGTCAGCCGTTGGGACTACGCTGCGGGGATGTTTAACGAAGCGGTAACAGTCAACGCCCCCGAAAAATTAGCAGGGATTACCGTCCCCAAACGCGCCAGCTATATCCGCGTGATTATGCTGGAACTAAACCGCATCGCTAACCACTTATTATGGTTTGGTCCGTTCCTAGCTGACGTGGGCGCACAAACACCCTTCTTCTACCAATTCCGGGAACGGGAAATGATTTATGATCTGTGGGAAGCCGCCACAGGCTACCGCATGGTAAATAACAACTATTTCCGCGTTGGTGGTGTCGCTGCTGATTTACCCTATGGTTGGGTAGATAAATGTTTGGATTTCTGTGACTACTTCATCCCCAAAGTAGATGAATACGAACGCCTAGTTACCAATAACCCCATTTTCCGCCGCCGTATTGAAGGTTTGGGAACAATTACCCGTGACGAAGCTATTAACTGGGGACTTTCTGGACCTATGTTACGCGCTTCTGGGGTGAAATGGGACTTGAGAAAAGTTGACCATTATGAATGTTACGATGATTTCGATTGGGACGTACAGTGGGAAAAAGAAGGTGATTGTTTAGCGCGTTACATGGTACGGATGCGAGAAATGCGCGAATCTGTAAAAATCATTCGACAAGCGATCGCTGGATTACCCGGAGGACCCTACGAAAACCTAGAAGCCAAGCGGATCATGGCCGGGAAAAAATCTGAATGGGACGCTTTTGATTACCAGTTCGTCGCTAAAAAAGTTTCTCCTACCTTCAAAATGCCCAAAGGTGAAATTTACTCCCGCGTCGAAAGTGGCAAAGGAGAATTGGGAATTTATCTAGTAGGTGATAATAATGTTTTCCCCTGGCGTTGGAAAATCCGCGCCGCTGATTTCAATAACCTACAAATTCTGCCACATTTACTGCGAGGAATGAAGGTTGCAGATATCGTTGTTATTCTCGGTAGTATTGACGTAATTATGGGTTCTGTTGATAGATAACAGATATCTTTTCACAAATCTTGTAGAGATGTTCCATGGAACGTCTCTACATTTTTTTTCACAGATGTCTAACAAAGATTTTACCACTGACTACCAATCATTGTAAAAGCAGACCAATAATAAGGATGGGAAAGACTACCATTAATATTCTCCTGTAAATAAGTGGCTATTGTCGGTGATATATCAATGCTGCTGTTGACACCAATTAATTTATTTCCTGCAATTGCAACTTTACCTTGAATCATTGCTAATTGTGCTTCTCTTAGTGCTTCAGTTTTAATTGGTGCAGTCTTTAACTGCCGATAAAACTCAGTCATTAAACCCAGTGTACCAGCATCAGAAACATACCACAAACTAGCAACAACTGATTTTACCTCAGTTTTCAATGCTAAACCAGCAAAACCTAACTCAGCATCCTTATCCCCAAAAGCTGATTTACAAGCACTTAAAACTAGTAACTCCACCGGTGGATTATTCCAACCTAAATCGCGGACTTTATCTACTCCTAATTTGCGATCGTACAATTGGATATAGGAATTACCTGCATCACCAGAAATAAAGTCTACGTGAGTTGCTAGATGAATAATGCTAAAAGGATTTTCCTGACGTTTTATCTTGAGATTTTCTAGGGTAAAGCTCTGATTGAGAAAAGATTTACCATTCCATAGTTTGGTAATATTATCAAGTTCAATTGGTACTGCTTTTAAAGGGGGCTGTTTTTGGTCTTTAGAAAATTCACTAGCTCCCATTGCTAAGACTTGAGAGTTTTTAAGACTTGAATAGCTCGTATTTATGAGACTGAAGCTAGGTATCATTCCTAAACTGTATTTTTCAATCAAAAACTGTTTACCATCATGGAGAGCAGCTATAGGAATAGAGCGCAAACCTTCATCCATAACAAAGGACACATTTGTAATTCCTCGCTTTTGTAATTCAGCTTCTTGGGGTGCAATGAGCCATTGATATAATTGCTGTGATGAGGCTAAATAGTTGTTATTGTTGGCTTGATTAATATCAGAAATTTCACCATAAAACTTCTGCGCCACGTCCATAATTTTGGCTCTAGTGGCGCGGGAAATCTGTTTATTAATTGGGTTGCCTTCCGCAGTTACAATAAATAAATCTAGGACATCATTATCGGTTGTTGAGATGTCTCCACTAGGAGTAAAACTGGCATAAATAATAGCTGCTTTAATCCCTGTTTGTGTTTGAATTTGTTTCAATTCAACTTGAGCTTCAGCCACAGATTTTCGAGCAACTGGTTTTCCAGAAAATTGCTCAAACTGTCCGGTAAAACGCTCTTCCAGTCCAGCAAAATCTCTATCAACTGTAACTATTGCATTGCTAATAGCTGGTGACTGTAAGCTAGAATTAAGGGCTTCATCTGATGGTTCAGCAGCTTCTCTAATAGATGAATTAGTATTTATTTGAATGTTACCTTGTGTATAATTACCTTGATATAATCTTGTCGGTCTGATGCTATTGTTAAAATCGGTGGTAATTGCTCCTGCTGTACCGTTGCTACCATAATTACCACCAACTACAAAGGCTGTTGCACCATCTCCTCCATGATTAATAGTAACAGAACCACTACCATCTGTTCCTATTGTAGAAATACTACTAGTAGAAAGACCATTGCGATCGCTAAATGTACCTGTCGCGCGGAAGAATCTTCTAGTTGTAATATCAACATCACCACCAATTCCACTACCTAAAGCTTGGGTATTGATAGAAATAACTTCAATATCACCGTCAGGATCTAAACTTACGTTACCACCATCACCAATGCTAGAACTGGTATCTAAAACTCCAGTTTTAATGCTATCCTGCGCTTGAATATTAACATCTCCACCTTGAGTGATAATATTTTGTGTTGTCACTACTCCTGTGCTACTTTTCAGGTTAACGTTATTATTTATGGTGTTGATATTCCCAGTAGTGATATTTTGATTAGCTGCTAAATCAATCGAACCACCTGTTATATTATTTGTGGTAATTCCACCCAATGTACTGGTAATGTTGATATTTTGATTTTCTGTAGTGAGATTGTTAGTAATAATGTTTTGATTAGCTAACAAATTGATTGACGCATTATTTTTACCTGTAATTGTACTATTTGCGATAATTGAACCTGTACCATTAGGTGATTTAATAGTTG
>NZ_VIKW01000002.1:152544-153882 GCF_009711975.1 Anabaena sp. UHCC 0204
TTAATGTTAAATTATTACTTCCTGCTGTTAAATTCCCACTTAATTCTATTTTTCCACTATCAGATTTTAATTCTTGATTTGTTGTTCCTGTGAGATTTATCAAGTTACTGTTAATCTTAATATCACCTGTAGTCAAGATGTTATTTGCTATCTGAGTTTGAGTAGCAGTGTTGGTTAAGCTACTTAATTGAACAACATCCTTAAAGCTAATAATTCCATTTGTTGCTAAAGTTGTTAATGCACTATTTCCATTAACGGTACTGTTAAAACTAATATTTCCGTTATCTGCGCTAAATAATTTCGCACCACTTTCTATTAGGTTTAATGGATTATTAAAGGTAATATTTCCAGATGTAAAGATGTTATCTTCTACGTTAGTTTTAGTCGCAGTGCTAGTTAAACTATTTAATTTTAAATTTACACCTACAGCACCATTTAAGGTGATTTCATTACCAGCAATAACAGTTAAATCACTTGCTCCATTTACTGTATCACTAAAGTTAATATTGCCATTTCCAGAGTTAAATGTTTGTGTGATACCAGTTAGTGTAACGGCGTTTGTAAAATTCAGATCATTGACAGTTGTGATATTTGCTTTCACATTAGTATTAGCTGTGCTGGTACTGAGACTATTTAATGGATTTGTTCCACCTACAGCAGCATCAAAGTTTATATTTCCTGTACCTGTATTTAATGTTAAATTCTGATTTCCATCAACAGTACCACTAAAGGTAATATCACCTATACCTGCACCTGTGCTGAGGGTAATATCATTCCCAAAAATGACACTTTGACTGAAATTAATATTCTGATTAATGGTGGTGATACCTGCGTTCAGAGTAGTAGTTATAGCATCTAGAGTAATAGAACCTTCACCAGTAATTTCTCCATTTGTGGTAATTGAACCTGTTGGAGATTGAATTTTTACTGCATCTTTGAAATTAACAGTGTTAATAGCGATCGCTCCACTGCTATCATTACGTCCTATAGTAATATCACTAAATCCTTTGGCTAAAGCATCAATATCAGATCCAGTGATATCTAAACTACTTGTATCTGTATCATCACCAATATTAATATTTTGTCCAGATATAGATGGTTGTATCAGTAATTTTCCACTACCTGTAACTGAGTTATCTACTCCTAACAAGTTCACTTCATTCGCTGTTAGGGTGAGGTTATTGTTTCCTGCTATTAAGTTGTTATTAAAGGCTATTGTTCCTGTATCTGCTTTCAGTTCTTGATTACTGTTTGTACCTGTTAATGTGACATCATTTGTAAATTGTTGATTTCCTGTTGTCGTAATATTATTAGCAATATTCGTATTTGCAGCCGTAA
>NZ_VIKW01000002.1:154155-270092 GCF_009711975.1 Anabaena sp. UHCC 0204
TGCTTTTCCACCGTTAATTGTATTAGTAAAGGTTATATCTGTACCACTACTAAAGGTAGAATCACTATCGAGTATGACATTACCTTGCAATGAAATTTTACCAGTAGCTGATAAATCTGTACCAATAATCAGATTTTGTGCTGCAAACAAGTCAATTTGAGCAGTTGGGACAAGTAATGTAGTATTTTGAATTACTACATCCCCAGCATTTACAGTCATTCCTGAACCTGTCAGTTGTACTTGTCCGTTATTAATAGTTACACCATCAGCATTACCAATATTACCTGTTAATAAATCTAACAAAGTAGCAGGAGATGTACCTGATAATGGTTCAACTTCTAAACTCAGCAAATGTCCTGGTTGAGTGATGCGTAAAAGTTTTTCACCAGGGACTGATACAACTTTAATATTACCTCCTGGTGCTGATAAACTGCCAGTGCTAAGGACTGTACCACCGAGTAAGTTTAAGTTCTTATCATCACCGACTGCTAAGTTGGCAAAATTAACAATACTTCCTGGTTCGGAAGTGGAAAAACCAAAAGCATTGGGAGTTCCTACTAAATTTGCATAGTCGTTACTACCAACTGCATTAAACCTATTTTCACCCAGTAAGATGCTATTAGCTGTAGTAGCTGTAAAGTCAGCGGGTAGGTTTAAGCTGGCATTAGCGCCAAAGAGAATCCCCGCAGGATTCATTAAGAATAAGTTAGAATTTCCACCAGTAACTTGTATAATTCCATTGATCAGGGAAGGATCACCACCGATGATGCGCCCCAAGATGTTCTGAATATTGGGGTTGGAGAGAAAGTTAGCTATCTCGGTGGAGGTGAGTCCAAATTGTTGGAAGCTGTGAAACAGATTTGTACCATCATTAGAAAGACTGCCACCACTGATGTCTATTTGATTGCCTACGGGAGTCACAACTGTACCCGTACCATCGTTAGCAGGGGTGATAGATTGGGCTTTAACAGGGGTTATGGTTTGGAGAAGAGTGACAAGTGCGATCGCCTGAGTCAGAATAAATAGAGTAGTTTTTCCAGTTAACAAATTCATATAAATCCTGGTATAAATATTGCCAATTTAAATTGTCCCTCATTTAACAGCATTATTCATATACGTGAATATGCTTAAAGTTTTCCAAATATAAATTAAACTGCCTCTGTATTATTACCGCCTTACATTAAAAAGCCCGTGCAGACGGGCTTTCTAGTTTCTTACTTGGAAAAGACGCAAGAATGACTTATTAATTTGTAACAAGTCTTAATTACCATAAAGGAGTGACGGGGGGAGTAGGAGTAGTGTTTTTGCTGGGTGTTGGCTGTATAGGAAGAGTGCGAGCAGGTTTAACTTGAGTTGGTACGGGACGTGATGGGGTGCTATTTTTAGGAGATTTGTTAACCACTTCGGTAACGGCATCTGCTGCTTCTTCTTCTATAATGTTGGTTACAGGACGACCTCTGGTAGCATACAACTGCGCTGTCCCTGGTTCAGACTTGTCAAATGTCATGCCTAATTTATAGATAGCACTGGGGGCTAATTTTCTCAGAAAAGTCTGAATAGGAATAGCTAAATTAAATCCAGTTTTATCGGGAACACGCTGGGGTCCACTTTCCTGACTACCTTGTGACGATGCTGCTAATTTAGGCATTTCGTCTCTATCACCTCTGCCATGAATACCCACAACTCGCCCTGACACATCGAAAACTGGTCCACCACTCATTCCTGCTCTTGTGGTAGCTGTATAAGATATAGCATATCCATCATCCACTCCGGTGTCTTCTTCACCTGCTACTGTATCCCCATCTAAACGACTGGAAACTAAGGAAGAAGTGAATTGAAACACACGCCTTGTAATTGCTTGTCCGGGGTTAGGAAATCCAGAAACATAGACACCAGCACCTTCAGTTGTATGGTCAGAATTACCAAGGGTAGCTGTATTAAACTTGTGTTCACTACGAAACTTGACAATCGCTAAATCTACACCTGGCAATCTCTGAATATCTTGCTCGGTGGAAATACTGATTTTTTGTCGTCTTCTGTCTCCTGCCATAGGAACAGGAGTGATAACTTTATATTCATCATCTGGGTGTTCAACAACATGGTTGGCTGTTAATACCACATAAACGATTTTGCCATCTTCTTTGTAGTTACCAACAATTACTCCTGAACCGGGATAATTAACTGTGGGGGCAATCTGCACTACGGTAGATTTAGCAATACTGGCTACATCCTTGGGTGTTAGGGCTTGTTTAGCAATGGCTGGACTGGCTACCATGACCATTGCTGAACCGATAAAACAACCTGATAATAAATAACGATTTAACATGATGCTATTTCCTGAAACTTTAAATTTATGACTATTAACAAATCAATTACCAAACCCACATAGAACGTTTTGGCACATTCGCAGGTATTGGGGTTGACGGTGCTGAAGTTGAATAGAGAGAATCAACTTCAATTTCGCTCAAAGATGATCCGATTGGTGAGTTAATCACACCTTGAGAAAATTGGGGGGCGCTGTTGAGGAATGTTGCGACTGGTACAGCCCAGCTAGAATACTCAAACTGATTGCGAGTTTGTAAGTTTGGGGTAGAACCATCTTCAAAAACAAAGGGATTTCCCCAAAGAGGAAATTTGTGTCTACCATTAATAGCTACTAATTCACCACGCTGATTGAGTACGGGTCCACCACTCATACCTTTGAGGATATCGTTGCTGTAACCGACTCGATAACCACCTTGGAAAGATTTAGATAGTATGTAGTCAACCTTTCCGGTTGTGAATGACCAAGTTTTGGTTTCATTGGGGAAACCAGCAGCAAAGGTTTTTTCTCCTATTTCTAAGGGTGATTTAGCAATTGAGGCGATCGCATAATTACTGCTACTCTTAAAACTGAGTAATCCCAAGTCATCATCATTGAAATTTACAGCTTTAACTTTTTGGCCTGGATAGATTTTACCATCGGGAGTTTGGATTTGATAATTACTACCAATTCTCAAAACATGAGCGTTAGTGAGGACTGTATAACCCTGACCTTTTCTTTGGATAATAATTCCTGAACCCCAACCTTCTCCAGCCATAATTTTTACCGTAATCGCGCGGGCTTTTTGACGCACAATTTTTTCTGACAATTTCTCCTCAGTCTGAGAAATCTTTGTATCAGCAGTCGGTGTTTGCTGGTCTAAGGAATATACAGCCTGGGTCGAAAAAGCAAAAGAGAGGCAGCTAATTAAAGCCACAAAACTAACTTTAGAGAAATCCATGTTCTTCAAACTCACAAACAGTTAACTAATCATATCAATTCTCTAAAATTCAACAATAGATCATGACTTTTGAATTTTATTGATTTGATATATCTCCTCCTGACTAGATTTTCACTTTTGAGGAGGAGAATTAGTCTATGTTAATCAAACTTTCAGCCTCTTACCAGCCCCCACCACTTGGTGTTGTGCTGGGCTTATTATTCACTACACTGGGTTTTTGTTGTGCGCTTCTATTGCTATCTACACCTAGATCACTCAACATTTTATTCACGTCTATATAAACGCGGCCGGAGGATTCGTTCACAACTGCACCAGTAGCACCAGCACGATTATCAAAAAGTGTTTGCAAGATACCCGCTACGTTACGGCTATTTCTGCGATTTAAGGTGAATAAAACATTGCTGCTATCACAGGAAGCACCAGGTGAGGCTGCACACACTACGGGCATTCCTCTTACCATCCCAGCAGTAATGTAGTTTAACTGACCTGCGCTGTAAAAGTGGTTAAATCTTGACGATACTTCCATACATCTACGCACCCGGTCATATCCAGAACCTGCAAACTCATTTGTTCTCCAGCGCATTACTGTTGCTCTTCCTGCACCTACTACAGTTGTTAGATTATTGGTATCGCAACTAAAAGGACCACCGGGGTCAGCATAGCTGGGGCTACTAACTGCTGCTCCCAAGCTGCTGACAATAACTGCTCCACTAAGAATTGCTAAGGATTTACGTAACATTTTATTCTCTCCTAAAGTGATTATTTAAGTATCTTGACTGCTTAAAAGAAACCTTGTGAGTTAGGCTGAAATCTTATTTGCTTATTAATTTACAGGGCTTCAGATTGGTTGTTTATTTTTTTGTTTGATTTCTATACTTCACAAATAGATTAGCTTATAATCATGTACCCTGTAAGAGTAAATTTACGGATAGTACGTACTGATTTTTTTTTAGGGAACTTATGGAAATTTTTACGAAAACTACATAATTTTTGGGTATTTATTTTTAATAAAGTATTGAATATGACTTCAATTTCTGTTATGTCTCAACTGATTGCCGCTATTTATGGAAAAAACACTAAAATTTGACTTTTACTCTATCCAGAAGTAACATAGCGTGTTAATTTTGGAACAACAAGCTTATATAAGTATAAAAATCCATCCAGGAGTAATAGTTTTATGCGTTGGCATTTAGAAGGTAGAATATGTTCTGTATTTTTAATTCCCAGTGTGTTCTTAGTTGTCTCTGCATCAGCTAGTTATGCTCAATTGTCTGATTCATTTGTATTCTTAGAATTACCAGATAAGCTACTAACACAAGTCGCAAATAAACAAGTTGAAGCAAATCAGCAATCACCTAGTAATCCTGAATTGTCTGATTCATTTATATTTTTAGAATTACCAGACAATTTGCTGGTACAAACAGCAAATCCAAGTGGTGATATTATCAATCAGGAAAGATTTCTGCAATCAGCACCTATTCCCGAACTGCTACCGTCAGAAAATCAGGAGATGGCACAAGTAGCAAATCCAAGTGGTGATATCAATCAGGAAAGATTTCTGCAATCAGCACCTATTCCCGAACCGCTACCGGCAGAAAATCAGGAGATGATCCCATCAGAACCTGTACCAGAAACTCCACCAGAAACAGTTACCGAAAATATTCAGATTGATAAAATTGAGGTAACGGGGAGTACAATTTTTAACCAAGAGCAATTAAATGCCCTAACTCAGCCAGTGCAAGGACGTTTAGTTAGTCTGGAAGAACTTAGAGGGGTTGCTAATGCTATCACCCAACTCTACTTAGATCGGGGTTATATTACCTCAAGAGCCATTTTAGCCAACCAAACAATTAGCGATGGTGTAGCGCAAATTCGGGTAATTGAAGCTGGTGTTGAGAAAATCGAAATTGAAGGTACAAAACGCCTTAATCCTAATTATGTGCGATCGCGTGTAGCTTTAGGAATTAAAACACCTCTTTCTACAGGTGATTTAGAAGACCAGTTAAGATTATTACGAGCAGATCCTTTATTTTCTAATGTAGAAGCCAGTGTCCGCACAGGTACTCAGGTAGGGCAAAATATTTTAGTCGTCAGAGTTACCGAAGCTAGTTCTTTGAAAGCATCATTGAGCGTTGATAACTATTCCCCTCCAAGTATCGGTTCAGAAAGATTTGGAATTAATACTAGTTATCGTAATCTCACAGGATTGGGTGATGAATTAGCCGCATCATATTACTTTACACCTCGCGGGGGGTCAAATATCTATGATTTCAATTATCGCCTACCTCTAAATGCAATGAATGGGGCTTTACAATTGCGAACAGCAATTAATAATAACAAAGTCATCCAAGAACCTTTTCAGAGTTTCGATATTCGGGGAGAATCCCAACTATATGAAATTAGTTATCGTCAACCATTAGTGCGATCGCCCCGCCAAGAATTTGCCTTATCATTAGGGTTAACTTTGCAAGATGGTCAAACCTTTACCTTTGCAGGTCCCACAGCATTTGGTTTTGGTCCAGATGATAACGGTAACAGTCGCACTCGTGTCATTAAATTTGGACAAGACTATCTCGCGCGAGATATACAAGGTGCTTGGTCTTTGCGTTCTTTATTCAGTTTTGGTATTGATGTATTCGATGCCACAAGTAATGCAGATCCTATTCCTGATGGTCAATTTTTTAGTTGGTTAGGACAAGTACAACGAGTACAACGCTTTAGTAATAACCATCTTTTAATTGCCCAAGCCGAAGTACAACTCACCCCCGATGGTTTATTACCCTCACAGCAATTTGTCGTTGGTGGTGGTCAGTCAGTGCGGGGTTATCGGCAAAATGCCCGTGCTGGTGACAATGGAGTGCGATTTGTCCTAGAAAACCAACTGACAATCCACAAAGATGAAAGTGGAAATATCCTCAAAGTTGCACCGTTTTTTGATTTAGGATATGTGTGGAACACAGATGATAACCCCAACCGCTTACAGAAACAAACCTTTTTAGCTGGGACAGGAGTCGGAGTTTTATGGCAACCCCTACCTAGTTTTAATATGCGGTTAGATTATGGTCTACCTTTGATCAACTTAGATGATAAAGGCGTAAATGCCCAGGACGAAGGCTTTTACTTCAGCGTAGGATATAAGCTGTGAACTATCACACACTGACTTTCGGTACAGTGTGGGCTTCCCAATTCATCTTAAAATCCTTTAAGTCTTTAATTTTAATCTTACTGGTTGGAAAATACCAATCCCAAATTGCCAAAGATGATTATGGGAAAGTTTCCCATGCTTGGGCAACCAACTGACTTAACCAGCGTCTTTGTTGTCTGTCTAACATCTGGTCATCTTCTAATACCTGGGCAGTTAATTGATCTAAAGACTGACCTTGAGAGCGAACAACTTTAACAACACCAGCAATTACCGCAGCCACTAATTCCTCATCAATTGGCTGTTTTCTGAGTGCAAAAATTTCTTGGGGACTGTCTGGGATAGGATAATTCATGGCATGGGTTTACAAAATTTACAACGTGAACAATAAACTTGATAAATCATTAAAATTCTTCATGGAATCTTTATGAAGCTAATTAGGGCAGAGTTTAACCTAGTTTCTGCCTTTTTCAAATCTGTCTGAGTGAGTAGATTTATGGGAGATATCAGCAATATGCAAGAACTTCTTTACTTAGAAATTCCTACACCCGATACAGCCTCTGTACGCCAATGGCTACAAGCAGATTTTGTCCTAGATAACGGGGAAAAAATCATCACCCCAGATGGGGTACGCTGGAAAATCCCAGTTATAAATGCTACTTTTGGTGGAGTAGAACTCTCGGTCTTTGTGTGGTCGGTGCAGCGGACAACTTACCTGAAAGTATTCCTGTGGGGAGATCAACCTTTTCCTGATCAAAAGCGCATTCTCCAATATCTGACGAAGGAAATTAGAAACCGCTTTCCCAATTGCTACCCAGAACCACCTGTGATTGATGCCCAAAAATCAATTTTCGCAGAGCTAGAACCATATTATCCCCTAACTGTCAAGTATTTTCAGAAAATGCCTAATGGGGAATATGATTTGAAACGGGCTTACTGGTGGGAGCAAAGATGGCGCGAAGGGGTGAAAAATCCCCAAAAACCACGTCAAGTGATCTTTTATCAAGAAAATAATGGGGAAGAAAACACAAAAAATTCCTCCTCTTCTTCTTCTTCCTCCTCCTCACTGTCACCTGTCACCTGTCCCCTGTCCCCTGAATATGACCTCATCTACATCGGTGGCGCTTTAGGGTCAATTCATGCGGCAGTTATGGCTAAATTAGGCTATAAAGTCCTGTTGATAGAAAGATTACCTTTTGGGAGAATGAACCGCGAATGGAATATTTCTCGTGATGAAATTCAAAGTTTGATAAATTTGGGTTTGTTGACAAATGCTGAGGTAGAAAAAATTATTGCTAGGGAGTATAAAGACGGATTCAATAAATTTTTTGATGCTAATAATCCCTCTAAGTTAAGATCGCCTGTTCTCCACACTCCCACTGTCCTAAATATAGCTTTAGATTCAGATAAATTATTACAAGTATGTGGAGAAAAGCTCAAAGCTGCGGGTGGTGATATCTGGGATGAAACGGAGTTTATTCGGGCAGATATTAGCAGTTCACAAGTTAGTATTAATATCAAACATTTACCGACTGGGAATGAACAGCAAGTTAGTGGACGTTTGTTGATAGATGCAATGGGAACGGCTTCCCCAATTGCTTGGCAATTAAATGGTGGTAGGGCTTTTGATAGCGTTTGTCCAACAGTAGGAGCAGTGATTGAAAAAGGCTTTGAACCTGGTGTTTGGGATGCTGATTATGGGGATGTTCTCTACAGTCATGGAGATATTTCTAGGGGGAGACAGTTGATTTGGGAGTTATTTCCTGGTTCTGGGGAAGAATTAACAATTTATCTATTTCACTATCATGAAGTCAATGAAAAAAATCCCGGTTCTTTGATGGAAATGTATGAGGACTTTTTCACAATTTTGCCAGAGTATCGGCGCTGTGATCTGGACAAGCTAGTGTGGAAAAAACCAACCTTTGGCTATATACCAGGACATTTTAGTACGAGTAGTAGCGATCGCACAATTGCTGTAGATAGATTAATTGCCATTGGTGATGCTGCTTCTTTGCAATCTCCTCTAGTCTTTACTGGTTTTGGTTCTTTAGTCCGCAATTTAGAAAGGTTAACCACTCTATTAAATACTGCTCTCAAACATGATTTATTAACTTCCCAACATTTAAACAAAATTCGTGCTTACCAGAGTAATGTAGCTGTCATGTGGTTATTTTCTAAGGGAATGATGGTTCCTACAGGAAAATTTATCGCACCTCAATTGATAAATTCCATGCTCAATACTTTCTTTGGATTATTAGCAGGTGAAAGTCTAGAAGTAGCAGATAATTTCATTAAAGACCGTTGTGATTGGTTCACTTTTAACCGTCTAGCCTTGAAAGCAGCTATCAAAAATCCAGCCTTATTACTGTGGATTTGGCAATTAGCTGGTTGGCAAGATTTATTACGCTGGGTTGGTAATTATGTTAGCTTTGCCCGTCATGCTTTAGTTAGTGCTTTATTAGGTATATGGTTTTCACAATTCTTGAAATGGAGTCAATCTTGGCTAGAAACGCACTTTCCTGGATTATGGTTGCAATTGTTAGTAATTAACTACGCCATTTCTACAGGTAGGCCACGATTACCGCCGGCTTTGCGTTAATTTAATTTATGGGCAATCAAATTGGGATTTTGGAGTCATCAAACCTCTAAAATCCCAATTTTTAATTTTATCAGGACTTACGCAAAATCATGAAGAAACGAACCCCAGAGGACAGGTCGAAATAAGAGTTTCAAAGAGTTATTAAGTAAGTCCTATTTATGATTGATTTAATAATTAATGAAAGTTGCAAAATCACTATCCTTTTATCACCATATATAACCTTTTCATAACTAAAAATTAATTTTTAAACCGAATTTTTTAATCAAGAGACAGTTAAATCATAGTAAAACCTTAACCTCTGGATGAGAATTTAAAAAAACGTAATATTCATATCTCAGTAAATTAGGTTTTCCTAAATTTACCAAATTCGGACTTATTGATTTAGTACGAACTACAAAGAGGATTAAGGAATTTCATGGCTATATCATTCGATACAACCCAACAGGCTCAAGTTAAAGGGCTAAATGGTTACACTGTTGACCCACTTTTTACCGTTGGCGACAAAATTGGCGACTATGTACCACCCGGAATTCTCGATGGTATTGGAGCTTTTTCACTCAACGATACAACTGTTCGTGTATTAGTGGTTAATGAAGTAGGAAGTGCGGATGGTTATAAGTACACCCTCAAAAACGGTACACAACTTCCTGGTGCAAGAGTTAACTATTTTGATATTGATAAGCGCACATTCCAAATCGTCAATGCTGGACTAGCCTACGACACCATCATCAACCGTGGTGGTGAAGTCGTTGATGCTGCTGCTGATTTAGAATTTGGTGGTATTCAGCGTTTTTGTTCTGCTGCTTTGTTTGAAGCGAACCAATTTGGTGCAGGTATTGGTTTAGCTGATCGTATTTTCTTCTCTGGTGAAGAAACCAGTGGCGGCACACAATTCGCCCTAGATACACAAACAAATACTTTATATGCCCTACCTGCATTCGGTCGTGCTGCATGGGAAAACATCACAGAACTAAATACAGGCCGCACTGATAAAGTAGCCTTTTTAATTGGTGATGACAGAAGCAACGCACCTCTATACCTCTATGTCGGCGACAAAAAGGCTGGTAATTTCCTAGATCGCAATGGTTTAGCACAAGGTAAGCTATTCGCATGGGTGGCTGATGATCCTGCAAGTGCTACTGATGTAATTGAACTTAATCCTGGTGAATTTAAAGGCAGTGGTAGTAGCACAAATGGTCAGTTTGTAGAAATTGCTTACTACGATCCCACGAAAGCAAATACTACAGGTTATGACACTCAAGGGTATGTTACACAAGCCAAGCAAGATGAGTTAGCTGCCGCAGTTAATGCCTTCAAATTCTCTCGTCCTGAAGATATCGCTACCAATCCTTTTGATGGTACTCAAGCAGTCTTAGCTTCCACTGGTATTGCTGCAGGACCTGATGTTTGGGGTACAACCTACAAAATTGACGTTGACTTTAGCAAACTTCTTTCTACTACTGCTACTGTTCCTACAGCAGAAGATACTGCACCGTTCTTGCTACCAACCGGTTTTACTCAAACAGAAATTGTCGATCGCAATACTGCTAATTTAGATCCCGACTTTGCTGCAACCTTTGGTAACTGGGATATGGTGGCATTAGATCCCACCAACCGCTATATTTACATTCCCACAGAAGTAGGTGCTGGAGCTGGACTAGTTCGCTATGATACTCAAACACAAGACTTTGTTGCTGCTCTTACTGGTAAAAGTGCATTAGATTTCACTACCAATCCTGCTATTTGGGATAAAAATAATGATGACTTCGCAGCATTTGACCCTGCTGTATATACTCCTCATGGAACTGTTTTAGTTGCAGAAGAAAGAACTAATGGGCGGTTATTTGAGTGGCTTAACCCCTTGATGGCTGCTGGTGAAACAGCAAATGTGGTTTGGCGTAGTAATATTCCTGCGGTTTCCCACGAAGGTTTGAAGATTGATGCTGCTGGTACTTTGTACTTTATTGATGAGAACAACTCCGGTTCTATTTACAAGTTTGTACCTACAACTGCTGGTGATTTGAGTGTTGGACAAAGTTTTGTCTTGAAGGTAACTGCCTTTACAGGTAATGCTTCGGAAAACTGGAACTCTGCCACCAATACAAGTACAACTCGAACTGGTGCTGCTACTTGGGTTGCTATTACTGATACTAACGGTGTAAAGCTAACCACAGCCAATCCCTTTGACTTTACCAGTGCGACTACAGGTGGACGTGCGGCTGCCGATGAATTGGGTGGTACACCCTACGGTCGTCCAGAAGACTTAGAAATTATTGGTGACACTCTATATGTCGCTACAACCAGCGAGAACTCAGTCTATGGTATTAACCTCAAAACCAATGAAGTTAAGCTTTTTGCTAGTCGTAGCACCATTGACGGTGGTACTGGTTTAGCTGCCGGTAGCAACCTCAATAACCCTGATAACTTGGCTAGTGATGCTGCTGGTAATCTCTACATTATTGAAGACAACAATCCTGGCGATATCTGGAAGGCATCTGATAGCAATAAGGATGGTGTCGCTGAGTCCATCACTCGCTGGGCTAGTTTGGGAGTTTCTGGATCTGAACCTACTGGCTTAATTTCCACAAATAACCCCAATGAATTTATCGTTGCAATTCAACACCCCACTTCTGGAAATGATGCCCTGTGGAAGATCACAGCAGCACCAGAAATCACCGCAAAAATTGACATCCTTTACGACGGTAACGAAGCTGACAAACAAGACTTTGGTTTACGTAGCCCTGATAACCTGGATTGGGCTGATGATGGCAAAATCTACATCCAAGAAGACCGCGCACTCGGAGCAAGCATTTGGGGCGCAACTTCTCAGCAAGAAGCATCTATTTACGTTCTTGATCCTGCTGCTACAAATCCAGCAGCCAGCTTAACTAAAGTTGCACAGGTTGATCGCTCGGCTGTCCCTTCTGGTCAAACTGATTCTAATCCAACTGATATCGGTAACTGGGAAACTTCCGGTATTCTTGATGTTTCTACTCTGTTTGGTAACGCTCCTGGTACACAGTTTATCTTTGATGTCCAGGCTCACAGTGTTCGTTCTGGAACAATTATTACTGCTACTAACATTGATGGCAATGGTGATGGAACACCAACTAGACAAGAAAACCTGGTTGAAGGTGGTCAGTTAGCGTTCTTAGTTGCTCCTAATGCAAATCTTGTTCAAAGCTCTTCTTTAGTTGCAGGTGCTACTTCTGGTGCTGACATAATCGAAGCTAAGGTTACAGCAGGTTTTGATGGTATCAACGATATCGTCTTTACTGGTGCTGGTAATGACTATGTTGATAGTGCCATAGGTGGCGCTCTGGCTAGTGGCAACAATATTGACACTGGTAGCGGCAATGATGAAATCTTTATTGCCAATGGCGATCGCGCTTTTGGTAGCGATGGTAATGACACATTTGAAGCAGGTACTGCCACCAACTATCGTGCCTCTGGTGGTGCTGGCAATGATATCTTCTATCTCCGTGACGGGTCTAATGGTCGTGCCTTGGGTGGTGATGGTGATGATAAATTCTACGCTGGTAATAAAGGTGGCAACTTGCTCTCTGGTGGCGTAGGTGCTGACCAATTCTGGATTGCGAATGCCGCACTACCAACCGCTGCTAACACCGTTCTTGACTTCCAAATTGGTACTGATGTAATTGGTATCAACGGTGCTGCTGGTTTGGGTATCACCACGGCTAATCTTAGCTTGACTCAAGTTGGTTCTGATACTGCAATTATCTTTGGTGGTCAAACCTTAGCTACTTTAACTGGCATTCAAGCAAGTTCCTTGAGTTTAACTAATACTAATCAGTTTGTCTTAGCTTAATTCAGACAGATATTCAAGGGTAATTAATGGCGATTAAATACCTTGGCAAAACTTCTATTATTAAAAGTTTTGCCTCGGTTTTTCTATAGCCTTCTTTAAAAAGACTGAATAAACAAATTTAACCCAGTATCTACTAATTATTTGTGAGGAGAATCAAATGGCGATATTATCTGTAGAAGCTTTTAAAACGAATGTCACCTTAACTGGTACAGCAGAAAATGATTATCTTGATGCCTTAGTTGGAGGGGGAAACAATACCCTTAATGGTGGTGACGGAGATGATGAGTTATTTGCTTATAGTAGTGACCAACTCTATGGAGAAGCGGGAAACGATAAACTCCACTCCCAGGGTAATGGTAACAATACCTTATCTGGTGGTGAAGGCAACGACTATATTTATGCTGACCGCAATGATATTGTTTTTGGTGATGCGGGCGATGATATAATTTTTGGTGGTCTTGGTGGCAATACTATCACGGGTGGTCTTGGTAAAGATACATTCCATTTAGCTAATGCTGAATATCCAAATAATCCCAATATCATTACTGATTTTAATCCCACAGAAGATTTATTGCAGGTCAATGTTGATGAGTTTAATGAAATCAATAAACTCACATTTACAACCCAGGGGAATGACACTTTAATTAGTGCTGGTAGTAAACAATTAGCTATTTTAAAAAATTATGAATTACCTCAGTTTTCTATCGCTTCCGCTTCCGCAATAGAAGGTAATGCCATAAATTTCACGATTACCCGGACTGGAAATAGCCAAGCAAACCAAAGTGTAACTGTATCCACATCTATAAATTCAGATGATACAGCTAGTGAAAATGACTTGACTGCCAAAAATGAAACTCTCACATTTACTCAGGGAGAAACAAGTAAAACTTTTACAGTGCAAACAACTCAAGATTCACTGATAGAAAAAGATGAGACTTTTACAGTCGCTTTAACTAATTCTACTAATGGATCAATTATCAATAATAAGGGAATTATTAAAAATGATGATATTCCCATAGCAAATCTTAAAAATAATGATATTTTTACTATTAAAGGTGAAGGTAATCAAGTCAGGCTAAAAGTCAACTTAGTAGAACTCAATTCTACTTTTATCAATGAATTAGGTGTATTTAAAGTTGATGATACTCAAGGTAAAATCAATGGGATTTCTCCGGGTGCAGCAAATTATAATGAAGAAGTTTTAAAGAGAGCAAAGGTAGTTTTTTCTGCTATTTCTAATCTCCCTAATGGAGTTAAAACTGGAGATTTTACCCGATCTTTAGAATTTGATAGTGGTGATAATCTGAAATTCTTTTTAATCAAAGATGGAACAATAGATTCTGCAAAAGCTGGTAAAATTTCCTTATCAAATTTATTATTCGCTGATGCTTCTACCCAAAAAATTATAGATTTTGGGACTGAAGGTTTTAGTCTTTCTTGGGAAGATGGTTCTGGGAATGTTACAGATTTCAAAGATATAGTGGTGAAGATTCAATCCACAAAAGAAGCCTTAGTTATAGGTACAGGATTGCAAGGTGGAAATCAAGGGGAACTGATTGATTTACGAGATATTCAAGGTCAAGTAAAAGCCAATGTTTCTGTTCATAGAGAAGCTGCATTTAACAACGAAGTCTATTTTTATGAAGTTGATAATGCTGATGGACAAATTGGGAATTTACAACCAAGTTCAGTCAATCGGAGTAATTATCTACAAGCAGCATTAAATAATATTATCAAAGATGTTCAAAGTGGTGTAAATATCAAATTTGCCACTGCTAATCAAGGTGTTCAAACTAGTACAACAACTATTAATGGTGGTACAATTCTTGCTCCCATGATCATAGTTAATGGTACGTTGTCTCAGCTTTTAGATAGCGATGCTAATAATAATCCCCAAGTGTATTTTTCCTATATGGGAGTAAATAGTGATGGTGTTGATCACATTCGCTTACTAGGAAATAATACTTTTGGTTTTGAAGATTTACCTAATGGTGGTGATTTGGATTATAATGATATGATTGTCAAAATGAATTTTACTGAGATTATTGCGTAATTGTAGATTCAGAATTCATTTCAATTCCTAAAGCTAGTTGGTACAAATAGCGACGGGATAGTAAAGTATCTTTTGCTAACTGACGACTAGCTTGGGAACGGGATATTCCCTGTTGCATTATTTGTAATAACTCAGCTTTGAGTTCTGTTTCTGTGAGTTGGATCTGGCTTGGTGAAGTTCCTGCGACTAAGAGAGTATATTCTCCTTGAGGTTCTTTTTGGGTATAATGAGCGATCGCTTCCCCAATTGTCCCCCGCCAAAATTCCTCGTATAATTTAGTTAGTTCTCTAGCTATAACTATAGAGCGATCGCTTCCCAAAATTTCCCCAAAATCTGCTAAAGTATCTCGTAAGCGGTGGGGTGATTCATAAAAAACTAAAGTCCGGGATTCCCCTTGCAGAGATTCTAAATATTGCTTTCTTTGTTGAGTTTTAGCAGGTAAAAAACCATCAAAAATAAACCTATCTGTAGGTAATCCAGCCGCACTCAAAGCTGTAATTACTGCACTTGCTCCGGGAATAGGGACAACAGTTATATTGGCATCAATACAAGCCTTAATTAACTCATATCCTGGGTCAGAAATTCCGGGCATTCCTGCATCACTTACCAGAGCGATCGCTTTTCCATATTGCAAATGTTCTAACAATTCAGGAATACGACTATTACTGTTATGTTCATGATAACTGATTTGGGGAGTTTTAACTTGAAAATGTTGGAGTAATCTTCCTGTATGGCGTGTATCTTCGGCTGCAATTATATCAACTGCTTGCAAAATTCGCACAGCCCTAAAAGTCATATCTTCTAAGTTACCAATTGGGGTAGCAACAATATAAAGTGTTCCTGGTTTTGGTTCAGTTTGCATATCAATTTAAACACGGATTCGGCGGATTAAAGGATTTCACAGATTTCATCACCTTAAAGATCATGAAATCTGTGAAATCTTGAGTTTGGAAAAAAGTAATTTAAAATTAAACCTTAAATTTAGTTGTTAATAAATTTCTCAAAAACCTCACCAAAATCTTTACGTACATAAGTTTCATGGGCATACTTTAACCAATTAAAAGCATACTGGTTAATTGCCTTAAATTGCTCTTCTGAGGTAGATGTAGTTGTCGAACGACTAACCGTATTAGCTGCTGTATTTAAACTAGTTTGAGCATATTGATGATAGAGGGCATTTTCTTTTTGAATTGAGGCAATTTTCAGTAAAGCTTTGTACAAGTCTTTCAAAGCAGCAATATGAACTTTGGCAACATCAATAGAATAGGATTGATCACCCATTGCTAACTTGATTTCTATATCCATATCTATTGTTCCTGCTGTTTCTAGTTTCACATCTTTAATAATGTTGTGACTATAAGTAAAACGTTTGAGTAAGCGTTTTTTACTAACGGCAGAAGTTCCATCCAAATGAATTAGAGCTAAATTTGTAAAACAGTATTCATCAGTTTTTGACTTGATCAAAAAATAAATTTTTTCCCCTTCTTCATGGATCACATAGTCATCACTATCAACCTTGTTATAATCTTCCGGTTTGATGACAGCACCAATATCACTCAAACCTAGTGCATCCATGGCCATATTTTTGAACATAATTTTTTGCTCTCTCCAAAAAAAGGACTTTGATTATTTTCCGTTAATTATATACCATTACTATTGGATTTATATATTTACTTAACAGTATTTTACTAAAATTTGTATCATACCTCTCAACTATCTTCGCTGGGTAAAAAGTCAGGTGCGAAAATTTCTGTTAAACTATAAGGACAAGTTTCGGGAAATGAAGATAATCCAGTTTCTCTTTCGGCGCTAATAGTAGCAATTTGATAAGTTTTTGCGAGAAAATCAGTTAAACATGATTTAAAGCTAGGATTTTCTGCAATAAGTTTTTCTAAACGTAAGCGTTGCTCTTTGATAGTTAATTGCCAAGTTCGAGAACGTAAGTTAGGCTGAAGTTGCCATTTTAGTAAGTGTATAAGTAATACTTCTAATCGGCTTTCTAATTCCCACTTTTCAGAACGTCCCATATCTTCAATTTCGTCAGCAATATGATCAAAATCAATTTGGTTAACTTGTCCAGTTCTTAGTAAATGCACTTGTTCTTGTGTCCAGGCATAAAAATCATAGTCATGGGTATTGAGATTCATAAATTCTCCTATAATTCATTTAATTATTAAATAAAGTTACCAATTACCAATGATCAATTCTGCCTTATTTATAGGTTTAACTACCTTAGATCTAATTTACCTGGCTGACTCTCCTCCCCAAAATAATCAAAAGCTCGTTGCTACTGACTATACTGTAGCAGCAGGTGGTCCAGCAACAAATGCTGCTGTTACTTTCAGTCATTTAGGTAATCAAGCGACAATCTTGGGTATACTTGGTTCTCACCCCATGACAAAGCTAATTCACACAGACTTAGAAAATTACCAAGTCGCAATTATTGACTTAGATGTTGATAAAGATACACCACCACCAGTTTCTTCAATTATTGTCACACAATCTACTGGTGAAAGGGCAGTAATTTCTATTAATGCAATCAAAACCCAGGCAAATATTACCTCCATACCGCCAAATATTTTAGAAAATATTGATATTGTCTTAATTGATGGTCATCAAATAGGGGTGAGTAAAATTATTGCCCAAATTGCTAAAAACCAGAATATTCCCATTGTTATTGATGGTGGCAGTTGGAAACCAGGATTTGAGGAGATATTACCTTTTGTTGATTATGCAATTTGTTCTGCAAATTTCTATCCTCCTACTTGCCAAAATCAAGAAGATGTTTTTGCATATCTGCAAGATTTTAACATTCCTCATATTGCCATTACTCAAGGGGAAAAGCCAATTCAATATTTAATTGGTGGTCAATATGGTATTATCAACGTGCCGAAAATACAGTCCGTTGATACATTAGGCGCAGGAGATATTTTCCATGGTGCTTTCTGTCACTATATTCTTAAGACAAGTTTTACTGATGCCTTAGCTTTAGCTAGTCATATTGCTGCTGAAGCTTGCCAGTATTTTGGTACACGACGTTGGATGAATTCATGAAAGACTTATCAGAAATATTAACAATTGCGCGGGAAGTGGGTTGGGGTGCAGCCAGTTTACTCAGTTCTTATTATCACGGTACTGCCACCGAACCAAATTTAGATATCAAGTATAAAGACAATGAACCTGTTACAGTTGCCGACTTGGCTGTAAGTGAATATATCTTGTCACAGCTACAGTCAGCTTTAGGAAATGAAGACTTTGGTTATGTCAGTGAAGAAACTCATAAATCACAACAGGGAAAAAATCCTTCTGAATGGGTATGGATTATTGATCCTTTAGATGGGACAAGAGACTTTATCAATAAAACTGGGGAATATGCTATTCACATTGCCTTAGTGCAAGGGACACAGACGATGTTAGCGGTGGTAGTAGTTCCCGAAACACAAAAATTGTATTATGCTACTAGAGGCAGTGGTACTTTTATAGAAACTTCAACTGGTTCTGTACCTGTACGAGTTGACTCAAAGAAAAATATCCAAGATTTAATTTTGGTTGTTAGTCGCTCACACCGCAACGATAGGTTAGAATATTTACTACAGCATTTACCCTGTCAAAATCAAAAAGCAATTGGTAGCGTCGGTTGCAAAATTGCGGCGATTGTTGAACAGCAAGCAGATGTTTACATTTCCCTTTCTGGTAAGTCCGCACCTAAAGACTGGGATATGGCTGCTCCCGAACTAATTCTGACGGAAGCAGGTGGTAAGTTTACCCATTTTGATTGCACGCCATTAGAATACAACACCGATGATATTCATCAATGGGGTGAGTTACTGGCGAGTAATTATCAGAATCATGAGGTACTGTGTCAGGAAGCACAAAGCATCCTATCACGGTTTACTTCTCACTAAAGCAGTATTTGTAGGGGTATTTTCCTAGCAATGCTGGTAATTTTGTTGGGAAATTTTGTTCATTATGAGTTCATATTTCCATGTGGTGCTATACTTGGGGATATAAAGATTATTTTCGGTGGAGTAAGTCGTTTTAAGTTTTTTTTAAATACGTCTCTCCGAATCTAACTCTCTACACTCTCTGATTTGGGAGACCCTCGTCTATGTCGATTTACGTTGGTAATTTGTCCTATCAGGTAACAGAAGAAGACCTGAAACGGGCTTTTGCGGAGTACGGAACGGTTAGTCGCGTGCAGCTACCTACAGACCGGGAAACTGGTCGTCCACGGGGTTTTGCCTTTGTGGAAATGGAGAAAGAAACAGAAGAAGCCGCAGCCATTGAAGCCCTTGATGGTGCTGAATGGATGGGTCGTGATCTGCGAGTAAACAAAGCTAAACCCCGCGAAGACAGAGGTTCTTCTCGCGGCGGTGGCGGCGGAAGTTGGAGCAATCGCGGTGGCGGCGGAGATCGCAGTGGCGGTAGTGGCGGCGGTGGTCGTCGCTATTAAGTCTGTTTAAAAAAATTAACATCTAGAGTATCCAGCAGATACAGCCCTGGTCTAAACGCTGCTGGAATATTTTATTTTAGCTCTAGTCGGCAAATATTGATTTAGCATTAAGGAGAAACGAAAATGACACAAGTGGTTTTAGGTGAAAATGAAGGTATTGAGTCAGCATTGCGAAGATTTAAGCGGGAAGTTTCTAAGGCGGGAATTTTCCAAGATATGCGGAAAAAGCGTCACTTTGAAACACCTTTAGAAAAAGAAAAACGCAAAGCGATCGCTAGACACAAACAACGCCGTCAACAACGTTCTCGCTTCAAACGATAAATTTTTAGTCATACCGGCTAAAACTGGAAATCCTCTCAGGATTTCCTTTAATCTACGATAGATTTTAATTAAATTATTATTACTAAAAAAGTCTTTTCATTAGGGCTAAAAGTCAGGAAAAAATGCTATTGGAGTTGATTAGGGGCGAGTTTATCTTGCCCCTAAGTTGTTTTTTGAACAATAGATTAACTGCTAGATTTCAGCTATTGCTCGTTCAATTAAACGTCGTGCTAAAGTCTGCGTTCCTGTGTGTTCATAGTAATTTGTAGACATATCTAGAAATGCTGCTACATAGTCCAATTTATCATCAGCAACGTCTAGAAAACCTTTGAAATGACCCAAGACTGATTGTGCTGTTAAAGCATTAGCGGAGACAATACCATTCATCCAACCTTTAACAGAATCTAGACTATTACCAAGAAAGTCCATTTTCCCACCAATACCGTTACCAGGAATGGCATCTTGCATAGTTGCAAAAGTTGAGTTTTGTTGTAACTCTTGGGGTTTCATTTGACTGAGCATTGATAATGACTTATCAATAAAATCTGGACCAAGGGGAATTAAACCATCAACACAAATTAACGCCACCATGCGGATAAGTGACTCGCCACCATACTCACCTAAAGCACCGACAAAATCACCAATACTGTCACCGGGAATGCCATTAATTTGGCAAAAAGCAACTAATTCAGCAACTATTTTTAAGGTGAGATCGATGGTTTGAGCTTTGTCTGCTTTAGGAGTAATAGAGTTTAAAAAACCGAAGAGAGGAATTGCTTCACCAACTTTGTTAGCTAAAGCTGCTGCACCCAAAGCTCTATCTGTAGAGTCAACTGTTTGATAAAGCCAGAGGGCAGTTTGATATCCTTGGGATTTATCATTAAACAGATAAATCGCTCTTTCGCCAATTTGTTGAATTAAGTCTTCGTCATCTTCACCTGTCACAGTTTTAATGGTATTGACAAAACCGACAGTGTTTTTCCACTCACCAGGAGCAACAAAATCTAAAGCATTTAGTAGAGAAATTGTCAATCCCTTGGTAGGAAGTTCATCAACTAACTCGAAAATTGGTTTACTCACAAAAGTCTCCTTATCAATGTTTTGTATTAACGTCCGTTGTTAGTTAGGGAAGTGGTGAAACTATTTCAACTTTTCTAAACCACTAAGATTGAATCTTTCTATCCATGCTGCGCGATCGCTCGCTGTAAATGATGGATCTTTAGAAATTACTTTCACTTGGTACTTATTCACCAAAACCGAAGTTTGGGTTTTACCAAGTTCTACTGCGGGATAACCACCAATTTTTTTGGAGCTATTAGCAAATTTTGATGCTGCTGCTGGTGTGCTACTCGTATCAGAAATAGCCAATTGGGCAACTACTTTATCGCCTTTTTTCAAATTGGCTTCTGAAAAGCCTTTCTTTTCTTGAGTATAAACTCGATTATAGCCATCTCCGCCACTAGGGAAGAACGCATTTAACTTACTCCCCTGAGTCGCATCTTTAACAACAGCCTGTCCGCTTTTTTTCTGGGTACTTTCCTGTTGTACCTGATCAAAACGACTAGGTGCTTTTGTAGCACAAGCTGTAGTCAGTAACATCACTGATAGTAATACAGCCGCTAATACTTTCTGCCCACGCTTTGTAAACATTTTTGGCTTCTCCTAAATACTTGAGCTTATTAGGCAATTATCAACTCTGCCGTCACCCACAAGCCAGAAAATTTACTTTTATATAACTATTCAAGGTATTGATAATCACCAATATTTAATAGTTAGTGTAGTATAATACTAGGTTAGACGATGAGCTATCACCGCATATAAAGGATCTCCACCCGGTACTCCTAACCACTGTAAAAAACTTGGTGCTGTTGACCTTTGAGCAATAACTTCTGGGGTTGTAAATCCCGGTACTGACGTAAAGTAGCCCTTGACCAATTCTACTCTAAAAGCTTCCGAACCATCGCGCCAAGCTTGAATTGCTTTTTGAAAAAACATCCGGTTAGAAAAACTAATAATTGCTATTCCACCCGGTTTAAGAATGCGATGTATTTCTGAAAATATCGCCTCTGGGTATTGAATATATTGAACAGAAACACAGTTAATAACAGCATCAAAGTCTTGATCTGGGAAAGGTAACTGCGGATTTGTGTTGATATTTTGCACAAAATAATGATTTAATTGAGCATTTCGGGCTAGTTCCTCCGCGTTGAGTCCATGGCCTTCCACATGGGCAAAATCTATATCTGTGGGTAGATGCGATACCCAACTACTCATTAAATCAAGAATACGCGTCTGAGGTTGGAGTCGCTGACTATACAAATCCGTTAATTGCTGAATAAAACCATCATCTACATGAGTGACAAAGCGAGGGTAACTGTAGAATAACTGATCATCTGAGTCATCTAACTTAATGCGTTGATCTGGTTTAAGAAGCATAAACGTCTTATTTGTACAAGTTGAGAATTTTGGCTAGTATTTGCATTGAATGAGTTAGTATCATAACGCAAATTATTTTACCCATGTAAAAATTGATATTTATAATCTATCAATGTTTTTTAAATCACCCCTAATTTTAGCTTTTTGGCAATTACTTTGGCGATTTTGGCAACTTCCATATAGCAAATTGTTAATTTGGTTAATACCTTTATTACTATTTACATCTGGAGAAACCAGTCTTATGGCTCATGACGAAGCCCTGTATGCTGGAAGAGCAAGACAAATGTTCGAGACTGGTGACTGGGTAGCTCCTTGGGGTAATGCTCATCATAAAACGCCTGGTTTCTATTGGTTGATTGCTATTTTTTATCAGCTATTTGGTATTAGTGATTTTACGGCAAGAATGCCTACCATGATTGCTGGTATTATTAGTATATTCATTATCTATGAAGTCGGGAAAATACTATTAAATAAACAATTAGCATTTCTAGCAATTATTATTTTAAATATACAATTTCTCTGGTTACAGTATTGTCGTTTATCCGCACCAGATATACCAAGTATATTCCTAGTATTCGTTGCTATTTTTTGTTTACTAAAATCTGATATAGATCCTCGAAAACGATTTCTTTATGGTTTTATTGCTGGGTTAAGTTTTAGCTTAGGTTTTTTGCTCAGAAGCTTAATGATTTTTTTGCCTATGATGGCATTATCACCTTATTTAATTATCAATCATAACCGTCATCGCCATTTAACTAACCCCATGTTGTATTTAGGGTTTTTAGTGGGTTTAATTCCTACAGTAGCTTGGCTTTATTTTAGCTGGTTGCGTTATGGTAGCAATAGTATTGGGGCTTTATTGGGATTTGTTGTAGAACTAGGTAGCAAGGAACAACATAAAAATGGCATTTTGTTTTATGTTTGGAATCTATCTTTAAAATCTTTTCCTTGGTTCTTTTTTAGTTTATTGGGATTAGTATTAGTCATTCGTCGTTCTATGTCTGCTTATTCACTAATATTAATAGGTTTCCCAATTATCTTATTTATTGAACTTAGTATATTTACAACTCGGTTATCCCATTATAGTCTTTGTCTTTATCCATTTATCGCTTTTCTGGCTGCGGTGGGTTTAGATTGGTTAGGAAAAATTTACCAAAAAGGATTTGCAGATAAATTTCCATCTAGTAATATGGGTTTTTTAACCCGAAATTTTAGTTATGCTTGGGGAATATTAGGCATCATTTTAATATTAGCTGGAATAGGTATTTTAATATGGGGTGATGTAGAAATTCACAAATATGCAATTCTGTCTATTATTTCTGGGTTTGGTAACTTAATTACACCATTGGTATGGATAGGAAATTTTCACTACCAACAAAAGTTTCTTAATGCTAAATATTGGCTAGGTGGATTGTTAGTTAGCTGTTGGTTATCCTTAGCTACAGCCGGGATTTTGGGTTTATTAGGAGATTTTAACCCAAAATTTAGAGTATTTTACCAACAAGAATCAATTGCTGGGATTTTAGAGAATTATCCCATTAATTTTGTTAAAAATAGCCAATTTGGTGATAAAGAATCTGTGCTAATTCAATTCTATACTCCTAAATATGGTGAAAGTGTAGATTCAATATCTCAGTTATCTAGTTTAAGCTATGCTTGGATTTATCAACCAAGTTCTGGTAATTCACCAACAAATTATCGGGTAATTGGTAGTTTTAAAGATTATCAATTAATTCAGGTTTTACCTGAGTAATAAGTAGTCGGACAAAATTAAATTCACTCGTTGAGAGAGGGAACAGAAAAATCAGTTGTGTCAGTAACTAGACCAAAATAAATCAACTTAGATTAAGTAATGTAAAAAATATTGAGATGCTTTGGTAGTAAGGGCTGAAGCCCTTAAATAAGGACTAAAGTCCTCACTACAAACCGGGAATTATTTAGTCCGTTCTACTTAATTAATTCTGTCCAATTACTTAAAAATACAGTTACAAAAAATGAAGATACTTGTAAATCAAGTTAAATATGTTGTAATTAATAATAAGTCTTAATACTAACTGATCATGAAAAAATTAATTTCCACAGTTTCTTTAATTATTACCTGTATATCAATAGTAAGTTGTGGTAGCGCATCAAGTGATATAGATGCGAGTAATACTGTCAAACAAAGTCAAACAGAATCTTCTCCAGCAACCGCAACTCAGGAAGAGGAAAATAATCAAGAAGATCCTCAAAAGCCTGTCCGCGAAAATCTAGCTAGTACGGTAAACAACAATAATACTACTACGAAAAATGCCGATAAACAACCAAAAGTAGGGATAGTTAAGGAGTTAGTGAATGGTGATTTGCTATGTTACGTTACTCTGGTAGATGAAAAAGGAATTGAACATAATGTTGGCGCGACTTTTGAAATTTGTGAGGAGGAAAAAAAATTCCTCAATAAAAAAATACGTGCTGTTTATGAAATAGAATCAGTTAGTGATTGTGAAAGTATAGAACCTTGTGGTAAAACTCGCCAAGAATCCATTATTACTAAAATGGAAGTTGTCAATGAAGATTCCCGCAAACAATCTGAAAGTAGTAATTCACAAACTTTAAGTAATGGGGAATGGACGATTACACTCGGTAATACAGATTCTTGGAATGGGGTTAATGGTACAGGAAATGTGAGTTATCAAGGATGTGATGCTAATGGTAAATGTCTCAAATTGACAGGTGGTAAAATTTCCTGTCGAGATGGTAAATGTGTTACAGGTTGGGTAAATGGAGATTATGTTTACATTTTAGAACAACCGATTACTGAAGAAGGAAATGCTTCTCCAACTTTGAGAGTCAGAAAAGATGATAACGAGATTTTGAAAGCTACGGGATTTAAAGTTGTATCTGGTAATTAAGCTGGAAAAATTCTTGCACCAGTTTGACAGTTAAATACAAATAACTGATTTAGGTCTAATTGTAAGTTCAATTTTTCTCCAGGATGCAAACGGATATTGCCACCAATCTGCACATTCAAAAACCAGGAACAACCAGGTAAACTGGCACGAATTAAAGTTTCTCTTCCTAATGGTTCAACCACTTTCACATCTGCAAATAATCCTTCTGAATTTTCCTCTTTTTGCTCTTGATTAAGATGAAAGTGTTCAGGACGAATACCTAAATTATAACTTTCGCCTGAGTTTAAATGCAATTTTTCTTGTAAATCGGGAGGAATTGCTAATATCTGCCCACTAATATTAAAATTATCACCATGATAGATAGCGGGAAGAATATTCATTGGTGGATTACCTAAAAAACTGGCTACCATTTCATTAGCAGGTAAAGCATAAATACTTTGAGGATCACCAATTTGTTGAATTCTCCCTTGATTAAGGACGACAATTTTATCAGCTAAAGTCATGGCTTCAACTTGATCATGGGTGACGTAAATTGTCGTAATTCCTAGTTGTTGATGTAGCTGTTTTAATTCGGCTCTGGTATCATCTCGTAATTGGGCATCTAAATTAGATAAAGGTTCATCAAGTAAAAATAATTGAGCTTGACGAGCGATCGCTCTTCCTAATGCTACTCGTTGTTGTTGTCCTCCTGAAAGCTGTTTGGGTTTTCTGTCTAAAAGATGTTCTAGAGAAAGCGATCGCGCTACCGTTAATACTCGTTCTTTAATAGTTTTCGGAGCAACCTGACGCATTTGTAACCCAAAAGCGATATTCTCGGCTACCGTCATGTGTGGATATAGGGCATAGTTTTGAAATACCATGGCTATATCGCGTTGTCGTGCAGGAACATCATTAACCAGGCGATCGCCTATATACAAATTACCAGATGTCGCAGTTTCTAAACCAGCTATAGTTCGCAAAATCGTTGATTTACCGCAACCAGACGGACCAACTAAAACCCAAAACTCACCATCGGGAATTTCCAAGCTAATATCTTCAATAGCGGTGACGTTGTTGAATTTACGCTTGATATTTTCGAGTAGAACTTTTGCCATTATGAAATTGATTAGTTGTATTTAATTTACCCAATTATAAGGGAATATTAAATCAAAAATCAATTATCAACTAGAGACGTTCTGCCGGAACGTCTCTACAGACTCCTGCTGTAATATTATTCATCTACTGTAAAATTTTCGTCGAGAAAATTTAGAGCCTGGTTGCGGAGTTCAAAATATTCTTTGGAATTACGCATTGCTATTCTATCTCTAGGACGCTGAAAGGGAACTTTTAAAATTTTTCCTATCTTTGCAGATGGTCCATTAGTCATCAAAACAATGCGATCGGACATATAAATTGCTTCGTCTACATCATGAGTAATCATCATTACCGCTTGACGATGATTTTCCCAAATATCTAATACTTGACGTTGCAATTTACCGCGAGTCAAGGCATCCAAAGCCCCAAAAGGTTCATCCATTAATAACATTTTCGGACGAATTGCTAAAGCTCTAGCAATACCAACTCTTTGTTTCATTCCTCCAGAAATTTCATCAGGATATTTATCTGCTGCTGCTATTAAATTTACCATTGCTAAGTGTTCATTGACAATGCTAATTCTTTCGGCACGATTAGCTTTTTTTAACACTTCATCTACAGCTAACCGAATATTTTCGCGCACAGTTAACCAAGGTAAGAGAGAATAATTTTGAAATACCATCATCCTATCTGCACCTGGTTTACGGATCTCTATGCCATCTAAACGAACTGATCCAGATGTGGCTGTTTGAAACCCACCGATAATCTTCAGTAATGTTGATTTACCACAACCAGAATGACCTATTACAGAAATATATTCATCTTCACCAATTGTTAGATTAACACCATCTAAAGCAACATACTCACCTTTGTCTGGTGTGGGATAAGACTTGACCAAATTTTCTATTTCCAAAAATCCATGACGGGGCATAGTTTCTGTATAATTGCGGTATGGTGAAACTGTATATTTCATGATCATTTCTCCTGGATATTGTTAACTATTTGCTTGGATTTATTTAAGACATAAAGAAGCGACTAGGAGCATTAGCTCGGATGGCAAAACTATTAAGATATCCTACGGGATCACTAGGATCAAATCCTTTTTTATCTATAAACACTTCTGGAGGTTCAACTTTATAATCTTCCTGGGGACATTGAATACCCATTTCTGCGGCTATCTCTCGATATAAATCTGTTCTCCAACCTTTTGCCGCTATTTGGTCTGCATTTTTAGGCATTTCCTTGATTTGTCCCCAACGGACAGCTTGAGTCATTAACCAAATGCTTTGAGAACGCCATAAAAATGTAGAATCTTCTGCTTTTTCATGAGGAACATTATTAGGAATTTCCGAGAAAATTGTCGTGTCTTCAGCTTTGATAGTCCTGTTTTTACCATCAAAACCACCATAGTTATAATTGCCAATAATTCCCGGTCCAGTAAACTTAGTCATAGGAACACCTGAATTTTTGGGTTTTGCCCCAGTAAATGAGCGTTCTGTGAGTAATTCGGCTACTTCTTGATGATTTTCTGGTTTGCCACAATATTGACAAGCTTCTATCATTGCTTTCACCAAAGAACGGTAAGTTTTGGGATAATTGACGATAAAAGATTCCATTACTCCTAGTAGTCTGTCTGGGTGTCCTTGCCAAATTTCCTTACCTTGGGCGAAGGTAAAACCGATACCTTCATTACCTGTAATTGCTCTGGTGTTCCATGGTTCGGCAACCATGTAAGCTTGCATTGCGCCAATTCTCATGTTTGTCACCATTTGCGGTGGAGAAACAATAATCACCCGAAATTCCTTCAGAGGATCTATTCCCGCCGCAGCAGATATATAGCGAACAAAGTATTCATAAATAGCGGAACTGAGGACGACAGCCCAAACTTTCTTGTCTGGGGATTGTGTATCAAAATAGCCCCGAAAGTCCTTTCCAAAGGCTGCTAAAGCCCCATCACCGTATTTTTGCTGGTATTCAAACCAAGGACGTATTCCAAAGTCCCACATTTCTTTGTTCATGGTCATGGCGTTACCATGACGGTGTAAGGTCATCGCTGCACATAAGGGGGCATGACGCGCCCCTTCTGCGCCAATTCTGGCGTTGGTGACAGCACCAGAAACGACGGGTGCAGCATCAAGACGACCGAAAATTAAACCGTCGCGGGAGTTTCCCCAACTAGCTTCACGGCTGAGTTTGACATTTAAGCCATATTTGCGGAAGAATCCTTTTTTCCAAGCGATCGCAAATGGCGCACAATCATTTACAGGTACATAACCAACGGTAATATTGGGTTTTTCTAAGTCTTGAGGTTTAACTAAGGGTTCTACAGCTAATGCTGCTTCTGTCAATCCTGTAGCCGATTTATCTTTTGATATTCCACAGGATGATAAAGCTAAACCCGCAGTCATTAAACCGATTCCCTGAATAAAGTCTCTGCGTTTCCAATGATTTTCACTCATGGTTGTATACCATTATTGGATTGTACAAAAATTGCTGGATTAGCTGTGCAGCTTTCCATCTATCGCCATCATTTTTCAAATTGGTATCAATGATTCATTAATTCAGATCAGACTCAGACGCAAACTCGAATTGCGTCTTGCAGTTTTTTTTCAACAAATTGTATTACTTCAAACTTCCTGGACGGTGGGTAACTAATTCTTGAATTTTGCCCAAACCATAATCTAAAACTAAGCCAGTTAAACCAATGACAATTACAGCCAAAAATACAGAACTGAGATTTAAACGACTCCATTCATCCCAGACAAAAAAGCCGATTCCTACACCACCTGTGAGCATTTCTACAGCCACAATTACTAACCAAGCAATTCCTAAACTAATTCGCAATCCTGTAAAAATATAGGGCAAACTGGCAGGCCAAATAATTTTGGTAATTTGTCGCCATCTTGGCATTTCCAAGACTTGCGCTACATCTAAATAATCTTTTGGTACACTAGAAACTCCCAATGCCGTATTAATAATAGTTGGCCACAGAGAGGTAATGAAAATTACAAAAATAGCAGAAGGATCTGCCAAATTGAACAGAGATAAAGAAATCGGCAACCAAGCTAAGGGTGATACTGGTTTCAAAATCTGAATAATGGGATTGAAAGCCAGCATTGCCGGTCTAGATGTTCCTATCCAAAACCCCAAGGGAACTGCTACTAATACACCTAAACCAAATCCTAAAATTACCCTGTACAAACTTGCTAATAATAACCAGCCAATTCCTAAGTCACCTGGACCTCTTTGATAAAATGGATGTAAGATATACTCCCAATTAGCAATTAAAGCTTCTAATGGTGTGGGCATTAATTCATGATTAGCAAGTGCTACCACCCACCACAATAAAATAATTCCTAAAAAGCCCAATGCTGGGTATAGGAAAGTATCCTGAAAAATTACAGGTTTGGTTTTTTTCCAAACAGCTTGTCCAGCAACTGCAATGACAGCAGCTACATTTAATTGAAATATCATCTATTTCACCTCAACAGAGTTAAGCGTGGGTACGAAAACATTAACTAGTACCAACCTTGGACACTGATGAGATCAGAATATAATCAAAATTCTGTCTCTTCAGTCTCCTCTCAGTGCCTACGAAGTTAGCTGACGGGCTAGGGTTGAGAGATCCCCTTTTTTGCTCAATTTTGAATTTTTTTGAGTTACAAACCTCAAATTACTAAACTAAATCAAGACAAAAATACGCCCCACAATTTGGTTCCTCCGTTCCAGTACGGCTGATTGTGATGTACTGGACTAGGCTGACTTACTCGAAATTAATGATAGCACCTTAACATTGATGTTTCGTCATAACATCAGTATTGAGAATAAATATTTGTTACTTAACTACTAGATTTTTTGGGTATCCTAGATTTTGAGTATTAATTCTTAAGCTATAGTTGTCATACGAGCAAATCTTTATCCATAGGCATATACTAGATAATTAGATTTACTAAATTTAAATAACTGGATTTTAGCCAAGTATTAGCTGATAAAAGTGATAATATCATAGCTAAATGGGTGATAGCTGTTCGTTAATATAAACAGATAGAAAGTGCTGACAATCTATCTTTTAGTGCAATTAAAAATCACATTCCATATATATTTTTACCTTTGCAAATGGAAATTAAAGAAAGTTGATTTCGCTCAAAGATACAAAATATATTTTTCCAGCTTTGAGTAAAATCAACAATTATCAATCTAATAAACCCTGTTTTTTCAATTTAGCTAAAGCATCTTCAGCAGCAGCTTTTTCTGCTTCTTTTTTATTGCGTCCTTTACCTGTTCCGTGCAATTCGGATATTCCATTAACTACTTCAAATACCTTAGATACAAATACTGGTGCGTGAGAGGGTCCGTCAACTTGTTCTGTAACATATTTGGGAGGAGTTGTGTTACCTTGAGCTTGTACCCATTCTTGAAAGCGATTTTTTGAATCTACATTTGAACGAATTTCCACAATATGTTTTGAGGCAGAATCAAATAATTCTTTAACTATGGGACGCAGTGGTTCAACATTACAATTATTATCTAAATAATAAGCACCAATTACAGCTTCAAAGGTGCTACTAAGTAAATTAGGATTGTGATATCCTCCATCTAAAATTGCCCCTTGTCCTAATCGCATTCTAAAATCTAAACCTACTTCAATGGCAAATTTTGCTAGTTGTTTTTCTTCTACTAATGCGGAACGAAGACGAGTTAATTCATCTTCTCCTTTTTTCGGGTGAAGACGATAAAGGTATTCTCCACTCAAGAAGTTAAGGATAGCATCACCTAAAAATTCTAAGCGTTCGTTATGTTCCCCTTCTCCTGGGTTTTCGTTAACATAAGAACGGTGGGTTAATGCTTGACGCAGGAGTTTTTCGTTTTGGAATGTTAGAAGTTTGTGCATTTTATTTTTTAGTTTTGTTGGTAAGATGAATTTTATTTAAACATGAAAAAACCGCATCTTGCGGTTATCATAAACCAGTTATTTTCATAAACTGGGATTTTAAAGTTTTTACAACCAATGTCCAGAGTGGATTTTAGGCAGCTATTTGATTTAATTCAATTAAAAACAACTCCTGATTTTGTTTTTTAACTTTACCTTCCTTGACAGCCATATCCACAAATTGTCCAAAGCTTTTAATTTTTTTACCATTTGGTGTAGATATTGAAGCAACTCCTTGATATTTGGAAAATAGTTTACGCATCAATTTACCAATATGGCTATAGTCTGTAGGTTGATTTTGTCTTATTGCATTTTCAACAGTTGCAATCAAACAATCCACAGCTTCATTATAACTAATCTGACAATTTATGACTGTGGTTTGAGGTTCGGTTTTTTCTCCAACAAATTTATGTAAGTCATCTATGAAGTAAAATTCATCCGCCACATCTTTTAGACTTTTCTTAGCATTACCTTCTCTGGCAAAGATTATCACATATTTACCTTGATCTCGTAACATTTTAACACAATTCACGAAATCTCCATCTCCTGAAACCAAGATAAATGCATCTGGTGAATTATCGCTGTAAATATCATCAAGTAAATCAGATTTGATTTGATTATCTACAGCATTTTTTAAGGGAAAAGCAACATCTACTATTTTCACAATTTGTTGAAAATCAGATGCTAAACTCCATTTAGCAAAATTTCTTCCTGATGAATTAGTGTATATCCTTTGGCTGATTACACGATCTTTTTTTAATGTAACAAATTCTATCAATTTGGTTGATAGATCAGAAGTTGCATGAACGTTCTCAGAATCCCAACAGATAGAAACTTTCATTTTGTTAATTCCTGAATTTGTTTAGTGGAAATTAACAGCTTTAACAAATCACACATCTATAGCAATTTAACTAGATGAAAGAAAAACTAAAAAATTAGTTTCATCTCATTTAGTTCCTCATGTTAATCAGTTTCAGTCTCAGTATTAGGATTCATTGTTGATAAATCCCGGTTGGTGAGTACGATGAACACTTACCAAAGTTCATACACCTTATTTTTAGCATTACATCAATTGTTTAACAAATTGGACACTATATTTGTGGCAGGTTTGATTACAATTGGGTGTAACGGACTAAATAATGGTGCAATAAAACATTAAAGCAAGTGTTTATCGTACCCAACAACCGGGACTTGTCAACAATGAATCCTACCGCTGAGACAACTACCGACACTTAGGGGTTAGAGTCTCACTTAAGATTGCAGTTGTTTAACTGTCTTGTTTATACACTGACATAGTGAATCTGGAATGTCAATACTGAATTTCAATTTAAAAATAAGCAGCTTTTTATACTATCGAGTAGTCTGATTTATTTCTGTAAGGTGAGATAAAATTTATTATAATAATAAATAAAAATACTAAATTTAAAACGAATGCCAGCTAAAGATATTTTTCATGATGCTGTTAGAAAAGGATTAGAAAAAGAGGGTTGGGTAATCACAGATGATCCTTTGAGGATTGAAATTGGTGATGTAGAAATGTATATTGATCTTGGGGCTGAGGAAATTCTAGCTGCTGAAAGAACTGGAGAAAAAATAGCAGTTGAAATTAAGAGTTTTACTGGTACATCGAATATTTCTCAATTTCATACAGCCGTTGGACAGTTTTTTAATTATCGTTTCGCATTAGAAAATAAAGCACCAGAAAGAGTTTTATATTTGGCTGTCCCTTTAGGAGTTTATCACGCTTTCTTTCAATTGCAATTTATCAAAACAGTTATCGAGCATTATCAACTTAAAATCATTGTTTATGATCCGATTGAGGAGGCAATTGTAGAATGGAAAAACTAAAGCAATATCAAAATTATGTTCAACAAGTTATTAGAGAGTATGCTCAAATAGGTTCAACTAAGGACGAGATTGAACAACAACTGATTTTTGATCCTGTTGGTAATCATTATCAGTTAATGTATGTTGGTTGGAAAAACAGACGCAGACAGCATGGTTGTCTTTTGCATCTTGATATTAAAAACGACAAGATTTGGATACAACATGATGGAACTGAAATTGGGATTGCAGATGAATTAGTTAAATTGGGAGTACCAAAAGAGGATATTGTTTTGGCTTTTCATGAGCCTTTAATGAGACAATATACAGGTTTTGCAGTTGGTTAATTTCAGATCCTCGACTTCAAAGAAGTCGGGGATATAACTACTTATTCCAAGCTGGATGACACAATAAAGAAGACATCACCCGCACACCACGCAATTGATTAGACAAGGGTAAATGACCTCTAGGGGCGCTTAAATCCCAAGTGAATTCATGGGGGTATCTTGTCCAGTTATTACCACTTTTCCAGCCAATTTTTGGCCAGAGATTAACCCAATTTTTACTTAAACCTAACCAAATTTCGCGCTGTACTGAAAAGCCAAATTTACCTTCTGAGTGGACTACCCAGAGATGATTAATGGTGTGTAAGTCTTGAATTGGTAAATTTTCTACTTCTGTGAAATACAGCCATTTCCGTTGTACTGCTTGAGAACCGGCTGCTTCACACATCTTTTGAATTGTCAAGAGATCGGCAGCTTGAAAATCTTGATCTGCAAGTAGCTTTTGCAAAGAATTGTAACTGATCCCACAGTCCGATTTTAGAGGTACAATTCCTTCAGGGAAGTTAGTTTGGAGAAATTCTTGACTTGTCGGTGCATCAGTATTGTAGATGACTTGGTAGACTTTGCCATCAATCCAAGTTGCTGGAGCGTCACGACGGCTTAGTAAAAATTCCTTCAAGATATCTAACCCATCATTACCCAAGTCAGCTAACTGCGGGATGATTTGTTGTTGGACTTTTTCGGACCCAGCGATTAACTTTTGGCGAAGGGAGTCGAGATCATTTGTAGTGCCTGATACAATCATTGGGTCTGTCATGCCATTACTCGTGTTAGCGTGAGCGTGAATAAACTATCTATTGCTATCGGTTATTCTACAAAATGAAGTACAAATAGCGAAAAGTAGTTTACTCCAAATCTTGGGGAAAATTTGCAAGCCTCTTGAGTATGTAACTGAAAAAATGACTCACGGTGGCTTTAGCGAAATCTCAGCCAACAATACTTTATCAGGTAAAGTAGGGGATGATCTGCGCCTCATGACTAAGGAGTTCACAAATCCAGGAGTTACAGAATACAAAAGTTACTTCAATTATACAGCAGGAATCAGGAGTCTTAGGAGGGAAGCATTTGGTGTAAGGGCGAAGCATTCGGAAAATAAACTTGGGAAAAAACTGATAATTTATCGCCCGAATGCTTCGCCCCTACAGTGTATAGGTTTCAATTTAGATTCTGTACCTCATTGATCTGCAATCTGCTGTATATGAACTACTGTAGGGGTGCAGTAATTTGAGTCATTCGAGGGCGCAGTAATTTGAGTAATTTGAGGGCGCAGGCCCTGCGCCCCTACGACTCCTGAACTTCTTCTATTTGGAATGTGTGAAATATGTACGAAAAGATTACTCCTCCCACTATCGGCGCAAAAATTACCTTCAAAAATGGTGAGCCGGTTGTTCCTGAAAATCCTATTATCCCTTTTATTCGGGGTGATGGTACGGGTATAGATATTTGGCCAGCGACGGAAAAGGTGCTTGATGCTGCGATCGCAAAAGCGTACAAAGGCAAAAGAAAAATTAGCTGGTTTCGGGTTTATGCTGGTGATGAAGCCTGTGATTTATATGGTACATATCAGTATTTGCCTCAAGATACATTAACGGCTATTAAAGAATATGGCGTAGCTATCAAAGGACCCCTAACTACTCCCGTCGGTGGGGGAATTCGTTCTTTGAACGTAGCATTACGCCAAATTTTTGACCTTTATACCTGCGTGCGTCCTTGTAGATATTACGCTGGAACACCTTCTCCTCACAAGACTCCTGAAAAACTGGATGTGATTGTTTATCGGGAAAATACGGAAGATATTTATTTGGGGATTGAGTGGAAGCAAGGAAGTGAAATAGGCGATCGCCTGATAAAATTCCTCAATGAGGAATTGATACCCGCTACACCAGAACATGGTAAAAAGCAAATTCCTCTCGATGCTGGTATCGGTATTAAACCCATCAGCAAAACCGGTTCTCAGCGGCTTGTGCGTCGCGCTATCAAACACGCCTTGTTATTGCCCAAAAATAAGCAACAAGTCACCTTGGTGCATAAAGGCAATATCATGAAATACACTGAAGGCGCTTTCCGTGATTGGGGTTATGAATTAGCCACTACGGAATTTCGTCAAGAAACTGTGACAGAACGAGAATCTTGGATTTTGGGTAATAAGGAGAAAAACCCCAATATTTCCTTAGAAGAAAATGCCCATGAGATTGATCCTGGTTTTGATTCTTTGACACCAGAGAAAAAGGCGCAAATTGTCAAAGAAGTAGAAACAGTTCTAAATACAATTTGGGAAAGCCATGGAAATGGCAAATGGAAAGAGAAAATCATGGTCAATGATCGCATTGCTGATAGTATCTTTCAACAAATCCAAACTCGTCCAGATGAGTATTCTATTCTGGCGACAATGAACTTAAATGGTGATTATTTATCTGATGCGGCTGCTGCTATCGTTGGCGGTTTAGGCATGGGTCCAGGGGCAAATATTGGCGATTCCTGCGCGATTTTTGAAGCTACTCATGGGACAGCACCAAAACACGCTGGTTTAGACAAAATTAACCCCGGTTCTGTGATTCTTTCCGGTGTGATGATGTTGGAGTTTATGGGTTGGCAAGAAGCCGCAGATTTAGTTAAAAAGGGATTAGGTGATGCGATCGCTAATGGTCAAGTTACTTATGACTTAGCACGGTTAATGGAACCACCTGTAGAACCATTGAAATGTTCTGAGTTTGCTGACGCAATCATCAAACATTTTGGTTAATTTGGCTTAATTTTCAGGGCGGGTTTTTCCCGTCCTCATTCCCCTTTATCTATTTCCTGGAATTATGCTGACTTCAACTGATTTTACCGGCTTATTTAATGAGCGATTTTTTCATAATTTTTTACCCATACCCGCTTTAGATAATTTTAGATTGGGTGTGGGAACACCGGACTTTAAATTATCGAATATTACTAATAATACTGTCATCAAATTATCTGATTTTCGAGGTAAACAACCTGTATTGCTGGCTTTTACCAGGATTTTTACCGAAAAGCAATATTGCCCATTTTGTTATCCCCATATTAAAGCTTTAAATGAGAACTATGAACAATTTAAAAATCAGGGAATTGAAGTTTTATTAATAACTAGCACCGATAAAAAGCAAAGTCAAATAATCGTTCAAGATTTAGGCTTAAAAATGCCATTATTGAGTGATCCTAGTTGTCATACATTTCGTATTTATAAAACTGGACAAGCATTAGGAGCGCCATTACCAGCACAATTTGTATTAGATAAAGATGGGAGATTAATCTATAGGCATTTGTTTTCTTTCATAGATCACAATGCCACTATAGAGAATTTGTTAGAAAAGTTTTAATTCTGTAAAGACGTTCCCCTGGAACGTCTCCACAGAGTTTTGCTATTACAACTTAACTTGCTCCAAATGACTGCGGGGATTGTAGGTACGAATAGCCCGGATTTTTTCATAATACTCTCTCTCTTGAGGGCTGAGGTCTTTCGGAGGTGCGATCGCTACTTTCACAAATTGATCACCACGTCCACCCTTAGCTATAGGCCAACCTTTACCACGCAACCGCAGAGATTGACCGGAACGGACTCCCGCAGGTAATTTAACATTAACATGACCATCAGGAGTGGGAACATCAATAGCCGCACCTAACGTCGCTTCATCAGGAGTAATTAACACTTCACAGACGAGATGATCACCTTCAATTTGGAAAAAAGAATGGGGTTGTAATTCCACCTTTAAATATAAATCTCCCCGTTGTTGACTCATGGGGTTAATTTGCCCTTTTCCTTTCACTCTTAAGCGAGTTCCAGCTTTAGCACCAGCAGGAATACGCACATCAATCGTTTCAGTTCCTAAACTAAACCGTTTCTGCACACCAGAAAAAGCTTCTGCCAATGTTAAAGTAATGATAGCTTCTGTATCTTGTGTTCCACCAGCATCTTGAAAGCCAAAATCATTAAAACCGCCAAAACCGCTACTTGGTCTACCAGTGGAAGTACGATAAGAATAACTTTGTCGTCCACTGCGTGGTCCTGCACCACCAAATAATTCAGTTAAGAAGTCATTAAAACTGCCGTATTGACCGAAGTCAACGCCACCCATATCCGCACCAACACCACCGGAGGGGAAACCTTGACCAGCTTGTTTCCAATATTGACCAAATTGATCGTACTTTTTCCGTTTATCTGGGTCAAATAAAACCTCATAGGCTTCATTAACTTCTTTAAACTTGGCTTCAGCCTGTTTGTTATTGGGGTTAACATCAGGATGATATTTGCGGGCTAGTTTGCGAAAAGCTTGTTTGATTTCTTCTGAAGTGGCAGTTTTACTAATTCCTAAAATTGCATAATAGTCTTTAAAGTCGGTTGCAGCCATCTACCAGCCTCCTGTAGAAATTTAAGTTATGTTTTTTTCTAAGATATAGCGTTTATCAGTGGGATGAAAACATACAGTGATCATAAAAATCTGATCCCCTTATGATTTTCATTCCTGTGACCCGTTCCCTGCTATATGAGATTTACTGTCTACTTGGTCTAATGCCAGGCATAAAGATTCTAATTCTAAACTAACAAACAATCCTCAACATCAAGTGGGGTTTTTGCTGAATGTACCAGCGCAATTCCCGTACTGTTCCTCTGGTGAGTAGAAAATCAGGTCATTTATCCCTTCTTCTAGGCTGGGGGGAGCATCCCGGAGTTGGCGGGACATTCGGAAAATTATGTCCTCTGGAACTTGGCGAATCCGTCTTTGATTCCGTGCTAAACATAACCAGATTGGAGTTCTCACCCAAACCGCTGTAATCTGACTAAAGCCACAATCACGGGCTAGGTTAATCACTTCCCGGCGATTTCTTCTTTGGGCGTTGGTAGCATCGAAAATCACTCCTTGATCTGCGGTTATGGCTTGTTGAAATTGTCGTTCCAGTTCCTGCCAAATCAGCAGCCAAGACCCTTGAATTGCTTCTGAACCAAAAAGCTGCCCCCGGATGGCATCTGTGGCAATTAGTTGCATCTGGGGGCATTCTGTTAACAATTGTTTTGCTAAAGTTGATTTACCGCTACCAGGAAGACCAATCAGCAAAATTAATTTAGTCATTGGTTATTGGTCAGTGGTCAGTGGTCAGTGGTCAGTGGTCAGTAGTCAGTGGTATTGAAACAACGAACAACTGACAACGAACAACTGACAACTGATTAAATGATTGTACCGTCAGCAATGACAGCATTTTTGAGAACAACAACAATGCCGCTACGAATGTAGAAGCCTTGACTTTCTCTTTCTGCTTCTTGGATGTTGTCTTTATTGATAATTTTTACATCGTGACCGATGCGGGCATTTTTATCAACGATCGCACGACGAATAATGGTGTCTGTACCAATACCGACGGGGATATCATTCTCTTCTAAACTACATTGCCGTTCAACAGATGGTTGATAATAGTCAGCACCCATCAGCAGAGATTCTTCAATCACACATCCAGATTCTATCCGCGATCGCACTCCCAAAACTGAATGTTGAATGCGGCAATCTTTTAAAATACAACCGTCGCCAATCATGGATTCTGTGATTTGGCAATTCAGCAGTTTCGAGGGTGGTAAATAACGAGCGCGAGTATAAATTGGTGCTGCTTCATCGTAGAAGCTAAAGGGAGGGAGGGGTTGCTTAGTCAGGGCTAAATTGGCTTCATAAAAAGATTCAATTGTCCCAATGTCTTCCCAGTAGTCATCAAACAAGAAGGCTTGAACGTTGTGATCCTTGGCTGCATCAGGAATAATTTCTTTGCCAAAATCAGTCCGTTCTAAAGATTCTTTCAACAACTTAATCAAAACATCTTTTTTAAAGACATAAATCCCCATAGAGGCGATATATGGCTGTAATTCGGCTTGTTCTTTTGTCAATCCCAAAATGGTAGTATCAACACGCATTTTTGCTAGATCATCACCTTTGGGTTTTTCGCTAAAATCAATCACCCTACCCGATTCATTGATTTTCATCAAACCGAAATCCGAAGCCCGGCGATCGTCAATGGGAATTACAGAAAGTGTAATATCAGCATTTGTGTCTCTGTGACGCTGGATAAACTGACGGTAATCCATGCGGTACAGGTGATCACCTGAGAGAATCAAAAATTCGTCTACATCCCAATCTTGTAACATCCAGATATACTGACGCACAGCATCAGCCGTACCTTGAAACCAGTTGGGGTTTTCTGGAGTTTGTTGTGCTGCTAACACTTCCACAAACCCATCACTAAACCCACTGAAGTTGTAAGCACGAGCGATGTGACGATTCAGAGAGGCTGAGTTAAATTGAGTAAGGACGTAGATTTTGAATATTTCTGAATTGATGCAGTTGCTAACAGGGATATCTATCAAGCGATACTTCCCAGCCACTGGTACTGCTGGTTTGGCGCGGAGTTTGGTTAACGGATAAAGCCGAGTACCCGCACCCCCACCCAGAATAATTGCTAAAACTTTTTTCACAGAATTTCTCCCGACTGCCTTTCAACTCTCATCTACAGTTTAGGACTGTATGTAGCAGCTGATAAGGGGGGATCAAAGAATCTTGAGGAAGAATTTTATTATCGAAAGATTTGTGCTTAATAGCACTAGTAAATCAGCAGTATTTGTAGAACATTTGTATTATGTTCTCGACCAAATAAAAATGCGTCTCTAAATAGACATCTAGTGAGAAAATTAAAGACATTATCAAAAACGTCTCTAAAATTCCTTAATTCGTCCTATTTGGGCATAAGCTAACCTTCTCAAATTTAATCAAAATTAAAGTTATGCAAATTCAAACACCAGATTGGGTTAAACACGCAGTTTTTTATCAAATATTTCCCGACAGATTTGCCAGAAGTCAACACTCCCGTCAGAGTTTTTTAAATAATACCAATTTGGAAGCGTGGGATAGTCCACCCACACAACAAGGTTATAAAGGTGGTGATTTATGGGGTGTTTTAGAAAAATTAGACTATATCCAAAGTTTAGGAGTTACGGCTATTTACTTTACACCAATCTTCCAATCTGCTAGTAATCATCGTTATCATACCCATGATTATTATCAAGTAGATCCAATTTTGGGAGGTAATCAGGCTTTTCGAGAATTATTAGATGCAGCCCACGCCAGAAATATGAAAATAGTTCTAGATGGAGTATTTAATCATTCTAGTCGGGGCTTTTTCTTCTTTCATGATGTTTTAGAAAATGGATCTAATTCCCCTTGGGTAGATTGGTTTAAAATTGAAGGTTGGCCACTGTCACCTTATGACGATAAATTACCACCTAATTATGGTGCATGGGCTGGTGTCCGATCTTTACCAATTTTTAATCATGATAATCCAGATGTCCAAGAATATCTGATGGAAATTGCTGAATATTGGATTAAATTTGGGATTGATGGTTGGCGTTTAGATGTGCCTTTTGATATTAAAACTCCTGGTTTTTGGCAGGAATTTCGCCAAAGAGTTAAAGCCATTAATTCAGATGCTTATATTGTGGGTGAGGTGTGGTCAGATGCCCGTCAATGGCTCGATGGCACACAATTTGATGGGGTGATGAATTATTTATTTAATGAGGCCACAATTGCCTTTGCAGTAGGCGATCGCGTCGTCTTAAAGCACGTACAATGTCGAGATTATTATCCCTATCCAGCTATAGATGCGGCTGGATATGCTGCTAAAATTGAAGCCCTTTTAGCACTTTATCCTTGGGAAATTCAACTTACTCAATTAAATTTACTCGGTAGTCACGATACATCTAGAATCATTACTATTGCTGATAGTGATCAATCTAGTGTAGAACTATGTGTATTATTACTATTGACTTTTCCCGGACCACCAAGCATTTATTATGGTGATGAAGTTGGTTTAGCTGGTGAAATAGATCCAGATTGTCGGCGAGTTTTTCCCACAGAATCTGACTGGAATCAAGCAATTCTCAATACTCATAAACAATTAATTTCTCTGCGTCACAATTACCCAGCTTTGCGAATTGGTAATTATCAAGTTCTTTATGCTAAAGCCACAGTTTATGTATTTGCAAGAACTTTGGAAAATGAAGAATTAATTATTGCTGTGAATGCAGGAAATGAACCAATGTCAGTAAATGTAGATTGTAGACTTTTACAAAATCAACCTGATCAAATTCTATTTGGTAATGGAGAAATTGCTTGGAATAGTAACAATCTTGGTTTAACTATTCCTCCCCAAACTGGGTTGATTTTGGGCTAATATCAATAACTGTTAGGCGAGGATATTTTGCAGAACGGAAAACAAAAAGGAGAAGTCCAATTTTGTCTACGTTTACTTAATTAACAGTTTGGGTAAATTGATTTTTGGTGTTGGGTTTTTTAACCCAACCGACTTTATAACTTGCGGAAATGCAAAATCGGCATAGTAAATAAACCCCAAGCCAAACCAGTAATCAACCCAAAAGGAGTAACAATATAATTATTAAAATCCCATAAACCGAAAACTTGCGCTGCTAATTCCAACGGATAAGCCATCATCAATACACTAGCAAAAGCCGCACCAGTCCAACCATATTGATTTAACCAAAAAATACCTTTTCCATCAGTTAAACCATATAAAATCCGAGTAACCAACAAACCCGTTACTGTTCCATAGCAGCGCATACACACCGCCATAATAAAAGGTGGTGCTAACTCTAAACCCATAGTAGGCTGTGGACAGACATGATTACCCATAAAGTAAATAATGTCCGCAATACCCGGAAGCACAAACACACCAGACGCAGCTAAAAAAGGAGCAATAGGGGGACCAAACACCATCCCAGCTAACAGGAAATCAGCAAAAAAACTCACCCAATTAACCTGTAAACCCCTTGACAAAACCACCCTTTGCATCTTCTTACCTTTGTGTGAAATATTTCTTAATATATTATATCTGAAGTTGATAAAATATGAAGATTGGGAGCTTCCTTTTGAATAAATTTTTCTATTAGAAGCGGGGTTTAATAGTGATGAAATATAAAGGTTATCAGTCAGTAGTAGAATTTGATGATGAAGCTAAAATTTTTCACGGCGAAATTATTAATATTAGAGATGTGATTACATTTCAAGGTAGTAGTGTAGAGCAATTAAAACAAGCCTTTGAAGATTCAGTAGATGATTATTTAGAATTTTGTAAACAACGTGGTGAAGAACCATATAAACCATTCTCAGGAAAATTTGTGGTGAGAATTAACCCACAATTACACCAAGTAATTGCCATACGAGCTAGACAAGAAGGTAAAAGCCTAAATTCTTGGATAGAGCAGCGATTGTCTGAATCTATTGCGTAGCTAATAATTAGTTAAAAAGGTAGTTAGAAACCGCGTCTATACAGGTAAAACTATTGATTTTTCAACACCTTGTCCATTTTCTGTAGGTTGGGTTAAGCGACAGCGCAACTCAACGCATTTGTTGGGTTTCATGCTTCAACCCAACCTACAAATCAAGGCTTTTTCCAGTTTGAACAAGGTATTGATTTTTATTAGAAGTTTGTTTGTATGGCCGCGATTTCTAGCCGACAGAACTGTGAATTATTTATATGTTGCCGATTCTAAAGCCTGTTTAAAATCATCTAAAGAATTAACTGTTACAGCCAATTTCAACATTTCATCCAAAATAGATAGATTAGAAATCTGAGCTAAAGATGCAGTAATATCTAAAGAAACCTCACCCAGTCGAGTTTGCAAAACAGTTTTGACACTATCACGCGCCTTTTGTAAAGCACCAATTTCCTTACCAATCTCTTTACCAATTTCTTTCCCAATCTTCTTACCGCGTTCTATTGCCAATTCTTCTGTAGGACTGATAAAAGGCATTTTTCTTTCCTCCTCAAAACTATTAATTTTATTCACTAACTTTTGCTGCAATTGCTCAGGTAATGTCATCATTTTATCAATGATTTTAAAGAGGGTAACAATTTGTTCTTTAGTTAAGCCTCTATCATATAGTCCGCGAATTAATGTCCATTTCCATTGCTCCCGTTCTGATAAATTCCCAGTGGTTGCTTTAGTTTTCAAATGTGCCATTACTATGATAGCAAAGGGATTGTCACTAGATTCTAATTCCTGCCAACGTGATTCATAGTCAAGCAGTTTAGCAATGGGAAATTTAAGACTAACTTCACACCCTCCCAGGGAATAACCATAAGCACTGGGTCGCCAATTGTTCCTTTCATCACCTAAAACTGCTAGACTAACTACAGGTTTGTGATACAGATCAAAGGAACGATAATTATAAATGTACATTCGTTGCCCAAAATCTACTTCATATTGACTTTGAATTTCCACATGAATTAATATCCAAACTTCTCGTTTGTCAAGTAACCAAACTTTATAAAGTTGGTCAGCAATCCGTTTTTCTGTTTCTGATGAAGCCGTAATCTCCTGTAGTTCTTTATCAAGGGACTGAGGAGTTTGTGTCCAATCAATTAATTGATGGACTTCAGGAAAAAAGAATGTCAAAAAGCTTTCAAAATACTCCGTTAATGCTTCTTTCCAAGATTCATCATAATTGGCAGTTACTTCTTTCATAATTTTACCTTTATTTTTAATTCTCTCCAGTTACTAATTTCACTTGACTAGCTGCTTTTGTAGCCTTTTCTCTAGCTTCTTGAATATCTCCACCTTTGGCTAAAGCTACACCCATGCGACGATAAGGATGAGCAGTAGGTTTACCAAATAACTTAATATCAACATCTTTTGCGGCTAAAGCTTCAGCTACACCAGTAAAACTAATAGAATCAGATTTTTCTGAAGCTAAAATTACTGCACTTGCGGAAAATCCTAACTGTTCAATGTGGGGAATTGGTAAACCTAAAATCGCCCGCAGATGTAATTCAAATTCATTCAAATTCTGGGAAATTAATGTTACCATTCCTGTATCATGAGGTCTGGGAGATAGTTCTGAAAAAATAACTTCATCTTTAGTAATGAAAAATTCTACGCCAAAAATTCCCGCACCACCTAAAGCATCAGTAACTTTTTTAGCAATTTCTTGAGATGCTACTATCTTATCTTCAGAAATAGCTGCTGGTTGCCAAGATTCTTGATAATCACCTCTTTCTTGACGGTGGCCAATGGGAGAACAGAAAATTGTGGGGGCGTTCCATTGTTTAATTGTTAGTAAAGTAATTTCAATTTCAAAATTAATGAATTCTTCGACAATTACTTTTTGACTATCACCACGAGAATTAGAAATTGCATAATTCCAAGCTTTTTCTACTTCAGTTCTATCATTAACTACAGATTGTCCTTTCCCAGAAGAAGACATAACTGGTTTAACAACATTGGGAAAACCAATTTCCTCGGAAATAGTAATTAATTCTGCTAAGGTAACTGCATAACCATATTTAGCAGTTCTAATTCCTAATTTTTGATGTGCTAATTCTCTAATTCTGTCGCGGTTCATGGTGTAGTTAGTAGCCGCGGCTGTAGGAATAACTGTAATTCCTCTTTGTTCAAATTCTTCTAACTTTTCGGTTCTAATGGCTTCAATTTCGGGAATGATAAAATCAGGCTGATGTTTATTTACTACTGCTTCTAAGTCATCAGCACTCAGCATAGAAATAACTTCTGCACAATCTGCAACTTGCATAGCGGGAGCATTTGCATATCTATCAACAGCAATGACATAATTACCTAACCGTTGAGCAGCAATTACAAATTCTTTTCCTAGTTCTCCTGAACCAAGAAGCATTAATTTTTGGGGTAGTTTTAGCACCTTAATCATGAATTTATGGAAATTATTTCAATGATACGAAAGTTTTAGATCCTCGACTTCTTAGAGAAGTTGAATATTTGGTTATTGGCTTGTGCAATAATGTACGATTATATCATCAAGTGTTAAATCAATCGGATTCGCTGAGTAAAAATATGAATAAGCCTCACGCAGAGGCGCAAAGATTAAGAGATATTGAGTTGGGAAATTTTATACTTCAGTAATACCAATAAATCTTTATGTTGGTGTAATAGAAAAAATTAACCGCAGATAAACGCAATGTGTTCGCGGATATCGGCGGTTATAAATTAGAAAATTATTCAGTTATCTTCCTGCTAATAATGCTTTGGTTGCAGATTCTCCTAAGACTTTGATTTTTCGATTTAATTGCCAGTTTAACAAGGCTACAACTGTAAAATCAGCTAAAAGTGCCATGAAGATTGTTGTTGTTCCTGCGTGTTCTATCGCAGCCCAAGGGAAGGTAGAAAATAACCACAAAGCTGGATTTTCTGATGGATTAATATCCGCAACTAAAAGAATAATTGATGGCAGAAACATAGCTACCCCTATAGTCCCAACTGCCCATATATAACGTTTGGGGTTTTTCATGAGTAGCATTAGTTGAGCGATTGTGGCATATATCAGCATTAAACTGAAGGATAAAACCATCGCTAAGAGGACTTTATTTTTGTCAATATTATCATCATAGAAATTGTTAGGAGAGAACAAAATCCAGATCATTATTGGTGTAGTAGCAATTAAAAGATTAATTACTATGGCAACAATTGCCGGGCTTTTTTCACCAAAAACTAAATCTTGTAATAAAGATTTATCTCGATGATTTTGGTGTCTATATCTTGCCCAATCTTGGATAGTTTGACGATGGGGTGAAAGTACAATAGTTAATGCTAGAACTAAGGTAAAATTGAATAAAGCAATCAGGAATATCATCCCTACATCGTATCTATCATCTACTGCGGGTATAGTTAATCCTAAAAACATGACCTGAGTAAAAGCTATAAATAAATAACTTTGTCCTTTACTCAATATTGTACTATCTGCATTCCGAAAGCAGCGTTTCATTGCTTGCCAAATGCCGTAGGAGCAAATTCCGTAATTAACTAATTGAAAGCCAACCAAGGTAATTAAATTTTGTCCTATTGGTAAATAGAAGAATTGTAGCTGCTCTATTGATGAGTCTCTATATGAACGAAACAGATTAGGAAATAGATAATTGGTAATATCCCAAGGACTAAAGAATCTAATCCAAGTTAGGGGATTATTGAATTCTCCATAAGACGATACCATTGTCATTGTCATAAACAAGAACACAAGTACAGCACCACTACCTAACCAAGGTTGAAAGCTGCTAAACCAGCGACTAATTAAACCAAAAATTAGGGCTGCACTGTAGAAGAAAATGCAACTAGCAACTAGAACAGCGTAATAACTGAAAATGTGACTTGAGGCAATTTGAGCAGAATGTCCTGCCCAGAAATGTAGAGGAATTGCGGTGAGAACAAAGAGATAAATTAAACTAGGGACTCCAATGATTTTTCCAGTCAAGAGGCTTGTTTCTGTTTGGGGACTAAGCCGAATAAAGTTCAATGTTCCCCGTTGTTCTTCTTTGGCTAAATCACTAATTAGTAAATAAGTTCCCCCAACTAATAGTGTAAAAATGAAAATTACACTAAATGCTAAAAATGTGTATTCCCAATGATCTCGCCACCACAATTGCCAATCTATTTTATCTAATGGACAAATATTTTTAGATAAATAATGCTGGAGGCTGGATAGCTCATTTTGAACTTGTTGAAGTTGAGCTTGTAACTGGGGGATAATGGTATTATCTGTGAGGGGAATTTGGCGATAACTTTCTATTCTTTGAGTAAGTACATTTTGTTGTTGATAAAGTGCTTGCTCTTGCTTTTCATAGCCCGCTCCCAAAGTACAGTAGGTTGCTTTGATATAGTAGTTTTCATCGGGAAATTCTCGTAGTTGAAAGAGGAAAACTATGAGTTGTAATATTAAAGAAGAACCCATAGCTATCAGGATATTAAAAGGCTTGAATCTGCCTTTAAGTTCTCGGAATAGTTGGGGATTTAATTCTCCCACTCTGTCTATGAAATTGAGTAACATAGTCAATACCTCCAAAAATTGAGAAGTTTTATTTTTGAACAATTTTTAACTTTGTGCAGAAAATAAATCCAAAATCTAAAATCCAAAATTATCTATGATGCTTGTTTGTGACCTAATTTCAGGAAAATAGTTTCTAGGTCTTCTTGGGTACAATGAAACTCTGTTAAAGGAATTCCTGTACTGACAAGCGATCGCAATAAATCAGCAGAATCTTCTGGTTTACCGGAAAAATTGACTCGCACACTATTTTGACTAGGTATTACCTCCCACTCTTCTACTAAAGGATGATTTTTTAGTTCACTCACTAATATATCTATATTGCCCAAAGTGGAGACTAAAATCTGCTGTCGGGAAAGACGCTGATAAAGATGTTTGAGTGAAGAACTTTCCACTAAAAAACCTAGTTCCATAATTCCCACTGACGTACACAATTCCGCTAAGTCACTGAGAACGTGGGAGGAAATTAAAATTGTCATTCCGGCTTCTTGTAAAGCTTTAATAATTTCCCGAAATTGCATCCGCGCAATGGGATCAAGTCCAGAAACAGGTTCATCTAAAAGGAGTAAAATTGGTTCATGAATAATGGTGCGGGCTAAACTTAAGCGCTGCTTCATGCCCCGTGAGAGGGTAGAAATCATGCTATGGCGTTTATTACCCAGTTGAATGAGTTCTAGAACTTCGTGGAGACGTTGGGTACGGTGCTTTCCTTGCAAGCGATACAACCGCGCAAAATAATCTAAATAATCCCAAACTGTCAAATCTTCATATAGTGGGTAGTCATCAGGTAAATAACCAAGACGACGTTTAAGTTTGAGGTTGCTTTGATCTCGTAAAAGGCGATCGCCGTTAATATAAATCTCACCAGTAGTCGGTTCTTCAGCAGTGGCTAACATCCGAATTAGGGTGGTTTTACCCGCCCCATTAGGACCAATTAATCCGTAAACTTCACCCCTATGGATTTCTAAGTCAACATCATTGACAGCAACGTGCCTTTCAAATTGCTTAGTTAGTCCAGTGGTGCGAATTGCTATTTCTTTTACCATCGCGGCTGGGGTGTGGCTTGTGTGCAATAGTTAACTTAACTTGTTTATACAGTAGTCTTTATCTTTGTTTCGGAAATAGAAACAGAATAATTAAAAATTAAAAAGAATTTGTTTTTTGCATCTTGCCTTTTGCTTAACTCAAACTCCCACAGATCGGTTAAATTAGCGGTATGCTAGTTGGAAAATACCACTCTCAAATAACTTGCGGCTGAATAGTGTCTGCTTCATTTGAGTAATTATAGAGGCGAATATGCCAAGAACACAGAAAAACGATAACTTTGTTGACAAATCCTTTACCGTGATGGCAGATATCATCCTCAAGATATTGCCAACCAACAAAAAAGCCAAAGAAGCATTTGTCTATTACCGAGATGGGATGTCCGCACAGGCAGAAGGTGAATATGCCGAAGCACTGGATTACTATGTAGAAGCCTTAGAAATGGAAGAAGACTCTAATGATCGGAGTTATATTCTATATAATATGGGGTTAATTTATGCTAGTAACGGTGATCATAATAAGGCTTTAGAGTATTATCATCAGGCTATTGAGTTAAATCCCCGCTTACCCCAAGCTTTGAATAACATCGCTGTAATTTATCATTTTCAAGGTGAGAGAGCTAAGGAAACTGGGGATAATGACGGTGGTGAAGCATTATTTGATCAAGCAGCGGATTATTGGATTAGAGCAATTCGCATGGCCCCTAATAATTATATTGAAGCCCAAAACTGGCTCAAAACTACTGGGCGATCGCAAATTGACATATTCTTTTAAACAATTAGTCGGTTGTCAGTTGTTTTATTTCCCCTGACTACTGACTATTGACTATTAACCACTGACCACAAATAAATTATGATTGATAGTGAACAAGTTCGTAAAGTTGCTAATCTCGCTCGTTTAGAATTGACAGCAGAGGAAGAAACAAAATTTACTACTCAACTAGGTAGTATTCTGGATTATATAGAACAACTAAATCAACTGGATGTTACCAATGTCGCGCCAACAACCAGAGCTATTGATGTTAGCAATGTTACTAGAGAAGATATTCTCCAACCCTATCCTGAAAGGGAAGCAATCCTCAACAGTGCGCCTCAGCAGGAAGGTGATTTTTTCCGAGTTCCCAAAATTCTCAATGCTGATTAGGAACTAACTGGAGAGATAGGGAAGAATTTTTCCTTCTCCCTTTCAACTTCAATACAAAAGAGTAGAGACGCTCCGAGGAACGTCTCTACATCCCCGTAGGGACAGGGGATTAGGGGATTAGGTTTTTGGGTATGAGAATAATATAGCAGATGATTTTTTATTTGCCAAGTATTTGACAACAATTTTCTGCCTACTGATGTCAAAAAATATCCGTATTGCTGGGGTAGATTACAAAAATAACTTAATAATCCATTAGTGTTAACTGCAAGTGCAACCTTTTTTCCTCCGAAAAAACAACAAAAATCATCTTTATATTTTAACTCAAGTTGCTAGTTATCTAGTTGAGACTGGTAATGGGTAATTGATAAATTTCTGTTTTCATCCTGTTAATCCTTTAATCGGTGGACATCCTGATATGGCTTGCGCCACGCTACGCTATCAAACAGTTTACTTAACTAAAGACTTTTCAAACATCCTCTCAACAGACTAGGAAACCCTATATACAAAATGCAAAAACCAAATATTACAATTAGAAAAGCCACTATAAATGATCATCCAGGAGTGAACAAGTACGCACTCAAACTCGTTCATCAACATCAAAATTTCAATCCTTTAAGATTTGTTGAATTTGAAAATCATCAACAACAGCTTTTTGATTTTTTTGCTCAACAAATTGTAAATCCTCAAGCAGTTGTATTGGTTGTAGAAGTAGAAAATGAAATTGTTGGTTACTCCTTTATCCGGTTAGAAGAAAGCAGTTTAGTTGATATTGCCCCAGCAGCAGTATGGCTTCATGATATATACATTGATGAATCAGCGCGGGGACTGGGAGCAGGAAAATTACTATTAAATGCTACAGTAGATGCAGCAAAACAATTAGGTTCAAAAATATTGATCCTCCAAGTTGCAGCCCAAAATCAGTTTGCTAAAAAGTTATTTGAAGATCATGGATTTAATGTGGCAACTTACGAGATGATGATGAATTTAAATCTTGAAGAATGAAAAAGTCTAATTAATTATTAGCTCTGGCGATTATAAATCGCCCAAAAATCATCATATATCATCTTGATCAATAAAAAATCTAACTTCCGAGAGATGAAGATTTAGTCCTGGAGTTTTCTTGCCAATGTTCAAGATTTTGTATTAGAAAACACTATTTACTGCGGCCAAAATTTTCACCACTTCTTCCCGTTTGTTCACAAAATCCCAGAATCTTGTAAAGGATTAGGAACGGGAATAAAAATGATGAAACAGCTAAAACAGTCGCAGCCGACACAAACTAATATTCTAATTTATCTGATTGTCCCCTTTGTCTTTCTTGTCCTCCTGATTGTCCTAGTCTTCCTTGCACCTTTAGTCCAAGATTCCCAGGAAGACTAGATTAACAATTCAAATTCCCCTGCATATAGTTTGGGAATTAAGGAAATTAGGGTTTATGAGCGATCGCATTATCAGAGACGTTCCATAGAACGTCTCTATCAGGATTCTAGAACATGATCTTCTAAGCTACAGGAGTCAAATTCACTTTAACAACCATATCATTGAAGTCTTTGTCACCACCACCAAATAGATCCTCAAAACCAAAAGTATTATCACCTAAAATCCGCACATGATCAGCGCCATCTGAATTAGCACCCAAGAAGGTAAAGTAAATATTTGGGTTATTATTAGGATCGCTATCAAGTAGGGCATCGGGTGTACCATTAGCAATCAGAAATGGTACAAAGAGAGAACCACCGTGAAGTGTCGCATTAAAAACTGCTGTTCCACTGTTGTTTACAGTTAAATTAATATCAGGAACACGCCCATTCAGAGCCGCTTGAATATAACCATCTTGTCCAGGGAGAATATCGGCCGTACCATCACCATTAATATCAATCCCACCATTCTCATCTGTGATGCGATAGAAGCCAATAAAATTGTTAAAACTTGCTTCTCGGTTAACAACAAACTCAGCGTTTACTGTACCAGTAATATTCCGCAAATCCAGCGATTCTCCCTGTGGTTTATTTTGTAGATTTGTACCCAGAGATATAGCTTTATCACTTGCCTTAATCGTGACTAGCAAATCCTCAAAACCATTAGGATTACCAGAACCATCTTCCCAAGCTAGGGAGAAACTATCAGATCCCAAATCTGTAATCTTGAGGGTAGAAGGGGCAGGAAACAGGACATTTTCTTTGGCAGTGGTGTTATTGAGTACAGACTCGGTTGAACCACCTTTAACCAAATAGAATCTCAAATTATCATTAGAATTAAATCCTAATAATCGGCTGAGGTTAGTGGGATCAAAGCCAGCAGGAGGATTAGTAAGCGCAGAGAAAATTACCTGACTTCTTAATAAAGCTTTTTCTGCATAACCCGCAGCACCTGGAGCAATACCGTCAATTGTACCAGCCGCATCATCAACGGTAAATACCCCTATTTCATTAATAAAACTAGAACTGCGTCCTGTTAATTTAACGTCTAGAGTAGCGTTGCCATTATTAGCTTTGATATTAAAAACATCATCACTAATCTTTGTCAGAAATTTGTTAGAAGCTGTTCCACCGTTACCATTTTCGTTGATATCGTTAATATTGATGGTTAACGCTTTTTCATAAATTAGTCCAGCTGCATCTTGTGTTTTAACTCGGATACTGTAATTGGACTTAGTTTCAAAATCTGGAGAAAAGTTAATTTTGAGTTGATCTCCATCAATAGTGAAAGCACCATTATCATCATCACCATCACCCTCAATTAAGTGATAAGTGAAAGTATCTCCTGCATCTGGATCAGTAGTAGTCAATACACCAACAACAGAGTTAGCGGCAACATTTTCATCAATACTGGTATTGCTAATTCCTAAATCTGTGGGCGCTGTATTTGTACCTGTTTCGTTGATATCATTGATGGTGATAGTCAACTGTTTCTCATGAATTAGTCCAGCCGCATCTTGTGTCTTGACTCGGATACTGTAATTAGACTTAGTTTCAAAGTCTGGAGAAAAGTTAATTTTGAGTTGATCTCCCTCAATAGAGAAAGCAGTATTATCAGTGTCTCCCTCACCCGCAACTAGGTGATAAGTAAAAGTATCTCCTGCATCTGGATCAGTAGTAGTCAATACACCAACAACAGAGAAAGCGGCAACATTTTCATCAATACTTGTATTGCTAATTCCTAAATCTGTGGGTGCTGAATTTGGTAGTGTTTCGTCAATATCATTGATGGTAATCGTCAACTGTTTCTCATAAATTAGTCCACCTTTATCTGTAGTGCGGACTCGGACAGTGTAATTGGACTTAGTTTCAAAATCTGGAGAAAAGTTAACTACCAAGCTATGACCATTAATGCTGAAAGCACTATTATCAGCATCGCCATCACCAGCAACTAGGCTATATGTAAAAGTATCGTTTTGGTTGGGGTCAATGGTGCTGAGTGAACCAACAACTGTATTAACTGGAACATTTTCATTAATACTTGTATTGCTGAGTGCTAAATCTGTGGGTGCTTGATTGACAAATTTGCCGAATATCACATAAGCTGCTCCAGATTTGATACCATTAGCATCAGCAAAAGGAGAGCTAATAATGATGTCTTTAACACCATCACCATTAACATCCCCAGCACCGCTAACGGAGAAACCTAACTCTTTATCTATGGAAAGACCATCAATAACAAAGCCATTCTCTCCGTTGAGACTTGATATATCAAAGGTAGGACTAAAGGGAGTTTTACTACCATAGACTACATAGGCTTGACCCTTGGAATTAGCAAAGGGAGCGCCAATAATGATGTCATCAATACCGTCATCGTTAACATCCTTTAAATCACTGACAGACCAACCGAAATTGTTAAAAGGAGCAATACCGTTGATGGCAAAGCCATTGTTGCCATTGAGTTGTGACAGTTCAACAGTATTATCAAAACCGCCCTCTTTACCAAAGACTACATAGCTTTTACCAGTAAACTCTATACCTCCATCTCTTGCACCAATGATTAGATCACCAATTCCGTCACCATTGATATCTCCAGCTTTACTAACAAAGAAGCCAGATTGATCAACATCTTGTCCATTGATGGTAAAACCATCGTTAGGATTAAGGTTGGAGACGTTGATATCATAAGTAAAGGGGTTGTCTTGTTTACGTCCATAGATCACAAAACTGCTGCCAGAATTGTTACCATTAGGGTCTGCATAAGGCGCACCAATAATGATGTCATCAACACCATCACCGTTCATATCCCCCGCATCACTCACGGAATAGCCTAAGTTGCCTAAGTTATTTTTATCATTGCTGTAGATGATCAAGCCGTCATCAAACCCAAAGTCTGGAGAGTCGAGGTCTATGACTGAAGGAAGATTCGTTTTCCCAAAGATGACATAGCTTTCGCCGTAAATACCTGGTCCATTATTGCCAGGATTAGTTGCACCAATTAATAGGTCTTTGATGCCATCACCATTAAGATCACCGGCACTACTAACAGCCCAACCTGCATTACTACTTAATTCAAATGTACTGCCTGGAATAGTAACGCCCTTGTTGCCAAGGTTGGAAAGTTCAATGGGATTACTAAAATAGTTGGATTCTTTACTACCAAAGATGACATAAGCATTGCCGAGACTATTGGCAATAGGACCAGGTGCGCCAATTGCTAGGTCATCAACACCATCACCGTTCATATCCCCAATGTTGCTAACGGAACGGCCTGATTCATCAGCACTTGCAGCCCCGTTGATCACAAAACCTTTAGTACCATCAAGAGTCGAAAGATCAATGGTTTGACTAAAGCCTTCTTTACTACCAAAAACTACATAAGTCTTACCTGCATCACCTTGATTATTGGGATTGGCTAACGGCGCACCAATTACGATGTCGTCAATACCATCACCATTCATATCTCCAGCATTGCTAACTGAGTAGCCTAATGTGTCGTTTTCTTCTTCACCTTTAATAATAAAGCCGTTGTTACCGTCAAGTGTGGAGAGATTAAAAATTGCTTCGCTCATAGTGGTGTAATATTGTTGGTTTTTTCAATTTTTGATAAACTTCCGGTACTGGAAAGCCTTTTGAACAGGCAATTTCACCCTATTTACAGAAATATTTGCTATAAATCTGCGTTCAGAAATAGCTCTAGGCTGTAGTTGAGTAGCCAGAGTCACTGTTGATGGCAATATGAACACCCTTAGTTAGGGTAAATCTGCGTTACGAAATGGCTCTAGGCTGTAGTTGAGTACCTAGAGTGAGTGCAATACTTTGTCGGTTAAGAACCTGAAAGTTATCAATTCGTTGGGGAAAAGCTTTAAGGGTAAAGGGTTTTCTTCATCCTTTTCCTTTTCTTCTTTCCCCTCCTAACCGCGCAGTATTAAGAGTAGGTGTTACAGCAAATTGTGATCAAACTTGCCACAAGTCAAAGTCATAAAACCAATGCAGAACTTCGCATGGGATTCATTTTTGTGGTTTATTTGCTCGAAAACTGCTGTAATTGCAGTAGCGGAATAGAAATTAATGCCCTGGTGTAGTGTTACTGTTCTGGCTTGTAGTTGAGTGGCCAGAGTTAGTATAGATAATTTGTTGGGGATGGTTAGCCCAATTCGGCAAAGCATAATTAAAAACTTAAAAAGCAGATTAAACCAGCTTTTTAGAAATTTTTAATGATGTTTATTTTTGCTGCGCTGCACTAGATTAACTTTCATGCTCAGTGAAACCTCGACATTAATATAATCAAATCCAGGTCTATGGAAGACTTGGGGTTTTTGCCGATGACACCCAAACGAGTGAAGATGCTAACGTGTATGCCTGATTTGATTGAAGGGCTTGGGTTTTTTACTAACAAGAAAGTTTACATTCATTGCCCGAAAACAGTATAGCTCATATATTGTGCTTTTAATTGTGAAGTTTTTGCAAACTTTGGGTCAATAACACGCAAATTCCTGAGTTGGGCTTTTATCATGAGCTTTAAGCACCGCATAAGACCTAGACTGGGGTGATGATACTTGAATTCAGGGGAAAAAATTTCTCTTCCTGGTTCTCAATCCCCGCTTCCCATTACCTCATCCCTAATTACCACTGTCCAATCCGGACTTCTCTTAAATATTTTGACTACTTCTCATCTACTGTCTCCACCAGTAATACTAGGGTGTGGTTAATGATGGGGTTAGTATTGAATGGGTAAAAATGGGAATTTTGGGGAAAAAAGTCTGCTACTTGTTGTCAACGGGATAAACGCTGCCTTTTTAAGCAAATCTAAATTCTTTTTGTGAGTATAAGTTTAAATCAAGTATAGAGCAAAGTGTTGCTTGTTAGGTTAAGGGCGAAAAGATGCAAATATTTATAGTAATGCTATTTGATTTTTTGAAATATGCGTAAAGTCCGTTGTAGTTGGTATTGTCCACAACAACCCTATTAACGTAAATTAGGTATAGATAAGCGCAAATATCCGGCTGCGCTAACCAAAATCAAAGAGGAGTCCTATATGTCCAGATTTATGAGTTGAAATCAGTTTTTCATGGACAGATGTTTAAAAACCTATCTATCTCCAGCGTCGGATGATAATTATCTGTTAAAAAACGATAGTTCAACACAAGTTCTCTATTTAAATAAGAGAACTTTATCTTATTTTTTTCCAAATGAGAATTGCTGGGATCTGACACCCGCATATCCCCTAAATCCGCCTTTTTAAGGGTGAATTTGAGGAATTTAGCTTTCCTTGGTCAGGAGGGTTGGGGGGATATTGATTAATTCTGATACTTTTCAAACATCCTCTAACCCCTTTGCCAAAACTGCTGTAATATTTCTCCTGGTTTTCTATCCCAGGTGTCAATATGTTCATATATTAAACAATCTGCATTCAATTTGTAAGTTGAATAACCATTAAACAGTAACTTTGCTTGCCAAGGAACGCGTAAAACCCCTCTCACTGTCCATGTAGCTAGAATTGTGTCATCACTAGACTGTGATACCTCATGTAAATCAAAGTAAATTTGTGTGAAAAATAATTGAGCATGAAATCGTAAAGTCCAAAATATTAAGCGATAGTTAAATTTACCTTTAAATTTATTGACTGGATCACAAAAGTAGATATCATTTGTGTATATTTCATAGGAAATATCCTGCTCAAACAGTGTAGGTAAGTCCTGTTGCAGAGTTGTAATTAGTTGTTTTATCTGTAATTGGGATTCCATATAATTTAGTAATTAGTAATAAATTCCTATTCCCACTTTGAGAAAAAATATCAAAGTTGTGATTTTAATCAACATTCTCCAGCCAACTTGTGAGATAATGAAGTTGTGAGGTAAAGAACGGACATAACTCCATTATAAGGGGGAAATTTTATGAAACTTCAATTATTAGCCGCTATGGCATTGGTAACTCCCCTGTTTCTAGCTAATTCAGTCCAAGCTGGAAGCCAGCAAGATATACAGAAACTTTTGTCAACTAGAGAATGTATCCAGTGTAATCTATCAGGAGTCAACCTCAGCGGCGCTCATCTCATAGGTGCTGACTTACGAGGCGCAAATCTACAAGGTGCTAACCTCACAGAGGCTAACTTAGAAGGTGCTGACTTAACTGGAGCAAATTTAGCAGGTGCTAATTTAACATCAGCTTTTGTTACAAATGTTAATTTAAAACAAGTCAATTTAAACGGTGCAAACCTGACTCGTGCGACAATTAATGATTCCAACGTTTATCAAGCATCAATGGATAACATGGATATCACCGATGCTGATATATATTACACTGGAATTGGGATTGGTGGAGAAGATGGAGCAATGATTCCCGATTGGGATGCTCCCTAAACTTGAGCTATCTATGATTAAAAAATGAGGCTATAGATGATCAAATTGTCTATAGCCTCAATTGCAATTTTGTGAATAAACTAACTGATTAAGCGATCGCTTTTGAATGAGATTTATTCAAGCATTGCTTTAATATGTCTGCTTTATCAGTGCGTTCCCAAGGCAGATCTAAATCAGTTCTTCCAAAATGACCGTAAGCTGCAACGTCCTGATAAAAACGTCCGCCTCTTTCACTTGGTAAGTTCCGTAAATTAAAAGCATGGATAATTCCCGCTGGACGTAGTTCAAAGTTGTCCTTAACTAGGTTCAACAGAATTTCATCATCTACTGTACCAGTACCGAAAGTATCAACAAAGATACTCACTGGCCGCGCTACACCAATGGCATAACTTAGTTGCACTTCACACTTTTGAGCTAACCCGGCCGCAACAATATTTTTGGCTGCATAACGAGCAGCATAAGCCGCAGAACGGTCTACTTTTGTGGGATCTTTACCAGAGAAAGCACCACCACCGTGGCGAGAATAACCACCGTAGGTATCAACAATAATTTTTCGTCCTGTTAAACCAGAATCTCCCTGGGGTCCACCAATGACAAATTTGCCAGTGGGGTTGACTAAAAATTTTGTCTCCTGAGTTGGTTTCACAGTAATATCACCAAATACAGGTTCTACCACCTCTGTCCACAGGTCAGCTTTAATCTTGGCCTGTATTCCAGCATCATCTGTAATATTGCCAATGGTAGCTGTATGTTGAGTGGAAATTAAGATAGTGTCAATACCTACAGGTTTTCCATCTTCATAAACTACAGTAACTTGAGTTTTCCCATCAGGACGCAGATAAGGAAGAACACCTGCTTTGCGAACTCCTGCCAATCTCCGGGCAATACGATGAGCTAAACTGATCGGTAAAGGCATCAGTTCGGGTGTTTCGTTACAAGCAAAACCGAACATGAGTCCTTGATCACCAGCACCAATTTTATCGAATAGTTCTTCACTATCCTGAGTGCGCGTTTCTTGGGCTACATTGACACCTTGGGCAATATCAGGTGATTGTTCATCCAAAGCTATCAAAACACTGGCGCTATCCGCAGAAAAACCATTACCTGCGTCAGTGTAGCCTATTTCCGCAATTTTTTTACGGGCAAGATGCACATAATTGACATGAGCTTTGGTACTAATTTCTCCAGTAATTAATACTAAACCAGTATTAACCACCACTTCTGCGGCTACTCTGCTACTAGGGTCTTCTGTCAATAACGCATCAATAATCGTATCCGAAATTTGATCGCAGATTTTATCTGGATGACCTTCTGTAACTGACTCGGAAGTAAATAAATAACGACGAGACAAAGGAATTTCCTCCTGAGAGAATGTTTTCACTGATGAGATACATCAGTTACTAATTTCTGAAATCATAACAATATTTACAGTTTTTGTAATAAGTATCTTTTATCTAAGTATTTTCAGGCTTATATGTATAGCATGAGGCAGATGTAGGGGCGGGGTTTCCCCACTCAGAAGTTAGTATCATTATCAAGTATGAATTTTTAATATCTACCAAAAAAGTTATCAGCAGCCTAAAATTTGATCAGCGTTACAGTTTTGATCACTATAAAGGATAAAATACTGCACATACACAGTATTGCTGATCATATTTCCAAAAAACGACGTTGATGAAAAAAATTCTGATTTTAACAGCTAACCCCATTAACACAAAACCATTACGTTTAAGTGAAGAAATAAGGGACATTAAACAAGCTTGGGAACGTTCCCAAAAACGTGAACAATTTGAAATTATTGTCGAACAAGCTGTACGTCTTCAAGAATTCCGTCGTACTCTATTAGGACATAAACCAGATATTGTTCATTTTTCAGGACATGGTGGAGGAGAACATGGTTTAGCTTTAATGGCAGATAATGGAGAAGCATTTTTAATTAAAGTTGCTGCTTTAGCCAAATTTTTTAAAGCATTACAAGAAATCTTTTTTATTGATTGTGTTTTTCTCAATGCTTGTTATTCAGATGTACAAGCAGAAGGTATTTATCCTTATGTTAATTATGTCGTAGGGATGAATCAAAAAATTGGTGATCAAGCAGCTAAACAATTTGCTATTGGTTTCTACGATACTTTATTTGCAGGAGAATCAATTCAAAGTGCTTTTGATTTAGGATGTAATGCGATTGAAATGGAAAATATTCCAGAGCATTTAACTCCGGTTTTGAGGACAAAAGATGCAACGACTAAAAAAGCCATTGTTCAGGATTTAAATGAATCAAAATCTGAACCAATTCCAGCAAGAAGTATTGATATTCCTTTTGAAAATTTAGATGGACAAGTTCCTCTAAATTCTCCTTTTTATGTTGAACGTCCTCCTGTGGAATCTAACTGTTATAAAGCTATTATCAAACCTGGGGCATTAATTAGGATTAAAGCACCTCGACAAATGGGAAAAACTTCATTAATGAGTAGGATTTTAGCCCAAGGAGAAAAGCAAGATTATCAAACAGGATTTATTAATTTATGGAGTCGAGAATTATTTAAAAATCTCGATAGTTTTTTAGAGTCTTTTTGTGCAAATGTCAGTTTAGAATTAGGGATTGAAGAAAAGATAGATCAATATTGGAATACTAAACGTTATAGCAGTCAAACTAATTGTACAAATTATTTCCAATCCTATCTTTTAAAAGAATTGAAACAGCCTGTGATTCTAGGATTAGATGAAGTGGATAGAATCTTTCAATATAGTGACATTGCTGATGAATTTTTCACTATGTTACGTTCATGGCATGAAAAAGGCAAAAATAATGAAACTTGGCAAAAATTGAGATTAGTTATTTCCCATTCTCAGGAGGTTTATATTTCTTTGGATGTGAATAAATCTCCTTTTAATGTCGGTTTACCTATTGACTTAAATAAATTTAGTTTAACTCAAGTTCAAGATTTAGTTAAACGGCATGGATTACAATGGTCAGATACAGAAATTAATCAATTAATGGGGATGATTGACGGTCATCCTTATCTAGTAAGAACAGCATTATATCATATTGCTACTAACCAATTAACCTTAAACCAATTTTTAGAAATAGCTCCCACTGAAGAAGGTTTATATGAAGACCATTTGTATCGTCATCTTTTGATTTTAGAAGAAAATAAACAACTAAAATCAGCGATGTTAAAATTAGTTAATAGTGATGATGCAGTTACATTAGAACCAACTTATGCTTTTAAATTAAAAAGTATGGGATTAGCGGAGTCAAAAGGTAATAAGGTAATTCCCTTATGTAATTTATATCGGCTTTATTTTTGCGATCGCTTGCAAGACTAATTAATGTCATCTAAAATGATAAAAACCAAATAAATATAACAATACCTTGTCCAAATTGGAAAAAGCCTTGATTTGTAGGTTGGGTTGTGGAACGTAAACGTTCGCGAAGCAATCAGCATGAAACCCAACAAAGCAGAAAATGGACAAGGTATTGATATAACCAAAGTTATTTTGTGATGAACATAACTTGCTCTAAACTAAAGTAACCTACGGAAACGCTACGCGAACAGGACTAATAACTAAACTCCGTTAAAACGGACTATAAATTTTTATTCCATTGCTGGGAGCGATGATTACATGATGTTTGATAGAATAGTTGTAAAAGTTTCATCATAGTATATATAGCTGTATGCAGTTGAAGGAGATACATCATACGCCCCCTCCTCGCTTGCGGGGAGGGGGTTGGGGGTGGGGTTCTTGTATTTCACTCAACCAAGAACCGCTATAATGTAAATATTATCTATCGTAGTGCGGTCATTTTATGAACATAGATATGGAATCTAAATAACCAACCGTTAACGAAAAAAAATGTCTAGGAGAGATAATTTACACTTATCATTACGTCATACCTTAGAAAAGGATGGTTGGAAAATTACCGATGATCCCTTAATTTTAGCACTAGAAAAAACATTACTCAAAGCCGATTTAGGCGCAGAAAAAATTTTTAGTGCTGACAAAGAAGACCAAAAAATTGCCATTGAAATTAAAGATTTTGATTCTCCTTCTGTGATTAGTGAACTAGAAAAAACCATAGGACAACTTCAACTCTATCAATGGGCTTTAGCAGAACAAGAACCAGAAAGAAAACTTTTTTTAGGAATTAGTCAAGCTATTTATTTAAAACACTTTCAAAAACCTATTTTTCAATTGGTTGTTAAACGTAATAAAATTAATCTAATTGTTTTTGATCCTGAAAATGAGGTAATTTTACAATGGATAAATCACTAAAGTACACTGAGATTTTAACCCAAGTTTTAAGAAAAGAATCTGCTATTCAACCTCGACTACAAAAACTTAAACTTAGTTCAGTTTGTGATCAAGAATCAGGACAATTTTTGATTATTATGACAGGTTGGGAAAAACAAACTTGGACTGATACTATTTTATTCCATGCTCGATTATTAAATGATAAAATTGTCATTGAAGATGATAATTTTGAGCAAGGATTAACAAATGCTTTAATTCAAGCAGGAATACCTCCAGAAGATATTGTTACCGGAATGTTTCAACAATAAAATTACAATAATATAGAAATTTACCCTAATTTATCGGTATTCAACAAATTAAATGGAAAATTTAGACTCAATTAATTATGAATATCAAGTAGGTGGTTCTCTCCCAGCTTCTGCTCCTACTTATGTGACTAGAAAAGCCGATAATGAACTTTATCAAGCTATAAAAAAAGGAGAATTTTGTTATGTTTTAAATTCCCGTCAAATGGGTAAATCTTCTTTAAGAGTTCAAACAATGAAACGACTTAAAGAAGTAGATGGATTTGCTTGTGCTGCTATTGATTTAACTGAGATTGGTTCAGCTAATATTACCCCTTTACAATGGTATGCAGGAATTATTATTGAATTAATTAATACCTTTGAATTAAATGAAAAATGTGATATAGATAGTTGGTGGGATAAATATGATCAAGAATCTTTATCTGCGGTGAATTTCTTTGGTAATTTTCTGCGCGATATTCTTTTAAAATATGTTGATTCAAATATCGTTATTTTTATAGATGAAATTGATAGTACCATTAGTTTAGAGTTTAATGTTGATGATTTTTTTGCATTGATTCGCTCTTTTTATAATCGTCGAGTTGATAATGCTGAATATAATCGTCTGAGTTTTGTGTTATTAGGAGTAGCTACTCCCAACGATTTAATTCAAGATAAAACACGGACTCCTTTTAATATTGGTTATGGGGTGGAATTAACAGGTTTTACTTTTGCAGAATCTCAACCATTAGCACTGGGATTGAGTGTTAAAACTAATCACTCAGAAAAGTTATTAGAATTAATTTTACATTGGACTGGAGGACAACCTTTTTTAACTCAAAAGGTTTGTAATTTAGTCTTAAATTCTTCTGAATTATATGAAGGAAATGAAGAAGCATGGTTAGAAAATTTAATCAGAACTAATATTAGTGAAAATTGGCAAACACAGGATAACCCAGAACATTTACGCACTATTGGAAAACGGATTTTAAATGATGAACAAATGGCAGGTGAATTATTAGAGATTTATCAAAAGATTTATCAAGCAGGAGAAGTAGTTAGTCAGAATACTGGAGAGGAAGGAAAGTTACAGTTATCGGGTTTAGTGGTGAAAAAAAATAATCATTTACAGATTTATAATCCCATTTATCGAGAAGTTTTTAATCAACAATGGATTGATAATCAATTAGCCGCTTTACGTCCCTATTCTGAGGCTTTTAGGGCGTGGTATAATTCAGGCTGTCAGGAAAATTCTTGGTTATTACGAGGAAATGCTTTAAAAACAGCAGAAGCATGGGCAGAATCTAAGAATGTAAGTTATCAGGATAAACAATTTTTAGCAGCTTCTCGTCAGCAGGAAATTGAGGAAGAAATTATTGCAAGGGAAAAGGAAGCTGAGTTAGATAGGGAAAGAAAGGAGAAAGAAGCCGCAGAAAGAGCGAGAAAAATTGAAGAGGAAGCTAGAAAAAGAGCAGAAAAACAATTAGGGAAAGCTAAGAAAACAGGAGGATTAGTTTTATCTATTAGTGTAGGTTTGGCTGTAGTTTTTGGAATAACCGCATTTATAGCAAAACAAAATACTGATAAAATGGAACAAAATGTTTCTAAAATTAAAGAACTATCAGCAGTAGCTTCTCAACTTCAACAAAAAAATCAAGTAAATGAAGCCAATCAATTTTTAAATATTGCAGGTTTAGTTTTACAAGATAAAATCAAAAATCAAGAACTAAAAGAAGCTTTATTAGATAGTTCTTTAGTTTTAGGATATGAATCTTTACAAACAGAAGAGGATAAAAATCTAGAATTAGTTCCAATAGATCCAAAATATAACAAAGCTAAAGAAGATTTGAACAAAAGTTTTGAAAAATTACCAAAAGAAAATAATGTTGGTAATAAAGAACCTAGTTATTTAGCAACATTAGTTTATATTTATTATGTAAAAGGTAAATTAGGAAACTCATTAAATAATTACCGTACAGCATTAGCTAAATATAATCTTCTCAAATCTCAATTAACATCTAATATTGAGTTATTTACTTTAGACCTGAATATTCTCTATAATGGTAATGTTGATATTGTCGCTAATCTTTATCGTCAACTTAATGATTTAGATAGTAAAAGTACAGTTTATCATGAAGATTTAAAGAAACATTTATTAGCTGAATTAGATTATTTAATGAGAAAAAATAGATGGAAAGAAGCAGATAGGAAAAATGATCAGTTTCTTCTGGTTTCAGCCAAAAGAGAAAAAGAAGGTTATTTAAATTTAGAAGATGTGAAAAACTTTAACTGTGATGATTTAGAAAAAGTAGATAAATTATGGGTGGATAAATCAGGAGGAAAATTCGGTTTTAGGGTCCAAAAAAGGATATGGAAGGAAACAGGTAATTCTTTAGATTTTTTATATTTTAACTGGGGAAATAGAAAAAAGAATTGGGAAAAATGGAGCGATGAAGGGTATAATAGGTTTGCAGAACGGGTGGGATGGAAAAAGGGTAAAGAGGAAAACTGGTATTTATATAGTGAGTTACCCTTATGGGAATATAAGAATTTAGATACGTATAAGCTCGAAGGTACGTTACCGCATTTCGTATTTAGTAAAAAACAGGGGTTTTGGGACGACTCACACGGGGATTGGAAGATTTGGGGCGAAGTGCTGGGGGAGAATAGGCTAATGAGATCCTCTTTTCTTGCAGAGACGTGTAGATTGTAGCAGATAAGGCTTTCTTAGAATTTAGAATTTAGAATTTAGAATTTAGAATTTAGAAAAAACCATTATTAAATTTTTCTTTTTTGCCTCCAATCATTAACAGATTATCAGTAAATTGTTTAGATTAAATATCATTAAAAATGGGCAAAGATATACAAGAAAGAACTTTAAACTTTAGCATAAGAATAGTTAATCTTTGTAAATTCCTCAGAGAAAATGCTGGAACAGGATATGATTTAAGTAAATAATTAATACGCTCTGGAACAAGTATTGGTGCTAATGTTGAAGAAGCACAAAATGCAGAAAGTAAACCTGATTTTATTCATAAAATGAGTATTTCTCTGAAGGAAGCTAGAGAAACAAATTATTGGTTAAAAATCCTAATCGCTACTGAGAAACAACTAGAACCAAGATTAGTTCCTTTACTAAATGAATCTAATGAATTGATTTCTATTCTTCATGCAATCATTAAAAATAGTAAAGCTAAAAATTAATTCTTCATTCTAAATTCTAAATTCTTACTTCTTCACATCTTGTTCTAATTGTTCAGAAGTTAAAGAAAAAGGTGAAACTTGATAACGTCCCAAAGCCATTAAAAATTCTACCCGTGACATTCCTGCTAATTGTGCTGCTCTTCCTGATGACAGTTTACCAAGTTCAAACAGTTTGACTGCTGCTAAAATTGATATTTCCCTAGATAAAGTTTCTGGGGTTTCTTTGAGACTAATTAAAACTTCTTCAGGTATTTCTAAGGATATACTACTCATAGTGTTATAGTTAGTTAATAGGTTTCAGGTTAGCTCTGTAAGATATAGTTCCCGACCTCGTGCTGTAATTGAAGTTATGAGAGTAGATAAGGCAATCTCTATCTGTTTCTTACTTGCGAAATCATCGCTACTTGTCGCCAGATTAGAATACTTTCCTCGTAATGAATGAATTATATGCTTAGTTTCTTCTTATCTTTTTTTGCGGAGTATTTCCAATAGAAAATCTTGATCTTCTTTTGATAAACTGGCCAGTGAATTAATAATTTCTTGCAACGTTATCATAAAATCTCTGACAATTTAATCATTGCCAAATTATAGCATAATCTCCCAGTTGAAAGCTTCCCGTTATTCAAAAAGCCTTCTTGCATTCCTGCCGCTTTCGGGTTAGCGTGAATATACCGGAGTATAGAGAAACACCTGACGGCATTAGTGACGAGTTAATTGAAATTCGCGGTTATTGCAACGAGTGGTAATATGATAACTGTATCCTGGTATTGAGTCGCGCTTTGGTCGTGACATTAGATGACGGCTACATTTTACTGGAATCAATCATTATGCTATCAGTCGAAGAATTTGGCACAAGTCCAAGTCAAAAGTTAAAATACGTTGAACTTCTAAAAAATCAGCTAAAATCATATTGTTCCTCCAGGTAATTGACCATGAAATGGGAAGATGTTTGTGAACATAAACAATTACAAGATTTACCCTTCAAAATTGAATTAAATAAATGGGGACAAATTGTAATGAGTCCTGTAAAAATTAAACACTCTTTTTATCAAGGAAGAATTCAACGGTTATTAGAATCTTTATTAAAAACTGGCGAAGTCATGCCAGAATGTGCAATCAATACGTCAGATGGAGTTAAAGTTGCTGATGTTGTTTGGTGTTCAGAAGCAAGATTTGATCAAATTCAAGATGAAATATCAGCTTCTATAGCACCAGAAATATGTATAGAAGTTAAATCCACTGGCAACACTTTTGATGAAATGGAATTTAAGAAAAAATTATATTTAGAAGCTCAAGCAATTGAAGTATGGTTATGTAATGAACAAGGCAAAATAAAATTCTATAATCAACAGGGTGAATTAAAAAACTCTTTGTTAGTTCCTGACTTTCCTAACCAAATTAAACGATAATAAAGTTGACTGCTGAATTTTGTTGTATCTTTCACCTTAAAAGATAATTTACCTTTATGTCACAACTAACGCCGATTGAATTAGAAGACGGAACAATTATTTATATTGAAGCCTCAGAAAATGTTGCTGTATCTATTCCTCAACCTCAAAAACAAGAAATGGAAACACCAAATAAACCAGATTTTATAATTCCAACCCCTAAAGAATCAGACCGCAGTTTTGGCTTAGAAAAACTGAATATTAAAGAACAGGGAGACAAACTCCAAAAAACTATTCAATCTTATTCAAAACATATTATTCAATCCTTTAAAGATTTAGCTTTAGCCGAAGTTTCGGAAGTTACCTTAGAATTTGGGGTTAATGTCGGAGGAATGACAGGAATTCCTTATATTGTCACAGGAGAAACTAGCAGTAATATCAAAATTACTGTTAAATGTAAATTTAATCAGACGTAAATTTTGTCTGAATCAGGATGTCCAGGATTTGAGGATTTACAGGATGTTATTGTTGATTTAGTCTAGGAATTTTCGGCAATTTATAGTGTTTAGAGAATGTTGTTTATTGTTTAAAGTAAATAGATATCATTTGAAAATTTGAATTTAGGAATTTACAAACTATTCTTTGTCACCTATTCTTATAATCCTTAATTCTGTTATCATCAAATAATATCCAAATAACAATCCTGTAAATCCTCAAATCCTGGAAATCCTGATTCAGACAATTTTTAATTCTGTTATCATCAAATAATATCCAAATAACAATCCTGTAAATCCTAAAATCCTGGAAATCCTGATTCAGACAATTTTTAATTCTCTTATCATCAAATAAGCTACAAATAACAATCCTGTAAATCCTGAATCAGACAAAAAAAGAGGGAACATTTTCTCTGTTCCCCCTAATCTTTGACATAAACTGCTGTTTTAGACTTGAACAGCTAGTTTTGCTTCTTTAGCTGTCAATCGCTCATAAGCATCACGCATTTTCAAGCCTGTCAATACTTGGAATAAACCAGTACCATTGTTAGAACCAGGATATTCGCGGTGTTGTAGTAACAAGTGAGTCATTTCACCTTGATATTTGGTGGATGTTTTGCTCAAATGAGTTTCGATGTAAATAACTTCATCGAGGTTATCAAATTGACCGTCTACCTCTAAAACAGAGACATAACGACCATAGTAAACATCAGAACCGTAGTATAGTTGCATACCGGGATAAGAACAGGTCAGTTTGCGTCCGCAAGGAGTCCACTGAATTGTTGAACCTTCGTCAAACAGGTAGCTTGGCTCAAAGCCTTCTTTACCTTCCCGTTGTAACATCCGTACCCGTAAAACCTTACGTTCTGTATCGTTTTTAATTAAGTTGGTAGGTAATACTTGTAGAACTACATCAGCAAATTCTCTTTGTGGTTCGATGAATTTTTCAAAATCAGGTTTACGAGAATTGATTTGTGCTAAAACATCTTCATAGCGGTGGCCTCTTTCAGCCATATCCCGTTGAATTTTCCAAGCAATTTTGACTTCATCGCTAATATCAAAATAAACACTAAAGTCTAAAAGCGCTCTTACTCGTTCATCATATAAGGGATGCAGCCCTTCTACGACAATAATATGATTTGGCTCAATCCATTCTGGTGGGTCAATCATGCCGGTTTCGTGGTTATAAATCGGCTTACTGACTCCATGACCTTCTTTAAGAGCTTTAATTTGCTCATACATCAGATCAAAATTGTTTGCTCTAGGGTCAAGTGCAGTTATCCCTGTTTGTTTACGTTGTATACGATCTAAACAATGATAGTCATCTAAACAGATAACTGTCATGAATTCTTCACCAAATAAATCAATTAACCGACGTAAAAACGTAGATTTACCGCACCCAGAGTCTCCGGCTACTCCAATTAGTACCACCCGTTCCGGCTTAGTCATAGAATCCCCTCTAAAATACTAAATGTGTCAATCAATAATTTTTCTCACAACAGATTGTGAATCTAGGAGCTTACCCCGATAGTATGATCCTGTGTTCTCGCTACCCAGCATAACGATGACAGATTTAAACGGATAACTTAATATGCCAATGGCAGTCACTCGTCCTAATTAGCCTAATTTTATCGCTGGTAAGTATTTAATCTTAGTGTTGCACTAGATTTTAACAGAAGGGGGTGTACTCTCACAAGATTTGCACTCAGAAAGAATCTAGTTCCCTATCAATTATCTGCTTAACATTCTGCCACAGATGATACAGATTTTTTGAGAATTGATGGAAAATTGCAAAAATCTCTATGGATTTATCATAATTAGGTAAGTTGGCTCACAGTCATGATAGGATAGCGTTAGTGATTTTAGTTCAGTAAGCAGACAAAGTTATAATATACGGTTTCGGGATATTTCCGGAATGTAAAGGCTTGTCCTTATACCCAGGATTTTTACAGTATCAATATGCTGTAAAATGCTTTTTCATCAAGCCTAAAACTATGTAGTTCACGAAAAAAAGATTAAAGTGATTCACTATTAACATTCTCGCAAAGACTTATCCTCTAATTTAGAAGATGAACAGGTGTGTTTTTTTTGCCATGCCTACTGGTCTTGGGCGAGTGTACTCTGCAAGGCATCATAATTAATGATGTTGTTTTCCCAAATAGCCAGTTTTGTGATCCGAAAATCCGGTAAACTAAAGCTCGCATAAGGATGGGAATCATTTTTTTGATAAACGGTTAAGTAAATATCGGAGTGGTAGAAGGAATGTACAATCAAGGTGCTGTTGAGGGTGCTGCCAGTATAGAATCAGGTAGCCGCGTCTTCGTTTACGAAGTGGTGGGTCTGCGTCAGGGTGAAGAAACGGATCAAACCAACTACCCAATTCGTAAAAGTGGCAGTGTATTCATCAGAGTACCTTACAACCGCATGAATCAAGAAATGCGACGGATCACTCGACTAGGCGGTAAAATTGTTAGTATTCAACCTGTTACAGCTTTACAACAAGTCAACGGCAAAGTTGAATTGGCAACTGCTGACACCACAGTAGTTAGTACAGAAGTTAAAGCTGGGGTGAGTGCTAAGAATGAGGAAAATGGTAAAGCCACACCTGTTAGTAATGCCAGTGAAGCCAAAGGCTTTGCTAAATCACCAGCTAAGGAGAAAAAAGGCAGCACCATGACTCAAGCAAAAGCCAAAAAAGATGCCCATGCTGACGTTCCTGTGAACATTTATCGTCCTAATGCTCCGTTTATTGGTAAGTGTATCTCTAATGAAACATTAGTCAAAGAAGGTGGGATTGGTATTGTTCAGCATCTTAAATTTGACCTGTCTGAGGGCAATTTGAGGTATTTAGAAGGTCAAAGTATTGGGATTATTCCCCCTGGTGTGGATAAGAACGGTAAACCAGAAAAACTCAGACTATACTCGATTGCTTCTACTCGTCACGGCGATAATTTAGATGATAAAACAATATCTCTATGTGTTCGTCAGTTAGAGTACAAACATCCAGAAAGTGGTGAAACAGTTTACGGTGTTTGCTCTACCTATCTGACTCGTCTTAAACCAGGTGATGATGTAAAAATCACTGGACCTGTGGGTAAAGAAATGTTGTTGCCTGAAGATCCTGAAGCTAATGTGATTATGTTAGCAACAGGTACAGGTATTGCACCGATGCGGACGTACCTATGGCGGATGTTTAAGGATGCAGAAAAAGCAGCTAACCCAGAATATCAATTTAAAGGATTTTCCTGGTTACTGTTTGGTGTGCCAACAACTCCCAATATTCTCTATAAAGAGGAATTGGAAGCAATGCAACAGAAGTATCCTGAGAACTTCCGTCTTACTTATGCTATCAGCCGGGAACAAAATAACCCTGAAGGTGGCAGAATGTACATCCAAGATCGTGTTGCAGAACACGCTGATGAATTGTGGCAGTTGATTAAAAATGAGAAAACCCACACTTACATCTGCGGTTTGCGCGGAATGGAAGATGGTATTGATGCAGCTTTAAGCACTGCTGCGGCTAAAGAAGGTGTAACCTGGAGTGATTACCAGAAAGAACTCAAGAAAGCACATCGTTGGCACGTAGAAACATACTAATTTGTCATTGGTCAGTAGTCAGTGGTCATTGGACAATTAAGAGAAGATAATCAGTAGGTAGGGCTTATGCTCTGCCTACAATTGTTTTATGTGAATTTAATGTGGGTGCAAAATCTGTGGCTGTCAAATTAGGAATACTTGGATTAGGTACAGTAGGGACGGGGACAGTACAACTGTTGCAAGATAAGGTAGGCCGTCATCCACTGTTAGAGGAAATTGAAATATATCGAGTTGGTGTGCGATCGCTCGCAAAACATCGGACTGTAGAATTATCTTCAGAGGTAATAACTACAGATTTAGAAGCCATTGTTAATGATCCAGCCGTAGATATAGTTGTAGAGTTGATGGGGGGATTAGAACCAGCCAGAACCCTGATGCTAACAGCAATTAAAAATGGTAAGCACGTAGTTACCGCCAATAAAGCCGTAATTTCTCGGTTTGGTGCAGAAATATTTACCGCTGCTAACGAAGCTGGTGTCTATGTGATGCTAGAAGCAGCAGTTGGTGGTGGTATTCCTGTAATTCAACCCCTCAAGCAATCTTTAAGCGTTAACCGCATTGATGCGATAACAGGGATTGTCAATGGCACAACTAACTACATCCTCACCAGGATGCAAACAGAAGGTAGTGACTTTAATGATGTCTTAGCTGATGCTCAGAAATTAGGTTATGCTGAGGCTGACCCCACCGCTGATGTTGATGGTTTAGATGCAGGCGATAAGATTGCTATTTTAGCTTCATTAGGTTTTGATGGGCGAATTAACCGAGAAGATGTCTATTGTGAAGGAATTCGCCAAATTACAAAAACAGATATTGCCTATGCTGCTAAATTAGGATTTGTTATTAAATTACTAGGGATAGCTAAACATTTAGATAGAGATAACTCCCAGCTTTCAGTCAGAGTTCATCCTACCCTAGTACCGCAAGACCATCCTTTAGCTAGTATAAATGGTGTTTATAACGCCATTCTTGTGGAAGGAGAACCCCTTGGTCAGGTGATGTTATTTGGTCCTGGGGCTGGTGCTGGTGCTACCGCTAGTGCTGTATCATCGGATATCTTACATTTAGTAGCCACTCTGAAAACTAATACAGCTAAACCAAACCCTCTCCTGGCTTGTAGACATCAACATTACTCTCAAATTACCCCGATTTCTGAGTTAGTAACTCGTTTTTATACCCGCTTCCTGAGTAAAGATCAAGCGGGAGTCATTGGTAAATTGGGGACTTGTTTTGGCAAGTATGGGGTTAGTTTAGAGTCAGTTGTACAAACCGGCTTTCAGGGCGAACTAGCAGAAATTGTGGTTGTGACTCACGATGTCCGGGAAGGGGACTTTAGACAAGCTTTAGAAGAAATTCAAGCGTTATCATCAATAGATAGTATTCCTAGCATATTGCGAGTGCTGTAAGATCAAAAGATCCCCGACTCCTTAAAGAAGTCGAGGATCTCAGATTTTTAACAAACAATAACCTTGTCCATTTTTTGTAGGTTGGGTAGAACGAAGTGAAACCCAACAAATGCGTCGGGTAACATACGTCAACCCAACCGACAAATCAAGACTTTTTTGATTTGGACAAGGTATTGAACAAAGAAAGAGAATTACTCAAATTAGTTAAGAATCAGCAGTTTTTTTACCGACAACTTGGGATTTGAGGGTTGTGATTTCGCTAGATAACTCCTGTCTGCTTGAGGCTTTGAGTAAATAGCGATAGATAAACCAGACAGAGTAACCAATCCCAATTAATTCAAAGGTAGGTGCTACCAAAGGAACATCATTAAGAGCATCTAATACAGCTAATAGAACCTTAACTGTGACGACTGCTGTCACAACTAAACCAATGCTAACAATAGGCTGCTGATATTGACCAAAGAATTTACCTACGTAGTCTGGTAATGTCCCTAAGAAACCAGAAATTTGTTGTCCGTATTTCAGCCATTGTTCTTGAGACTGCACAGGAGGCTGAAGTTTGGTAAGATTTCCAGTTTGGGTATTAATTTCGGGAACGGTTGTTTCTTTGGTTTGGGTTTCTTGATATTCTGGTTCTTGCATTTTCGCTTCCATAATTTTGAAAGTTGAGTTTTTACCTAGATATTTACAACCAAAAGGTTGCTAATTGACATTTCTCGCACTGATTAGGGTGAGAAATTAGGGATTATTGGTTTATCTTATCTAGAGTTGTTGACAAGTATCACTTAACTTTACTCGAAATCCAGTAGCATTAAATTGGTAGGGCTGATGCACTCAACTGTCATACAGTAGTAAAATCCAGTAGAGTAGGGCAGTGAAGCATCCCACTCTCTAGAATATCCTTCCCTATCGTTTGCAGATGACATAGTTGCGTTACGGTGCGTAAGTCCTTGTTGCTTAGATAACAGGGAATCCTGTGTAATGAACTGCAAAGTATGGACTCAAACTATATATAATATTATGGCTGTAGGCTCGTACTGTACAGGATGAACCAAAATACAAAGTTAAGAAGACAAAATTAAGTATTGTGAAGTATTAATTCAGCCATGGGTTAATATTTTTATTTCTGATTTAGATTTGTTTTGTTGCCTGTGTAGGAGTTACACTAGTGTAGTAGTTTTTTCCCTGATGAGGATAAAAATTTGCATAAATACCAACTTACAAACCAGCCCTTGTTCAGAGCAGTTTGGAAAGCAAAAAAGTGTCACCTGAAGCACCAAAGATAGACGAACTCCCAACTATAGAATTTCCCTCCCGTGGGAAACTCAAGGCCAGTTCTTGGCGTATCCATCAGAAAATTGGCTATGGATACCTTGTGGCTATTGGGATTGGATTTTTTGGTTCTTTAACTGGATTGATATTAGCAAATTATTATCGGGGTAGAGAGGTTAGACAATTCAATCAAGCTAATGAGCAAAAAGAATTGTTAAGTCAGTATCAGGATGCGATTATTGGAGCGCAATTATCTAGTTTTAATTTAGTAGCTTTACTGGAAGATCCACAAAAGCTCCAGAGTAAAAAAAATGAATTTCTCAATTCTGTCGCCAAAGCAGAAAAATTAGAAAAAAATATTGGTGGATTTATCAATAGTAATCCCCGCAAATTGGCGGCTACAAGTGCGACTTTAGAGAATTTATTACAGGATTATGCAGTTAATTTAAAATTATATATTGATCAAATTGAAGGGGTTTTAGAAAAACTCAACTCTCAACAGTTATCGCCCCAGCAAATCGCCTCAGTGAGGGAAGATTTACTGGTAATTATGCGCGGTGATATAGCGATCAAATTAGAGGATTTATCGAATAAATTAACAAGGATTTTACACACGGCTCAAGCACAAGAACAAGCCAGACAAATAGATATAGCAGAAGCTAAAGTTGTAGAAAGAGCAATTGTGATTGTGAGTATGGTGGTATCAGCCGCCGTTGCTGCTATAATTGCTTGGCGGACTAGTAGAGCGATCGCTGAACCAGTCGTTACTGTCACCCAAATTGCTGAACAAGTAGCCCGAAAGTCTAATTTTGACTTACGCGCACCTGTCACTACCGATGATGAAATCGGTTTATTGGCTAAATCCCTCAACCGCTTAATTGAAAGGGTTTCCAAAAGAACCAAAGAACTACAACAAGCCAAAGAACTAGCCGAAGCTGCTAGTAAAGCCAAAAGCCAATTTTTAGCTAATGTTAGTCATGAATTACGCACACCACTAAATGCAGTCATTGGTTTAAGTCAACTACTCCAAGACGACGCAACAGATATAGGATTGTCCACCGATTTCATCACTGATTTAGAAACTATTAATTCCGCAGGTAGACACCTACTAGAACTAATTAACGATATCCTCGACTTATCAAAAATCGAAGCGGGGAAAATGAATCTTTACCCAGAAACATTTGCTATTGATAATTTAATTAATAATGTTATCCTCACAATCAAACCATCTGTTGAAAAAAATGGTAATAGATTAGTAGTCAATTGTGATCAAAAGCTGGGAACACTGTACGCAGATCAGACACGGGTAAGACAGGTATTACTCAACTTACTCAGCAACGCCGCTAAATTTACTACAAACGGTAAAATTACCTTGACAGTGAAAACTGATCAAACACACATCCTCAAGGAAGTACCTTTAGGTATCATTAGTTTTATGGTAACTGATACAGGTATTGGTATATCTCCCACACAACAACAGCAACTATTCAAACCCTTTACCCAGGGAGATAATTCTACAACCAAGAAATATGGCGGTACTGGGTTAGGATTAGCAATTAGTCGCCATTTTTGTCAAATGATGGGAGGTGACATAATTGTGAATAGTCAACCTGGAGTTGGTTCTAGTTTTACTGTCCTTCTTCCGCTAACAGCGCAAGAATAAACAATTGACAATTGACAATTGACAATTGATAATTACCTCGCCCTGGAAGTGCGAGGATTGAGAAAGAAGACTTTTCCACAAGCCCTAGTTAGAAACTTATGTAAATATTACTAAGTAGGTAAACAGAAAAAATTAAAGGTATGTGAAGAAAAGTAAAATCGCTCAAAACTCTCTTCCTGTTCCCTGTTCCCTGTTCCCTTGCCCCAACGACAATTTTTAACGCCCACTTACTTATTGTAGAGTAAAGACGTTCCAGAGAAAGTCTCTACAAAGATTCTAGTAGATGCACATTTAATATCGTATGACAACAAGTATTGATTTCCTTAGTCACCTCAACCCTAGTCAACGTCAAGCCGTTGAACACTATTGTGGACCATTATTAGTGGTTGCTGGTGCTGGTTCGGGGAAAACCCGCGCCCTTACCTATCGCATTGCTAACTTGATTATCCAACATCGTGTTAATCCCGAAAATATCCTAGCGGTGACATTTACTAACAAAGCTGCTAGGGAAATGAAAGAAAGAATTCAAAGGATATTTTCCGAACAATTAGCCATAACACAATATGGTAAAAAGTTTGCTTTATTGACAGAATACGAACAAAGTTTACTAAAATCACAAGTTTACCGCAATACCATTAAAGATATGTGGTGTGGGACTTTTCATAGTTTATTTTCTCGGATTCTGCGCTGGGATATTGAAAAATATCAAGATGAAAAAGGCAGAAAGTGGAATAAAAACTTTTCCATCTTTGATGAATCTGATGTGCAGAGTGTTATTAAAGAAATAGTTACCAAAGATTTAAATTTAGATAGTAAAAAATTTGAACCAAAGTCTGTTCGCTACGCCATTAGTAATGCTAAAAATCAAGGCTTATCACCCCAGCAATTTGAAAGCGAACAACCAAATTATCGCGGTAGAGTCATTGCTGATGTCTATAATCGCTATCAAGATAAACTTTCCCAAAATAACGCTTTAGATTTCGATGATTTAATTTTAATTCCTACTAGATTATTTCAACAAAATGAGCAAGTTTTAAATTATTGGCATCGGAAATTTTGTCATATACTAGTTGATGAATATCAAGATACTAATCGTACCCAATATGATTTAATTCAGCTTTTAGTAACCAATGATGAAAAACGTAAAAGCGAATGGAAATGGGAAAATCGGTCTGTGTTTGTTGTCGGTGATGCAGATCAATCAATTTACAGTTTTAGAATGGCAGATTTTACCATTTTGCTAGAATTTCAGGAAAATTTTGGCGATGGTTTAGCAGATGATGATACTCGCTCCATGGTAAAATTAGAAGAAAATTATCGTTCCTGTGAAAATATTCTCCAAGCTGCAAATGAATTAATTGAAAATAACACTCAACGCATTGATAAAATTCTCAAAGCCACAAGAGAACCAGGTGAAGAAATTTATTGTCATAAAGCTGACGAAGAAATGGCAGAAGCGGCTTTTGTGATTAACCAAATTCGCACCTTAGAACATCAAAATCCGGAATTAAATTGGGGTAACTTTGCAATTTTATATCGAACAAATGCCCAATCTCGACCATTTGAGGAATTATTAGTTAAATATCAAATTCCTTATACAGTTGTGGGAGGAATGAAATTTTACGATCGCAAAGAAATTAAAGATTCTGTTGCATATTTAAGAGCTATTAATAACCCGTCCGATACTGTGAGTTTATTACGAGTAATTAACACACCCCGACGGGGAATTGGTAAAGCTACAATTGACGCTTTAGTGAATGCTTCCCAGCAATTAGGGACAACATTATGGGAAATATTAAGTGATGAAACATCTGTAAATACCTTAGCAGGACGTTCATCAAAAGCTGTAAATAATTTTGCAGCGATGATTCAAAATCGTCAAGAACAAATTAAAATAGTTCCCGGTTCGGAAATATTACAAGGGATTTTAGAAGATTCTGGTTATATTAAAGAATTGCAAGATCAAGGCACAGATGAAGCTGATAATAGAATCAGTAACGTAAATGAATTGTATAACGCTATGTTGCAATTCCAGGAAGAAAATGAAGGTGAAGATATTTCTTTACAGGCATTTTTGCAAAGTGCTGCACTGAGTTCTGATTTAGATAATTTAAAAGAGGGACAAACAGCAGTTTCTTTAATGACATTACACGCTTCCAAAGGGTTAGAGTTTCCTGTCGTCTTTTTAGTCGGTTTAGAACAGGGACTATTTCCGGGATACCGTTCTTTACAAGATCCTTCATTATTAGAAGAAGAACGGCGCTTGTGCTATGTTGGTATTACTCGCGCTCAAGAACGATTGTTTTTATCCCATGCTAGAGAACGGCGTTTATATGGCTCAAGAGAACCGGCAATGCGATCGCAATTTTTGGATGAATTACCAGCAGAATTATTAACTACTCAAAATAAAGTTACCCGTAGTTTTACTAAAACTCCATCCTCAAACCCAAGTAAATACAGTCCTAACGCAACTTGGCAAGTAGGAGATAGAGTATTACATAAATCATTTGGAATCGGTGAAATTACTCACGTATTCGGAGAAGGAAATAAAGTTTCTGTAGCGATTAAATTCACCAGTTTAGGACAAAAAATCGTAGATCCAAGAGTAGCCCAATTACAAAAAGTCTAATTTATTACATTGAGATCCCCCCAACCCCCCTTAAAAAGGGGGGCTAAATTCCTCAAAATCTCCCTTAAAAAGGGGGATTTACGGGGATATGCGGGTGTTATATCCTATAAGAAAAAGTTTTCAAATAACCTCTTAATCCTGTTCATCCTTAAATCCTGTAAATCCTGATTCAGACAATTTCCCTAACTAGTTTAGACGCGGTTTCTAACCGCCGATTTGACTTATGTATATCTTTATTTTGACAAGTGATATTTTTTCTATAAAAAGTGGGTAGTATAAAAATGCTATCTTTATAAAAACTTTATACAATGAACGAGAAGCAACACCTCAACCCAGTAAATACACCATCAATATCCAGGTGAAGATAGTATTTACAGTTGCACAAATCAAAAAATTCAGTATTTTCCAGTTTAGAGTTTGGTTATCAACAATGTTATAACCGAAATACTCACACACAATCACTCTCAGTGTATTTCAGTTTACCAACGACCTCTATTATAAAGTTCTGCTTTAAATTCGGCAGTCAGGATTATTAGTAATCATAACCAGAAAATATTCACTCCAATTACTTGACGGGGAAGCAACTATGTCTCGAAAACGTCACCCATTAAAAATAATTACGAGAATCTCCAGTAGGTTTATCCGGCGATTCCTAGCTAATACCAAAAAACAAATTATTTGGTTACTGCGGACTATTTTTGGTACTCAGAAAAGACAAACAACAGCAAACGCAGGTTTCGTATTGCCAACAGTAGCCATGGTATCAGTAGTGGTGATATTACTGACCACTGCGATCATGTTACGTTCTTTTGACCGGGCAAAAAATGCCAGTAACGTTCGCGTTAATGAAGCCGTTCTTAGTGCTGCTACTCCAGCAATTGATCGAGGTAGAGCCAAAATCGCCAAACTCTTTCAGGATAGATCCTTACCACGGGCTACACCAACAGATGATGCGTTGTATAACACTCTTATTAAAAACATAGACAAATACACCTTTGGTGATGAAACTAAGCTCAAACTAGAGTTTGAGTTTAATGGTGAGAGTAATATCCAAACACCAACTGACGATACACCAATAGCATTAAATAGGGACGAAACCGTAAAAACAGCATGGCGATTTCCTGTTGATACTGACAACAATGGGAAATTCGATAGCTATACCCTCTATGGAATTTTATTTAGAACTCCTCCAGTAGTTAATGTTACGGTAAATGGTCAACCTGTTAGTAAATATCAACGGGCTAGGAATCCCTTAGAAGCCAGAACTCCACCAATGTCTACAGGGACAGCGGATGCTAATTGTGGTGGTACTACCAGCGCCAGTTTAGTCGGTAATACGGGTTGGGTGAGACAAGATAATGAACTAAAGAAATCCTTTTTTGTTTATACAGCTACAGTACCAATCACAGGTACTCCTCCTGGTACTAACTATGAAACCTATAAAGGTGCTAGTGGTTTTGCCGCAGTAGAGTACCAACAAGACCGCATCCAAATACCCCCAAATAACAACGCTGTTGTTTATGAAGATGATATCGCACTGACTCCTGGACCAGCCTTTAATTTGAATGGTGCAGTTTTCACCAACAGCAATCTTCTTACTTCTAATACTAATGGTGGAGCAATCAAGTTCTATCAAGTTAGTAGTAAGTCATCTTGTTTTTATGATGCTAAAAACGCGAAAATCATCGTTGGTGGTAATACAGGACGTGGTGGTTTTACAAATACCAGTCAGAACGGTTCAGCAACCGTTGATTTATACCAAGGGAAAACTACTAATGCTTCTACCAGTTCTTGGATAGAATCAACCACCAATGCGCCCAATGTCACAGCTTATAACAACCTAGCCTATGCGAAACGCATCAATGAGCTAGTCAACGCTCAAATGGCGAATGGTATAGATAGTGACCCCCAAGAAGTTAAAGACGGAATTGAGAAGAAAAAAGTAGATTTAGATTTAGACGATTTTACACCAGTATTCGATAAATATCGACGAGAAAACCTGACACTTTATTTTAAGATTCGTACCCGCCGTGTACCTTATACAGAAGTTGCTTTTGGTGTTGAAGAAACAAATCCTAGCCCATTATTGCAAGGTGCAGGAGATACTCTCCGTCCTAATGATAAGTGGATTTATCCCACAGACCCCACTGATGGCAAAACAGGGACTAACTACACCAAACTAACACTTAAGACTAGCGGGTCATCCTTAGAGCCACAAGCCACAGAACCAACGGAACTGAAAAAAAATAGTGGTAAAGAAGGAAAAGTAGGTGACAGAGTTTTAGTCGGTAACAATCTTCCGGAACTGTGGTGGGATAAGACTAAAGAGCAGTTTGTCGGTTCAGGGCTTGAAGATACCCAAGAAATTAGCGGTATTAAATGGAACTTACCCACTGGCACAAATGAAGTTCGGACTCGAAAATCGTTAGTACAGACTTTGGCTGATGTCGGAAGTACAGATAGAGATGGAGAGTGGGAATTAGATGCAGCTAAAGTACCCAGTGACCCCACAGAACCAGTTGGTGGTTTACGCGTTATCACTGGTGCAGGGATTTATTTGAATAATAGTGGTACTCCTAGTAGTTTTGATGGCACTATCAAAGAAATTTGGCCAGATAGTAACCCAGCACCGCAAGTTCCATTTGCCCCACCACCACAAGCACTGATAGGAAATGGGATAATAAGATATGACGCAAGCACAAAAACTATTCAACCATATTCCCTGTATAACTTGCCCACAGCATACAAATGGCATGAGATTGCTGATGACCCAGATACAGAATCAGTAAATGAAAGTCAGAGACCATTTTTACAAATGCGAGCTACGGCAGTTTATCACTACAAATCTGCTGGATACAACGCCAAAACGCCCAAACCGATCGCTTGTGTAAGTAGTTTTTATGTTCCTACTAATAGCTACACGGCAAAAAATAAAAATGGACTCCCTTGGAATGCGGCTACAGACGAAGAAGAAGCTGTTAACTCTCCATTTAGGATTGCTCGGTCTAACAATGGCATAGTCTATCCTGCACCGACTAAGACATTCAGTGATTATGAGAATGTGCTGAATTACCAATCTGAATTAACTTATCCCAAAGAACTTTCAATAGATGAAGGACGTTCAATAGATGGTGGACTTTTAAAAACAGTAGTAGACAAAATAAAAAACAATAAGGATCTCACTATCTCAGAGCAGTCTGCCATTGATGCTCAAATTTGTGCTTTGCAGATTTTGGATGGTAGCATTAGTCCTGATGATTCCATGATTGATCATGGTGCAATTAAAGAAATCACCTTTTTAGATTCTAGGGAAGTTCAGCAAAATAGCATTAGTGGAACGTCTCAAACCTATGATATGCCTATCAGGGACAGACAACCTCTAGAAATTCGCGCCACAGTTCTAGACATTGACAAGCTGAGAAAAAAAGCGATCGCTGGATCATCACCAACAGAATATTTATTACCCAATAGCGGTATTATCTATGCAACTCGTGATGATGCCTTACCAGATTCCAGTGATTACTGGTTTACAGATACTAAATTTGCAGATGCAGATCCGGATGATGATCCCACAATAGCAGATAAAAAAGCCACTTCAAGGTCAGTCAGTCCTGTAGATTATAGACTCGACTCTACACGCCGTCCCAATGGCATTATGCTCATCAATGGGGAAAAACTTTGGCGGACATCAACTTACCGCGATGAAGAGAAAGGACTGATTTTAGCTACCAATCTACCAGTTTATATTAAGGGTGATTTTAATAAGCACACCAAAGAGGAGTTTACACAAACTCTGGCAGATAATTGGAGTAACTTTTATACTCGCAGCACACTTGATCCAAACTTTGCCTGTCGGAAAGGCGACCCCAGATTGAAAGATTGTACTACTGGTGATGAATGGCGACCTGCCACTGTTTTAGCAGATGCTGTCACCTTACTTTCTGATAACTTTAGAACAGGTTTCCGTGATGAGGGTGAGTATGACTGGAATAATAGCTTAGTTGGCACTGCATTATCACGGTTTTCACGATTTAATTTCTTGGGTGCAATGGGTACATGGGCTGATAAAGACAATTCTGGGTATCCTAGAGACTTTGATACAACCGATACAAGATGGAGTAGTTCCTATGTTAGTAACTTTGTGACACCACTTGTAATGCAGATACCAGCTAGAGAGTATGCCTATGAAATTTGTAATTCAACAGTTGAAGCTGACTGCTTTTGTACCGCAACAGATAGTGCTGACGAATGCAAGGTAAAAACTAAACGCTGGGTAATGACTAATGTTACTCAAAAAGCATACAAAGATAATGGACAGAATAGTTGGCGAGACGATGGCATAGGTTCAGCAACTACTTCTATTAAAACAGGATTCATCGGTGATCCTCCTACACAAGGCTGGGAAGATTTACCATTTAAGAGACTGGCTTTCAAACGTAATGTAGATACTACTGCACTCATCACTCCCCTAACTCTTTACGGAAAAGGTAGTAGCAATAAACTCGAAGAATTTTCTCTAGACGGAACAACTCAAGCCAATATCGCCAACCCCATAGTTCTTATGCCTTGGCTTGTACCAGTAGCTAATAATAGTACAGCGTTGGAACCAGTTCTACAACTCAGACAACCCTTTGCAACTCCTGCTAATCCAGATAACACTGTCACCTTAAATGGAGGCAAGGACAATAAGCGGTGGCTTCAAGAAGCTGGCGCAGATACTACTTTTAACCTCATTTTTGCTGCTGGTGATAGTCCAGCCCGTGCTGACGGAAGTAATAGCGAAGATAACGGTGGTTTGCATAACTTTGTCCGCTTCATGGAAAACTGGCATCCTCAAAGTAGTCGAAAGAAAGTTATGATTAGCGGGGCTTTCATGCAAGTGAAAAAGAGTGCCTATGCCACAGGTCCATTTACTACAGCCTTCATAAATGGAACTAATAATGAACTCAGATATGCCATTGAGATTAATAGTGGTAAAGGTACTGGCTATCTTCCTCCTATCAGACAGTGGGGTTATGATGTAGCGTTACTGTCTCAATCTCCTGACTTATTTGCCAGCAAACTGGTACTCACACCACCTGATTTACCCGATGAATATGTGCGGGAAGTTGGCAGAGATGACAAATGGGTTCAGACTTTGTTATGTGCTAAAAAAGCTAGTGACAATAATAAAGCCATAGATGATAATCAACGTCCTTCTAACTGCCCTTCATAGTAAAAAGCAGGTGATACACAATGATGAAACGCAAACTACAACCACCAATTCGATCTTCTAGTGATTCTGGTTTTACGATTATTGAATCACTAATGGGCATAGTTGTAGTTGCCATTCTCTTGGCATCTATAGCCCCGGTTTTGGTTATGTCAACAGCTATCCGGGTTCAATCTCGGCGGATAGAAAAAGCAACTCAAGCTGCAAATACTTTTGTTGATGGTGTGAAAACTGGTTCAATCTTAGCTCCTGGAGAATATAGTGAAGATAACAAAATTCCATTACCAGCAGCAACTATAACTGAACCTAGAACATTAGACCAAAATTTAATTAATCTCACAAAAATGCCAGTTCCTGCTACACAAAATGATGATGATTTGTATCTTTTTAAAAAAGATGGTGTCATCTGCCATACCAGCGAGTCAGATTGTGAAAAAGACGCAACGAATCCATTTGAGGAATTTTATATTCAAGCCCGCCAAATGACAGTTACAGGAACTCAAAATGATGGTTATCGTTTAGGAATTCGGGTTTATCGAGGTGATGTTGATTTTAGTAAAACTCTTCTAGCTAGTGAAGATGATCAGAAAACCGTAGAATCACCCATTACAGGAACTCTAGGAAATAAACAAGCTCCAGCAGTAGAAAGAACAGTTGATATTGGCAATAGAAATACTACGTTTCAGGCTTTATGTTCCCGTCTGGGCATGGGACAAATAACAAATGAAGATGGTACAAAAGAAGAGCAAGCTTGTCAATAAATTGCTTTGTAGGTTGGATTGACTGATGTTACCCAACATGATTTAGGACTAAAGTCCTAACTACGAACTTATGGTTTATGTAAAGTAAAAAAGACTGGAAATTTGCTGGTGGTGTATCTATTGAAAAGAGGACAATCCGATGTTGAAGACACTTAAATTCATACTCAGGAGTCAGATTAAAAGCTCCAAAATCATTCATAAAGCTGGTGGTTTTACTCTGATTGAATTATTGGTAGCTTTATTAATTGCGTTTTTAATCATTACACCGTTGTTAGGTTTCATGATTAGTGTAATGACTACAGACAGAAATGAACAAGTTAAGGCCAATTCTGAGCAAGAAATTCAAACTGCTCTCAATTATATTTCTCGTGATGTACAACAGGCTATTTATATCTATGATGATGATGGGATTAAAGCGATAAAATCTCAATTGCGTTACCCAGATGATGATGATAAAACGCCCATATTGGTTTTTTGGAAACGGGAATTAGTTAGTAATGTCATTTCACCAGCAACAGGAACAGAAAAAGATGACACTTTTGTATACTCTTTAGTTGCTTACTATATAGATAATTCTGAAAGCACTACTTGGTCAAAAGCTGCTCGTATTAGTAGATGGCAAATTAAAGATGGTGTAGCTACTGATAGTCCTGTTTGTACAGGAAATAATGAGCCGGGTTGTCGCAATCCAGGTTTTGCTGCCTTTAATGGTTATTTTGAGGGATCTGATAGTTTAGCGGAAGGGATGAATAAATGGAAGAAATCATCTGAAGCTTATACGACTGATGCTACAGTGCTGATTGACTATGTAGATCAAACCACAGATTCACCACCAGCAGCTACTTGTCCTCCTCCTCTCGACAAAACAGACACAACACCTGAAATCACATGGTCAGCAGTGAAACCAACAAGTATGACAGGTTTTTATGTTTGCGTAGATAGAGACAACACAACTGCACAGGTATTTATCCGCGGTAATGCTATGGCTCGGATGGAGAATGATGCAGCGAAAATCAAGTATGATGAAGATAATAAAACTTATTTTCCTACAACCAGTGTGAGAGTACAAGGACGGGGATTCTTGTATCAATAAATATTTTAAGTGGGAGAAAAAACTAATGGCTACTAATTATAAAATTGCAAACCGACGGATTAAGTTATTACAGGGTTACAGTAAACGATACATTGATCAGAATGCTGGTTTTACATTGATAGAAATGATTTCAGTGGCGTTGATTATTGGTATTTTATCAGCGATCGCTGCTCCCGGTTGGTTAGGATTTGTCAACAGACAACGCTTAAATAAAGCTAGTGACGGACTGCTCTCTGCTGTCAGACAAGCACAGACAGAAGCTAAAAATAAGAAACTTAGTTACAGCGTCAGTTTTCGCGTTAACAGTAGCACTAATGTCCCTGAATACATAGTTTATCAAGGTATTCCTCCTACAACTATTACTACTACTACTACACCTAGTTCAAATACTACGTCTAGTTCAGGTTGGAATCCTTTAGGTGATTCCCTGGAACTAAACGCCAGACAAGTTTTTATATATACCAATCTTTCATCTCTAACAGCTTATAATACAACAACTGCTAGTGATATAGTTACAACTGCAAAGGGAGAAGGGACAATAACTTTTGATTATCTAGGTGCTTTAGCAAATAAAGCTGATAATAGTGTCATTAATGAACCTTTAAAAGTCATGGTAGCCATACCCCAAGCCACAGGTGACGCAGCAGGTGATTTAAAACGCTGTGTGATCATTGAAGGTTTGATTGGGGGAATGCGAACCGAGAAGGATGCAAGCTGTAAATAATTGAATTCGTATCCGCAAAATATCAAAAATCCGTAAATAAACGGTATATTAAAGAGTAGCCTATATAGCATTATATATATGTTGGGTGCGATATTTAGCTATGTATTGCATACTGTCCGCCTTGGCTAAAAACACACCAGACAAAATTCCTATAAACATAGTTTCATGAATAATTGTCTTGATTTGATCATTGCTATTCCTACCTACAACGGTGAACACCGTTTACCGGAATTACTAGAACGGCTAAAAAATCAGATTAACACAGAACATTTTTCTTGGGCGATTATAGTTGTTGATAACAACAGCATAGACAATACAGCTAAACTTGTTCAAAGCTATCAAGAAAATTGGCAATGTCCCTATCCACTGTATTACTGTGTTGAACCCCAGCAGGGAGCAGCTTATGCTAGAAAAAAAGCCATAGTAGAAGCCAAAAGTGAACTTATCGGGTTTCTCGATGATGATAATTATCCTAATTCTACTTGGGTTGCAGCAGCTTATAATTTCAGTCAACAGCATCCCCAAGCAGGGGCTTATGGTAGCCAAATCCATCCCAATTGGGAAGTAGAACCAACACCTAACTTTAAACGAATAGCGCCATTTTTAGCGATTACAGAACGAGGAAATTTACCACTACTTTATCAACCACAGAAAAAAATACTTCCTCCGTCGGCTGGATTAGTTATTCGTCGTCAAGCTTATTTAGAAAGTGTCCCCAGTCAACCAATTTTAATTGGTAGAGTTGCTGGGAATATGCTCGCTGGTGAAGATATAGAAATGGTATCTTATATTCAAAAATCTGGGTGGGAAATTTGGTATAACTCCGATATGGAAGTTTATCATCAAATCCCTAAAGCTCGGTTAAGTAGAGAATATTTAATTCCTTTTTTCCAAGGTATTGGATTAAGTCGTTATGTTACTAGAATGGTGAATATTAAACCGATTACTAAACCATTTTGGTTAATAGCTTATTTAGTTAATGATCTGCGAAAGCTTGGCTTACATTTAATTAAATATAGAACCAAGATAAAAACAGATTTAGTCGCTGCTTGCGAAATGCAATTGTATATTAGTAGTTTAGTTAGCCCGTTTTATCTGTGGAAAAATGGCTATCTGAAGAAGTAAATAATCTAGAATTACGTAGGTGGAAGTTAGAACATCAAAATTTGTGAATAAAAGTAAAATACCCCAAAATTTCCTTCTTCTTCCTTGTTATAACGACAATTTTTAACGCCAACCTAATTAAAATACTTGAAACTATGAATGATAAAAATCACATTTTAGATATTACAGTAGCAATTCCTACCTATAATGGTGAAAAACGTTTACCTCTGGTTTTAGATTTACTTTTGAATCAGACAGGGTTAGAGAACGTCAAATGGGAAATTATTGTTATTGATAATAATAGTTCTGATCAAACATCGGAAGTTGTTGCCAAATACATAAAAACTGCTAATAGCAATAATATAGACTTGCGTTACTTTTTAGAACCTCAACAGGGAGCAGCTTTTGCCCGATTGCGAGCCGTAAATGAAGCTACAGGTAATATTATTGCCTTTTTAGATGATGATAACTTACCTGATGTAGATTGGTTGGCGGCGGCTTATAAATTTGGCATTGATTACCCACAAGCAGGTGCTTGGAGTGGGCAAATTCATGGAGCTTTTGAAGTTAGTCCTCCAGAAAATTTTAAGAGAATTCAGGCTTTTTTGGCAATTAGAGAACATGGTAATAAACCCTATATATTTGATGGGGATAATTTAAGGCTTCCTCCTGCTGCTGCTTTAGTTATCCGTAAACAAGTATGGTGTGAAAATGTTCCCAAAAAACCTATTCTGAGTGGAAAATTACCTGGTATCTTAGTCCAAGGTGACGATTATGAACCACTACTTTACATACATAAAGCAGGTTGGGAAATTTGGTATAACCCTACCATGCACACATATCATCAAATTCCCCAGTGGAGATTAGAAAAAAATTACTTATTAAATATAGCTCGTGGCTGTGGTTTACCTACTTTCCAGCTAGTCTTAATTAATACCAAGAAATGGCAAATACCTAAAGTTTTTGTTTACACTGTTTTAGGTAGTTTACGTCGTTTATTAAGGCATATCATTAAGTACCGAGGGAAAATAAATAGCGATTTAATTATTATGTTTGAAATGGAATTTTACAAGGCAAGTATGCTCAGTCCTTTTTACTCTTGCCAGCTTTACATGAAAAGATTTTATAGATAATCAAGGCTCAGAAAATGATTGAAAATTATCAAGGTAGAGAACCTAAAATTTCTGTAGTTATACCAGCTTATAACTGTGAAAAAACCATTACAAAAACAGTTGAATCTGTTATCAATCAAACTTTCACTGACTGGGAATTAATCATCATTAACGATGGCTCAGAAGACTCAACTTTAAAGATAATTTCACAGATTCATGACTCACGAATCAAAGTATTTTCTTTTGAAAATGCTGGAGGTAATGTTAGTCGGAATCGGGGTTTAAAATATGCAGTTGGAGAATTTGTCAGCTTTTTAGATGCGGATGATATTTGGACGGCTGATAAACTTGCAAGTCAGTTAAAAGCTTTAGAAGAAAATCCCCAAATAGCAGTTGCTTATAGTTGGACTGATTATATTGATGAAAACGATGAATTTTTAGGTTCAGGTGGACGAATTACGGTTAAAGGTGATGTTTATGATAAGTTGTTAGCCACTAATTTTTTAGAAAACGGCTCTAATCCTTTAATTAAGAGAGAATCTTTAATATCCCTAGCTGGCTTTGATGAATCACTGACTGCGGCTCAAGATTGGGATATGTGGTTAAGATTAGCTGCAAAGTTTGAATTTGTTTGTGTCCCATCTGTACAAATACTATATAGAATTAGTAAAAAATCCGTTTCTACTAATCTAGACAGACAAGAAAAATCTTGCTTATTAGTCATTGATAAGGCTTATCAATTCAGACCACCAAAACAGAATTTTAATTTAAATTCAAGTCTAGCAAACTTGTATAAATATCTAACTTGTAAAGCATTACAAAAGCCTCTGTCCCGTCAAAAAGCACTGCCAGGGATTAGATTTTTATATCATTATATGATGTATGAATCTTTAACTATGAACAGGATTATATTCATCGCCAAATTAGCATCAAAAATCTTGATTATCATGATTTACCCTCCTTTGCTAAACCGGAATTATAGAAAACATCCTTAAATCAGAATTCACCAAGTCACAATCAATATGAATAGCAAAGCTAATTTATTGTCTTTAGTTAAGTTAACAAAGAGATGCAATATTTCTAGCGGTGGTTTTACCATGCTCGAAATGTTAGTAGTCGTTTTTATGAGTGGTATATTATCAGCAATAGTCGCACCAAGCTGGTCAGCTTTTATTAATACTCGTCAATTGAATGTTGCTCAAGGCCAAGTTTATCAAGCTATGCGTCAAGCCCAAAGTCAAGCCAGAAAAGAAAAGTTAAGTTGGCACGCTAGTTTTAGAGAACAAAATAATGTTCTCCAATTAGCTGTTCATCCGGCTACAATTAATCCATCTGATGCTAATTGGCATAATTTAGATGCTAGTGTGCAATTGGATGCAGAATCAACACTACAATTGTCTAATGACGTGAGACGAGTTCCCTTTGATTATATGGGTAGTGTGAAACCTCCATTCGGACGAATCACCTTATCTAGTAAGTCTGGTGGAAAAGTCAAGCGTTGTGTTTTTGTTTCCACTATTTTAGGTGCAATGCGAACCGCCAAGGAAAAGGCTAAACCTGACAGCAACGGAAAATATTGTTATTAGAGGGTGTTTGCAAAGGCGACTAGAAGTCGCTACTACACAAACAAAGTCCGCCTGCGCGGACTAATATTCAAGATTTCCCAACCCTATTTAAGTTTTACTTATATGCTTAATCAAATTAGTGCCGCTTTTGAATGTAAAGATTATGAAACAGCAGCTAAATTAATCCAACAAATGCTGGTAGAATCACCGGAAAATCCGTGGGTACAACTGTATTTTGCTAGGTTACAGGAAGTTTCTCATCAAGTACAAGAAGCAGAAAAATTATATCGCCAATTACTACGATTAACAACTCATAGTAAAATCATTTCTCAAGCCCGTCAAGGTTTACAGAGATTAGAGGAAATTAAGCAAGAGGAAAAACAAAGAGCGATCGCTAAAGCTACAGCCGCACCAGATAAAAACGAACTGGGAATATTAGTTTTAGAACCGATTAATAATGAACTAAAAGCGAATGCTGCCCTTAATTTCGCTCAAATCATGCAGATAGACGCTTACACAGCCAGAATGATATTACCTAGCCAGAATTGGCGAGTTTACCGCATAGGTAAAGTGGGAGAATTAGCATTTTATGGAACGCAATTACAGCAATCCGGTATTCCCTGTTTTTGGGTGAAAATTCCCCAGATTCAACAAATTCAAGTATTTCAAGTTAAATATTTATCACTAGACAAATCTCAAATCAAAGTAGTTTGTCAAAATGAAGCAAATCAAGTTGGTTCTATGACCTTTGATTTATCAGAAATTACTGCTAGAGTTGTGGGAATGTTACCAGTTTTTGAACAAGTTGTAGATATTAATGCTAGAGGTAAACTAGAACGCAAAACTAAAACTCAAGATTATGCTCAATTTTGTGATTTACACCTATCAACAAGAAGGAGTATTTTGCGAATTTATGATCAAGGCTATGAATTTCAGCGAGGTTTAGAAATTAGCCCCCAATCTAACCAAAATACAATTAGAATTAATTGGAATAATTTGATGAATTGGGTTGAGCAACAGTTACCTCAAGTTAATCTTTGGTCAGATTTTACGCCTTTTGCACAAACAGTTATTGACCAAACAGAAATCCTCAATCAAATTCCATCTCATATTAATCTTTTTCGGAGAGAAAAAAGTAATTGGGATACAGCTTTTCATCTATATAGTGGAATTATTTTTACTAAAAATGCTTCTTTGCAAACATCTAGTACCGCAGGGCGGAATTAAAAATTATTACACAAGCTTCTTGAAAATTGTTAATGATTGCTTTGTTTTATTTACACCATTGTATACTGGTAAAAAATAATATAGAGACGTTCTATAGCGGTTATCGCCCTTGATGCAATACAATCGAGGGCGCAGACCCTGCGCCCCTACAGGATTTATTTGATGTTTAATCAAAAACTTATCCGGGAGTTTTAACCTGACGGGCCATATCTAAAAAGCTATTCATATTCACCCCAGGACGACGACGAACATTGTTATTAGTAGGAATCAGATACTTGGTTGCAAAATTAGTTTCCTTTGGTACTGATACTTTCACAGGTTCAGCCTTAGTGACTTTTGCTGCTGCTGGTGCAGCTTTGACTTCTGTTGGTGCAGATTTTTCTGCTGGTGCTGCTGCTGGTACTGGCGCTTGAGCAACATTTGCTTCTTCTTTTAGTTCCAGATAGTAGCTATTGTCTTTTTTGCTAAACAATCCAGTAATAAAACCCACAATACCCGCAATGAGATTTTTGATAAAGCCCATAAAAAAATGCTCCTGGTTTGAATAATCTGGAAGAAGACCGAAATTGTTAAAAATCACGGTGTAATATTACATTTGATTGCGCTATTTGTTGTCAGTCATGAGACATAATATTTTCCAATGGAGAAGCCATAATGAATACACAGAAAGTATTTTCAGGCTTTTTATGTCAGCGATCGCAACTGGTAGATAATGCAAATTAATTATTAAATTTTATTATAACTATAAAATTCTGAGAACTTACTTAACAAATCTTAATAATTACTCCACGTCTGTAGAGGCGTATTGCAATACGCACCTAATATTGCTGAGTTAGATTATTAACAATAATGAGAAAATAAAATTATGACAACAACACAGCACAATCCCGTTTTATTAGTGCATGGTATTAACGACACTGGGGCAGTTTTTAATAAAATGGCGTTTTACCTCAGACAACGCGGTTTATCTGTGCATACATTGGATTTATTTCCTAATAATGGTGTAGAAGTTCTAGATAAATTAGGACAGCAGGTAGCTGATTATATAGATAATACTTTTGAGTCTGAACAACCACTTAATTTAGTTGGTTTTAGTATGGGTGGTATTGTCAGCCGTTATTATATTCAACGTTTGGGGGGAATAAAAAGAGTACAGCGATTTATTACTATTTCTTCACCCCATAAAGGAACTATAGTTGCTTATGGTTCATGGCTACCTGGATGTCTACAAATGCGTCCTCATAGTCTTTTTCTAGAAGATTTAAATTCTGATGTTCAGATGTTAAAACAATTAAATTTTACATCTATATGGACACCTTATGATTTGATGATTCTACCAGCAACAAGTTCGCAACTGGGGATTGGTAAAGAAATAGTTTTACCTGTGATTTTACATCCTTTAATGTTAACAAATACTCAGGTGTTAGCAATAGTCTTAGAAAGATTGACAGAACCAATGAAATTATAAATTTTCAATTACCAAAAAATACATTTTTTTTGTGCTTCTGAAAGATTTTTGCTCAGGAGACGTAAATCATTGTATGCAAGAGTAGGTGTACCATACAATACTTGTTTATGCCTTCTAGTAGTGTAATCAAAAAAGATCGTAAATCGGTCGGAAACAATAGGTGGTTTACCTCTATGAAAAATATTAGCTGTATCAGCAATGATAACTGTACCAGCAATGCCGGTGCATGATTTATAAATTGATGATGATATAACTCCTTGCATAATTTTGTCTTGAATGTAGCCAGATGTATATTTTAAACACTGAGCGATTTTTGATGTGAAAGGCTTAGGAATATATTGAAAAGGTCCATGATCTTCACTAACATCATGTAAGTAAATAATGATTTTTAAAATTTTTCGGTCTTCTTGATCTATATGCCATAATCTTGAACCTACTTCTATGCCATTGGCAATATCTCGGCGAAAATATGCACCTTGATAAGCTACTGGTAAACCAATAAAATGTTCGATGATATTAAGTAAACGCTGTTCTAGTCCCCATAAAAAAATTTTTGGATATGCCATTATTTGTTGAGGACTAGCATGAGTAACAATTTGATTGGGTTGAAAAAATATATGTTGTGATATTTGTGGAATCAACTTTTGGGCTGATTCAATCATCTCAGGTGTAGATGTAATTTTCAATTTTTCCAAAGTAGTAATTACAACTCCTTCTTTTTTAAGTCTCTCCACTAAATCAAGGTCTTTTGGTGGAATAGGAGGAAGATTGTGAATATTTTTTTCTATAGCTTTTTGATAAAAACAATCAGCTTGATGTTTTGTATATGGATGTGTATCAATTTTTCTTAAAATTTTTTTCCGAATCTTCAGCAAAATCTTATTCACAAATTATTATCCTTATGTTATTGATATTTGATGCCAGTTGCCCAGATTGAGGTTAATTTTAAGATATTTCAAAATTATGAATAACTATAAATGCAATTGACATTAAGATATCTGTTTTTATATTTATAAAAATCATACTATTGATAGTTGTTATATAGGAATTAACTTTAATTCTGATAAATTGAAGTGGGTATTCTTACTCAGTTCATTATATAGTTATCGCCCTTGATGCAATACAATCGAGGGCGCAGACCCTGCGCCCCTACAGGCTTTATGATTGGCTGACTGTATCTCACAAAGAGTGCATACCGCTATATTTGATTTATGAAATACAGCAGATTGCTAGTGAATAAGGATAAACAAAAACTTATTACACAGTCATGATGTTAGTAATAATGCTATTGATAAAATTATAATTGGGAGATGAAAATAATTTGTGCTATAAAACTTACATTCGTTAAAGTGATTGCATATAAAGATCAAATTAAGTGAATTTAATAAAATGGATTTTAGTCAACTCCTGGCTGATAAAACTGATACCATCATAGATAGATGGGTGACGGCTGTTCTTCAAGATCATCAAATTGAACGTACTGATACTTTATCATACGGTGCGATCAAAAATCACATTCCATACGTCTTGAAAGCAATGGTGACGGTACTTTCAGAATTTCAGAATAATGATTTAAAGTCAATAGTAAGCGCCAGTTGGCATCATGGAGTAATTAGAGCTACACAAGGCTTTAATCCTGTAGAAATTGCTAGGGAATATCATCATTTAAGAACCGTAATATTTGACACTATCCAAGCAGATTTATTGCAAGGAAATCCTACAGATATTATTCGGGCTATGCGATTAATTAATGTTGTAATTGATGAAGCGATCGCTCGGTGTTTCAGTAGTTATGTTGATGAACGATTACGAGAATTAGAACATCTACATAATACTTTGGCATTACATAATCAAGAACTAACTCGTTTAATTAATGCTAATCAAGAAAATCTCTCTCTCCTAGCTCATGATTTAAAACAACCTCTAGCTTCCATTATTGGTTATTCCGATTTATTTTTGCGTCAACATCGCCAAACCAAACTAAAAGATAGTTATACCAACATCGAACATATTGAAAGAGTGTTACGTAATGGTAGACATTTGTTACATTTAATTAATGATTTACTAGAATTATCACAGTATGAAGCCGGAAAAATCAAACTTAAACTGACATCAGTTGATGTCTGTGAAATTATTGATAATGTTTGTAAAATGTTAGATCCTTTAGCATCTGAAAAAGATTTATCCCTTGTAGTAAATTGTGAACAATATCCCCAAAAAATAATCACAGACCCATTTCAATTACAACAAATTATCACAAATCTTGTTAGTAATGCGATTCGCTATACAAAATCAGGAGGTATTCAGATTACTTGTCATGTATTAGATAATCAAAAGTGGAAATTTGTCGTTGCTGATACAGGTATTGGAATTAAATCAGAAGACCAGAAGCATATTTTTGAACCCTATTTTCGTTGCAATAATCAAAATTACCACCTTCCTGATAGCACTGGTTTAGGTTTAGCAATAGTTTCGCGGTTAGTGAAACTGTTACAAGGTGAAATTATGCTATTTTCTCAACCGGGTATTGGTTCTACATTTACTGTAATTTTGCCATTACACCTGAAAATCTCATCAAGTTGATTTCAGTCTAACAGTGGGTAAGTGCTTGATCAAGAAGTTTTTCGTTATGAAATGTGAGAATTTTGTGCATTTTTCTTTAGACAATATTATTGCATTAACTAAATTTCTACCCCACGGGGGTGTTTGAATCATTGGCGTTGCTGATAGCCATATTGAGGTATGAAATTCCTAAATTGAACCTTTAAAACTCTTACCTTTGCGTCTTTGCTACGGCAGTCGCTCATGGGGGAAACCCCCAAGACCGCGCTGCCTCGCCTTTGCGTGAGACTAAAATTCATACCCTTAATCAGCAACGCCGAATCATTAATAGGACTTAAGCAATAACTCTCTGAAACTCTTATTTCTCCGCATCCTCTGCGGTATGGCTAACGCCACGCTTCGCATTAGCGATACGTTTCTTCAAGATTAAGTTAACATCTCCTTTAAATGTTGTGTTGTATACAAATATAATTCTACAAGGAAAACTAAGCATAAACATGACGAGAAGTGGTTTCTGTAGAAATTGCTGATGAGAGATAAAATATAAGAACTAAAGGAAGGGTTTGCCAAGAATTAATATGCGATTACTACACACCATGCTTAGGGTAGGTAATTTAGATCAGTCTTTGAAATTTTACTGCGATGTGCTGGGAATGAAGTTACTCAGACGTAAAGATTATCCAAGTGGAGAATTTACCCTGGCTTTTGTTGGTTATGGAGAAGAAAGTGATCACACCGTACTAGAACTTACCCACAACTGGGGCGTAGAAAAGTATGATTTAGGTAATGCCTATGGTCATATTGCTTTGGGAGTGGATGATATTTACGCTACCTGTGAGACGATTAAACAACTTGGCGGTAAAGTAGTCCGAGAACCGGGTCCTATGAAACATGGTTCTACGGTAATTGCTTTCGTGGAAGATCCAGATGGTTATAAAGTTGAATTAATTCAGTTGAAAGATCAAGGATAATCTAGGGTAGAGGGTAGGAAGACAAAGAACTTCTTTACCCATTACCAATTCCACCCCTAAACAAAAATCTAAAATCTAAAATCTAAAATTTTACAAATGCAGCCTACAGACCCCGATAAATTTACTGATACAGCCTGGGAAGCAATCACAAAATCCCAAGACGTAGTTCGTGCTTATAAACAACAACAATTAGAGGTTGAACATTTAATTATTGCGCTTTTAGAAGAACCTACCAGCCTTGCTACAGCTATTCTCACCCGTGCGGAAGTGGATTCTGGGCGATTTAAACAACAATTAGAGGCTTTTACCCAACGTCAACCAAAAGTAGGTAAAAGTGATCAACTTTACCTGGGACGTAATTTAGATTTACTCTTAGATAAAGCTGATGAAATTAGAGTGAAAATGAGGGAGGAGGAAATCTCGGAAGGGCATATAATCCTAGCTTTCGGTAGTGATGAACGGATTGGTAGAAGATTATTCAAAAGCTTAAATGTAGATATTGTTCAGTTAGAACTTGGGGTGAAATCTGTTCGTACTAGTCCCGCTATCAAAGCATCCCCCAAGGTAGAAGCAGATGTCCCTTATGAAGCTTTAAAAAGATTTGGACAAGATTTGACAGAACAGGCAAAAGCGGGAAAATTAGATCCTGTGATTGGCCGAGATGATGAAATTCGGAGAGTAATTCAGGTATTATCGCGTCGTAGCAAAAATAACCCTGTGTTAATTGGTGAGCCGGGAGTTGGAAAAACTGCGATCGCTGAAGCATTGGCACAAAGAATGGTAAATGGTGACGTTCCTGAATCTTTGAAAAACCGCCAATTGATCTCTTTAGATATCGGTAGCTTGATTGCTGGGGCAAAATACCGAGGTGAGTTTGAAGACCGTTTAAAAAATGTTCTCCATGAAGTTACTGAATCTAATGGGCAAGTAGTTTTATTTATTGATGAACTTCATACCGTCGTTGGGGCTGGTTCTAATCAACAAGGTTCAATGGATGCCGGAAACTTACTTAAACCAATGTTGGCGCGTGGTGAATTGCGCTGCATTGGTGCAACGACCTTAGATGAATATCGTAAATTTATTGAAAAAGACGCAGCTTTAGAAAGAAGATTTCAACAAGTATATGTAGATCAACCAACGGTAGAAAACACAATTTCCATTTTGCGGGGTTTGAAAGAGCGTTATGAAGTGCATCATAACGTCAAGATTTCTGATTCTGCTTTAGTAGCTGCTGCAACCTTATCAGCGCGTTATATTGCAGATCGCTTCCTACCAGATAAAGCCATTGACTTGGTTGATGAAGCCGCAGCGAAATTGAAAATGGAAATCACTTCCAAACCAGCGGAATTAGAAACTATTGACAGACGTTTAATGCAGCTAGAAATGGAAAAGCTGTCATTATCTGGAGAAGAACAGAGTATTTCTCCAACCAGAGAAAGGTTAGAACGCATTCAGGAAGAAATTGCCAGTTTAACCATCAAACAGCAAATATTTAATGAACAATGGCAAGGTGAGAAACAGATATTAGAATCTATTAGCAGCTTAAAGAAAGAAGAAGATGCGTTGCGGGTACAAATTGAACAAGCAGAACGGGACTATGATTTAAATACAGCCGCTCAACTTAAATACGGTAAATTAGAGGGAGTACAGAGAGAGCGAGAAGTAAAAGAAGCGAAACTGTTAGAAATTCAAAGCCAAGGTTCTACTTTGTTGCGCGAACAAGTCACCGAAGCCGATATTGCCGAAATCGTGGCTAAATGGACAGGAATCCCTGTAAATCGGCTTTTGGAATCAGAACGGCAAAAATTACTCAAACTCGAAAGTCATTTACACGAAAGGGTAATTGGTCAAGAAGAAGCCGTTTCCGCCGTCTCTGCGGCGATTCGTCGCGCCCGTGCTGGGATGAAAGACCCCTCTCGACCCATTGGTTCATTTTTGTTTATGGGACCAACTGGCGTGGGTAAAACCGAACTCGCCCGCGCCTTAGCTCAGTTTCTCTTTGATTCGGATGATGCTTTGGTGCGTTTGGATATGTCCGAGTACATGGAAAAACACTCAGTTTCCCGCCTCGTAGGTGCGCCTCCTGGATACATCGGTTATGAAGAAGGTGGACAACTTTCCGAAGCAATTCGCAGACATCCCTATTCTGTTGTGCTGTTGGATGAAGTGGAAAAAGCCCATCCCGATGTATTTAATATTCTGCTGCAAGTATTAGATGATGGTAGAGTTACGGATTCTCAAGGGAGGGCTGTAGATTTCCGTAATACTGTTATAGTCATGACTAGTAACATCGGTAGTGAGCATATTCTGGATGTATCTGGTGATGATTCCAAGTATGATATGATGCGGAATAGAGTGATGGAAGGTTTGCGATCGCACTTCCGCCCCGAATTCCTTAACCGCATTGATGACTTAATTCTTTTTCATGCTCTTAACCGCTCAGAAATGGGGCATATTATCCGTATTCAACTCAAACGAGTGGAAAACCTGCTGAAAGAGCAAAAAATCTCCTTTGAGATATCCCAAGCCGCTTGTGATCATCTGGTAGAAGCTGGTTATGATCCAGTTTATGGCGCACGTCCCTTAAAACGGTCAATTCAGCGAGAGGTAGAAAATCCCTTAGCTACAAAGTTACTGGAAAATACCTTTATTGCTGGTGATACAATCATTATTGATATGGGGGAAACTGGTTTAACTTTTAACAAAAAAGCAGCAGTATCTTTACCTACTAGTGTAAAATTGTTAGAAGTTTAAATTTTATTAAACGCTAGGGCAGAATTAAAAATTAAAGAATCTGATAACACAAGGTTTTTTGTGTAATTTTTAATGATTGCTTAACTGATAATGCTTTGTAGTATGAATACGGCTGAAAAGAGTAGGTAAAAATGAATCTTTTTACAGGAAAAGCTATAAAGTGGATAGTAATTTTTATCATTACCGCTTTGTGTGTAGTAATGATCAGAGTTAAATTAGAAGACCTTTCGCGCAAACAAACAGAAGGATGGACCCAAACAAGCCAACCATTCCCAGGATACGAAGAAATAGATGCAAAAATTAAGACTACTTTTATAAATGAAAACCAATCCCCTTTTTTGCGATACAAAGCGTTATTTGAATATTTTACTCTTGGCTTTATCAAATACCGTTCTCCTCATGGGGCGTTAATTTATTACCCAGGTGCTGCTAGTTCTCATGGAAGAAAGGTAGATGCATTAGAAGGATTTGCCCGTTTTTTCCCTCTAGCTGCTGTATGGATGTCCTCTGGACATGGAAATATTGTAGATATTAATAATGAAAAGATTGATCTAATTCAAATTTTACATCAAGGTATAGTTGCAGGAACTGATCTCCAAAATACCGAATATTGGGGACAAATGAAAAACCGGGATCAACGTATTGTCGAAGCAGCCGATATTGCGCTGGGACTTTGGATTAGTCGTAATCATCTTTGGACTACCTTTTCACCTCAAGAACGCCAACAAATTGTGACTTGGTTAGAACAAGTAATGGATCAAAAATTGCATGATAACAATTGGTATCTTTTTCCGATAATTATTCAAAAATCCCTGGAAAGTCTAGGAGTAAGTAACAACAAATATGACAAATTAATTGAGGATTTATATCAAGATTATAAACAACGCTATTACATAGGAGAGGGCTGGTTTAATGACCCACCTAAGGGCGTAGATTATTATAATGCTTGGGCTATTCATTATAGTCTTTTCTGGTTAGATCAAATAGATCCTCAGTTTGACCCTATTTTTATTAGAAAAACCCACGCAGAGTTCTTAAAGTTTTACCGATATTTCTTTAGTAAAAATGGGTTTCCCTCTATGGGAAGAAGTATCTGTTACCGCATGGCTGCACCAGCACCAATAGTGACTGGAACTATGTTAGCACCAAAGGAGATATCCCCAGGTTTTGCTTTGGGCGCTTTAGATTTAACTTGGCGTTTTTTTGTAGAGAAAAATTCATTGCAGAAAGGTACAGTTACACAAGGTTATTTTACTCCAGACTTAAGTATTATTGATTCATACTCAGGACCTGGTAGTTGTTTATGGTCTCTGCGTTCTCTGATTGTTGCTTTTTATGTAGATAAATTTATTCCTTTGTGGAATTCATCTCCAGAGAAATTACCTATTGAAGTTGCTGATTTTTCTGAAGTTAATAAGTCTATTGGATGGCGCATTAAAGGGGACAAATTAACACAAAATATTGAATTAGAACTGTTGAAAAACCAAGGTAATAAATTTACAAAAATTAAGCAATATGGCATATTTAATCAAATCAAAGAGTTTATTGCTAAACGTCCTTTTCGTCCTCAAAACTATGAAGCACTATATCGCCGTCCTTCATATTCTACTGCTTCACCAGTATCAAATCCTCAAAAAGATAATATTTAAAAAGGTTACAAATTAGCAGATTTACTCAAAAATTTATAACTTAATAATTATGGAACTAATTTCTGTGATCATCCCTGTGTATAATGGCGAAAAAACGATCAAAGGAACTATAGAATCTGTTTTACAACAAACTTATGCTCACTTTGAACTGATTGTTATTAATTCAGATTCTAGTGATGGAACATTCGAGATAGTTTCTAGTATCCAAGATCAAAGAATAAAAATATATAATTATCCAAAAGCAAATGCGGCAGTTAATAGAAATCGTGGTTTAATTTATGCTAAAGGTGAATTTGTTAGCTTTATAGATGCTGATGATATTTGGACAGCAGATAAACTGGAAGCACAATATACAGTGCTTAGAGAAAATCCTCAATCTGGTTTAGCCTACAGTTGGACTGATGTCATTGATGAACTAGATAAATTTGTGCGTCCATGTAGTTATGCTACTTGGCAAGGAGATGTTTATACAAAACTATTATTAAAGGATTTTATTGCGAGTGGATCTAATGTCATGATTCGCAAAAATATTTTAGCTAAAGTAGGTGGCTTTAATGAATCTCTCACTAATGCTCAAGATAGTGATATGTGGCAACGTTTAGCTGCAATAACTGATTTTGTATGTGTGCCAAAAGTGCAAATTTTATATCGCATTATCCCTAATTCTATGTCATCTAATGTTTTGGGCATGGAAGCAGCAAAATTACAAATTATAGAAAGTGGTTTTTCTAGCCAAAAAGCAAAATCCCTAGAGCATCTCAAAAAATACGCTTTATCTAATCTTTATCAATACCTAACTTTCAAGTCTTTAGAAGCACCTCCAGACAAAATCGAACGCTGGACATCTATACGATTTCTGTGGAATTGGGTGCGGTATAATCCAGCCGTGCTAAAACAACGCCAAACTATGTTGATAGCAGTGTTTAAAATAGCTTTTCCTCGACTATACTACTCTTTTAAAAAGTTTTGGAAAGCCAATAACTAAATCTAACCAGAATGTGATGTAGGGAAATCCGCATCAGTATTAGGGTGTAAACAAACCCAGACAAGAGAAGCGATCGCTCTCGCAATCCGATTAAAATTCAGAGTGAGCGAATTTTATTAAACCAAGACTATGTTAGAACAAGGCAATATCAGTATTCATACTGAGAATATTTTCCCGATTATCAAGAAATCACTTTACTCAGATCATCAAATCTTCTTGCGGGAACTGGTATCCAACGGGGTAGACGCTATCCAGAAGCTAAACATGGTATCCCGTGCTGGGGAATACAATGGTGAAATTGGCGAACCAGAAATTACAATTAGCATTGATAAAGAGAACAAAACCCTCTCCATTGCTGATAATGGCATTGGGATGACAGCAGAGGAAGTAAAAAAATATATTAACCAAGTTGCTTTCTCCAGTGCTGAAGAATTTATTCACAAGTATGAAGGGAAGGCAGATCAACCGATTATCGGTCATTTTGGTTTGGGTTTCTACTCCTCCTTCATGGTGGCTAAAAAAGTAGAAATTGATACTCTATCTTACCAAGAAGGCGCACAAGCAGTTCACTGGACTTGTGATGGTTCACCCAAATTTACCTTAGATGAATCTTCCCGTACCACTCGCGGAACGACTATTATCCTCACCTTAGAAGGGGAAGAAGAGGAATTTTTAGAACCAGCACGAATTAAGAATCTGATCAAGACTTACTGCGATTTCATGTCAGTTCCCATCAAAATGGATGGGGAAGCTTTAAATAAACAAAAAGCAGCATGGCGTGATTCTCCCAGTAATCTCACTCAAGAAGATTATTTAGAGTTTTACCGCTATTTATATCCTTTCCAAGAAGAACCCCTACTGTGGGTGCATTTGAATACAGATTATCCCTTTGTAATTAACGGGATTTTGTATTTCCCGAAAATGCGTCCAGATGTAGATGTTACCAAAGGACAAATTAAGTTATTCTGCAATCAGGTATTTGTCAGTGATAACTGTGAAGAGATTATCCCCCAATTTTTGATGCCTATGCGGGGTGTAATTGATAGCACAGATATACCTTTGAACGTTTCTCGGAGTGCATTACAAGGCGATCGCACTATTAAGAGAATTGGCGATTATATAGCCAAAAAAGTCGGCGATCGCCTCAAAGAATTATACCGCGACAACCGCGAACAATACGTAACAGCTTGGAAAGACTTGGGAACATTCGTTAAATTTGGCGTTCTCAACGATGATAAATTTAAAAAACAAGTTGAAGACATCATTATCTTCCGCAGCACAGCCAAATTAGAAGCCCCTGTAGCCGATACCGCAGCCGTTGAAGTCCAATCTTCAGAAGGTGATGCGTGGCAAGATGTTACCCCAGCCAATGGCACTAGCATCCCCTACACCACCCTCAAAGAATACCTAGAACGTAACAAAGAACGTCACGAAAATAAGGTATTTTACAGTACAGATGCAATCAGTCAAGCTACGTACATTGAACTGCACAAAAATCAAGGTTTAGAAGTCCTATATATGGACTCCTTCATTGATACCCACTTCATTAACTTCCTAGAACAAGAATATCGGGATGTTAAATTTACACGGGTGGACTCTGACCTCGATAATACTCTCCTCGATGACAAAACCAGCGAAATTGTTGACCCCACCACCAACAAAACCAAAGGTGAAGTCATTAAAGAACTATTTGAGAAAGCCCTCAACAAGCCAAAACTCAATATCCGCACCGAATCCCTCAAATCAGATGATCCTCAAGGTACACCACCAGCAATGGTGCTATTACCAGAAATTCTCCGTCGTCTGCGAGACATGAACGCCATGATGCAGCAGCAAAACGCTGAATTTCCTGAAGATCATATTTTATTGATCAATACTGCTCATCCATTAATTCAAAACCTCGTCAGCCTCAGTCAAGGTAGTATTATTCAAGGTGATGGTGAGTCACCTTCTCATCAATTAGTTAACATGATGTGTCAGCACGTCTATGATTTGGCGCTGATGTCTCAAAAAGGTTTTGATGCAGATGGGATGAAATCCTTTGTAGAACGTTCTAATGACGTACTCACCAAGCTAACAGAACAAGCCAGCAAATAAACAACTAGATTCCTGACTTCTGCCAGAGGTCGGGAATCTGAACATAAGCTGTCAATCAGGCTTTCAGCAGATATAATGGAAAGGTTGTCTTTAAATAACACTCTAGGAGATATTTATTATGTCCCGTCGTTGTCAACTAACTGGTAAAAAAGCCAATAACGCTTGTTCCGTATCCCACTCCAACCGTCACACTAAGCGCCTACAACACGTTAATCTGCAAAACAAGCGGGTTTGGTGGGCTGCTGGCAACCGTTGGGTAAAATTGAAACTTTCCACCAAAGCCATCAAAACCTTAGAATTCAAAGGTTTAGACGCAATGGCAAAAGAAGCAGGAATCAACCTCAACCATTACTAAATAGTAGGGAACAGGGAATAGGGAATAGGGAATAGGAAATAGGGGAAGAAAAGTCCTTTGATATTGATTATTCTTCTTTCTAGTTTACAAGAGCATCCGGTAAGAGTAAAGCTCAGTGTCTTTAGACCTGAGATATAAGCGACTCGTGCGGTTTTAACCGCATAGAGTCTTTCTTTTCATGAAGATTGGTTGAGATGCGCGAAGTTTTGTTATCTTTGCTCTCAATGATGTTATACTGTTCACAACAGGAATGGTAATCAACCTGTATAAAAACCTAACTGCCTAACGGCTTTTCTGGTCCTTGACAACTGAAGATATGGGTTCTATTCCATAGTTCTAGTGACTGCCCTCCGAATAGGTAAAATCTTCATGGGAGCTAGACGACACAGAATTATAAACTCAATCAAAATTTGCAGTAATGCAACTACCTTCGGGCAGAGGGAAAGTTAACGCTTGGGGAGAGAACCACCTCTGGCTTAGATACCGCAAGGGTTCTAAGTTAAGTGGACTCGTTGAACCAAGAATCTCAGTGGCTTTAGCCCTGAGAGTGTCAATTCTTTATTCTTGTTTCTGACTGGGCGCAGGCCCTGCGCCCCTACCTCCTGACTCCTTTGATCAAACACTATTTAATTTAATTACACCCCGATCAAAAACGCGGTTATTAGTACCAATACCTCTGACTTCCATTCTATCTGCGTACACATCATAAGTCGCAAAACTCAAATTACTGGTTGAATATTCTGTCCATTCAGAACGCCCAACAGGACGACTACCAGCACCAGCACCACAAGTTAAATAGGTAGTTCCATTAATAGCACGAGTGCGTTCATAGTTATGTTCATGACCATTTAGATAAAGTTGAACATTGTATTTTGTGAATAATGGAGTAAAGGTTTTAATAAAATTTTTGTTACTTCCATAATTACCAGATGAATAAATTGGATGATGTCCAAATACAACTTTCCAAGGTGCTTTACTAATGCTTAATTCCTTCTCTAACCAAACTAACTGATTTTTCCAATCTGCATTACCATTAGTATCTAAAGCAAAAAACTGGACTTGATCTTGACCAAATGTGTAATAACGTCCCTTCATATTAAAACCAGGATATTCAACTTGAGGAACACCATTATCAGTGCGAATATCATGATTACCTAAACAAGCATGAAACTTCACACCTTTTCTAAGTAAAGGTTGATATGGACGTTCAAAAACTGCATTAATTTTCTCGATTTCGCCATTATTATAGATATTATCACCAGCTAAAACTACTAAATTGTATGGATTGAGTTGATGATAAAGATTCATCGCTTTAGCTACAGAATACTGTCCTCTAACACCAGTTCCTGTATCAGCAACAGAGACAAAACGTAATAATAAATCTTTTTTAACAGGGTTAGCAGCGATCGCTGTTTCCATGAGAGAATTTCTGTTTGATAATTTCCAACCCAAAAACCCAGATGCTATGGTACTAATTCCACTTAATAACAAAAATTGACGGCGTTTAATATTCATAAGAATAGACGGTAAGTGGGAAACGAGCGCGGCTTTAGCCCTGATAGGGATGCTTCGACATGGCTCACCAGCCACGGTACAAGCGGTTTTAACCGCCTTAAATAATTTTTCATTACCGCCTTGGAGTTGGTCAATTCGGGGTACTTTTGTGATGTACTTTCAACGGGACAATTACCGATTCAAATTTTCCAACTCTGTACGCATAATGTTTTGCTCCAAAGAGCCTCCCATTTCTGGGGTAATGTTAGCTTCGACCAGTTATAAGAGCTTGTTTAGACTTGCAACACTGTTTCAGTGACCTTAAAACTGTTTAATTGCAAATGACAGAGCAGGGAACTAGCTACGCATTCCGGGGTGTCGTGACTCAAATAACGGCTACCATAAGACTACGCTCAGGGTGGTCTGGTCAGTACGGCTTGATTGATTGCTCTTACAAGCCCAGTCCCTTTAGGGCTGGGTTACTGACATTTCACAAAATGACACAATAGGGAATTATAGTCAAAATATATTTTATATGTTTTTGATTCGATAATCTGGGTAAAAGTTCCATGTCAGGAGAGAAACGAAGAAAACCAAGGAATGAACAAAAAAGTCAGTCATCACCCCAACTTGATCAAAAAAATCAGCCAATTTGGAAAACGACAATCATCCAAATTCTGCGCGGAACGATTGGTGTTTTAGAAAGCACAGTAGTAAAATTAGAGACGGAAGCGCCTACTGATACGCAGAATAAAACCAGTTTTTTGTCGCGTTGGGATAGCTTTTTAAGGACATTTCGTTTATTCTTGCCATCAAGTATATCTAACAATGTGTCAGATACGGTTTTGACAGGAATTTTTGCAGTCATTTTTGCGGTGACAATAGGGATAACTACATTTATGTTTATTCCTAAATCTACGGAAATCGCCACTGTTCCCCCTGTAGAGGAAGTTACCACACCAACTCCAGTTATAGAACCAGAAGAGACACCAACCCCAGTTGTAGAACCAGAACCGACTCCAACCCCAGTTATAGAACCAGAACCGACTCCTACTCCAGTTGTAGAAACAGAACCGACTCCTACTCCAGTTGTAGAACCAGAACCGACTCCAACTCCAGTTATAGAACCAGAACCGACTCCAATCCCAGTTATAGAATTAACACCGGAACAAAGGTTACTAGCAGCAATTGAAAATCAGTTTTCAGAAATTAGTGTTTCCGTAAAAAATACCAAAGACAAAAATATTTTTTCTCAATTAATAAAACCTATTCACGCTAATTTTCGTACCAGCGATTTAACTGTAAAAATTAGTGATATTTGGTATAGTCTAGAAAAATCCCAACAAGATAAACTAGCTGCGGATATATTAAAACGTTCTCAAGAAATTGATTTCACACATTTAGAAATTGTTGATTCTCAGGATAAATTAATCGCCCGCAGTCCATTTGTTGGTAACGAGATGATAATTTTTAAACGCTGAAATTTAATAGACGCTTGCTGACAGTGACTATAGCGCAGGGGAATCGCATTGTAAACAAATGTTAATACAACAAAACATTTCATCTTAATTTCATATTGAAATGAAAAGCTATAATTATAGTCAAACAAATAACTGAATATCTGAAACAAGTTAGGTTTGATAACTTAAGGTTTGTTCTTAAATCTTCATATTCTCAAAGAGGTAAAATTATGAAGAGTAAAAATTTGATTTATGGTTTGATTGGGTTAGTAAGTAGTAGTGCTGTTAGTGGATTATTAATTATCAGTAGTACACAAGCACAAACTCCCAATTCCGAACACGATTCTCATCATCCATCTCAACAAGCTAATCCTCCACAAAAAGAGATGATGACTCACACAGATCAGAATTTCATAGAAATGATGATTCCGCACTATCAAGAAACAGTGAAAATGGCTGATATCGCATTAACTCGCGCTCAACGTCCAGAAATTAAGAATCTAGCGATCGCTATTAAAAAAGATCAAAACCGCAAAATTGAACAACTGCGAACCTGGTATAAAGCATGGTACGGTAAAGAAGTACCCGTAATGGCTATGACTCATCAAGAAATGATGGCAAGTCATGGGAAGATGTGTCAACAGATGAAACCAGACACAATGAAAATGCCGATGAATTGTAAAATGAAGTGCATGAATATGGATTTAGAAACATTAAAAAATGCACCGGATTTTGACAAAGAATTTATTCGTCAAATGATTCCTCATCATCAAAGTGCTGTAAAAATGTCACAGATGATTGCTAAAAAAACTACCAAATTAGAAATCCGTAATTTAGCTGAGTCTATCATTAAAACTCAAACGGCTGAAATTAAGCAAATGGAACAATGGTATCAAAATTGGTATAACTCAAAACCTTTATAAACCATTGTCAAAAACCTAATCAAAAATTTTAGGGTGTTTCAGGGACTTCCAAATAAAAACGCTCAACCACCTAACGCAAAAAATCTCTCAAACTCTCTTTCCTTCGTGTTCTATCCCTGCGGGACACTCCGTGAACGTGCCTTCGTGGTTCATTCTTTCATGACTTGTGCTTAAGTTCTATAGGTAATTTATTTTTTGGAAGTCCCTCAGACTCGATAATTGAGGAAATATTGACAGAATTTCGACAAAAGTTGATATCTGAATCACCCTATCAACCATTATTATTAAGTATAAATTTTATATATGCGTTTATTATTAGTTGAAGATGAACATGATTTAGGTGTTAGTATTCATCATGCTCTTACCCAGCGTGATTATATAGTAGATTGGGCAGAAGATGGACAAACAGCTTGGGATTATCTGAATACAATACCATTAAGATATGAAATTGCAATTTTAGATTGGATGTTACCCAAGTTATCAGGATTAGAAATATGTAAAAGATTAAGAGAGCAGAAAAATCAATTACCAATTATGCTATTAACAGCTAGAGATAGCATGAATGATCGTGTAACTGGTTTGGATGCGGGTGCAGATGATTATCTTGTTAAACCCTTTGGTATGGAAGAATTATTAGCACGAGTAAGAGCATTACAAAGAAGATTACCAAATTTTCAACCACCGCAATTACAACTAGGTTCATTAATGTTAGATTATAGTAATTTTTCAGTTGTGAATTTAGCAACGGAAAATTATTCACCAATTATCCTCACAGCTAAAGAATTTCAACTTTTAGAATATTTCATGCAGCATCCTCAACAAATACTCACTCATGAGCAAATCCGCGCCAGACTTTGGGATTTTGAAAGTGATACAGTGAGTAATGTTGTGGCTGCACAAGTGAGATTATTAAGAAAAAAATTATCAGAATGTGGTTTTTCTAAAGCCATTGAAACTATGCGAGGTTTTGGTTATCGTTTTTGTGGATAATGGATAATTAAATGAACCACGAAGCAGCGAAGGACACGAAGGAAGAAAGGAAGAAGATAGGTAAAATCCAAAGTTGGATACCTAATAATTCACTATTTAATCATTCTCGGTTTAAATTAGCGATTACCTATGCTGGTGTGATGGGATCAACTTTATTAATATGTGGGTATATAGCTCATATTGTCATGATACAAGCTTTTACTCGCACAGTTGATCGAGAATTACAAATTTTGGGAAAGGTATTTGAGGATAAATTGAAACCAGAGTTAAAAATTCCTGGAGAATTATCAATTACTACTCAAAAATCTTTACCTGGAATTTGTTTTAAGCAACAAGCTTGTTTAGTAATGAAATCAGAATCAGCGGTAATGAGTTTATTAGCAGAAGGCTATTATGTGAGGTTGTTGACAACGAAAGGTGAAGCGATCGCTGCTATTGGTAATAAATTAGATGAATTTCCTGATAATATGAAAATCAATCATTCTTATGATATCAGAAATCGCCGTGGTGAACTATATCATTTACATTTGATGCCTTTAAAAATCAACAATAATCAATTGTGGGGATATTTACAAGTAGGGCGATCTGTACAACGATTAAATGATTATATGAATAGTTTACATTGGTTATTAGGATTGGGTGTTCCTGCTTCTATGATCATCATTGGTGGTGCAGGTTGGTGGTTAGCAGGTTTAGCTATGCGGCCAATTCAAAAATCATATCAACAATTACAAAAATTTACCGCTGATGCAGCCCATGAATTAAGAACTCCGATTACATCTTTACAAACAATTGTCGAAACAAATTCAATTAATCAAGAAACTCAAAAAGCACTGGAGAGACAAATTAAAAGATTAGTGACATTAACACAGGATTTGTTATTATTATCTAGATTAGAAAGTGGTTTGCAAGCAGCAAAATGGCGGCAAATTTGTTTAAATGATGTAGTCGCAGATGTAGAAGAAGAATTAATGCCAGTAGCTATGAATGCAGAAGTTTTATTATCTAGTAATATTCCTGATCAATCTTGTTTTTATATTCAAGGTAATGAAAGTCAAATTTATCGAATGTTGCTAAATTTAGTGAGTAATGCTATTAAATATACGCCTGTTGGTGGGGAAGTGAAAATTAATCTGACAACCAATGATAATCAAGGCATAATTACTATCAAAGATACAGGTATTGGTATTCCTGCTGCTGATATTCCCCATATTTTTGATCGCTTTTATCGAGTCAATGCAGATCGTTCTCGAAATACTGGCGGTTCTGGGTTAGGTTTAGCGATTGCTTTGGCTATTATCCAAACTCATAAAGGCAAATTAGAAGTCCAAAGTCATGTTGATCATGGCAGTACCTTTACTGTGATTTTACCACTAGTTTCCAAAGTAAACAGGTAATTTCAATAAAATAAGATTTTAAGAATCATTAACCGCAGATGAATGTAGATAAAGAGAGATGAGTTAGTTTTGGGCAATTTTATTTTTCTAATACGGAATGATAAGCTTTAACTAATAAATCAATCCCGGTAATTGCCCCACCAACAACAACAGCATCAGCACCTAAATCTAAGGCCTTTCTGGCCATTTCCGGGGAAGAAATACCACCTTCACAAATTACAAAAGTATCAAGATTTTCTACTATTTGGGTGAGTAATTCCCAACCGGGAGGAGCAAAGTTTTTAGTTTCTGCGGTGTAGCCAAACAAAGTAGTTCCCACAATATCTGCACCTGCATTAACGGCTAATTCTGCTGCTTGATATGTATCTACATCTGCCATAACTAACTTTTCTAAGTTTTGATGGATCAGAGTAATAATATCTACTAACTTTTCATTACGGGGACGATTTCTGGTAGTAGCATCTATAGCAATAATATCTGCACCTGCTTCAGCTACAGCAGCGGCGTGATAATACAGGGGTGTAATGTAAACATCAGAACCTGTAATTATTTGTTTCCAAAGTCCAATAATAGGAACTTGTACCTTCTCCCGCACAGCTTGGATATGACTTGGTGTATCAATCCTGACAGCTACAGCACCATTATTGACTGCGGCTTGTGCCATTGCAGCAATTACATAAGGATCATGTAATGGAGAACTTACGGGTGCTTGACAGGAAACAATTAATCCTTTTGTTAAATTAATCATGTTTAATTTTTAATTGTTTTGGTATCCAGACAGTAAAAATTGAACCCATACCCACAGTAGATTCTACTTCAATTCTACCTCGATGTAGCTCTACAAGTTGTTTAGTTAACGCTAAACCTAAACCAGTACCTTCATAACGACGACGATAGGGTGTATCAAGTTGTTGGAATTTTTCAAACAAGAGTGGGATTTTTTCTTCTGGTATACCAATACCAGTATCTTCTATTTGAAAAATAGCAGTATGATCTTCTACCCAAATCCGTAAGGTGACAATTCCATTTTCTGGAGTGAATTTAATCGCATTAGTTAACAGATTCCAGAGAATTTGTTCAACTCTACTAATATCAGCCGTAAAGTTATCTTGTGCAGGGTTAAGTTGTAAATCGAGTTGCAGGGTTACATTTTCACTTTTTGCTTTTTTTTGTAGTGACTCTAAGGTATTTTCAGCAGTTTTAACTAAAGAAAAATCTAAAATATTTAATACGGTTTTTCCAGCTTCAATTTGTGATAAATCGAGGATGTCGTTAATCATTGTTAATAAATGTTCACCACTATCATGAATGGTTTGTAAATAATTCCGTTGTCGGGGACTTAATTCACCCAATGGCCAACGTAATAATGTTGAAGACATTCCAATTACATGAGTTAAAGGTGTGAGTAATTCATGACTCATAGTTGCTAGGAATTCACTGCGGAGACGACTAGCAGCTTCAGCAGCCAGCAGGGCTTCCCGTAGTGCCATTGTCCTCTCAATTACTCGCTGTTCTAGAGTTTGTTTTTCTTGAGTAAGAGATTGCATTAACTCGGTTTGATGAATAGCGATCGCTAATTGTTCTGCTACGGAAGTTAGGAACTTTTTTTCATTTTCATGCCATTTTCTGGGGGTATAACATTGATGAGCAATTAACAATCCCCACAACTTTTTTTCAAAAATAATTGGGGCTGCTAACTTAGCTCGAACTTGATTTTTTCTTAAAAAATCTACTAAACAATTTTCTAGAAAATAGGTTTCTTCAATATCATTAACAGCTAAAGTAAAACCTTGTCGGTACTTTTCCCAACATTGAGTATTTGGCTTTAAACAATTTTTTTCTTGATAATTCAAGACTGAAGGAATATCTTCTGTAGCACAGACTTCATAAATAATACAACCTTCTGAGAGAGAAACTCCGCGAACATATTGTTGAGAATTAACTAAGATATTTTGATTTTTAGATTTAGTATATTCAAATTTATAAATTACTAATCTGTCTAATTCCAAAAACTCCCGCACTTGTGTAATTGTCGTATTCATAATTACCGACAAATCAAGACTTTTGCGAATTTGCGTGGTGACTGTATTTAAAAGTTGTTCTTGAGCTATTTGTTTTTTGAGAGCATTTTGGATAGCTTGACAAGATTCGGGGGTGTTTGTAATTATTGGTGCTGGAGAATGAGGAAGCAGATATTCTAATAACAGGAGTGTAAATTGACTTTGGAGGATGGGATCATTTGATATAATTACTCGACGATAGTTGTCAAGAGTTTGATAAGTGTGGGAATCACATTTAAATAATTCACCTAATTGCGATATAAATAAAGCGATCGCATCTACATTAAATGTCAAACTAGTATTTACTAATGAGTCTATTTCCTGTTCCCCTGCTTGCAGGTTTCCCACCAACAGCGCATTAAATCCCTCAGAAACAACCAAGTTAAATCTTTGCTTTTGCCACTCTACAGGAACTTCCACCCGTACAAGTATAGCTTCAGTCAAACTCAAAGCATCACTTCCTACTGCTTGAGCCATCTGTTGCAACAATTCCCCAAGCTGATTAAATATACTTAAAGGCAAGGTTTTAGAAAAACCCAAATCAGGAAAAACAAGCATTTTCAAAAATGTAATGAGGAGAAGAAGAAGCAGGGGCGCAGGGAGCAGGGGGCAGGGTGCAGGGTGCAGGGTGCAGGGAAAAATATTAATCTTGCTTTTCTCTCTTCTTTCTTAACTGTCACCTGTCACCTATCACCTGTCACCTATTACCAATTACCAATCACCAATTATTAATTATGCATCGTATAAGTGCCACACCAGGGGGATTGAATCAGTCAGAAGGTTTAATTTTCATCGAACAAACTCCAGCCCCTTTCGTGTTGATTACAGCAGCCGATACTGATATTCAAACCTTAGCGACTGTTGTTCCCAAATTACCTAGCCAATTTCCAGAAATTAGAGTAGCCAACCTATTACAACTACAGCAGCAAATAAGTATAGATGCTTATAGTGAACAAGTCTTAGAAACTGCCCAAGTAATTGTTCTTCGTCTCATAGGAGGAAGTTCCTACTGGGCTTATGGCTTAGAAGTCGTACAGGAAATTGTACAACGGAATGGTACAACCCTAATTGTAATGCCAGGAGATGACGGACTTGATCCTGATTTAATCTCCAAATCTACAGTTTCTAAAGAAATTGTTAATATAATTTGGCAATATTTTCAAGAAGGTGGCATCGAAAATTTCCTCAACGCTTTGCAATTTATCGCTGATACAGCCCTATCAACAGCGTTTAATCCCCCACCACCACAACCAGTTCCCCGTGTGGGATTATATGAATGGAACGGAGAAAAAGGGGAATTCTCTTCACTGTCACCTGTCACCTATCACCTGTCACCTTCTTCACTTTATCCTCAAGTGGGAATTTTGTTTTATCGCGCTCATTATTTATCAGGAAATACCAAAGTTATTGATGCTTTATGTAAATCCTTAGTAGAGAAAAATTTACAACCTGTACCTGTTTTTGTTTCCTCATTGCGTGAACCTGGTGTAGCTGAAAAATTATGTGAATTGTTTGCAGCAAAAGATGATCATCATGTTAATTTATTGATGAATACAACTAGCTTTTCTCTAGCACAATTAGAAACAGAAATACCACAAGTTGAACTTTGGGAAAAATTAGATGTCCCGGTTTTGCAAGTAATTCTTTGTTCTAGTTCCGTCGAACAATGGGAATCACAATCACAAGGTTTGACACCTCGTGATATTGCTATAAATGTGGCATTACCAGAAGTAGATGGAAGAATTATTAGCCGGGCTGTATCTTTCAAAGCCTTGCAAACTCGCAATAATAAACTAGAAACTGATGTCGTAGTTTATGAACCCGTGAGCGATCGCATTCAATTCGTTGCCCAACTTGCTGCAAATTGGGTACGATTGCGGGTAAAACCACCCCAAGAACGCCGCATAGCTCTAATTTTAGCAAATTACCCCAACACCAACGGCAGGCTTGCCAATGGCGTAGGATTGGACACTCCAGCCAGTTGTGTAGAAATTCTCAAAGCCTTAAAATTAGCTGGTTATGAACTAGAAAATACTTGTACTGAGCGACCTGTCCTGAGCGCAGTCGAAGGAAGTCGAAGTATTCCCGAAACTGGAGACGAATTAATTCAAATTCTCACATCTAGCGTTACCAATGATCCAGAAGGAAAAGACTGGAAACCAATAAATCAAAGTTTGTCAGCCGAAGAATATCAAAAATATTTTTCTACTTTACCTGCAAACATACAACAAGAAATTATTGCAAGGTGGGGATTAAACTTCGCTCAGTCTAAAGCTAGTGCAGAAAATTTTTCCCAATCACCAATCACCAATCACCAATCACCATTTCCCATTTCTGGAATTCAATTTGGTAACATTTTCGTAGGAATTCAACCATCAAGAGGATATGATCTTGATCCTAGTTTAAATTATCATGCTCCCGATTTAGAACCAACTCATAATTATTTAGCTTTCTATTATTGGGTGCGAGAATCATTTAATGCTGATGCTATAGTTCATGTCGGAAAACATGGCAACTTAGAATGGCTACCTGGCAAAAGTGTCGCCTTATCTAACACTTGTTATCCAGAAATTGCCTTAGGAGCAATGCCCCATTTATACCCATTTATTGTTAATGATCCCGGTGAAGGTTCACAAGCAAAAAGACGCGCCCAAGCCGTAATAATTGATCACTTAACACCACCCATGACCCGCGCCGAATTATATGGACCATTACAACAAGTAGAAAACCTAATTGATGAATATTACGAAGCCGAAAGTCTAGATCCTTCCAGATTACCAACAATACGCGATCGCATACAAGAACTCGTCATCAAAGAAAACCTTTATAAAGATTTAGGAATTACCAACCCCAAAGACATCGCCAACTTTGAAACCCTAATCTTAAATTCCCTAGATGGTTACTTGTGCGAACTCAAAGAAGCCCAAATCCGCGACGGCTTACACATATTCGGCCAATGTCCCCAAGGAACACAACTGCGAGACTTAATAATAGCGATCGCTCGCATCCCCAATCGCCACTCAATCGGCATTACCCGTGCCATAGCTCAACAATGGAACATAGACATAGACCCCCTCACAGATGACCTTTCCACCCCCCTCTCCGCGTCTCTGCGCCTCTGCGAGAGACTTAAATCCTGCCACATCATCGGTGATGTCGTCGAACTCCTAGAAACAGAAGCCGCCCATTTAGTAGAAGAAGTTCTCTCTGGGCGCAGGCCCTGCGCCCCTACGGATTGGATCAGCGACAAACTCCTCCCAGCCCTCCAAAAAACCACCGAAGAAACCACCAACCTCTTACGGGGACTGGATGGAAAATACGTTCCCAGCGGTGCTTCCGGCGCACCCACACGCGGCCGCCCCGAAGTCCTTCCCACAGGTAAAAACTTTTACGCCGTGGATATTCGTGCCATACCCACAGAAACCGCCTGGGATATCGGCAGAAAAGCCGCTGAAACCCTAATTGAAACCTACACCCAAGAACATGGAGAATATCCCAAAACCCTGGGTTTATCGGTGTGGGGTACAGCTACCATGCGGACTGGTGGTGATGATTTAGCGGAAGCTTTAGCCTTACTCGGTGTTCAACCTGTCTGGGATGGTGCAGCGCGACGAGTAGTAGATTTTGAAATTTTGCCTTTATCAATTATCGGTCGTCCCCGTGTGGATGTCACCTTGCGAATTTCGGGCTTTTTCCGGGATGCTTTTCCCAATTTAATTGATTTATTTGATCAAGCTGTAAAAGCGGTCTCCTCCTTAGATGAACCAGCAGATCAAAATCCCCTCGCAGATACAGTTCGCAAAGAAACGGAACTATGGACTCAAGAGGGTTTATCTTTAGAAGCAGCCCAAGAGCGATCGCAATATCGCGTTTTTGGCTCAAAACCAGGGGCTTATGGTGCTGGACTCCAAGGCTTAATCGCCTCCCAAAACTGGCAAGATGACCAGGATTTAGCCCAAGCTTACACAAATTGGAGTGCTTACGCCTATTCTTCTAATCAGGGAACAGGGAACAGTAATTTGGAAGCTTTTGAGCAACGCTTGAAACAAATGCAAATCGTCCTGCATAATCAAGATAACCGAGAACACGATTTACTCGATTCTGATGATTATTATCAATTTCAGGGTGGTTTAACCGCAGCGGTGCGTTCTCTTCAAGGTCAAAATCCCGAAACCTATTTTGGTGATAATTCCAACACATCTCAGCCCAAAGTCCGCCAACTTAAATCAGAAATTGCCAGGGTGTACCGTTCCCGTGTGGTTAATCCTAAATGGATAGCCGGAGTTATGCGTCACGGTTACAAAGGTGCATTTGAAATGGCTGCAACGGTAGATTTTCTCTTCGCTTACGATGCTACCGCCCAATGTGTAGAAGATTATATGTATCAAGGTGTCGTTCAAGCATATCTAGAAGATGCTACTGTTTGTGAATTTATTCAAGACAAGAATCCCTGGGCATTGCGTGATATTGCGGAGAGACTACTAGAAGCCAATCAGCGGGGATTATGGCAAGATGTGAACATACAAACTTTAGAAAATCTCCGCAATTTAGTTCATCAAGCGGAAGCAACTATCGAAGAAAAATAATTAATTAATTTAAGTTAGGAAACAGATATGGAGAATCTTGCGTATTTGCATTTATCCTTTGCTAATGTAGATAGTGAAAATAGTGAGTTAATATCACTCAGTTCAGCACCAAATTGGCAACTCTTTTCTAGCAGTGCCTGGCAGTACATGATTCCTCTGGTACTGACTTTATCTATCCTCAATAGCGTTAGTAGTGTTTTAGCATTGGACGC
>NZ_VIKW01000002.1:270306-328895 GCF_009711975.1 Anabaena sp. UHCC 0204
TTCCCACCCCAAAATTCCATATCTGAGATTGAAATTACAAATCACAAAGTTATCAGTACAGCCCCTACAATCAAGGAAGCAGGAAATCAAGAATCTGCTGTTCACAATCTTCAACCCCAAAATTCCATATCTGAGATTGAAATTACCAATAACACAGTTATCAGTACAGCCCCTACAACCAGCAATAACACAAATTACATTATCCCTATTACCAACAAGCGTAAAAACCCTAATTTCTTTACCAAAGGTGATGAAGGTACAGAGGTGAGAATTTTACAACAACGCTTAAGAATCGCTGGTTTTTATCATGGCAACCCGACTGGGGTTTTTGGTCCAATTACAGAAGAATCTGTCAAAAGATTCCAAAGGGCTTATAAATTAACAGTTGATGGTATTGCTGGTAAGTCAACATTAGGTAAATTACCAGCGATTGATGCTGAGAATGGGACAACTGCTGCACAAAGATTAGATAATCGAGATACTCTCAGTTTAGGCGATCGCGGTGAAGCCGTCAGAATTCTCCAAGAACAATTAATTAAGGCTGGATTTCTACAAAGTCAGTCCAATGGTTACTATGGTTCTAACACAGTTGATGCTGTCACTCGCTTTCAAAAACAGCAGCAGCTAGAAGCCAATGGCATGGCTGGACAAACTACCCGCTCTAAGTTGTATAATTTAGTCAGAAATTCCGCCAAAAGTGATTTTACTACTTTAGAAATCCAAAGACGATTACATGAAAAAGGTTTCTATAAAGGTCAAATCAACGGCATGATGGCAAATGATACCAAAAAAGCAATTAGTCGCGCTCAGGAATTCTACGGTATCAGTCTTCAAGATATTAAAAACGGAAGTTTTTAACTCCCGCTTTCTCAATACACTTAGATTTTCGCACGACTTGATTCATCCTCCCAAATAATTGATAATTGTCCATTGTCAATTATCAATTGTCCATTGCTAAAGAGGCATTAACGCCCTTTGGCACTGAGGACAGACAGCATGAATTGTCATTTGACAATCTAATAAATGGAATCCTTCTTTCTGTGCTGTTTTTGCCCCAATCTTTAAAATCGAGTCGTTTTTAAACTCAATAGTCGAGTTACAACGCACACAAATTAGGTGATGGTGGTGATGGGGATAAGGCTGATTAATTTCATAATGCTTATGCCCTTCACCTAACTCTAATTCCCGTAGAATACCCATCCTCGCCATTAACTTTAAAGTGCGATAGATAGTAGATAAACTAATCCCCTCACCGTCAGTCTCTAAGCGATGATATAGATCCTCAGCACTTAAATGTTCACCTTGTGGAAGTTCTTGAAAAATATGTAGAATCGTTTCGCGCTGGGGAGTTAAACGCCAACCACGGTCGTTCAGTTCTGCTTTAAGTGAACCAGTTGTGTAGACAGTCATACTAATTTTTCTCAACAAAGCCCATTAATTGAGAATATAACAAATATTTGACCTGATTTGCAACAATCGTTGCTTCTTGACAATATTTGTTAGTTATCAATTTTTAATTGTCTCTAAGTCAACGATTCTAGATAATCGCGGATCAGGTTGCGGCGCTTTGGCTGGCGGAGTTTTTGCAAAGCCTTTGATTCAATTTGTCTGACTCTTTCCCGTGATAGGTCCAGGGCGCGGCCAATTTCTGCTAAGGAGTAAGCATGACCATCGGACAAGCCGAAGCGCATCAGAATAACATCACGTTCCCGACTGGTTAAATCATCTAAAAGATTATGCAAATCTTTATGTAAAGATTCCCGCATTAACATTTCTTCGGGAGTAATGCAATCAGTTTCTAGTAATTCGCCTAATTCAGTATCTTTATCTTTGCCTACTTTAGTTTCCAAAGAAACAGAACGAGGAACTCTCAATAAGACTTCCCGGACTTGGGTAGGTGTCATATCTAACTCAATAGCCAGGTCTTCTAAAGTCGGTGTGCGACCTTTTTCTTGGGCAATTTTCCGTTGCGCCTTTTTAATTTTGTTGAGTTTTTCGGTAATATGGACAGGAAGGCGAATGGTGCGGCTAGAAGTAGCGATCGCTCGCGTAATGCCTTGACGAATCCACCAGTAAGCATAGGTACTAAAACGATAACCCTTAGTGGGATCAAATTTCTCTACTGCTCTTTCTAAACCTAAAGTCCCTTCTTGGACTAAATCTAGCAATTCCAAACCACGATTTTGATATTTCTTAGCGACAGATACCACCAACCGCAAATTCGCTTTAATCATGTGCGATTTGGCTTGTAGTCCTTGAGTTTGAACTTGCTCTAGTTCTTCTACTGTTAAATTAGCAATTTCTGCCCAGCGTTTTTTACCATTTGCTAAAGTAGGTTTAAGATCAGGAAGATTGACACCAGCAGTAGTCGCCCACCGTTCCAAAGAAGGGCGATGTCCTAATTCCGATGTTAAACGCTCCTGTACCTCAATTAACCGCAAATAAGGGACAATTACTTCATCTCCTTCTTTGGCAGCTAAACTCAACACTATTCGCATCTTTAAATAGCGTTGCACCTTTTGAGCTTCGGAAACTTCTTCATCTCGTCCTAATAAACGGACTCGACCGATTTCCTGAAGATATAACCGTACTAAGTCTGTACTGCGTCGGTTATTTTGACCGCCTAAATCAGCTTCAACTGCGGACAGGTCTAAATCCGGTAAATCATCTACAGATAAATCATTTTCATCACCACTGATTTCCAGATCCAAAGGTGGGGTTGGATTTTGACCATCGTAAGTGGCATCTTTATAAAAGGATGTGGCTGGCATAATGTCTCAAATTGCTCCAGGTAACAATAGATTAGGGTCAGCTAAAATTACGGTCAGCTAATTAACTGTTGCTATTGTTCCCGTAATTCGTCATGAAATAACACGGTTTGGTGTTCGGCGTACAATTCTTTGCAAAACTTTGTACTAATGTAAGTAGACAGTAGGGAAAAAATAATTCAAAATTAAAAATAGAGCCTCCGGCTCTTGTACATTTTGACCGAGTTGATCAGTTCTAGTCGCTTTGTGATTGAACCAATAGCTATTCAAATCTCTAGCTCGACTTTTCATAAGGAGTTATGAGTCAACATTACCATTTTAGGGATATCGACGGTTATTTTTTTAACTAATTTACAAACATACTACTAGTACGGAACAAGGATAAGTCAATAAAGCATTAAAAATAATCCAAAGCTTACGTAATCTGCTTTTTTAATTTTTAATTCTACCTTCCGGTACTGGTTATGATGATGTTTATAAACTACATAGTTATATTTACACGACTCAAAAGGTGATTTCCTGACGATTTGATAAATTTTTCCTAGAGATTTTGCGGTGATGATCTAATTTGAATTGGACACCTTTCTCTATCAGCATTTCTCCCCTTGTTACCACATTTGTTCTGTAGAAAAGTTATCAAATTCGGGTTTGATATCTCGTAACATCAGTTGATCTAATGCTTGCTTAGGTGTAACTTCTCCTTCAAGTAGTCGGTAGACTTGCTCAGTAATAGGCATAGCAATACTCTGTTGTTGGGCAATTTCCATCAACACCCGACAAGTGTTTACACCTTCGGCTGTACCAGGAAGATTAGCCAGAACCCCTTGCAGTGTTTTTCCATTGGCTAATTGATAGCCAACTTGATAATTGCGACTTAAGGGGCTGTTGCAGGTTGCTAATAAATCTCCTAGACCCGATAAACCGTAAAATGTTTCCGTTTTCGCCCCTAAACAATTACCTATCCTCACCATTTCCGTTAATCCACGAGTGACTAAAGCGGCTTTGGCATTTGTTCCCAGGTGTAATCCATCACATACACCAGCGGCGATCGCCATCACATTCTTGAGTGTTCCTCCTAATTCTACTCCCACAGGATCAGGGTTAGTATAAACACGAAAGCGACTCGAAGAAAATACCAGTTGCACAGTTTGAGCAGCATTCGTATTTTTACTAGCTACTACCGTCGCTGCTGGTAACTCCTGGGCAATTTCTTGAGATAAATTCGGACCAGATAAAACAACAACTGGAGAATCAGGAAAAGTTGCTTGCCAAATTTGCGAAGGTGTGTATGTAGTCTGTGGTTCTAGTCCCTTAGTTGCAGAGACAAAGATTGTCTGTGGGCAGACAGGAAAAGACTTTACCATAGAAGCTACATCTCTGACACCTTTCATGGAAATAGCCGACAAGACTATTTGGGCATTTTCTAATACAGTTTCTAGAGATAGCGATTCCTGACGTGACCATAGATGCACCTGATGGCCATTAATGGCTGCTAATTTTGCCAGGGCTGTACCCCAAGCACCTGCACCAAGAATAACGACAGATTTTGAATTTGGTGATTGGTGATTGGTCATTGGTGATTGGTAACTGGGTAGAATAACCACGGACAACTGACAACGAACTATCTTGGATAACGTTTCATTAATTCTCTTACTTGTTCAGCATGATATGAGCTTCTTGTCAATGGAGAAGAAACAACTTGTAAAAATCCTAGTTCTTCTCCAAAAGCTTGCCAAGCTGCAAATTGGGCTGGTGTGATAAAGTCAGCTACCTGTAAGTGTTTTTGACTGGGTTGGAGATATTGCCCAATTGTTAAAATATCACAATCTACTGCGCGTAGGTCTTTCATGACTTGGCGAACTTCTGCATCTGTTTCACCCAAACCAACCATGATACCAGATTTGGTGTAAGTGCTAGGAGCAATTTGGCGAGAACGTTGTAATAATTCCAGCGTGCGATCGTAATTTCCTTGGGGACGCACACGGCGATATAAACGCGCAATAGTTTCTGTATTGTGGTTTAGTACCTCTGGTTTAGCTTGAAGAATTATCTCTAAAGCTTGCCAGTTACCGCATAAATCAGGAATTAATACTTCTATCGTCGTTCGAGGCGAAACATCGTGAATAGCGGTAATACATTTAACAAACTGAGATGCTCCACCATCTGGTAAATCATCTCTATTAACAGAAGTAATCACGACGTGATTAAGCTGCATTCGCCGCACTGCTTCTGCTAGTCTTGTGGGTTCGGTGGGATCTAATGCTTGAGGTTTCTTTTCAAAATCAATATCACAGTAAGGACAAGCCCTAGTGCAAGCTGGCCCCATAATTAAAAATGTGGCAGTACCAGCATTAAAGCATTCGCCAATATTGGGACAGGAAGCCTCTTCACAAACGGTATTCAGGGCTAAATCCCGCAAAATTTCTTTAACGTTACCAACACGCTCCCATTGAGGTGCTTTTACCCGCAACCAGTCTGGTTTTACAGTCACAGTCTATTTTTACCATTTTAGTTATACAAATCTAATCCTAGCAAGCAAAGACCTCTCTGGAAGATAGAAAATTTGTTATTTTATGTTGATTGTGATACTATGGGTTCATATTGCCATTTTTATGGCGGGATGTGGCGCAGCTTGGTAGCGCACTTCGTTCGGGACGAAGGGGCCGCTGGTTCGAATCCAGTCATCCCGATTGTTGTACATTCGCAAACTAAATGTCGCAGTTCGCAAATTAATGTCGCAGTTGCTGTTTTTTGGATGAAGATAAAGCTGTGATTCCTCTGTGGTTAGATATTATTTATCAGGGGTTACAAGAAAAATTAACTTCTTAAATAAAGTACAAAATATATAGTTTGCACAAAGAGACTACTATTATAGAATGATAGACTCGCTCCTAATTTAATGGAGGTACTTGATCAACAACTATTAGGCTTCCCTTAGTATTAGGAGGGATAGAACTATGATTACATCATCTAGCTTAGATTGGAGAGAACAACTTGGACTGAGTGGAAGACGCTCACCAGAGTTTTTTCATACCCTTGAAGAAATTAATACAGGTAAACATTCTCTTCCACAGGCTCATATAATGCGTAGAGCATGGAAAGATTTAGAACTCAATGGTATTCTATGCGTCAATAACGCACCCTATATTTATTTTAAAGAAGTTCCTAGTATAGATTTTGAGCAGATGCGTAGATTGCATCGCCAGATATGGAATCAAGGTATTGCTCCCTTACTTGTAGTTATTAGTCCAACTAAAGTTCAAGTTTATTCTGGTCTTGCGCTTCCCGCAAAAGATGATCAAGATGTTTCCCAACAAAATCGTCTTGTCGAAATTTTAGATCGGGTAGCTGATGAAATTGAACTTAAGCAATTTATCAGATCAATAGAACTCGGTGAATTGTTTAGAAAAAAACCGGAATCTTTTAAACCAGATTTGCGTGTTGATCGCTATCTACTCAAAAATTTAGCGGCTGCACGTAATAGTTTATTGAAAGAAGAAACTAATAATACACTAGATATCAGGATTGTTAATGCTCTGCTATGGCGCACAATATTTACCTGTTATCTCGTTGATAGAGAAATTATTGATCTTTCTTATTTTCATAAAATAGGTGCAACAGATTGTCACAGACTAATTGATCTTTTGGAAAAAAATGAACCTCATCAATCAAAGCAACTTTTATATGCTTTGTTTGAACAACTTCAATGTGACTTTAATGGAGACTTGTTTGATGGGGATATTCAATCAGAAAGTAAATTAATTCAAGACAGACATATTAACATATTAAAAAGTTTTCTTCGTGGTGATGATCTAAGTAGTGGTCAACTTTCGCTGGGGTTTTGGGCTTATGATTTTAGTGTTATACCTATTGAAACAATAAGTAGTATTTATGAAAACTTTCTTGAAACACAAGAAAAACGGGAAAGTGGCATATATTACACACCAAGATTTTTAGCTGAGATAGTTCTTGATACAGCACTAAATGGATGGACTTCCTTACTAGAAAAGCGTTTTCTTGACCCGTCTTGTGGTTCAGGTATATTTCTAGTAGCGATTTTTAACCGATTAGCTGAAGAATGGCTTATCAAGCACAGAACTGTTAGGAATAACAATGATGAACTTGCACCAGCCCTAATTAATATTCTTCAGCAGAACCTTTTTGGTATAGATGCAGATTCTAGTGAAACCGCTTGTCGTATTGCAGCATTTAGCTTATATCTTGCCTTTCTAGATCAACTTGATCCTAGAGATATTCAGAAACTTCAAAAAAAGGGGAATGCACTTCCAAAATTAGTAGGTCATAACCTTCTTTGCAAAGATTTTTTTGAAAAAGATTTACCCATTCCTGTGGATGAATTTGACCTGATAGTAGGTAATCCACCTTGGGCAAAAGTAACAGGAAAACAAAAAAATCTTATGGAGCATTGGTGTGAACAAGAAAATCATACAATTGCCCAAAGACAATTAGCTTGTGGGTTTGTATGGAAAGCTCCGCAACACTTACGGGATGATGGACGTATTTGTTTTTTACTTCCAGCAGGAGTTTTATTTAACCACCAAGATAAAGCACTAGACTTTCAAAAAGAGTGGTTATCAACATATACGATTGAGCAGGTAATTAATCTATCCGATATGAGGTTTTACCTGTTTGATGGTGCTGATCGTCCTACACTTATTGTTAGGTATCGGAAAGAAAAACCTGATAGAAAAACTAGCAGTATTGACTATATAACTCCTAAAACTGAATTGGAAACTATTCGGGCTGAAATTCTAGCTATTTCACCAGAAGACCAAACTAAGGTTAGACTGCGAGAAGTTCTATATGACCTTAGTAATGGTGAAGCTGCGCTAGTTTGGAAACAATCCTTTTGGGGAACCCCTAGAGACAGAAAATTTCTGGAAAGATTATCTGCACTACCACGACTAGATGATTTAGTAGATACATTAAAAATAGCTGAGAGCAAGAGAGAAAAGCGGTGGTTGATGAGTCGAGGTTTTGAACCAGAAGGGGCTAGTGATAATCCTAATAATGTTATATTATCACCTTGGTCTCGGAAAACATTATTCTTAGCTGCACGAAGTAATAATATTGATTTGATTGTCTTGGAATCTGATTGTACTTCTCTTGGTAATCGCTTTAAAAGGCTTCGTAGACTGCCAGATCAAAAAATATTTACGGCTCCACTTGTAATTGTAAGTAAAAGCCTGAAAGTAGCTTTTGCTGACTTTGATGTTGTTTTTCAAGATGCACTTCGAGGTATTCATGGTAAACCAGAAGATACCGAAGTTCTTCTGTTCTTGGCTGTTGCTCTCAACTCTATTTTGGCAAAATATTTCTTATTTCATACAGCATCTACTTGGGGAATTGAGCGCGGTGATATACGTGTCGCAGAACTACTTAAATTTCCATTTTTATTGCCAGAAATGACTCAAGATCCTTCTAGGTCAAAAGAAATTATTCATCAAGTTGCAGAGAAAATTAGAAATTTAAAAACCCAGATTAATCAAAACTTTTTGTTAAATCGTCAGCAGACAATACAAAATGAGAAAGATGAATTACTCAGATACATTTATGAGTATTATGATATTGATGTATATGAACAAATACTAATAGACGATACTATCAATATTTCCATACCAAGCATCCAACCAAATCGAGGAACTTGGCCTATTCCTACATTAGTTAGGAGCGAATCAGAAGAACGGAAGGAGTATTTAAAACTTTTATGTAATGTACTTAATAATTGGGCGCGTAAAAGCCAGTATACTATAATCGGCAATATCATAATCTCTTTAAGTATGGGTGCAGCAATTATCGTTTTAGACAGAAAAATTAATGTAGAGCAAAGCTGGGCGAATATTGAGCAGAAATCAATAAAGGAATTAGATACTGTTCTCCAACGGATTATTCGTCTTTTACCGAATCAGCAAGGGAGTATCAGCTTATTGCGAAATCTCAAGGTTTTCGACCAAGATAAGTTATATATTTTTAAACCATTAGCTCGTCGGTTTTGGACTAAGACTTCTGCTTTAAATGATGCAGATGAAATAGCAGCAGCAATCCTCACTAGCAACTATAAGGAAAGCTGATGGCAATAATTGGTAATAGTAGTCTTTGGCAAGACACTTTCCCTGATTATCTTATTCCAGATATTCTTGATTTGGTATTATCTGCATGGCAAGTTTTTAGTAAACCTAAAATTGATGACCATGAAGTACCCATAACTAAGCGTTTTAGAGCTACTTTGATACAGCAAAAGGATTTGCGAAGATTACCCGTAAAGATTGACCGCGAAATCCCAGAGGATGACTTAGAATCTGGAACCGAAAAGGGGCGTATTGATCTGCTTTTTACATCAGTTGAAAGGTGCCGTGAAGATGTATATTTTTCTTTTGAATGTAAGCGACTAAATGTAATTTCCAAAGATGGAAAACGCGAATCTAAAGCAAAAGATTATGTGGTAGATGGAATGATGAGATACATCACATCACAATATGCTTCCGGGCTTCTCTGTGGAGGGATGATTGGTTACATTATGAATAGTGATTCAAAAACGGCTATCACAGCAGTGGATAGCCAAGTGAAGAACTTGTGTAAAGAACTGCGAATTAGTCCACCAACTGGTTTATGTCAATCATCTCTCATACCAAATCATCCTCAAATAAAAGAAACTACACATATACTACCTCGTCAGTTTGTTATCCATCATGTATTTCTGCCATTATGAATTAATGTTGTGCTAAAAAAAGTTGAGGTTAGAGATCAAATTTTCTCTGATAGTTTAGAAATTCGTAATCCTAGTTATTATCTTAAACCTACAGATGAATTTGAGCAACCAGGATCAAAAAATTCGTAACGAAAAATCTTAACTTTTTTAATGCTAAAAGATTAATTATTACGTTCAAAAATAGAAAGATTAGAAGCAGCAGGCAGTTTTAAAACTTGTTTTTCCCAAATCTCCACAGTGCGCTGAAAATCCTCCGCAGAAAACTTTTCAAACCGATGTCAGGCACGAAAATGGTTATAAACTTGCTCATCGTCTAATCTGTCAGTACCCACCAAAATATCACCGCAATTTCCAACTTATCAAAAATATCCCGAACTTCTGGAAGAGATGAAACATCTAATTCAATTGTAGTTATTTGTACAGGGGCGTATTGCAATACATCCCTACTCAGACTTAAAATTAAAAGTAACTTGTAATTTTTGACTAATGACTAATCACAACCGAATTGGGATTATTTTAGGTACTCGTCCAGAAGCGATTAAACTAGCACCAGTGATTCAGGCGTTTCAACGTTCTCCAGATTTTGAATTGCAGGTAATTCTGACGGGACAACATCGAGAAATGGTTGAACAAGTAATGAAATTGTTCAAACTCAAAGCCGATTGGAATTTAGAGATTATGCAGCGTCAACAATCTCTCAACGACATTACCTGTCGGAGTTTACAGGGTTTAGAAGCATTATTTCACGAACAAACATTAGATTTTGTGATTGTTCAAGGAGATACGACAACAGCTTTTGCGGCAACTTTGGCAGCTTTTTATCAAAAAATTCCTGTCGGTCATGTAGAAGCAGGTTTAAGAACCGATGATTTATTTAATCCTTTTCCAGAAGAAGCTAATAGAAGATTAATTTCCCAACTGACACAATTGCATTTTGCTCCGACTACTTTAGCAGTGGAAAACCTAGAACATTCTGGGGTATTGGGAGAAATTCACCTGACAGGAAATACAGTAATTGATGCTTTATTAAATGTAGCGGCAATTAAACCAGCTTGTGATATACCGGGTTTAGATTGGAGTAAATATAGGACAATATTGGCAACAGTGCATAGACGGGAGAATTGGGGAGAACCATTGCAAGATATCGCGCAAAGTTTCTTGCAGATTTTAGAAAGATTTCCTGATACAGCCCTATTACTGCCATTACATAGAAATCCCACCGTTAGAGAACCATTACAACAGTTATTAGGGAATCATCCCCGAATTTTTTTAACAGAACCCTTAGATTATGCTGAATTAGTGGGGGCTATCGAGCGATCGCATCTAATCTTAACTGATTCCGGTGGCTTACAAGAAGAAGCTCCCAGTCTTGGTAAACCTGTTTTAGTTCTCAGAGACACAACAGAAAGGCCAGAAGCAGTCACCGCAGGGACAGCAAAACTCGTAGGAACACAAACTGAAAATATTGTCACAGCCGCTAGTGAACTACTCAGCAACCCAGCCGCTTATACTCAAATGGCCACTGCCATTAATCCTTTTGGCGATGGCCATGCAGCAGAACGCATCCTACAAATTGTTAAAAATTATTTAAATGGGCATCTTTGAGAATTCTTGTAGAGACGTTCCATGGAACGTCTCTATATTATTTACGCTCTTAAATACCTAAAGCTCTCCGAGTTTGAGGACCTACAGCACCATCTACACGCAGGCCGTTACGTCTTTGGAAATGACGAACTGCGTTAATGGTTCGTGAGCCGTAAACGCCATCAACTCTAATACCTAAAGCCCTTTGGATTTGTCTGACTCGTTCACCTCTCGCGCCATACCCTACCGTGACTCTACCACCAACACCATATCCAGAACGATGTCTGCGGTAAGAACTGCCAGGAGAGTTACTAATCCATCTTTCCGCAACATAGTAGCCTCGATAACGTCCCGAAGAAATTCTGGCAAATCCATGTCTAACACTGCCAGTTTCACCAATGTATGAACCATTACGTACACAAGCTACAGATGAATTTGCAGTGCTAGGTCCTCTACGAATATAAAGACAACTACCATTAGTTCTCGCATATTCAGCGGAAGCAAACTGCATTTGAGCAACTGTAGCTAGTAATATAGTTACCCCAGCTAAAGTTAACCAAGCAGAAGATTTAAAAAGTTTCCGCCAATTAAATTGCAATTTAGGAATATCTAACTCAAAATTTCCATTTTTTTCTTCATCTTCTATATACATATAGGAATAAGCCAAATATTCCATAATCACCCGCTCCTTTATGTGAACTTTTGCAATACTTTCGTCTGGATTTAATCTCTATTGATTTTATACTTCTTCACTAAGATTAGTTAGCTGCTATATTCCGCCATTTGAACTGTCACATCAGGTATTTGTAATGAAATCATCAATTACTCATGGTGGTTAGTAGTTTTAGTTTCCCAAACCATAAGAAGTGAGAAAACTATCGGCACGAATTGGACTACCATTACGCCAAATTTCTATTTTTTCTGTGCTAATTAAGTAGGAAAAACTGCCGTTATCTGCCCTATATCTGTTTTTGTTAACTTTCCAAGCGCGAAGTTTTAAAAGTTGACTTGGTTCTTGTTTCAATTTCCCCAGATAAAATAACTGACCATTTTCCTCACAAACTTTGATACTCGCTGTTGCTGTCTCCCCTGTCATAATGGTAGTACCATCACATTCAGTATTCTTACTTATAGGTAAAACTGGTTGTGAAATGGGGTTAACTGGTTGATTTACTGGTTTTTTTGCAACGGTTGAGGACGGTAATAAATTCAGAGGATTACTAGCTAAACGACCATCTCCATAAAATTCAAAATGCAAATGAGGCGCAGTGCTATTACCTGTTGAACCCATTTCGGCGATAATTTGCCCTTGTTTGACTAATTGACCTTTACTGACCAGTAGACGGCTATTGTGTCCATAAACAGTCAAACTATGATGAGGATGTTTAATTTCTATAAAATTACCCAATCCCCAATCATCCCAACCAGCTTTCACCACCGTTCCCGCAGCAGCAGCTAAAATAGGAGTACCTTTTGCACCAGCAATATCAATTCCCTCATGTTGATATTTACGGAAACCTTGAGAAAGAATGCCTTGAGTAGGCCAAATTAAGTTAGTAGTAGGTGCAGGTGTGGGGTTAATCAGAGAAACCGTCTGAGTCACCGCAGGGGAAATTTTTCCTAACGCTAGAGTGCAGGTGATTAAAGCTATCAAAGCATAATTACAAAATCGGTAAATATTAACTTTTTTCATCAGTTTCTAGCCTAATAATTGCTATAGCAGTGAAAAGGAAGTCAAAGCCGACTGCTTTAAATAGAGAAATGCTATAGTTATTTGCTATTTCAGCCGGAAATGTACTACATCAGGACAATCGGCTGGTTAAATTTACAACTAGTACCATAGGGCGGAATTAAAAATTAATAATTAAAAATTAAAAAAGCAGATGACACAAGCTTCTTGAGAGTTCTTAATGGTTGGTTGATTTACGCCGCAGTGTACTAAGTAGGTGAACAGAAAAAATTAAAGGTATGTGAAGAAAAGTAAAATCGCTCAAAACTCTCTTCCTGTTCCCTTGCCCCAACGACAATTTTTAACGCCCACCTACTTAGTAGCTAAATTGAGGGATGAAAGCAAAGAGGGCGCAGACCCTGCGCCCCTACGGGATTGATCATTAAAAGTAGGAGATTACTCATTTCTGAGAAATATTTCTTAAAATAGAGTTGGGGCATATTTGTAGGATTACCTAACTTTAGCCGTGACTCTATCTACTCAAACTCTACCATTAGTTAAAAATCCTGAAAGACTAGAAAACCGTCTTGGGGAAATTCCCGCAGAACCGGGGGTTTATTTGATGCGGGATGGGAGCGATCGCCTAATATATATAGGTAAATCTCGTAAATTGCGATCGCGTGTCCGTTCCTATTTCCGTGAATCTACTAATAAAACGGAACGCATCAATACGATGGTTAAATTGGTGACAGAGATTGAATTCATTGTCACTGATACAGAAGCTGAAGCTTTAGCACTGGAAGCCAATTTAATTAAACAGCACCAGCCATATTTTAATGTCCTACTTAAGGATGATAAAAAATATCCCTATCTCTGCATTACTTGGTCGGAAGAATATCCGCGTATTTTTATTACCCGCAAACGTCAATTAGGGAAAGCAAAGGATAAATATTACGGTCCCTATACAGATGCTGGCTTATTACGAGAAATTGTCCATATATGTAAACGCATTTTTCCCCAGCGACAAAGACCTCAACCCCTATTTAAAGACCGTCCATGTTTAAATTATGATATTGGTCGCTGTCCTGGTGTTTGTCAAAAATTAGTTTCGGCTGAAGAATATAGGAAAATTGTCCAAAAAGTGGCGATGGTTTTTCAAGGTAGAACTCAAGAACTAATTGATATTTTAACAGCACAAATGGCAGCGGCGGCAGAAGAGTTGAACTTTGAAAATGCAGCCAAAATTCGTGATCAAATTACTGGTTTAAAATCTCTGAATGCACAGCAAAAGGTATCTTTACCTGATGATACTGTATCACGAGATGCGATCGCTTTAGCTACAGATAATCAACACGCCCATATTCAATTATTCCAAATTCGTGCAGGTCAGTTAGTAGGAAGATTAGCTTTTATGGCTGACTCTCACGCTGAACCTGGCGCTATTTTACAACGAGTTTTAGAAGAACATTACCAAAGTGCAGAAAGTGTAGAAATTCCGGCTGAGATTTTGGTACAACATGATTTACCAGATAGTGAAATTTTGGCGGATGTTTTGACTGAACGCAAAGGCAGAAAAGTGACAATTTTAGCTCCTTTGCGACAAACTAAGGCAGAATTAATTGAAATGGTAGAACGAAATGCTCAATATGAATTGCAAAGAAACCAAAAATTGGGTGCAGTTAATCTACAATCTCTGGAAGATTTAGCTGCTATTCTTGATTTACCAGATTTACCTCACCGTATTGAAGGTTATGATATTTCTCATATTCAAGGTACTAATGCGGTAGGTTCTCAAGTTGTATTTATTGATGGTTTACCAGCAAAACAACATTACCGTCATTATAAAATTAAAAATCCTGATATTACTATCGGACATTCAGATGATTTTGCCAGTTTAGCGGAAGTTATTAATAGACGTTTTCGTAAATATATTGAAAATCCCCAATTATTACGAGTGGGTAATTCTGATTGGCCTGACTTAATTATGATTGATGGTGGTAAAGGTCAATTATCTGCGGTTGTGGGTATTTTGCAAGAAATGAATTTATTAGCAGATTTGCGAGTTGTGAGTTTAGCAAAAAAGCGCGAAGAAATCTTTTTACCAGATTCTTCTCAACCTTTAAAAACAGATGCAGAACAACCGGGAGTACAGTTGTTGCGACGGTTACGAGATGAAGCACATAGATTTGCTGTGAGTTTTCATCGTCAGCAAAGAAGTGATAAATTAAAGCGATCGCGTTTAGATGAAATTCCCGGTTTAGGAAATAATCGGCAAAAGTTGCTATTAGCACATTTTCGTTCTATTGATTATATCCGTGAAGCTACACCTACACAATTAACTCAAGTTCCCGGAATTGGTTCACGGTTAGCGCAAGATATTTATGATTATTTTCATCCGGTATAAAATATGCTCTATTTTTAATAATTTGGATATTTTTGATGGTCTAAATCTTAATTAAATATAAAACTACAAATTTTGTGACTTTGATTACAGTTTTTCTCTGATGGTAACGGTTGAATACAAAAACGACCTATTTTTTAAACGAGGAAAAACAAGCCTATCTCAAGGATAAAGTGATAGGGATCACAAAAAAACAAAAAAGAAGTCACAGCCAAAGTAAATTTATATATCTAAAGCATGATGACAAAATTATCAAATTTAGGATCATAAGAGAAAATAGGAACTTTCTTTGTATAAAGCTTGTTCACAATAATTAACCATTTTTTTTCACTTTTTTTCAAAAATTATTAATCCAGGGGTTTTAAAATGCAAGTATCACAAAAAATTCACTGCCCAAATTGCGGTAGCGCGGCTGAACGTCACTACATTACGGATAGTCAAATTACAAGAACACAATGCCCTAGCTGTGATTACCTGATGATAACTTGCACTCGTACTGGTAAAGTTATTGAGGCTTATGCACCAGGTATTTACGCTAAAAGATAGGAAATAGGGGACTGAGAAGAATTAACATATTACCCTTCTTGCTTCTTACTCCTATTACCTGTCACCTGTCACCTGTCACCTGTCACCTGTCACCTGTCACCTGTCACCTGTCACCTATTACCTATTACCTTTTAGTAGTTCTTAATTGTCCACAAGCAGCGTCAGCTTCTAAACCGCGAGAATAACGAACACTAACAGCAGTATTTTGTTGTTGGAGAACGTTGACAAAAGTTTCGATTCTGTCGCGGTTTGGTCTTTTATAATCTACTTCTTCAATGGGATTGTAGGGAATCAAATTAACATGACTTTGAAATCCCCGCAGCCGTTTTGATAGTTCTAAAGCGTGTTCTGGGAGATCATTTACCCCAGCGAGAAGAATGTATTCAAAACTAACTCTGCGTCCTGTTATTTCTACATATTCTCGACATTCGTCTAATAAGTCTTCAATGGGGTAGGGTTTAGCACTGGGAATGAGTTGTTCTCGTAGTGCTTGGTTTGGTGCGTGGAGACTGACAGCGAGGGTAATTTGTAATTGGTGTTCAGCTAGTTGACGAATGCGATCGCGGATACCTACAGTAGATAATGTCAGCGATCGCGCACCTATGCCCATATCTTGATTAATAGATTTCAGCGCCAAAATCACATTTTCTGTATTCAACAATGGTTCACCCATTCCCATGAATACTACGTTACTAACTCGTTGTTTAAAATCCTCTTGGACAGTGAGAACTTGATCAACAATTTCCGCACGGGTAAGATTACGCTTATAACCACCTTTACCAGTAGCGCAGAAATCACAAGCCATGGGACAACCAACTTGTGTAGAAACACAGACAGTTAAGCGTTTATCACTGGGAATACCCACCGTTTCGACAATTTCCCCATCCGTCAATTTTAAAAGATATTTAACTGTATCATCAGGGGCAACAGAGCGATAATGTAGAGATGAGCGGCCAATGGGAACATCTGCAAGTTCTAAACGCCAATTTTTCGGGAATGCAGAAATATCAGCGAGCGATCGCACACCCTTATTATAAATCCAATCATGCAATTGCTTACCCCGATAACTAGGTTGTCCCTGCTGCTGTACCCAAGCAGTTAACTCCGTTACCGAAGCACCAAGCAGGGGGGGAAGAAGTTGAGATTTTTCGGAGTCGAGTAAATCTACTTGAGATACAAACGGCGTAGCAGACATAAGAAATCACAAATTAATTCTGAATTTCTATCTTACTATTTTTAATACTCAATTGGGGGAGTTACTGAAACCAAGATGTAGAGATTTTCCATGGAAAGTCTTTAGAAAAGTTATAATTTCATCTTCCTGCTAACGTAATGATAGTAACTTCTGGTGGACAAAATAAGCGTCCTGGTAAATAAGTTCCCAAACCACGATTTACATATAATTGATTATTTCCCACCTGATGTAAACCCTCTGACCATTGCCAATGACGTAATATAGCATGAGTTTGCCGTAAAAATGGCAACTTCCGCCGAATTTTCTTCGGTATTTTTTCCAGGATTTTGATATAATAAAGTATTGCCGGACCCAGACCAGGAATTACAATTTGTCCCCCATGAGTATGACCAGATAATTGTAAATCTACACGCCAGTTTTTTAAAATTTCTGCTGTATCTGGATTATGGGATAACAAAAGCCGGGGTGTAGTTGAATCAAGTTGATTCATTATTAATTCTGGATTAAATTCCCGTGAATAAAAATCGGCTAATCCCACTAGCGGTAATTTTTCTCCCAACGGGTAAGCAATTTGATTCCAAAGTACATTTATACCCGTATTTTTTAAAGCATTTGTAATTTCTAATCTAGAACTAGGATAATAAATATCATGATTTCCCAATACAGCATAGACACCGTAACGACTTTGGAGATTTTTCAGTTTTAATGCTAATTGATGAATTGGTTTTGCTACTGTGTTAACATAGTCACCAGTTAAAATCACTAAATCTGGACTAGCTGCATTGCTAACGGCGATCGCTTCTGTTAACATCTTTTCTGATAACCTCCCATTATCATAGTGAAAATCTGACATCTGTACCAGCTTAATACCATCTAAAGATGGAGGTAAATTGGCAATTTTCACTATCACTTTTTCCGTACTCAAAGCCCCAGATAATAACCTGTGCATAATATTATGAATATAATTGGTTTATTACAGTTCACTTAATTCTAGAACCTTAATTCTGTAGGTGGAATTGACACAAGTAAACCCAACATTTTATAGATTTTGTTTGGTTGCGCTGTCGCTTAACTGAACCGTATTTATTTATACCTTAACAGAAAATTCTCATATTAGTTGTATTCCAACAGTAATAACTCAAGTTGTTAGGTAATTGGTAATTGGTAATTGGTAATTGGTAATTGGTAATAAAATCTCATTCTTAATCCTGTAAATCCTGATTCAGACAATTTCCCTTGATAAAATCTCACCCTTAATTCTGTAAATCCTTAAATCCTAATTTAGACAATTTCCCTAACTAGCAACTTACATTAATTATTCCAAAACTTAACTATTTGTCTCAGTTCTTCCATATCTAAATAATCATAAACAAACGCTTTTCTTAAAAGTGGATAAGGAATAAACTGATCATACTTATTAATTTCCGGTGCTTCTGCTTCACTAACTAAATGTTCTGGAGAAATTCTTTGTTCACATAAAGACAAAATTTCTGGATAAACAGATTTAAATTTATCTTTTCCTAATTTTAAAATTAAATAATAGGGATTTACACCACCAATATTCCTAATTTCTAAAGATTCTCGACAAAAGGAATTTAACAATCTTTCCAAAGTCCGATAAGCTACTGTACCCAACCAAGGAAAAATACAGCATTTACCATTTTCTAATAACAAAATATTGTTTTTATCTAATTCATATTTTCTTGCTAATTCACAAACTGCATTTAACCTTTGTTGAGCATTTTTTTGTAAATAAGCATAGTTCTTATCCTCTAATAAAACCTGCCGCATTCTTTGTAAAATTTTACTATGAATAATACCACCACCACCACGCCAATAAATAGTAGCTTTACCCTCAAATTGCTTAACAAGAATAGTTCTTTTTTTAAAATCAACTTCTAATACTTCCCAACTTTTACCGGCTAAAGAAAATTGACTACCCACCGCAGGAAGGATCACAATACTCCCAATTTCTGTTCCTCCATGTTTAACTTTATATTCTTGACTCTCAGCGAAAACTGCATAAAATTGAAATCTATTGACTATCTTTTCACCAGCTAAACCAATCATTAATTTACCTTGTTCAGTTTTTTGAAGATGATTAATATCAATTAAATAACGTAATAATAATAAATAATCATCCTTAGCAAAATTAGCAAATGGTGAAAGTTGGAAAATTTCCTTAGCAAGTGCAGCCGGAGAAATTTCTCCTTTAGCCGCTAAAATACTCATAGTTTGATGATATAATAAACTTAAAGGATATTTAATCGGTTTTATTGGTTCAATCCAACGTTCTTCTAAATAAAGCTGAATAATTGCAATAGATTGTAAAAGTTGCCAAGGAATTTGTTCCGGTAAAGAAGCCTCTGATAATGGTTTTTCTTCTCCACAAATAAACCGCATATCAGCAGATTCACCTCTTCTCCCACTCCGTCCTAATCTTTGTAAAAAACTAGCAACAGATAAAGGTGATTCTAATTGAATAACTCTTTCTAACTCACCAATATCTATGCCTAATTCCAGAGTTAAAGTTGCCGCAGTCACAGCCGGAGTATGAGGTTCACGCATAGCATTTTCCGCAGATTGTCGTAAACTAGCAGATATACTACCATGATGAACATGATATATATCTGGAAATCCTTCTGTTTTGGCTATTTGACGCAATGAAGAAATAATAGATTCTGTTTGAGTGCGATTGTTAGCAAATATCAGACATTTACGAGATTTACTTAAATTAAAAATATAATTATCATAGTCTGATTCTTCAATTTCCTGATCAATATAAAAATGTTCTACAGCTAATTTCACTTGGCGGTTTCCGGCTTCTAGCTTTGGCGTAATTACAGATTTATTTGTTCCTGAACTTAACCAAGATTCCGCCATTGAGTAATCACCAAGAGTTGCGGATAAACCAATACGTCGAGGTTGAGTTTGAGTTAATTTTTCTAACCGCTGTAATTGACAAATAATTTGACAACCCCGTTCTGAACCCATGAAAGCATGAATTTCATCAATAATCACAAACTGCAAATTACCAAATAACCGAATAAGTTCCTGGTGTTTATTAATTAATAAACTTTCTAGAGATTCTGGAGTAATTTGGAGAATACCTTGGGGATTTTTTAAAAGTTTGTGTTTACGACTTTGATTAATATCACCGTGCCAAGAACATACAGATATATCTGCGGTCTTTAGCAAATCGTTGAGGCGAGTAAATTGATCATTAATTAAAGCTTTAATAGGACTAATATACAATACATTTATCGTCCTTGTTGGCTTTTGATATAATAAGGTTAATATTGGTAAAAATGCTGCTTCCGTTTTTCCCGCAGCCGTAGCAGCCGCAATTAGTAAATGAGCATCCGTATTAAATATAACTTCACAAGCGGCAATTTGTACAGGTCTTAATTCTGTCCAATTGTGAAGATAAATATATTCTTGAATAAAGGGTGCAAGTTGAGAAAATGTGTTGTTGTTCATAGCTATTGGAAACAGGCTGAAATTTAAATTTGATTATTTGCTTGCGTAATATTACTGTGGCATAGGCAGAAGTAGTAAAATTATAAAAGTACCAAAGCTATACAGTCAGCGATATGACAAGTCAAAATCCTGGGAACTCTGCAAAGGAAATATTATTGGAACGCTACGAGGTGCAGCAGCAACTCGGTAAAAAAGCAGGAAGACGAACTTTACTAACCCGTGATTTACAAACGCAAGAACTGGTGGTAATTAAACTGCTATCATTTGATGATGACTTTCAATGGGATGACTTGAAACTGTTTGAACGGGAAGCAGAAACCCTCAAAGCAATTTCTCATCCAGCAATTCCCCACTATTTAGATTATTTTGAGTTAGATACACCTGAATATAAAGGATTTGCACTAATACAAAGTTATATTCCGGCTGAATCTTTAGAAACACAAATAAAAGCAGGACGGAGTTTTAGCGAATCTGAGGTGAGAGAATTAGCAAAAGCAATTTTAAATATTCTCACCTATTTACATAATCGTCAACCTCCTGTAATTCATCGTGATATCAAACCCAGTAACATCCTATTAACGAATCGTTCTGGTAATAGTGTTGGTGATGTTTATTTAGTAGATTTTGGTTCGGTGCAAACTATTGTCAGAAGCAATAGTACCATGACTGTTGTTGGTAGTTATGGATATATGCCACCAGAACAATTTAGTGGTAAAGCTACTCCTGCTTCTGATCTTTATGGTTTGGGTGCAACTTTAATTTATTTAATCACAGGTCAACACCCAGCCGATTTACCACAAGAAGACTTAATCATTAAATTTGAACAAGCGGCTAATGTTAGTCCTGGTTTTAGTAATTGGTTAAGGAAAATGACAGAACCTATGTTAAGTAGAAGATTGGGTTCTGCGGAAAAGGCTTTAAAAAGTTTAATTTTTTCCAAAAAGCAAATTCCCATTTCCGTAAAATCAGCTAATTTATATTTAGGAAAGCCTGTTGGTAGCAAAGTAATTTTAAATAAGGATGATGATTTTATAGAAATTATTATTCCACCAGCTAGGGGATTTCCTATAGTATTAGTAATGTTGAAGTGGTATTTTCTCGCCAGTATATCACTTTCTTTTACTATAGCAATTGTACCTCTTTTGCATATGATGTTTGCACCTATTATAGCTCCACTTAATTTCCTGATATTATTATTAATAATATCTATTTGTTTATTTGGGAGGAAAAGAATTTATATCAATAAGAGACAAATCTCTTTGAGTCATGAATTATTTTCTATTAATCGTCATCAAATTCGTCCTAGTCTCAGAAAAAATATTATTCGCTTAGAAAGAACTAATATTTACCATAATAATGAGCCTCGTCCATGTTTAATTATCTGGGCAGGAATGCTAAAATATGAAATTTTCACGGGTAGAGATAAGGCTTTTGCTGTTACTACCATCGAGTTAGATTGGTTAGCTGAAGAACTTAGTAATTGGCTAGATTTACCAGTTATTAGAGAGTAAATTCTGCGGCATCATTATCATCTAAACTACTATCTTTTCCCGTAGCAGTGGGTTGGAATTTAGAACCATGAATTAATTCGGAAAATTTAATTTTCGGATTTTGATAGATCACATTCAAAACACTAATAAAATCTCGGATAATTTCCCCTGGTGTGAGTAAAGCTTCAGCACCCAAGCGAGTGATAATTTCTTGAATAAATTCCTCTAGTTGGGAATTATTTAAAGTTTTGTCATAACCAAGATTAAGAGCATGAATTTCTGTCAATCGTTGTAGAAGTGTGAGAATTTCTGTTGCTGTGAGGGGGTTAAGGCGAATAACTGGCCCCATATATTCCTGAACACCAGCTTGGGTAGAAAAACGGCTTTCTTTTGTGCGTCTGCGCCAAGCTTGGTCAGCAAAAAGCCCTCGATTTGGATCTTCTAAAAACTTTGTTGTTCCCCCAATGAAAATACCTAAATTTTCGGCTTTACATTGCATAGTGTCGTTAAACATTGCCAAAAGCCGATTATAGTTTTTTTCACGGGTAACTGTTGGAGATATTTGGTACAAATTTACAGCTTCATCTAAGAAAATTAATATACCTTTATAGCCAATTTCAGCCACAAATTTAGCTAATAATTTGATGTAATCATACCAACTATCATCGTCAATAATAACACGCACTCCTAATGCAGCTTTAGCTTCTGTTTTAGTATTAAATTCACCTCTTAACCAGCGCAAAGACGCATTTTTCAAATCATCATCATCTAGGCGATAACCGCGCCAATATGCAATTATTACACTACCAAAATCAAAGCCATGAACTAAGTCTTCAATATATTGAATGACTTCTCTAATTTTGGTTTCTACTTTGTCATCAAAACCGTCATCATTGGGACGCATTCCTGTTTCTTGAGCTACTTCTTGCTGAATTTTATTAATCCAACCTTCCAAAATAGAAATTAATGCTCCACCGTCAGGACGAGTTTTTGTAGCGAGATGACTCATTAATTCTCGATAGGTTGCTAAACCTTCGTTATGACTTCCTGCTAGTCGGTGTTGAGAGGATAAATCAGCGTCAGCAACGACAAATCCTTGCTCCATGGCGCGGTTACGAATCATTTGCAACATGAAGCTTTTTCCTGAGCCATAGTTGCCAATTATAAAGCGAAATGCAGTGACACCTTCTGCTATATCATTGAGATTTTGTAAAAGGCTATTAAGTTCTTGTTCTCTACCTACTGCTATATGTTCAATTCCTATTCTAGGGACTACTCCAGCACTAAGAGAATTAATTAAAGCAGTGGATATTTTTTTTGAAAGTTTAAGTTTTGTCATGTAGTTTCAGGAATCAAGGAATTAAGGAGTCGTAGGGGCGTATCCCTGACGGGACTGGAAGCATCAGCATTCAGTGTAAGGGCGAAGCATTCGGAAAATAAACTTGGGAAAAAACCGATAATTAATCACCCGAATGCTTCGCCCCTACTTGAAAAAAAACCGATAATTTATCGTCCGAATACTTCGCCATTACAGGAGTAGGAGGAAGGAGGAAGAATCAATAGTTTATTTCATAAGTATTTAGATTTTTAATTTTTGATTTCTGAATATTTGCTGATGATGGTTTTCACATTTAATAAATGTTCTTGAGCAATTTCGGGAATTTCGGTGTTGGTTTCGATGATTAATTCACCAATTGTATTATTGGCAATTTCATTAATAGCATCAATTAAAAGGTTGGGCATGGTAATATTGGCTTCGGCAATTTGTTTAATGGTAGCTTTAGGATTCTCTTGTTCCAAGATAGCTTGTAAGACTTGAATTTCCGAAGCTGGGAGATTTTCTAAGAAATTATGCCACTCTGTGGGTAAATTGTCTAGATGTTGGTTTTCATGATCAACGAAATCTAATGGTTGTAGTAATTCATCAAAGGGAAATAAATCAATATTATCTTCATTGTCTTCTTCATTGCTTGTGGATAATGTTTCGGAATTAACTGTTTCTATTTGTTGGAGTAATTCCCAAACTTGATTTTGTAACGAGTCTCTTTCATCTTGTAATAGGGAAATTTGGTTTTGTAGTTGATGACTTTCTGTTTGTTGGGCTAATGTTTTATTTTGTAAAGAATTAAGGGTATTCTCTAAATTTTCTTTTGTTGTAGTTGTTTGTGCTATTAACTCATGTTGTTTAGAGATTTTCAGTTCCTGATTTTGAGATTCTATTCTTAGTTCATAGAGTTTTTCTTCTAATTGAGGTTTGAGTCTTTCTAAAAGAATGACATCGTTTTCTAGTTCTTGTTTTTCTTTTTTAAGAACATCAATTTGAGGTTGTATTTGGTGAAGTTCGGCGCGGGATACATTGCAACTCAATTCTAATTTCCGTTTTTCGGAGATGAGATTATTACAATTATTATTCAGTTCTATATTACTATTTTCTAGGTTTGTAAATTCATTGGTGAGGTTATAAATTTCAGTTTCAATTTGCTTTTTTTGAGCAGCTAAATTACCTATATCTCGATGTAGACTGTCTCTTTGACTACGACAATCACCAATTTGATTTTCTAGCTGTTGAGTTTCTGTATACAATAAATTTCTATATTCTTCTAATTGCTGCATTTCCCTAACAAGACGGGATTTTAATCCTTCTATATCTCGGATACGTCTATGAAGAGAACCAATCATTCTCAGTTCATCAGTTCGGCGACGTTTCTCGACCAGAAATGCGGCTGAATATGTGGCTAGAACTGTAATTATTCCGGTTAAAAAGGCTTTAGGAAAATCCCAGTTGGGGACAAGACTTAAACCAAAACTTACACTAAATGCAGCTATTCCTAGCACGATTCGATAACTAACTATTGTTGGTTGCACCTTGCTAGATTTTAGTGTAGTTAAGTTGTTAGAATTACTAGTAATTAAAGTCATTATTCCTCACATTTTGTTTCGTAAGTATACAGTGATAATTATGGTTTCATTACATGGTAAATGATTGTAATTATGACTCAGAAATGATATTGTTATTGTCGCCAAAAACGGCTAAATCTGCTTTTAAAAAGTCTACAAATTGTCTGGCGGTTCTGCCAGAACGTCCATTATGATGGGTTGCCCATTGTAAAGCTTTGAATTCTAAATCTTGGGGGGAAATATTGATATTTGCTGCTAGGTGCTGGACTATTTGTAAATAGGTTTTTTGATCTGCTGCTTCAAAGGTTAATGTTAAACCAAAGCGATCGCTAAAAGATAATTTTTCTTGCATTGTATCCCACCCATGAACTTCCTGATTATCCTTGGGATTTGGTCTATCAGTGAAATATTCCCGGATTAAGTGGCGACGGTTAGAAGTAGCATATACAACCACATTTTCGGGTCTGGCAGTTACATTTCCTTCTAAAACTACTTTCATTGCTTTAAAGGTATCATCATCTTCTTCAAAGGAAAGATCATCTACAAAGATAATAAATTTCTGGGGAACTCCTCGCAACTGTTCGACAATTTTGGGTAAATCTGGCAACTCTGATTTAGACACTTCTATTAGGCGCAAGTTTCTATGACTGTACTCATTTAACAAGGCTTTAACTAAAGAAGACTTGCCTGAACCACGGCTACCATAAAGTAATACGTGCAGTGCTGTTTCTCCTGACAATAAAAACTCTGTATTTTTTACTAAAGCATCTTTTTGCCACTCGTAACCTACTAGTGTAGACAGTTTCACGGAATCAGGATAGGCAATACCCACTAATTGCCCACTTTGCCAACGAAAAGCCGGATATTGGGCAAATAAACCAGTTCCATGTAGTTGATAATAAATGGCTAAATCTTCTACAGCATCACCCCAATTATCTAACTGGGGAATAGATACCATTAAACCTGTCTCTATCCCTACTGCTTCTGGTTCTCGATACCAAACGACGGGAGAAATAGGTAAATGAGTAGCCATTTGTACCCATTCGCTCAGAACTGCACTATTACATTCATACAAAGTTTGTAATATTTGTAAGTCATGTTTGACAGCAGCTACTAAAGCTGGGGGTAATTGACTAAATTCCTGCTGTTGCGCCAATTTGGTAAACGGATTATCTGCAATCAGGATTTGTTTAATTAGGTATTCTTCCCAGGTTTGATGACTACTGGCTAAAGCTTGAAAATAACTACCATAAGCTTGGAGGCAATCCCGCCCATCTACATCAGCATAACGGATGGTTTGTAATAGGTTGAGAAAGGTGCTACCCACTTCACTTGCCAAGATAGATTGGTACAGTAAAAGGGAGGCAGCTTGGCGTTGCAGAAATTGAACTGTTGTATAAGATGTAGAATTTGCCGTAGGCATTGCTAGATGATCCATCAATCAACTGGGTAAATTATCTCTCACCATGAATTTAAGTATAATGGTGACTTTTGACTATGGCATTTTTATCTTGGTTGGCAGGATTTTAGTCAAGTTTCGTTAGTACATTAATATTAATATAGAATGGTTATTTTCAGATAATAGTGAGTTAGAACACCCGTGAGCAGTAATTTAAAACTTATACCTACAGGAATACAAGTGTAGCGATTTATATATTAAAGTAGAGAGGATTGGGGATAGTAGTAAAATAATACTGATAACATTCAGGCTAAATTACTAACATACCCAGGGGAAACATGGATCACTGACTACCATAAGTAACCATTGTTTCCGGTTGATATCTACTACCAATCATTTCTGGAACAGTAATGTTGTTATTCAAGGTGCAAAGCTCTACTACAGATATTGTAAAGATTTTATAGTTTCTTCCGTAGACTAGAAAGTAAAAAAATAGCTAATATTGCCATTTTGGCAGGTCTTTCCGACACAAATGGGATATTAGTAGATAGTAGCAAAAGTTCGTAAATTTTTTACCATTAACTAAGAACTGCTACAGCCATCTCAATCTTGACTGTGGTCATTCTTTAGCCATTTAAATAACTAGGAAATAATTCATGTTATCATCACTATCTTCTCAAAATGTTATCCAGTATCTGCAACAGGCAGGGCTGTGTAGCTCAGAAGATGGCGCTGCATATAAATCTGTATTGCCAGAAAATAGCAATAAGAATTGGAATTTACTGGTAATGCTGGCAGATAATCGCCAACTGCTCATTAAACAAGAACGTAAAATTAATAGTGATCACAATTCCCACGAATTTTTTAATGAGTGGCTATTTCATCAGTTATTACAGAAATTTCCCGTAATTGGGAATATTGGCGCGATCGCTTCATCATTGCTGCACTTTGATGAGAAGAATTCTATCCTTGTACGGAGCTACTTAAGCGAATATCTGGAACTAGGAAAGTTTTATGATCACAGCAGTATTTTTCCTCCAGAAATAGCGATCGCTATTGGTACTACGTTAGCAGGATTACATCGAGCTACGTTTAATAAACGTGAGTATCGTGATTTTATGGCTACTGCTCCCGCAGGAGAGTTTCGCTATAATTTTTACAATCCTGCCCAAGGTATACCATCAATAACTCCAGAAACATTTGGAACAATTCCTACTGAGGCGCTACAATTTTATCGTCTTTATCAACAATACGAAAGTTTAGAATCGGCAATTGCTGATTTAGCTTACGAATGGAAACCTTGTTGTTTAACTCATAACGATTTACAGTTAAGCAATATTTTGGTTCATTCTCGATGGGAACAGCTAGATAACTGCTTAGTACGGCTGATTGACTGGGAAGCTTGCGCGTGGGGAGATCCGGCTTTTGATTTAGGAACTCTGTTAGCAAGTTATTTAAGAATTTGGCTTTCTAGTCTGATCGTTGATCCAACATTAGAGTTAGAAGAATCTTTGAATTCAGCCATGATTCCTCTAGAAATCTTACAACCTTCAATCCTGGCTTTAATTCGGGCTTATCTTGATGCTTTTCCCATGATTTTAGAATATCATCGGGACTTCATTATGCGGGTAATTAAGTTTACGGGTTTGGCATTAATTCAACAGATTCAAAACAGAATGGAATGCCAAAAATATTTTGATCATAGTCATGTGTGTATGTTCCAAATTGCTAAAAATTTATTGATAATGCCAGAGCAATCTGTATTAACTATTTTTGGCATATCTGAATTAGAAATTTTCCAATCTGTCGCCAGACTTCAAAAACTTCCCCAGCCAGACAAGGAACAACAATTAGTCCGCCTTTATTACGAAAAAACTCGTCTGCGGGGTTGTTAACTAATATGGTTCTTTATGTTCAGGACTTACGCACAAGTCACGAAAGAACGAACCACGAAGGAACGAAGAACACGAAGAAAAGAGAGTTTCAGAGATATTTTGCGTAAGTCCTAATGTTTACATATATATTTTTCTGAAGTTTGAGGTGTGAATGTTTTGATGCTTGAAGACTCTACCAGCCAAATCGTAAATTCATTGTTCGATATTGCCAGTAATATCCAGATTGAACCTAATTTTTGTATTTACCATCCTCATTATCAACCTTTTGCTTTACCCGCTACTGTGGCAAATAGGTTTCAACAAAATTCACCCTCTCTACAACAGAAGTATTTGAACATACTTCTGCGGAATTTCCTTTATGGTATTTATTATAATGGCTCACTGCAAACAGTTTTAGCAGCAAATAGTCATAATTATCAACCACAGCTAAATTCAATTGAAAATAATAGCTTGGGTGTAGATGGAGATTTTTATGAACAACTGCATCATCATAATCATGGTACAGGCAATTATGAACCCAATTGGCAGGTTTTGAGAATTGAACCTGATGGGAGTATGGCAGTTATTAAAAATGGTTTAACATTATATATTGAGCCAGAATGTCATCTTAAATCCCGGAAAAAGTCTCCTAAAGTTGGGGAATTAATAGCAATATGGATGCCTAAAAATCGCCTCCAAAATGGCTGTTATGTGGCAGTAAGTAATATGGGTGTAGAAAGCCAAAATCCCCCAGAACATACTGATTTGACAGTGGGACGGATTTATTTTAATGTGACATCAACGGGAGCGATCGCTCTCATGGATAGCTTAACAGAAGCATTAAATAACGCCAAAATTCCTTTTAGTTTTCAGGTTCTTTATAATCCCGCTGCCTATGGGCGTTATGATGCCGGTGTACTGCACTTTGAACGCCTAGACTATCCCACAATTCGGACTATTCTGCGAGAGATTTATCAACAACATCAAGCCCATTTTCAATCAGAAATACCCTTATTTACAAAATTTTTAGCACCGGGTTTAGGTTTAGCAGAAGAACCAAATCAAAAATTTGCCCCTCAAGAAAGCTTTGGCATGAACCGTTGTCAAATCGTGGCCAATGCCTTATTGGAAGCGTGGGATAAAGGTAAAAATGCCCTTGAAGAACGGATAGACATGATCAATCAACACTTTGCCCAACACCTGATTGACGTGCAGCATCCTTATCTTAATCCTGCCTCTAATGACATATATCAGCCGTTAAATTGATTTTTGAGAGATTTAATCATCCAGAAAGCGTTACCCTAGATCGTAAAGTTCAGGGATAATTATGACACTGGAAGAAATAGCAGGGACGTTAGCAGAGTTATTTAGTGCTGAAGTTGTAAAATCTATTGCCCCTGGATCTTGGCAAATCGAAACTGCTGATTTTCGCTTGTTGGTACTGCTTTCAGAAGATAATACATGGTTACGGATCTTACTGCCAATTATGCCTTTGCAAGAAGCTGAACCATTTTTAAAACAGGTTCTAGAGGCTAACTTTGATGACACCCAAGAAACTCGCTATGCTTTATATGATGGGGTAGTCTGGGGAGTATTTCAGCATAATAGCGGCACTTTGGTGAATGCGGATTTTGCAAATGCGATCGCTCGTCTAATTTCATTGTATCAAGCAGGTGTCAATGATGTTTTCAATAATCTAGTAGAAACCCGTATCCGCGAAATTATTCAAGCTGCAAAACAACAGGGACAATCTCTAGAAGCAACTATGCAGAATCTAGATCGTTTTTATGCAGAAGGATTATTAGGAGATATTGACCAAAATCCCCAGGGTAGAGAACAAGTTTTAGCAGCTTGGCGGCGACGATTAGAAAGTCTTTGGGGTGAACTGTAGTAATTAGGTGACAGGTGACAGGTGACAGGTGACAGGTAATAGGTGATAGGTGATAGGTGATAGGTAATAGGTGGTGGAACGAACCTTTGGGCGTGCGGTGTCGGCAATTTGTCAGAGATGATGAGTTATAGACTGAAACATCTGAGAGCTTGATATAGCTGACTATGATCCGTATTATAGTGAGGGGATTCGCATATAATTTGACTCCTCAAAACTTTCCTTTTCAAACATCCTCCAAGGAATCCAGAGCATGACACTCGCACAACTCCAAACTCAAATCAAAGAAAAATTAGCCAAAATAGAAGAGCAGCAACAAGCATTATTAGATTCTCAAGAAGAATTATCTTTGCTTTTAGAGAAGGAAAAAATCATGCAACAAGTAGCACATGAAAAAATCAAAGAAGCAGCACAGCTATTAAGAGCAGCACAAGCTAATTTAGACTGTACAACCGAGGAGATTCTAGATATTACTAAATCAGAAATGATTAGTCCTGAAATAGAACCAGAAGTAGAAGATGAGTTTGATTTATTAGCACAATATAATCAAAAGGGTTTAATTTTAGGTTCTCTAGAAGTTGAGCTAGAAAAATCTGAATTTAGTATCACAGAAGGTCAAGAAGAATTGGTCAATGCCCTAACTGAAAAACTCGATGATTTTGAATTTGCTTTATCCCGTTTACCTCTAGAAGAAAGAGATTATGCCAGAGTAAAGCTTCAATCTATCATAGGTAATTTTGTCAATAAGTAGGGATTGGTTAGATAATTGATAATTGACAACGCTTAATAACCTAGATTTGAGACTATTTTTATCTCCTACTACTTCTGTGAATTTATGGATATTATTGAAACTCTCAAAGCTGATTATGCTAAATTTCCTGCTAATCAAACTTACAGCATTTATGCAAAAGATGTTTATTTTCAAGATGCTGTTTTCAAGTTTCGGGGAATTGAGCTTTATAAATGGATGATTAAATTTATCCAGACCTTTTTTTTGAATCTACAAATGGATTTGCATAACATCCAACGTCAGGAAGAAATCATTAAAACTGAATGGACTCTGAGTTGGAATTCGCCACTTCCTTGGAAACCGCGAATTTCTATTTCTGGTTGGAGTGAATTACGTCTGAATGTTGATAATTTAATTATTTCTCATATTGATTATTGGCACTGTTCATCCTTAGACGTAATGAAGCAGCATTTCATTTCCTCGAAAAACCAATCATAATGTAAATAAATGTAAACAAACTTCAGGCAAGAAGGAATCATCCATGCGAGTAATTTTAATGACAGGGAAAGGTGGTGTGGGTAAAACCTCCGTTGCCGCAGCCACTGGACTTCGTTGTGCAGAACTTGGCTATCGGACATTAGTTTTAAGTACAGACCCCGCCCACTCCCTTGCAGATAGCTTTGATATCGAGTTAGGACATGACTCTCGCCTAGTTCGTCCTAATTTGTGGGGTGCAGAATTAGACGCTCTCCAAGAATTAGAAGGTAATTGGGGGGCTGTGAAACGCTACATTACCCAAGTTCTCCAAGCTAGAGGTTTAGATGGCATACAAGCGGAAGAACTAGCAATTTTACCAGGTATGGATGAAATTTTCGGCTTGGTGAGAATGAAACGTCATTATGATGAAGGGGAATATGATGTTTTAATTATTGATTCAGCCCCCACGGGAACAGCATTACGACTGTTAAGTTTGCCTGAAGTTGGCGGCTGGTATATGCGCCGTTTTTACAAACCTTTCCAAAATATTTCCGTTGCTTTGAGACCACTGGTAGAACCTTTTTTCAAACCCATTGCTGGGTTTTCTTTACCAGATAAAGAAGTAATGGACGCACCTTATGAATTTTATGAGCAAATTGAAGCTTTGGAAAAAGTTTTAACTGATAATACTCAAACCTCAGTGCGTCTAGTTACCAACCCCGAAAAAATGGTAATTAAAGAATCTCTCCGCGCTCATGCTTATCTCAGTTTGTATAATGTAGCCACAGATTTAATTATTGCTAACAGAATTATTCCCCAAGAAGTAACAGATCCATTTTTCCAACGCTGGAAGGAAAATCAAGAACAATACCGTCAAGAAATTCATGCTAATTTCTTGCCTCTGCCAGTCAAGGAAGTACCCTTGTATTCTGAAGAATTGTGTGGTTTAGCAGCTTTAGAAAGGTTGAAAGAAACCCTGTACAAAGACGAAGATCCAACTCAGATTTATTATAAAGAAACCACAATTAGGATTGTTCAAGATAACAACCAATACTGTTTGGAATTGTATTTACCCAATATTCCCAAAAGTCAAGTTCAACTGAGTAAAACTGGAGATGAATTAAATATTACTATTGGTAATCATCGCCGTAATTTGGTATTACCTCAAGCTTTAGCAGCATTGCAACCAGCAGGAGCAAAAATGGAAGATGATTATCTGAAAATTCGCTTTGCTGAAAGTACGGGAGTTTAATTCTTAGAAAAGGTGAAATCTATCTAAACTTTGAGATCCCCGACTTATTTAATCAGTCGGGGATCTTGTTATCTTGTGATGTTGATAAACTGTATAACAGTATTTCTACTGAAGACAAGCCGGAGAGGAAAGTCTGAAAATATCTTTATTCAGATTGTATAATATTAAGCAGAAATCTATTATTTTTATATTATGAAAAATATCACTGACATACCCACACTAAATTTAGGAACTGGTATGGCTCAAGAAACTTTACTCCGTCGGATTACACATAGTATCCGTCAGTCATTAGAATTAGAAGATATTATTACAGCAACTACCGCTGAAGTACGTTCCTTGTTGGGAACTGACCGAGTGATGATTTATAGGTTTAATGGAGATCAAAGTGGACAGGTAATTGCTGAGTCAATTTATGAAAATCGTTTACCATCTTTACTGGGGTTAAATTTTCCCGCTGATGATATTCCCCTCCATGCGAGGGAAATGTTCATTCAATCACGGGTGCGTTCTGTCGTCAATGTGGATTCTCAGCAAATTGGTCAGAGTTCTGTATCAAATTTAGCAAGAGAAGATAATAGATATGAAGATATTTATTACCGTCCTGTAGATCCATGCCACGTAGAATATTTAACAGCAATGGGGGTAAAATCTTCTGTAGTTGCGCCGATTATTCATGAAGATCAACTGTGGGGTTTGTTGGTATCTCATCATTCCCAAGCCCGTGAAGTTGTCGAGTATGAACTAGACGCAATGCAGATGGTAGTTGAACAGTTATCTGTAGCGATCGCTCACAGTAATCTCCTCGCCCAAACCCGCGCCAGAGCCGAACGAGAAGCCATTGTTAACCGCATTGCCACCCTCCTCCATTCCCTCCCTACCATAGTCTTAGAACCGGCTTTAGAAGCAGCGGTAACTGCCTTTCATGGCGTAGGAGGGAGATTGTGTCTGAGAGATAATGCCTTCGATCTCATTCACAGCACCTTTAAAAGTTTACCAGAATGTTTAATCCCTGGCAGCGATCGCATCCGTGTTTATACTTATGGACAACAGCCAGTAATTCCTGAATCTAATATCTATCCATTATTAGAGCAGTATAGTGTTTGGCAGGAACATTATAAAACAGGTAAATATGATGTTTGGGCAATTGATGATATTTATCAAAACCCCAATTTACGCATTGTTCAACTAGCTTTTAAACCGACAAAAATTCGCAGCATTTTAATGATTCCCCTCCATTATCGCCAGCAATTAGTCGGATATTTAAGTATTTTTCGTAATGAAATAGATACAGAAACCCTTTGGGCTGGTCAATTTGATCCTGATAATAGACAACTTTATCCTCGATTATCTTTTGAAATTTGGCGGGAATCTAAACATGGACAACCTCAAAATTGGACTCATGAAGAAATAGAATTAGCCACAGATATTAGTAAACATTTTGCTTCCGCTATTCAACAATATGAACTTTATCAACAGGTACAGGGATTTAATGATAGTTTAGAAAAACAAGTTCAAAAACGCACCTTAGAAATGCGAAGAACTGGAGAACAACAACAAGCTGTATTTGGAGTTATCAACAAAATTAGAGAATCTCTGGATACAAATACTATTTTTCAAACGACGACAAAAGAAGTTTGTCAATTAATTAAAGCAGATCGGGTTTCTGTTTATCGTTTTAGTGCTGATTGGGGTGGAGAATTTGTTGGGGATTTTGAAGCCGCTAGTCCTAATTGGTTTAATGAATCTAAACTTGGTATTAATACCATTTGGAATGACACCTATTTACAAGATACAGAAGGTGGACGTTATCGTTATAACGAAACATTTGCTGTAGATGACATCTACAAAATGGGATTTGCACCCTGTCATGTTGATAATTTAGAACAGTTTCAAATTCATGCTTTTGTATTAGCTCCTATTTTTGTCGGTAAAAAACTTTGGGGTTTACTTTGTAGCTATCAACATTCTGGACCCCGGCAATGGAAAGAGACAGAAATTAACTTTATTAGTCAAATTGCTGGACAACTTGGGGTAGCAATTCAACAAGCTAACCTCTTAATAAAAACTCAACAACAAGCTGAAGAAATAACCCATGCCCTGCATAATTTACAAGCTACCCAAGCCCAACTAATTCAAACTGAAAAAATGTCTTCTTTGGGTCAATTAGTAGCTGGGGTTGCCCATGAAATCAATAATCCAGTTAACTTTATTTGTGGCAACCTCGTTCATATTAATGAATACTCAGAGGATTTGATGAAGATTCTCAATCTTTACCAACAAGAATTATCTGAACCTAGTGATGAGATTTTGGAAGCATCAGAAGAAATAGATTTAGAATTTCTCATGGAAGACTTTCCAAAAACATTGTCTTCCATGAAAGTTGGAGTTGATAGAATTCGGCAAATTGTTCTATCTTTACGGAGTTTCTCCCGTCTTGATGAAGCAGAAATGAAAGATGTCAATATCCATGAAGGTATAGATAGCACCTTATTAATTTTACAACATCGTCTCAAAGCCAGACCAGAAAATAAAGGCATTGAAGTAATTAAAGAATATGGCAATTTACCACTAGTTGATTGTTATGCTGGACAGCTAAATCAAGTATTTATGAATGTTCTGAGTAATGCAATTGATGCGTTAGAAAATTATCGAGTCCCAGAATCAGAAACGCCTCATCATTGTCAAATTACTATCAAAACTAGGGTAGGAGAAGTCAACAATATCAAAACTGCCATTATTACTATTGCTGATAATGGACCAGGAATGGTTGGAGGTTTAGCATCTAGAGTATTTGACCCATTTTTTACTACCAAACCAGTGGGCAAAGGTACTGGTTTAGGGCTATCAATTAGTTACCAAATTGTCGTAGAAAAACACTCTGGTATTTTGAAATGTAATTCACAACCAGGAATAGGTACAGAATTCTGGATAGAAATTCCCATTAAACAAATCATTAAAGAAGGTTAAGAGATTTAGGATTGCTATAGAACCCATTTGACATCTTATAAGGTTCTGAATTAAGGTACTCCTGAGCATCTACAATTCAATGCTAATGGCGTATTCCAGCAACCTGACTGATGCAGAATGGGAAATTTTTTGTCAAATGGGTTCTATAGATTAATTGTTCTCTCTTTTTCGCAGTGCCTTCTCTAACCAGCTTCAAAGGACTAATCACATTTTTAATTAACTATCTGCCCCTAATTCCTCTTTAAATAGCGTCCTAACTTCCCTAGTATTAAAATACCTATCCAGTATCTTATAAGGCTCTGCATAGCCTTTAGTCTGCTTGCAGAATACAGAATAAGCAATATTCTCATTAAATCTAAAGCCTAAAATCACATCTTTTTTAAACATATCCTTCTCGGCTTCAAACATGATTATGCTTTTGGGATGCTGATTAATTAAATCTTTGCTCTCAGAAATTAAATATTCCTTTGCTTTCTCAACGTTCAACCAGAACATCCTTGTTAAACCTACGTTCCAACATCCTATTTTAACTCTATTAAATTCATTATTGGAATGCTTATAAGAATACTCAAAAATATTACCTTTGGCTATATCTTTCCTATTGGTTTTGAAAAGCTGTACACAATAATCTTCAGCATCAAAAATGAAATTATAATGAATGAAATTATTAGCTGATTCTAACGGCTCAATACATTCTATTTCTTGCAGTTTCCGTTTTTTGTACTCTTTTTTACTGCTTTCTAGATATTCTATTAATTGCTTTTTAGCTTCATAGAAATATTTATCAAAGTTACCAACCTCTAGAGGAAAATTAACCAAATCTCTGATAATATACTCTTTCATTTTATTCTCCTAAACTTCTAATCAGTTGCTTGTTTTGACGGGCTAAAAATAGGCATTCATCAGCCTTGTGAGTGTTGCCAAGCCGTTGAAAAGCCCCGCTAGATGATTCAAATAATTGACCATTGTTTCTTCGATTTTGATGCGCTATAGCAATCCTAAATGAGATGTGTTCGCAAAGCGTACCGTAGGTATCACATCTATTCCTTCTCTTCCTCTGCGAACTCTGCGTCTGGAGCGGTATGGCTAACGCCACGCTTCGCTATCGTTAAAAAAAATCCGTTCATAATTCCAATAGGACTGCTATATTCACCTTCAAAATATCTCCAAGATATAAGGTTGGGTTAAGAAAACCCAACTTTGCAGTATTGCTACATACCCAACCAAGCTAAGAAATTATCCCACCAAGAAGTAGAAAGATTTTCTCCAGAAAATTGCATTTTTTGGCGAATATTTTGAATATTCCAGTTAGTGAGTCTAGCTAGAGTTTGGGCTTCTTTTTCAAATCGCTGGTTTAAAGAACTTTTGTATTTTTTCCCCGCACTACATTGAAGATTTCCTGTAAATGGGTGTTGTAAAACATAACGTCCTTGAAAAGATTCCCTCTGGGAAGTTGCTTGAAACATCAAATCTTCGGGAAACTTATTTCTGCTATAGCGGACGTGTAACCGAGTAATAAAAACACCACTACTAGGGAAACGAGAACGAAAACCGGGAGATATTGGTCTATCACTATTATTATCCAACCAAAAAACACCCGCTTGTTTTAATTCTTCATTATTTAATGGTTCAGTAGAACAAGGATCACAACTACTCATATCCCAAGCATATTCTAAAAATCCAACTTTTTTATCTTCTTTGGTGTAGGAAGTTTGGAATAAAGATTTATAAAAATCACCAAATTCATTCTTCACAAAAACAGGAATGTTCATATTTGAAGGAACTTTAACAGTGCGATAATTAGTAATTTCTGCCTGTCCTTGGGGTGAGAGAATATAAACAATTAAATCCTGTTCCTTAGTAGCATTAATCATTCCTAAACGAATCGGTAACATAAACTTAGGTGATTCGTAGGAAATTTGTAAAGGACGCAGTAATTGATAACCTGATTCGGCAAATTTATCTAAGTTGACTTTAGCAACAAAGAATTTCATGGAAGAACGAATATAGGGTTTAAGTAATTCTTTTGCCCCTTTAGGAATTTTATAACCATTGCGATTTAGCCAAATTTCTAGTCCACCAGATTCCTTCGCACTGAGGATGACAATATCATATTCACCAACATTAAATTTGGCTTCAACAGTCACTCCTAAACTGCTATCTTTCTCCATTTCATTAGCTACACCTCTCATTCTTACTGCTGCTGATGGTACTGGCATACGTGACATCATTTGTTCTGGGGCGCAGGGGTCAGAATCGAAATATTCAACTAATCTGGGGGCGCTAAAAGCATCTAGTTTCTCAATAATTTTTGGTTCAGCAACATGAACTTGTTCTTTTTTCAATACGCTAGGAACAGGAATCACAACTGCAAAATCTTTAACTTCACCTTGAAAATCATTAGCCATTGTTAAAACGGTGCGATTTCCATCTCTGGCAATTACGACTTGTGAAGCTTGGTTATATAGTTTTGCATCAGCTTTAGCTACATAAAAACCACAAAAAGCCCAAGCTGTAGGTGCAAAACACAGCACCGCCAAAAGTGCAGATATTAAGGGCATGAATAGGCGAAATAGTTGCATTTTAATTCCTTAATTGATGATAGTTAATTGGTGAGTTTCTGCTTGATTATTCCAGTAAAATCTAGGTTTAACCCAGAATTTATCTAAGAAAATAGTCAATGGGGCAAGGGCAAATAAAGCCCAAAATACAGCAGTGGGTATAAAGAAATAATTCCGCAAAATAAACGTTAAGAAAGCAATAGATATTGCCCAAATAATTCGACTCATCGGGGCGTTAGGAATTGACCGGGGATCTGTCACCATAAAGAGAGCAAATAACAGGAAAGATCCACTCATTAAATGATGGAAATAAACATCCCAAGTCCAACCTAACCACATATTTCTGATGGCTGCTAAGAGGGAATAAGCACCTAAAAAAGCGGCAGTAGTATCCCAACGACCAACACGCTGTAAAATCATGCCTCCAGTCCCTGCAAATAACAACGCATACCACCATTCTTCCCCCCATTGTCCTGGTGTAACCCAAGCATCATTAGTAAGGGTAAGAACAGCAATAATGCCAAAATTGGCAGGGTTGAAGAAATGCTTTTCCCCAGATTGGAAAATAAATTTACTCGCTATGGCTGCAAATCCAGCTAAGGCCATTGTTGTCCAATGATCTGCGCGTAATAGTAAACTCAGTCCCAGAGAGGTAATTAAAGGACTACGGAGATTAATTACTTCTGGGGATTTGGTGAGCAATGAGAAGATGATTTGAGTTATGATGCAGGAGGCGATCGCCACACCAATCAGTTCTGGGTGTAGTGTCCAGTCTCGTGTTCCAATTCCCAAAATCAGAAATAAACTCAGAAACAGAATTTGATAATCTCGAATATCTTTGAACAACATCATCTTGAGTCCAGGGATTACCCGCAGATTTTTTCCCAATTTAAACCAGTGTGATCATAAATTAGGTTGTTGTTACAGTTTTTGTTACAAATTTATTTTTAATAATGGAATTTGCTCCCCTATTTCCCTTTGTTTATCGGCTTCTCCAACCCACTTTTCCCCATTGTCTATGGGGTGGAAACTCAAGCAGCAAGAGTATCTCCTTGACTTTTGATGATGGACCTCATCCCCAATACACACCCCAAGTATTAGCGGTTTTAAAACGTTACAATATTACCGCTAGTTTTTTCTGGTTAGGAAATTGTGTAAATCGGTTTCCAGAAATTGCGAAAACAGTCAGCGAAGAAGGACATTGGATTGGGTTACATGGTTATGAACATGATTCTTTTCCTCTGCTTTCCCCAACGCAACTACAACAAAGTTTAGAAAAAACTCAAGTTGCTATTTACAATGCTTGTAATTTACCACCTGAATTAGTGCGAGATGTGCGTCCTCCTAATGGGTTTTTCACACCGGGAACATTAAAGTTATTTCAAAGGTGGAATTATCGTCCAGTTATGTGGAGTGTAGTTCCTGAAGATTGGGTTCTTCCTGGTGTAAATGTTGTCGTAGAACGAGTGATGAAGCAAGTTAAAAACGGTTCGTTAATTGTGTTACATGATGGTTATTTTGGGGGGAAAGATGTGGCAGAAACTATTAATATTTTAATTCCCCAATTATTAAAACAAGGGTATAATTTTGTGACTGTTGATAGTTTATGGAAATATGATCAAAAAATATAGTTTATTTACCTGCAATTAATCATTATTTTTCTCTAAAATACTGTAAGCTTCATTTACTAACCTCATCTTTTCTTGAACTTGTTTTTGCATTTGTGGTTGATTAACAAATAAATCAGGATGCCATTTTTTTACTAATGTTTTATAAGCTTGTTTCACTTCCAGAAAAGAAGCACTAGGTTGTAACCCTAAAACTCTATAAGCGTAAGTAATTTTATCTTTTTGTGCTGGTGTTTTGGGCTGATTTTGTGACTTTTGATTTGCACCAGGTGATTTCATATTAGCTTTTATTTGCGCTATTTCTTGTTCAATTTCCCAAGCCCGAAATTTTGCTTCTACCTCAGCAGGGTTTGGTGGTGGGGTATAAACTTGCTGACGCAGTGGTTCTACTTTGGGAGGAGTATTTCCCTGACGTGGTGATTCTACCTTTCTGTCTGGATTTCGATGAGTATTTTCTTTTGGAGGTGGATAAAATTGTTGTTTGGGGATTTGAGAATTTGTAGATTTAGGTTGATTTTGATAAGGTGGATATTTACTGGTGATATTCGCTTTTTGTAACTCTCCTAATAACTGATTAAATTGATTTTGCAATTTTTGTAAATTTTCCCTTTGTTGAGTAATTTCCACTGGTTCTTGACTAACTTCAAAGTAAATTACTTTTCCTGATTTCTTTTCATATTCAGCTAAAATAGATAAACCTTGACTACTAAAACTAGATAAATATTTTTCAGCCGCAGCTATACAAATTTTGGCAACTTGTTGATTATAAGAATCTTTAGCTGATTGTTCATCCTGTTTTTGTAAGTTTTTATTTAAAATATAAGAAATACTTCCCACCACAGCAGCGCCGACTGGACCACCCAATAACCAACCAATACCACCACCAACAGCTAGAGAACCTGGTTCAGTTAAATCATTTGAATTATTTTGTTTTTCAGGTAAAGTTAATTGAGGTGGATGAGGAAAAGGAATTTTTAAATCTTCTGGACGTTCTGATTTAAAAAAATTATAAGCTTGATATAGCCATTTCATTACAGAGTTTTGTAATTCTGTCAAGTCTTTTTTAAAAGTGCCTGTTTGCCAAGAGTGCAAATTATTTTCAGCAAGTGCAACTGCAACATCAGCTTGGTATTTCTTGAGTAAATTAGGTAAAGATAACCAAGTTTCTAATTCATAAATACTGGTTTTAAAACCTTGGTAAATTAGATTTTGAGCTTTTTTATTAATTTCTATTTTAGCATTTTCTTTATCATCAAAAGTTTTAATTGTTTGAGAAGAATTAGAAATTTTATCAAAAAATAAAGCTTGCAATTGAGAAGATACAGTTTGTACCCTTGGTAAACGCACATTACTAGAATTTTGCTGTAAAATTCCAACTAGATTTTGCAAAGCAGTTTCAAAAGCTGCTAAACCACTACTATTTGCAAGTGCAACATCACCTTTTAATCTAGCGCGTAAAGCAGGTAAAGCATCAACTCGATATAAATTACTAAAACCTGGAGGTAAATCAGCGCGAAAACTTTCAGCTACAAATAGTAAGCGATTTTGGACTTGTTTCTGTTCTTCTGGTTCGAGTAAATTGAGAAAATTTGCTACAAAAATAACAGTTTTAATATTCCTATCTAATAACCAATCGCGGAGATTTTCTCTTTCTCCTAAAGTCATTAGTTTCCTTGCATCTAATAATTGAATAACTAAATCTGTACCTAATAACCGATCTTTTACTAAATTATCTTGTGCTTCTCTATCATTAGTTCCAGGTAAATCAACAAATTCTATTCCTGTTTCTAAAAAAGGATGGGGACAAAAAACTTCGACAGACGCAACATCTTTTCGCATCTGTCTATTGTCGTCTAAAATGGCAAATTGTTGTAAAACTTCTGTACCACTGCGATAGATTTCTGTACCATCTATTAACATAATCCGAGTGCGGACAGTTGTACCATATTTAACGGTAATTGCTGCACCTGTTGTGGGGATTAAATCAATGGGTAAAGTCCGATTTCCTAAGATTGCATTTAGTAAAGTTGACTTACCATGATTAAAAGGTCCAAATACTGCAATTTGAAAATTAGGATTAGCTAAATGATGACAAATAGAAGTGATATCTTGATGTAGTTGGGAATTCCGATCTAAATTCAAGATTCTACAAGTAGATTTTAAAGTGTCTGTTAATTCCTGATAACGTTGATATTTTTGTTGCATGATCTTATTTGTCAACTACATTTTAGTAATACTCTTATTTCTCCATTTTCTTCTTACTTTGCGCCTCTGCGTCTCTGCGTGAGAAAAAAATCTGGTGTTGGGTTTCCTTGCGTCAACCCAACCTACTTTTAATTAGCTGTAATAAGCTAATAAGTTGCTGTAAGCAGTTTCGATTTTTTGCAATTGTTCGATGATGTTTTCTTGTAAATTTTTAAAGCGTTTAAATTCACTTTCTCGATTAATTTCTCGTGTTTTTTTCTGTTGGAGGAGATTATCTAATTCCGATTTTCGAGAAGCAATATCATCATTAATCCGCTGACTTACTTCTTTTTCATAAGTAGTAAAACATTCTTTTACCGCATCATAAACAATGGGTGCTTGTTCGTTTGCTACTTGGGGAAGATATTTTACTAACTCTTTTTTTGTAGTTTTAACTAACTCTTTCCTAGCTTGATCTGCTTGGAGAATTCCTACTCCCAAACCTAACAAAGCAAAACCAATTGGACCGAGAAAAATACCTGTAACTGCGGTAATTATTCCCCCAACACCAATAACAGTAAAGTAGTTTAAGAGAATGTTTTTCCAATCAAAACCTGCACCAGCTAAAGCGACACCAGCTAAGTTACCTCTAGATAAAGATAATAAACCCATTGCCCATTTTGCCCAACCAGGAGAGTTATCATCTTCTGTGGTAGAATGGGTATTCACATTCACTTTTTGTCCAGTTAATTTTTCGGTGATTTGGTTAGTTACTTGATTGTAAGAAGCACCATATTGTGCAGCAGAGTTAGATAATTCTTTAAATGCTGTATTCATGTCTTTTTCAGCAGTTAAAGTCCATGCGGAAAATTTATCTGTGATATATTGTTCAAAGGCTTTTTGGAGTGCGTTGTTAAAAGCGTCTCGTTTTCCACTACTTAAGAAATCGAACAAATTTAATTCTGGTTGATAGCGCAAGAAATCATTTTCAAAGGTATTTCCTAAGTTTAAAACATAGCTACGAAAAGATTCAGATATGCTTCGTGCTTGAGAATCACTCGTGTTGATGATTTCCTTTTGGAATTGATCACGGATATGATTGAGTTTAGTAAATTCAGGTTCAACAGAATCAATACGTTTTTTTAATTCATCTACATCTTGATCTAGTAAGGGAATCCGTCTGTCAATGGCTTCACAGGTATGGTTTACAGCTTGTCTAGCTAAGGTTCTGACTTGACGCAATTCAGCGATCGCTCTTTCCCTCGTCAGAAAGGTATTTAATGCCCCCATAAACTCTGGAAAACCTGTTTTACTCAAGTCAGCTTGGGGATTTTTTAATCTGCGTCTTAGTGCTTGAATTGAAGATAGTTCAAAGACTCTTTCATCATATATATCTTGTCCATCTACATAACAATACTCGGCTAAATTGGCTTTAAATACTTGTCGGAGTCTCGTTTCTGCTGATGTTAATTCTTCGATATCATCAGGATCAATTAATGATTCTTTTACCTGATCCCAAGCATTAACTAAGAAGAAAACTGATAAACCCCGTCCTTTGATATAATTCTCTAAATAACGTCTTTCACCTAATGTACAAGGTTGAGAAGCCCGCATCACAAATAGAATTGCATGACAGTTATTCACATATCCTAAAGATAATTCATTTCGGGCTTCTGTATCATTCAAACCTGGACTATCAACGATTTCAATGCCCTTTTCTAGTAAAGTTAAAGGATACTCAACTACAGCATAATCAACATCAGGAAATGCTTGTTTTTGTTCCTGTTCTAACTTTTTTGCTTCGGCTGGATCTATGGTATATTTATATTTAAAGCTTTGAAAGTCTAGCTGTTGGGGACTTTTGCCATCATTGAAGTGAATAGTAACTTTTTTTTCTGCCCCATAGCGGAGGATTGTTAATACTGCTGTACAGGGATTTACATCACTGGGTAATAAGTTCTCACCAATTAAAGCGTTGAGAAATGTACTTTTCCCCCGTTTCATGTCGCCTAAAACTAAAAGCCGGAAGACACCATTTTTGAGATTTTTACTAGCGGCTGTAATGTCTTCAATATCTCTTGTTAAACTCAGTTTACCAGATGAGTTATCTCCAGCTAATTCGGCTTGATTAATGGTATCGGCGATTTTACTTAAACAAATAGAAATTTCTGAACGAACTTGAGAAACCCGTTCTAAATCATTGATAAATTTATCAGTTCCAACTTGATAATTCATGGTAATTCTTTAAGAAGGTGACAGGGAAGAAGGTGACAGGTGACAGGTGACAGGTGACAGGTGACAGGTGACAGGTGACAGGTGACAGGTGACAGGTAACAGGTGACAGAGAAGAAGTAAGAAGGAAGAAGGAAGAAGGAAGAAGGAAGGATTAGAAGAAGATCAGAATATTCTTGAATCTGGGTTATTAAGCATTGTCCATTATTAATTATCAACCTTGAATAGAGATTAAAAACGTGAATTGATGAAGTTTTTAGATTTGGTTAACAAGGGTTATTTAAGGTTTTTTGAATTTTGATTCTAGGAAGAGTTTATAAACTAGAAAAACCAAAGCCCCAAAAATAACAATTCCTGCTAAAGCTGAAGCTACTCTGACAGCAACTAAAGTTGCAACAGCTAGTCCAAAAAACTTACCACCGAGAATTAATTTTTTCAGCCAAGGTTTTTGAGATGGTTCTGGTTGATGTTTCTGGGTTTGATAAAAAGGTGCATCAATAGCATGGATTTGATCATCCATTTCTTGCAGTCGCTTTTCTACCTGACGTTGAATGTCTTGATTATGTTCATGAGGAGATTTCATTAGCGTCTACCTTGGTTAAGACATTTGTGATAGTAACAAAAAAATGTTCTCAGAGGATGTTGGAAAAGCTTCTCTGGGCGACTAGAAGTCGCGGCTACACAGACAAAACCCACACTATGGCTAACGCCACGCTACGCTATCGACAAGCTCAGTGACCGCCTTCGTGGGTTCAAAAGTCCATTTTTGTGGATTTTGTTTGTGTAGTAGAGATTGATCATTGCCGGAAAGTTTTCTTTTCCAACTGTTATCTTCAATGTTTTGTGATTGCTTTTCGGAAATTAGGGGATTATTCCCTTACTCATTATGACTTACCTTGGGTGCAACTAACACTTTATCAACTCGGTTTCCATCCATGTCCATAACTTCAAAACGCATACCATCCCATTCAAAATGATCTGCGGCTGTGGGAATGCGCCCTAAATGGGTGATGACAAAACCGCCTAATGTTTGATAATTTCCTCTTTCCTGAGTTTCTAACTCTTCCATACCAAAAAGTTCTAAAAACTCTTCTATTCCTAACATTCCATCTACTAACCAAGAACCATCTTCTCTTTGTACAGCGTGGGGTTCGTCTTGTCCTGGTTCTGCGGGAACATCACCGACGATTTCACTCATAATATCATTAAGAGTGACTAATCCTTGAATTACGCCGTATTCATCTACGACTAAGGCCATGTGAGTAACGGTTTGTTTAAATAATTCTAAGACTTTTAAACCGCGGGTACTTTCGGGGACAAATACGGGTTGACGTAATCCAAGAGTTAAGTCTAAGGGTTCGTTGCGTAAACTTCTCGCTAATAAATCGGTGACAGGAATGATACCAAGGACATTATCCAATCCTTCTTGACAAACGGGATATCGAGAATAGGCGCTTTCCATCATTTTGTAGCGGTTTTCTTCGGAAGAGTCGTCTAAGTCTAACCAAACTATATCAGGGCGGGGTGTCATTAAGTAGGTGACAGGGCGATCGCCTAACCGGAAAACTCTTTCTACCATGTCCTGTTCGGCTTCTTCAAATGTTCCGGCTTCCGTCCCTTGTTCGATTAAAATTTTAATTTCTTCTTCTGTGACTTGGGGTTCAGTAGAAGGTGTAATTCCCAAAATCCGTAATACTAAGTCTGTAGATGCACTTAAAAGATAAACTATAGGAGAAGCTAGTTTAGCTAAAGCACTCATAGGTATAGCTACCAAAGCGGCTACTCTTTCGGGGTTGTTTAAAGCGAGGCGTTTGGGGACAAGTTCACCGACAATCAGGGAAAGATAGGTAATAATTAAAACCACTATCCCTACAGCGATCGCATGACTATAATTGGCTAAAGTGGGGATTGGCTTAATATACTCTTCTAGTCTTTTGGCAATGGTAGCACCGCCGAAGACACCATTGAGGATATTAATGAGTGTAATTCCCACCTGAACAATAGACAAAAAATGGTTGGGAGATTCTGCTAATCTCAATGCAGCATTGGCGTTGACATCTCCTTGATTGGCTAACTGCTGTAGTCTGACTTTCCGGGCTGAGACTACGGCCATTTCAGACATGGAAAATATCCCATTCGCTAAAATTAGCACCAAAATCGTTAAAATTTCAAAACTGATGGAAGACATTTTTAAAATTGTCGCTATAAAGAGTAGATGTATCTGGGGATGAAAATTCAGCCGATATTAATTATTTCCTTAGTATCTAATATTTAAGGTGATTCTCTAAATACTTTGAATATACACAAAGTAGTAGTTAAGCTTGATTCTTTCCCATTCATCGTCAAGAGTGGGGTTAAAACTTTTAAAATGGTTGATATAAACTGCTTCTAGATTTTTGTATCTACAACGATTTCCAATTTAGCGTAAAACTTATGGCCTTTTCTTCCATTGTGCGTGCTTTGGCGCGATCGCCTCTCACCGCAGAACTTATTACTAAACTCAACAAACAACAGGAATTGCGGTTAAATGGTATTTCTCGTCTCCCCAAGGGAATGGTCGCTTCAGCATTAGCAAACTATGAAGATCAGAATTTATGTGTGATCTGTGCCACTCTGGAGGAAGCTGGCCGAGTTTTCGCCCAAATGGAAGCAATGGGGTGGAAAACTGTCCATTTTTACCCCACTTCTGAAGCTTCTCCTTATGAACCTTTTGACCCTGAAAATGAACTCAGTTGGGGTCAAATGCAAGTTTTGGCTGATTTGGTCAGTTGTCAGTCGTCAGTTGTCAGTGGTCAGTTGTCAAAACAAAAAACTGCCATAATTGCGACTGTGGGGGCGTTGCAGCCACATTTACCACCACCGGAGGCGTTTAAATCATTTTGTGTGACTTTGGAAAAGGGGATGGAATTTGATTTAGATGGGTTTGGCGAAAAAATCACGATTTTGGGTTATGAACGAGTTCCTTTGGTGGAAACAGAAGGACAATGGAGTAGACGGGGGGATATTGTGGATGTGTTTCCGGTATCTTCCGAGTTGCCTGTGCGTTTAGAGTGGTTTGGAGACGAAATTGAACAAATTCGGGAATTTGACCCCTCTACGCAACGTTCTGCCCTGGATAAGGTGGAAAAAATCACCCTCACCCCCACCAGTTTTTCACCAATTATCAACACAGCACTTACAGAAAATGTAGAAAAGTTCAATGGAACGTCTCTAGAAGAAGGAAGTCGGCGGTTTTTGGGGTTGGCTTTTGCAAAACCTGCTTCATTGCTGGACTATTTACCAAAAAATACTCTTGTTGCTATTGATGAACCAGAACAATGTTATGCTCATAGCGATCGCTGGGTAGAAAATGCTGAAAGTCAATGGTCCGTAGGGGCGAAGCATTGGGAAGATCAATTATCGGTGGTTGTAAAAAATAGTTCTCCAAATGCTTCGCCCGTACATTTGTCATTTGCATTAACTAAGATTCATCGGTCTTTTGATGAGTGTATAGGGGAAATTGGGAATTTTAAAAAGTTATATTTATCGGAATTGTCGGAAGAAAATACTGGACTGAATTTAGCTAGTAGACCTTTACCTGTCACACCTCATCAATTTGCTAAATTAGCGGAGACAATTAGACAAGAACGCGATCGCAATTTTGCAGTTTGGATAATTTCTGCTCAACCTTCCCGTTCTGTTTCTCTTCTCCAAGAACATGATTGTCCTGCTCAATTTATCCCCAATCCCCGCGATTTCCAAGCTATTGATAAACTGCAAATTAATCATATCCCAATAGCTCTTAAATATTCCGGTTTAGCAGAATTAGAAGGTTTTATTTTACCTTCTTACCGTTTGGTTATTGTCACCGATAGAGAATTTTATGGACAACATTCTTTAGCTAATTTTGGCTATGTCCGTAAACGTCGTCAAGCGACATCTAAACAAGTAGATCCTAATAAATTACGTCAGGGAGATTATGTTGTTCATCGTAGTCATGGTATTGGTAAATTTGTCAAGTTAGAAAGTTTAACAATTAATGATGAAACCCGTGATTATTTAGTTGTACAATATGCAGATGGTTTATTAAGAGTTGCTGCTGATCAAGTTGGTTCTTTATCCCGGTTTAGGACTAATGTAGATAAACCCCCAGAACTGCATAAAATGACCGGAAAAGCTTGGGATAATACTAAGAATAAAGTCCGAAAAGCGATTAAAAAACTAGCCGTAGACTTGTTAAAATTGTATGCAGCGCGATCGCAACAAGAAGGTTTTTCTTATCCCACAGATATGCCTTGGCAACAAGAAATGGAAGATTCTTTCCCCTATCAACCTACCACAGATCAGCTAAAAGCGGTACAAGATGTGAAACGGGATATGGAAAGTGAAAGACCGATGGATCGGTTAGTATGTGGAGATGTGGGTTTTGGGAAAACAGAAGTAGCAATTAGGGCGATTTTTAAAGCTGTCACCGCAGGAAAGCAAGTTGCACTTTTAGCACCAACGACGATTTTAACTCAACAACATTATCACACAATTAAAGAACGTTTTGCCCCTTATCCTGTGAATGTCGGTTTACTCAATCGGTTTCGTAGTGCTGAAGAAAAACGCAATATTCAAAAACGCCTTGCAACTGGAGAATTAGATATAGTTGTGGGGACACATCAATTATTAGGCAAAAGTGTCCAATTTAAAGATTTAGGACTTTTAGTAATTGATGAAGAACAAAGATTTGGAGTTAATCAAAAGGAAAAAATCAAAAGTCTAAAAACGCAAGTTGATGTTTTAACTCTTTCTGCAACTCCTATTCCCAGAACCTTATATATGTCTTTATCTGGAATTCGGGAAATGAGTTTAATTACCACTCCACCTCCCACTAGAAGACCAATCCAAACCCATCTCGCACCTTTAAACCCCGACATTGTCAGAAGTGCAATTCGTCAAGAATTAGATCGGGGTGGACAAGTTTTTTATGTAGTACCGCGAGTAGATGGAATTGAAGAAACCACTGCAAATTTGCGGGAAATGGTACCAGGAGGAAGATTTGCGATCGCCCATGGTCAAATGGACGAAAGCGAGTTAGAATCAACCATGCTCACTTTCGGAAATAATGACGCTGACATTCTTGTTTGTACAACAATTATTGAATCTGGTTTAGATATTCCCAGAGTTAATACAATTTTAATTGAAGATGCTCATCGTTTTGGTTTATCTCAATTATATCAATTACGGGGTCGTGTAGGACGTGCCGGTATTCAAGCTCACGCATGGTTATTTTACCCCAAACAACGAGAATTATCTGATGCAGCTAGACAAAGATTAAGAGCAATTCAAGAATTTACTCAACTCGGTTCTGGATATCAATTAGCAATGCGAGATATGGAAATTCGCGGTGTAGGAAACTTGCTAGGTGCAGAACAATCTGGTCAAATGGATGCAATCGGATTTGATTTGTATATGGAAATGTTAGAAGAAGCAATTCGAGAAATTAGAGGTCAAGAAATACCCAAAGTTGAAGATACTCAAGTTGACCTTAATCTCACCGCATTTATTCCTTCTACTTACATTACTGATCTTGATCAAAAAATGAGTGCATATCGCGCTGTTGCCACTGCAAAATCAAAATATGAATTAAAACAAATTGCTGCTGAATGGACTGATAGATATGGTGCTATCCCAGTTCCCGCAAATCAATTATTGCGAGTGATGGAATTAAAACAATTAGCCAAAAATCTCGGATTTAGCCGTATTAAACCAGAGAATAAACAACACATTGTTTTAGAAACACCAATGGAAGAACCAGCTTGGAATTTATTAGCAGAAAAACTAACTTCCAACATGAAAACAAGATTTGTTTATTCTCCTGGAAAAGTGACAGCAAGAGGTTTAGGAGTATTCAAAGCAGATCAACAATTGCAGACTTTAATCGAAACTTTCATCAAAATGCAAGGGGCAATTTCAGAAACTACTGGAGTTTAATTTCGTAGCGACAGCGCAACCCAACAACAATATTAATCATGTTGGGTTGACGGAAGGAAACTCAACCTACATCTGGGAGAATATAATTGGAGAGTAATAGCATGAGTCAATGGCTGATAATTAAAGGAATACAGACATGAAAATTAAAGTCAAAAATCTTGGTGCTTTACGAGAAGCCGAATTTACTCTTGGTGACTTGACGATCATTTGTGGTGGCAACAATACCGGAAAAACTTACGCAACTTATGCCTTATTTGGCTTTTTATATACTTGGCGACGAATGCTTTCGATTCAAATCAACAATGATAAAATCGAGAAACTTCTCGCTGACGGAGTAATTCATCTTGATATACAAGAATATGTCAAAAAAACTGAGCAAATTATAACTAAAGCCTGTCACAGTTATACTCAGGAATTACCGAAAATTTTTGCAGCACCAACTGACAAATTTAAACAAACTGAGTTTAATATCAGCCTAGAAATAAAAAATGAGAATATTAATTTAGCAAGCAAATTTGATCTGACAATGAGAGCAGCTAATGCAGAACTTTTTTCAATTACCAAAAGTGAAGAAAATACAGAATTAGTTGTTACTCTCCTTGTGGAAAAAGACAAGGTAAAAATCCCTGCTGAAATCATTGAGCGTATAATTTCTGATGCCATAAAAGACATTATTTTTGATCAATTTTTTCCTCGTCCTTTTATTGCTAGTGCCGAACGAACTGGTGCGGCTATTTTTCGCAAAGAATTGAATTTTGCAAAAAATCGTTTACTAGAAGAAATGGGTCAAGCTGACAAAAATCTTGATACAATGGAACTTCTACTTAAAGAGTATGATGATTATGCTCTACCGATAAAAACGAATGTAGATTTTACTCGTAAACTTGAAACCATTATTAAAAAAAATAGTTTCATTACTGATAAATATCCTGATGTACTGGCTGATTTTACTGATATTATTGGTGGTGAATATACCGTCACCCGCAACGATGAGCTTTATTATGTGCCGAAGGGTAAACGGGTTAAACTTTCTATGGATGAAAGTTCTAGTGCCGTGCGTTCTTTATTAGATATCGGCTTTTATCTAAGACATGAAGCTCAACATGGTGATTTATTGATGGTAGATGAACCTGAATTAAATCTACACCCTGAAAATCAACGCCGAGTTGCACGGCTTTTTGCTCGATTGGTAAACCTTGGTATTAAAGTTTTTATCACTACCCACAGTGATTACATTATTAAAGAACTGAATATCCTGATCATGCTTAATCATGATAAACTTCATCTCAAGCGAATTGCTGAACAAGAAGGTTATCGGACAGAAGAACTGATTGCTGCTGAAAAAATCAAAGTTTATATTGCGGAAGAAGCAGATATAAAACTAGAGGGAAACACAAGAAAAACTAAATGTCAAACTCTTACACCCGCCGATATAAACCCAGAATTGGGTATTGAAGCTCGGAGTTTTGATACAACTATCGAAACGATGAACCGGATTCAGGAAGCAATTGTTTGGGGTGAGGAGTAATGTCTGATATTGCTATCTTGAAAGAAATGATAAAAGAAACCGCTACAGTATCATTAGAAAATGATCTCTACGGACGCAATAAAGTCATCCTCAAAGAGCCTAAACCTCCCAATTACTATGTAACTATTTATGGGATGCCTAATGATGATGATGTCATAATTATCAATGCAGATGAATTTAAGTCACCTGATACGATTTTTAAAGGAAATAGTGGTGAATGCAAACGTGCCGACTTTATTATCATTGCTAATACTGTTAAGAAAAAGGTAATTCTCTGTATTGAAATGAAGGCGAGTAAAGGAGGATCAATGAGAGATATTATTGCACAACTTAAAGGAGCAGAGTGTTTTGTCGCCTATTGTCGGCAAATTGGTCAGTCATTTTGGAATCATCAAAATTTTCTCAAAGATTACGAGTGGCGATTTATAAGTACCAAAAATATTACGCAAAAAACAAAGACACGTTTTGACCCTAATCAAAACTTGGTTTCAGAATTAAAAATACTAACGAAAAAAGGCTCATCTTTTCAATTTAATGATTTAGTTTATTGTCAAAAATAATCGTAATAATAGCTATGTAGTGAAGTACATTTAATTAAAGGGAATTATAGAAGCATATAGAAATACTATTTAGGGAATTTATCAAGATTTACAGACATTAGTGAAAAATTAAGATTTATCCATTTTGGCTTTTCCTGATGTGAATATTAATGTGAGTTAAATATTTTAAATTCATCTTTTTTAAAATTTCCTATAAAAACTTTACAGTTGCAATACAAACTGTTACTTCAGCGTACTTAGTTGCTGTAGAGACATTCCATAGGTGAGGATTCTCGGCTCTACAAAATTTATTTGGCACACCCTCAAAAAGAAATGGTGTAAGTCCCATTAGATATTGTTATCTATGCAGGTAGAGACGTTACAGGGAAACGTCTCTACAATTCTGGATTCTGCTGTGTTTCCGACTTCTCTAAGCTACCAAGAATCTGCTATGCTACAGAAATTGACTTTGCATAAGCATTAGTTCAAAGTTGAATTCTTAACTATTAAAAATGTCATCTAAAATTATACTCACCATCACACAGGGTAAACTGTCTGGAAAACAATATATTTTTGCATCTCGCAGTACCTGTATCATTGGCAGAAACGATGATTGCAACTTGCAAATAGCGGATAAAGTTGATATGACTATTTCCCGCTATCACTGCTTACTTGATATTAACCCTCCAGATATTCGGGTGCGAGATTTAGGAAGTTTAAACGGTACTTTTGTCAACGGTAAAAAAATTGGACAAAGACAACGAGAACAACCAGCAAAAGAAGCTGTAAAATTAAACTTTCCTGAATATAATTTACAAGACGGTGATCAAATTAAGTTAGGCGATATTCTGTTTAAAATTGGTGTAGAAGCAGAACCACAATTAGACAAAACTCCAGATGTATCTATTGAGGAAAAAAATACAAAACCCAACTTTTTGAAGATTGTCAAAAATCTGCTAGATTTAGCTAAAAATGGTAATCCTGAACTGCAATCTCTGTCTGGATACCGTCTAATTAAATCATTAGGTAAAGGTGGGTTTGGTGCGGTCTTTTTAGTCCAGCATATTCAAAGCAATAGATTTTTCGCACTGAAGATCATGTTACCTGCGGTTGTCAGTCAAGAACAGGCTGTAAAAATGTTTCTAAAAGAAACAGAAAATACAAAAACTCTAAATCATCCTCATATCATCCAATTATTAGATTATGGCTTTGCAGAAAATGTCTTCTTTTTTATTATGGAATATTGTGAAGATGGGAATGTTTGGGATTTAATGCAAAGATCAGGATGGCGTTTATCTGTTGATATTGCTGTAGATATAACTTTGCAAATTCTTGATGGTTTGATCTATGCCCATGAAGTGGATCTTCCCTACATGAAATTATCTGATGGTAGTCTCCTGAAAGGTAAAGGTTTAATTCACCAAGATATAAAACCAAATAATATTTTTATCACAGAAGATGATGATAAAATAGTAGTGAAAGTTGGAGATTATGCTTTATCTAAAGCTTTTGATTTAGCTGGATTAAGTGGACAAACTTTAACAGAAACAAAGATGGGAACACCTGCATTTATGCCTCGTCAACAGGTACTAAATTTTCAAAACGCATTACCAGAAGTTGATATATGGGCAACAGCAGCTTGTTTATATAATATGTTAACAGGATATTTCCCCCGAAATTTTACAGGTGATCCTTGGTTATCAGTTTTACAAAATAATCCAATACCTATCAGTCAGCGTGATCATAATATTCCCAAAAAGTTAGCACAAGTGATAGATTTAGCTTTAAAGGAAAAACCGCAAATTTATTTTCAAACAGCAGCAGAGTTTAAAGAAGCTTTGTTAAAGTGTATATAATCAAGTTCTCAGAATATCTAGTCACGAAGTTATGAACGCACTACCAACAATCCAACAATTACAGTCTCAATTAATCACACCAGAAAATTTTCAGCCTTATGGACAGGTAATATATGCGAGTGTAGATGGTAAGAATTTTGATCAAGAAGATGCACAGTTAAATTTACAAAATGGTATTCCCCGTTTTTATATTATGCGGCTGCATGAAAAAGGACGGCAATTTCACAGCATTACCCGTCATATCAAATGTACTCAATGTTTAGGTTCTTTGGATGGTAAAGAGTGGTTCATGGCAGTTTGTCCACCTGAGAATGAAATTGATGAACCTGTATTATCAAAAATTGCTGCTTTTCGGATTCCGGGAAATTGTTTTATTAAATTAGAAACGGGAACTTGGCACGCAGGACCATATTTTGATCATGAGTCTGATGAGTTTATAGATTTCTACAATTTAGAACTGAGTGATACAAATGTAGAAGATCATTTCACTCATGATTTTCTCAAAAGTCATAATTTGTCTTTTGAGATGATTTAAAAGTCTCATTCACTTTTAACTAATTACTCATTACCCATGAAGTTTGAATGATTTTTTTTAGTGAAGTTTCTTTTACCAATTTAGCTGCTTGGTTAACTTCTAACCATTGTCTTTCTCTTTGAGTCGCTTCTGGCCAATCTTCTAAGACTTTTTCTACAGGTAATAAAAACAAATTAACTTCATAAGTATTACCCCGTTTCCGATACTTATAATTACCCAGTTTTTCGGTTGTAACTCTACCTAAAACTCCTGCTTCTTCCCATGCTTCCTTTGCTGCTGAATCATGGGGACTCATTCCTTTACAAAGTCCCCCTTTAGGAATCACCCAACCTTGACGACTACGAGTAGTGATCAATAAAACTTCAATTTTCCCATCTTGTATTCGGTAGGGAATAACTCCCGATTGTTGCATAATTTTAGAGGTTTTGCGAGTCATGGTGTAGATTCCTTGTTAATTAGGGTTTGCGATTTTAAACTTATAGTCTCAGATTAACAAAACCTATCTTAGTAATCTTGACTATAAATTCATTGTCCTTTAGTAACTCTTTCACTGATTTAACTGCTACTTCCGTATAATATTTGACTAAATTTTGATGATTTTGCTCCTAAATATTTCCTTTCTCAGAAACATACTATTTTTGTCCCAAAAAATATATACTTATGCAACCAAACCAGCAAATATTTTGGTTAATTGAACCTCAACGTAAACCATCACAACATATTATAGCTGGTGGTTTTATCTTACCAGATGGACAGGTAGCGATCGCTCGAAGTTCACCCTATTCTAGTCATGCTACTTTCCCTTGTATCCAATCTTTTCAAGAACTTCAACAGAAAAGAGGTAGAAACATCATCTTTGGTGAAAACTCACTCGATGATTATCATCTGCAAAGTTTTAAACTGGTGAGGAAAAAAGATATGACAGGCATCAGCGGAATTGGTATAGTTGCTGTAGGATGTCACTTTCAAGGTTTTGGTGATATCGCTGTCATGCAATGGCTAACTCAACCAGCTTCAACAGCTTGGTATACAGGAGGATGGGAACAAATTGAACTAATTCATGGACATAAAGGTAAGACTCACATTGTGATGGATTTGATTTAAAATTAACAGAATTAGTCCCTATTTAATTAAAGAATCATTAAAGAATATTTGAAATTATGAATACCATTGAAAATTCTCCCGAAAATGTCATCTTAGTTATCGGTTCTACTGGTGGAGTCGGACAGCTTGTAGTTGCTAAACTATTAGAAAAAGGCTTACCAGTTCGCATTCTCACACGAGATGCAGAAAAAGCTACAAAAATGTTTAATGACAAAGTAGAAATTGCGATTGGTAATATCTGCGAACCCAGCACTCTCACAGCCGCAATGGCAAATATTACCGCTATTATTTGTTGTACAGGAACTAGTGCTTTTCCTTCCGATAGATGGGAATTTTATCAAACCCCTAACATCATCGAATTAGGAATGGCTTTATTTAATCCCCAATTCCTAGAAGATAAAGCCAAAAATACCCCTACTAAAGTTGATACTCAAGGTGTAATTAATCTCATCACAGTAGCACCACAAAACTTAACCCGTTTCGTGCTTGTTTCTTCCTGTGGTATTCTTCGCAAACAGCAATTTCCTTTTACAATTCTCAACCTTTTCGGTGTGCTTGATGCTAAAGAAAAAGGAGAACAAGCTATTATCAATTCTGGACTACCTTATACTATCATTCGTCCAGGACGTTTAACTGATGGTCCTTATACATCCTATGATCTCAATACCCTTCTCCAAGCCACAACTCAAGGTAAATTAAACGTCGTCTTAGTTACAGGGGACACACTTTCAGGTGATACTAGCCGCATTGATGTTGCAGCAAGTTGTGTAGAAAGTTTATTTTATGAAAGTTGTGTTAATAAAGTTTTTGAAATAGTGAATCAAGGTGATAGACAGACTACAATTAATTGGCAAAATCTTTTTTCACAACTATAAAAAATCAAGTAAAAACCATGAAAATTACTAATTTACAAATTCCCTTTTTTTTAATTCTGGCTAGTTTTGTTTTCTCACAACCAGGTTATAGCCAAAATCCCGTTTTAAATGAAGAAGTTACAAAATTAAGAACGCAAGGACAAACAGGATTACAAACATTTCTCAAATCCTATCTTAATAACTTAACATCCCCACCTTCACCACAAATTAAAACAGCCTTAGACCAATTGTGTCAACAGCGAGATTGTTATGCTTCCAAATTATATTGGTACACAGATTTAGAACAAGCTAAAACCGCTGCTAAAATTAGTGGTAAACCAATTCTTTCATTGCGATTATTAGGGAGATTAGATACAGACCTCAGTTGTGCTAATAGCCGATTTTTTAGAGTAGCATTATATCCAAATCAGGAAATTTCTCAACAATTAAGAGAAAATTTTATCTTACATTGGCAAACAGTTCGTCCTGTTCCTAAAGTAACAATTGATTTTGGTGACGGACGCAAATTAGAAAGGACAATTACAGGTAATAGTATTCATTATATTTTAGATAGTTCTGGTCGTCCTATTGATGCTATTCCTGGACTTTATGGACCAAAAGCCTTTCTCAAACAACTCCAACAAGCGCAAATAATAGCTAAAGATTTGGGTAAACAAAATGGTGAAAAATACACCAATTTATTACAGCAATATCATCAACGCCGTCTTGATCATATTCAAAATCAATGGAGAACAGATTTATCAAAGTTGGGGATTCAATCTCCACCTCGTTTAATAGAACCCACAAATAATTCTAGTTCATTTCCTAGTGCAGCAATAGCAGGTTCTTTAGCAGTTTCTAAGTCTGTTGTCGAAAGACCAATTCTTAATTCTATTCAACCAGAAATATCAAACACTTCTTCAGAAATTCTTGATCAAGCAACTTGGAATAGATTAGCGAGACTATATCAAAATGATGCTAAACTCGATAGAAATAGCATTGCTTTAATTGCAGATAAAAAGCTACCAAATACAACAGATAAAAATGATTTATCTCAAGTAATTCGTAATTTTGAAACTGTCATGGCTTTAGATACCGTTAGAAATGAATATATGTTACATAGACAAATTCATCAATGGTTTATAGACGAAAAGCCAACATCAGATGTTAATCAACTGAATGAAAAAGTTTATGCTGAATTGTTTTTAACTCCTAGTTCTGATCCTTGGTTAGGATTAGTTAATAATGATACTTATAGTGCGATCGATAATGGTGGAATTGTTGAGAAAAATTAGTTTTAAAAGGGCGACTAGAAGTCGCTACTACACTACTACACAAGCAAAGTCCACCTGCGTGGACTAAAGGCTTTAACCCACGCAGGTGGGTTTTATCTTTGTAGTCTTTTCAAGCATCCTCTTAACCCACGTAGGTGGGTTTTGTCTTTGTAGCCGCGACTTCCAGTCGCCCGACGGGTAATAAATTAGACAAACTTAAAAGAATCTAGTCTTCCTAGAACAGTCATATCTTCATCATCTAATTCTACGGGAATACCACTGCGAATTAGTTCCGAAAAATCCTCATTAGGAATCATAATTGTCAAAGCGTAAAGACGAGTTTCACCAGTATTTCTAATCAAATGTGTACCTGTCGGTGGCACTAACAAACTATCTCCAGCGTTGATATCTACTTGTTTACCATCACAAATTGCAATTCCTTCTCCTTTGAGGATAAAAAACATTTCTACAGCCCATTGATGGCGATTTGGTGGTGTTTGTCCACCTACATCAAATATTTCCACACAACAAGTTAAAGAAGTATTCGCACTGCTGGAATCAAAGATAATTGCTAATCGGTTAGAATTATGGGGACTAATCCGATAAGCTTGATAATCTTTGGGAGATTTGATAATGGGAATTACACAGCTAGTAGCGTACATATTGGTAATGGGTAATTGGTAATTGGTGTTTTCTACTTCAATTAAATTACAGCAGATAACTGAGGTACGAAATATAAATTCAAAGCCAGACACTATTCCTGACTTCTACTGTTAATTATTAATCGCCGTTACAATTGCTGACGAATCTGTTACAAAACCGAAACATTGTTTCACATTATATAAAGTTGCTAACCAACAATATTCCGGTGAGGTTGTAGCCGTACAATCTTTGACTAAAATACAGTCATATCCTAAAAAATTGGCATCACACAAAGTTGATAAAACACATTGATCAGCATTTACACCAGCAAAGAATAGTGTAGTTA
>NZ_VIKW01000030.1:0-45566 GCF_009711975.1 Anabaena sp. UHCC 0204
TAATTATATAAGATTAGGACTTACGCATTGACAGGATCAACCAAATATGAGGTATGGGTTTCGGGCATTCTAACGTGATTTTTTGATGCTTTTTGAGCGATCGCTTTTGAGCGGAAGTTAATCACCAGAAGCCTGAAACGACGGATTTTCGTTCATGCACATCATAGTCAATTTGTACAGTGCGTAAGTCCTAAAGATTATCAATAACGACTATTTTTAACACCAACCTTGTATCTTAGAGGTATGTTAGAGGAAGTGGTGGACTGCTCCCAACGCTTGAGTAGGTGTGACTGTTTGAGCAAAGGTCAAATAAGTCGGAAAATGTTGGTTGAGCCATGTTAAGTCTATATTGCGATACTGTCATATCAGTATATGCCTATATAGTTTGTGAGTGATTGTTTTGCTAAAAAAAAGGAGAATTAAACTCCCTTGTAATTAAAAATTTATAAAATTTAGTCAAGAATTTTGTATCAATTTTCCAGCCAAAATAAGCTTTTAAGATGGGGATATTGCCTGACTTTAGGCAAGAATTAGGCAATCCCTAAAATACGAAATGGTGAAAGCTAATGGGTGAGGAGGGAATCGAACCCGCAACCAATTGATTAAGAGTCAACTGCTCTACCGTTGAGCTACTCACCCGCTGATAAAGCCATGATATCAGACTTTTGACGTTGGCGCTAGTGTTGCAGTTAAAAAACTGGGTGTAGAGGAAATTGCATGGTAAAACTAATTTGACTATTAGCACTGGCAACATGAATTAATCCATTTAAGCGATGCACCATGGTCTTGACTAGTATTAATTCTAAACCCGTGTTCTGTGCTTGCCAAGAAGAATGTTTGGGGATACGGTAAAATGGCTGAAAAACTTGTGATAGTTCATGATGGGGAATCTCCACACCGGAAATACTAATTTTTAATTCTACTGTCTCTGCATTCAGATGAGCGGACACTGTGATTGATTTACCCGCGGGTGTGCATTGACAAGCTTGGTTAAGTAACAAGGTAATAATTTTTTCTAAATCGGTGATATCTGTGGATAAATCTGGAATTTCTGATTGGATATCCAGGTGTAAATACTGTTGTTGACAACTGGTAACATCTCGAAAAGATTCAACAATGGGAAATAACCAAGTGGGGAAGTCAATAGTAATTAAAGTAGGTGGTTCAGGATGGGTTTTGAGATATGCAAAGGTGAGAAGATCGTTAAGTAATTTGTTTTCTCTACCACATTCATTATGAAGAATTTGTAATAATTGGGGGACTATTTCTGGATCTAAAATTCCTGTTGGTGTCATGAGACTTTCTAATGTTTGAGCCGCAAGACTAATATTAGTAATAGGTGTCCGTAATTCTTGGGAAAGGTGTTTAAGAAATTCGTGTTTATGACGTTCTTGTTTTTCTATCTCCTTAATCTGGGCTTTGGTTTGGGCTTGTAGTTGAGATTGACGAATAGCGATCGCACATTCATTCGCTATTTGTCGTAAACAAGATATTTCTAATTCTCCAAATTTTGTCTCTGTCTGTCGAGTTAACCAAATATTACCCAAAATTCCTTGATCATCAAAAATTGGACAAGCTAATTGACTCATCATCTGTAAACTAGAATAATATCCTGGCATAATTTCCACCGATTGCCAGATTTGTTTTTGAAATAAAGATTGATAAACCTGCGGAAAGTCAGCAATTTCTCTAGTTAACCCTTGAGAAGTTGGTAAACTAGAACTGTATTCATAAGTAACTGTCGTGGAAGTTAGAGATGGATTATAAAGTTCAATTTGACAACTATTAAGTTGGAATAAATCAGCTAGTTCCTGAGTCACAAGTGGTAATAATTTCTTAGCATCTAGACTATCCCGGATTTTTTCCAAAATACGTTGCAGTAATACTTGAAACTTCAGATTTTTCTGTAAATTATTTTTGTATTCTTGTCTTTCTGACTCTATTTGTATTTGTAATTTTTGGATCTGCTGTTGTAATTGTGTTTGCTGGGTAGCCATGCCAAATTGCATAGATATACATTGGAGAATGTCAATTTCTTGCTGTTGCCATTGCCGAGTTCCTCGACAATGTTGAGTTATTAATAAACCCCATAAATCTTGTTTTAATAAAATAGGGATAACGAGATTTGCTCGCACTTCTATTGATGCTAAAAAATCTCGTTGACAAGGATGTAACCCTGTGGAATTAATATCTTCTATAATGTGAACAGAACCCTGTTGATAATATTCTTGATATTCTTGATCAAAGCAGGTATTATTCATATTTTGCCCTAAAAGGGAAATACCAGCAGTAATAGTTGATTCGGCTATAAATATACCTGTATTATCAGTCTCAAAGCGATAGATAAGTACGCGATCGCAATCGAGGAAATTTCGGACTTCCTTAACTGTCTTTTGAAGAATTGTTGCTATATCTTGACTTTGGCGAATCCGATGAGAAATTGATTCTAGTAACCGATAGCCTTCCGTTTCTATCCTCAGAAATTGTTGATGATTATGACTTTGTTCATATTCTTCTATCTTACGGAATATGGATGGAGATGGTGATTGTGTCCATTCTGGGATGGATTCAATTTGATTTAGATTCATGCAACAGATTAAGAAACAGGTAATGGATAATTGGTGATTGGGGAAGAGGTAATTGGAAAGAATATATTACTCATTACTGATCTTCCCATCTGCCTATTACCTATCCCCTAACTCAAAACTGACGTTAGTATGGGTGAGCATACCAAATATTGTGTATTGCTGATAACAACCCTTGTGACGGTTTGTGAACAGGTACTTTAAGTTACAGCTAATTCCATACCATCATTTTACTACATTGTTCAAAATTAATCCTAAATCTTTATGAATCTGCATATCATCCGAGACATAAAAAGCCTATACTACAAATATTTATTTCCCAAATCATCAACCCATAACTTGGGAAAATGATAATTTAAAGAATTTTCCGATCTAATTTATGAATATCTCAAAACCTCAACCCAGGATTTTATGGGTACAAGTTTGGGTTTTAGCAGGGGTGCAAGGGGCAATTACCCTAACTTGGTTAGTTTATAATCTATATTTACCCCAACTTTTAACTCAATTTGGATTTCCTGCATCCTTAGCAATTGGTTTATTGGTGTTAGAAAATGCCCTGAGTGTGGTATTAGAACCACTTATGGGGGGACTTTCAGATCAAGCTATTCGCTGGGTAGGAAGTCGTTTTCCCTTCATTTCCGCAGGTGTAATATTAGCATCAACCTTATTTATTGTTATCCCCTGCATTGTTACTTTCATTCCCCCAACAGAAGTAATTAGAGGAATTTTACCATTAACTTTGGTAGCTTGGGCATTAGCAATGACAATTTTTCGTTCTCCAGCAATATCCTTATTAGGCAGATATGCTATCCCCAAAGAGTTACCAAAAGCCGCCAGTTTTCTAACTTTAGCTGGGGGAATAATTGGGGCTTTTCGGGGAATTGCGAATACATTTATTTTAAGTTTAAGTCCTATTTTTGCTTTTTCTATAGCTTCCTTTGTACTTTTAGCTGCTGCTTTTACCTTACGGTTTTTTCATCCTCCCGAAATCCCTGAAAATCCAGACAAATTAGCAATACCAAAAATATCAATTACCAAATTATCTTTAATTTTAGGAACAGGTTTTAGTGTAGCTTGGGGTTCTCGACTACTCATGGATACTATTAGTAAAACACTCAAAACCCAATTACAGACAAATGATATTAGTGTAATCATGTTAGGCATTGGCTTAATTATAGCTTTTGCTGCCTTACCTGCGGGATTTTTCGCTGTCAAAATTGGGAATCGTCAAGCAATATTAATCGGTATTTGTGCAACTATTTTGTCCATAATATTCATGTTAAATCTAGGCGCACATTTCCTAATTATATTATTGACAGCAGCCGGATTTAGCTTAATTATAAACGGGGCAATTCCCTTTATTTTAGAATTAATGCCTCAACGGTGGGTAGGTTTAGGAATTGGGATGTATTTTGGGGGATTTTCCTTAGCTATGAGTCTATTTGTCTTTGTATTTCCACCAACAATCACATCTGTAGTAGCTGGAATTAGCAGTATATTGGCATTTTTGCTGGCTAGTGTGTGTATTATAATAAGTGGGAAATATAGCAATCTTAAATTGAGTTAAAAACAAATTTTTTGCCTGTTCCCTGTTCCCTGTTCCCTGTTCCCTTCATAAGTAATCATGACTAACAATACAGATTTTCGCATTGAAAAAGACTCAATGGGCGATCGCCAAATTGCCAATAACGTTTATTATGGTATTCAAACCCAAAGGGCTATCGAAAATTTCCCCATTAGCGGTATTAAACCTTTACCCACTTATATAGATGCTTGTTTATATATTAAAAAAGCCACCGCTATTGTGAATGGAGAATTGGATTGTATACCCGGAAATATCAGCACAGCCATCATTCAAGCAACTGATGAAATCTTAGCAGGTAAATTACGGGATCAATTTGTCGTTGATGTTTATCAAGCCGGTGCGGGAACTTCACACCACATGAATATTAACGAAGTTCTCGCAAATCGCGCTTTAGAAATTCTCGGTGATCAAAAAGGTAATTACAAAGTCGTTAGTCCCAACGATCATGTAAACTACGGACAGTCTACCAATGATGTCATCCCTACAGCTATCCGCATTGGTGGATTATTGGCACTTTCTCGCACTTTGCACCCAGCCTTAGAACAGGCCATTTCCGCCTTAGCAGCCAAAGCCACAGAATTTCAAGATATCGTCAAATCTGGGAGAACCCACCTCCAAGACGCTGTACCAGTGCGATTAGGTGATAATTTCGCTGCTTGGGCGCAAATTCTCTCAGAACATCAAAACCGGCTTTACATTGCTTCAGGGGATTTGATGGTATTGGGTTTAGGTGGTAGTGCTGCGGGAACAGGAATGAATACCCACCCGGAATATCGTCAAAGAGTTGTAGATATCCTCTCGCAATTATTGGAATTTCCCCTAGAACCTGCACCCCATTTAATGGCTGCTATGCAAAGTATGGGGGCTTTTGTGAATGTTTCCGGGGCTTTGCGGAATTTAGCCCAGGATTTAGTCAAAATATCTCATGATTTGCGATTAATGGATTCAGGACCCAAAACCGGATTTAAGGAAATTCAACTTCCTCCTGTACAACCTGGTTCTTCAATTATGCCCGGAAAATATAATCCAGTTATGGCAGAGATGACATCAATGGTATGTTTTCAGGTAATGGGATATGATAATGCGATCGCTTTTGCTGCCCAAGCTGGACAATTAGAATTAAATGTGATGATGCCCCTCATTGCCTATAATTTAATTCACAGCATTGAGATTTTAGGTAATACAATTTCGGCTTTAACTACAAGCTGTATTCAAGGCATTACTGCTAATAAAGAAAGATGTTTAGCTTATGCTGAAGGCAGTTTAGCATTAGTCACCGCCTTGAATACTCACATCGGTTATTTGAATGCTGCGGCTGTGGCTAAAGAATCTTTAGAAACAGGTAAATCTCTGCGGCAAATAGTTCTTGAAAAAGGTTTAATGACAGAAGCAGAATTAGCCACTGTGCTAGATTTAGATCAAATGAGTGCGATCGTGCCTTTAACATAAATACAAGGTCCTCGACTTCTGGAGGAATTCGGGGATCTGAAAGGATTACTATATAATTAGAACACTCTCACTAGGTCAGAGTCATGAAAAGAATTACTAATTTAAAACAACTTTACGAAATTGATGATTCTCAATGGCTAGAAGAAACTATAAAATTACTTAAAGAACACCAATTTCAAGAATTAGATTTAGAGAATTTAATTGAGGAGTTAGAGGATTTGGGAAGAAGAGATAAAAATGCTGTAGTCAGCCTTTTAGAACAGATTATCCGTCATTTATTACTACTTCAATATTGGACAAGTGAATCCGAGAATAATTCAGTTCATTGGCAAGGAGAAATTTATACTTTTAGAACTCAATTAAATCGAAGAATTACAACTAATCTTCGCAATTATTTAGCATCAGAATTAGATTCTATTTACAAAGATGCGTTAGGATTTGTGAAAATTAAAACTCAAAACTCTGTGAATTTTCCCCCAGAATGCCCTTACTCTCTTGAGCAATTACTGGATATCGAATGGTTTTTCCATTAAATTTCCTTTATATTATTATATAATAACGCAATTATTCCCCATGCAAATACAACAACCATCTGTTAGTCTAATTCGGGCTAAATCCTACGAACAAGACGCTTTAAAAGAATCCTTGGAAACGCTGCTAGAACCTTTAGGAGGCATGGCTGCTTTTGTCAAACCAGGCGATCGCGTTTTACTCAAACCTAACCTCCTTACAGGTTCTCGTCCTACTAAAGAATGTACCACTCGTCCAGAATTAGTTCGTGCTGTTGCCGAAATGGTAATTGCAGTTGGTGGAAACCCATTTTTAGGAGATAGTCCCGCTTTTGGAAGTGCTAAAGGTGTGGCAATAGCTAATGGTTTATTACCAATTTTAGAAGAACTAAAATTACCACTTGTGGAATTTCACGGTAAACGTTATCAAACTGTCAACGACAATTTTAATCATCTGCTTTTATCGAAAGAAGCAATGGAAGCAGACGTGATTATTAATCTTCCCAAAGTTAAATCTCATATGCAATTGACTCTAACTTTGGGCGTAAAAAATCTCTTTGGTTGTGTTCCTGGAAAAATGAAAGCTTGGTGGCACATGGAAGCAGGTAAAGATGCTGACAAATTTGGAGAAATGTTGGTAGAAACTGCCAGAGCAATTAATCCAACTTTAACAATTTTAGATGGAATTATTGGTCATGAAGGTAATGGACCAAGTGGGGGAGAACCTCGGAATTTAGAAATTTTAGCAGCTTCTACAAATGTATTTGCTTTAGATAGAGCAATGTTAGAGGTTCTCCAAGTTGCACCTGCACAAGTTCCTACTGTTGCAGCTTCTCAAAGATTAGGAATATGTCCAGAATTAAGTGATATCAATTTTCCTAATTTATCACCTGATTTACTACAAATTAACGATTGGCAATTACCTGAAAAGTTAATGCCTATAGATTTTGCCATGCCTCGTGTCATTAAGTCTACTTTTAGGCATCTTTACATCCGATTTATCAAAGAACCAATGAGTGCTTATATTAAGTAATTGGGGATTGGGTAATTTTCTTCTTCCTGACTCCTGTAAGGGCGTATCGCTAACGGGGGCTGAAAGCATCAGCATTCGGAAAATAAATTTGGGAAAAAACCGATAAATTATCGCCCGAATGCTTCGCCCCTACGAATCAAACTAAAGGTAATAAAATTTCAATATCAGTGCCAATATTTAATTGAGAACGAAAATGAAATTTTCCGCCATGTTTAGAGGTGATAATTCGATAACTCATCCCTAAACTGGTTTCTTTGTCAGCCATTTTTTCTGAAGAAAAAGATTCTAAAATTCGCTTTTGTAATTCTGGAGATATTCCTGGTCCGTTGTCAGTAATGCGAATAGAAACCCAACGAGAATCAGATGCGTGGGAATTGGTAGCTGGTTGAGAAACTACTTGGGTTGTAATCTCAATTCTGGATTTTTGCTGGGGATTTAAACTATGAGAATTATATTGATTAGATGATAAAGAGGTATTTAGTAAAACATTGACGGTTTGACTTAATATATTTATAAATACCTGGTTTAATTGACTCATAAAACAGTAGACTGGTGGCAGATTACCATAATTTTTAATAATTTCTATTTCTCCTTTAATGCGAGTATTAATTAACAAAATTGTACTATCTAAACAAGCGTGTAAGTCTACAGGTTTCGGATGAACTTCGTCAATATGACAGAAATTTTGTAAACTAGTAACTAGCTTTTTTAATCTTTCTGCACCACTGCGAATGCTATTTAATGTACTTGATAAATCTTGTTCTAGAAAATCAAATTCTATTTCCGATTTGAGTGTATTTATTTCTGTAGAACTATGAGTTAAGTTTTGATCATAGGCATTGATGAGTTTCAATAAATCCTGAGTATAGCTAGTCACATAAGTTAAATTACCCCAAATAAAACTTACAGGATCAAGAATTTCATGAACGACTCCATCTACTAAGCGTCCTAAGTTCGCCATTTTATCATTTTGAATCATTTTAGCTTGACTGCTTTCGTAGCGTATTTGATTCGCTATAGTTTGAATTTGCCAAGCAGCGAAATTTAATGCTTCTATAGCTAATAATTTATAGGTATTATCTGCTGTTTGCACAACAATTGGTTCAGCTAAAAGTTCAGGCGATCGCTGTAAACTATGTTGCATAGCTGTTAATATAGGTGTTGTCTCCGGTAATAGTAAAATTTCTACCCGTGCATAACTATAAATAACCCTTAAAGATTCTTTAAAAAATATCTCTTGCCCATAAGGACGAATTAAAAATTCTAATAGTCTTCTTCTAGATATCATCCCTATATAGCGACCATGTTCTAGTAAGATTACTCCTGGTAGTAACGGATATTGATCCAAAAATTTTGCAAATTCTTGGACAATACAACCAATCTCCACCTCAAAAGTGTACATTGGTAGTTCTTGGAGATTGGATTCTAAATTAAGAGCATGATTGCTCCCGACAGACAACAATAGTGATGAAATTTGAGAATTTAACTCTTGTGACACCAGAAACACCAAAAAAATATATAAGCAGTTATTAATGCTTTCAAGCTTCCTCAAAAATCAGGAATTTAAAAATAACTGCATCAATCATTAATTTTATAACCTATGTAGTCCTCTTACCTAAGTTATAAATTTACAGGTGGAAGGTAAGAAGCAAGAGATTTTCTCACAAATCATTGAGGATTGTTATAATTCCCTAACTATAATGAGGTTAAATTTTAGCAATCCCATGAATCATGAATGATCCCCATTTGGATAGAATGACAAAACAAAACCCTAAAACTCAGAACCGCTGTTGACTGCAACGCCCATGAATCAACTGAACAATGGTTTTACAATATTTCTCAGTCTACTAGTTGAGGCGATGCCCTTTTTGCTGCTGGGTGTATTTTTATCTAGTGTGCTACTACTCTTTATTGATGAACGCAAATTGATTGAGAAAATGCCCAGACATCCCCTATTGGGTGCTTTATGTGGCAGCATGATTGGTTTTTTGTTTCCAGTTTGTGAGTGTGGTAATGTGCCTGTAGCCAGGCGGTTATTGATGCAGGGAGTACCCACACCGGTTGCAATTGGCTTTTTATTAGCAGCACCGACAATTAACCCAATTGTAATTTGGTCAACTTGGTCTGCATTCCGCGATCAACCAGAAATAGTAGTGTTAAGAATAGTATTTTCTCTGATTATTGCTACAACTATTGGTTTTATCTTCAGTTTTCAATCAGACTTAGTGCCTTTTCTGCAACCAGCGATCGCTCGTTATCTCAAGTTTAACCCCCCCGCCCAGCCAAAAACAAAACGCCGGGGTAGACAATCTCAACTACAACCCCAAACTACTACATCCAGTTTATTGCAATCAGGAACGTATATACTCGGTGGCAAAGCAGGCTCGCCAAAACGCATAGATGATAGTTATGATGAATTACCAGAAATTTCTAATGTCGGTAAGCCATTACCAGAGAAACTCCGTTCCCTATTAGATAATATCATTCAAGAATTGCGGGAATTAGGAGGAGTAATGGTCATAGGCAGCGCCATAGCCGCAGCTATTCAAGTTTTAGCCCCTAGAGAACTGATCCTCAGTCTTGGCGCAGGACCTATTACTTCAATTTTAGCCATGCTAGTATTAGCAGCAGTCGTATCAATATGCTCTACAGTTGATGCCTTTTTTGCCCTATCCTTTGCTTCCAGCTTTACCAGTGGGTCATTATTAGCATTTCTAGTATTTGGACCCATGATTGATATTAAAGGCATTGGTTTGATGTTATCTATTTTCAAACCGAAAGCCCTGATCTATCTCTTTGTCTTAGCCGGGCAATTGACATTCTTATTCACTTTAATCATGAATTTGCACGTGATCTAAATTGCACCAATCATCCTGACAGCTTTATATATCAAGATTTCTCTGTTTTGATTTTTGGTTTACTGCTGATTGCATTAGTGAAATGTGGGGTGTGGGGTATGGGGTTTAAATCCTCATAAGGTGGGAATATAGGAACTGGAGATTAGTAATTGGTGATAGACAATAAATATTCTCTGTGTCACCTATCACCCATCACCCATCACCTATCACCCGTCACCTGTGATACTTAAATAACTTCAATGCTAAATTCCCAAACTAAACCCCCAAATAAATTTATTCCTTGGCTAGACGTGGTAGCTATTACAGCTTGGGGTATTTTAATGCTGAAATACTGGCTGACAGGCAAACTCTACTTGTTGATTCACCCTGATTTCTTTTGGTTAGTAATTTTAGCGGGAATAGCTTTATTAATTATCGGTTTTTCCAAGGGGTTACAACTGTTGAAACACCGTCGCCGTCCGGAAATACCTAATGCTTCCCACATGAGTTTATTTCCTCCTGGTTGGGGCAGTTTTCTACTACTGACAACTGCAATTTTAGGATTAATGATTACACCTCGTGTCTTTGCCAGTGAAAAAGCACTAGAACGGGGAATTACAGAATTAACTGGTACAAGTCGCGCCCAACCCCAAGCATTTCGGGCGACAATGCGTCCAGAGGAGCGATCGCTTGTTGACTGGGTAAGAACACTTAACGTTTATCCTGAACCAGACGCATACACAGGACAAAAAGTAAAAGTGCAGGGATTTGTGATTCATCCCCCTAATGTTGGTGAAGAATATATATTGTTAGCCCGATTTGTCCTCAGTTGTTGTGCCGCAGATGCCTATCCTGTAGGATTACCAGTCCAAATACCTGAATCACGTCAACAGTACCCACAGGATACGTGGTTAGAAATAGAAGGACAAATGACAACACAAACCGTAGCCGAAAAACGCCAACTGACAATCAAAGCTAACACCCTCAAAAAAATTCCTCAACCTCAAAATCCTTACAGTTATTAGTCAGTAATCAACTGGCAACTAACATACATGAGCAAATCCTCTAAATTTATTCAACCATTAGATCGGGTGGCGATCGCCTTCATGCTCCTCATCAGCGTGCTAATCGGGGTGATCATTTGGCAAGGTGATGCAGTCAAACCGATTGTCCGCACCTTTACCTGGGAAAATCAACAAATCGGCGCAGATGATCTCTCCTTCTCCCTCACCTTTAGTCGGCCAATGGAGTACAAAAGCATCGAGGAGAATTTAACAATCAATCCCCCTCTAGCTGGTAAATTCAGTTGGGCAGGAAGAAGAATGGTGTATACACTCCTCACACCAGCCCCTTACGGCACAAATTACCAAGTTAAACTAGAAAAAGGTCGAGATAAATACTCCCAAGCAGAAGGACAAAACCGGGTGATGCAGCCTTTTACAGGTAGCTTTACCACCCGCAACCGCGTCATTCTTTATATTGGTGCTAGTCCAGAAGTCCAAGGGCAGTTGGTACTTTATAACTTAACCCAAGAACAAAAAAAAGTTCTTACCCCTAAAGACTTAATTGTTATGGATTTTGAACCATTCCCAAATGGTGAAAAAATAGTATTCTCTGCTCGTTCTTCTAACAATCCTGACCTCCTTTCAGCCCAACTATATACTGTCACCACAGGTATCAAGAGTCAAGTTGGTGAAGAAACAGAAGTAGCAGGTAAAGTAGACCTGATTTTAGATAACAAAGAATATCAAAACCTCAAATTTGACCTCTCAGCCGATGGCCAAACCATTGTTATTCAAAGAGGTAAACGAGATAATCCTGGTGACTTTGCTCTATGGTACTTAGCAACCAGCAATGATATTTCTGCCGAAAAACCGACCCCCAAACGCTTACAAGGCCAACCAGGTGGAGATTTTCTGATTACACCCGATAGCAAAGCCGTAGCTGTGTCTCAAGGTCAAGGAACAGCAATTGTCTCTCTAGAAGGTGATAGCAGCAAACCCCTAGATTTTCTCCCCCAATTTGGCTTAGTCCAAGCCTTTTCTAAAGACGGTTCACAAGCAGCAATGGTCAAATTTAATACTGACTATACGCGAGATTTGTTTTTAGTCACCAACCAAGGCGTACAAAAACAATTATTAAAGACTACAGGCTCAATCCTCAGTTGTCAGTTTGACCCAGCTTCCCCTACCGTCTATTGCTTAATCACACAACTTCTTTCTAAAGAACAATTTGTAGAACAACCTTATTTAGTCTCTATTGACTTGAAAACAGGAACGCAAAAACCACTGCTACTCTTACCTCCTGCTCAACGCAATGTCCAAACCAGTTTAGCACCCGACGGTTTAGGCTTCTTATTCGACCAAGTAGTTCCCATTGCTAATAACATGACACAATTACCAGCAAACACTTTAAAAACTGATGATGGTGAACCGATTTCTACTAGTAGTCTCTGGTTGATGCCCTTGCTACCGATCGCTGATAGTACAAATATTGACATTAAACCAGAGCAACTCCCTTTAGTCGGCTTTCATCCCCAGTGGCTACCCTAATTAATTGACAATTGACAATTGATAATTGACAATTGTCAGTAGTTGACTATCAATTTTTATTTGTGTAAATAAGTGATGACGGTTACGTATTTGTGGATAATGACAATGTCAGTAACCCAGCCCTAAAGGGACTGGGCTTGCAAGAGTAATCAAGCAAGCCGTGCTGACCAGACCACCCTGAGCTTAGTCTTATGGTAGCCGTTATTTGAGTTACGACACCTTGGAATGCGTAGCTAGTTCCCCGCTCTGTCGCTTGTGATTAAACAGTTCTAAGGTCACTGGAACAGTGTTGCAAGCCTAACAAGCTTTTATAACTGGTCGAAGCTAACATTACCCCAGAAATGGGAGGCTCTTTGGAGCAATAAATACATTATGCGTACAGAGTGGGGAAATTTGAATCGGTAATTGTCCCGTTGAAAGTACATCACAAAAGTACCCCGAATTGACCAACTCCAAGGCGGTAATGACCGTGACAAATTTACCTCTTTTATGGCTAACGCCACGCTACGCTATCAACCAGCTACAGATCATCACTATGAAGCCGTAGTTATGGAAAAATTGGAAGACAGCAACCAACAAGACTGGATTGCAGAACCTGATATTGATCAACAAGCACAGGTCAATTTAGAATTTCAGCAGCTATTACAGTTAAATACAGAATTACGTACAGCTAATAATGATTTATTTACTCAAGTAGAGCAGTTAAAAACTGAATTAGCTGAAGCGGAAAAAATTTTGCAGTGGCAAAAAACACGATCTAGTGTTACAGAGTCCATGTTTAATCAACAAAGTCAAGACCTTTGTGCCGCCCAAGAGCAAATTCAGTCTCTATATCATCAGTTAGAAGCTTCTACACAAACAGTTCAACAGCAAGAAATATCCATAGAAACTTATAAAGCCCATTTGCAAATTAGCCAACAACGTTTAGCTCATTTGGAAAGAGAATGTTCTCTTTTACAAACTAATTATACTGAAGAGTCTCAGCAGCTATTACACTCTGAAAATACTTGTCGTGAGTTGCGGACTAGACTTATGCGCCAACAACGACAGACGCTGCAATTTAAAGCGGCTCTCGAAAAATGTCTAGATACACCAATTCCCAACCATGAAAATTTAGAGGATCATATTCATCATCCTGATGATGTCATCCATAAACATACAAGATTCTCTAGAAAAGCCCGGTCTTTGTTTCCTAACGCCCAACCTATTCGACCTTGGTCAGTAGAAGGAGATGCTCTGAGTGAATCTGTACATAATTCTTGGGTTAAGCCTACAGTCACATCTTCGGAAAATTGTACTTATCATTCAGAACCATCCATTTCTCCACCAGCACAAGTTAATGAGTCAACAATTCAATTAACAACTGTAGATAGTTCTGAACCATCATCCCTAGACCAGCAATTAGAAGGTATAATTCATCAGTTTTTTGCTCTACCATCTACTCCAGCAGACCCCCAGACAGAAACTGAGGTAAATATTAATCAAGCTGATACATTAGTCTTGAAAACTTTAGTATCTCCTGCTGAGGATAATAAACAAACAGAAATAATAATCCCCCAAAATTCACACATAGAAATTGATGCTTATGCTATAACTGATAATCCTGAAAAAGAGGATTTGTCAATTATTTCTACTTCCGTAAATCCTCAAATCAATATAGAAATGGAAGATTATTGGTTAGATGTTTCATCTACTACAGAATCAAATTTACCAACTAATGATAGTTTATCTGAATTATTAGATGACAACAAATCTGATCATAAATCCCCTTCGCCATTAATTTATCCACAACGACCACCCAAGGGACGTAAGTCTTTAGCATCTGTAGAACTGCCAAATTTTCGACCTCCAGCGAAGTAGGGGTTGGGCTAGGAGTATGGCTTACACCACGCTACACTATCAGGAGGTAGGGGCGCAGGGCCTGCGCCCAGTCAGGAGTTCAGGAAGAAGGAGATCAGAATATTCTCGAATCTGGGTTATTAAGCCTTCTTAGTTGTCAATTGTTAATTGTCAATAATCCAGTTTTACTCCTGACTCCTCGCTCCTGCTTTATGCCAGCCGGCGTTTAACTTCCTCTGCTAAATCTACCAAAGCTACTTCTATTTGTTCCCCTGATTTTAAGTCCTTCAAAGATGATTTTCCAGATGCAGCTTCATCAGCACCAATAATTACACAAAACCTAATTCCCTGCTTATCTGCGGCTTGGAATTGTTTCCCTAAAGGACGTTTTTCAAAATTAGTGACAACATTAATTCCTGCTTGCCGTAACTGTTGTGATACTTGTAAATAAACAGGCATTAAATCTTCTTGCATATTTACTACTACAACTTGGGTAGGTGTGGCAGATAAAGTATTTAAAATCCCCGCTTTTAACAACCGACTAATTAACCGAGTTAAACCAATAGAAATACCCACACCAGGCATTTTTTCACCGATAAACATTCCCACTAATTCTTCATATCTGCCACCAGAACAAATACTTCCCAAAGCAGCATGGCCTAATAAAGTAGTTTCATAAACTGTGCCAGTATAGTAATTTAAACCACGGGCAATAGATAAATCAATACAGAAACGTTTATCAGCAACTCCTAAATTTCTAACTCCATTAATTACGGTTTCTAATTCAGTAACTCCTAAATTAAATTGTTCTGCTTCGGGCAGATTTTCTGATAGGTGTTTGAGTTTATCTAAAATATCATCAGTGCTACCATCAATTTTAATAAATTCAATAATTTTATCCGTTTGTTCTGGGGAAATACCTTCTTTTTCTAATTCTTGTTTAACTTTAGATTCGCCAATTTTCTCTAAATTATCAATAATACTAATACAGGTTTTAATTTGCTGTTCTGCAACTCCTACTGATTGAAAAAACCCTGTAAGTATTTTGCGGTTATTAATGCGAATGACAAAATCACCAATATTAATTTTTTCAAAAATTTCGGTGATAATTGCCGGCATTTGGGCATCATAAAGTAAACTGAGTTTACCACGAGCAACTACATCAATATCACATTGTCGAAATTGTCGAAATCGTCCATCTTTTGCCCGTTCACCTCGAAATACCATATCCATTTGATAACGAGCAAAAGGAAAGGTTAATTCATTTAAGTGACGAGCAATATAAGCAGCAAAAGGAACGGTTTGATCAAATTTTAAAGCCCTAGCTTCTGAACCAGTTTCTCCAGATTTATCCTTTTCTGCTTGGCGATTTGGTGGTAAAATTGGCTCAATACCATATATAATGTTGTCACCTTGATTACCTTTAGCCTGTAGCACTTCTAACCTTTCTACTGCTGGAGTTTCAATAGGTGTAAAACCATAACTTTCAAAAACCTTGCGAATAATATCTAGTAAATATACTTCTAACCGCTTTTCGCTAGGCAAAAATTCCGGAAACCCGCTCGGAGTAGAAAAGTTTATTTTGTCACTTTTAGTCATGTTTGTACCTTACAAAATGGGAAATTAACTACAGAATTTCTATTTTACCCTTTCTTATTGAATTAGAGTACATATTGCTTGTAGTCAGGAATTTATTCCTGAGCTTTTTTTGAGCGATGAATCGCTCACTACGATTATTATATGTTACATAATGCTCATTTAATTAATCACCATTATTGAACCACCAAGAGTCTTTATTAGAGTTGGTTAGGACTACATATTGTTTGTAGTCAGGAATAAATTCCTGAGTTTTTTTTGAGCGATGAATCGCTCACTACGATTATTATATGTTACATAATGCTCATTTAATTAATCACCATTATTGAACCACCAAGGGTCTTTATTAGAGTTGGTTTTAATCAACAAGGCTTTTTTTCGCAAGAAGCGTTTTAATCCAATTGTTCCTATCCGTGAATCACCCAATCCAGAAAATTTAAAAGCGTTTCTTTCTCCTTCAGGAATTAATGCTGTTAATCCGGCATCATTAATACTAATAGTACCTGCTTCTATTTTTTGGGCAACTTCTATTGCTAGTGTTTCTGATTCTGCAAAGACAGCAGCACTTAGTCCATAAATGCAATCATTGGCTAAATTTATCGCTTCTTCGATATTAGCAAAAGACATAACAGGCATAATCGGACCAAATGTTTCTTCAGACATTACCTTCATAGAATGATTAACTTCAGTGATAACTGTAGGACGACACCACCAACCTCCACCTAATTCTTCTAGTTTACCACCACAGTGAATTACTGCCCCTTTAGAAATGGCATCTTGGAGATGATCATTAATAATAGCTGCTTGTTTTTCAGAAATAATTGGACCAATTTCTCCATCTTCAATAGTTGGATATGCTAGTTTTAATTCATGGGCTTTAGTGACTAATTGATGATAGAATTCTGCAAAGATAGATTCAGCAACATAAATTCTTTCAATTGATGAACATGATTGTCCTGTATTGACTACAGAACTCCACAAAATTGCGGAAGTTGCTAAATCTAAATTTGCTGATTCTAAAACAATTGCTGGGTCTTTTCCTCCTAATTCTAAAAAAGCGGGAATAAAATTAATTGCGGCATTTTCAGCTATTAAACGCCCAGTTTCTACGCTACCTGTAAAACAAATTAGATCTACATCTTCAATTAAATCTGATCCTGTTTGTGCTGCTCCTTCAACAAAGTTTAAAACATCGCGTAATTGAGGAATAGTGTTCAGGGTTGTCATTAAAGGAGCGACAAATCGGGGAGTTATTTCGCTAGGTTTAACTATGACTGCACAACCAGCTAATAAAGCAGGAATTGTATCAATTGTAGATAGGGATAAAGGAAAGTTCCAAGGACTAATTACCCCAACTAAAGGATAAGGAACTGATGTTTGTTGTAAGGATATAAAAGAAATAGATGTATTTTTAGCGGTGTCTTGTAGCAATTGGGGAGCTAAATTACACCATTTATCAATACTAGAAATAAGTGAGTCTATTTCTAATATTGATGTTGATAATCTCCCGGTGTCATTAACTAAGGCTTCTGTTAATAAATTTCGGTCTGATATGATAGCTTGCTTCCATGCTTTTAAGGCTTCAATTCTCTCTTGTATTTCTAATTTTTGCCAATTAATTTGTCCACGTCGCAAACGGTGACATTGCTGAGAAAGCAATTTTGGTGGAGGAGGAACTATGACATAATCGAATTTCCCTGTGCGGGGGTTGCGGACTTCAATTGGTTTGCTCATTTGTCATTAATATAAATGTGAATTTTATCTAATTACGTAAATAACTTTATTTAAAGATACTTCAAATTCCATGACTTTTACCAATTACCCAATTACGGCGGAAAAATCGTGCTAATGCAGGTTCTTCCAAAGATAAATAAATTGGTCTACCATGGGGACAGGTGCGGGGGTTGCGGGTACGTTGCCAATTATCTAATAATGTTTGCATTTCTGGTAAACTCATTTTTGTACCATTGCGAATTGCACTGCGACAAGCAACAGCAACTTGAGCAGTTTGTAAATCTCCTCCCCAACTTAATTCTAAAATTGCATCAGCAGCATCTTCACGTTGTTGTAACATAGCAGGAATGTTACGTACCGCCCAAAGTTTATCACCAAAAGGTTCAATATCTAAATTGATACGTTCTAATTGGGAAACCTGGGCTGGTGATAATTGATAAAGAATAATTGGAGTTTCAACAGGTATTAGTTGCCAATGATCACATAGTTGTTCATATAAAATTCTTTCATGGGCAATATGTTGTTCTACTAACCACATTCCCCCAGAATGTTCAGCGACAATATAAGTATTGCTGACTTGAGCAACGGCTTTTAAATAATTTTGAGTTTCACTATTTTGAGAGTTTTGAGAATTAAAGTTATATTCACCTTTAGCTTCTGCGACTTTGAGTAAATTACTAACTCGTGTTGTCTGGACAGATTCTTTAATGTTAGTTTCAGAAATGCGGAGTGATTTATTGATAGCTTCAGTAATTTGTTCTTGCCAAAAGGTCAGTTCATTGAGATAGATTTCTGTTTTAGTTGGGTTACGATTCCAGTTAATTTGTTCTGGAGAAATAGTTAAATGTAAAAAACAAACTGGATAGCGATCGCGTGGTAATGTTTTATGAAAAGCTGAAAGGATAGTCTGCTCTAATTCTGGTGATTTAATCATCCTGCCATTAATGGCTACTTTTACCCAATCAGAACGATGACGATGACATCTATCAGGTAATCCGATTACTAAATATAATGATGAATTTTCCAGATTTGGTATTTTAAAATTCATTTCATGTAAATCACCTTGTCGCACTTGGGGAAGCATTTGGGGAATGAGTTTTCCTCCACTTTTTGCTGGACAAATTGTAAACCATTCTTTGTCATTTTGCCAAACTTGGTAATTAACGTGAGGATGACATAAAGCTATTTGTTGAATTATCCCTTGTACAGCTTTTAATTGCTGATTTATAGTTGGTAAACCTTGACGACGAGATGCACAATTAGCAAATAAATTATTAACTGTTACTACTGTACCAGGTGCGATCGCTTTAATTTCTACTTGTGTTACTTCTCCTTCATGATTATATATAACCCGCTGTCCTTCATTTCCCCCTAAAGGACGACTTAAAACTTCTAAATCTGCCAAAGTTGTTAAACTGTGTAATGCTTCACCACGAAATCCCAAACTGTTAATTTTCCACAAATCTGCACTAGAATGAATCTTACTGGTACTGTGTGCTGTTGCGGCTTGTTGCAAATCATCCAAATTCATTCCGCAACCATTATCAGCTACACGAATTCGCCACTGTTGTGGCCATAAAGAAACTACAATGCGCGTTGCACCAGCATCTAGGGAATTTTCTACTAACTCTCTGACAACAGCCATGAAAGAGTCAATAACCTCTCCCGCCGTAATTAGATATACAACATCTGTTGGTAAAGATTGAATAGTAGATACCATCTGAATAATTAAAAATTAATAATTAAAAATTGTCTGCATGGATAGATAATTAGCTTACAATATTATGACTTGAAAATATTAATTTATAAAATCTGCTGTCATTCTAAAGAAACAGGAATTCATAGCTGATATTTGCTAGATTTTTGATTAGATTAGAAGCGGGAAAAGTTTATGAGTATTAATCTAGCTGTCGATGTTAATGACTTAAAAACCAGTCTTGAATGGGGTCAACCTGCTTTGACAATTGTTGATGTGCGCGATCGCTCAACATACAATCATAGTCGCATCACAGGAGCGATTTCTATCCCTCTCAATGACTTGGAATCTCGCGCCCAAACATCCCTACACAGAGAACGCCGAATCTACATTTATGGCGAAAATGACAGCCAAGCAGCCCAAGCCGTGAGAACCTTACAATTTCTTGGTTTCACCGCAGTAGCTGAACTCACAGGTGGTTTACAAGCCTGGAAAAGCATCGGTGGTGCGACAGAAGGAGTAGACAATTAGGTGACAGGTGACAGGTGACAGGTGACAGGAGTCAGTTGTTCGTTGTCCGTGGAAAACATCTTCTCCCTGCTCCCCTGCTCCCCTGCTCCTCTGCTCCTCTGCTCCTCTGCTCCCCTGCCCCCTGCCTCTTCACTGTAACCTGTCACCTGTAACCTGTAACCTTCTTCCCTACTTCAACAAACCAGTTAATAAAGATGCTGGACGTTGAGTGTGAGGCCAGGCGAAAGCATGACGAAAAGCTGCATCTTGACAAATTTGTAACTGCTGAAAATTGATAATGTCGTAAGTCAAAAGATTTTCATATTCAAACGGTAAACGCATATTATGTAATCCCGCATTATCAGTACAAATGGCAATATCCACTCCAGCTTCAAAACAACGATCAAAAACTAATTTAAGTTCCCGAATATCCTGTAAAGTTCCAGTTTTTAAATAAGTGGTTGGACAAACTTCTAAACATTGTCCTCGTCTGGCAATTTCTGGGAGTAATTCAGGATATAAAAGAGGAATTTGGATACCGTGACCAATTCGCATTAAATAGGGTAATAATTCTGGATAACAACCATCTTTTGTTTCATAAAGATGCCCTGTGGTCTTAATATCCAGTGAATGGGCATAATTATATAAACTGATCCATTCTTCCATTCTTTGGGCATAATAGCGATCGCCTCCTGCCACATCTATGGCACAGACATATTCTCTATTTTGCGCTGCTAAATCAACAATTGCCTTATTTACCTCAAAGGGTAAACGGGAGTGCATACAAAGAATTTGGCTGGTAATAATGGGATATTCGGGTACATGACTAGATTTACCTACAATATCCACAATTTCTCCCATTTTATCAATTCTTTCGTTTTGATTGAGATGTTCAGGAGTTCGCAAATAGGGAGTATAGCGTAATTCCAAATAAGCCAAATTCTCGAAAATATAAGCACCGCGTAATAAGCGGTAAATAAAGTACGGTAAAGTTTCCACTGTTTGCACACTTTCAACTAGGGTGTGCAGTTCGAGATATTCATCTAAGGTGTTACGGGGACGAGTATAAAAATCTTCAAATTCTGGATATTCAGCAAAGCGAGAAATTAACTCAGTGTTGTGCCGCTGGAAATATCGCCATAATACACGCGGTACAACTGAACCACCTAGATGCCGATGCAATTCTGCGTATAAAGCCATAGGGGTATTTTGCTGTCAAAACTTTATTAAGTTTAACGAAAATTTAGCAACTAGTTTGATTTTTTAACTGGCATTACTGATTTATGAGTTTATCACGCAGAGGCGCAGAGTCACAGAGAGTAAGAGTTTGATTTTTTAATCCATTACTAATTCTACATTTGTTAACCGCTGTAAAACCTGTTTTAAAACCATTGCTGTCCAATCAATATCTGCTGCTGTTGTCTCCTTTCCTAAAGTTAATCTAATTCCTCCTAAAGCGGCTTTTTCAGAATATCCCATTGCTAATAAAATCGGACTGGGGGTTAATTTTCCACTATTGCAAGCAGCACCGGCACTAATCCCAATTCCGGCTAAATTTAACTGACGGACTAATGTTTTACCGCTGATTTTTTCTCCGTCCGCAGCTTCTAAATAAAAACTGAGATGATGGGGTAAACGGTGAATTCTGTCGCCTGTGGGCATTAAACCGGGAACATCTGCTAAAATTGCAAAGAGGCGATCGCGTAATCCGATTAATCTGATCCTTTCTGTCTCTAATTCCTGTGCTGCTAACTCCGCAGCTACTCCAAATCCAGCAATAGCGGGTGTTGCTTGTGTCCCTGAGCGCAGTCCGGACTCCTGTCCACCACCACCTAGCAGCGGCTTTAATTCTACTCCAGGACGCACATATAACGCCCCTGCACCCAAACCACCATATAATTTATGACTAGATAAACTCAATAAATCTATAGGTAAAGTCTGTACGTCTATGGGTAAGCGTCCAGCAACTTGCACTGCATCTGTGTGAAATAAAGCACCATGGATTTGAGTAATTTTCCCTAACTCGGCAATTGGTTGAACTGTGCCGATTTCACTTTGTCCATAAATCACAGATACCAAAACTGTGTTATGTCGCAAAGCTGCTTTTAATTCTTCAGGGTTGACTCTTCCTTGATGATTTACACCCAAACGGGTAATTTCCCAACCCCAATTTTCTAACATTTTCGCCGGTTCAGAAATAGCTGAATGTTCTACACTGGAAATAATAATATGTTGGGGGACGGTATAAGATCGCACTACTCCCATTATCGCTAAGTTGTCTGCTTCTGTTCCCCCGGAAGTGAAAATAATAGATTCGGGAACAGCGTTAATTAAACCTGCAACTTGCATTCTGGCTGTTTCGACAACTAAGGCGGCGCGGTTGCCCCATTCATGTAAACTGGAAGGATTACCCCACTGTTGTGTTAAGATTTTTTGGATAATTGCGATCGCTTCTGGACGAGTTGGAGTAGTTGCACTGTAATCTAGATATATTTGCATAAAAATTAATAAATAAGAGTTTCACGCAAAGGCGCAAAGGCGCAAAGGAAGAAAGAAGTTAATTCAAGGTGTGATATAAATACATTAAAATCCTTGTAATTTATTTTTATCAGATTACTGTGTTTATTTTCCCACGAATCCGCTATTTTCTCTATATCTTTTTATTACTATTTACTTTTACTGGGTGTCAACAAGTCAAATCATCAAATCAGCGTTTAGCACCTTTACCACAAGATCCTTTTATTCAAGTTTACTTCAATCATTCGGAATCGTCGGAATATCCAGAAACTTATCGTCAGCAAACCCGGTTAGGGGATGATTTGGAAAGGCAGATTGTTGATACTATTGCTGAAGCTAAATCTACTGTTGATATAGCTGTACAAGAGTTGCGTTTACCAAAAATTGCTCAGATATTAGCAGAAAAGCAAAAAGCCGGAATCAAGGTAAGGTTAATTTTAGAAAATAATTATTCTCGTCCTTGGAGTAGTTTTACTTCCGCAGAAATAGCTAAGTTGGAGAAAAGAGAACAAGAACGATATAATGAGTTTCGGAAATTTGTTGATATTAATCAAGATAATCAAATTACACCGGAGGAAATTAGTCAAAGGGATGCTTTAGCAATTATTCAAAATGCTAAAATTCCTTGGATAGATGATACTGCTGATGGTTCAAAGGGTAGCAGTTTAATGCACCATAAATTTGTCGTTGTTGATAATCGGTTTGTGATTATTACTTCTGCTAATTTTACTTTAAGTGATACTTCTGGAGATTTTACAAATCCTAGCAGTTTAGGTAATGCTAATAATTTATTAAAAATTGATAACTCTGAATTAGCAACTTTATTAACGGAAGAGTTTGATATTATGTGGGGTGACGGTGTAGGGGGGAAACCAGATAGTAAGTTTGGACTGAAAAAAACTGTCCGAAAACCGCAAACTATTATCTCAGATAACACTAAAATTACAGTTCATTTTTCCCCGATTTCTGCAACTCAACCTTGGAGTATGAGCAGTAATGGTTTAATTGCTAAAACTTTATCTGCAAGTACAAAAACGGTTGATTTAGCATTATTTGTATTTTCAGATCAACAACTTGCTAATATTCTTGAATCACGTCATTATCAAAATGTCCAAATTCGGGCTTTAATTGAACCTCAATTTGCTTATCGTCCCTATAGTGAAGCTTTAGATATGATGGGATTTGCTTTAAGTGATAACTGTAAATATGAAGTTGATAACCGTCCTTGGCAAAATCCTATTTCTACAGTTGGAGTGCCAATTTTAGCTAAAGGAGATTTGTTACATCATAAGTTCTCAGTTATAGATAACCAAACTGTAATTACAGGTTCACATAATTGGTCAGAAGCAGCAAATCATGGCAACGATGAAACATTAATAATCATCGAAAACTCTACAGTTGCCAACCATTTTCAAAGAGAATTTGACCGACTTTATGGTAAAATCAAACCAGGTTTACCAGCCCATATTCAAGCAAGAATTGATGCAGAAGTTAAACAATGTTCCCAAATTCAACAACCATCATCTTTTGTAAATCCAATTATTACTAAAATTAATCTCAATACTGCTACTCAAGCAGAATTAGAAACTCTTCCTGGTGTCGGTAAAAAGTTAGCTGAAAGGATAATTTTCGCCCGACAGCAACAAAAATTTACATCTTTACAAGACATAGAAAAAGTTCCAGGTATTAGTATGAGGATGATAGAAAAATGGGAATCTAGTATAACATGGTAACAGTACATATTTCCCGTGAAACCTATTGTGGCTCAAATAAATCCAAAATTGCCAATTAGTTGATCTATCAAAAGTATGGGAATATGATTATCTACTTATAGAAAGATGAAATTAGAGAACAATTTTTTTAACATAAATATAACTTAGATAATCGGAGTTTGTTTATGCCTTATAGTACAATAGAGGAATTGCCTCAAGATATCCAAGCACGACTACCAGAACACGCTCAACAGATTTTTGTAGCTGCTTTTAATGCTGTTGAACGTGATGGAATGAATGAGAAAGATGCCCTGGAAGTAGCTTGGAATAGTGTTCACAATGAATATGAACCAGACGGAGAAGGTAACTGGCACAGAAAGCCAGAAGATCCTGCTACACATCATAAAGCTGTAACGTCTGGTGGTAATTAATTGGCTAAAAAATCAATCTTAATTTCAATACCTTGTCCATTTTTTGTAGGTTGGGTAGAACGAAGTGAAACCCGACGCATTTGTTGGGTTTTGTACCGATTGCTCCGCAACGCTAACGCGAACAACCCAACCTACAAATCAAGACTTTTTCGATTTGGACAAGTTATTGTTATATAGACCGCTTTTTCAGGAATAATAATTTTGTAATCATTACAGGACTTACGCAAAATCATGAAAAAACGTTCGCAAAGCGTGCGCGAAGCGCATACCGCAGAGGACGCAGAGGACACAGAGAAATAAGAGTTTTGGAGAGTTATTGCGTAAGTCCTACATTAAATAGAATTAAGTAATGTTGGCGATTTTTTCTAATTTTTAACTCCTTCTTTATGATTCCCATTATTTCCACTATTCCCCTTTTTCAACTTGCTTCTGGTGAGTTCCTCTCTCTCCAGGTATATAAATTTGTTGGTGCTAAATCTGGGAAAAAAGTATATATACAATCTAATTTGCATGGTGCAGAAATTGTTGGTAATGCTGTCATTTACCAATTGATTGATTTTTTTAGAACATTAAAAACTACTCAAATAGTAGGAGAAATCTGGCTCGTTCCTGTTTGTAATCCTTTAGCGATTAATCAACGAAATCATAGCTTTTCTACAGGTAGATTCAATATTTATGACGGCAAAAATTGGAATAGAATTTTTTGGGATTATGAGAAAAAACATCATGATATAGAAGAATTTGCCCGTTCTCAAATTGGTTTAGATATAGATACTATCCAGGATAACTTTTCTAGAAAAATTAAACATAGTTTTGATAGTCTTTTAGATCAAATCAATTCCCGTAGTAGTGTCAGGCTAACTGATAAATATCGCTATAAGTTACAATCTTTGTATTTAGATGCAGATTATATCATTGATTTACATAGTCATACTGGACAAGGAATAGAATACCTTTATTATTTCCAAAATCGAGAAGATAGTGCTAATTTTTTTCTCCTCAATTATGGCATTTTATTTGATGAATATGATGGTGATGCTTTTGATGAAGCATTTATCAAACCTTGGTTAGCTTTAGAGGCAGCTTTTTTAAAATTGACAGGAGAAAAAGTTAGATTTGATATAGAAGCATGGACTTTAGAATTAGGTTCAGGAATGCAAATGAATCCAGATTCAATAACTAAAGGAGTGCGCGGAATTAAAAACTATTTAGCTAAAAAAGGTATTTTAGAAATACAGGATTTTCCTCAAGCAGAAACTATATCTCATCAAACCAGTTTTCGTTCACTAAGTCAAGTAAAGGAATACTGGACACCCGTAGGAGGAATGATTTTATCTAAACCTAGATTAGGGACTTTAGTAAATCAGGGAGACTTGCTATATAAAGTTTTGACTTTTAATAAAACAGGTGAATTACCAACTATCATTCATGTTTATGCAGAAACCACAGGTTTAGTTTATGATATATCTATAAATGATTCTGTAAATGAAGGAGAATTTGTACTAGGAACGATGTAGTTTGTCATTAAAAACAATTTAATTTCACACAATTTCAATTAATCAATGTTAATTATCAAAAATGCGATCGCTATTCGTCCCATGCAAGATCATATCCATGATTATCAGTTAATGGAAAAATGGCGTAGCGATGAAAAAGTATTGCAATTTTATGGTGGGAGAGATTATCCTTATGATTTAGAAAAAGTTATAGAAACCTATCAACCCAGAATAGTTGGGAAAGAAGCAATTACTCCTTGTATATTTGTTGATAAAAATCTAGAAATTGGCTATTTACAATATTATAATTTAAACAAATTACCAGAGGATCTTAGACAAATGTATTGTTTAGAAAATACAGATAATGTCTATGGAATTGACTTATTTATTGGAGAAACTGAATATTGGAATCAGGGAATTGGTACAAAAGTGCTTTTAACTGCCATAGACTATATTTTTAATCAACTACAAGCTGCTAAAATTGTCATTAATCCCAACGTCAATAATCTCCGCGCTATCCGCTGCTATGAGAAATGTGGTTTTGTGAAAATCAAGCTTTTACTATGTCATGACTTACATGAAGGTAAATATCAGGATTGCTGGTTAATGGCAATAAAACGTAATAATTCGTTAGACTAAGAATAAATTAACTGCTGGGATTTAGCTTTCTATAAAAACCATGACTCAACCAACTACAAAAATTTGTATACTAGGTGGTGGCTTTGGTGGACTTTACACCGCCCTGCGTTTAAGCCAATTACCGTGGGAATCTACACCCAAACCTGAGATTATCTTAGTCGATCAGAGCGATCGCTTTGTCTTTTCCCCCCTCCTTTATGAACTCCTCACCAGAGAACTCCAAACCTGGGAAATCGCCCCACCTTACTCAGAACTACTCCAAGGAACAGATATCCGGTTTCACCAAGCTGCTGTTTCTGACATAGATATTAACAAGCAAACAATCCAATTAGCAGATCAATCAGAACTGACTTATGACCGCTTAGTATTAGCCTTAGGTGGTGAAACGCCTCTAGACTTAGTTCCCGGTGCTGCTACCCATGCTTACCCATTTCGTACTATTACTGATGCTTATCAATTAGAAGAACGGCTGCGAGTTCTCGAATCAGCAAATCCAGAAAAAATCCGTGTGGCGATCGTTGGTGCGGGTTACAGTGGCGTAGAATTAGCTTGTAAACTAGCAGATAGAATCGGCGCAAAAGGACGTTTCCGCCTCATTGAACTTAGTGATCAAATTTTGCGAACCTCCCCAGAATTTAATCGTGAAGCCGCCAAAAAAGCCTTAGATAGCAAAGGCGTATTTATTGACTTAGAAACTAAAGTAGTATCAGTTGACCAAGATAGCATCTCTCTAGAGTATAAAAATCAAGTAGATACCATTCCCGTAGATTTGGTTATTTGGACCGTAGGAACAAAAGTTTCTCCAGTAGTGAAAACCTTACCACTGAAGCAAAATCAGCGGGGACAAATCACCACCACACCGGAATTACAAGCCGTAGAACATCCCGAAATCTTTGCTTTAGGAGATTTAGCCGACTGTCTCGACGCAGAAGGAAAACAAGTCCCCGCCACCGCCCAAGTCGCCTTTCAACAAGCTGATTATACCGCGTGGAATATCTGGGCTTCTATCACCAATCGTCCCTTACTTCCTTTCCGCTATCAACCATTAGGAGAAATGATGGCTTTGGGAATAGATAACGCCACTCTCACTGGGTTAGGTGTGCAATTAGACGGTTCTTTTGCATACTTAGCCCGTCGGTTGGCTTATCTGTATCGTTTACCCACTTTAAATCATCAATTGAAAGTTGGTTTTAACTGGTTGGTTAGCCCTATAATAGAAGCCATTTCTCGGTAAATTGTAGGGGCGAAGCATTTGGTGTAAGGGCGTATCCCTAACGGGGGCTGGAAGCATCAGCATTCGGTGTAAGGGCGAAGCATTCGGAAAATAAACTTGGGAAAAAACCGATAATTAATCGCCCGAATGCTTCGCCCCTACATGGGAAAAAACCGATAATTAATCGCCCGAATGCTTCGCCCCTACTTTTAATCGCCGGGGATATTAAAACTTGCAAGTTCAGATATGATTGCTATATTTACTACTGAAGACTGAAGTATCAATTTTTATGAAAAAACCCAAAGTTATTTTTGTAGATGCTGTAGGTACATTATTTGGTGTTAAAGGTAGTGTTGGTAAAATTTATCGCCAAATCGCCCAGGATTTTGGGGTAGAAGTTTCCGCCCAAGAATTAGATAAAAACTTTGTGAACAGCTTTAAAGCAGCACCACCGCCTATATTTCTTGATGCAGATATTAGAGATATTCCCCAACGCGAATATGATTGGTGGCGAATTATTGCTTTGAATACTTTTGAAGGTGCAGGTGTTCTTAAAGACTTTTCCGACTTTTCCGCATTTTTTAGCGAACTTTATATTCACTTTGGGACTCCTGAACCTTGGTATGTTTATCCTGATGTCACTTTAGCTTTAATGAATTGGCGACGCTTAGGAGTAGAACTAGGAGTATTATCTAACTTTGATTCCCGCCTATATTTAGTATTACAAGGTTTAGGACTCAAAGAATATTTTAACTCTATTACCATTTCTACCCAAGCCCGTGCCGCTAAACCAGATCCAGAAATTTTTAAACTTGCTTTAAATAAACACCAGTGTTCCCCCGAAGACGCATGGCATATTGGCGACAGCATCACAGATGACTATCAAGGCGCTAAAGCAGCAGGTATGAGGGGAATTTGGATTAACCGTAATCCCACTAGTTAACACCGTAATTTTACTGTCAATCTTTGTTTATGGTGTAAATTTTTCTTGCAAAGATTATCTATATTGCCATATTCATAATTTATCACTGTTACTCTAGAAACATTGTTAAGTAATTCTGGCTGTGGCAAAAAATGAAAAAATGCCTAACACATACTTGGTATAAATTTCGCCAATCTTTCTTAGTAACAGAAAGTATAAATCCCACTCCTGAAACTGGTAAAGCAGTCTTAGAAGCAGCAATAACCATTCAAGAACAAGGTGCTAATTTAGAAGTTTGGAAACTGTTACTACAAGATTCATCTTCTTTATTAGATGTGCTATGTTCACCATTAACCCTGGTGATAAATAGAGAATTATCATTTTTATCTCTGGGAATGGCTTTACTCAAAGCTTATCGTGATACTTCTCAACAAGCACCTACTTTAGAAGACTACATATCTATTATTAGTCAAGCTGCTTATTTAGAAAGTATCCGCGATATTTTATCTTTATATCCATCTTTGCACTATGATAACCCAGATGAAAATCCAGAATTAGGAAAAATTCTCGAAAATATTAATAATATTGAATTAGATGAAGAAACGGCTATTCAAATAATTGAATGTTTTCATGAATCTCCATTAGCAACTGCATTTAATCAATTATTATTGACCAGGTTAATATCACCTCATCTCAGCCAATATCCAGCTAAATTATTAGTAAAAAGAATTGCCAGAAATACTCATCAATATCTTATTCAAACCTTGATAGATTTGGGTGATGATATCCAAGTATTTATCCCTAATTGTCGAGAAGAATGGCAACAAGAACAACAGAATATTCAACACATTCATGAATATCTCAACAATGAAATTGCCACTCAAGTATTAGCTCCAGTTTTTGACAAAAGTTGTTCATTTAAAGATATTTATATTCCCCTGAAAGTTAAATATGCCAATGGTGAAATAGGGGATTTAGAAGCATGGGTAAAGAAAAATATCCTCACTGAAAACAACTTGGAAAAAGTTATGCTTATCCAAGGAAAAAGAGGTAGTGGTAAAAGTATTTTCTGTAAAATCTTCGCAGATTGGATTAGACAACATTTGCATCCTTTATGGACACCAATTTTAATTAATCTTCAAGATATCAAAACTTTATCATCTCATCTAGAAGCAACATTAATTGCCAATATTGATTTACGTTTTAATAGTAGTGATGATAACTGGTTGAGAAATAAAAATACGCGATTTCTTTTTATTTTTGATGGCTGGGATGAATTATCAATTGCTGCTAGAAATAATCAGAATTTAGAAACATTTATTAAACAAGTTGCCGAATTTCAACAACAATGCAAAAATGACCAGAAAATGGGACATAGGGTATTAATTACTGGTAATAATATTCCTTTAGAAATTATTCCTAATTTACCCACAAATTTAGAACTGGTGGAAATTCTGCCTTTAGATCAACAACAACAGGAAAAATGGTTAGAAAAATGGCAATCGTTACCAACTAATCATGATAAAAATACAGATTTACAGCATTTTTTATCAAATCAAAAATGTCCCGCAATTGTTCAAGAATTAATTCATCAACCAATATTACTCTACTTCTTGGCGGGAATGTATCGAGATGATCAACTCATAATTGATAATTTAAGAGCAGATGATTCTCGAACTGTGACAGCTTTAATTTATCAAGAAGCTATAAATTGGTTAATTCGTAAATCAGGTGATGATGTAAAACATTTTTTGACAGAAGCTGCTGTTGCTGTAGTGCAGTCAGGTAGAGAATTTGCTTCTATTCCTATGCTCAAATCTCGCTGTCAAGATGATACCAAAACTTTGGAGATAATTAACAACGGCATGATCAAAACGCCTTTGGTATATTCTCATCTTGATTCCCTCCATGAATCAGATCAAGGGATAAAATTTTTTCACCGCAGTTTTGGTGAATTTCTATTTACTGAACGTTTGAAATTAAGCCTAATTGATTGGACACAAAAGGAAATAATTACCAGCGACTCCCAAATGAATTGGCAAATTTATGACTTGCTAGGTTATGGAATTCTCACCAAAGAGATAGTTGAATATTTAATGGGATTAATTATTGGTATTCCCAACTTTAACTGGATACGACTATATAGACGGTTAGAGAATTTTTACGCTAGTTGGTGTCAAGGTAAATTTATTGATACTGCTGAAGAAACTTTACCGCAAATTAAGCTGCGAGAATTGCAAAATGCTGGTATTTACCAATTAGGTCAGCGTCAAGTAGATATTTATGCTGGGTTAAATGTGATGGTTTTACTTTTAGCTATACAGCGTTATGCCCAAGAACATGAGGTACTTAAAGAACATATAATTTTTTATCCATCTGGTCAACCAGAAGGAAATAATTTCACTTACCAACTACAAAACATTATTTATTACAGTAGTTGCTTAAAGGGTGAAAATTTCCGGAGTTTAGTTGGTCAATTTCTCAGTGGCGCTCATCTTCGGGGTGCAAGTTTGTTACATATAAATCTTAGCTATGCAGACCTGACAGAAGCAGACCTCAGCCGTGCTAGTCTGGGTGGGGCAAATTTCAGCTATGCTAATCTTCACAGTGCTTATTTCATTGGTGCAGATTTAAGAGAGGTAGATTTTACATCTGCCAATTTAGGCGAAACTTATCTAAGTGGTGCAAATCTCAGCCGTGCTAACCTCTCTGGTGCAAATCTCAAAGATGTGGATTTGAGTCGTGCTAATCTGGGGGGTGCTGACTTGCGAGGTGCAAACTTTGATGGTGCGAATTTTATGGGTGCTATATTCAGTAATGATACCTGTGGTGATATCCGTTGGGATGCAAAAACTAATTGGCAAAATGCGGAAGGTTTAGAACTAGCGAAAAATGTCCCAGTAGCTTTAAAAAAACGATTTTTGTCAGAATCTGATTGCAGCTAAAGATAGAAGTTCAAACTGAGATGATATGACGATATATTTAAATATCTGAATTATTTCAATCTACCGTTTGTTCTTGAATTTATGAAGTCTTATTTAGCCGCCGCTATTCAAATGACCAGTGTGCCTGATTTGCAGAAAAATTTGGCACAAGCAGAAGAATTAATTGATTTGGCCGTGCGTCGGGGTGCGGAATTAGTGGGTTTACCAGAAAATTTTTCCTTTATGGGCGAGGAAAAAGATAAACTAGCTCAAGGGGATGCGATCGCAATAGCAACGGAAACATTTCTCTACAAAATGGCACAACGCTTTCAAGTGACTATTCTCGGCGGCGGCTTCCCTATCCCAGGAGATAGTAATGGTAAAGTTTATAATACAGCATTACTCATAGATCCCAACGGTCAAGAACTTGCCCGTTACCAAAAAGTACACCTGTTTGATGTCAATGTCCCTGATGGTAATACCTATCGAGAATCAAGTACCGTCATGGCTGGACAGGAGTTACCTTCTGTTTATGCTTCCTCTGACTTGGGTAAAATTGGCCTTTCTATTTGCTATGATGTCCGCTTTCCGGAACTGTACCGACATTTATCAAATCAGGGTGCAGATATATTATTTGTTCCCGCCGCTTTTACCGCTTTTACTGGTAAAGACCACTGGCAAGTATTACTACAATCTAGGGCGATAGAAAATACCTGTTACGTCATCGCCCCCGCCCAAACTGGTACTAATTATGACCGCCGTCAAACCCATGGACACGCCATGATTATTGATCCTTGGGGTGTAATTTTAGCAGATGCTGGCGAAAAACCGGGAGTAGCGATCGCCGAAATCAAACCCACCAGATTAGAACAAGTCCGTCGCCAAATGCCATCCTTACAACATCGCGTCTTTTAATTGGGGCTGACTTAACAAACTGAAAACCTTTCCTCCTCCTAATTATTCCTCCTGACAACTGACAACTGACCACTGACAACTGACACCATAGCAAAACCGCTGCTTGGTGTCGGGACATCACCCCAAAACTAAATTCCCATGTCTACCCTTCCTGAAACCCTCCGTCACCGTCGCCAAAAACTAGCAGAAATCATTGACTTCCCCGTGGTCCTCTGGTCAGGTGGTAGCAGTCCCCGTAACTTCCCCGCCAATACCTTCCCCTACCGCGCCAATAGCCATTTCCTTTATTTTGCCGGCATTCCTCTTGAAAACGCCGCCATTCGCCTAGAAAGTGGCAAACTACAACTATTTATAGATGACCCCCACCCCAGTAACGCCCTCTGGCATGGTGAAACCCCGAACCGTGAAGAAATAGCCGCCACAATCGGTGCAGATGAAGCCAGACCAATGGCAGAATTAGCAAATTACTTAGAAAATGTGGCGACTCTTCCCGTCCAAGATGCGACTACTTGGACACAACAAACACAACTTTTAGATAGATGGGTTTTACCGAAAAATCAACTGGCAGGAATTGATTTAGAATTAGCTCAAGCGATCGCTTCTCTCCGTCTCACCCACGACGAAACCGCACTAGTGGAATTACGCAAAGCCGCAGCAGTGAGTGTCGCCGCACATAAAGCAGGAATGGCTGCAACTCCTCCAGCTAAACTCGAAGCCGAAGTCCGTGCCGCAATGGAAGCAGTCATCATGGCTCAGAATATGACCACTGCTTATACCAGTATTGTGACAGTACATGGCGAAGTTTTACACAATAATCATTATTACCACTCTCTCAAACCAGGAGATTTACTTTTAGCTGACGTGGGTGCAGAAACCCAGACAGGTTGGGCTGCTGATATTACCCGGACTTGGCCTGTTTCTGGTAAATTTTCATCTACCCAAAGAGATATTTATGATATTGTTTTAGCCGCCCATGATGCTTGTATTCAAAACATCGCCCCTGGTGTGGAATATGCAGAAATTCATCTGTTAGCAGCAACTGTCATTGCAGAAGGTTTAGTAAATTTAGGAATTTTGCAAGGTAAACCAGAAGATTTAGTAAAAATGGATCTTCATGCCTTATTTTTTCCTCACGGAATTGGGCATCTTTTAGGTTTAGATGTTCATGATATGGAAGATTTAGGAGATATCGCTGGTTATGATCAAGGAAGAAGTAGAAGTAGCCGTTTTGGTTTAAGTTATTTACGATTAAATCGTCCTTTACGTGCAGGAATGTTAGTAACAATTGAACCAGGATTTTATCAAGTTCCCGCCATTTTAAATGATCCTAAAACTCGGTCACAATATCAATATTTAGTCAATTGGGAACGATTAGAACAATTTGCAGATGTGCGGGGAATTCGGATTGAGGATGATGTATTAGTTACAGAATCAGGAAGGGAAGTTTTAACAGCCGCATTACCAAATCAAGCCACTGCTGTCGAAGATTTAGTTAGTTGTTCAATATAATATGCTCTGGATAAAAACTGTTATGATAATTCAGAGGGAACAGGGAACAGAAAAAACTCATGTTTAAAAAAATGAGATGGAAATAATGGCACTGTTTTTTTCGCTGCTCGTCATCTTTGAAAAACATCCTTTTTTTGACTGAGCTTTAAACTGGTCCAAATGAGTGTTTCTTATCTGTTCCCTATTCCCTGTTCCCTGTTCCCTTTTTTTGTAAGATTATCAAATTCGTTTTGACATTATCATAACTATGACTAACACCACGCTGGAACTATCAGAAACATTCAATCCAGTACCAGTAACTGTTCTCACTGGCTATTTAGGCGCAGGTAAAACTACCCTGTTAAATCACATTCTTACCTACGAACACGGTAAAAAAGTTGCCGTTATTGTCAACGAATTTGGAGAAGTAGGAATTGATAATCAATTAGTAATTGATGCCGATGAAGAAATTTTTGAAATGAACAATGGCTGTATTTGTTGTACAGTTCGTGGTGATTTAATTCGCATCATTGGCAACTTAATGAAACGTCGAGATAAGTTTGATCATTTAGTGATTGAAACCACCGGATTAGCCGATCCTGCACCTGTAATTCAAACGTTTTTTGTTGATGAGGATTTACAAAGTCAATTGTCATTAGATGCAGTGGTGACAGTTGTAGATGCTAAACATATTTGGCAACATTGGGAAGCTGACGAAGCCCAAGAACAAATTGCTTTTGCTGATGTGATTTTATTGAATAAAACTGATTTGGTAACACCTGAAGTTTTAGATGAGTTAGAAACCCGCATTCGTTCAATGAATGCAATGGCAAAAATTCACCGCACTCATAATTCCGAATTAGCAATGTCATCTTTATTAGGAGTGAAAGCATTTGATTTAGATCATGCTTTAGAAATTGATCCCAATTTCTTAGGAGAAGATGCTCATGTTCATGATGAAAGTGTTTATTCTGTTGCTATAGTAGCAGATGGTTCAGTAAATGGTGAAAAATTAAATGCCTGGATGTCAGAATTACTCAGTACCCAAGGTACAGATATCTTCAGAATGAAAGGGATTTTAAATATTGACAACGAAGACAATCGCTTTGTTTTCCAAGGTGTACACATGATCTTTGATGGTAAAGCAGATAGACCTTGGAAAGTAAATGAATCTCGCAAAAATGAACTTGTTTTTATTGGTCGAAATTTAGATGAAGCCAAATTAAAACGAGATTTTTCTGCTTGTATGAATTAAATAAACTAATTAGATCCTCGACTTATTTAAGAAGTCGGGGATATGGAAATCTAGAAATAAAATAGCAAAATTATGAACTTAAAAACCAGAACATCCCCCGAATTTACAAAGCATTATTCAACAAAACTTGCAGATTATGTTACTGCTTTAGCTTGGTCTTCTCAAGGGAAAAAATTAGCAGCTAGTTCTGCTGCTGGAGAAGTTGTTTTATGGGAAAACGGCGAATTAACAAGCTTACAAACTGCTACAGATAAAGCAATAAATTGTCTGGCTTTTTCCCATGATGGTAAATATTTAGCCATTGCTGGACAAGATGGGAAAGTAAAAATTTGGTGCGGAGATCAATTAATTAGCACTTTAGAAAATGCGCCTGTTTGGGTTGATCAATTAGCATGGAGTCCTACTGATAATCAACTAGCTTTTAGTTTAGGACGTTATGTGCAGATTTGGGATGCAGACACATCAGAAGTTATTGCTACCCTGAATTTTAATGATTCTTCTATTTTGGGAATTGATTGGCGTAAAGATGGCCAATATTTGGCTATTAATGGATATAAAGGGGTGAAAATTTGGTCTAGTCAAGATTGGGACGATGAACCATTTATACTTGCCATGCCTACTGTTAGTATAGCGATCGCATGGTCCTCTGATGGTAAATATTTAGCGTCTGGGAATATGGATCGGACTCTCACCGTTGTAGAATGGGAAAATCCTGATCCTTGGGTCATGCGTGGCTTTCCAGGGAAAATTCGTCAATTAGCTTGGTCAGACTTAAAAACCCCCACAGGTGCGCCAATTTTGGCTGCTTCCAGCGTGGAAGGAATAGTTTTATGGGAAAAGTCCCCAGATGAATCTGTGGGTTGGGAAGCGCAAGTATTAAGCAATCATGTGGATATTATTAATGCGATCGCTTTTGCACCCCAAAGTGATATTCTCGCTTCTGCTGGTGCTGATGGTTGGCTATGTTTATGGGATGAAAATCAAGAAGTATCACAGATTTTTACTGAGACTTCGGCAGGTTTTTCTACTCTATCTTGGCATCCTCAAGGACAGTTATTAGCCGCTGGTGGTGAACAAGGTGAATTAATCATTTGGTCAACTTGTTTGGGGAATATGGATTGAATGAACCACGAGGGGACGAATTTGGGGAATATGGATTGAATGAACCACGAAGGGACGAAGAACACGAAGGAAGAAAAGAAGAAGATAGGAGAGATTGATTTTGTGTTTTTGTATTTTTTAATTACAGGATTTGTGATAAAAATTTCCTGGTTCTCTCTTCTTTGGGATTAGTAAAAAATGTGTCGGGGGTGGAGGATTCAACTAATAAACCACTATCCATTAGCACTACTCTATCAGCAACTTCTCGCGCAAATCCGACTTCGTGGGTAACAACTACCATTGTCATTCCGTCATTAGCAAGATTTCGCATTACGTCTAAAACTTCTCTTACCATTTCGGGATCTAATGCTGATGTGGGTTCATCAAATAACATGATTTTTGGTTGCATTGCTAATGCACGCGCTATGGCTACTCGTTGTTGTTGTCCACCGGATAATTGTCCTGGATATTTTTGCGCTTGTGCTAAAATTCCCACTCTTTCTAATAATTGCATTGCTAATTCTTCGGCTTTAACTTTGGATGTTTTGCGGACATATATTGGTGCTAAGGTGATATTTTCTAAAACTGTTAAATGGGGAAATAAGTTAAATTGCTGAAATACCATTCCCACTTCTCTACGGATTGTTTCAATGTTGCGTAAATCATGACTGAGGGTAATTCCATCAATGGTAATATTCCCTTGTTGATATTCTTCTAAGGCGTTAAATGTGCGAATGAAGGTTGATTTTCCTGAACCGGATGGTCCCATTAAAACAACGACTTCTCCTCGTTCTACATTTAAACTGACTCCTTGGAGAACGTGAAATTTACTATACCATTTGTGAACGTTTTCAGCGATAATTATCGGTTTTGATTCTGTCATATATTCCTTTTGTGTAGTTTAAATTTTGAGAAATTTTAGTTTTCCTTGCGTCAACCCAACCTACGGGTAATTGGTGATAAAATCATTGTTATTCATCCTGTTCATCCTTTAATCCTGGCTATCCTGATTCTGACAGTTATTCCTTTTGTGTAGTTTAAATTTTGATAAATGTTGGGTTTCCTTGTGTCAACCCAACCTACGGGTAATTGGTGATAAAATCATTGTTATTCATCCTGTTCATCCTTTAATCCTGGATATCCTGATTCTGACAGTTATTCCTTTTGTGTAGTTTAACATTTGATAAATGTTGGGTTTCCTTCCGTCAACCCAACCTACGATATTAATTTTTTTTCTAATTTTTTAGCAGCTAAGGACATTGAATAACAAAATAGTCCATAAATCAAACCGATGAATAAATATACTTCTGCATATCTTCCTAAGAATTGAGGTTGTGCTAATATAGAACGTGCCATTCCTGTTAATTCTACTAATCCTACTAATGATAAAAGTGAAGTATCTTTAAATAAGCCAATAAATTGACCAACAATTGCAGGAATGACTGCGCGTAAGGCTTGGGGTAAGATGACTAATATTAATACTAAAGGTGTATTTAATCCTAGTGCTTTTGCTGCTTCTATTTGTCCTTTGGGAATTGCTTGTAGTCCCCCACGCACGTTTTCAGCCATGTATGCTGCACTAAATAATATTAGTCCGGCAATTCCTCTGATTAATCTATCTAAACGTAAGTTTGCTGGTAAGAATAAGGGTAACATGACTTGGGCTAAAAACAAAATACCAATTAATGGTAATCCTCTGAGAATTTCAATATAGAGAATAGAAAACCAACGCACTACAGGTAAATTACTTGTTCTTCCTAATGCGAGTAAAACTCCTATGGGGAAGGAAAGGACAATACTAATTATTGCCATTAATAGGGTAAGTAATAACCCATTCCATAAATTTGTAGATACTGGTTGTAATCCTAAACCACCACCAAGTAACCAAATAATTATGGGAAAAGATAATAACCAAATTAGAGAAAGCCAAGGTGTGATAATTTTAGTAAATTTTTGACCAATTATCAAACCTGCAACTGTCAAACCTATTATTAATAATAGGTATAAACGGCTTGCTAAGGCTATGGGTAAAACAACCAATAAAATCCAAACGATAAAAGCAGAAATCAAAAAGTTGCGTTTTACGAATATTGCTTTTGTGGTAAATGCACCCCCAGTCAGTGCGGTTAAAGTTGTAGATATTCCCAAAATAACCCAAATCCGCCAATATAAACTTTGGGGAAATCTTCCTACTAAAAATAAATGTAAATTAACTTGGATTACTTGCCATTGTGCTTTAATAATTAACCACGTTGCAAATCCTTGAACTAGCCAAAATAGAAATATAAAACAAACAACAGTTAGTAAACTATTGTACCAATTATTAAAGAGATTGTTTCTGAACCAAGTAAGTTTAATCATTATTCATCTGCGTTTATCTGCGTTTATCTGCGGTCAAAATTATCTTTCTTTAATCTGCACAGAACGATTAAATAAATTCATAGTCAGGGAAATCATTAAACTCAAAGTGAGATAAGTAATCATAATTAACAGCATCACTTCCACTGCTTTTCCCGTTTGGTTAAAAGTCGTAGAAGCAACAAAATAAATATCAGGATAACCGATAGCGATCGCTAAACTGGAATTTTTTGTTAAATTAAGATATTGACTGGTTAATGGGGGAATAATCACCCGCAAGGCTTGGGGAAAAATCACCAATCGCATTGCTAAACTTGGTTTTAACCCCAGTGATTTAGCTGCTTCTGCTTGTCCTTTTGGTACTGATTGAATTCCCCCGCGCACAATTTCCGCAATAAACGCACCTGTGTAAAAAGTCAACCCTAATAATAAACTGGAAAACTCTGGAGATAAGGTAAACCAAGGAAATTCAATTCCATTTTGGCTAAAATTAACCAAACCTAAAAAGGAACTTTTATTATCTGCTTTGGGAAAACTCAAGAAAACCGCAAAGTACCAAAATAGCAATTGTAATAATAATGGTGTATTCCGAAAAATCTCTATATAAACTAGACTAATTTTTCTGACTAACCAATTATCTGATAATCGCGCAATGCCCGCAGTAATCCCCACAATTGTGGTAAGAAAAATTCCCATTACTGCTATCCTGAGAGAATTAATTAATCCCACTAATAAAGCGTAATTATAAGCATCCGTTGGTTTATAGTTAATTAAGGTTTCACCAATATCAAAAGATGCTTGTCTCTTGAGAAAATTAAAACCGAATTGAATTCCTAATTGCTGTAAGTTTCGTCTGACATTTCCCCACAATATTAGAACTATAAATACTGCTAAAAATAAAACAAGTACCTGGATAGCACTTTGCCAAAACCGATGATCACGCCATAAAGGAGGTTTAGAATTAGTCATTAATAATTGGTAATTAGTCAGTTTTTAGTTGTCAATTGTCAATTATTTACCTAAAGGGTGGAGAATAAAGTAATCCTCCTTTTGTTCCTAGTTGATTTTGTCCACGGGGGAGATTTATATTTGTCTTTGTTCCCAAATTGCGATCATAAATTTCGCCATAATTACCAACTTGTTTAATTATTCTGGCAGCGAAATCATTTGTTAAACCAATTCCTTCCCCCAGGTTTCCTTCTGTTCCTAAAAAACGTTTAATATCGGGATCTTGACTATTTGCAAACTCGGCTAAATTTTGCGAATTAATCCCCAATTCTTCCGCTTTTATCAAAGAGTAAATAGTCCACGTAACTATATCACTCCACTGAGTATCACCTTTAGCAACTGCTGGCGCAAGAGGTTCGGAAGAAAGAACATCATCTAAAATAACGTTATCTTCAGGTTTAGCTAGGGTTGTGCGTCGGGAAACCAACGCCGAACGGTCTGTGGTTATAGCATCACAACGCCCTTCTGTATAAGTAGCAAAAGTAACATTCACATCTTCAAAAACAACGGGTTTATAAGTAATACCCTGTTTTCGCATTTGGTCTGCTAAATTCTGTTCAGTAGTAGTTCCAGTTTGCACACAAATAGCTTTGTCTTTCAGGTCTTTTACAGATTTAATATTGCTATTTTTGCGAACCATGACAGCTTGACCATCATAAAATACCACAGGTGCAAAATCTAAACCTTGGGCAGTAGCGCGGCTAAAAGTCCAGCTAGTATTACGACTGAGAACATCTACCTCTCCAGTTTGCAAAGCTGTAAACCGTTCTTTCGCATTGAGAGTGCGATATTCTACAGCATCTGCATTATCAAATACTGCGGCGGCGATCGCTCGACAAATATCAACATCAATGCCACTATATTTGCCGTCAGTCCCTACAAAACTAAATCCTGGTAGTTCACCACTAATCCCACAAACAAGCTGGCCACGGCTTTTAATGCGACTCCAGAGAACGCGAGTAACTTGTCCTTGAGGACTATTGACGTTGTTCTGTGGTTCATCACTACAAGCACTCAGAGCAAAAATTAAGGGAATAATTGCAATACCAGATAAAATTACAGAGAATTTATTAAATTTCATAAGACCTCGCGGTAAGTAGGAAACTCAGCGGCTTTAGCCCTGAGAGGGAAGCGACACGAGCAGTTCGACAGGCTCACTGACCACGGTTTTAACCGCTGTGGTCATGAGAATGCTAGTTTTTGAATGGATATAATCCCAGGAACTAGCAAACCTGTTTAAGTCCCCTCGCCCAACTAATCCAAAATGTCTTGGCTTAACCCAACGACTGAACAAACAGTCTTGCAGATAATCCGATAGCGTAGCGTGGCGTAAGCCATACTAGGGAAGCATTCGGAAGTGCGTATCAGGATTAGTCTCAATGGGCTAGTCAAACACGTAAAGTTTGTTCTTTACAAGCTCAGTGGCTTTAGCTCTGAGTTATTGACAATCCAGTTTTTCACAATAACCCTAAAAAGGTAGAAGACAATTGCCAGATTTTTTGATATTGGTGATAAATATATCATCTGTAGGGGCGCAGGGTAATGCGCCCAAAAATATCGCTAACACCAATTCATAAGTGAATAATATGCCGAATTTTATCAACTCCCTTCTAGGTCGCCATCCAGAACGCATTAAAGCTAATGTTGAGATATACACTTGGCAAACTTGCCCCTACTGCATCCGTGCCAAAATGCTACTGTGGTGGAAAGGCGTTAATTTTACAGAATACAAAATTGACGGCGACGAAACAGCCAGAGCCAACATGGCCGAACGCGCCAACGGCCGCCGCAGCGTCCCCCAAATCTTCATTAATAATCAACATATTGGCGGTTGTGATGACCTGTATCAGTTAGATACAAAAGCTCAACTTGACCCCCTGTTATCTCAGTTGACAGATGACAAGTGACAGAGAAGAGGCAGGGAGCAGGGGGTAGGGAGCAGGGAGCAGGGAGCAGGGAGCAGGGAGCAGGGAGCAGGGAGCAGGGAGCAGGGAGCAGGGAGCAGGGGAGCAGGGGAGCAGGGGAAAGAATTTCCTAATGACAACTGACAACTGACAACTAACAACTGACAACTAACAACTGACAACTAACAACTGACAACTAACAACTGACAACTGACAACTGACAACTGACAATTCATGCTTGAATCCCCAGAATATTTAAAATATCGAAAATGGATGAATTACGCCCTGGAATTGGCACAGATAGCGGGTAATGCTGGTGAAGTTCCTGTGGGTGCGGTGATTGTGGACACCGATGATTACCTGATTGCTGTCGGTGAAAATCGCAAAGAACGGGATCAAGATCCTACCGCACACGCGGAAATTATCGCTATTCGGGCTGCTAGTCAAAAATTACAAAGTTGGCGCTTGCATCAGTGTACCTTATATGTCACTCTAGAACCATGTCCGATGTGCGCTGGTGCTATAGTTCATGCTCGGTTGGGAAAATTGATCTATGGAGTGGACGATACCAAAACTGGCGCAATTCGTACTGTTATCAACATCCCTGATCATCCTGCGTCTAATCATCGGCTGAAAGTGCTAGGAGGCATTCTAGAATCAGACTGTCGAGAACAATTACAAAATTGGTTTACTACGCAACGCCGTCAGCAAAAATAACAGACAAAGGTAAAACTGTCCAGATAGGAAAACAAAAATTACCCAAGAAAATCTACGGTGGACATAATCAAGTTTGCGTCATCTTTTATCCGCCTTAAAAACCAGCCACCGTTATGATTAAATCATACTCTGCTTCTACTAAACGCCATTCACAAACCCTCAATCAGCCTGTAAATCCTCTGGTGGCTCAGAGTACCTCACGGGTTTCTCCTTGGTTAACTCCTTTAGCGTATCTTTTAGGACGTTATGTTGTTCTGCCATCTTTCTTTGGACGGATTAAAATTATTGGCCGAGAAAATATCCCTACAAGGGGTCCTGTAATTCTTGCTCCTACTCATCGTTCCCGTTGGGATTCATTGGTTTTACCTTATGCTACTGGTCGTCATGTGACAGGTAGAGATATGCGATTTATGGTAACGAGTAATGAATGTCAGGGATTACAAGGTTGGTTTGTAAGGAGAATGGGGGGTTTTCCTGTCAATACTGAACGTCCCGCGATCGCTACTCTCCGTCATACAGTAGAGTTAATGCAACAAGGGGAAATGCTAGTTATTTATCCTGAAGGTAACATCTATCGTGATGGTCAACTTCACCCGCTCAAGCCGGGAATCGCTCGTTTAGCTGTTAGTGCTGAATCTAGCTATCCAGGATTAGAAGTGAAAGTTATACCTGTTGGCATCCAGTACAGCGAACCCTATCCAAATTGGGGTACAGATGTGGATATTCACATTGGTGAACCTATCAAGGTCACAGATTATATTAATGGCAATTTAAAGTTAGAAGCGAAACGGTTAACAGCAGATTTAACCCATAAATTAAAACAATTAAATCATCAAGAATCAGAAATAAGCGATCGCATTTTTGTAGAAATTCACAATTAGTTACAAGAAATTTACATCCTTTCCCATAAAACCGTAATATTACTGTGATCAGATAAGAGGTTGTATCATAAAATAGTTATCTATAAGCTGTTAAACATTTAATTTACATACTCTTTCGGGAAAAACTCCTGTCGGTTGCATTGTGAAATGCAACACAGTTCAATCTGATTTGTTTGATCTAGCATATTTTAGTTTATATGCTAATATTCCTTATTCAAACAAGCAAAAACAGCCTAGAAAGTGTTTCTCCAGTATGTATTTTTAAATGGATTTTAACCAAAACTAACAACTGAGATAACAACCATGAAAAATCAAATTGTTTATAACTTAGGATTAGTCACTTTATTCACAGGAATATTCACCTTTACAAATCAAAAAGCATTTGCTCAACTCATACCTGATAGCACATTAGGTGCAGAAAGTTCTCAAATCAATAATATTAATTCAACAACAGCACAAATAGAAAGTGGTGCAACAAGAGGAATTAACCTATTTCATAGTTTCCAAGAATTTAATGTTGATGTAGGAAAAACTGTTAATTTTGCTAATCCTATCAATATTGAAAATATCCTCACTCGCGTCACAGGCAGTAATGTTTCTAACATATTAGGAACATTAGGAGTAAATGGCAACGCCAATTTATTTTTAATTAATCCTAATGGTATATATTTTGGTACTGGTGCAACATTAAATATTCAAGGTTCATTTACAGCTACAACTGCTAATGAAATTAAATTAGGAGATACTGGATTATTTAGTGCTAAAAATCCACAGACTAGCAATTTATTAAATATACAACCCAACGCCCTATTTACAAATGCTTTAAAAAATCAACAAGCAGAAATTAAAAATGAAGGTAATTTACAAACTGGAAAAGATTTAACATTATCAGGAATAAATGTAACCGTAAAAGATTCTACCCTGAAAACAGGAGGAGATTTAATCTTAGAAGCACAAGAAACAGTCAAGATTGAAGATAGTATTAATAAACCTGTAATTTTAGAATCTGCTGGTAATATCACAATTCAAGGTAATCAAAGTATTGAAATAAACGCTTTGAATCATCCTGATAGTAATTTTACATCTAATCGAGATATTGTATTTAGATCACCAGTGAGATTATTAAGTAATGGCAGATATACAGTAGGTGGTTATTTCACTACAGAAGATTTAAATCAAAATACCATAGATTTTCTCATACCTCATAATAATGTAATCAAAGTCAATGGAGATATTAAGTTAGAAGATTACACAGGTTCGTCTTTATATATATTAGCAAGTGGAAAAGTTACCACAGGAAATGTCACTATTAATAATCCTGATTATAAATCAATAAATCAAGATATTTCCGATGGTCAAGGCGGAAATCAAATAATTACAGTTAATAGTAAAAATGATGTTGGTCTATTAGATATACGAGCAGGAATTGACCCAGAAAAAATGCCAGGAATATTAGACAATAATCCCATTTTGCCATCAGGTGTAACAGCTACAGTGAATAATCATCCTACCAGTGCAGATATCTTATCGGTTGATTACTATACATTTACTGTTCAGACTGGTGAAGATAGTTATACGACCTATACAGAAATTAAAAATACTTATAATTTTATCAATTATGGGGGTTCAGTTTTCTTGACTAATGAATATAAACCTAACCATAATTTATTATCAAATTCGGCAAATATTATTATTGGAAATATAGATACTTACATTAACGCTATAGATTCTCCTGAACAAGATGGGGGTACAATCACTATTAATTCTAGAGGAAATATTAGTACAAAATCCTTAGCAGCTTACTCATATACAAATAATCAAGATTACTATTCCCGTTTAGAGCAAGATTACAATAATAATTACTCTAATAATGGCTATTATAATTACAGTAACTATTATAATTATGGTAATTACTCCGGTGGTGGCCAATCACAACCTCCAGCATATTCAGGTCCTTTTTTTGGGAAAGCAGGATATGGAGGGATAATTTCTCTCACATCTGGAGGTAATATCACTACAGAATCCCTATCTACAGAAGTCATATCTTCTACTCCTACAGTAGCAAATGCTGGAACGATATCTTTAAATGCTAATCAGTATATTACCACAGGAAATATTAATTCTTACTCAAGTTCTAGTAATGGTAATAGTGGAGATATT
>NZ_VIKW01000030.1:45917-69885 GCF_009711975.1 Anabaena sp. UHCC 0204
ACCCTAAAATCCGCAGGTGATATTTTGACAATAAACCTTAATTCCTATTCATTTTCTCAGTCAGATAATGCAAAAAATAGTGGAAATATCGCCGTTACATCTATCGCTGGAAATATTTCTGTAGAAAACATCAACTCCTATTCATCTTCTCAGTCAGGTAATGCAGGAAATGGTGGGAATATATCTCTGCTGGCTAATAATGGTCATATTAATATGAATATATATGGTGATATTAATTCCTCTTCTTTATCTAATTATGGCTATGGAGGAAATGGAGGAGCGATCACTATTTCCAGTAAAGATAATATCTCTACAACTAATCTAAATTCTCGATCATTTTCTTTTTTAGGGAGTGGAAAAAATGGCGGTGCAATTAATGTTTTCTCTGAAGGTAATATTACTACCAGATCCCTATTTTCTACCGCCGGTTCAACTTGGGGAAATCCAGGTCTAGGAGGTGATATTACCCTCAAATCAGGGGGAAATATTAGCGCAGACTTAATATACTCTTCCTCATTTTCAACTTCAGGAAATGGGGGGAATGGCGGTGCGATCGCTCTCTCTAGTATTGGCAATATTACCACAGGACATCTCATCTCTTCATCATCCTATTCTCAGTCAGGGAATGGAGGAAATAGTGGTGCGATCTCTCTAACTAGCAGCGATGGTAACATTACCACACAATACATCTTTTCTAAATCATCTTTTCAATCAGGTAATGCAGGAAATAGTGGCGGAATTAGTCTATTTTCTAAAGGTAATATCACGGCTGAATTATTACTAGACTCTTCCTCATTTTCAACTTCAAGAAATGGGGGGAATGGAGGAGTGATTAACATCACCACTACTAATGGTAATATCACCACAAAAACCCTAAACTCTTCCTCACATTCTGATTTTGGTAATACAGGAAATGCCGGCAATATTAATCTGAAAATATCAGATGGTAATATCTCTATACCAGACATTAATTTATCCGCTATTGGTAAAGGTGGCAATGGTGGCATCATTAACCTGACGGGAGAAAAATTAAATCTTAATAATATTATTATCAAAAGTAATGGCGAAATTGGCAGTAATGGTGGTCAAATTCAATTAAATGCCCCATTTATCCAATTAATAGATAGCGATTTAAGCAGTTCTAGTGATGGTCGTGGTAATTCTGGACATATTGAATTAAATTCCACAGGTAATATTAACTTAAATAATAGTCGCTTATTTACCACATTAGAACCCGGTAGCACAGGAATAGGTGGTAATATTAAAATTCAATCTCAAAATCTCAACCTCACAAATTTTGCTTTAATTGACACAGGAACTTATAGCATTGGTAATGCCGGAAATATTAATATTAAGGCTGAAAATATTTCCCTGACAGATGGTAGTAATATTCGCAGTCTTACTGCTGATCAAGGCAATGCTGGTAATATATTTTTAGACATAACAGGAGGGGAAATATTCCTTACTAATAGTAGTATTATTAGTACCTCAGCTACTCAAACTGCATCAGGAAATAGTGGTAATTTAAAATTAAATTCTCGCACATTGTCATTATTAAATGGTAGTCAAATTCAAGCTTTAACAGAAGGAATAGGGACATCAAAAGCTGGAGAAATTATGGTTAATGCTAGTGATAGTATCATCATCAGTGCAGTTGATCCTAATTTTGCTAATCCCGATCCTAATGCTTTACCTGGTAAAAATATAGTTAAAAATGATCATATTAATAACCAAATTCAAGATATAGAGTCAAATAATTCTATAATCACAGCACCAGAATTAAAAGATAGTGATTTTGTAGTCAATAATCCCACGGTTAAAAATCCTAATATAGAATATAGTACCAGAGTTCCATACACATCTATAAAAGCAGCAGGAAACAACACAATTCATATCTATAAATTAAAAGTAAATACTGGTACAAGAGCAGTTTTTGATATTGATAATACTGGTACTGTTTATAATAATGCAGGTGATCCCATCCCTGCTATCAATACAAAATTAACTTTATTAGATAGTCAAGGACAAGTATTAGCATCTAATAATGATGCTTCCCATGGTCTTGGTTCTAAAGGTAGTGATTTTACAATGACCTTACAGCAAGATCCCTATCTGAGATATACTTTTAGTCAAGGAGGAATTTATTATCTTCAAGTTAGTAATTTTGATGATCAAGGAGTTCCTATTCGTGATAAATATAATGATTCCACCCATTTTGATCTACAAATATCTTTAGAACCCAATCCCATCCAAGCAAATATCACAAATAGTGGTCAACCTTCAGGAATTTTTGCCTATACGACAGGTGTAGGAAAAGCAGGTAATATAAACCTAAAAACTGATAATTTACAGTTAGAAAATAGTAGTCAAATATCAGCTTTTACTAATGGTAGTGGTGAAGGTGGTACAATCAATATTAATGCTAATACCTTCAATGTCAATAACAAGGGACAAGTCATTACTTCTACTTCTAATCTTGGTAAATCTGGAAATATCATCCTCACAGTTAAAGATAATATTACTTTAGATGGTGAGAAAACTGGGCTATTTGCCAATACAGAAATAGGCTCAACTGGTGATGGTGGGAGTATTCAAATAGACCCGGAATTTTTCATAATTAGAAACGGTGCGGGCATAGGTGTAAATAGTCAAGGTAGCGGTAAAGGTGGAGATATTTCACTACAAGCGGGAACTTTGACATTAGATAATCAAGCCTTTATTACTGCTGAAACTATTAGTAACGAAGGTGGAGAAATTACCCTGAATATTAATGATTTATTATGGTTACGGCGTGGGAGTAATATAACTGCTACCGCAGGAACAGCAGGTGCGGGAGGAAATGGCGGAAATATTAATATTAATGCTCCTTTTATTATTGGTTTTGCTAGTGAAAATAGTGATATTACAGCGAATGCTTTTCAAGGAAATGGGGGGAAGATTAACATTACCACTAATACTATTTTTGGCTTAAAATTCCGTCCCCAATTAACTGAATTTAGTGATATTACTGCATCTTCCCAATTGGGATTAAGTGGGCAAGTAACTATTAATAGATTAGATGTTGATCCATCAAGGGGTTTAATATCTTTACCTAGTGATTTAGTAGATGCTTCTAGTCAACTTGCTCAAGGGTGTAGTGGTGCTGCCAAGGTAGCACGTCAATTGAATAGATTTAGCATTGTCGGTAAAGGTGGATTACCATCTAATCCTAGTGATTTATTGACTGGTACAACTCCTTTAGTAGATTTGGTAGATGTAGTTTCTACAAGTCAAGAAAAAATCACACCAGTTGTGATTAATAATGATTCATCAAAGATGCAAAATCGGGTTATTCAGCAAGCGCAGGGATGGGTAATTTCTGCTGATGGTAAAGTGATTCTCACCGCAGAAATGCCACAAGTGACACCTCAAAGTTCAGGTTTAAATAATCCTGATTGCCGTGTTTCTACAAGATAATAAATTAATTTCCGTATCCAATTAGCAATTCCCAATTAGAGTATTCCAAGTAAAAAAATGCCCAATTGTCATTGCGTTCGCGGAGCGTAGCGTTAGCCATATGGAGCGGAGCGCAATGAAGCAATCTCTGGTTTTGGATCATTTATTGTTTGGAACACTCTTAATGGTGGTTTAAGTAATGGTGGTTCTGCTGCTGCATGGGGTTCAGCGTAAATAGCCAACCGACAATTAAAATCTTTTAAAGGAATTACCTGACCACTTCTACGGGTAAGCGAAAAAGTTAACAGCAGATTTAAACCCATAAATTAAAACAATTAAGTCATCAAAAATCAGAAATAAGCGATCGCATTTTTGTAGAAATTCACAATTAGTTACAAGGAATTTACATCCTTTCCCATAAAACCGTAATATTACTGTGAGGAAATAAGAGGTTGTATCATAAGATTGTTATCTATAAGCTGTTAAACATTTAATTTACATACTCTTTTGGGAAAAACGCTTGTAGGTTGAAATGTATAACACATTTCAATCTCATTTGTTTGATTTAGCATATTTTAGTTCATATACTTTTATATGCAAATGTTCCTTATCTAAGCAAAGATAAACAGCCTAAAAATTGTTTCTCCAGTATGTATTTTTAAATGGATTTTAACCAAAACTAACAACTGAGATAACAACCATGAAAAATCAAATTGTTTATAACTTAGGATTAGTCACTTTATTCACAGGAATATTCACCTTTACAAATCAAAAAGCATTTGCTCAACTTATACCTGATAACACATTAGGTGCAGAAAGTTCTCAAGTCAATAATATTAACTCAACAGCACAAATAGAAAATGGTGCAACAAGAGGAATTAACCTATTTCATAGTTTCCAAGAATTTAATGTTGATGTAGGAAAAACTGTTAATTTTGTTAATCCTATCAATATTGAAAATATCCTCACTCGCGTCACAGGCAATAATGTTTCTAATATATTAGGAACATTAGGAGTAAATGGCAACGCCAATTTATTTTTAATTAATCCCAATGGTATATATTTTGGTAATGGTGCAAAATTAAATATTCAAGGTTCATTTACAGCCACAACTGCCGATGAAATTAAATTAGGAGATACTGGATTATTTAGTGCTAAAAATCCCCAGAATAGCAATTTATTAAGTATACAACCCAACGCACTATTTACAAATGCTTTAAAAAATCAACAAGCAGAAATTAAAAATCAAGGAAATTTACAAACTGGACAAAATCTCACCTTTTTTAGTAGTAACGTTCAAAACATAGGTGAATTAACAGCACCAGGAACAATTCAATTAACAGGTGCAGAGAATTTATTTGTAAGGGGAAATATTAATACATCAACATTATTTTTAGAAACACAAAATTTGAATATTGGTGAAAATAATACAGAAACAATTGATCAATTAACATTAGAAAAATTAGACGGAAATACAAATCTAATATTTCAAGCAAGCAATGATATTACAATTAATCCATTAACTAATAATATCTTAACCTTTGCTCCTGGTACAGGCGAAATTACATTTACTGCGGATTATAAAAATAATGATGTTGGTAATTTTAATATGAAAATTAGTGAAATTACTAATTATCTTATGAATGATTATAGTTTGATTGATGCTAATACTATTAATACTAATGGGAGAAATTTGCAAATAAAAGCTAATAATATAAATATTGGTAGCTATCAAGGTGGAAAATTAAATTTAGAAGCTACAGGTAATATTAATATTGGTGGAGATATAACTACACAAAGAGAAGATATTATCATTTCTGCTGTAGGTAACATTCAAGATATGTCTATTAGTACACTGGAAGCTAATGGAGGAGATATTACATTAATCAGCAGTCAAGGATATATCAATCCACCCATTTTATCTAGTTATGGCGGCAATGTAAAATTAGCCGCAAATGGTAATATTGATGCAGGGAGAATTACTACTGGTGATTTTCATGAAAATAGTACAGAAAAAGGAGGAAATATTGATATTACAAGTTATCAAGGTAGTATCTCAATAGGTAAAATTAAAACAGAGGCAAATACAAGTGGTGATATTAATATCATTGCTGCTGGTGATATTATATTAGATTCTTATGCCTATTATATTAGTGCATTTAGTTATGAGAAAAGTGGTAATATAAACATTACTAGTAATCAAGGCAATATTCACAGTAGAGGTTTTATAGATAATACCAATGAGTTAGACTCTATACCTTATAATCTTAATAAATCTAATCATGATAGTTTTATTAAATTAAATGCTGCTGGTAATATTATAGCTTATAATAATATTGGTTCATCTGGAGACATTTTTCTGACAACAAAATTGGGTAGCATCATTAGTGACCAAGGTAATATTTTTACTGATCAGGGTGATGTTCAATTAGATGCTGCCAATAATATAGAATCTGGCCAAATTGCAGGTAAAAATATTAGTCTAAAAGCAAATTATGATATAAATACAGATTCTTTGTTTGCTAATGATATTTTAATTCATACAGGCAAAAATTATCTGAATACAAATGCTGCAATTATAGGAAATAATATAGAAATTGATGCCGGAGAAAAAATAGCTATTACTAATACTATTATTCAAAGTAATTCTGAGAATATAAATAACAAAATCCTTCTCCAATCATCTAATATTGAATTAAATAATACAGATATTAATATGACTGCATTAGATAACAGTGTAAATAAAATATATATTAACTCTACAGGAGATATTAAACTCAAAAATAGCCGTTTACTTGCAACTTTAGAACCTGGTTCTATGGGTATCGGTGGAGATATTACAATTCAAGCTCAAAATCTGAATTTAACAGATTTCTCCTTAATTGATACGGGAACTTATGGAAATGGTAAAGGGGGCAATATTAATATTCAAGCGGAAAATTTATTTTTAACAAATGATAGTAGTATTCGCAGTTTAACCACACATACAGGTAATGCTGGTAATCTATTTTTAGATGTTAATAATTTTGTTTTTTTAGAAAATCGTAGTAATCTTAGTACCGCTGCAACATCTACAGCATCAGGAAATAGCGGTAACATTAATATCAATTCTCAAAACTTATCTTTAACTGGTGGTTCTCAACTACAAGCATTAACATTAGGAACTGGAAAATCTGGAGATATTATTGTAGATGTCAAAGACAGCATCACCATTTCTGGATTAAGTGAAGATGGTTTATTGAGTGGAATTTTTACATCTAGTGAAGGAAAAAATAGTGGAGAAGGAGGAAAAATAGCAATTAAAACGGGAGATTTAATATTAACAGATGGAAGTGTATTAAGCGCCCAAACTTTTAGTCAAAGTAATGGTGGTAGTATTAATATTGATACTAATAATTTATTTTTACTCAATGGAGGACAATTACTGACTAGTAGTTTTGATCAAGGAAAATCAGAAGCAATTATTGTAAATGCAGCTAATAGTATTATTATTAGTGGATATGATTCACAGTTTGTAAATCGTTCTCAACCTGCTAGTTTATTAATACAAAATGTACCTATTCAAGATTATGATGCTTCTTTAGATCAGACAGATTCTATCACGAAGCAAAGTTTTCAAATCAGTAAAATAGAACCAAATGATGGTATTAGTACCGCACAAATTATTGAAAATAGTCAATTCTTGATTAACAATCCTACTAGCAAAAATCCTAATGTAGAGTTTTCTACTAGAATTCCCTACGCTTCTATCATAGCAACAGGCAATGATACAATTGATATTTATGCTTTTCAAGTAAATTCTGCGACAAGAGCAGTATTTGATATTGATAATACTGGCGTATATGGTGAATATACTGAAAATGGTTACATAAACTTTCCAGAAATCAATACAAAATTAACCCTATTAAATAATCAAGATCAAGAATTAGCATCTAATGATAATGCTTCTCATGGACTTGGTGCAGGAGGAAGCTACACCGACTTAACATTACAACAAGACCCTTATCTGAGATATACTTTTACAAAACCAGGAACTTACTATCTTCAAGTTAGTAACTTTGATAATCAAGGAATTCCTAGTGTTAATCAATCTGATTATCCTACTTCATATCATTTACAAATCTCTCTAGAAACTCCACCTATTCAGGCTAGTACATCTAATGGTGGTGCATTTTCTGGCATTTTTGCTAATACTCAAAATAGAGGTAATGCAGGAGATATAACTCTGAATACACCGCTTTTAAATATTAGTAATGGTGGAAAAATTTCTGCTTCTACTGTCAGTAGTGGTCAAGGTGGAAATATTAATATCACTGCTAATACATTCACCGCTACCAGTGGTGGACAACTTCTCACTACTACATCAGGTAGTGCTAAAGCTGGTAATATTATCATGCAAGTTAAAGATAATATTACTTTAGATGGTGAGAAAACTGGACTATTTGCCAATACAGAAATAGGCTCAACTGGTGATAGTGGTAGTATTGATATTGATCCACAAATTTTTATAATTAGAACCGGTGCAGGAATAGGAGTCAATAGTCAAGGTAGCGGTAAAGGTGGAGATATTTCACTACAAGCGGGAACTTTGACATTAGATAATCAAGCCTTTATTACTGCCGAAACTATCAGTAGCGAAGGAGGAGAAATTACTTTAAATATTCAAGATTTATTATGGTTACGGCGTGGGAGTAATATAACTGCTACCGCAGGAACAGCAGGTGCGGGAGGAAATGGCGGAAATATTAATATTAATGCTCCTTTTATTATTGGTTTTGCTAGTGAAAATAGTGATATCACAGCGAATGCTTTTCAAGGAAATGGGGGGAAGATTAACATTACCACTAATACTATTTTTGGCTTAAAATTCCGTCCCCAATTAACTGAATTTAGTGATATTACTGCATCTTCCCAATTGGGATTAAGTGGGCAAGTAACTATTAATAGATTAGATGTTGATCCATCAAGGGGTTTAATATCTTTACCTAGTGATTTAGTAGATGCTTCTAGTCAACTTGCTCAAGGGTGTAGTGGTGATGCTAAGGTAGCACGTCAATTGAATAGATTTAGCATTGTCGGTAAAGGTGGATTACCATCTAATCCTAGTGATTTATTAACTGGTACAACTCCTTTAGTAGATTTGGTAGATGTAGTTTCTACAAGTCAAGAAAAAATCACACCAGTTGTGATTAATAATGATTCATCAAAGATGCAAAATCGGGTTATTCAGCAAGCACAGGGATGGGTAATTTCTGCTGATGGTAAAGTGATTCTCACCGCAGAAACGCCACAAGTGACACTTCAAAGTTCAGGTTTAAATAATCCTGATTGCCGTGTTTCTACAAGATAATAAATTAATTTCCGTATCCAATTAGCAATTCCCAATTATTAAGTTTGCCTATATCTTGGGCAGCATAGTCAATAACTTGTAATTGCCAACGTCCTTGAGCAGGTAGAGAAAGTAATTGTTTGAGGGCAGGATGCGATCGCACTGTGTAAGTATTTTGTAATTGAGTCCGACGGCCTAATGTCCGACTTTGCAATAATATCCGCTGATTAGTGGGAGCAATTAAATAAACTTCTAAATCTCCTAGAAAATCATGGGTAATATTAACTGTGACTTGGATATCATTAATCTTAACAGCTTCATTAATAGCGATCGCACTTTTAATTCCCTGTCTATCATCATCAGGAATACTCACTACTTGAGTATTTTTTACCTGTGTTTGTTTATTAGTAATTTGAGCTACCACACTCATCTGCTGCGCTAGTCTCACAGCCTTAGCTGCATTGACTTTGCCATAACCAAACCATTGACTATGACCATTACTATTATAAGTACCCCCACGTACACCCAATTGAGGATCAGGGTTATTATCAACAATTTTATCAGCAGTATCTTGGAGAATACGTTTAACTTGTTGGGCTGTTAAATTAGGATTAGCTGATAAGACTAAAGCCGCTACTCCTGCTACTATCGGAGTAGCACTAGAAGTTCCACCAAAGTTATTAGTAAAATTGCCAGCATCATAACCTGCCGCTCCTATTTGGTCTGTAGTTAACATTCCCAATCCAAACAGAGAAGAAACAATTGCCGGTTGTGTATAAACAAAACCTGTTTCTTGAAACCACATCCCTGGAGGAGCATTATTACTAGGAGCGCAAACAGAAACATTATCTCCCCAATTACTATAAGCCGCTTTTTTATTCAAACTAGTAGATGCAGATATAGTAATAACATCAGGATGGACTGCAAAACCGCTTAACCAATTTGTATTACCTTGAACAATATTTTTTGGCCAATTTTGTTCATTTACAGTCCCATTAATTGGACGATTAGCATTTCCAGCCGCAAATACAATTACACATCCTTTTCCCTTTCTGCCATTAGTAGCAGCACGACTAATAGCCGCCTTTTGACGGATAGAAAGAGGAAAATAAACAGCCGAAGCTCCCCAACTACAAGAAATTACACTTGCTCCTTTTTCCACAGCCCAATCAAAAACATCCTCAATTGATCGATCATCTAAAAAACCAGTAGTACGAATTGGCATCATTGCACAACCAGGGGCAACTCCCACAATTCCCGCTCCATTTTCTTCCGCTAAAGCTATTCCCGCGCAAGCAGTACCGTGACTGGTTTCTTTTTCTCCTGGTAAGGGTAAAAAGTCATTGTCTTTTAAATCTCTAGGTGCAACAATTTTACCAATACCTTGAAAATCCGGATGATGCAAATCAAAGGAATCATCTACCACAGCTACCACCACAGAACGCACACCACGAGTAGTATCCCAAGCTTGTTCTACAGAAATATGAGAACCAGTTATCAATTGATTACTACTACTAGCATGATTGAGATACCATTGCTGAGGATAAAGGGAATCTTTAGGTCTATAATGAGGTTCTTGTTGAATCAGAATATTTGGTTCAGCAGCTAAAACTTCTGGCAGTGTTTGTAATTGATTGGTAATTTTAATTGGGTTTTGTGTGGCTTGTTTACTAACCAGAAAAACGAAAGTATTTGGTATACCTAAAACAGGTTGCTCTTGAACTAAATTAAATGTATTGGCAATAGTATTAATCTTATTATTATCTACCCAAGTAGCAAATTGGATTGTAATTTGGTCACTTAAATAAACAAATGTCCCAGGATTGTTGTCAAGTTTATAAACATGACTAACAAAGTCCACATTGGGATCTGTGCGGAGTTGAGACATTCTTGCTTCTAGCTGGTCAGGATCAACCGTATATAGTTCTAATTTGGCTTGAGGTATACTACGCCGCCATACACCCCAAGGCATTTTTGATAATTGATCACGCGAAAAGCTCTTATTAAGCCGGATAGTAAAGCGATATAACGCTTTTTCTAACATTAATTCTTCACCACCGCGCTGTAGAATTAATCCTTGGCTATTATTTGGTTCATCTGATTTCGGGAAATCCGCAGAATTAATATTATCACTCATAAGTTAAGTATGGTTTTAATCACTCAATTTATTTCGGTTCTTCAGTGCCTAAAATTACAAAAAAAGGGAATAGGGAACAGATAAGAAACTCTCATTTGCACCAGTTTAAAGCTCAGTCAAAACTTAGCATAAAAAATATGCTAAATCCCTGGAAGTAGTTCATTTTGGCTTCATATTTTGGACTAAAAAAACCACAATACCGCCAGATAGGAGTAAAATCCCCAACCAAATCAAAGGTTGCACAAACCCAGTAGTTGTACCTTGCTGACTTTCACTGACATTTGATACAGGTTGAAGAATATCTATCGTCTTTCCAGTAGCTACAGTCACAGCAAACTTTAACTCAAAAGGTTGAAAACTTGTCCCAGTGATAGGTTTACCACTTAGTTTTAACTGATAAGCCCCTGGTTTAGGAAAAGTAATTTCTGCCCCTGGTATGCCTTGATACCGTTCAGCCTGAATAGGTTTTAATGGCGGTTCAAGTAATGCAGGTTCTCCTGCTGCATGGGGTTCAGCATAAATAGCCAACCGACAATTACAGTCTTTTAAAGGAATTACCTGACCACCTCTACGGGTAAGTGCAAACCAAGCTTGAGTAACTTCCCCAGACCGAGGATTATCATTAGGTTCTAAGTGGACAGTACCACCCACGTCTCCTGATATTTTCACCGTATGGGCGGAAACTTGTGTACTTGTAGTCACTATCAAACTAGATAAAACTAATAATAGATACTTAATTTTGCTGTTGTGGAGAGGAAAAACAGTCAATTTACCGCGATTTATTGGGGGGAACATAAAATTTTTCTAGATGTAAATATAACCAAAAATACCGAGAACGTACTAACAAAACACCAAAGGTAATTATACCCAGCGAAACGGCTGCGAAGTGGTTCTGCCAAGTTAATTTTAAAGCACCAAGGTAATGAGAACCAATCAAAACCGCATGAATCGTACTCAATAATAAAGCTGGTACACTCAGAAGATGGATTTGTCGCCAATATTTACCTAACGACTTTTGCAGAAAATCAAAACTTGTACAAGCAGCAGGAGTCATTAATACCAATGCTATACCCCCTGCACTCATTCCCCATTGAAATTCTAACGGTAAAAACAAAATAGCGGTGAAATTCCAGTCCAGGGAGTGTTCAATATTATGGATAGTATGTACTCCCGATAGCACAAAAGCCCCAACTCCTAAAGCCCGTCGGTAACGCAGAGGTGCTGACCAAAAATTATTCACAGGTCGGGCAATTAATGAAAGAATTAAACAGATTAAGGCAGCGTGACCGCTATAATCTGTCATCGTATCTCCTGTCCTCAAGAGGGTAATAGCGCCAATAATCAGAGTTACCCACCCACCTAAGCGAAATAATTGACTGCGCCTATCTTTACTGATTAATGCCGTAGAAACACCTACACCCAACATGATGGGTAGTGTTCCAATTCCAAAGGCTAACATTGTCGCTGCACCTTGCCATAAATCCCCAGTGGCCGCAGCTTTAATTTGCGCTGCATATAAAAAACCACAGGGCATTAATCCCCAAGTCATGCCTAAAATAGCAGGTGTCCACCATTGAGTTTGTGAAGATAACTTCATCATGCCAGCACTCAAACGGTTATGCAAGTTCCCTTTTAAGATGGGATGTAATAGGGGAATATGTGGTAGAAAATCTGGTTTAATCTGGCCTATACCAAACCAAATCAACATAATACCTGTAATTATGGCTATCCACCGCCGCAAGTCACTACCTACTCCGGCAAGTTGTCCACCTTCTACTAATACTGAACCTAGTGCGCCAATACCAGCGCCAACTAAGGCATAACTTAACATTCGCCCTAAGTTTAGTAAGGTATGAAATTTTAATTGTTGTTGCCAAGTCGGATTTTTCTGCTGGTTAGAAAGAGAAAAAGCTACTGTTAGGGGTCCACACATCCCAAAGCAATGCCCAAAACTGCCCAGAAACCCTAGAAGTGTAATGAGTGATAAATCTAGCATATTAATTATGGGAACTGGCAATTAGAAAATGGAAATTGGGAAAGTATATATTTTTCATCTCCTACCATGATGTTCATGTCAAAAGACAAGCTGTCAAACTTGGTGTAGTTTTAGATATTTATTTCTTCTAGGTGGAGTTAAATCATGCAAAAAAAATGGCTATGGGTGCTGGTGGGAATAATAGTTTTTTTATCTATTGGCGGTTTTTTGCAGCAACCTGAGATTGTGCCGATAGTTAAAAAGATTCCTGTACCACAGTCTCAACCCCAGTTAGAAACCCGAAATGTCAATAATACTCTATTGGTTAATGGTGATCAACTTTTTGCTCATGTTCAAAAGTTGAATTTTCGACGTTATTCCAAAAGGGAGCGATCGCTTACTCGTACATATATCACAAATGAACTGAGAAAATTTGGCTGGCAACCCAAACTAGAAAAATTTCCTAACGGTGTAAATATTTTTACTCAAAAACTAGGAACAGACAAAACCGCTGGGGCAATTCTTGTTGCTGCCCATTATGACACTGTTCCCGACTCTCCTGGTGCTGATGATAACGCCACTGGTATAGCTGTGGTATTAGAAATTGCTAGACTTTTTAGTTCTGTTCCCACACCGAAAACTTTACAATTAGCTTTTTTTGACCAAGAAGAAACAGGACTTTTAGGGAGTAAGGCTTTTGTCAACCAACCAACGCATTTAGAAAATCTCCAAGGTGTCATAATTATGGATATGCTTGGTTATGCTTGTTACATTCCCGGCTGTCAACAATATCCTGCTGGTTTACCCGTAACTCCACCCAGCGACAAGGGAGATTTTTTAGCCGTAGTTGGTGATTTAGAAAATTTACAGTTATTAAATGCTTTTCAAAACTCTAGTGAAAATCTACCAAAAATTCTCAAAGTGCCTATTCCTTTCAAGGGTTTGTTGACACCAGATACTTTACGAAGTGATCATGCCCCGTTTTGGTATCAAGGCATAGGGGCTGTGCTGGTAACTGATACTGCTAATTTACGCAGTCCTCATTATCATCAACCTAGTGATATTCCCGAAAATATCCAAAGAGACTTTTTCACAGGTTCGTCACAAATTATTGTTAATGCTACTTCTAGTTTATTAGCAGAAAAAAGTGTCAAAAAATCGCCTCCAGCTTCATAAAATTACTGGAGGCTATGATCAAAGACATTGGAATGTGGACTCATTCAAGTATAAATTTAGCTTTAATTTTCAGATGATTGCCTCTCTCTGAAGGAAAGTTTAAATTTATTTCCCTTCTGTCTAATTGAATAGAAGCTTGTTGTTAAAAAACAATAAGCCAAGACAGATATCATTCTGTAACGACTTGTTAGTTTTAGTTTACCGTGCCTGAAAACTATCAAATATTTAAGATATGGATGATTAATTAGCAAGGTTACGACGACGACGAACCATTACCATGCCACTAGCTACTAAACCTAAACCTAGTAAAGAAGCAGGTTCAGGAACTTTGGTAGGTGTGGGAGGAATAATGGTAGAGATATTAGTCTTAAACAAGGATATATGAGATAGATCTGGGTTTCCGCCAGAATTTCCTAGACCCAATGTAGTCCAAGTTCCACCAGTGACGGCTTTGGTGAGGTTTTCAAACAAATACACAGCATACTCGTTACTACCTTTGACACTAATAGCAAATGGTCCGGTTAGCTCTGGACTGATACTCCAAGTTCCTTCTTTTAACGCAGCAAAACCATCAAAACCATTTGTTGCGGTAGTTGTACTCTCGTCCTTACCAACAAAAGACCAAGTATAATTTCTGCCAAACATTGTATTCAAATCAAGGGAGTCATTATCATTACCTGCAACATTTTTACAATCTGTTACTGAAGCACCAACAGCAGTTAAATTATTAAATAGGCACTGGCCTGATGGTGTTGAGTTATTGTTATTGCTATTGTTGTTATTGTTATTGTTATTGTTGTTGTTGTTATTATTGTTATTGCTATTGCTATTGTTATTGTTATTGTTAGCAGCGTATACTGGTGCTGCTATTGAGGTAAAAGCGATTCCACCTGCTAATAATGCTGAACCTAAGATATAAGAAAGTTTATTTATCATTTTATTTTCCCCTGTGTGGTTAAGTAGTTTGTTTATTTGTTCTTGACCTCTTGTTTCTTATCATACACACAGGGTCAGAAATCTCCAATAGGCATATTCGTATTTTCACCATGTCTTTAAATAGAGAAGACTTATTTGAAGTAGAGATAAAGAAGCAGCCTTTTTTACCGTATTTGATTAATTATTATATTGAGTCTGACAGGATCACGCAATAGTCCCAAAAGCTGATCAGAATCACCGTCAAACCCTTTCCACACAAGCTTTTAAGATTCCTTGAGTAGTCAGTCCTGCCGTTATTGAGGAGGATGAGGAGCAAATGCAGCCAATATAAAACACTGTAAACTTAACCAATGGTGCGTTAAGCAATTTAAGTTTAGTTATAGACGCCATGGATTTACGCACTTACGTATCTATATAAATACGGTTAGAATGGGTTCATTATAAATCAAAATATAAAATTAAGTAACGTACTACAAATCTTTTTCAATTACAACTTACAAATTTTTATAATGAATATAAATCACTGTTCTATTTTATGAGAAATAAATTGCCTAATATAGATCGTATCCGAGAACATCAAGCAAACGAGCGTACTTTTTTAGCTTGGTTACGCACTTCTATTGCATTAATTAGCTTTGGTTTTGCTATTTCTAGATTTGGTATATTTTTACGTCAAATTAATGCTGCTTTTACACAACAAGAACCTATTGTAAATCCCTTAATTAACTCTGAAAACTTGGGGATTTTTTTAGTCATATTTGGTATTATTACTATTGTTTTAGCAGCATGGAGATACAATCAAATTTTCTGGCAAATTGAACAAGGTGACTATAGACCTAAACGGTTACCAGTGTTAATTATGACCGGAGCAGTTATGGTTTTTGGATTGCTGAGTATTCCCTTACTCTTAATAAGAAATCAAATACCTCAACGTCCATTTTCTACACCTAAACAAAATCAATCTTTTCATATTCGGTAATTTTTTTAATTTAGTTAATAATTTACCCGCACCTATACCCTATTTTAAACATAAAAATTAGATCAAATCCTTGTAAATGCTGGATTATTTTTTTTGAGTACATTATTAATATAAAATAGATAGGTAGAAAAAAAGATGATAATATCTAAAAGATTGGCTATAAGCCAAAATAATTAATACTTTGTAATTCATAAAACTGTAGAAAATATCACAATTTAACTTCCTGACTTTAGCTATTTTCAATGCTTATCTTTTGCGGTTCTCTGCATACAGTTTAAACAACCACAAAAGACACAAAGAAGGAAAATCATGAACAAATCTTATGCTACTATTGATGGTAATGAAGCCGTTGCCCGTGTAGCTTACAAATTAAATGAAGTAATTGCTATTTATCCTATCACCCCCTCTTCAAATATGGGTGAATGGGCTGATGCTTGGATGTCGGAAAATAAGCCTAATCTTTGGGGTACTGTTCCTAGTGTCACCCAAATGCAAAGCGAAGGAGGGGCTGCTGCTGCGGTACATGGGGCATTACAAACAGGGGCATTAAGTACAACTTTCACCGCTTCTCAGGGATTGTTATTAATGATTCCTAATTTATACAAAATTGCCGGAGAATTAACAAGTTTTGTACTTCATGTTTCTGCCCGTTCTTTAGCTACACACGCTTTATCTATTTTCGGTGATCATAGTGATGTCATGGCTGCTAGGGCGACTGGTTTCGCTTTTTTATGTTCAGCGTCTGTGCAGGAAAGTCATGATTTTGCTCTTATTTCTCATGCTGCAACTTTAGAAACAAGAGTACCATTTATGCACTTTTTTGATGGGTTTAGAACATCCCATGAAGTGCAGAAAGTCGAGTTATTAGCAGATGACGATTTACAAGTTCTCATTCCCCAATCTTTGGTATCAGCACATCGTCAACGGTGCTTAACTCCAGATAAACCAGTATTACGAGGAACAGCCCAAAACCCCGATGTTTATTTTCAATCTCGTGAAGGTGCAAACCCTTATTATGATGGTTGTGCTGATATTGTCCAAAAGATTATGGATAAATTTGGCGATCGCACAGGCAGATATTATAAACTCTATGAATATCATGGCGCACCAGATGCAGAAAGAGTAATTGTGATTATGGGTTCTGGTTGTGAAACTGTCCATGAAACTGTAGATTATCTCAACAACCAAGGGGAAAAAGTCGGAGTTATCAAAGTGCGGCTTTTCCGTCCTTTTGATGTTGCCAGATTTATAGAAGCATTACCTAATAGTGTCAAATCTATTGCCGTTTTAGATAGAACTAAAGAAGCCGGAAGTGCAGGAGAACCACTATATTTAGATGTGGTGACAGCAATTTATGAAGGATGGAAAAAAACTACATTCCCGAAAATTGTTGGTGGTAGATATGGACTTTCTTCTAAAGAATTTACTCCCGCAATGGTGAAGAGTATATTTGATAATCTCACTCAAATTAAACCCAAAAATCATTTCACAATTGGGATTAATGATGATGTCAGTTTCACTTCTTTGAATTTTGACCCCAATTTCTCCACAGAACCAGATCATGTAGTTCGCGCAATGTTCTATGGTTTGGGTTCAGATGGTACAGTGGGCGCAAATAAGAACTCTATCAAAATTATCGGTGAAGGTACAGAAAATAACGCCCAAGGTTACTTTGTTTATGATTCCAAAAAATCCGGTTCAATGACAGTTTCTCACCTGCGTTTTGGATCAGGCAAAATTCGTTCAACTTACCTGATAGACAAGGCTAATTTTATTGGTTGTCACCATTGGGGTTTTGTTGAAAGTAGTGATATCTTAAAAGCTGCTGCACCGGGGGCGACTTTGTTGTTAAATAGTCCTTATGATGCGGATAAAGTTTGGGAAAATCTACCACAAAAAGTCCAACAGCAAATTATTGACAAAAACCTGAAAGTTTACACTATTAACGCTAGTCAAGTTGCGAAAAATAGTGGCATGGGACACAGAATTAACACTATCATGCAGGTGTGTTTCTTTGCTTTAGCGGGAGTATTGACAGAAAAAGAAGCGATCGCTAAAATCAAACAAGCCATAGAAAAAACCTATGGTAAAAAAGGTGCAGAAGTTGTCAACATGAATTTAAAAGCTGTAGATAACACCCTAGAAAATCTGCATGAAATCGAAATTCCCAAAAAGGAGAATTACCAATTACCAATCACCAATCACCAATTACCAATTACCAAACCCAAATTTGTCGAGAATGTTCTTAGCAAAATCATGATCTGGGAAGGTGATGATTTACCTGTGAGTGCGTTACCTGCTGACGGAACTTTTCCCAGTGGAACTGCAAAATGGGAAAAACGCAACGTTGCGGAAGAAATACCCGTTTGGGAGGCTGATGTCTGCGTTCAATGTGGTAAATGTGTGATGGTTTGTCCTCACGCTGCTATTCGCGCAAAAGCTTATCAAGCTAGTGAATTAGTTAACGCACCGATCACTTTCAAATCAACTAACGCCAAAGATAAGGACTTTGCTAACCAGAAATTCACCATTCAGGTAGCCCCAGAAGACTGTACAGGCTGCGAAATTTGCGTGAGTATCTGTCCTGCCAAAAACAAAGCCGAACCCAGCCTCAAAGCGATTAATATGAGTCCGCAATTACCGTTGCGGGAACAAGAACGGGAAAATTGGAACTTCTTTTTGAGTTTACCAAATCCCGATCGCACAAAGTTGAAATTAAATCAAATTCGTCAACAGCAACTTCAAGAACCATTGTTTGAATTTTCCGGTGCTTGTGCTGGTTGCGGAGAAACACCCTACCTTAAATTATTAACACAATTATTTGGCGATCGCTCACTCGTTGCCAACGCCACCGGTTGTTCTTCCATTTACGGTGGAAATCTCCCCACAACTCCTTGGAGTCAAAACGCTGACGGAAGAGGTCCCGCATGGTCTAATAGTTTATTTGAAGATAACGCCGAATTCGGTTTTGGTTATCGTTTATCTATAGACAAACAAGCAGAATTTGCAGCAGAATTATTGTCACAATTAAGTAGTGAAATTGGCGATAACTTAGTGAATGCCATTCTCAAAGCCGAACAAAAAACCGAAGCTGATATTTGGGAACAACGAGAAAGAATTGTCATTCTCAAACATAAATTAGCTGAAATATTGGACAATGTAGGAACGTCTCTACAAAAATCGAAAATCGAAAATCTCCAATCCCTCGCTGATTATTTAGTTAAGAAAAGTGTGTGGATAGTTGGGGGTGATGGTTGGGCGTATGATATAGACTTTGGTGGAATTGATCATGTGATTTCCACAGGCCGCAATGTCAACATTTTGGTCATGGATACAGAAGTTTATTCTAACACAGGTGGACAATCTTCTAAAGCCACTCCCAAAGCCGCAGTTGCGAAATATGCAACTGGTGGAAAACCAGCACCAAAGAAAGATTTGGGTTTAATGGCCATGACTTATGGTAATGTTTATGTGGCGAGTGTGGCGTTAGGTGCGCGTGATGAACATACACTCAAAGCATTTTTAGAAGCGGAAGCTTTTGATGGTCCATCAATCATAATTGCCTACAGTCATTGTATTGCTCACGGTATTGATATGACCAAAGGTTTACAACAGCAAAAGGCGTTAGTAGACTCAGGAAGATGGTTGTTATATCGCTATAATCCGGCATTACAAACCCAGGGGAAAAATCCCTTACAATTGGATATGAAAGCGCCTTCTGAATCGGTGGAAAAGTCAATGTATCAAGAGAACCGATTTAAGATGTTGACGAAGAGTAAACCGGAGGTTGCGAAGTTGTTGCTAGAACAAGCGCAAATGGAAGTTAATGCAAGATGGGAAATGTATCAATATTTGGCGAATAGGTAAAGGGTAATTGATAATGGGTAATTGGTTTTTACCTGTTACCTATTATCATTCTCCAACAATTGATAAAATACGATTATAAAGAGAGGGATTAACCCAAAATTTAGCTGTATTGATTAAATCATCAAGAATAGGTTTAACTAATGGAATTAATTTCTGACGTTTTGCCTCAATTAAAATTCCTAAAATACCTGTTATCTTTAAGTTATATTCTGTTGCTGTTTGTCTGCCTAATTGTTCATCTATAATTAACCAATCTGCATTTAATTCTAATGCTAAAGCTATTACCGAAGATTCTCCTTCATCCAATTTGTTTTTTAAAGATTGTACTAAACTAACATTATTAACAGGTTTTACAATAATCCAGTCATAAGTTTTGACTTCTTTTGCTCCTGGTATTGAATCTCCCCATTGTGTTAATTCTTGAAAAACGGCTGATGATATGATAATTTCTCCATAAAGTTGTTCTAATAATTGGATTTTTCCTATAGCTGATAGATTAGTAATAGGTGAAGTATTGCTAACTATGATCATAAATTTTAGATGATTCCCAAGTTTTTTAAGTCTATTTCTAAATCAGTTTCATCATAATGAATATTAATGTTTCTCATAGCTAATTCATTCTGAAATTGCAGTAAAGGCATTTTTGCCAGTTGAGATGCTTTACCGATACTAATTTTTTTTCTTTGAAATAATAAAATAATTAATTCTAAAACTAATTCTTTTTCTGATAATCCACTGGCTTGGACAATATCTTCGGAAATGACTAAGCTCATTGTGATTCTCCTGTTAACACAGATTGGAAAAATTATAGCACACAGGTAGATATTTGATGCTTTTTGTTATAAATTTAAGAACGGACTATAGATATAGGAATCCGGTTTGATTCTTGTTCATTATACTGAGACTCAATCGTTAATTCGATAAGGTTTACGGTTTACAGCTTGTATGGCTTACGCCACGCAAGCTATCAAAAATCAAATAGTAACCCTATATGATGATAAATATAATACGCATATTGCAGTATGTTATGCTAAATATCAGTTAATTTGCACAAGTTAAATATTTTATTATATCTTAAATCTATTGAGGTAGTATTATGCCAAAACCTTCTCCATCATCCATATCTGCACCGATGGTAATTTCAGACTCTTGGCCTGATTTCACTTTTTTAATTCATTACGGTTGGATATTGATAGCCATATTTGTAGTATATAGAATAATAGTAGAAATAATATCTCGACGAAGTGATAATGTAGACCATAAACGTCAAGTATTTCTTTGGTCAACAATTATAGGTACTTTTCTATGGGGAGGAATATTCTCGATTGCGCTAATTAGCACAGGATTAGATCTCAATAATTCTGCTTTAATAGCAGGTATTATCACATTTTCAATTCTTAGTAGTGCTATAAAATCTATTCTAGAAACTCGCTTTTGTGATAATTGCAAAAAACAATTGAACTATGAAAAAATCTCAAAAAGAAATAGTTGCTGTTCTTATTGTGGTAGTCCTTTACGGGACTTTTTATAAAGTATGTATAATAGCAACTTTATAAATGAGTAAAAAATGGTGACAATAATTATAAATTATATACAGCAGGGGTCAGGATTAAAACTGGCTTTGTGTATAAGTTTCAACTTAGATTCTGTACCTCATTAATCAGCAATCTGCTGTAAATTTGTTGAATAAATAGGTAATTAGTTTTCACCAATTACCTATTACCAATATTTAACCAAGATTGAATTTATGGAGAGATAAAATCTTCATCTTTCATAGCTTTGAGTACCCGATTCAAAATCACCTTACCATTAGGTTGAATAACCTCTAAACGAATAAAATTAGGATCACTGGGTCGCCAAGTAATTTGATATTTCAACCCATTATTATTCCAAGTATAAACTTGACGGGCATTAGTTCCTGAAGCCACAGCACCAGACAAGGTAATATAAGAATTAGGATTACGGCGGTTTTCGCCAGAATAGTAATAGACATTATTATTAAATGACAAATTTACTGCCCAATCCTTATCAGCAAACGTTCCCCCTGGATAATTGTATCTCTGTGCTAGTGCAGGTTGAGTCATTACCACATCAATAATCGCAGGTGTAGAAATACCCAAAAAAGCCGCCAATGTCATTGCTTTGTAGTTCATAAAACTCTCTCTTTGGTAAACAGGTAAAAAGAATATATTTATTGATTCATTCCCTAGAAAACGGATTTCGGTTTAAGCTGTTTTTTCTTCTTTATTCCGATTCCCAGAAATAAATAGTTTAGGAAACAGCAACCCAGAATTTTCTTGATATTCCTCAAACTCAGGATATCGAGATAGAGATTTATCTTTTTTCAGCATATTGGGAACAAATATCATGGCTATAAATAACCCCAGAATGAGGAAAGGTAGCCAATGCTGAGTTAACATAGCAAATGCTAGATAAATCAAGACTTCTCCCAAATAGTTTGTATTCCTGCACCTAGCAAAAAAACCTTCTGTAATTAGTCCAGTCTTATACTTGAGTGTATAGTATTTTTGGGCATCACTAGCAAAATGCAAAAATACACCCAAAATATTTAAAGAAATAGCCGCAGCTACTAATGGTAAAGGTGGAATAGTACCACTACTAATGAGAATAAATGGTGCTACCCAATATAAACACAGTAGTAAAAAGGTCATAATTCCCATCAAAGTAGGAATTTCTTGTTCCCATTGTTTATCTGGAAAAATTCTATCTTTTGTTAACCAAAGAAAACCATAAGTACCATGAAGGGAAAGATAAACCCAAGCCCCAATAGTAAAATTATGGTACAATACCATTAGTCCCAAAACGATTGCAAAAGTTAGACCTTTATGAAAATTAATAGGATGCTTTACTTTCATGTTTTGGATATTTGTGAGATTCTTGAAGTTAGATAAATAGAGAGATAGGAAAATACGGGGTTGCTGAACCGAAGTATGAAAATCAAAAATTATATTTCTCAAACTCTTACTCTTTGCGCCTCTGCGCCTCTGCGTGAGAAAAATTCATACTTTCATTCACCACCGCCGAAAATACCACCTATCCCTCTGCAATAATTACTTCTTGGCGATTATCCATACTGCATGAACAATACCAAGAATATAAAAACCAAAGATTGTCAAAAGTAAATTAATCCAAAAATCTTTACCCAAACCCACCTGTAAAAATACTCCTAAAGGTGGGAGAAAAATCGCTGCTATAATTCTTACCACATCCATATCCATGTTCTTCTCCTGTTAATGCTTCATATTTCTAGAATTAACATCAAATAATGTTCTGATGATTCCAGAAAAGATACGGTAAACCGCACTCTCTAACCACCGCTGATTTTGGCTTTGTAACCAAGTTTAACCAAAATCTCTAAAATCTTCTGTTTATGGTCTCCCTGAACTTCAATTTCATTATCTTTCACCGTCCCACCTGTACCACATTGCGCTTTTAACTGTTTTAATAAAGTAGCTAAGGTTTCGGGTGTAGTTTGAAAACCAGTAATAACCGTGACAGTTTTCCCCTTCCGTCCCGCGCGAGTAGCTTGGATTCGCACATTTTGCTGATTAGGGGGTAAGTCTTGGATTCCCCGTTCTACAGCGCGTTCCAGTGCGGGGGAACTACCGTTACCAAATTCTTGGTAGATAACCTTTTTATCAGATTTAGGATTAGCCATAATATTTAATGCAGGAAAAATAGACTTTTATTCTAAACAATTTTAGCCTAAGTATTGTCAGGTGGTATCTATTTGTTAAAAATTCAGGTATAAGAGGTAGTTATTGAACGCAGATAAACGCCGATAATTTTGTCCTTGATTAATTAAACTATCACATCCTGTAAATCCTCAAATCCTGGATATCCTGATAGCGAAGCGTGGCGTTAGCCATTTCTGACAATTTAATCCTCATCATCTGTTAAAAACAACCCTTCTAAATCTTGATAACCACTAACAACACGCAAAATTTCAATACCTTCCTTAATGGGACGATAAAAAATTAGATAATCATTAACAGGAAAACTGCGGACATCAACAGCTAATTCATCACGTCTACGTCCCATACCAGGGAATTTTGCTAACCTTGCACATTTGCTATTAATTTTGTTCAGAAGGCTTTCGGCAGCATCAATACC
>NZ_VIKW01000031.1 GCF_009711975.1 Anabaena sp. UHCC 0204
GGTATTGATTGAAGATAACGTAATTCATCCTGCAAATAGATGAAAGGAATAAAAATAAAAGCTAGAAACTGGAGATAGGGGATAGGATTTTAGGTAAATTGCCTATGTCCCAATCCCCTTTGTTTATTCTCCAGGATGGGAAAATCCCACCCTTACAGACATTCTTAACGAACTAAGTCGTAAGAAATATCGGTCTTACCAGCAACATTGGTGTTGTTGTCAATTTCTTCAAATACTGTGTTCACAATCCAGTTCAACAGGTTGATGATACCTTTGTAACCAACAGTTGCATAACGGTGGTAGTGGTGACGATCCATGATAGGATAACCAATTCTTACCAAAGGTACACCACAATCGCGCCACAGGTATTTACCGTAGGAGTTACCAATTAACAGGTCTACTGGTTCTGTGAACAACAATGATCTTAGATGCCACAAGTCTTTACCACCCCAGATTTTAGCGGACTTACCGAAGACGCTAGAATCTAACAATTCTTGCAATTCTTTCTCGAATACTTCGTTGGTGTTGTGAACCAAGATATGTACAGGTTCAGCACCCATTTCTAGCATGAAACCAACTACGCTATAAACTAAGTCAGGATCACCGTAGATAGCGAAACGCTTACCGTGAACCCAAGCGTGGGAGTCAGTCATTGCGTCAACTGCACGACCGCGTTCAATTTCCAATTCTTCAGGAATAGCCTTACCAGTCAATTCGCTGAGTTTCATCAAAAACTCGTCAGTTCCCTTGATACCCCAAGGACGGGAAACTGAAACGTCTTGCTTCCAGTCTTTAGCGATGTATTCACGGGTCTTGGTTGTGGAGTAAGCTTGAAGAGCAATAGTAGCATTAGCGTTAATGGAATCTGCTGCATCTTCTAGCTTAGTACCACCTGGATACATATTGTATTCACCATCACAAGGTGAGTCAACATAATCGCTGTTATCAGACAACAAGGTGTAGTCAATACCCATCAAAGAAGCAATTCGCTTAATTTCGCGGTTGTTTTCTACGTAGGTATCAAAACCAGGAATGAAGTTGATTTTGCCGTTGCTCTTGGTTTTCTTCTTACCTGCGGTTAAGGTAGTCAGAATTCCCTTCATCATGTTGTCGTAACCAGTGATGTGAGAACCAACGAAGCTAGGTGTGTGAGCAAAAGGTACTGGTAAATCTTGAGGAACTGAACCAGCTTCTTTAGCGTTACCAATAAATGACTGTAAGTCATCACCGATAACTTCTGCCATACAGGTGGTGCAAACAGCAATCATCTTAGGACTGTATAGCTTGTAGGAGTTAGCCAAGCCATCAATCATGTTTTGCAAACCACCGAACACAGCAGCGTCTTCTGTCATGGAAGAAGAAACGCCGGCGAATGGTTCTTTGTAGTGACGAGTTAAGTGGGTACGGAAGTAAGCCACACAACCTTGAGAACCTTGAACGAAGGGAAGAGTACCTTCAAAACCTACAGCCGCAAACATAGCACCTAAAGGTTGACAACCTTTAGCGGGGTTAACGGTTAAAGCTGTACGTTCAAAGTTCTTTTCCCGGTATTCCCAGCTTTTTGTCCATTCGGAAACTCGTTGGACTTCTTCTGGTGTGTGAGCGTTTTCAAACTGTTTCTTGTTTTCAAACAGTTGTTGGTATTCTGGCTGGTGGAATAGCTCAACGTGATCCTGAATCTTGTCTGGATTCTGAGGCATTTCTATATCTCCAAGCTGTGTATTGTGTTTGCCTTAGGGGCGGTGTTTCCGCTCCCTTTGGTGGGTTTTTCTGCCCGTAATCTTGTGGTGGGGAGTGCGAAATGTAGCTCAAAATTCAAAATGCAAAATCCAAAACTTAGAATTTTTAATTTTGAATCTTGAATTCCTAACTCCCCCCTGGGGCCAAACCCCAGACTATCCCTGTACTGGCAGGTTTTACCCCTATCTGTTCTCTAAACGGAAGCCTTAGCCTTTGCTTTAGCTTTTTGAGCTTTTTTGTTCCAGGGAGCGCCGATTAATCCCCATGTTGGGCTGTTGAGCGCCAAATCCATGTCACGAGCGAAGATTGCGAATCCGTCGTAACCGTGGTAAGGACCGGAGTATTTATTTTGCTGGTTTAATAGCTTTTAACTCCGCTATGTTTGCAGTGAGCAATGTCAGGGATAAACTATGTTTGCAGTTAACTCCTTTATTTTTTGTCTAAATATAGTCTGAAAGATTCAGAGTTAAGTTTCGCGCAAAGGCGCAGAGGAGCAAAGACGCAAAGGATGAAGGAACAGCTATTATGGGAAATACAGCAGGTAAATCTGCGTTTGAAGTCTGCGAAGACTAGGGTAACAATTCGGGAATCCAATGGATGTCTGCAATTACGGGCAACTTTACCTATTAAACCGGGAGATCAGGACACAAGGGGTACTGGAAGAAAACAATACAATATCACTTTGAATCTTCCGGCTAACTTTGATGGACTGAAAACGGCTGAAGAAGAAGCTTATGAATTAGGAAAGTTAGTTGCTAGGCAAACTTTTGTCTGGAATAATAAATATTTGGGAAATGAGGCAATTAAAAAGGATTTACGAACTATTGGTGAGTTATTGGGAAGGTTTGAGGAGGAATATTTTAAAACCCATAAACGCACTACTAAAAGTGAACATACTTTTTTCTATTATTTTTCTCGAATTAAGCGTTATACAAATGCTGATGATTTGGCAATTGGGGAAGTTTTGATTCATGCGATTGAAAAAATAGATAAGGAATGGGCTAAATATAATGCTGTGAGGGCTATTTCTGTTTTTTGTCAACTTTTTAAAATTGAGATCAATTTAACTAATTATTCTAAAGTACCTGAAAGTAATTCTCGCAATGTTCCTACTGATAAGGAAATAGTTACTGGATTTTACAAGTTTGATGAATATCTGCATAATCGCGGTAAGCAAGTTAATCAAGATGTCAAAGATAGTTGGCAATTATGGCGTTGGACTTATGGAATGTTGGCGGTTTTTGGTTTACGTCCCCGTGAGCTTTTTGTTAATCCTCATATTGATTGGTGGTTAAGTGATGAAAATACAGATTTAACTTGGAAGGTTGATAAAGATTGTAAAACTGGTGAAAGGGAAGCTTTACCTTTATATAAGGAATGGATTAATGAATTTGATTTGAGAAATCCGAAGTATTTAGAAATGTTGGCAATAGCAATTAGTAAAAAAGACCAGAATAATCATGCGGAAATCACGGCTTTAATTCAAAGGGTGAGTTGGTGGTTTAGAAAAATCGGTTTGAATTTTAAACCTTATGATTTACGTCATGGTTGGGCAATTAGAGCGCATATTTTGGGAGTTCCGATTAAGGCTGCGGCGGATAATTTGGGTCATAGTGTGCAGATTCATACGAAAACTTATCAACGTTGGTTTTCTTTGGATATGCGGAAGTTGGCAATTAATCAGGCTTTGAGTAAACGGAATGAGGTGGAGTTGATTAAGGATGAAAATACAGGGTTGAAAATGGAGAATGAAAGGTTGAAGATTGAGGTGGAGAAGTTGAGGATGGAAATGGTTTATAAACGGAGTTAAGTAATGCACCATAACACTATTTAAATGCTTCAATTTGATCCGAATAAACATTAATTAGCTTGTGATCAATGACTAACATTTCAATCTCTGTCCAAACTTTAGCTAGAAATGAGTGAAATTCACGTTTTCGCATATTCCCAAAACGTAGATGCACTATTTTAGGTGGAGAAGAATCAACCATCAACCGATCTGAAAAATCTGCATCTTTAGTAACAATCACCAATTCTTTTTCCTTTGCATACTCCCAGATTTGGGTATCACTCGGACTATTACCTAAAATAGAAACATGAATTACGGGTAAAGATGGAGTAAATTGGATTTTAGTGGGGAGATTTTCATCAAATAAAAACCCATTCATGCAATTTTTCTCACTTCGTAATGATTCCCCATCAATTTTGCCGCAAATTGGATGCAAGCATAAATGTCTTCTCGTTCTAAAGATGGGTATTCTTCTAGAACTTCCTCGATAGAATCACCTGCACCTAAAAATTCTATAATTGTTTGTACAGAAATTCGAGTGTTAGTAATAACAGGTCTGCCATTGCAAATATCTGGATGAATAGTTATTCGCTTTTCCATAACGGTTTTTCCTTTTTATAAACCTAGTGTTAAGTAGCTAAGAATAATATTATTTTACATGATTATTAGCATAATGTCATAGTTTTTGAATAAGAGTTTAAATATTGGATTAAATTGAATATTACAACATATAATTTTATCAAAAAATAGAAAGTGTACAGTATTAAAAGTATATTTTAATATATTAAACTTTATGATGTATGTATATTTTTAGACCTTCTTGTATATAAAAGTTTTGTATAATAAGTAATTTCCATGTAGGTATTTAGTTAAACATATTGCTAAGATTCATGATTAGCAAGTTAACGATTATCAAAATCTTCTGAGGATACAGATATGACATATAGGCTCTTTGAAATTCCATCTGAAAACGGTAATCACGCAGATATTGTTTGGGCTGATCCTGATAGCGGAGATCGCAACGCCTACACTCATATAGCCTATGCAATTGAAACAACGGACAGTGAAAACAGCGTCATAGATGGGCGGGGTATTCGTTTCAAAAACTTACGTCGAAGGGGAATGATCAAGGAAAAATTTCCCGAATTATTTTTACGTCTTAAAGAAAAACGCGCTTACTATCCAGGTGAAAGTGTTCTTGAGCAAAATGAATTAAAGCCTGATCATCATATTAAAACAGTTTTGAGGCTTGGTGCATTAGAGCTATTAGCAAATATTTATTCTGGGCGAATTACTGCTAGTGACAAAGATCCTTTTCCTCATCAACTAGCATTACAGCAGTATGTCAAAACTAAGGAATCTCGTATCAAACGCATTTTGATTGCTGACGAAGTAGGCTTAGGCAAAACTATTGAAGTAGCTTTAATTTTAAGAGATAAGCTAATTACTCAAAAAGAGGATTTTCGTTGTCTTTATTTAACATCTGGCGGTTTGACAGAAGATGTTAAAGAAAAATTGCGTAGTGTAATTAAAGATTCTGGTGATGACAGCATTATTAGTGTTGTAGATTCTTTTAGAGATTATGGTGATTCTATTAGCCAGAAAGGTATTCGTATTGCTAGTATGCACGCAGCTAGACTATATCTTGAAGATAAAAGTAAAAAGCAATTACCAGTAGGAATTAAGCCAAATATCATCATTATTGATGAGTGTCATCACTGTTCCAGCAATGATGATTTAAATGGTCAGTCTGTAGAATCGGCAACTTATACAACACAAGCATATAAAGCTGCCTATCAAATGATTGCAGGTAAATTCTGGAAAGACTCTGAACCACCAGAGTTAGTAATTCTAATGAGTGCTACACCCTTTCGTTCTGCTAATCAATTTACAAATTTATTGCGATTACTGACACACCAAACAGCATTGACAAATGGCTATGCTAAAGATATTGGCAAAAATGAGCTTTTAGCAGCAATATCAAAAGATGATTCACCTGTAACAGTGATTTGGCGACAACAGGATGAGATTCGTAATTGGTTAGATAAGCGATTATTTCCTAAATTAAACATAGTTCGTCCACACCGGGAAGGATCACCAACTCTTGAAAAAACTAATGAAGAATATCTATCAACATTAGAGAAAATCAAAAAAACTGTACAGAGAATTTATCGAGATCATAATGATAGTTTTGGAGGTTTTGCTACTGCACATCTTGAAACTCGTTTGACAAGTAGTTCTTTAGCTGGTGCTTGTTGGTTATTTCGTTGGTCTGTCCGTCATCATCCTAAATGGCAAAACGAAAAAATGTATAAAGGAGATATATCAGATGATACAAAACAATTGAGAAGGTTAATTCGGGAGATTTCCAAATGCCTAGCAAAATTTGATGAGGATAGAGACATAGAATATGCTAAAGAGATTCTTTTTCCGTCTGACAGTAACTTTTCTTTTGGGTCTAAACATTTAGGAGAAGGTAGTATACCTCGAATTTACGAATTTCAGAAAACCATACTAGATAATATCAAGCGCAAAAATGATAACGACGACGATCCAGACTTGGAAGCAACAATAGAGGAAATATTAGAAGTATCAGAATTAGCATTAAATTTATTGGCATCAGGTACAAGTGTGGAAAATGCCAAGCTGAACTGGCTAAGAGCTATGCTTGAAGAACACCCAGATTCTCGGTTTCTAGTCTTTACTGAAGTCCTACAAACTACTGCTATTATTACGGCAACTTTCCCAAAACAAAGTCTTGCCCTCACTGGTGGAATGAGTTCTGATGAGCGTAAGGAAGTAGTCAAGAAATTTTATGATCGCAACAAAAATTACCGTATCCTTGTAGCCACTTCTGCTGCGGATGAAGGATTAGATTTTCAAGTAGCAAATAAAGTTGTGCATTGGGATATCAGTCCTGATCCTGCCATTTTAATGCAACGTAATGGGAGGGTTGCTCGCTTAGGACAAATTTCCGACGTTACTGCTTATTACTTGATTTTAGAAGGTACACTAGCTGAAAAAAGAGATACTGCTTTATTAGACCGTCTAATCAAAGCAGGAGTAACAGATCACCGGATGCAGCTTAAAATTTTAGGGCAACTTGATAATAAGCAGGAGGAAAAGATTATTAATGCAGTTGATGAAGCTAATGATAAGGGTAATGTAGACGAAATTTTGAAAAAAGCCCAGGAACATAGCAATCTAATGGAGAAAGAACTCCGTAAATTAAATGAGCAAGAGCAACTAAAACTTCAATGGGTGCTTGATCGATATAAGCTACTCAAACGCCTGAAAGTTTGGCATGATTTAAATGTTACTGAATATGATCCTTACAGACATAAACTAGCTTTTGAGGCTAAAGAGTGGCAACGTCCTGTTTTTGGGGAAGAGAAAACAGAAATGGAATCAGCAACTTCTGAAGTTCTGGTAATTTGGCAAGGTAGAGATAACAAATCTAAATTTAACTTTGATCCAGAATTTGGTCTTTTTAGCCAAGAAAAAAATCTCAATAAATTAGCAGGGTTGCTACCGTGGCTTTTAACAGAAACTGATGCAGGTATAAAACAACATAAGCCTATGATTGGAGCCGATCTAATAGGAAGTTTAACTCAATCTCTTGCTAGACAAAAACAAGCAGATTTTTTAGCTGTTTCGGCATACAACTTGTACCAAAATTTTCCTAATTGTCAAGATTGTTCTTACTTGCTATTTGCAACTCATCCATTACGAGAACTGGAAAAAAGTAAATCATCAGATTCAGCTAAGTATCTGACTTATTATTGTTTTACTACTACTGATTTTAGTCAACCTATGAATCCTGATGGTGCTTCTGCTAATGAAGTACATGAAATGATTACATTCTTAGAAAAAGAAATTACTCAAGGTGCAGTCTCTCTATCATTAGAAGAAATTGAACAGGCTAAATCAGTAGGAAAGGCAATTTCTCAATGGGTGCAGGATTCTTTGATTATGGGTGGTGATAGTTTTCTTGATGAGGAGTCAAGTTATTTTGTAGCAATTCCTGTAGCCTTAGTTGCAATTGTTCATTAGACGCTCGAATTTTCATCAATTCTAAATAGCGATTCCTACGGAGTGTTTCGCTATCGCACTCTCTCAAATCCCAAGTGACGGATGATAACAATTAAAGTCTAATCCCCACCATAACAATTATGAACGCTATAAAACTATTTCCCACTCTGCGAAATCTAAATCGTGCAGACAAACTAAAAGTAATGCAGTTTCTAGTTTCCGAATTATCTAGGGATGAAGAACCATCATTAGAACAGGGAGCAACCTATTCTATTTTATCACCGCTTAATTCCCATGCAGCCGCACATCAACTTGCTCAACTACTAGAAGCGGACGAACAAAAGCACAATGGCTAAACTTTAAAGATTTTCCAATGATAAAATCAAGAAAACTAAAGATAATCCACCAATGACAAATACACTCGTTAAACCATCCCAATTATTACCTGAAGGAATCTGCATCAAGCATATCAACAACCTCATGCTATTCAAATTTACCGATAAGCTAGGGGAACGGATGCAAGAACTCCTTGATAAAAACAAATTAAATACCCTCACTCCAGAGGAAGCAATAGAATTAGAGGCGATGGGGGAACTTGACGACATATTCAGTTATATTAACGCTGCTGTTGCTACTCAAAACCATGCCCATTACTAAAACTCTTTATCCATAGATATAGATAAAAATATGCTAGAAAAACTAATACTTCATAATTTCAAAAGCCATAAATCTACAGAACTCAATTTTGACAATTCCCGATTACATGGAATTGTAGGAAAAAACAGTGCTGGTAAAACAACGGTTTTACAAGCTTTGTATAGTTTAAGTATGCTTACTCATTCATTATCTACACAAATATTTGAAAATGAAAATTCACCTCAATTTATTACAACAATGGGTGAAAAAAGAATGTCTATAACTGCGAGTGGTTATTGGCAAGATAATTTTAAGAAAAAGTGGAAATTTTTCTACAGTATTGAAGAGGAAAAAATTTATAATTACAATTCCAGCATAATATTAAGTATAGATGGACATCAATATAATTGGGATCAAGATCCACGTTTTAGAGATATATCCAAGATTCCTCAATCTTTAAAAAATACTATCTATTTAAAATTAATTGCCAGCAACCTTGCCAAAGCAACTTACAGTGATGAAGTTACACCGAGAATTGAGTTCGATGGTTCAGGATTAGCACCCACTTTAGATTTTTTGCGTGATGAAGCTCCAGATCAATTTCAATTAATAGAAGAAAAATTGAGTCAAATTGTTCCAAATGTACGCAAAGTTGGCATCAAACGAGCAAAAGTTCCAGTCATTCGCAAACGTTTAATCGAAGTAGATGGTAAATCTATTTCCTATGAAGAAAATCAAGAAATGATAGGACAAGAAATTATATTAAATATGAATACAGGTGAACGTATTCCAGCCCATGCAATTAGCGAAGGAACAATGTTAACTTTAGGATTATTAACTGTACTAATGAATCCTAATCAACCTAATTTAGTTTTATTAGATGATGTAGAACAGGGACTTCATCCTAAAGCACAACGTGAGTTAATGACTGTTTTTAAAGAAATAATTGCCGAAAATCCTAACCTGCAAATTATTTTTTCTACTCATTCCCCTTATATTATTGATGCACTTACTCCTTCTCAAGTCCACATATTAAATAACAGTAAATCAGGTTTTACAATTGCTAAACGTTTGGATGAACATCCTGATGTAGAATGGGCAAAAGAAACCTTAACGACTGGTGAATTTTGGGATGCTGAAGGTGAAGATTGGGTGGTAGAAGGAGAAGTCAGTGACTGAGTTTATTGTCATAGTTGAAAGTGGTGCAGATGCCAGAATAGCGACTAAATTAGCCGAGCGAGTTTTGCAGGAAAAATTCGATTGGTTAGATAATGATATTCTGCAACATTGTTTTCAGTGGACTGGTTTAGAGGAAGGGACAGAATTTTCTTGTTGGAGAGACATTAGAAAAATTATTGATGATGCAAAAAAACAACTAAAATATAATGAACCCAGATATTTAGGTCATTATAGTAAGGGTGTATCTTTAGAAGCTGATGGAGCAGCATCTATCAAGATTCTTAATTTAGTACGTTTTTTGCAAAAAACACGACATATTAAAGCTGTTATTTTTATCCGTGATTTAGATAATCAACCGGAACGTAAAGAAGGAATTGAGCAAGCACGTTCAGCACATATTAATAAAACGCCGAAATTAGAAATTATCATTGGTGCGGCTGATCCAAAACGTGAAGCATGGGTTTTAAATGGGTTTATTTCATCTAATCAACAAGAGGAACAAATTCTCGAAGAAATCAAAAATAAATTGAGTTTTGATCCTTGCATAGAGTCTCATAGATTACGTGCTACTTCTGAGAAAGAACCTGAACGAATCAGAAATGTAAAAGTAGTTGTTGAACAACTTACAGGAAATATGGAACGGGAAAAGCAGTGTTGGGAAGATACAAGTTTAAAACATTTACGAGAAAGAGGAGTTGATACGGGTTTGACAGATTATATCTGTGAAGTTGAGGAACGATTAGCTGCAATTATTTTATCTGAATGAGGAATATTATAGAGTTGAGTGCGATCGCGAAATATGAACAGCAGGCGTTGCTAAGTCGCAATATGAATTAGTTTCGTCAAAAAGTACAAAAAACGTAATTTTGGCATTTCATATTCAATATGGCTATCAGCAACGCCAAATATCAAGCCCTATTTGTTTAAGCTCTCTTGAATGTTCTCGTTGCAGTGACTTCGTTCGTTGTCATAGTCATGATCATTTGATCGCTAGTAAACTTTGTGGAAGACGTAGAAGAGGTATCCTCAACCTTCTTAGTCACCAAGGTGTCACCCCCTTCCAAAGTAGTGATGTATTTGTCAACTTTGTTCGTTCCTGGGTCACAATCATACTCTTTTCCCAAGGTAAAACTAATCTTGATAGTCTTTAGATTGGTGACGGTGGTGATGGTAAAGTTGTCGCCGTCAATCTCCACAATCATGTCTGGCGTGGTTTTTGCCAACACCGTTCGCGTTATCATCCCAACATTTTCAGCCTTCAAGTAGTCCTCGAAGTTTTCTTGGGAAACAAAGCTATATTTTCCGGCTATTTGTACAGTCATGATGAAACTTTCATATAATTCAGATTGAAAAGAACTATATTTGAAAATTGGTGTTTAGTCAAGAGTTTGTTTAGCTCTTCTACGCCATGTTAACTCATCCAGAATATAATCTAAAGTCTTCTAGAATTACGAATTTCCCTCGATCTTATTCTAAAATATCTCTGCTGTGAGACGAGACACTAAACGGAACTAATTTAGCGACGAAAACCTTTTCCAACAGAACTTGCAACTATTATGGGAACTGCAAATCCTACCCCCAATAAAACAAGTAATGACAGAATGCTTTTGGTATTTATTTCCAACTGTGAACACCTATTTGGTAAAGTACAATTCGTCGGTCCAATGGCAAAGGCAAACCAAACAGATACATACAAGCAAAACGGAAAAAAACAGATGAAGATTACACAACTAGATAGACAAACAGCCAATTTGCTATTTTGATTTGTCCTAAAATGTTTCATTTTTTCAGTCTGTTAATGCTGTTTAAAAATTGAGATAACGGCGTTAAAATTTATGCACTACAGTAGATGAATATTTAATTGTAGCATTTTTCACTCTATAACTTTTATTAAAATATACTTTAATAACCTGAAAATAGTTGTAATTGTAGTTGCTATAATCAAAACAAACTTAAAAAAATCCTGATATGATAGCCATTCCCCAACAACCGCAAAAAATGACCATTGAGGAATATCTCCAATGGGAACTTGACCAAGATATTCGCTATGAATACATAAACGGCGAAGTCTTTGCCATGACTGGTGGTACAATTCCCCATAATGATATTGCTCTCAATCTTTACAGACCTCTATACTCTCATCTGCGTCCTAGAGGTTGTCGAGTCAATGTATCAGATGTGAAAGTACAAGTAACCCCTAAAAGTCCATACTTCTATCCTGATATTATCGTCAGTTGTCACCCTGAAGACCTCAACGCCCGTAAATTTATTCAAAATCCCAAATTAATTGTTGAAGTTCTTTCTCCTGGTACAAGCAGTAAAGATAGAGGTGAAAAATTCAGATATTATCTAACAATGCCCAGTTTACAAGAATACATCTTAATTGATTCTGAAAAAATATCCGTTGAACGTTATTGTCGAGGAGAAGGAAGAATGTGGCTTTATTATCCCTACACTGCTGGAGACATCATCACTTTATCAAGTATCGAATTTGAATTTCCGATAGAAATGCTTTATGATGGTGTTGGATTGGAAACTGAATCACCACAATACAATTAACATATTCTAGCAAATAAATATTACTGTAAAATCAAATTTAGTGACTTATTACGATTATGACAAAACGTAAAAAAACCAAGTTTAAGTGGATTAAAGAAACTCTGGAATTAAAACCAGATCATCATTGGGAATCTCCCCCAGAATATAATATTTTTGTCGCAGGTAGAGGGGCTGTACGTTTCAATGTTCCTCGCGGTTGGATATCTGAACCACAGGAAAAATCATTTAAGTTCATGGATAAGAAACCACCTGATGATGATTGTTGTTTAGAGGTATCTTACAATCATTTACCAGCTAATGATTGGACTCTATTTCCTCTCAAATCTACTTTAAAAAAAATCATGGAAAATGATAGCCGTGATGTGATTGAAAGAGGAGAAGTGATTACCGTCAAGCGACAAACTGCCAGAATTATGTGGTGTGAAATTAAATTTATTGATACTCAAGCAGAACCAAGGGAAGCTTTTTCTCGGACTTGCGTGGGTTTAGGTTCTAATATTCAATGTTTAATTACCTTTGATTATTGGGCAGATCAAGCAGAACAATTAATACCTGTTTGGGATGAAGTGATGCGGAGTTTGACACTGGGATTATATATCAGAGATCCGAGAACTGGTTTAGCTTTCCCAGATTAAAATGCCGAGAAAACAACCTGATCTTGAGTTTTTTATCACAAGTAGAAATTGTTAGTTTGAAAAGTTGTGGATGTTAGTCAACATTATGTTCAATATTTTGGGTAAACTAGAAGCGACAAAATAACCCATTGCACAGATTAGTAATTCAATATTCATGGCAAATCCCACCGCAACTCTGGAAACTTCCCTTGGTACTATTACTCTTGAGCTATTCACCGATGTTATGCCCATAACGGCTGGAAATTTCATCAAATTGGCTAAAAGTGGCTTTTATGATGGTCTCCATTTCCACCGTGTGATTAAAAACTTCATGGTGCAATTTGGTTGTCCTCACAGTAAAGATCCTAGCTCTCCTCGTGCGGGAACGGGTAATAGTCCTGATGGGTGCATTCAAGATGAGCATCCTGAAGACGGGAAAATTTCCAATGAACCAGGAACTCTGTCTATGGCTAATACGGGGGCCCCTAATAGTGGAAGTTGCCAGTTTTTCATCAACACTGTCCACAACTCCTATTTAGATTGGTTTACAGCCGGTCAATCCAAGCATCCTGTTTTTGGTCGAGTTACTGAAGGCATGGATGTATTGAAAGCCATTGAAACGACTCCAACGGGACAAGGCGATCGCCCAAAAACTCCAGTTAAAATGATCAAAGTTACAATTCACGAATAAACAGAAAAATTGGTGCGGAGATTTTCTCCGCACATATCTTCAGGCAAAATTCCCTGTTTCTCATGAAAGAACTCCACATAAAAACTAATCCGATCAAACCAACTAACCTTGAGTTTCTTCTTCAGTAAAAATAGGAGGCCATAATTCAGAAACAGCTAATTCCCAACCTGGAAAAAGTTCAGGTAAAGTTAAAATATCGCCATTGATTAAAACAGTTGGTTCACCTTGATGACGATAAACTGTTACAGTCTCCTCATCAGGATCAATTAAAATTCCAATCACAGCACCTAAGTTTATAAAGTTGAGAATTTTAGTAACTAAAGGTTTAATTCTATCACTTTGAGATTTAATTTCTACTACTAAATCTGGTACAAGTTCACCAAAATAACGGGGACTTTGACGCAGACGTGCAGCCCGAACAAAAGAAACATCTGGTGCGGTGAGATTGCTATCAGGTAAAATAAAACCACCAGCAGAATCAAATACTCTTCCTAAACGACGGGGATAAACCCAATTAGCTAATAGTCGGCTAAAAAGAATACCAACTTCACTAGATACAATATCTGATGGACCCACAATAGAAATTCTCCCGTTTGTTAACTCAACATCATAATCTAAGCCGGCTTCACTAAAAGCAGTTTGGACTTGTTCTACATCTTTGATTGTCATTACTTGCATAAAATTTTCTCCTAATATACAAAGTTGGCGTAATTAAACCAAACACAATTTGATTTTATATTTCATTAAATTGTATCTGGATCAATATTCAACTCTCTTAATTTTGCGGCTAACCTTTGAGATTTTTCATTTGATATTTTCGCTCTTTCTGCTTCCATTGCTGCTCTTTTAGCTTCAATTTCTGCTCTTGTTGCTTCCATCTCTGCGCTTTGTTCCGGTGTAGGAACTAAAACTCCTGATGATGTAAAATATCTTAACAAACCCTCATGAATTCCTAAATATAAACCCAATTCTTCACTCCATAAATATCCTTTTTCGTTAGGTTTTAAGGGTTGATATTTGCCACTGATTAAATTAAATCCTGCAAATTCTAATGTATAAGGATCAAACCAAAAATAATCAGGTGTACGGAAAGTATCTTGATAAAGTAGTTTTTTAGTTTCTCTATCAGTTTTAGCTGTAGTTGGTGAAAGAATTTCGACAATGACATGAGGATATTTGCCATTTTCTTCCCACACTACCCAACTTTTTCTAGTTTTTCGTTCTGTTCCTAAAACTACGAAAAAATCTGGACCTCTAACATCTTCTGATTTCTTTTGATGAGGACTATAGTAAATACTCAGGTTTCCGACAGCATAAAAATCAGTTCTCTCTTTCCATAACCATTCTAAACATTTGAAAAGGAGAATAATTTGACGTAAATGCAGTTCTGTTTCCACGGGAGGTTCATCACTATATAGGTCACTGGGGGGAAAAATGATATCCTCTGATATATCTTCTAAGGTGTTAGTTTGTAATTCCAGTGCTTGAGTAATCATCATGATATGATACCAAGTAATTATTTGTTTATTGTAGCATTAATTGTCAGAATCAGGATATCCAGGATTTTATGTATTATTAATCATTTATGATTATTGTGACGCGATCGCGCTAAAATAAAATTGGTACTTAATTGTTGAAATAAAAATGGAAGTTCTTCAACTAACAACAACAGTGGATTCGTCAGGTCATTTGCACCTTGACATTCCCACACAACTTAATCCGGGACAAGTAAATATTGTGCTGGTAATTAATCCAGTTGTTGCATCTAAAGATCAAAATCTGAAGTATGATTTTTCTCATTTGGTAGGACGGTTAAATTGGCAAGGAGATGCAGTATTGATGCAAAGGACATTACGAGATGAATGGTAATCGCTATGTACTAGATACGAATGCAATCATCGCGCTTTTGCAAGGAAATACCCAACTTATTCAGTTACTTCAAAATGCTAATTGGATTGGAATTTCGATTATTAGCCAGATTGAATTTTTAGTGTTTTCTGGGCTAACGGAAAGCGATATTCAACTGTTTCAACAATTTATTGAGCAAGTGGAAATTGTTGGTTTGACAGCGAGCGATGCCTTATTAGTTGAGAAGATTATCGAAATTCGTCAGCAATATCGGTTAAAATTACCTGATGCGGTGATTGCCGCAATAACAATCCAAAATTCAGCAAGTTTAGTGACTGCTGATCAAGAATTTGCAAAAATAAACACTTTGCCTGTGATTAATTGGTAGCGATCGCCTCCTATAACAGGGGAAACGCATCTAAATTTTATTGACAAAATACCGTTTTAATGTATAAACCAAGAAATCCTAATTTATCGTTTGATTGATTTTTCAGGGTCATAGTGATGGACTAAAATATTGTCAATAAGTGGTCGTTAATGCGAATATTTTGGTCATTATATGAGATTGAATTGCCCTTATTGATAAGATGCGTTTCCCCTGCACTTGCTCTCAAGCAACATTGCTCTAAATAAGGACTTATTTTTTGATTGTTTTCTAGTTTTAACTTTCGTGCTTGTTTTTCACTGACTGGCAATTCTCCAAGAATGCTTTTTATTATTCTTACTCTTCCCGATGAAGTTCCTGTTGCTTCTTTGAGAAAAAAACCCCTAATTCTGGCGTAATATATTCTAAAGTCTGCTAAGAATTGTTCTTTCAATTCCTGCTAAACTCTCTAATTCTTCAGTTTTTGCTTCTTGATATAGAATTCCGGCTATGGCTTTGAGATGCTCCTGGAGTTTTTTCTGATTAGCTGGTTCCATGATTGAGATGCTCCCTTGATTTCTTCCTTTATTTTCGCTGATTTTCACCCCTGTCTGCTAGTTCATCTGTTCTAACAAACTTGAAATGCTCCCACTCTCAAGTCCCAAAAGCGCAATGTTTTGGAGTTTATGACTCAAGCTGTTGTTGCGGCTCGTGGCTCTACAACTGTACCTTCTTTGCTTCCAGAAAATGCTACTTGTTCTGATGATTCTGACTTGTTGAAAGCTGCTTAATTTTATTGCTTGATTTTGGGGGTTGTTTTTCGTTTTCTTTACACCCTCTGAACGGTTACTAAAAATTTAACGTACACCATACTATTTAGTCTATAAAACCAACCTACAAAAAGTTATCAAATTTAACCAAATCACCAAACATCAAAACTTAATAACCATCTCAAACTCAGACAAAATCAGACTTTTACTACTTGCAGTTATCCACAAACAATGTTATTATCAAACATAATAAATTACATTTAGTCTAAAAATCAAATTCTCTTAATTCCCCAACCAAAAAACCTCAAATTAACGCACCTTTCCACCAACATAATCAAGTTCGGAGTAATCCCAAGAGTGCATTTGACGGAAAGGAAGACCCATCTTTTGGAAGACATACTTCTCTTTCACACCAGAAGCAACTAAGTCTGGCTTCAATGCTTTGATGAATTCTTCAAATTCGTAAGCGGTAACGTCGTCATAAACGATAGTTCCGTTTTCGATGTAGTTGGTAGTACGTTTGTAGTCGTCATTATGAGCGAACTCATAACCAGTACCAATCATCTTCATTCCTAAATCTTGGAAAGCGGGAACAACGTGACGAGGACGTAGACCACCAACCATCATTGCTACAGTCTTACCTTCCAAACGGGGGCGATATTTAGAAACGATCGCATCCATGGTAGGTTGGTACTTAGCAATTACTTTTTCAGCATTTGCTTGGATCTTCGCGTCAAACTTGGAAGCAATTTCACGTAAAGATGCAGCAATCTTGGTAGGACCGAAGAAATTATATTCTAACCAGGGTATACCATAAGCTTCTTCCATGTGACGGCTGATGTAGTTCATCGAGCGGTAACAGTGGATGAGGTTCATCTTCACGTTGGGGGTCATCAACATTTCGTTGATTGTACCATCACCAGACCATTGAGCAACAACGCGCAAACCGATTTCTTCTAATAAGATCCGGCTGGCCCAAGCGTCACCACCGATGTTGTAGTCACCAATGATGGCTACATCATAAGGAGTTCCTTCAAACTTCAATGTTCCGTCTTTCTTAGCTTGATCTGCTCTGGGGAATACCCAGTCACGAATCATGTCGTTAGCGATGTGGTGTCCTAAAGACTGAGACACACCACGGAAACCTTCGCAACGGACGGGAATAACTGGCTTACCAATTTTTTTGGAGGTGTTTCTAGCTACTGCTTCGATGTCATCCCCAATTAGACCGATAGGACATTCAGATTGAATAGAAACCCCACGATTCAAGGGGAATAATACATCTAATTCTTCAATTAACTTGGTGAGTTTCTTGTCTCCACCAAAAACGATGTCGCGTTCTTGGAAGTCGGAGGTGAAGTGCATAGTACCAAAGGTATCAATACCTGTTGTACCTAAGTAGTAGTTACGACGACCAGACCAAGACCAGTAACCGCAACCTACAGGACCGTGGCTGATGTGGATCATGTCCTTGATAGGACCCCAAACCACACCCTTAGAACCTGCGTAAGCACAACCACGAGCGGTCATTACACCAGGTAAGGATTTGATGTTAGATTTAACACCACAATCAGCCTTACCTTCTTCATATACATTTAAATGCTTCTCGCGCTTTTTAGCAGCTTTTTCGGGGTAAGCTTTCAGAACTTCTTTAACTAGTTCTTTTCTTTGTTCAACAATCTTCTTGTCATCTGGAGGAGTCATGTTCTGTCTCTCTTGCTCCTAAGGAACGGGTTAGGGATGGGGACTTGATGTCCCCTTTGCGAATGAAGGGAATTTTGGTTAAAGGTGAGAGCTTTTGATGTGCTGCTCTCTGCCTTTTTCCTGGTGCTAGAAAATTCTTTCTTCGTAGCGAATTATGCCTATTTAGCCAGCATTTTTGCAGCGTTTTCTTCGCTTTCGAGAATACCGAATTCAATCAACAATTCTTCCAACTCTTCCATTTCGATAGGTGTAGGAATGGTGAGGTTTTTGTTGTTAACGATTTTCTTCGCTAGTTCGCGGTATTCGTTAGCTTGTTTGCTATCAGGTGCATACTCGTTAACTGTCATCCGACGTAACTCAGCGTGTTGAACTATGTTATCGCGAGGAACATAGTGAATCATTTGGGTGTTCAAACGTGCAGCCAAGGTTTCGATTAATTCGATTTCTCGGTCTGTGTTACGGCTGTTACAGATCAAACCACCTAAACGAACTCCACCGGAGTGAGCATATTTAAGTACACCACGAGCGATGTTGTTTGCAGCGTACATCGCCATCATTTCACCAGAGGTAACGATGTAGATTTCTTGTGCTTTACCTTCACGGGAAAGAGTAATAACATGATTTTTATAGCCGGAAAATGTTTATTTTCTACAATGTTTGTCGCAATCATTGTCTAGGGTAAACAGTTTTTTTATTAGGGTAAATCTAGGGTATGGACAGAACACAGGAAGCATTTGCCGATTTTCACCAAACAGCTATCACGGACGGGGGATATTTAGGTAGAATGCAAGCAGTAGAAAATCAAGAAAATCACTTAACGGCAAAATTAACAACAGAATTAAAAGCAATTAATGCTAGACTAAGAGCCGCTAGGGTGAGTGTTTCTGTGAGAAAGTCTGGAAATTCATTACAGTTGAGAACTACTCTACCTATTAAACCAGGTGATGTTGATAAAAACGGTATCGGCACTAAACAATATGATATTTCTTTGGGGATACCATTTAGTTTTGATGGTTTAAATACGGCGGAAGAGGAAGCTAATGAATTAGGAAAATTGATTGCTAGAAAACAGTTTTCATGGACTGATAAATATTTAGGCAAAACTAGATTTAAAGCTAAGTTTCTCACAATCGGAGAGTTGGTTTCTGACTTTGAGCAAAACTATTTTCAAACCAGAAAACGTACTCTCAAAAGTAACAATACTTTTAATAGTTATTTCTATATTGCTAAAACACATTTACCAAAAGATAAATTAGCTATAAATGCTAATTTTATTGATGCTGTAAAATTCTGCACGTCATCGGATAGTGTGAAAAATGAATTAATTAAGGTAATTCGGGTGTTGTGTAAATGTTCTGGTGTAGAAGTTCCAGAATTAAGTAATTTAAAAATCAAGGCTATTTCTCAACGCAAACGGGATATACCCACTGACGCAGAGATAGAACAGGAATATCTCAAGTTTGAAAATTATGCTATTAATCGTTCTAGTAAGTTGATAACTAGAGAAGATAGAAATAATTGGAAATTGTGGAGATGGGTATATGGGATGTTAGCGACTTATGGATTAAGACCAATTGAAATTTTTGTTAATCCTGATTTAAATTGGTGGTTATCATCAGATAATACCATGAATACATGGCGAGTTAATGAAGAATGTAAAACAGGACAAAGGGAAGCTTTACCATTATATCCCCGTTGGGTGGAAACTTTTAATTTAAAAATGGATACAGAAGCAATTAATTTATTAAAAGCGAAAATCAAAGATAAAGTTACGAGTAGAGAAATCAACTCTGCGCGACATGGTACAGATAGATGGTTTAGATTTGTGGGAATTCCTTTTCAACCTTATGATTTACGGCATGGTTGGGCAATTAGAGCGCATTTAATGGGAATTCCAATTAAAGCTGCTGCTGATAATTTGGGTCATTCTGTGAATATGCACACATCCATTTATCAAAAGTGGTTTAGTTTGGAAAATCGTAAGGTTGCAATTGAGGAAGCGATTAAGAAAAAATCAAAAGTTGAAGATTTGCAAGATATAGTGATCAGATTGGAACAAGAAAATGAGAGGTTGAGAATTGAGAATGAAAGATTGAGGTTACAGATAGGAAATCAAGAGTTGATGAAAATGATTAATTAAAATTATAATCTGTAGGTTGGGTTAAGCAACAGCGCAACCCAACATCAAAACCCAAAATAATAATTAATGCTATAATCAATAAAATTACTTGGTATCATATCATGATGATTACTCAAGCACTAGAAGCACAACCCAACATATTGGAAGATATATCTGAAGAGATAATTTTTCCACTCAGTGACCTATATAGTGATGAACCTCCAGTGGAAACAGAACTGCATCTCGAACAAATAATGCTCTTAATAAAATCTCTCAAATGGTTATGGAAAGAGAGAACTGATTTTTATGCTGTCGGAAACCTGAGTATTTATTATAGTCCTAATCAAAAGAAATCAGAATATTTTAGAGGTCCAGATTTTTTCGTAGTTTTAGGAACAGAACGAAAAACTAGAAAAAGTTGGGTTGTGTGGGAAGAAAATGGCAAATATCCTAACCTGATTATAGAAATTCTTTCACCAACTACAGCTAAAACTGATAGAGGAACTAAAAAAGAACTTTATCAAGATATTTTCCGCACACCTGAATATTTTTTGTTTGATCCTTATACATTAGAGTTTGCAGGTTTTTATTTAATACATGGTAAATATCAACCTGTAGAACTTAATGAAAAAGGACATTTATGGAGTGAAGAATTAGGATTATATTTAGGGATTTTTCAGGGTTTATTAAGATATTTTACACCAGAGGGAACTTTAGTTCCGACACCCGAAGAAAGTGCGGAAATGGAAGCGGAAAAATCTCAACGTTTAGCAGCAAAATTAAGGGAGTTAAATATTGATCCAGATACTATTTAACCCACCATAACTGAAAATATCTGTTGGGTTGCGCTGTTGCTTAACCCAACCTACCTATTTCTTAAATGTTGCTCTAAATCTTCTAACTACAGATCCTCTTTCTTGATCTAAATAATCTTCAAAATCTACTAATGATAAACCTGCATCTACAAATTTCATTACTTGATCTTTAGTCAATGGATAAGGTACTTTTTCCAGTTGATCTTCTATATTTCTACCACGACAAATTACAAGTAATATACCATCAGGAGCAAGAAAATCTGCTATTAAAGAAATGGCTTGTGAACTTAATGTATGTGGTAATGCTTGCAGTGTATATGATTCTAAGACAAAATCAAAAGTTTGATTCCATTGGATAGGAGGATTTAACAAATCAGCAACTCTATACTCAACAGTAGAATTACGAAATCTATTTTTACACCATTCTATAGCTGAGGATGAGATATCAAAACCTGTGACTTTAAAACCACGTTGAGATAATTCTTCTGCGTCATCTCCCAAACCACAACCAATTGTTAATGCTGTTTTTCCCTGACCTTGAATATGATGATCATCTAACCATTGTACTAGGTTATGATTGGGTTTCATATCTGCCCAAGGAATAGCTTTACTATCATTATTAGCTTGAGAGTAAAGTTGTTCAAACCATTCTTTTGGTTTACCCGCTTCAATATATTGCTGGGCTAGATTTTGAACGTAAGCTCGATTTTCTGTCATATATTTATCATAAATCCCTATATTCCAGTTTATCAGCAATTACTCAATTAATGTTAAGCTAATAAAAATCAATCAACATAATTAATGCTATGGACATAAACATTAACATTGAACTTCCCAATGATGTTTTTTCTGCACTTCGTAGTAACCCAGAAACGTTTGTTAGGGAAATGCGTTTAGCTGCTGCTGTCAAATGGTATGAAGTTGGTATGGTTTCCCAATCTAAGGGTTCGGAAATCGCAGGAGTTAGCCGTCACGAATTTTTAGAAGCTCTCAATCGTTATCATGTTTCACCTTTTCAAGTAACTCCTGAAGAATTAGCTAAAGTTTCACAGGGATGCCACAAATAACTTTTTCTCACGGTCAGCAGCGAAAGCAAGACAAGCTTTAATATCTTCTGAAGTAAGTTCAGAAAAATCTTCGAGAATTTCGGCTTCTGTCATACCACCTGCAAGATATTCTAAAATATCATATACGGTTATTCGCATTCCTCGAATACAAGGTTTGCCGCTACGTTTACCAGGTTCAATGGTGATAATTTTGTGGTAGTCCATAAAATATTATAATTTATCCATCCTACATAATTATAGCAATAGCTCTCTCCACAACACCGGAAATGCGATTCCTACGGAGCGCTTCGCTATCGCAAACCTCACCGCAAGTATCGCTCTCAAACCACAACATCGGAAATGCGATAATCTTGATATCAGTCTTGCAGTAAACCCAAATCTGGTAAATTATTAACAATTTCCAGCGTTTCTAAACTCACAGTAATTATCTGTTTAATTAACCTCACAATATATTCTTCATCATCAAGACGATTTGGATCATTTGTAATTCCGCTACGTTTATCTGTGCTAACTTGATATTGGTCTATTATCCAATCTAATGCGGAACGGTTGCCTAAGCGATATTCAAATACTTCTGAGGGTATACCTGTTAAGGTGAGAAAGTCGTTATATTTGATTTGGGTTTTATCTTTAGAAAGGCGCATTTTTTCCACACGCCAATCAATGGGTAAGTCTTTATTTTCTAAATGTTTAAGGCGATATTCTGGCTGTTTTTCATAGTTAACATGAATTTCTGCTAGTCGTTTTCCGGCTTCTGCAAAAGGATGAAATTCTGGTGCAAAGGGAATGCGGGGAAGTTCTCGTTTTAGGTTTGCTGCGTAGCGTTCCCGGTAGTGGGGATGATGAAGAACGGAGTATATATAGTAGAAAATATCCCATTTGTTAATTGTGTTATCTTGGTAATGGTTGCGATATTTTTCTAATGCCCAATCTGTAATGTTTTCTTGGCGGTTTGTTCCGTCTTCGTCGTAGGTGTAAAAGGGAAAAGATTGAGTTTGTCTACCACCATAATGGAGACAGGGAATACAGTTAATTATTTGTGCAGAAAATGGAATTTGAGCTTCATTTACAACACATATAACATAATTTTCTGCTTCCACTAAAGGTATTGGAAATATTTTAGGAAGCTGACCTCTTCTATGGTTCAAAACAGCATCAAAATAAAGATATTGACGACTAAAAGGTCTATACAAAGATGTTCTAATTTTTGATGAATCAAATTCGGTAGATACACCAGCCTTTAATAATTCCTTTAATCTACTACTCCATTTAATTTTTTGATCATCATACAAAACAAATGAGTCTATATCTTTGTCTGATTGTCCTCTTCTACTCCATTTAAAAACTTGTTGGTTATAAGTTTCAATAAAAATATCTATATTTTTGCTTAAATCATCAATTTGATAATTGTAAACCCAATTATCTCTATTGCTATTGATGCCTAAGCTGTAAATTGAAAAAATTGCGGAAGGATTTAAAGATTGAGATTTTGTCTCTTTATTACCCATCGGTAAAAAATTATCATAATCAGCTTTAAGCTCTTTGGTTAGCCATGTGTATTTACTATCGGGCTTAATTTCCTCCCAAGAAATACCAACTATTGAAATAGCATTTTCAATTATTGAAAATTTTTCTTTTCTGGTAGCCCTAAAATCAACCTCAGAGTAAAAAATTTTAATAGGTTCAGATTCAGTATTCTTTTTCTTAATAAATATATTAATTGAAATACCTACCATTGCAGCTAATCCAAAGACAGTATGTTCTTCACCTAAAGGGATTCCATCTCTCATAGAATCCTTCCTAATATCTCCATGCAAATTTAGAATGTAGATTCTTGAAAAATCTTTTGATAAATGTTTTCTTACACCATCAAAGGAAATTTGATCTAGAAACCCATTGTTAGTTACAAATGCTATAATACCCTCATCTTCTATACGATCAGATGCCAATCTTATAGCTTTTACATAAGGATCATTTAGCTTATTAGTGCTAGAGGCTTTTGAATCTTTAGAGTATGTTTCTGAAATTCTCTTGTCTAAAATCTTATATTTACGGTTCTTATTATTATCATTTTCGTTAACTTGATTGGCATTATATGGTGGATTTCCTAAAATTATAAAAATTTTAGTTTGTTTCTGTTTTTCAAGTCTGGCTGTATTTTCAGGAACAAAAAGGGATAATTGCTGACTCTCAGCTAACTCAAAAGTATCTACATAACAAATACCTTCAAAAGATTTATATTCTCCTGCTTGCTCAAAATACTCATGTTCAATATTCATCGAAGCAATATAATAAGGCAACAACATCACCTCATTACAATGTAATTCATGTTCATATTTATAAGGTAAAGCTGATTTTTGAATTTCTGCAATTTCTCGCATTACCCGAATAATAAAATTACCTGTTCCCACAAACGGATCAAGAATATGTACACCTTTATCAACTAACGACTTACCAAACTCTCTTTGTAAAATATCCTCAATACTTTTCACCATAAAATTAACAATGGGTTGAGGAGTATAAACAATTCCATGAGTATCCGCAACCTTTACAGAAAAACCTTGAAAAAACCGCTCATAAATAGTATTCAAAAAATGCTGTTTTTGAGAAAAATCATCAATGGTTGCGGCGGTTTCTTCAATTGCACCATAAAACCGATCTAAACTACTTAAAAAATGAATACGACTAAAAGATTTAGAGGTTAAAGCATTAATTACTTTTTCAATTTCTACCGCAATAATATTCCGTTGAGCAAAATCAGGATTATTAAACACACTTCTAAAAATGCGCTCAGTCAATAAATGTTGAATTAACATTTCCTCAACTGCTGCTTCTGAAAGATTGGGATTAATTGACTGACGACAAAGTTGTAAAAAATCGGCAAAAGCATCAATAAACTTTTTATTTTTCTTACCCTGTTCTCGAATTAATTGTAATAAAGCTGTAGCGTGTTCCTTAACCCGAAATCCAAACTCATCAGCCGCTTTTTCCCATTGTTCAATAGCTGGAGGACGATATTCAAAAAACTGCCGCACAACATCCACTAAATTTTGTGGTTTAGTAATATCTTCATCCATTACCAGTTTACCGTCTTGGTAAAGAATCGCCCTTTCCGGTTGTTGGAAAATAATGTTATCTTTAGGATAATTAACAGCTAACTTTTTCTGTACTTCTTTCTTTAAATTGTCCTTACTATCCTTAGCTTCCCAATAAGCACGAGGCAAGTTAAAATCATCAACTAAAGCCCCATCAACACGAAGCGGTTGTTTTTTCGGTCTTTTAATAGCATACTCTTGGACAAGAGTCCATTTAAACTGTTGACAGCAAGACTCAAGCAACTTTTGAAAAGCAGCTTTTACCGCAGTTTCATGAACCACACCCAATTTTTTAAAATTTTCTAACTCTTCGTAATATTGCTTAATAGGTTTGTGAGTTGGTTTGAGATTAAGACTAGACATATAATTAAAAGTGACGTAATATTAGCATATTATACAGAATAATTTTGATATTATTACTTGGCTTGCAAAAGTATAAAAATTTAATATTTTTCTCTCTGCGTCTCTGCGTGAGGTAACAGACTTATCAAAAATCATGTATATCTCTTGACAGTAGGGATAAAATAGGGTAAATAAAAGAATAAAAACAAAACAAAAACCCCATTTTCCCAAAAATTACCAGGGCAAAAATAGGGCATAAAAAATAAAAGTTTCCAACCAATAGTATTAACAAAAACCCTAGACAAAATAGCTTAATCTTCACGGATAGGCATAGCAAAACCACCACATACAACGTCACCTAATACGTCGTAAGATACGAAATCTAAGTCTGTGTAAGCACCGTTTTCTTCTAGGAAGTTAATAGCGGTGATAATACCACGACCAGCACAACCAACACCGGGTTCTGGACCACCAGATTCCACGCATTTAACGTCGCGGAAACCTTTGAGCATTACTTCATGAAGTTCTAAATCTTCAACAGCACCTCTTTCAGCAGCCAAGTGCAATACGGTGGTTTGAGCCTTGGAGTGAAGCATCAAACGGGTAGAGTCAGCTTTAGGGTCGCAACCTACGATCATGATGCGTTGACCCATTTCAGCCATAGCTGCAAGGGTATTTTGAGAAGTGGTAGATTTACCGATACCGCCCTTGCCGTAGAAAGCTATCTGTCTAATTTTTTCTTCAGTCATTGTTCGTGTTTCCTAGAATTGGTTGGTTTGTCTTTTGGTTCTCACGGCCAAGTTCTACGGCAGTGAGCGTTTGTAGAACGTCGCTATGGAGGGGTTTATGTCCCGCCGGAGGCGATCGCTCTACCAAACATAGAATCAGTGTTGAGTGCATTGTATTTATGAGGTTGTGAGAATTGTTTGTCAGTTGTCAATTGTCAATTATCAATTGTCAATTGTTTTCTAAACTGCTTCGACGATGATTTCTTTGCTGATGCGATCGCGTAATCTCGCTTCAATCGCAATCTTTAAAGTTGCAGTGCTGCTAGAACATGAACCGCAAGCACCTTGGAGAATTACTTTAACTTTATCGCCTTCTACATCATAAAGTTCTACATCTCCCCCGTCGGCGATTAAAACGGGTCGGACTTCTTCATCTAATACTTTTTGAATCAGGGCAATTTTTTGAACTGTAGTTAATGGTCTTTGTTGCCCTGAACTAGGAATTTCTGTAGTAGGTTTCGCGCCGTAGCTGTTGAGATTTTGTTTGGCGGCTTCCTGCTTTACTTCTCTTATTATATCATCAATCTTCGTTAAACAAGAACCGCATCCGCCACCAGCTTTTACATAATTTGTTACCTGCTCTGCACTGAAGAGATTATTTTGAGCAACAGCCTTTCTAATTTTAGTATCTGTGATCCCAAAACAGCTACAAATTAGGACACCTTCATCATCGTCATTATGGACAGCTAAAGGAATACCTCTATAATTAAATATAGCAGCTTCTAAAGCTTCTTGACCCATGACTGAACAGTGCATTTTTGCTTCAGGTAAACCACCTAAATAATCAGCGATTTCCTTATTTGTAACTTGCAAAGCTTCATCTAAAGTCAAACCTTTAACCATTTCAGTTAAAGCACTGGAAGAAGCGATCGCACTTGTACAACCAAAAGTTTGAAAACGAGCATCAAGAATCTTATCAGATGCAACTTCCACTTTTAAATGTAATCTTAAAGCATCACCACAAGCAATACTTCCGACTTCACCAGTTGCCAGTTTCACACCAGCTTCGCCAGTTTCTTCAATTGCACCCTGGTTTTTAGGATCGTAAAATAACTCTAATACTTTATCAGTGTAGTCCCACATAATTGATTTTGGATTTTGGATTTTAGATTTTGGATGTTAGATTGGCAATTCGTAATTTTCGATTGGTCAGCAGTCAATTTTTATTTACTACTGACCACTGTACGGGCGAAGCATTCGGGCGACTAATTATCAATTTTTATCTAAGGCTATTTTCCGAATGCTTCGCCCCTACGACTACTGACTGTTGTTGTAACCAATCGGCATTATCATTTTTGAAGGGAGATAAAGCCCGGAGACGGTCAACAATTTCCGGCATTACAGCTATTACTTGATCAATTTCCGCTTCTGTTGTGTAGCGAGAAAGACTGAAGCGAATTGAACCATGTAAAGTCGTGTAGGGTAAACCCATAGCTCGTAAAACATGAGAAGGTTCAAGAGAACCAGAAGTACAAGCAGAACCAGAAGAAGCACAAATACCGTACTTATTTAAAGAGAGCAAAATTGCTTCACCTTCAATATATTTGAAACCGATATTTGTAGTATTTGGCAATCTATTTTTGATATCACCATTTACTTCACAATCGGAAATTTTAGCCAGAAGAGTTTGTTCCAAATAATCACGCAACTTTCTTTCTTTAGTAGTTGCCTGTTCTATATGTAGCTTTTCCAATTCCGCAGCTTTGCCCAAAGCAATAATTCCGGGAACGTTCTCTGTACCTGCTCTGCGTCCCCGTTCTTGGTGTCCACCAACTAATAAAGGACGGAATCGAACTCCACGTCTAACATACAAAGCACCAATACCTTTAGGAGCATGAATTTTGTGACCAGATATAGTTAACATATCTATGGTGCTGGTCTTCATATTCAAGGGTATTTTGCCTACCGCTTGCACTGCATCAACGTGGAAGATTGCTCCATATTCTTTAACCATAGCACCAATTTCTTCAATTGGAAAAATAGTGCCGGTTTCATTATTGGCATACATCATTGTCACCAATGCAGTGTTACCAGTTAGAGAAGCTTCTAACTCGTTCAAATCCATTTGTCCCTTAGCATTTACTGACAAATAGGTAACTTGATAACCTTTAGATTCTAATTGTTTGCAGACATTTAAAACTGCTGGATGTTCTACTTGGGAAGTGATGATGTGACGTTTTTCGGGTTGAGCTAATAATGCAGCATGAATAGCAGCATTATCACCTTCAGTTCCGCAACTGGTAAAAATAATTTCTGATTCTTCTGCTCCAAGTAAAGCAGCAACTTGTTCTCTGGCTGTTTTTACAGCTTTACCAAGTTGTCCACCAAAACTGTGCATACTAGAAGGATTGGCATAGTAGTCCGTCAAATAAGGCATCATTGCCTCTACAACTTGAGGATCTATTTTAGTGGTGGCATTATTATCAAGATAGATGCAATTATTTTGCATGGTTTTCTCTATAAAAGTATAAAGTGGTAAAGAAGGAGTCAGGGGGAGAGGGGCAGGGGAGCAGGGGAGCAGAGGGGCAGAGGGGCAGGGGAGAATATTTATCTTTCCTATTTCCTATTAACTGTCACCTGTCACCTGTCCCCTGTCACCTATATAACTACTTGTCCTTGATGCTTTTGCAACTGTTCGGAGAACTTCTGAGAATAAGAGTTATACCAATTTTCCCAGTAGTCTTGTTTTTTTGTTAACTTTGCTAAGACACGGTTGTAATTAGCAAACCAACTTTCCCAATAATCACTAGGTTGTTTAACGCAACCATTAGCAGTAGGACAACTGGCTTTACATTGAGGTACAGTGTGAATACTACCAGCGCAGTTTGTGCAAAGTTTAGAGTCAATCCAGTAATTACCGTCACCTTCTTTAATTGCACCGGTAGGACAAACAGATAAACACAACTTGCAGGAAATACACTGGCTAGTAATTTTGTAAGCCATGATTATTTACCTTGGTGTGAATTGGTGAATTGGTAACAGGTAATTGGTGATTGGTGATTGGAAAATATTACCCATTACCAATTACCTTTTACCCATTAGCCTTAACATATTCCTCGTAAAATTCTAAAGCAACCTTTTCAATTACGTCGTAGGCTTCAACAGTTTGGATTCCTGCTGCTTCTAATTTTTCTTTGGGACAATTGCCTATTTTCGATACTAAGACTGCTTTACAATCTGCGATCGCTTTCATTATATTGTCTGCGGTAGCTTCTTCGCTGTAACCACCTTGACAGTATTGATCAATCTTCCGATGACTGATAAAGCGCACTTCATTACCATCAACTTCATAAATTTGAAATTCTTTGGCGTGTCCGAAGTGTTGGTTAACTAATCCACCGCCTTTTGTCGCTACTGCAACTAGGATTTTAGGTTTGTTTTGTAGAGATTTACCATCATTATTCTCTACAGAATTGGCTTTAGCTTTGTCTTTGGCTGCCTTAATTTCTTCTCTAAATTTCTCAATACCTTCGTGAACTTCTTGACGGGTTTCAAAGTTATATTCTGGAGCCATTTCCATGAATTTATCTTTAGTAAATTCTTGGCTACGATCTTCTCCTAATAATCCTACCGCATCGGCTCGACACTGGCGACAGTGGCGCATCATTTTCATGTTACCAGAGCAATTGTCTTGGACTTCTTTCAGTTCTTTTCCTGTTGGTCCACGTTGACCAGTTAAACCAAAATGAGTACCATGTTCTGGTGCAGAAATCAGCGGCATGATGTTGTGTAAGAATGCTCCTCTTTCACGAATAGCCTTGTTAACTTCTACCAAATGTTGATCATTAACTCCAGGAATCATCACGGAATTAACTTTGCATAAGATATCAGCTTCTTTGAGAGCTTGCAATCCTTCTAACTGCTTTTCTAGAAGAATTTTTGCTCCTTCAACCCCTCTATAACGTTTGCGTTTATAGTGAACCCAAGAATAGATTTGTGCGCCTATTTCGGGGTCAATGGTATTAAGGGTGATAGTAACGTGATCTATATTTAATTGTTTGATGCGATCGATATATTCGGTGAGCATCAAACCGTTAGTTGATAAGCACAATTTAATATCTGGTGCTTTGTCTGCAATTAATTCAAAAGTCCGAAAAGTTTTTTCTGGATTAGCCAAAGGATCACCAGGACCAGCAACTCCTAATACAGTCATTTGGGGAATTTTTCCGGCAATTACTAACACTTTATGTGCAGCTTCTTCCGGTGTGAGCAGTTCACTCACTACTCCAGGACGACTTTCGTTAGCGCAGTCATACTTGCGGTTACAATAGTTACATTGAATATTGCAAGCTGGAGCAACAGCAACGTGCATCCGTGCATAGTGATGATGAGCCTCTTCACTATAACAAGGGTGTTTAGAAATGCGTTCTATGAGTTTTTCATCCATTTCTGGAGTTGTGCTGCTGTCGCAACCACAAGCAGCAGATGTAGCCGGGCTGATAATGATATCCTGATTTTCGGAGGTGAGAATGTCTATAGCAGGTAGTGTCATTGAATTTCGCAAGTTCGGTGGACTAGAGGGCCACTGTGGGAGATGCTGTTACTACTGCCAATGTCTGGAAATTGAATAAGCTGTATACAGCCGTAACTTCAATTTACTTGGACATGGTGCTATCTCATCCCTCCACTCACTTTTGGCTGCTAACTTTGTTAAGGAGCGTTAAGTGATTGGCGATAAATGATTTATAGCAGTCCGTTCTTTAGCCGTTGCTGGGTTTATCTGGGATAGAACTTATTGGATTTATTAGTTTTGTACTCAAATTCTAAAATCCTTGTATTGCAACCATAAAAAAATTAAAAAAACTTTTTTTGGGTAGGGGTACGAGTATTTATAGTGAGGGGTACTAGTATTTATAGTGAGGGGTTCAGGATTTCTTTGTACTCATCTAAAACTCAATACCTGTCAGGATTTGAGCTATATTTTCATCGGGTTTTTCTAATATTCAACTGTACTCAAGTTTCCCGCAAATTCTCCTGAAAACTCTGGTTTGTCAGGGATTTAAGGGTAAAAAACTGGAGTAGAATCAACCTGATTACTCCAGATACGTGCGAAATTCAATTCTGTATACAACCTATCATTTATTTTTCGCATAAAAATGCAATTTATCTTTTCTTAATTTTTCTATTTTTCATGATACAAAACATAGCTAGATCCTGACTATATCAGGAATGTAGCATTGAAAAAACATCTATCTTAATGCAGATCATTTTCAAAAGATTTAATTGTTTTATCATTATTTCTTGATGATTATTGATAATTTTGTTAACCATGAACTTTCAATTATCATTACACTATAACTATGACGAACAAATCGAATTAGGGAAAATGTGATGAAAGCTGTTGTTATCCATCGTTATGGCTCTCCTGAAGTTTTGCAATATGAAGAGGTGGAACAACCAAAAATTAAGCCTGAGCAATTACTTGTCAAAGTTCATGCTAGTAGTGTTAATCCCATTGATTGGAAAACCCGCAAAGGGATGTTGAGTATATTAACAGGAAACAAATTTCCGCTGATTTTGGGTTTTGATGTGGCTGGGGAGGTGGTGGAAGTTGGTTCGCAAGTAACGCGCTTTCAGGTAGGTGATGCTATTTATGGCAGCACTAACTTTCCTGGTGGTGCTTATGCCGAATTTGCAGTTGTTCCCGAAAATTTAGCTGCTCCCAAACCCACAAATCTGACTTATGAAGAAGCCGCAACTGTTCCTTTAGCGGCGCTAACGGCTCTTCAAGCCCTGCGAGACTTGGGTAATCTCAAATCAGGTCAATCGGTATTGATTAATGGGGCTTCGGGCGGTGTGGGCGTTTTTGCTGTGCAAATTGCTAAGGCTTTGGGGGCTGAGGTGACTGGTGTTTGCAGTGCTAAAAATTTGGATTTGGTGAAGTCTCTGAATGCAGATTTAGTTATTGACTATACTATACAGGATTTTACAGAAGGTAATGTGCAGTACGATATCATTTTTGATGTAGTTGCTAAAAGAGAATTTTCTGAATGCAGAAAGGTTTTAAAGCCCAATGGGGTTTTTATTTCTACTTTACCTACCCCAGATGTAATTTTGCAGATTATTTTAACGGCGGTTTTTCCGGGACAAAAGGTAAAATTTGTCTTAGAAAGACCTAATAGCCAGGATTTGCTGTATTTGCAAAAGTTAATTGAAACAGGTAAAATGCGGACTGTAGTTGATCGCACATATCCATTACAAGAATTAATTGCTGCTCATCAGTATAGTGAAAGTGAACGAGCTATGGGTAAAATTGCGATCGCTGTAAATACAGTATTTACCCGCATTTAATTGTACTGCATTTAACCTATTTCTGATTCTCTTTCTCCAGCTATATCTCACTCACGACTGTTGACGCAGTTGCAAATTTTAATGGCAAAGATAATACATAACGATATCCTGATTCTGGTGAACCTTGAATAGAAATTTGTCCATTATGCAATTCTGCTAAATGACAACTCAACAATAGTCCTAGTTTTTCACGTGACATATTAGCCGCTAATTTTTCAGTTTTTTCAACTAAACAATCACCTAACATATCTGAGTAAGAATCAGGAACTTTTTGGGGATTTTCTGACTGCATATCATCATTGCTATACTCATCTACCACAGCTACCATTTGCGAGGAATTGAGGTAAAAGTAAGCATCACAGTCAGTAATACCATCTCCTAACCAAGGATGAGATACCCAAACTGTCACACATAAAGTATCTTCTTTATATGTAACGTGAATTCTGACTATGCTACCCATAGCAGAAATTTGAATGACACTAAAAATCAAATTATATAAAATTTGTCGTACTTTATCTTTATCTAAAGATAAGAAGCGATTACGCCCTGGTTCTATAGATAGGCGAATATTTTGATCCCGACGAGTAGCTAGTTCTTCTAAAGTATTGATAACTTGTTTACACAGCATTTCAATATCTACAGGAACTAAATTTATGACATGGGAATTTTGATTTGTTGCGTCTAATTCGGTAATTTCATTGACTAGAGAAAGTAAATATTTGCCACTATGTTGGATGATTTCTAAATATTCTTTTTGTTTAGTTGTCAGTGGTCCATAAATTTCTCTTCCTAATACACCAGCCATTCCTAATATAGATGTTAATGGTGTCCGTAATTCTTGAGTTAGCTGGCTGAGAAGTTCTAATTGAATTTGTTTAGTTAAGTCTAAGTCTGCTTCTACATGAGTCGCAGCAACTTTTAAGTCAATTGTTTGTGCTTCTAAAAGTGAAAAATTTGAATTAGGTTTAACGGTTCTTGGTTCTGAGTTATCTTTTAATAAGCGGTTGCGCTCAAACTCACTCATACTCCAACGCGCAATTATTTGTAAGAATTCAATATCACGAGTTGTAAAATTACGAGGCTGTCTATCCATGACTGCTAATGTACCCAAACAATTACCTGCTGCATCAATTAGAGGCGCTCCCAAGTAAGTACGAATACCATAATCACGAACTAATTTACTTTCTTGAATGAATGAATTTGTGTCAAGATTTGTATCATTAATGACTAAAACTTGTGATGTTTCTACGACTTGAGTACAAAATGATTCCTGGCGCAAAAGTTGGCGGTTGCGAGCTAAGTCATTCATTAATCCTAGCCGGGATAAGCCCACCGCTGATTTGAACCAATGAAGTTTTTGGTCAATAAATCCTAAAATAGAAATTTCTACACCTAAAAAGTGAGCAGCGGTTTGGGTAGCTTCTTCAAACACCGGAATCATTTCTGATTGTCGCAGCCCCAGACTTGTCAGTGCTTGAAGACGTTGTTGTTCTTTTGGGGTGACGGAATTCCAATTATGTTGGGGCGCAAATAATTTATTTTCTGAATCTACCATTGTCATTATTACCTTGATAACTGCTGGCTTGATGAGGCAAATAACCATGAGAGGTTATCCTGTCCTTTTTTTAAGCATTCCCTAATTGTGCCTAGAATCAATACTTTGGGAGAAAAAATTTTTGTCCTGACAACCTGAAGGATAATTACAGTGATTTTCGGGTAAATTCACCACATTTTATATCTCACGCAAAGGCGCAAAGACGCAAAGGAAGAAAGGAATAGAAAAATTAGCGTGTGGTACGAATACATGAAAACTGCTGTAATCACAAATTATAAATAACGAACTAGGATTTGATATAATTATCAGTATCAATAACTAGGAGGTATCTCAGTTATTCTACTTATTGAATAATGAGAACAGAATTGCTGATCAAAAATATCTAAACCCCTTCCAAGTTGAAATCCATAGTTTTTTCTATGGCGAAAACTCAAGTTTTCAAGATGGATGAGGTTTAAAGCTAAATTCTGCCTTAAATTCCCCTAGTACAGATTGGCGTAAATAAACCAACTATTCCAAATCTCTGAAAAGCTCATGCTGTATTCATTTTGATTTTTGACTTTTGACTTTTGACTTCCGCCTTGCGGTACTAGTGTCCCACAATTTGGGAAACTCGAATACTGTTATAGTTTTTTAGGCTACTCAATCACTAAGCAAATGACTGTAAAAATTCCTTTTGTTGATTTGAAATTTCAACACCAGCCAATTCAATCTCAACTGCACCAAGCAATAGAGAATGTATTGACAAAGGGTGATTTTATTTTAGGACAAGCAGTATCAGATTTTGAGACAGCCTTCGCAACGGCTTCCGGGACAAAATATGGGGTTGGGGTAGCATCAGGAACAGATGCGATCGCTCTGGGGTTAGAAGCCTGTAATATTGGCATAGGTGATGAAGTCATTTTACCTGCCAATACCTTTGTTGCTACATTGATAGGCGTACTAAAAACCGGAGCAAAGCCGATTTTAGTAGATTGTGACCCCAAAACGGCCTTAATTGATTTAGAAGCCGCTGCAAAAGCCGTAACACCCCAAACCAAAGCCATTATTCCCGTCCACCTATATGGACAAATGGTATCACCAAGTCAGCTATTAGATTTTGCCAATACCCATCAAGTCATCATTTTTGAAGATGCAGCCCAAGCACACTTAGCAGAAAGAGAAGGATACAAAGCCGGCTCAGTAGGGAAAGCAGCAGCCTTTAGTTTTTATCCCAGCAAGAATTTAGGCGCTTTGGGAGATGGGGGAATATTGGTGACAGCAGATGCAGATATAGCCACAAAAATGCGTCGCTTACGAAATTATGGTTCATCTCAAAAGTACGTGCATCTAGAACCGGGAACTAATAGCCGTTTGGACACCTTACAAGCAGCGATATTACAACAAAAATTACCCTATTTAGAGAAATGGAATAGCGATCGCTTGACTATCGCCCAAGAGTATAATCAAAAACTAGCCCCTTTAGCCTCTCTTGGTATTCTGCCCATAGAAAATCAAAGTAGTACAGGTCATGTTTATCATCTTTATGTCATCAATATAGATCAATCTTGTCCTGTAACCCGCGCACAAATACAAACACAATTAACAACAGCCGGCATTCAAACAGGAATTCATTACCCAATTCCCTGTCATCTCCAACCAGCATTTACATATTTAGGTTATCAAAATGGAGACTTTCCCCATTCAGAACAGCTATCTACACAAATATTATCCTTACCCATGTACCCTGGTTTGAATAGCAATCAAATCACAGAAGTTGTCTCTACTATAGCCATCCTATTTGATCTATAGAATAGGGACTAGAAAGAGGCTGGAGAAAGGGGGACAGGATCACATTTTTTGTCAATTATCAATTATCAATATGACATTTCCACAACAGTTAAAAAAAACCAACCAAGAACAACTTCTCACCTTCGGAATTATAGGCATTTTAATCTTACTTTATGCGCCCATCTTACTACATTGGGTAGATGGTTGGTTACACAAAAGCATTAGTATCGAACATGAATATTTTAGTCATGGTATTATCGGGTTACCATTTGCATTTTATCTAAGTTGGTTAAATCGAAAAAAATGGCAACGGCTTCCAGATCATAGCAATCCTTTGGGGTTGTTTCTATTAATAGTAGGGATGGTTTTTTATTTAAGTGGTGTAACGGAATGGGTTAATCTTTCCCTACCAGTTATACTGACGGGAATATGCTTATGGCTAAAAGGCCGCCCCGGTTTAAAATTACAAGGGTTTTCCCTAATCTTAGTATTTCTTGCTACTCCTACAGCCATACCATATATCATCACTCCCTACACATTTCCTCTACAAAGTTTTATTGCCGGAACAGCCGCATTTATTCTCAATCAAATGGGTATGGATGTAACTGTAAATGGTATAAATATATATGTTGGTGGCAGAATTGTCGAAGTTGCGCCCTATTGTGCCGGCTTGAAAATGTTATTAACAACCTTCTACGTCAGCTTAATGTTACTTTATTGGACCGAAACTTTATCTTCTCGCCGCATCAGTGCCATATTTTTATCTGTTGCTATGCTTATTAGTGTAATTGCTAATATTATTCGCAACACTTTCCTGACATTTTTCCACGGTACAGGTAATGAAGGCGCTTTTGTCTGGCTTCATGATAGTTGGGGCGGCGACCTATATTCAGCTTGTATGCTGTTATTGTTAATACCTATACTCAATTGGATGAATACCTATTTTATGGGAGAAGAACTGGAAACAAGTGAATAAGGGGAGCAGGGGAGCAGGGGAGCAGGGGAGCAGGGGAGCAGGGGAGCAGGGGAGTAGGGGAGCAGGGGAGTAGGGGAGCAGGGGAGCAGGGGAGCAGGGGAGTAGGGGAGCAGAAATAAGTTTCCCAATTCCCAATTCCCAATTCCCAATTCCCAATCACCAATCACCAATCACCAATCACCTGACTAGCAACTTGCATTACTATATGATTTCTCTATCTAAATTACTCAAACAACAATGGTATCAAGTGATTGTAGTAGTCTTACTATTATTACTGTTAGCCCTGGGAGCATTTCCTGGATACATAACAGGAAAATGGCAATGGAAACAGCCACCACCAATTACTAACCTCCAGAAGTTGCAAAATATCCGCAAAGTGGGATTAAGTATTCCAGGGTGGCCAACTATTGAACAATCTCAACAACAACTTGGTACACATAAATGGTCTTGGCAGCGCATCAAGAAGCAAGGAACTTCTACCGAAGCGATCTTACTTTTACTACCGCAAAACGGACCAAAAGATCAACCAGAAGTAGAATGGACAGAAATAAATAACTGGGGAAGATGGGATATAGCTCAAGATCGTTCTGGTGAATTTACTGTTAATATAACTTCAAATGAAGATACAAATACTACATTTAAAGTAACGGCTAATTTTTTTCGTGCTGTCACCCCACAGCAAACCTTCGCTGTTTTACAATGGTATGCAATGCCGAACGCAGGTAATCCATCACCGTTAAATTGGTTTTTTGCCGATCAAGTGGCACAATGGCAGCATCGCCGTATTTATTGGGTGGCTGTTACTATTTTGCTACCAATTGAGCCTTTAGGAGAGGTGGAAACATCTTGGACTGAGGTTCAGTCATTAGGTCAGATTGTCCAACAAGCTTTAATCACAGAGGTTTTATAAATTTCACTTTTTAATATCTTTCCTAAGTACATCAGGAAAAACCTTATTCTTCCTCGTTGTCTCCTGAATGGGCGCAGACCCTGCGCCCCTACCTCCTGTGTCCTTATGGCTAACCCTACTTATTGAACCGATACAAAAATATCTTGTAACAATACTCAATCTAATATGCGTAAATTTAGTCTCCTATTTTTAATCAGTGTTCAAATAACAACATCATTTCATCCTGTCATAGCGCAGAATTTACCACCTTCGCAATCGTTACCTTCACCACCTGAGAATGCTGAGATGACATCTACAGCTACCACAAGTAACGAAATTTCACCACAATTTAGTAATTATCTTTTATCCACAGGAGATACAATTCTTGTTTCCGTACAGCGTCCTCCTGGAATATACCGTTTAGGTATTGGTGATTCCATTAGTTTGAATGTGCAGCGTTTTCCAGATTTAAGCTTTCAAGCATCTATTAATCCAGAAGGTAATATTATTGTTCCATTATTAGGAGTAGTTCCTTTGCAAGGGTTAACTTTGCTAGAAGCAGAAGCAAAACTTCGCACTCAATTAGATCGTTATATTATTAATCCCATTACAGTTTTATCACTGGTAGGACAACGGCCAGACTCTAGTTTTTCTGCCCCCATTGGCATAGATGGTAATATTATTGTGCCACAAGTAGGAAAAATCTCCGTACAAGGTTTGAGTTTGGAAGAAGCACAGGCAAAAATTCGCTTGGCTTTAGAGAAAGTTGCACCTAATCAAATTGTCGAGGTGTCTTTGTCGGGAATGCGTCCTGTGCAATTGACTATTACTGGTGAAGTATTTCGACCAGGAATATATTCTGCATCAACGGCTATGCCCAGAATTACTGATATCTTACCATTGGCTGGTGGTTCTACGCTGAAGGCAGATTTGCGGCAAGTACAAGTCCGTCGTCAATTAACTGATGGTTCGATTATTTCACAAAACATTAATTTATATGCTGCTTTGCAAAATGGTGTATCAGCACCTAATTTACGTCTGCAAGATGGTGATGCCATTATTGTGCCACAACGGGAAGTTGGTACGGATGAAGGTTATGATCGGAATTTAATTGCCCGTTCAACTTTGGCTGTTCCGCAAATTAGAGTGCGGGTGTTAAATTATGCTGCGGGAGGAATTGCGATCCAATCTCTTCCGAATGGAAGTACGTTTATAGATGCTTTAGGGGGTATTCGACTCGATACTGCTAATATTCGTGATATTGCTGTAGTTCGTTTTGATCCTGAGCAAGGTAAAGCTGTTACTCAAAGACTAGATGCTAAAAAAGCCCTTGCGGGTGATGCTTCCCAAAATGTGGCACTACAAGACAATGATGTAATTGTTGTTGGTCGCAATTTAGTCGGGAAAGTTACTAATTTACTCAATACTATTACTCAACCTTTCTTTAATGTTCAGTCTTTTCTCCGTTTTTTCCAAAACTTTGGCAGTGGTTTATTCGGTGGTACAGAAAATTAAAGAACCGAGAAAAAGAATCTTTTGACTAAGTTTCCATGAAGTTTTCTCATTTTAAATTATAAATTATTATGACTCCACCAATTGTTAAACGCTATCTTATTGCTTTTGAAAAGTATAAATGGATTGGATTAGCAGGTTTTAGTTTAGCTGTAATTGGTTCAACGGTAGTGGCAATGCTACCTGATCCACCACCAGTATATATAGCCACAGGGCAGTTAAATTATACTGGACCAACTGTGTCTTTTTCTCAGACTGGTAGTGAGATACAACAGCAGGGAAGAGAATTAACAAATGCCACTTTATTATCGAATCCAGTAATTGAAGCGGTAGCAGCAAAGATGAGGATAAAACCAACAACTATTGCTAAAAATATCTCGATCAAAATGCCTGGTAAAGATAAGTTGGGAAAACCAACGTCTACAACTATAATCTTGGGCTATCAAGATCAAGATGGTAATAGAGCTAGGGACGTCTTGCTGGGATTAATGCAAGAAATGGTGAAGCTAAGTGGAGAAATTAATACTAGTAGATTAACCGCGATTATTGAAAAACTAAATGAGCGTTTACCACAGATTAAAAAATCGCTACAAATAGCCGAGCAGAAATTAGAAAAATACGATCGCTTGGAACGTCCAGCAATTTTAGCGGCAGAAAATGGTAGTTTATTGTCTGGGATTACATCTAGTCTCAATCAGCAACGGCAAATTAGATTCGCTATTGCTGGAATTAAAGCTCAAATTAATTCTTTGGAACGGAAATTAGGGTTGGGGGTAAATCAGGCTTATGTGGCTTCTGCTTTGAGTGCTGATCCGATTATTGCGAATTTGCGATCGCAAATTTATCAAGTTGAATCACAAATTGCTTTTCTGAGAAAGGATTTACGACCCCAACACCCAACTATGGTGCAATTACAGCGTCAGAAAGCAGCCTCGGAAGAGTTATTACAAGCACGAGCTTATGAGGTGTTGGGTGGTGCAGGTATGGCTGCTCCTCTTCAAGGTGATTTGACCGGGATTCGGACTCAAAGTAGCTTAGATCCAACCAGACAGGGGTTAGCTAACCAAATGGTAGCCTTGCAAACTCAACAGGAAACACTGGAACAACAACTTAATCAGCAGATCCAGCAAGAGGCTAAATTACGTCAAGAGTATGCTGTGATTCCCAATAAGCAATTAGAGCGATCGCGTTTAGAACAAGCAGTTGCACTCGAAAAAGCTATATATAACCAAATTCAAGCCAAGCTCACAGATGCCAAAACCGCAGAAGCAGAAACTGTATCTAGTCTGAGTATTTCTAGTCCTCCCATCAGTGAAGCTAAAGCAGTTAAACCCAAAAATATACCTGTAACTATAGCTATTGGCTCTTTTATGGGTATTGTTGTTGGTGGTGGAGTCATCTTTTTATTAGGTTCTCTAGAAGGAATTTTCAAAACCAGAGAAGATATCCGCGACAGTCTCAAGGAACGAGAGGTGGCACTATTGGGAGAATTGCCCATCATGCCCTTAGATGATTTCCATACAGATGGTGTCCCAGTAATTCTGGACTCCGATTCTCCCTATTTGGAGTTTTATGAAAGATTCCGCAGTAATTTGCGCCGCATTGGTGGGAAAGACTTTAAAGTATTATTGATTACTAGCATTAGTAGTCGAGAAGGGAAAACAGTTAGTGCTTATAACTTAGGCATTGCTTCTGCTAGGGCTGGGAAAAGAACCTTGATTATTGAAACCGATTTGCGATCGCCATCCCGTGCTGCATTCTTAAATGTCAATCTTGACGAAGATACTGCCCTTGAACCACTACAGTATTACTCCAACTTGAGTGAATGTATCCGCATAGTTCCAGACATAGAAAATTTATACATTATTCCTAGTGCTGGACCGGTTCTTCACTCCGCCGCAATTATCGAATCTAGTGAAATCAAACGACTCATGGAAGATGTCCGAGAACGTTATGATTTAGTAATCTTAGATACTAGCAGTCTCAGTTTTTCCAACGATCCCCTATTACTTCAGTCCTATAGTGATGGCATGGTGTTAGTAACACGACCAAACTATACACAAGAAAATTTACTGGGTGAAACCATTGATCAATTAATGAACTATGAAATTAATCTCTTAGGAGCAATTATTAATGCCGCCGATATCCCTGTACAAATTGCTGAACCAGTTTTTGAATCATTAGAAGATATCATCATCCCCACACAAGATGCAGAATTAGAAATTGTCCCATCCCCAGAAGTCCCAATTGCTGCACACAGAAAGTAGGTGAGCGTTAAAATAAGGCAGGGGGCAGGGTGCAGATATTTTCAACTAACAACTAACAACTGACAACTGACAACTGACAACTGACAACTGACTAATCCCCAATTCCCTAATCTCGATTACCGATGGCAAAAATCATGCCCGCAACAAAGCCGCCAAGATGCGCCCAGTAGGCAACTCCTCCAGTTTCTACACTCATATTAGCGGCCGCTTGCAGACTGGCAACACCGGAGATGAGATTCTGAATAAAGAAAATGCCAATCATGATTATGGCCGGAATATTGATTGTAGTCACGAAAAAACCTAAGAAGACTAAAGAGGTAATTCTGGCTTGGGGAAACCAGATTAAGTAAGCACCTAAAACCCCAGCAATTGCTCCACTTGCTCCCAAAGAAGGAATACTAGAATTAATCGCAATAAACCATTGACACAGAGCAGCTAAAGCACCACAAATCAGATAAAATATCAGATATTTTAAATGCCCTAAACGGTCTTCAATATTGTTACCAAAAACCCAAAGATAGACCATATTAGAAATTAAATGCCACCAACCCCCATGTAAAAATTGCGAGGTAAATAAGGTTGTCCACTCACTAGCAACATTGGTTGTTAATTCTTGCGGTATTACAGCATACAATTGGAAAAATTGCTCTAGTTGTGCATTTGATAAGCTAACTTCATGGAGAAAAATAAGAACGTTCATCCCAATCAACCCATAAGTTAAAAATGGGGTGGTTCGGGTGGGGTTTTCATCATAGAGGGGAAACACAAATGTTGTTCCTAATCATCATTAATAACAATATAACGCTTAATAGCTGAGTCTTATTTAATTTTGCCAAAAAACTACCTATATAGTTACCTATTCCCTATTCCCTGCTCCCTATTTTCTATTTACAAAAGATTTGCAGATTCATATAGTCTTCTGAGTATGGCTGTAATCTTTGTACCATAATCTAAATCAGCCGACCAACGTCCAGATAATTGATGTACTGAAGGAGCAACACCTCTGGTAACAAAACGAAATCTAGGATCTACTTCTTGTTGTACTAAAGGTTCTAAACTGGCATAGGCTTTTAAATGTTGAATATGCGCTCTCACCCCAATTCTGCCGCTAGGAAATGATGCTCCTTCTGCACCACCACCAACTCCACCTAAGCCGGCAAAGTTGTTTTGTTGGGGTTGAATATCAGTACCAAAACGTAAAAATCCAGTTTCTAAACACATTTGTGAAAAAGCTAAATCATGATTTACTCCCTCAATAGTTGCTTCTTCTCGATAGAATTTAGGAAGTTCAGGAAACTGTGTAAGAGCAGCTTCATTATTATTTTTCAAAAATATTTGTAGTTCTAATTCTGATGTATTCCCATTAGAAATAATTTGTTCAATTTGTCCGGGACAAACTGCTAAAATTGAACGTAATTTAACAGTCCGGGTGGCACTATCCCAAGCAATAGAAACATTATAATTGCGGAGATCAACTGCTTTGATATAAACGATTTGACGATAATTAACACGCACTAGATTAGCAACTTTGGTGATGTCAACGCGCAACCGATCTACTAAATCAATGGGGATATAAGCATTACCATTAATTAATGCTCCTTGTTCGGGATAATTTTGTCCATTGATGTTGATATTAATATTAGGATAACTGACTACTGGAGTTGGTTGATCAGGGTTATTTGCCTGATTCCAAGCAGTAATTCCTTCAGTAATACCGATCGCCAAATCACGACGACGATTTTGGAGTAAAGCTCGATCTTCTGGATTGCTAATAAAACCTACTTGCATTAATAAAGCCGCGATCTTTGTTTGCCGACAAAATTGTAAACTACCTAAACCACTATCTGTATCTGGCTTAACTCCACGATTTGGTAACTGCGGAACTCGTCCCAATAGTCCCATCAATACCGTTTCGGCATTTTTTTTTCGTTGGTCATTACCAGCAATATAAAACACACTAGCTCCACGGATAGAGGGACTACTAGCAGCATCAGCATGAATTTCCAAAGTTATATCCAGGGAACGAGCGCGAGAGTTAATCCAAACTATCGTTTGAGCAGCACTCAAATCATCAGGAACAGCTAAAACTTCCAAGTTCCGGGTGCGGAGTTCTGTGACTATCAAATCCCGTAGAAAAATCATTTCCTTGGCTTCCGTTGTTCCACCTGCGATCGCACCAGGGTCATTCCTACCCGCTTCAGTGCCTCCATGCGCCGCCGAAATAAAAATACGTCCCATTTTTACCTATTTCCGTTGTTAAGTCCCAGCAATTGCAATTTTATCTATGATTTTGGATCTAGAAACAAGAATTTGAGAAAATTTATGCCCAGTCACCTAAAATTAGGAATTTGAGATTACTAATCCTATTTACCGCGTTATTTTATAATTAACTTCAGCAAATTAACTTTACTCCCAACCAAATTGAATGACACGATTTATCCATGACCAATTTGCCAAAGACTATCTTGAGGAATTACTAAAACCCTTTGGAAAAGTTGAAGCACCGAGTCGCGTATCGGGAGAAGCTAGGGAAATTGACGTTTCATTTTCTCCATTTTCTGTACAAAATGCTAATATAAAAGTATTAGGATTATTAGGGACAATAGCCGCTACACCTGCTATATTTGAACCATTTCGGAATCCCGCATCTAAAGAAGAGATATGTAGTTGCATATTAAAATTATTAGAAATTAGAGGTGCATTTCAAAGACAAGCAAATCGCCAAAAAACCACAGTTACAGAATTAGATATTCCCAAACTATGGATTATTACCCCAACCGCATCTACAAAACTATTATCAGGATTTGGTACAATTCAAAAGGTAGATTGGTTGCCTGGAGTACATTTTTTACCTGATTCTCTAGGGACAGCCATCATTGTTGTGCATCAATTACCCAGCACTGAAGAAACTCTGTGGTTAAGAGTTCTGGGACGTGAAACCGTGCAAAGACAAGCGGTTGATGAATTGGCAGCACTACCGACAAGTCACCCATTTAAAAAAGTGATGCTAGAATTACTATACAATTTCCAGCAGAACTTGAGAGCCAATCAAAATCTAGAACCAGATGATAGGGAGTTGATTATGCGATTAGCACCACTGTACCAGCAAGACCGGGAAAAAGCTATTCAAGAAGGAGAAGAAAGAGGACTACAGCAAGGAGAACAGCGCGTAATTATCCGCCAACTAAATCGTCGAATTGGAGAACTTTCTTCATCTTTAGTTGTACAAATTCAAGGATTATCTTTAGAACAATTGGATTTATTAGGAGAAGCATTATTAGATTTTTCAGAAGTAGCTGATTTAGAAACTTGGTTAAAACAATTATAAGTATTAATCTCTAATGCAAATTCCCCGCTTACATCCAGACACTATTGAAGAAGTTAAACTCCGGGCTGATATTGTTGATGTGGTTTCGGAGTATGTAGTCTTGCGGAAACGGGGAAAAGATTTTGTGGGATTATGTCCTTTTCATGATGAGAAAAGCCCCAGTTTTACCGTCAGTCCTAATAAGCAAATGTATTATTGCTTTGGCTGTTTAGCAGCGGGGAATGCAATTAAGTTTGTGATGGATTTGGGAAAACGCCAATTTGCTGATGTGGTACTAGATTTAGCAAAACGTTATCAAGTTCCTGTTAAAACTTTAGAACCTGAACAAAGGCAAGAATTTCAACGACAGATATCTCTACGTGAACAATTATATACTGTTTTGGCTTCCGCTGCTCAATTTTATCAACACACTTTAAGACAATCTCAAGGACAAAAAGCCCTAGAATATTTAGAACAAAGTCGTCAATTTCAACAATCAACAATTCAACAATTTGGGTTAGGTTATGCACCACCTGGATGGGAAACACTTTACCGTTATTTGGTAGAAAGTAAACATCATCCTGTGCAATTGGTAGAACAAGCGGGATTAATTAAACCCCGGAAAGAAGGGGGCGGATATTATGATGTTTTCCGCGATCGCTTAATGATTCCCATTCGTGATATTCAAGGTAGAGTAATTGCTTTTGGTGGCAGAACTTTAACGGATGAACAGCCTAAATATCTCAATTCTCCAGAAACAGAACTGTTTAGTAAAGGGAAAACCTTATTCGCTTTAGATGAAGCCAAAGACGGTATTTCTAAAGTAGATCAAGCTGTAGTTGTAGAGGGGTATTTTGATGCGATCGCTCTCCATGCAGCAGGAATTAATAATGCTGTTGCTTCCCTGGGTACAGCTTTAAGCATAGAACAAGTACGGCTACTATTACGTTACACCGAATCCAAACAATTAATCCTTAATTTTGATGCAGATAAAGCCGGAATCAACGCCGCAGAAAGAGCAATTGGTGAGATTGCCACCTTAGCATATAAAGGCGAAGTACAATTAAAAATCCTCAATTTACCTAATGGTAAAGATGCTGACGAATATCTACATAGTCATACTTCCGCAGATTATCAACAACTATTAATAAATGCACCACTTTGGCTAGATTGGCAAATTCATAAAATTATTGAAAATCGAGACTTAAAACAAGCCACCGACTTTCAACAAGTCACCCAACAAATAGTTAAAATATTACAAAATATAGATAATAGTGATACACTTAATTATTATGTTTCCTACTGTGCAGAAATCCTAAGTTTAGGAGATACTCGACTCATACCTTTAAGAGTTGAAAATCTTTTAACTCAAATTAAACCTAGTAGTATAAAATCCTTAAATTCCCGCACAAGTAAACCACCTACTAAAACCCCAAAGCTATCTTTAGTAACCACAGAACGCAGTTTACTAGAACGAGCCGAAGCATTATTATTAATCATCTATCTGCATTCTTCCCAACAGCGACAAACAATTATTGATGATTTAGAAACCCGCAATTTAGAATTTAGTCTTTCTCATCATCGCTTTTTATGGCAACAAATTGCCGAATTTACAATTGATGAAGTTGATTTAATTTCTAGTGTGCAAAATAGATATTTAGAATTAGCAGAAGAGTTAGAAGTAGTTTCTCATTTATTTCATCTCAATGAAAAAAATAAAACAGAAATCTTGCGAACTCCTCACGTTATCCAAGCAGCATTAGCTTGTATGGAAAGAGTATTCCGAGAAAAACGCTATCGTTACTTTATGGAAAAATGGGAAAAAATAGATCCTGAAGCTGAACCAGAAAAAGATAAATATTATGTTGAAGCCATATATATAGAAAAAATCCATTTACAAGACCTTGAAAAACAGCGACAATTTTCTATAACTGACTTAATTTAAACTATTTATATAGGTTGGGTTGACGCAAGGAAACCCAACATTTTCGGAACTTTGTTGGGTTGCGCTGTCGCTTAACCCAACCTACATTACTACGCTATCAGACATTATTCATTTGCTTGTTTCAAAATACGATCATAGAGTTTCTCACCAACTCTAAAAGTTGTTTGAGAAATTAAATCATCCATTAATGATTTGACATTACTGATTAATCCTCTTTTCTTAGCAATTAAAAGCATACCTAATATGCCTGTTAAAGACAATCCTAATTTTACTGCTTCTCGTCTTCCTAACCTTTCATCAATTAATAGTTGATTGGCATTTAATTCTACAGCTAATATAATAGCTTCAGCTTCTCCTTGATCTAAATTTAAATCTAATTTTCTGACTGATTGCTTATTAATAACACTTTTTATTTCTATCCAATTTGCATTTTTTAGGGCGTTATTAACTTTTTCTCCTGCTCTAATATCAGTTAATTCATTATATACTGCTTGTGGGATGATCACTTGACCATAAATATATTCAAGCAAAGACAATTGATTAATCTTTGCTAAACTGCTAATTGGCGAAGTATTACTAACAACAATCATAGCCAACCTGTAGATTGAAGAGTTTTAATATCTTCTTCAAATTCTTCAACATCATAGTGCATAGAAATATTGCGTTTTGCAAGTAATTCTTGAAACTCTACATAATTCATTTCAGCGATTTTACTAGCCTTACCCAGACTAACCCTTTCTTGTAAAAATAGCATAATTGCAATTTCTACTAATAATTCACTCCCTGTCATTCCGCTAGAATTTAGCACCTCATCAGAAATAGTTAAACTCATAATTTCATCTCCTTACAAACAGCAAATTTTATACAAAATAAGCCCTGAAACTTTCCCAAATTCCACTATTTTGATAAATCAACAAGAGTATTCCCTAACTATTATAAACGATAACTTTACCTATTTTTCTATCCTGAGAAACCTAATTTTTAAATTCCGTAGGTTGGGTTGACGTAAGGAAACCCAACATTTAAATAATTGTCAGAATCAGGTGGTTATCGAGTTTCGACTCCGCTCAACTACCGCGGAGTCGAGATAATTTACAGAATTTAAGGATTTACAGGATTTTTTTTCATCATGATCTAGAGTATTTTATCATTTAAATAATTGTCAGAATCAGGTTATTATCATTTTCAGAATTAGAACAATAACATACAGCACTTCCCGGTGTTAGGAGGTACACTTCTACCCGTCACGATGCCCACACCACAAGAGTTTAATAATTTAAGTTTGTATCTCAAAAGAGTGGAATCTGCTGTAATTTCGGAATTATCATAAATATTTAGGGCTTGCTGAAAAAGTCGTATTTAAGCCAGACCAC
>NZ_VIKW01000032.1:0-32339 GCF_009711975.1 Anabaena sp. UHCC 0204
CCTATTTAGTTAGTGGAAAAAATCAAGAAGCGGCAACAGTTCCTATCGGTAAACCCCTGGCTAATACCCAAGTTTATGTATTAGATACACACCTCAAACCAGTTCCTTTAGGAGTAGTGGGAGAACTGTATATTGCTGGTGAATCTTTAGCCAGAGGTTATTTCAATAGTCCTGAATTAACTAATGAAAAGTTTATTAATCATCCTTTCAGTGATGGTAAACAAAGATTATATAAAACAGGCGATCGCGTCCGTTATCTATCCAATGGTAATTTAGAATTCCTTGGTCGTTTTGATGATCAGGTGAAAATTAGAGGTTATCGCATTGAATTAGGGGAAATTTCCACAGCTTTAAGTCAACACCCAGCAGTTAAAGAAAATGTAGTTATTGCTAGGGAAGAAACATCAACAGAAAAGCGTCTTATTGCTTATATAATTCCTACATCTCATGCAGTATCGAATCATGAATTCCGCGACTTCTTAAAAGCAAAGTTACCGGAATACATGATACCTGCATTCTTTGTCATGCTTAAATCATTACCTCTCACCGCTAACGGTAAATTAGACCGTAATGCTTTCCCTGCACCAGAAGAAGTAGTCAGCAGAGAAACTACCTTTATTGCTCCTCGTACTCCTGTAGAAGAAGTATTAGCAGGTATTTGGGGACAATTGTTGGGAGTACCACAGGTAAGTATTAATGATAATTTCTTTGAGTTGGGTGGACATTCCTTACTAGCTACTCAGGTAATTTCTCGCATTCGTACCACTTTTAATATAGAAATTCCCTTACCACAACTGTTTGAATCTGCAAATTTAGCAGCATTAGCAGCGCAAATTGAAATAGCAATGCGGGGTGAACAACAGGAAATTAAAACTATTACCTCCGTTTCTAGAAATCAAAATTCACCTCTATCTTTTGCTCAACAAAGATTGTGGTTTCTTGACCAATTTGAACCAGGTAGCCCATCTTATAATCTACCTAGATCAATTCGTTTACAAGGGAAACTGAATATCAATGCACTTTCATCTAGTCTCAACGAAATTATGAGACGACATGAAATTTTGCGGACAAGTTTTACAATATCTGATGGGCAACCAATCCAAGTTATTTCTCCCTCAGTAAACTTAAAATTACCAATAGTAGATTTACAAAATATTCCCCAAAAACAGCGAGAGACGGAACTATACCGACTCGCTAATGAAGAAGCACAAACCGGATTTGATCTCACCCAAGCACCATTATTAAGAGCGAAACTGCTGCAATTGGATGTAGAAGATTATGTAATCTTATTGACTCTACATCATATTATTTCTGATGGTTGGTCAACAGATATCTTAATTAAAGAAGTAGCCGCACTGTATACAGCTTTCTGTGCTGGTAAACCTTCTCCTTTGCCACAATTACCTATACAATATGCTGACTTTGCAGTTTGGCAAAGACAATGGTTAGAAGGAGAAGGATTAAAAAATCAACTTGCTTATTGGCAGCAGCAATTATCTGGTGAACTCCCGATATTGCAATTACCTAATGATCGTCCTCGTCCCTCAGTTCAAACTTATGCTGGAAACACTCTATCATTTGTCCTGCCAGCAAGTTTAAGTGCAGGATTAAAAAATCTGTCAAAGCAAGAAGGTGTCACTTTATTTATGACCCTGTTAGCAGGGTTTAAAACTTTACTATATCGCTACACAAGTGAGACTGATATATTAGTTGGTTCGCCTATTGCTAACCGAAACAGAGCAGAAATTGAAAATTTAATTGGCTTCTTTGTTAATACTTTAGTATTGCGAAGTAACTTATCTGGTAATCCTACTTTTCATGATTTACTCAAACAAGTGCGGGAAGTATCATTAGGGGCTTATGCTCATCAAGATTTACCATTTGAGAAATTAGTAGAGGAAATACAACCAGAACGTAATTTAAGCCATAATCCTTTGTTCCAGGTAATGTTTGTGCTGAAAAATGCACCAATAAGGCAATTAGAGTTACCTGGATTAAGGGTAGAGCCTTTAGAAAGTAATAGTACAACAGCGAAGTTTGACCTGACTTTAGTTATAGAAGACGTAGAGCAGGAATTAATTACTAAATTTGAATACAATACAGATTTATTTGATGAATTAACTATTTCGAGGTTGGCTGCAAATTTTGAAGTTTTACTCACAGGAATAGTTGCTAATCCTCAGCAGCAAATTGGGGAGTTACCTTTATTAACCACTACTGAAAAACAACAGTTGTTAGAGTGGGGCGAGGGTGAAATCAAGCTACAACCAAAATTGTGTTTACATCAATTATTTGAGGCGCAGGTGGAGAAAACGCCTGATGCGGTGGCTGTGGTATTTGAGAATCAGCAATTAACTTATCGAGAACTAAACAATAGAGCAAATCAACTTGCACACTACCTACAAAAACTGGGAGTAGAACCAGAGGTATTAGTGGGGATTTGTGTAGAGCGATCGCTCGAAATGGTAATTGGACTTTTAGCAATTCTCAAAGCTGGCGGTGCTTATGTCCCCCTAGATCCAGCCTATCCCAAAGAACGGTTAAGCTATATGTTGGCAGATGCCCAAGTTTCAGTGCTGTTAACCCAAAAACATCTATTAGAAACATTACCCGCACATAGCGCCCAAACGGTATATCTAGACCAAGATGAAAATTTATTCCTCACCCAAAGCATAGCTAACCCAATTAGCAATGCTACATCTGAAAACTTAGTTTATGTGATTTACACCTCCGGTTCTACAGGTAAACCCAAAGGTGCAATGAACACTCACAAAGGCTTGTGTAACCGTTTACTCTGGATGCAAGATACATATCAACTAACAGCCAGCGATCATGTTTTACAGAAAACACCTTTTAGCTTTGATGTTTCAGTCTGGGAATTTTTCTGGACTTTGTTAACAGGTGCGAGTTTAGTTATAGCTAAACCAGGTGGACATCAAGATAGTAGATATTTAGTTCAACTGATTGCTCAAGAAAAAATTACTACACTTCACTTTGTCCCCTCAATGTTGCAAGTCTTTCTAGAAGAAACAGAACTAGAAAAATGTGGTAATATCAAACGCATAATTTGTAGTGGCGAGGCATTATCTCTTAACGTTAAAAACCGCTTTTTTAACCAATTAAATGCCGAGTTACATAACCTTTATGGTCCAACAGAAGCTTCAATTGATGTAACTTATTGGACTTGTCAAGCCAATAGCAATGAGAAGATAGTTCCTATTGGTCGTCCAATTGCCAATACACAGATATATATCTTAGATAAACATTTACAACCTGTTCCTATTGGCGTAATTGGTGAGTTACATATTGGTGGCGTGGGATTGGCTCGTGGTTATTGGAATAAACCTGAACTCACTCAAGAAAAATTTATTTCTAGTCCATTTGCATCAGGAAAGTTTTTATACAAAACAGGTGATTTAGCCCGTTATTTACCTAATGGTATTATTGAATATCTAGACCGTATTGACTACCAAGTGAAAATTCGGGGTTTCCGTATCGAATTAGGTGAAATTGAATCAACCTTAAATCAGCATCCAGATGTACAAGTCAATGTGGTGATAGTACGGGAGGATAAACCCGGTAATCAACATTTGGTAGCTTATATAGTGAGCAAATCACAGCAAGAAATTAATACTATTGAACTTCGCAGTTTTTTACAAGATAAACTACCCAGTTATATGCTACCAACGGCGTTTGTCGTATTAGATAAACTGCCTTTAAGCCCCAATGGAAAAGTAGACCGTCAAGCTTTACCTGCACCAGAAATAGGTTTTGAACCAAATCAACAACAGGTATTACCAAGAAATCCAGTTGAAGAACAAGTAGCTAAAATTTGGGCTGAAGTTCTCGGTTTACAGCAGGTTGGTATTTACGACAATTTTTTTGAATTGGGCGGACATTCTCTGCTGGCAACTCAGGTAATTTCCAAAATTCGCCAAACCTTCCAAGTTGAACTATCTCTACGTCGTTTCTTTGAGTTACCAACCATTGATTCATTTTCTCAGGAGATTTTGAAAGCCCAAGAGCAACAAGCTCAAAAGCCAATTATGACACCCCAACGGATAGCCAGAGAAACACGTTGCATCAAGTTATCCTCTCTTCGGTCAGGTTCTAATAACTCGCAGTCTAAATAAAGGAATATTTAAATTACCATGACACTAAAAACTTGCCAAGACCAAAATTTTATAGACACTACAGAAATAGAAGTGTACGTTTTTCCGGCATCTTTTGGACAAAAGCGGTTATGGTTCTTAGATCAGTTAGAACCGGGAAGTCCTTTTTATAACTTGCCTTTTGCTGTGCGATTGCAGGGAAACTTAAATGTATCTGTACTAGAGCAAAGTTTTCAAGCAATTATAAAACGCCATGAAGCTTTACGGACTGCGTTAATAACAGTGGATGAAGAACCTGTACAAGCGATCGCTCCTGAAATTACCTTCACCATACCAATAGTCAATTTAGAAAATTTACCCGAATCAGAGCGAGAAATCCAGGCACTAAAAATAGCTACAGAAGAAGCCCAAAGTCCATTTATCTTGTCAGAATATCCCTTAATGCGGGTAAAACTTCTGCGACTTCATGAGCAGGAACATATACTATTATTAACTGTCCATCATACGGTTTTTGATGGTTGGTCTATCGGGATATTATTAAGAGAATTAGCGGCAATTTACACCAACTATTCCGCAGGTCAACTTTCTCCATTACCAGAATTACCACTTCAGTATGCTGACTATAGTGTGTGGCAACAAGAATGGTTGCAAGGAGAAGTTTTAGAACAGCAATTAGCTTATTGGCAACAACAACTGGCTGATATTTCGCCATTACAATTACCAACTGATAAACCTCGTTCAGCACTGCAAACATATCAAGGAGATACTTACTCTTGGCAGATACCTCAAGATTTAACTAACGCTTTGGAAGGTTTGAGTAAAAAAGCAGGGGTGACAATGTTTATGACTTTGTTGGCTGCCTTTAATACTCTACTGTATCGCTACACAGGTCACGATGATATTGTCGTTGGTTCAGCGATCGCTAACCGTAATTGGGCTGAAAGTGAAGGGATTATTGGCTTATTTGTCAACACTTTGGCCTTGCGGACTCAAATCAATGGTAATCCTAGCTTTGAGGAATTGCTGAATCAGGTTCGGGACATTACTTTAGGTGCTTATTCCCATCAAGATTTACCCTTCGAGAAATTAGTAGAAGAACTGCAACCAGAACGAAATTTAAGCAATAACCCATTTTTCCAAGTATGGTTTGCGCTGCACAATCTCCCGATACCAATTATGCAATTAGGGGATTTAGTCCTCACTTCCATCAAGGTTAAAAAGGGTACATCCCAGTTTGATTTAAGCTTAGATATAAGTATAGGCGAGCAAGGATTAACAGGAAGCATCGAGTACAGTACAGAGTTGTTTGCATCAGCCACAATTGCTCGGATGGTAGAGCATTTCCATACTTTACTTTATGGTATAGTTGCTAATCCCCAAGCCAAGTTATCAGAGTTACCGTTGTTAAGTGAGGCGGAAAAAGATAAATTATTTGAGTGGAATAACACACAGAATAACTTGATAGAATCATGTAGTTTACATGATAAATTTGAAGCACAAGTAGAAAAAACACCAGATGCCATTGCAGTTATTTTTGCAGGTGAATCACTGACTTATAGAAAACTCAACCACAAAGCCAACCAACTAGCTAATTATTTACAAAACTTAGGAGTAACTGCTGAGACTTTAGTGGGAATTTGTATGCACAGATCCCTAGAAATGATCATTGGTATTCTGGGGATTTTAAAAGCTGGGGGAACTTATGTCCCACTTGATCCTATTTACCCTGTTGAGCGTTTGGGGTTAATGCTTCAAGATGCACAAGTTCCTATTTTATTAACTCAAGAATCTTTAGTTATTCAACTACCAAAACACAAGGCTCAAGTTGTTTGTTTGGATAAAGATTGGGAAACTATAGATTCTTATAATTGTCAATATATTGTTCATGATTCATCCTTAGCTTATGTGATTTATACTTCTGGTTCAACAGGAGAACCCAAAGGAGTTTGTTGTTACCATCTGGGTGTTCTTAACCTACTAGCAGACTTTGAAAATAGACAATCTCTAACAGTTAAAGATGCTTGTAGTTTATGGACGAGTTTAAGTTTTGATGTTTCAGTTTATGAAATTTTTTCAGCCCTTTTATTTGGGGCAACTCTGCATATAGTACCGGAAGAAATTCGTGCCGATAGTCAAGCTTTTATTCACTGGCTGCATACTTATAAAATTACCAGTGCTTATATTCCACCATTTATGCTGCCTGTTTTAGCAAATTGGCTAGAAGAACAATCAGAAAAATTGGAATTAACAAGGTTATTGGTAGGGGTAGAACCGATACTAGAGCAAACTTTAATAACAATTAGCGATCGCATTCCTGGATTACACATTATCAACGGCTATGGTCCCACAGAAGCTACTATCTGTACTACACTGTATTCTGTACCAAGCCAGCAGGAATATCAGCGATACACACCCATTGGTAAACCTGTAAATAATACCCAAATTTATCTACTTAATCAGCATTTGCAACCTGTACCAATCGGAATTCCTGGTGAAATTTATATTGGTGGTATTGGTTTAACAAAAGGCTACTTAAATCGTCCTGAACTCACCAGCGAAAAATTTATCTCCAATCCTTTTGACCAATCAAAATCAACTCGCTTATATAAAACTGGTGACATCGCTCGCTATTTACCAGATGGGAATATAGAATTTATTGGTCGCAGTGATTACCAAGTCAAAATTCGTGGTTTTCGCATTGAGTTAGGAGAAATCGAGTCAGTTTTAAGACAACATCCATCAGTACAAGATACAGTTGTAGTTACACGAGAAGATATAGCCAATGATAAGCAATTAGTCGCTTACCTAGTCCCCCAAACTTCCAAGAGCGATAATTTTGAAACTGAGTATGTCTCAGATTTACAATTACTTTATGACCAATTCTACAGTTGGCAATTTTCCGAACAAGACTCTTCAATCAACTTAAGAGTTTGGACAAGCCGTTATACAAATCAAACAATACCAGAAGCAGAAATTATTGAATGTGTTGAAAATACAGTGGAACGTATTCTCGCACTTCAACCTCAACGCGTCCTAGAAATTGGTTGTGGTACAGGTTTAATCTTGTCCAGAGTTGCGCCTCATTGTGAGCATTACTGTGGTGTAGATATTTCCCAAACGGCTCTACAATATTTACAGCAACTATTAGCAAAACGCCAACCAGAACTATTACCTAAAGTCACTCTTATACAGGGAATAGCAGACCGATTAGAGGGGATAGAAGCAGAATCTGTTGATGTAATCATTCTCAATGAAATCATTCAAAATTTCCCCAGCATTGATTATTTAGTCAGTGTTCTAGAACGTGCAGTCAAAATCCTGAAACCTAGTGGTTGTATTTTTCTTGGTGGTGTGAGAAGCTTACCACTTTTAGAAGCTTTTCATACAGGATTACAACTAAATCAAGCTGAAGCCGACCTGACTGTAAGTGAGTTGAGAAAACGAATACAAGATTCTTTAAAAGCAGAAAATGAGCTAGTTATTACTCCTAATTTCTTCACAACTCTACAACAATATCTGCCGCAAATTGGTGAAGTGCAGATGGAATTGAAAGGAGGTAGTTATCATAACGAACTGACAAAGTTTAAGTATGATGTAATTCTTCGTCTCGGTTATCAGGTTGAGAACACAAAAAACCAGTCCTGGTTAAATTGGCAGCAGCAAGCATTGACAGTAGAAAGTATTCAACAAACTTTACTGATTAATCAACCTAATACCCTAAAAATTGCCAACATTCCTAACGCTCGTGTAGCTGCTGAAATTAAAACCTTGGAGTTACTTGCAACGGCTGATGAAGCTATTACAGTTGAACAGTTACGAGCAAGTTTGACGCAAATTCCCTCAGAATCTGGTATTGATCCTCAAGATTTTTGCGTCATGGCTGATGCACTTGCTTATAAAGTCAAAATTAGTTGGACAGAAAACAGTAATGATGGTTATTACAATGTAGTTTTTTGCCAACAAATTCCCGCATATAATTCAGAACAAAACAATCAGGTAATAGTTTTAAATACCCCTGTTACTCCTCAATCTTGGGGTGTTTATGCCAATAAACCATTACAGCAAAAGCAGGAATTAGAATTCATTTCACAACTGCGGAGTTTTGCCCAAAGCAAATTACCAGAGTATATGGTTCCGCAATTCTTTGTTACCTTACCAGCTTTTCCTTTAAATCCTAGTGGAAAAATAGATCGTCAGGTACTACCTGCTCCCGAACAAACTGTTAACAAAAGAGCAGATAAATTTACCTCGCCTCGCACTTCTATTGAAAAAACAATTGCAACAATTTGGACTCAAATTTTGGGTTTAGAAGCAGTGAGTATTTATGATAACTTTTTTGAAATTGGTGGACATTCCCTACTGTTAATTCAGGTACATAATCAATTAAAAGAAATCTGTCCTCACACTTTAACAGTAATGGATATGTTTAAATATCCAACCATTAGTGATTTAGCAGAATTTATAACTAGCGACCATACTGATAACCAAATATTTAACGATGAGCAAAAAACCATAGATAACCATCAAGTTACTAAAAATAAACAAAAAGAACGTCGTCAAAAAATGCAAAAGATTCGCAATATTTAAGGATATTTAGAGGTAACATAATGACAGACTCAGTAGAAAATTACAACTTTCATGGTTCAGAAATAGCCATTATTGGTATGAGCGGACGTTTTCCCGGAGCTAAAAATGTTGATGAATTTTGGCAGAATTTAAAAAATGGCAGTTGTTCAATTTCCTCTTTCACCAAAGAAGAATTATTAGCTGCTGGTGTAGATGCTAAATTATTGAATAATCCCAATTATGTAAAAGTCGGTGGGATATTAGCTGATGCTGAATTCTTTGATGCTGAATTCTTTGGCTTTAACCCCAAAGAAGCAGAAGTTACTGATATTCAACATCGCGTTTTTTTAGAATGTGCTTGGGAAGCCTTAGAAAATTCTGGTTACAGTTCTGAGAATTATTCCGGTTTAATAGGAGTTTATGCTGGTAGTAACTTAAATGGGTATTTACTTCATATTTATTCCCATCCCGAAATACTTAATTCTGTAAATTCTCAACAAATAACCATCGGTAGTGACAAAGATTATTTAACTACAAAAGTTTCCTATAAATTAAATTTAACTGGACCTAGTTATACAATTCAAACAGCTTGTTCCACCTCATTAGTTGCTGTTCATTTAGCTTGTCAAAGTTTACTATCTGGAGAATGTGATTTAGCTTTAGCTGGTGGAGTTGCTATTAATGCTAAACGTAAACAAGGTTATTTATATAAAGAAGGTGGCGTTAATTCTCCCGATGGATATTGTCGGGCTTTTGATGCTAAAGCCCAGGGAACTGTAGGAGGTGAAGGTGTAGGTATTGTTGTTTTAAAAAGATTGGAAGATGCTTTAAATGACAAAGATACTATTCATGCCATTATTAAAGGTTCTGCCATTAATAATGATGGTGCGAACAAAGTCAGTTACACTGCACCGCGAATTGAAGGACAAGCAAAAGTAATTAGAACCGCCCAAATAGTCGCGGAAGTAGAACCGGAAACAATTACTTATATAGAAGCACACGGTACAGGTACATCTTTAGGTGATCCTATTGAAATAGCAGCCTTAACTCAAGCTTTTCCAGCAAGTACAGAGAAAAAAGAATTTTGTGCTGTAGCTTCCGTCAAAACCAATATTGGACATTTAGACGCAGCCGCAGGAATAGCAGGTTTAATCAAAACTGTTTTAGCTCTCAAGCACAAACAAATACCGCCTAGTCTGCACTTTGAAAAACCAAATCCGCACATTGACTTTAACAATAGTCCTTTTTATGTCAATACTGTTCTCAAAGACTGGGAAGTTAACGGTATTCCCCGTCGCGCCGGTGTCAGTTCCTTTGGTATTGGTGGCACTAATGCCCATATAATTTTAGAAGAAGCTCCCCCCGTAGAAACCGTTACATCTGCTCGCAACTGGCAACTTTTGATACTTTCAGCTAAAACCCCCACAGCCTTAGAAACAGCTACCGCAAATTTAGCAATTCATTTACAACAAAACCCACATTTAAATCTAAATGATGTTGCTTATACACTACAGATAGGACGTAAAATATTTGACTATCGGCGGCTGTTAGTTTGCCAAAATTCTGAGCAAGCAGTCCAGTTATTAACATCAAAAAAAGGGGTATTAACCCATCATCAAAAGTCCTGTAAGCCTTCGGTAGTGTTCATGTTTCCCGGTCAGGGAGCGCAGTATGTCAACATGGCCGCGGAACTTTATCAAACAGAATCCGTATTTGCTAACCATATTAACCGATGTGCTGAATTGCTAAAACCCCATTTAGGCTTAGATATACGTGAAGTTATTTATCTAACAGATAGCAAAGTAGTATCACGGTTAAATGAAACAGCTTTAACTCAGCCAGCATTATTTGTCATTGAATACGCCTTAGCGCAACTATGGATGAGTTGGGGCGTGCATCCAGAAGCCATGATAGGTAACAGTATTGGTGAATACGTTGCAGCTACCCTCGCTGACGTTTTCTCCTTATCCGATGCTTTGATGCTGGTAGCACATCGAGGAAAACTCATGCAGCAGTTACCGAAAGGGGCGATGCTTTCCGTAGCAATACCAGCTTCCAATGTAAAAAATTTATTAGGAGATGGACTTTCTCTAGCTGTGAATAACGCTCCTTCTGCCTGTGTAGTAGCGGGTACAAATTCAGCAATTGCAGAGTTACAAGCAAAGTTACAAGCACGAGGAATAAATTGCCGACTATTGCATACTTCCCATGCGTTCCATTCTTCGATGATGGAAGCTATCATTAATCCATTTATTGAACTGTTAGCAAAAGTTACTTTTAATCCTCCCCAAATTCCTTTTATTTCTAATGTTACTGGCACATGGATTACTACAGAACAAGTCACAGATCCTCATTATTGGGCTAAACATTTACGGCAAACTGTCTTATTTAATGAAGGCATAATTGAGTTAATTAAACAACCACAAAGAATTTTATTGGAGGTTGGACCAGGAAGAACTTTGAGTAGTTTGGTAAAGCAACATCAAAACCAGGAAATAGTTACTTTAACTTCCGTCAGTCATCCTCAAGAAACACAGTCAGATGTTGCTTTTATTCTCACTACTTTAGGTAGACTTTGGCTATTAGGAGTTAAAATTAATTGGTCTGGTTTTTATGGACAAGAACAACGTTTTCATATTCCTTTACCTACCTATCCTTTTGAACGCAAACCCTATTTAATTTCACTCAATAAACAGACTGGAATTCCAGTTAATAATGAGGAAAAATTAGATATTTCTAAATGGTTTTATACTCCCACTTGGAAACAGTCTTTACCAGTTATAATTTCTCAATTGGGTACAAAGAATTCCTGTTATTTAGTATTTGCTGATGATTGTCAAATAGGTTCAGCAATAGTCAAGCAGCTAGAGTTAGAAAATCAAAATCCTATTAGTGTATTGGTAGGTGAGCAGTTTGCCAAAATCGGTACAAACGCTTATACAATTAATCCCCAAAATCCAGAAGATTATCATGCGTTAATTGTTGATCTTCGATATCAGAATTTAATTCCCGATTGTATTTTCCATTGTTGGAGTATTACACCCAATGCTAACCTGAAAAAAGGTAGTGAGTTTTTTAACAGATGTCAAGAGTTAGGTTTTTATAGTCTGTTGTTCCTAACTCAAGCTCTTGATAAACAGCTTATTAATCAGCCTCTGAAACTCATCACTGTTACCAACAATTTACATGATGTTACAGGGAATGAAAAATTAGCTCCTGAGAAATCCACAATTTTAGCTGCCTCTCAAGTAATTCCCCAGGAATATATTAATATTAGTTGTCAAAATATTGATATATTAATTAGTGATTCAGATAATCAAATTGATGCTAGAATAATAGATAAATTACTAGCAGAAATAACAAGTAATAGCACAGATTTAATAGTTGCTTATCGTGGTCATCATCGCTGGGTAAAAACCTTTGAATCTGTGAATATAGCTGAAGCTGAAAATAAAATCAGTCCATTAAGACAAGAAGGTATTTATTTAATTACTGGTGGACTGGGTGGAGTTGGTTTAGTTGTAGCAGAATATTTAGCGAAGACAGTAAAAGCCAAACTAATTTTAATCAGTCGTTCTGGTTTACCAGACAAAAATTTATGGTTACAATGGTTAGACAACCATGATCAAGAAGATAGTATTAGCTGCAAAATTCGGCAATTACAAGCATTAGAGAAACTTGGTGCTGAAGTTTTGGTGATTAGTGCTGATGTGGCTGATGAAGGGCAAATGCGGCAGGCGATCGCACAAGCTACTCAACATTTTGGAAAAATTAATGGTGTTATTCATTGTGCAGGAGATTTACAAAAATCCATTTTTCAACCAATACAAGCAACAACTATTAACCAATGCCAAAAACATTTTCAAGCTAAAGTAAATGGCACTTATGTATTAACAAAACTTTTCCAAAATCACCAACTAGATTTTTGTATCTTCACCTCATCTCTAGCTGCTATCTTAGGAGGGTTAAACTTTGCAGCCTACTCAGCAGCTAATATATTTATAGATGCCTTTGTCCACCAACAAAACCAAATTAGTAACGTTACTTGGAGTAGTATTAACTGGGATGGTTGGCAATTTTCCCCCACTACAGAAACAACTAATAGTATCACCACCACAGAGGGACAAGAGGCTTTTGATACAATTTTCAAACTCAATCATATTCCCCAAATTTTAGTTTCTACCACCGACTTAAATCTACGCATCTATAAATGGTTAGAACTGCAAAATATTAAATCTCAATCAACTCAAGAAAATAATTCTCTAGGAAAATACTCTAGACCAAACTTACTTAATGCCTATATTCAGCCTCAAACTGAAATTGAACAGATTATCACTAATATCTGGCAACAGATTTTAGGTATTAATCAAATTGGCATTCATGATAACTTTTTTGAATTAGGTGGACATTCACTATTAGCTACTCAACTTATTGCCCACCTGCGCCAAAAATTACAAATTGAAATTCCCTTACAACAAATATTTGCTAGTTCTACCATTGCTGAACAAGCTGCGGAAATTGAAAGCATCAAATCTCAAATATCTAACCTGAAAATTGACACAATTACCAAAATAAATAGAGAAAATGCCCCTGATATTTCTGTAGCCATTGATAAATTTACAGATGCAGAAATTGATTTACTTCTCAAACAATTAGCAACCTTAAATTATGTGCAGTTATGAACACAACCTTTAATGAAATATCCCAACTTAATCCAGCAGAAAAACGCGAAATATTAGCCCAAATATTGGAAAACCAAGCTATTAAACCTCAGTATTTCCCTTTATCCTTTGCTCAACAAAGACTGTGGTTTGTAGAACAAATACAACCAGGAAATTCTAGTTATAACATTCTGTTAGCTATCCGGTTACAAGGAGCGTTAAATGTAACCTACCTAGAAAAAAGGTTTCAAGAAATAATTTCACGTCATGAAATATTACGAACTAGCTTTATTGCTGTCAAAGGTGAACCTCAGCAAGTTATTTACCCTCATTTACCGCTAAAATTAGTAGTTTTCGATATTCAAGAACTACCCGCATCAGCACAAGAACAAGAAATCACAAACTTAGTTTTTCAAGAGTCACAACAACCTTTTGATTTAACTCAAATTCCTTTATTGCGAGTGAAAATTTTACAACTCAATCCTCAAGAATTTGTATTAGTTTTGACTATGCACCATATTATTACTGATGCTTGGTCAATAGAAATATTTGTGAAAGAATTAATTACACTTTATCAAGGATTTTCTGATCAGCAACCTGCAAATCTACCAGAATTACCAATTCAGTATGCAGACTTTGCTGTTTGGCAAAGAAAGCATTTGACAGGGAAAGTATTAGAAAATCACTTGAATTATTGGCAAAAACAACTAGCTAATAATTTACCAGAATTAAAACTACCAACTGACTATCCACGTCCAGAAATACCTACTTATCAAGGAGCAAAAAAGACTTTAGTAATTAGTCAAGATTTTACTGAAAAAATTAAAAAGGTCAGCCTTCAGTTAGGCAGTACCATATTTATGACGCTGTTAGCAGCATTTGAAATTTTATTACATTATTATAGCCATCAAGAAGAAATTGTTGTGGGCATTGATGTAGCCAATCGTAATAGAGCCGAAACTGAAAGATTAATTGGCTTTTTTGTCAATCAATTAGTATTACGAATATCTGTAGCTGAAAATCCAACTTTTCAGGAATTATTACAACGGGTAAAGTCAGTTACTTTAGATGCTTTCTCTCACCAAGATTTACCTTTTGATTTACTTGTCAATACTTTTAACCCCAAACGTAGCCTCAATACTTCTCCATTTTTTCAAGTAAAAGTAGTTCTAGAGACTATTCATTCTTCATCTTTGGATTTTCCAGAATTAACAATTAATCCTATTGCAAATCCTAGTATTCAAACTCAACTAGATTTACTGTTGAGAATAAAAGAAACAACCCAAGGGATCATTACTAATTTAGAGTACAGTACAGATTTATTTGCTGAAGCTACTATTACCAGAATGATGAATAATTGGCAAGAAATTTTAAATCAAGTCGTTGGCAAACCTGATTTAAAATTAGCAACATTAATAAATGAGTTAAAAACAGCCGATTTACAACAAGATAAACAAAACAAAGTCAAGCACCAACAAGAATTTCAGCAAAAACTTAAAATAGTCAAACGAAAAATTAGCACTAATTAATACCAATATATAAACCATGAAAAAACTAGAAATAAAAAATCTCCAGCGTCGAGTTGTAAATTCACAATTACAAGCATTAATCACGACGGAAACTTTTAATCATAGTGAAAGTCTACCTTTAGTGATTAAACCAATAGTTGATCACATTGACTTACCAGATTGGTTAATTGTCAATCAGGATTTTATTCATAAGCAACTACTCAAATATGGTGCTATTCTCTTTCGTGGCTTCAATATTGATACACCATCTGCATTTGAGAAATTTGGTTTAGCTATTTGTCAAGAACTTTTCCACGAAAATGGCGAACATCCCCGCGAAACAGTCAGCGGAAAAGTTTACACTCCAGTATTTTATCCGGCTGATAGAAAACTGTTATGGCATAATGAAAACTCTTTTAATCATCAATTTCCCTTAAAAATTATGTTTGGTTGTCGGCAACCAGCACAGCAGGGAGGAGAAACACCAATTGTTGATAGTCGTCAAGTTTTTCAATTAATAGATCCGAAAATTCGTGATATATTTATTGAGAAACAAGTTATGTATGTTCGCAATTATGGTGATGGATTAGGGTTAGATTGGCAAACAGTATTTCAAACCCAAAATCAGGCAGAAGTTGAAAAAAGATTCTCGCAAAATGCGATCAAATTTGAATGGAAATCAGAAAATCGTCTGCGGACTCTTTCTATTCGTCCGGCTGTAATTAAATATCCTCAAACCAGAGAATTATCTTGGTTTAATCAAGCTCAACATTGGCATCCTGCTTGTTTAGATCCGATAACTAGAGAAACACTATTTGCATCTTTTAAACCAGAAGATTTACCCAGAAACTGTTACTACGGTGATGGTACTCCCATTGAAGATTCAATCATGGAAGAAATTTGTGGAGTTTATCAACAATTAGAAGTAACTTTTCCTTGGGAGAAAGGAGATGTTTTACTACTTGATAATATTTTAGCAGCCCACGCTAGAAACCCCTTTATGGGTGAAAGAAAATTATTAGTAGCTATGGGTGAAATGACAAATTATACACAAATTGGATATTAAGGATAGTTAAAAAATGCTTAGTCAAATTCAAGGTTTTCAACTTTCACCACAACAACAACATTTGTGGAAATTCCAGCAAGACAGTTCTATTTATCGGGCTTTAGGTGCAGTTCTTATTGAGGGGAATTTACAAATTGATGTATTTAAACAAGCCCTGCAAAAAGTTGTAGATAGAAATGAAATACTCCGTACTCGCTTTTATCGTTCCCAAGGAATTAAAATTCCTAGTCAGGTAATAAATAGTAGCAATGCTTTCTTATTTACAGAGGATGAATTTCTAGAAAATCACAATTTAGATCAAGTAATAGACGAATTATTAATTGAAGAAAAAAATCAGCCTTGCGACTTAGAATCAGGCTACTTATTTTCTACAAAATTAGTCAAAACCGACAATAATCAATATATTTTATTCCTGAGTTTACCGTCTTTATGTGCCGATATCAAGACTTTAAATAATTTAGTTGCAGAAATCAGTAGTTGCTATACTGCCATTTTAAAAGGTGATGATTTTTTAGATGAACCTTTACAATATGCTGATATTGCAGCATGGCTAAATGAATTATTAGCAGCAGAAGAAACAAATTTAGGGAGAAAGTATTGGCAAAAAATAGATATTTCTACAAATAGAAACTGCCAACTTATTCATGAAAAGTACCCACATGAAACAGCGAAATTTCAACCGCAGCTTATCAAATTAATAATTGATGAGAAATTAGTGATTCAGATAAAAGAAGTTGCTAATAAATATCAAACTACAACTTCTGTATTTCTATTAAGTTGTTGGTTAATTCTCCTATGGCGTTTAACTGGTAATTCTGACTTAATTATTGGTACTTACTTTGATGGACGCAATTATGATGAATTAAAATCTAGCTTAGGTTTGTTTGCTAAATATTTACCTCTAGCTTGTAATCTAGAAGATGAAAAATGCTTTTATGATGTATTGAATCTAGTTAAAGAACTTACTAGCGAAATGTCAGATCATCAGGAAAGTTTTGATTGGGAAACTGCTGTAAATAACCAGAAGCAAGAAATTGAAAAACCATTCTTCTCCTTATGTTTTGAGTTTATAGAAACACCAGAAAAGCATATATTTGGGGAAATATCACTGTCACTTTATCAGCATTGTGTTTATTTAGAACCTTTTGAAATTAAACTTTCTGGTGTTTGCAGCATTGATGAAAAGCTCAAACTTGAATTTCACTATGATAGTAGCTTATTCACACAAGCCAATATAGAAAATATTGCTGATCAATTTGCAACTTTGTTAGCGAGTGTAGTTGAAAATCCTCAATTAAATATTTCACGTCTCGATCTTCTTTCACAATCAGAAAAACAGCACCTTTTAATTAAATTTAATCATACCAAAACGCCAGAATTACCATATAATTGTATTCATGATTGGTTTGCAGTTCAATGTCAGCAGACACCAGATAATATTGCAGTTATTTATGAAAATCAAAAACTCACCTATCAAGAATTAAATAACAGTGCTAATCAACTAGCACATTATTTACAAAGTTTAGGAGTAGGGACAGAAACCCTGATCGGAATATGTATAGAACGTTCTCCTTTAATGGTGATTGCTGTTTTAGGAATTCTCAAAGTTGGTGCAGCTTATGTACCCATTGACCCCAATTATCCCCCAGAAAGAAAAGCGTTTATTTTGGCAGATACACAAATGCCATTATTGCTAACTCAAGCCAGTTTAGCAGCAGATTTACAGACAAATAATATTACAACTATTTGTTTAGATAATGATTGGTATATTATCAACCAACAACCGCAAAACAACCCAATTCATAACACTAATAGTCATAATCTTGCTTATGTAATTTATACTTCTGGTTCTACTGGTAAACCCAAGGGAACGTTAATTTCTCATTCGGGTTTAGTTAATTATTTGCATTGGTGTACAAAGACATATAAAGTTGATCAAGGTTCTGGAACTTTGGTACATTCTTCTTTAGGATTTGACTTAACTATTACCAGTTTATTTTCTCCTTTGGTGGTAGGTAGTCAAATAGAATTATTACCAGAAAATCAAAACATAGAAAATCTAGCGCAAACTCTCATTCAAAGAAATAATTTAAGCTTAGTTAAAATTACTCCTGCTCATTTAGAATTACTCAGTCAACAATTATCAAATCAGGAAGTAGCAAGTCGGACTAATGCTTTTATTATTGGTGGGGAAAATCTAAGCACACAACATATTAATTTTTGGCGAAAGTTTGCCCCAAAAACAATTTTAATTAATGAATATGGTCCGACAGAAACTGTTGTTGGTTGCTGCATTTATCAAGTATCACAACAAGATAGTTATTTAGTAGGTTCTATTCCTATTGGTTATCCCATTGCTAATACCCAACTTTATGTTTTAGACCAATATTTACAACCAGTCCCAAAAGGAGTAATAGGTGAATTATATATTGGTGGTGCGGGACTAGCGCGGGGTTATCTCAACCAACCAGAATTAACAGCCCAAAAGTTTATTCCCCATCCTTTTAGTAATAAACCGGGAGCGCGTTTATATAAAACGGGTGATCAAGTGCGTTTCCGAATTGATGGAAATTTAGAATTTTTGGGACGCTTGGATGATCAAGTTAAATTGCGGGGTTTCCGCATCGAATTAGGAGAAATTGAATCTTTACTTTCCTTGCATCCCACTGTTCAAGATGCAGTGGTAATGGTAAGAGAAGATGTAGCTGGAGATCAACGTTTAATTGCTTATTTGGTTGTTAAACCAGACTATTCTTTATCTATTTCTAATTTGCGGAGTTTCTTGCAAGAAAGACTGCCAGAATACATGATACCTACGGCTTTTATACCTTTAGAAAAGTTACCTTTAACAAGTAATGGAAAAGTAAATAAAAAGATACTTCCTGCACCAGAACAGCTAAATTCGGAAGTAAAAGAATCTTTTATTGCTCCTCGTAATTCTCTTGAAGAACAGTTAGCAAATATTTGGGCAGAAGTGCTGAGAATAGATAAAGTTGGTATTTACAATAACTTTTTTAGCTTAGGTGGGCATTCCCTATTAGTGACACAGTTGATATCTCGAATGCGTGATGATATTGGTGTGGAATTAGTGATACAGGATGTTTTTAATTATCCCACTGTAGCTGATTTAGCCGTGATTGTCACCCAAAAATTAGCCCAAGATATAGATGAAGACATTTTAGCGCGATCGCTTGCAGAATTAGAAGAATTATCTAACGCAGATATCCAATTAATTAACCAAGGTTAAAAATTAGATGAGTAACCTACTACAAAAAATTGTAGAACTTTCTCCCGAAAAACGTCAACTACTGTTACAAAAACTTAATCAACAAAAAGGAAAAGCTGCACCCGCTAAAATTCAACCCCAACGTCGAGATACTCAGACATTTTCTTTATCTTTTGCCCAACAAAGGTTATGGTTCTTTAGCCAATTAGAACCAGAAAGCAGTGCTTATAATATTCCTGCTGCTATCCAATTAACAGGAAACTTGAATGTATTAGCCCTAGAGAATAGCATTAATCAAATAGTGCATCGTCATCACATATTACGCACTAACTTTAAAGTTATAAACGGCGAACCAGTCCAGGTAATTCGAGCAGAAACGAATCTACAAATACCAATAATTGACTTACAAAATATTCCTGAAAACACAAGAGAAACAGAAGCTATTCGTTTAGCTAAACTCGAAGCAGAAAAACCCTTTAACCTAGAAAAAGATTCTCTACTACGGGTTAATTTATTACGTCTTGGTGAAACAAATCATGTGATTTTATTCACCATGCACCACATCATTTCTGATGGTTGGTCAACAGGAATACTGATCCGGGAATTGACAACATTTTATAAAGCGTTTGATAGTAACCAAAAATGCAATTTACCTGAATTACCTATTCAATATATAGATTTTGCAGTTTGGCAACGTCAATATTTACAAGGAGACATTTTACAAACTCAATTAAACTACTGGAAACAACAGTTAAGTGGTAATTTACCCATATTAGAATTACCTACAGACCGTCCACGTCCAGCAATTCAAACTGACAGAGGTACAAGCCAATCTTTTACCCTTTTTCCATCCTTAACAGCAGCATTAAAAAATCTTTCCCAGCAGGAAGAAGTTACTTTATTTATGATCTTGCTGGCAGCATTTAAAGTTTTATTGTATCGTTATACTCAACAGGAAGATATTTTAGTAGGTACTCCTATTGCTAACCGCAACCGTTCGGAAATAGAAGGATTAATTGGTTTTTTTATTAATACTCTAGTTATCAGAAGTGACTTAGAAGGAAATCCTACTTTTCAACAACTCTTAACCCAAATTAAAAAAACAACCTTAGCAGCTTATAATCATCAAGATTTGCCCTTTGAACAATTAGTAGAAGAACTACAACCAGAAAGAGATTTAAGTCATAGTTCTCTATTTCAAGTCATGTTTATTCTGCAAAATGCACCCACAGAAGTTTTACATTTACCAGATTTAACTCTCAAATCTTTGCAAGTAGAAAAGAAAACAGCAAACTTTGATTTAACTCTCTCAATGGTAGAAACAGAAACAGGACTAAGAGGTTCATTAGAATATAATACTGATTTATTTGATGATGATAGAATTACCCGAATGTTGGCACATTTTCAAACATTATTAGCGGAGATTGTGCTTTATCCTCAACAAAATATTTCTGAATTATCCCTATTAACAACATCAGAACGGCAGCAAATTCTTCTGGCTGGAAATCATCATCAAATTTCTATTCCTCAACAGTGCATTCATCAACTATTTGAAGCACAAGTAACTAAAAATCCTGATGCAATAGCAGTAGTTTTTGAGGAAAAAATACTAACTTATCGAGAACTTAACCAACGTGCTAACCAACTAGCAAATTACTTACAAAAACAAGGAGTTAAACCAGAAGTTTTAGTAGGAATTTGTTTGGAACGTTCTTTAGAATTAGTTGTAGCAGTGCTGGGAATTCTCAAAGCAGGTGGAGCATATCTACCAATTGATCCAGCATATCCCCAAGAGCGGTTAACATATATGTTAACAGATGCTCAAGTATCAATTATTCTCACCCAAAAACAACTATTAGCAGTTTTACCAAGTGAAAATATACAAACTATTTGTATTGATTATGATTGGCAAAAAATTACTAACAAATCTCTAGAAAATCCTGTAAGTCAGGTAAATATAAATCATCTTGCTTATGTGATTTATACCTCTGGTTCTACAGGTAAATCCAAAGGAGTCATGATTGAACATCGCAGTTTAGTAAATGCTTATTTTGCTTGGGAAGAAGCTTATAAATTAACAGCCATTACCGCACATTTACAAATGGCTAGTTTTTCCTTTGATGTTTTCTCAGGTGACTTAGTTCGCGCTCTTTGTTCTGGTGCTAAATTAGTAATTTCTCCCCGTCAACTACTACTAGAACCTAAGAAACTTTATCAATTAATGCTGCAAGAAAAAGTAGAATGTGCAGAATTTGTTCCGGGAGTATTAAGAAACTTAATCCAATATCTAGAACAAACTCAACAACGTCTTGATTTTCTAAAATTACTAATTTGTGGTTCTGATAGTTGGTATATTCAAGAATATGATAAATTCTGTCAATATTGCAGTGATAAAACTAGATTAATTAATTCCTTTGGCTTAACAGAAGCAACTATTGATAGTACCTATTTTGAAACAGAAACAACTAATTTATCTCCAGTAGCTAAAGATAAATTAGTACCTATAGGAAAACCTTTCACTAATACCCAAATTTATATTTTAGACCAATATTTACAACCTTTACCTGTAGGTATTTCCGGTGAAATCTATATTGGTGGTGCTGGTTTAGCAAGGGGTTATTTACATAAACCAGAATTAACAGCCAGTAAATTTATACCGAATCATTTTTGTGAAGAAACAGGAAGTTTTTTATATAAAACAGGTGATTTAGGACGCTGGCTTCAAGATGGAAATATTGAATTGATTGGTCGACTTGATAACCAAGTTAAATTAAGAGGTTTCCGTATTGAATTAGGTGAAATTGAAGCCATACTTAGTAAACACTCAATAGTAAAAGAAGCTGTTGTTATCGTTAGAGAAGATCACCCTAAACAGCAACAATTAGTTGCTTATATTGTGTCAGCATTGGCAGATTTTAATCATATCAATTCCAGCACATTTCAGGAATTTTTAAAACAGCAGTTACCCAACTACATGATACCTTCTGCTTTTGTGATTCTGGAATCTTTTCCCCTGACACCTAACGGTAAAATTGATCGTCGTGCTTTACCTAAGCCTGAATATCAAGAACTACAAACAGCTTTCGTTGCACCTCAAAATCAGACAGAATTAACATTAGCGCAAATTTGGGCTGAAATTCTGAAAGTGGAAAAAGTGGGTATTAATGATAATTTCTTTGAACTAGGAGGAAATTCTTTATTAACAACTAAATTAATGCTCAAAATTCGGTCAACTTTGCAAATAGATTTTCCTTTGCGTCTTCTATTTGAATCACCCACTATTGCGAGTTTGGCAGTTTATTTAGATAAAATTATCAAATCCGAATCTATTGATACATTGATTCCAGAAAATTTGATAGATTGGGATCAAGAAACTATTTTGGACTCGCAAATTTACCCATTAAATACTTATCAAAAATCTGCAAAACCACCTCAAGCTATATTATTAACAGGTGCTACCGGGTTTTTAGGTGCTTTTTTACTGTGGGAACTTTTACAACAAACTCAAGCTGATATTTATTGCTTGGTTAGAGCTAGAGATATAGTATCAGCTAAAAAGAAAATACAAAAAACCCTAGATTCTTATTTAATTGGAAATGAGAGTTTTTACCAGAGAATTATTCCGGTAATTGGAGATTTATCTCAACCCTATTTAGGACTTAATAAAAATGAGTTTCAAGATTTAGCTAATCAAGTTGATGTCATTTATCATAATGGTGCTTGGGTAAATCATATTTATCCTTATTCTGTTCTCAAACCTGCTAATGTTTTAGGTACACAAGAAATATTAAAATTAGCTTGTTTAGGCAAAACAAAACCAGTTCATTTTGTTTCGACTACGAGTATTTTTTCTCAATCAAGCATTTCTGGAATTCAGGTAATCACTGAAGCAGATAACAGTGATACTTATCCAGTCAAAACTAATGGTTATGTACAAACTAAATGGGTGAGTGAGAAATTATTAGACGCTGCTAAAAATAGAGGTATTCCTATTAGTATTTATAGAATAGGTCGTGTTTCTGGACATAGCCAAACGGGAGTTTTTAATATTAATGACTTGCTATATAAATTAATCATTGGCTGTATTCAACTTGGTACTGTCCCAAATCGGGATATTCAGGAAGATATTATGCCTGTTGATTATGTTAGTAAAGCCATAGTTTATCTATCAACACAGGAGAAATCTTTGGATAAAGCCTTTCATTTATTCAACAATCAAGTTGTGCATACAGATAATTTATTGAGGGTAATTCACTCCTATGGCTATCAAGTGAAACAAGTTCCATATCAAGATTGGCGATCGCAATTAATTAATGTTGTTGGAGATTTGCCAGAACATCCTTTATATCCACTCATCCCATTGTTTTCAGCTAAAACTTCTCAAGGTAAATCGGAGAAATCAGATACTTTACGGTTTGATTCTCAAAATGTAATTACTGGACTTGCTGATTCTTCTATTATCTGTCCAGATATTGATGATCAATTACTAAATACTTACATTTCCTATTTAGCTAAACAGGGATTTATTCACTGAACATAATTACAAAGTTTACTAACAACAACTACACCAAAAAATTAAAATCATGCAAACACAAGAATTTAAAAAACAACAACAGTCTGATCAACTTAGTCTCAATAATCATCAACAACAATATCTCAATAATTTTATTACTCGCTATAATCAGAAAACACCCAAATCTAAACAACAATCTCAAAGTTATCGTTATGTTTTAGCTGATGTTCGCGGTTCAGCCGGTTTTCGTTCTCCTATTAAAGAAATTGTTTATCCTATCGTGGGCAAATACGCTTCTGGTGCGCGGATGACGGATATTGATGGCAATGAATATGTAGATTTAATGATGGGTTTTGGTATCAATTTATTTGGCTATAATCCTGAATTTATCAAAGAAGCTATTAGCGAAAGATTAGAGCAAGGTATTCATATTGGACCACAATCAGATTTAGCTGGTGAAGTTGCAGAATTATTTTCTGAAGTTACAGGAATGGAACGAGTAACATTCAGTAATACTGGCACAGAAGCAGTAATAACAGCTTTACGACTAGCGCGAGCGACAACAGGCCGTTATAAAATAGCTATGTTTTCTGGCTCTTATCATGGTCATTCTGATGCAACTTTAGTACAAGCAAAAATTCAGGATGAGATTACAGAAATAGTACCAATGTTTCCTGGAGTATCAACCAGTATTTTGGCAGATGTGTTAGTTTTAAACTATGGTGATCCTCAATCTTTAGAAATCATCAAACAGCATCAACAAGAATTAGCTGCTGTCATTATTGAACCTGTACAAAATAGTCGTCCAGATATCCAACCAAAAGAGTTTTTACATCAGTTGAGAAAATTAACTGAAGATGCAGGAATAGCATTAATTTTTGATGAAATGCTGACTGGTTTTCGTTTACATCCAGGTGGAGCGCAAGCATGGTTTGGTGTGCAAGCGGATATTGCCACCTATGGAAAAATTATAGGTGGGGGAATGCCTATTGGTGTAATTGCTGGTAAAGCTAAATATATGGATAGAATTGATGGGGGAATGTGGAATTTTGGAGATAATTCTTCACCACAAGTAGCTACAACTTTTTTTGCTGGGACTTATTGTAAACATCCTTTATCTATGGTAGCAGCTAGGGCAGTTTTGCAATATTTGAAAATACAAGGTTCGGCTCTTCAAGACAAATTAAATCAACGATCTTCCGACTTTATTCAAGAAATTAATTCCTATTTTCAAGAGGATGGTGTACCCATTAAAATGGCCAATTGTGGCTCGATTTTTAATGCTGTTCCTTTTGAAAATTCTGCTAATGCTACTAAATCAGTAATATCAGAAAATAAGGATTTGATTTATTATCATCTTATTCATAAAGGTGTGTTCATTCGTTCTGGTGGTGGGTTATTATCCACAGCACATACTGATGAAGATTTAGATTTTGTCATTCAAGCAATTAAAGAAAGTGTGAAAGAATTACGAGGAGGTGGGTTTTTACCATAAATTGATTATTCTGCAAATAATTAAGTTGATAATAACTAGGAGATGCTTTCATGGTAAAAGTAGAAATTGATTCAAAATATGATTCTTGGGCAAAAATTTACAATCAATATTGGGGTTTAGAATATTGCCAACACAATTTACCTCCTTTTGAAAAGCTATTAAAGCAATATAATATTCTACCCAATGCAAAACTTCTTGATTTATGTTGCGGGACTGGACACATGGCACAACATTTAATCAATCAAGGCTATCAAGTTACAGGTCTTGATATTTCTGAATCCATGTTGCAATATGCTCGTAAAAATGCCCCTAATGCTAATTTTATTCTTGATGATGCCAGGTTTTTTAATTTGCCATCTAGTTTTGATACGGTGATTTCTCCTAGTGGTAGCCTTAACCATTTCATGAGTCTTGAAGAACTCAAAGAAGTTTTTATGAGGGTGTATGATGCACTGTTGGATAATGGTGTTTTTCTGTTTGGTTTAAATTTGGAGGAAGGTTATAAATCTTGGAATGGTTCTTTAACAGATGGAGATGTACAAGATAATTATGCTTGGGCTTGTTGTGATAGCTATAATGCAGAGGAGAAAATTGCACAATTTAAAATCACTATCTTTGAGTTAGTGGAAAATGTTTGGCAGCGTTTAGATATTAATAATTTGGTAAAACCTTATGCTCCATTGGAAATTATTTCCATACTTGAAAATATCGGTTTTACAAATATCAGCGTTTATGATCAGCAGGGAAATTTAGCTGGTGAAGAATGTAATCGCTTTGCTATTTTTGCTGGATTTAAGTTTGTTAATAAATAGTCAACACGGGAGTTAACAATGAGTAGAGAAAATACAGAAGACACCACAATTTACAAAGTTGTAGTTAACCATGAAGAACAATATTCTATCTGGCCTGCTGATAGAGATAATGCCCTTGGTTGGAAAGATGCAGGTAAAACTGGTTTGAAGTCAGAATGTCTAGAATATATTAAGGAAGTGTGGACTGATATGCGACCACTGAGTTTAAGAAAGCAAATGGAGGAAGTTGCTGGTAAAAGTTAGTAGTACAAATAGTCTTTGTAAGTAGGTAGATGCTAATCACCCAACTATGTAACGAACTGTAAATTACCCAAAACTCTTGGGATTGCTGCGTTCCACTCCGTTCCACTCGCAATGACATAGTTATAAGTTTTCCCACCTACCTACTTAATTCATGAATTACCCCTACGCAAGAATCAGGTTTTGAGTTCAATCTTGCGTAAGTCCTAATTATAAAAAATATTCAATTAATTTTTGTAGGATAGATATATTGCTTCCCTTTGTTAGACTTGGACGGGCTATAAGCCCATTCCACAAGATTGAATTATTAGGATTTTCAACTCATCAAAAGACTTTTGTTGCTTCCAAATGAGCTTTTATTTCCTTGCGTGTACGCCACACGGGACGCAATTTTTTCTCAGCAAAAAGTTGTAACTGGTCACTAATATGAGATGAACCTGGTTGAGTTGCATTTCCGTAGCTGGTAAGTGCCATTGCGCGGACTGGCTGAGAAAACTCAACTGCTGCGACAAAGGAATCACCACCCACAGCTTGAAAACGTCCCTCTGCTGGGGCAAAATTAACAACCTGAAATGTTCCCAAATATCCCTCAGCACCGTTAGCTGGTAAATCTATTTTTCCAGCACGCAGACGAAAAATTTTTCCCCAATTAACATCTAAGCTGCCATAGTTTTTTTCTACTTCAGTTGCTACTGTTTCTAATAATTCAACCGCAGCTTTAGGGTTAGCTAAACCATCAGGTGTAGTGCGTGGTTGGCTTTCACTCCAAGGTTGACTGAAGGCTGTATCAAAATCTAATTTATCTGCCCAAGCGGTAAATAAAACCGCACCCCTACTATCTGCATTCGCTTGTCTATCCCATTTGGCTAAGACATCGGCGGCTCGTTTTGCTAATTCGTTACCATATTTTCGGGCTGCGGGAATTAAATCATCAAGAATTCGGTCGGCTAATTCCATGCGCGTAGAATGCTTGTAGCTAATCATTTCCTCAAAGGAAATACTTTCATCTTCAGCTAACATTCTGGCAGAACGCTGGGCGCGGAAATCCATTGGACCCCGTGGTGCTATATAAGCTGGATAATTATCTGCTTTGATAGCCGTGGGAAAAGTAGTTGTCCAAGGTGCATCATTAGCATTTTGTAACCAACCACTGGGCGGATCAATAACTTTTGGTAAATCTTGATCAGGGTGAAATTTAGTCCACAATGTTTTGGATGTGTCCCCAGGAATCATGCCTTGCCAATATTTAAAATCTCCCTCTTTTCGCACGGGAACTAAACCGTTAAATAGGTGCATAATATGTCCTTTTCGGTCAGCATAAATGATGGTAAACATGGGAAGTTGCAACCGTTGTACTGCTGTTTGAAATGCGTTAAGATTTTTGGCGGTTGCCATATCCCACCACTGTTTTAATATGCCGCTACTATCTTGACCAACCACCCGTAAAGCCACGGCTTTTCCATCTTTTTCACTAATTACTGGACCGTGAATAGAGTTTTTTACTGTCAATATTTGCTCTTTAAAAGAGCCATTTTTTTGTTTGACTTTTAGTAAAGAGGTTGTTGTTTCAAAGGGGAGAACTTTGTTATCGAAAAGATAACCATCTTTTTGTAATTTCAGTTCGTAAGCATCCCAGCCATCGTGGGTGTTAACGGTGTGAGTCCAACCTAAATTATCATTGAAGGCGATCGCTAAAACGGGAATACCTACGAGTGTTGCCCCATAAGCATCAATACCTGGTGCAGTAATTTGGGCTTCGTACCATAAAAATACATTGCCCCAAGGGGTATGGGGATTCGCTAATAACATCGCTTTACCGTCAGCAGAACGTTTTGGTGCGATCGCCCAACCATTAGAACCAGGCGCGGACTTTGTATCATTAATATCTGCCACTCTTCCCGGATCAACGACAAATGTATACAGAAGTACCCTTTGCAGGTGACTGAGTACATCTTGCGGTCTAACAGGTAGCACCACTTTGACTTGATCGTCAATTAAATCAGGATGTTCTTTAGCATAAGTATTTATTCCATCTGCAAAGGCATCTATATTACTACGAAACTGAGAACTTTGTGCTTGATACCAGGAATTAGCGCGTTTGGGTACACCCATTGTCAGTACCCACTTGTCTGATTCTAAATACTTCTCTCCCCAATATTCAGCCGCCCTTCCTCGTGCTTGTCCATAGAGTCGCAAAAGTAAGTTACCGTGACTTTGCATCTGCGCCCAACCAAATGCTTTAAAAGCACTCTGATGGCTATTGCTGTAAATATGCGGAATGCTGTAAGTATCCCAAAGAATTTCTGTGGATTGAGGAACTACACTAAAACTTTGACTACTCACCACCAAAGTAAAGATGATGCCAAGTAAAAAAGGTAAAAATCTTCGTGATTTTTGTCGCCAGTCTTGAGAATAATCAAATTTAGTTTTTGCACCGATAAACATTGTATTCATTTATAATCAAGTTCTGAAAATTATTCCAGTTAATTCTGTTAATTAACTTTTACCCTTACTTTGATAGGACTTACGCAATAACTCTCTGAAACTCTTATTTCGACCTGTCCTCTGCGTCCTCTGCGGTTTGTTTCTTCATGATTTTGCGTAAGTCCTGTGTGAGTTAGAAATCTGAGTGGCTTAAAAAAATATTAGAATAATTTAAAGTCTGGCTACTTTTTTGAATCAATACGGGAATTAATCCACTCACCTACCACCAGCGAGGGAAAGGGTATGACTCTTGTTAAAGCAACTCAACAACACTACCCAAAAGGAGATATTACCCGTCGAGTCATGGCCTTAGCTGTTGATTTCTGCGGTGCATGGTTACTGAGTTCCATAGCGGGAAGTAGTCAAATCGGGATTCAATTTGTCCAAATCTTTGTTTTTATTTTTGCTTGGCTAATTTTCCGCGTAGTCGTAGTTTACAACAATCAGGGACAAAGTTTAGGACGTTGGGCATTTGATTTAAAGATCCTAGAAGTCATAAATGGGCAAATAGTCAATAGAATTCCCCAATTTCAGACACTATTGCTACGAGAAGGGGTTATTTGTTTGTCTAGCTTGTTATTATCCATTTTCTTGGGGAATATTCTCCTTAATCCCGCTGCTGTTGTCCTATTGCTTCCCCTGATCATTGACGGGGGTGCTGCTTTATCAGATACTCAGATGCGTCAGGCTTTCCATGACCGTTTTTTTAGGACTATTATAGTTTCGTCCCGACGTGGCTATTCATTAGATATAAAAATTAAGCGGCTAGTTGAAAAATTTCAACGAAATGTGAGATAATGACCATTTGTGTTAATCATCTCCAGGCTTTACAGTTTGTAAGATTATGGCTAAGAGTAAAGGTGCGCGCATAATAGTGACACTAGAATGCACCGAGTGTCGGACAAATCCAGATAAACGTTCCCCTGGTGTATCTCGCTATACGAGTACAAAAAACCGTCGGAACACAACCAACCGCTTAGAACTGAAAAAGTTCTGTACCCACTGCAACAAACACACAGTTCACAAGGAAATTAAGTAAGAATGAGTTACTATCGTCGTCGTCTTTCTCCTATTAAGCCAGGAGAACCCATTGATTACAAAGATGTAGATTTGTTGCGTAAATTTTTGACTGAACGTGGTAAAATTTTACCTCGGAGAATTACCGGGTTGACTTGTCAGCAACAACGTGTCTTGACTTTAGCCATTAAACGCTCGCGGATTGTGGCTTTGCTGCCCTTCATTAACGCAGAAGGTTAAGAAGATTTTGGATTTTGGATTTTGGATGATTATCCAATCAAAGTAGCGATCGCATAGATACTGCCCTTTGACTTGAAGTCCAAAATCTAAAATAACAGTAAAAAGTTGTCAAAAATATGCAATCAATTCATTCTCAAAAATGGTACGATGCTGCTAAATTTGAGTATGAAATTGTCATCTCAGTGAAGATTAAATGCCAGTTATTTAATCCCAAGTTTCAAGTCTAAAAAAATCTAAAAATACTAAAGCGCGACAGTTGTGGATAAGGGGACGTTAGTTGAATTTAGGGTTCAAAGCGATCGCCGTTTGGGAGTGGTAGATCGTCCAGATGGTAAAACTCGTTGGTTTGTGGTAGATGAACGTGGTCAATCCCACAGCCTCGCACCTCGCCAAATTACCTACACAGTCAACGGACAAACTTATAAACCAGGCGAAATTGCTGAGTTTCTAAGTCAAGTCCAGCCTTATCTAGATCCATCGAGTTTGGAAGTAGCTTGGGAACTACTAATTGAAGATGGGGAAACTGTCACTCCCAGCCAAATGGCGAACATACTGTTTTCAGAATCAGCACCTCCCCAGTGTTATGCAGCCCATTGTTTGTTATCAGAAGACAAACTCTATTTCAAACAAAAAGCAGAAGCTTACGAACCCCGCAGCGCGGCACAAGTAGCAGAACGCAAACACCAGATTGAAGTAGAATCGCAAAAAGCAAAGGGACAGCAGGAATTTTTAGCCCGTGTAGAACAGGCGCTTCAGGGTGAAGTAGTAGAATGGCAACGACTGGATCGCCAACGTTTAGACGCACTAGAAAAATATGCGACTCTGCTTGCAGATGTTGTGATGCTAAAAGTGAATTATGACTCTTTAGCTCGTGCTTGTCCGCCTCCAGCCCCAGTATTAGAAACTATGAATATGCTGGGACGTTCTGCTACTCCCCAATCAGCCTTTCAACTCTTGATAGATTTGGGTTTGTGGAGTATCCATGAAAACCTGTTCCTGCGCCGTTCATCAATTTCCGTTCAATTTCCTCATAAGGTATTAGAAGTGGCGCAAGAACGTTTGGATTTTCCCCCCACAGATTTAGATACAAACCGTCTCGATCTGACACATCTCAAGGTATATACCATTGATGATGAAAGTACGACAGAAATAGACGATGGTTTGAGTTGGGAAATACTACCAGATGGCAAAGAACGGTTATGGGTACATATAGCCGATCCCACCAGATTATTAATACCAGAAGATGAATTAGATTTAGAAGCTAGAAAACGGGGAAGTACGGTTTATTTACCCACAGGGATGATTCCCATGTTTCCAGAGGTATTGGCTACAGGTCCAATGAGTTTGGTACAGGGAAAAGTGTGTTGCGCCCTCAGTTTCGGCGTGATTTTAGATCAAACTGGTGCTGTTGAAGATTACTGTATACATACTGGTTTAATCAAGCCTACCTATCGCCTCACCTATGAAGATGTTGATGAGATGTTGGAATTAGGAGTACAGGCAGAACCAGAAATTGCGGCGATCGCTACTTGGGCAAAAACACGCAAAACTTGGCGCTATGCTCAAGGGGCTATTAGTATCAATATGCCAGAAGCGATGATCAAAGTCAAAGACGATGACATCAATATTGATATTTTAGATGATTCCTCATCCCGGCAGTTAGTTGCAGAAATGATGATTCTCGCCGGCGAAGTAGCCGCACGTTATGGTCAAACCCATAATATCCCTCTCCCTTTTCGCGGTCAACCTCAACCAGAATTACCCCCAGACGAAGAATTACTGCTATTACCAGCCGGTTTCGTCCGTTCCTGTGCCATGCGCCGCTGTATGCCTAAAAGTGAAATGAGCATTACACCTGTGCGCCATGCTGGGTTAGGTTTAGATACCTACACTCAAGCTACTTCCCCCATTCGTCGTTATAGCGACTTACTCACCCACTTCCAACTGAAAGCACATTTACGTGGCGAAGGTTTACCCTTCTCTGCTGAACAACTCAAAGAAGTAATGATGACAGTCATGAGTACCACCCAAGAAGTGACAATGGTGGAACGACAAACTAATAGATATTACGCTTTAGAATATTTACGTCGTCATCCTGAACAAGTTTGGCAGGTGACAGTATTAATGTGGTTACGAGAAGATAGCAATTTAGCACTGATTTTATTAGAAGATTTAGGTTTACAGTTACCTATGTCCTTCCGACGTTCTGTCAGTCTGGGAGAACATTTATTAGTGAAAGTTAGTCTCGCTGATCCTCAAAAAGACATGATCCACTTCCAGGAAATCATGTATCAGGAAGCCCAATCTGTGACAAATTAGAGGCAGGGGAGCAGGGGAGCAGGGGAGCAGGGGGGCAGGGGAGCAGGGGGGCAGGGGAGCAGAGGAGTAGGGAAAACTTC
>NZ_VIKW01000032.1:32596-46696 GCF_009711975.1 Anabaena sp. UHCC 0204
TATGCAATCTGCTGTATTTTAGAATAGTAGATTCATTAAAATATTGAAGGATGTTAGCTAAATTACCTGGACGGGTTCATTCTTTAGCTCCGATGATATCCAGCATATTAGGAAGAATAACTGCCTTAATTGGGTTAGTTGTCTTATTAGGATGGATATTTGATCTAGAAATCCTCAAAAGTGTTTTACCAGGATTGGTAACAATGAAGGTAAACACTGCGGTAGGTTTTTTACTGGGTGGAACTTCTTTGTACTTGGAGAATAAGTCCATCAAGTATAAGCCAATATCCCTAGTCTTAGCGGTCATCGTTTTGCTGTTGGGACTACTAACGATCATTCAGTATGGCTTTAATATTAATTTAGGTATTGATCAAATCATCATTCCCGAACCTGAAAATGCTATAGCCACCTCATCTCCAGGTAGAATGGCACTGAATACAGCACTGTGCTTTTTTTTGCTCGGTTTAGCCTTAGTTGGGCGATCGCAACAAATATTTAACGTTATTCAAGGTTTAGCCTTGATTAGTTTTTTTATTGCTTTATTTGGGTTAGTTGGCTATAGTTTCGGAATTCATACTTTATATCAACTTGCATCTTTCACTAGCATGGCGCTCCATACCAGTGTAGCGTTCATATTATTGAGTTTAGGGATATTATTAGCTGATCACAAACAAGGCTGGATGCAAGTCATCATGAGTCCTTACCTTGGTGGTATTACTGCTCGTCGTCTCTTCCCAGTCATTATCGGTGTTCCTATTCTGAGTACAGGATTTTTTTTATCCGTTCATCGCAATAATACCCTACCAGTCGAAGTGGGATTTATGATCAGAGCTATGGTAAATATCTTGGTCTTAGGTGGAGTAGCATGGTGGAATGCCAAATATTTAAATAATATTGCCAAAAAACATCAAGAAAGTCAACAGCAACTCCAGCAATCTTACGAACATCTAGAAATACGGGTCCAGCAACGTACTCTCCAACTAAAAACAGTTAATGATGAGTTAGAAAAAAGCCGTAGTAAATTATCTAATTTGATCAATACTCTCCCCGGAATTGTCTTTTCTCGTACTCAAGATATGAATTGGTGTATTGATCACATTAGTGATGGCTGTTTACCTGTAACTGGTTATAGTCAAACCGTCCTCAGCAATGAGAATTATCCTACTTTTCAAGATTTGATTGTTCCAGAAGACATCAGCAAAATTAACATAGTTATTCAACAAGCTATTGACCAAAAGCTACCTTATGAAATAGAATATCGAATTTTTGCTAAAAATGGTCAGGAAAAATGGTTGTGGGAAAAAGGTATTCCAGCTTCTTTTAATTCCCAAACACCACCAATTGAAGGATTTATCATTGATATTACATCACTCAAAGAAGCGGAAGCAGCACTACGTCAGAGTGAAACTAAATTTCGGGAATTAGCCGAAAATATTCACGAAGTATTTCATATTAATACTGCTGACATGAGTCAGGTATTGTATATTAGCCCTGCTTATCAAGAAGTATGGGGTAGGAGTTGTGAAAGCCTGTATCAAGATCCTCATTCGTGGAGTGAGTCTACACATCCTGATGATTATGAGCGGATGATGACAGCGTGTAACAATTTAACTAAAGGTCAATCCTTACAAGAAGAATATCGGATTTTGCGCCCTCATGGCGAAATTCGTTGGATATTTGCGCGTGTTTACCCTGTTTATAGTCAATCTGGAGAAATATTACGCCATGTGGGAATTTCTGAAGATATCACTAAGCGGAAACAAGCTGAATTGGAAATTCACCAACTCAATGAGGAATTAGAACAGCGTGTACAGCAACGCACTACCGAACTTACTATTGTCAACAAAGAACTAGAATCATTTTCTTACTCTGTCTCCCATGATCTCCGTTCGCCACTACGCGCAATTGATGGATTTAGCCAAATACTTTTAGATCGTTACCAAGAACAACTAGATGATAAAGGTAAACATTATTTAACTCGCATTCGTGCTGCTACTGTACGGATGGCAAAACTGATTGAGGATATGTTACAACTTTCAAAAGTGACTCGTAGCGAAATACGATGCACTCAAGTTAATTTAAGTGAAATTGCCCAAGGAATCATCCAAGAACTGAGTGAAAGCCAACCAGAAAGACAGATCCAGTGGTTAATTGCCCCTGATTTGATTGTAAGTGGCGATCGCCAATTATTAGAAATAATGATGGAAAACCTACTTAATAACGCTTGGAAGTTTACATCTACTCAACTACATCCACAAATCGAGTTAAATAGTATGTTCGTAGAGCAAGACAATGGTTCTTCTTTAACCTACTTTGTCCGAGACAACGGTGTTGGCTTTGATGAAACCTATGCTAAAAAACTATTTCAACCTTTTCAACGTCTTCACACTACTGAAGAATTTCCCGGTACAGGAATCGGTTTAGCGACTGTGCAAAGAATTATTAGTCGTCACGGTGGACATATATGGGCAAAAGGATCTGTGGGCAAAGGGGCAACCTTCTACTTTAGCATATAAAGATGACTAAATTAAGATCAAAATCATTTATATCTTTGACCACAGTATGGCTCAATCACCTACACTACTGATTATTGAGGATAACCAAGATGATTTAGAATTGACCCTACTCGCATTTGAGCAAACAGAACTAAAAGCTAATATTATCATTGCCAGAGACGGTGTTGAAGCAATTAACTATTTTTTATCCCCAAATCAGGCATTAGCACCACTACCTGACTTAATTCTGTTAGACTTACAAATGCCCCGACTAAATGGTTTAGAAGTTATTCGGGAAATTCGAGCTAATCCTCGGACAAAGTTGTTACCTATTGTGATTCTGACGACCTCTCATGAAGAGAGTGATCGGCTACAAGGCTATGGTTTAGGTTGTAATAGTTATATTCGTAAACCTGTCGAATATAGCGAATTTGTGAACGTTATGAAACAGCTAGGAATATACTGGTTGGTTCTTAATAGTCCTCCTCCTTTTAGCACCTAACCAAACTTTTATGAATAATCAAATTAGAGTTTTAATTGCGGAAGATAATATAGATGATGCTGAATTATTAGTATTAGAGTTGGAGTCTGCAAATTATCATGTAATTTATCAAATAGTTGATAGCGTTGCAACTATGTCTAATGCTTTAAAAAATGAAGTATGGGATATAATTTTAACCGACTATTCTATGCCTCATTTTAGTGCGATCGCTGCATTAAATTTAGTCCAAGAACTAGAACTTGATACTCCTTTTATCGTCGTATCAGGTTCAATTGGTGAAGAAACAGCAGTTGAATTAATGAGGTTTGGCGCTCATGATTATTTACTCAAACAAAATTTAACAAGGCTAATTCCAGCAGTCAAAAGAGAATTACGAGAAGCAAAAATGCGTTCAGAACGCCAACAAGCTTTAAAACAAATTAGAACTTTAGCCTTTGTAGATGAACTAACAGGTTTACCTAATCGCAATGCTTTATTAAAAGTTTTGCAAATGCACATTCATAATTCTCATCATGATGCTCACAAATTCGCAGTTTTGTTTTTAGATGTTGATCAATATCGAAATATAAAATATGGCTTTGGACATATTAAAAGTGAACAACTATTAATTGAAATTGCCAAACGGCTAAAAAGTATTTTATCTCCTGATGACTACTTGGCAAAAGTTGGTAAAGATGAATTCGTCTTACTATTTGGTAATATTATTAATGCCGATAATCTAGAAATAAAAGCTAATAAAATTCATCTTTTACTCGATCCTCCTTTTCAAATGGAAGGCTTTTTAACCTACGCATCAATTACCATTGGCATCGTAGAATCGAGGATGGATTTTGCCGACGCAAATGAATTTTTACGAGCAGCAGAAATAGCTAATTATAATGCCAAGCAAAAAGCCTTAAATTCATATTCAACTGTAATCTACAGTAAAAATATGCAAACTCAAATTCTCGAACGTTTAAATGTAGAAAATCAACTGCGGCAAGCCATCTCTAATCAAGAATTACGGCTATTTTATCAACCTATAGTTTGCCTCAAGTCTCATAAATTAGTTGGCTTTGAAGCCTTAATTCGCTGGCAACATCCCCAAAAAGGTTGGATTTCACCCGCAGATTTTATTCCCATAGCAGAACAAACAGGATTAATTATTCCTCTGGGAGAATGGATTTTAGAAACAGCCTGTAAACAGATGAAAGTATGGGAAACTCAGTTAATCGCTCATTTACCACTGAGTCTTTCAGTTAATGTTTCTGGTGTGCAATTAAATGAACCAGAATTAGTGCCATTAATAATTTATCTTCATCAATTTTTAAATCAGCAGAAAGTCAACTTGAAACTAGAAATTACAGAAACTAGACTAATGAATAACACACATTCAATTATCGCTAGTTTACGAGAACTTAGAAACGCAGGTATCAAAATTAGTATTGATGATTTTGGCACTGGCTATTCTTCTCTTTCTTATTTACAAAATTTACCAATTGATACTTTAAAAATTGATCGTTCCTTTGTTTGCAAAATAGCAGATAATCCCCAAGGATTGGGTATTATTCAAGCGATTATTACCTTAGCTCATACACTAGGTTTAGATATTGTTGCCGAAGGTGTGGAAACATTAACTCAAATGGATTATTTACAATCTTTAGGTTGTGATTATGGACAAGGTTATCTATTTTCTCCAGCTATTACCGCTGATTTAGTGCAAGATTGGCTGGTATCATATTTAGAAAAAATATACTCGATCAATAACCCAGTACCGCAGGGTGGAATTAAAAATTAAAAATTAAAAAAGCAGATAACACAAGCTGATTGAAAATTCTGGCGTTGCTGATAGCCATATTGAGGTATAAAATTCCTAAATTGAACCTTTAAAACTCTTACCTTTGCGTCTTTGCTACGGCAGTCGCTCATGGGGGAAACCCCCAAGACCGCGCTGCCTCGCCTTTGCGTGAGACTAAAATTCATACCCTTAATCAGCAACGCCAAAATTCTTAATGGTTGGTTGATTTACGCCGTTGTGTACTAGTTAGGCTAAAATCTGAAATCTTGTACAATCACACTTGTAGGATATATTAAGTGCTTGACAAAAAGTAACAAGTTATATTGCAATGAGCATCTCACCCACTCTACTTAAATTAAAAGAATGTGATATGCTGATATTACGTCTAAATACTTAAGTAATAATTATATTGACGTTAGTTTTAAATATTACTGTGTTTCTCAAGCCATAATGATCAGGAATTTAGAGAATGAATAAATTTACTTTATCTATCATTTTATTTAATAGTCTATTTGTTTCTATAGAAACTGCCAACGCTCAATTATTAATAAATAATCACAGCTATTCAGAAACAAAAATCACCGAAGTGGATCAAATTTCTCAGCAATTAAAATTACCATCTTCAAAAATAGCAGTAATTGACCAGAATAATCACGTAGAAAAACAAAATTTTGTGTGGGTATTTAAAGATCCCCAACAAGTTGGCAAACAACCATTTTTACAAATTACTAAAAAACCAGATCCTCCCCAAAAGACACCTGAATCTGCTTCTACCCCACCTCCAGAAGATGGATTAGGTGATTTTGGTGAAATTACTAAAGATACTCAAAAATCAGAGGGAATATTTACCATTTATCGCCACAAAAATAACAAGAAAATCTATTTAGAAATTAAACAAGAACAACTGCAAAAAAACTTTCTGGCTACCTCAACTTTAGAATCAGGAATTGGTGAAAAGGGGATTTATAGTGGAATGCCATTACAAGATTTTTTGTTTTATTTCCAAAAAGTAGATAATCAATTACAGTTTGTTGTGCGTAATGTTAATTTTCGGACACGCACAGGAGATCCCCAAGCAAGATCAGTAGCAAGATCATTTAGTGATTCTGTTCTCTACACCCTCCCTATTAAGAGTACCCATGCACAAAGAAAAACTATTCTGGTTGATTTAGGTGATTTATTACTAACAGATTTAGCAGGATTATCTACCAACTTAGAAGTAACTATTAATCCAGAACAAGCTTATTTTGGTAATGCTAAAGTTTTTCCCAAAAATTTAGAAATAGAGTCTATTTTTAATATTACTAATAGTGATAGTAATGCAAGACAGAATTTTGGTGTATTACCTGATAGTCGTGGCTTCACTATTAGAGTTCACTATAGTCTGTCCGAATTACCAGAACATAAATATCAACCCCGGTTAGCTGATGAAAGGGTAGGTTATTTTATTACAGCTTATCAAGATTTATCTAAAAATGACCGGAAAGATCCTTTTGTTCGTTATATTAATCGTTGGAATTTAGAAAAACAAGATCCTACAGCCGCAATTTCTCCACCCAAAAAGCCCATTGTTTTCTGGATTGATAATGCTGTTCCTTTAGAATACCGAGAAGCTATTAAAGAGGGTATTTTAATGTGGAATCAAGCCTTTTTGAAAGCTGGATTTAAGGATGCAATTCAAGTCCAACAAATGCCTGATCATGCCACTTGGGACCCAGCAGATATTCGCTATAATACCATTCGATGGATTAATACTGTAGATGGATTTTTTGCAATGGGACCATCCCGTGTTAATCCATTAACAGGAGAAATTTTGGACGCAGACATTCTAGTTGATGCTAGTTTTGTCCGGTTATTAAAAAACGATTATCGCCAAATAGTTCAACCTCAGCAAACACAACCTCGAACTTCTTTATCGGCATTAATCAAAAATGGCCGTCTGTGTGGTAAAGGTAATCAAAAATCTCCAAAGTCATTTGGCAATTTATCGAAATTAGCAACCGAGTATGATTTATGCTATGGAATTGAAGCATCCAATCAATTTGCTTTTGGTTCTTTAGCAATATCAATGTTAGGAAATAGTCCACCAAGTCAAGAAAAATTAAAGGATTATATCCACCAATATTTACGTTTAATTATTGCCCATGAAGTGGGTCATACTTTAGGTTTGCGGCATAATTTCCGTGGTAGTGCTTTTATCTCACCAGCAGAGATGAATAATCCCGAAATTACTCGTACTAAAGGTTTGACAGCATCTGTTATGGATTATATTCCTCCCAATATTGCCCCTGATGGTATTAAACAGGGAGATTATTTTCCGAAGATGGTAGGTCCTTATGATGAGTGGGCAATTCAGTATGGTTACACTCCTAGTCAAGCGACAACCACTATCGGGGAAAAGTCGTTTTTAGCAGCAATTACTGAAAAATCGTCTCAACGAGAATTGAGTTATTCTCCTGATGAGGATGTATCTAATAGTGATCCGACTGTGGACGCTTGGGATCATAGTAGTAATGTATTAGTTTACGCTGAGTCACAATTAGCAAATTCCCGCCGGATGTGGGAACGACTTAATCAGGGTTATCCCATTGCTGGGGAAAGTTACAGTGATGTAGAAGAGCGTTTCAATACTATCTTAGGAAATTATTTCCAGAATTTATATTATACCAGTAAATATATTGGTGGTCAGTCTTTTTACCGAGTTAAACCTAGTGAGAGTAAGGAACAATTACCATTTGTACCAGTACCAGTAGAACAACAGCGACAAGCATTGATCACAATACAAAAGTATGTATTTGCGGAAGATGCTTTGAAATTTCCCCCAGAATTATTGAATAAATTAGCACCTTCTCGTTGGCTGCATTGGGGGAGTGATATTCAAGTAGGACGCTTAGATTATCCTATTCATGATTTAGTGTTGTTGGTTCAGCGTGCGGTGTTGAGTGATTTATTAGCCAGCGATCGCTTGACTCGTCTCAAGGATCTAGAACTAAAAAGCACATCAGGAAATGCACTCACTTTGCCAGAACTATTTGATACATTACAATCTGGAATTTGGTCGGAAGTTTTTCAACCCAAAGGGAAATTAAAAATTTCTAGTTTGCGAAGAGGGTTACAACGCCAATACCTAGAAATATTAATAGCGATGGTATTGCGAAAAGAATATGTTCCTGAAGATGCTCGCACTTTAGCTTGGTATAAACTCAAACAATTAAATGCTCGGTTAAGCAGGGTGAGGTCAGACGATGAATATACTAAAGCTTTCTTATTAGAAACACGCGATCGCATTGAGAAAACTTTGAATGCACCATTGGTAGGGAATTAATTTCTGATCATCGTCCCCTTTGTTGCTTCCATAGCATACTGAACAAATTTTATGTACAATTATGATGCCCCCCAGGGGGATTTTCAATTATGATATTGTAGATAAGTAAAGTTTAGTAACAAATATTAAAAACTTTGATTAATCATACATTCCCTTCCTATACAGCAACCAACCCGACATTAGATATTAATGACAGCATTAAAAACACCTCCTTAGCAAGTGTTATATCTTTCCGAACAAGTTGGTTGGTATTTGTAGCAGCAGTTTTTCTAGTAACAGTACCAGTGTTTATAGAAGCGCCGTTAGTGCGATCGCTACCCACTCTCAGCGTAGTCATGACAGGCTTTTGGATAGCCTTGAGTATCACCTTAATGTCCCGTCCCCAAACCTATCTTTGGGGTGATATCCTCTTTGGTTTTAGCTGGACTTGGTTAACAGGAGCAATTTACTGGGGTTGGCTACGCTGGGAACCGATCTGGCATTTACCCGTAGAAGCATTAGGATTACCCATTGCCCTATGGTGTTTAGCCAAAAACTGGGGTAAAGTTGGCAATTGGTTTTACTTAGGTTCTTTATTTGGTACGGTTTTAACCGATATTTATTTTTATTTAGTAGATTTGATGCCCTATTGGCGACAAATTATGAGAACAGATCCCGAAGGAGCTTCACAAATCTTACAAAATGCCTTAATACAAGTCCAAACCCCTTGGGGAGAAGGCTGGGCAATCATTCTTGCCCTGATGCTCACAACAGTAGGAATAGCCTCTTTACTAAATAAGCAATATCATTGGTATGCCTTTGGGGGCGCAGTTTTGAGTACAATCTTAGTAGACAGTCTATTCTTATTAGCAGCGGCTCTTGCGTAAAATTTCCATAAATTGAGGTAAAACCTCAAAAAATGGGCGCAAAAGTGCTATTGAGTATGATTTTTGGCAAAAGTCAAGTCAAACTAAATAGTAGGAAATATTGTGGATATTAATACGCTGTATATTAGTTTTTGATGACTGTTGTGTTAGCTCTCAAGCTGAAACGATGAGGCTAAACCATGAAAAAACAAGGATCAGTTAGAAAATAAATTGTTCTAACAGCCCCAAACTTCTGGTTAAAGCCTTACAGTTCATAGCTTTTGGCTGCAAATATTCAACAATTTAATTGCTGTTTGATAGAAAGAGGTAAAAAATCGTGAAAGGATTGGTGCGTTTATTCACAGTATTCACATTGTTACTAAGTTGCTGGGGAATGCTGGGAACTACTCAGACAGCCCAAGCGGCTAGTTTCAATAGCTTTGTAGGGAATCAAGTCCCAGTTTTGGCAATTGCCCGCCAAAACAAAGCAGATTTGAAGCTGGGAACAGAGTTTGGGAAGAAAATAGATTTGAATAATACCAATATTGCCGCTTTCCAACAGTATCCAGGACTGTATCCCACTCTGGCTAAGAAAATTATCGCTAATGCTCCCTACGAAAAAGTAGAAGATGTATTAAGTCTGCCAGGATTGAGTGATAAGCAAAAACAACGTTTGCAAACTAACTTAGAAAAGTTCACAGTTACAGAATACGAGCCTAACTTTAACGAAGGCGACGACCGCATAAACAACGGTATCTACAGATAACCCTAGTTGGTAATTGGTGATTGGTGATTGGTGATTGGTAGAAGCAAAAGGCAAGATGTCTAATAAATATCCCTATTACCCATTACCCATTACCCATCACCCATTACCCATTACCCATTACCCATTACCCATTACCCATTACCCATTACCCCATCTTGCCTGATATAGATATTCCTAACCAATTTGATGTTTTAGTAGTCGGTGCTGGTGCGGCAGGACTATACACAGCCCTATGTCTACCAAAATCCTTAAAAATCGGCTTAATTACTAAAGAAACAGTTTCCCTATCGGCTAGTGATTGGGCGCAAGGTGGCATAGCTGCGGCTGTAGATCCAGAAGATTCGCCAAAACTGCATATTGAAGACACACTTAAAGCGGGTGCGGGTTTGTGTGATCTGGCTGCTGTAGAATTTCTAGCGGAACAAGCCCCTAGCTGTATTCAATCCCTTGTTAACTTAGGGGTAGCTTTTGATCGTCATGACAATCACTTAGCTTTAACCTTAGAAGCAGCCCATTCTCGTCCTCGCGTTCTTCATGCAGCCGATACCACAGGGCGGGAAGTAACCACAACCCTGACAGATCAAGTTCTGCGTCGTGAGAATATCCAAGTAATTCAGCAAGCTTTGGCTTTGAGTTTATGGATAGAACCGAAAACAGGTCATTGTTTGGGAATTAGCCTATTTTATCAAGGAAAAATTACCTGGATTAAAGCCAGTGCAGTAATTTTAGCTACTGGTGGTGGTGGTCAAGTATTTGCCCAAACAACTAACCCAGGGGTGAGTACAGGTGATGGTGTGGCGATCGCTTGGCGGGCTGGGGCGATTCTCCGGGATTTAGAATTTGTCCAGTTTCATCCTACAGCCTTGAGTAAACCAGGACGTTTTCTGATTAGTGAAGCTGTCCGTGGTGAAGGAGCGCATTTGGTGGATGACACTGGGCGACGTTTTGCCTTTGATTACCACCCAGCAGGGGAACTAGCACCGCGAGATGTGGTCAGTCGAGCTATTTTTAGTCATTTACAAAAAACGGCTGCTGACCCGGCTACAGCGAATGTCTGGTTAGATATGCGCCCGATTCCGGCGGACAAAATTCGTCATCGGTTTCCGAATATCATCGCCGTTTGTCAACATTGGGGAATTGATGTCTTTACTCAACCTATTCCTGTTTCTCCGGCTGCTCATTATTGGATGGGTGGAGTGAGTACAGATGTGATGAATCGCACGAATATTCCCGGTTTATATGCCATTGGGGAAACTGCTAATACGGGGGTACATGGTGCTAATCGTTTGGCTAGTAATTCCCTGTTGGAATGTATTGTCTTTGGGGCGCAAATGGCTAATGTTGATGATGAAAAATTGAGAATTACACAAATAGACTCTCCCCCAAATATTGAGACTATTGATTTTAGCTCATCTGCAATTGATTGGGAAAATGAACAAAGACAACTGGAAGCAATCCGTGAAAATTTACCCCGTGTAGTTTGGCAAAGTGCGGGTATTTGTCGAGAAAAATCAAGTTTAGAAAATGCCATTTCTCAAGTTGTATTTTGGCAACAAGAGTTTGCGGCTTTACCTTTAAGTCAATTATTATTAACTTTGCAATCTACGCAATCAGTTAATTTTCATCAACCACAAATTGAAAAGGAATTGAGGCTTTGGGCAGAAACCCGTAATTTATTAGATATTGCGGAATTAATTCTTAAAAGTGCTGCTTTTAGAACCGAAAGCCGGGGTGGACACTATCGTTTAGATTACCCCGAAACTGATCCTAATTGGCAAATTCATACTCTTGTGCAAAATCAGGAATGGTGGATAGGTAATAGGTGATATTATCTGCGATTAAACACCTTTTAGTCAAAAAGTCCCGCTAGAGTAATTTTAAATTTAATTCTTGCAACGTATTAGCAAGAGGATATCCAGCAGGATCTAAATTAAGACGACAAAAGCCAGAAGTAAGTTTAAATAAAAGTATCCCCTCAATATATCGGGAAAAGGGTTATTCAGTCATCCATGACGAACCAAAAGAATTGAGAGCAGATTTTTGCCGAATAATAGTTGCCAAAGAGGGAATATTTCCCACTTGAGCAATACTATTGCCAAAACCCTGAAACCCTATTGATATCGTCACGATTTTATTGGGTTTCAGACCTATTTGGGAAAATTGGCAATAGTGTTGCCTGAGAAATCCGGTTACGAATATTCTGGGAGAGATTCTGTCAGCATTTCCGCAACAGGCTTAGGGATTTGATTCGTAGTTTGTGGTAAATAAAGATTATGTCCAGGAATTGCTGACATCTGGATATTTTCTTGTTTAAACCGTTCCTGAATCATTTGGATGACATCTTCATGAACTCCCCAAAAATCATCGGTTGTAGTCCAACCACTGACACCAATAGAAAAATAATATTCTTCCACTGACCAGAGAAATTTTCCTGGTTTGGGATCTGCAAGAATTTTTGGATGTGATTTAATGATTTCCACCAACAATTTTTGCACTTTTGCTAAATCTTCATTCAGATCAATTCGCAACCAAATAGATACTTTACGGATTTCTGCATAAGTCAGATTTTCTATCATTCCCCCCCAAACATTATTATTGGGGATCACGTACATCTGACCTGCGAAACCTTTAATTTTAGTGCTGGCTAGAGAGATAGAATCTACATAACCCCAAATACCACCAACTTTGACTTCATCACCAATATCAAAGGGTTTGTTAAACATAATCATCAAACCACTGGCAAAGTTACCCAAATTGCTTTGTAGGGCAAAAGCTAACACGAAACTCGCACCCCCAAGTAAGGCTAAAATTGGACCAAGGCTGACTTCTAGTGCTGTTAGTGCCAACATGACACCGACGACAACACCACCACGCTTGATGACCATGACTGTAAACTGGCGCAATAATTCAGATGCACCCCCAATCCGTTTTAAGGAGCGATTGAGGATAATTCCTAGAATCTGAGAAACAAGGGTAGAGGCAATAACAATACCGACGAATTTACCGATGTTTGCTGCCCAGCGTAAGCCACCTTCTCCTGATTTCACCCAACTTACCAAGCGCACTCCCGCACCTTCCGTGTCTTGTAAGTCAACTGCAACTATGCTGATGGCTTCGATATATTGTTGATAAGCTTTAGGATCTCCGCCTTTGCTTTCTAACTCTGCAAGCACAACCTTGAATCTATCAATTACGGCTGTTCTTTCTGATTGTAATTCTGTAACGTTAGCTACGAGTTGATTTTTAAATTTTGCTTCTGCATCCGCATTTTTATCTAATTGTTCGGCAGCTTTTTCTAGTTTATCTCCCTTGGTTTTGAGATTGTCTTTATCGTTAACAGTCTCAACTGATCCTGCAACTTTGGTACTCCCATCACCTTCAATTTTAGTATTGTCTAAAGCCGTTGCAGCTTTATTTAAATCTTGGGAAGATTTTTTAGTAGCATCTGGGGTTTTAATCCCTTCTATTTCTTCTCTCACTTGCTTGAGAGATTTTTGGGCTGTATCTAGCTTTTTAGTTGCTTCTTTAAATTCAGGTGAATCGGGAACAGCTTCTTTTTCCTTGGTTTGGGCTTCTTCAAAAGCCTTGATTGCTGCCTCTAATTTATCAATCTTCTTTGTAGCATCAGTGTAGGCTAACGAACCAGCAGTTAATTCTTCTCGCTGTTTCTTGGCTTGATCTAATGCTTCTTTAGCTTTATCTAATTCTTCTGTTTCTTTAGCCTTGTCTATGGCCTCTTTTAAAGTATCATCTTTTTGAATATCCTTTTTAGCGTCTTTAGCTTCCTTAATAGATTCCTGTCCTTCTTTCAGCTTTTGTTTGGCTTCTTCTAATTTTTTTGTAGCCTCTGCATATTCTGGAGAACCAGGCGTTGCAGTCTTGAGTTGTGCTTCTGCTGCTTTAAGAGCTTCCTGTGACTTATCTAAGGACTCAGATGCTTCTTTCTGTTTGTTGATGCTGAGATTTTGCCGTTTAATAGCTATTTCTGCATTACTAATTTTTTGAACTTTATCTTTTAGTAAAATCAACCAAGCCGCTGATTCGTTTTGCAGTTCTTCTAATGTTAATGGCTTAACTAATAGTTGCAGTTCGTCAATAGGAACAGTAGGATCTTGAGTTGTAACTGCAAATTTGGGATCTCCAGCAGCAGGTTGAACTTTTTCGACTTTTGCTTCTTCTGTGGCTTTTTCTTCTGTTCTTCCTGGTGTAGTCCATAGTGCAAATGCAAATACTACACCTGCCAAAAAAATAGCACGAACTCGATAGCGCATCAATATTTTACCCTTTTTTAACAAAAAAACTTACTTATAGCAGTATATAACCACACGAGACATTGGTGACAAGGCGGTTGAAGATGAGATGTGGCAATAATTTGAGAAAATAAGGGGGT
>NZ_VIKW01000033.1 GCF_009711975.1 Anabaena sp. UHCC 0204
CACATTTAATTTGTTATCTTTACCAATAATCTCGGCAATGCGTCTGTGTTCAGCTTTAATTTCAATAACTTTGATCCGAGTTGGGGTTTCCTTAATATGCAGAATGTTCTGTGATTCTGGTAATTTGGGCGAAAATTCCAAGGTGAGACGACCTTGTTTTTCTTTTTTCACCAGTAGTTCTGGTTCTCCTTTAACTATTTCTACGCGGATATTAGGAGTATCTTCCCAAAAAACTGCGGGGTGTCCAATTAAAGCTAAGATAGCTTTTTCACTGAAGTTATACTCGACTTTACCGTAATAACCACCATCATTATATGCCTCAATACAACTACAGACCCGCATATCTTGAGATGTAACGTAGTTAAATTCACTCAAATTATTACTCAGACGCTTGATAGCAATGGGGCGACCTTTACTCCACTCACCCTTAGCATTAACTTTTTGTTCCTTTGGTTGCAAAACACATCTACTGGGATAGAAGGTAATAAACCATGCTAACCGCATTTCTGACTCTGGTTTGCCGGGTGTTTGTGGTTGTTTCTGGAGATTTGCTAGGGCATTAAGGCACATTTCCCAAGCAGCTTGGGGTTGAATGAGGTCTACTATGGTTTGGATGCTGCTATCTTCTCGGAGTGCTGCTGCCTGTTGTTTATAGTTACTACTAGGTTTAAGTCGGGAGAGGAGTTCTGCTGCTTCCATTGCCAACCAGTGATGACCGGATGCGATCGCTCTCCGATATAATGGTTCTAATATGTTAGGTAAGCGTTTTTTTGCAATCTCAACATCCATCCAATAAAGACACAAAGAACAAAACAATGTTTGTAAACTATTTTCTTCTTCCACCGAAGCAATATAGGCACTTACTATAAGTTCTTTTTGAGTAATATCACCTTGCTGAACTTGCAGTACCATTTTCAATCTGGCATAAACAAATGTGAGCCAATGATTTGATTGACGGGACATTAATGTGGCATACTCTTCTGCTTCTTTGAGGCGTTCTGCTGAACCATCTTTTAACAATGCTAAAATAAAAAATAAACCACCAATTGTATGAAAATATATTTGGCGTTTACCCATAGCTTTTTTCAGGATTTTTAGAGCATCTGTATAATATTTAATAGCTTGTTCATTTTCACCCCGCAGAAAACTCAACCAACCCCAAACAATAGCAGCGTTATTTTTATATTCTTCTGATATTCGTCCCAAACTATCTTGTGCGTCTTCAGTATCACCCCGTAACAGCAATTGTTCTGTCAAAACCAAATGCAGATAATCTGAGCCATGTTTTCCAGATTCATAACATTTTTCTTCCAAGAGCATAAAGGCATCTTCAGAATTAGACAATTTTAATACTGAATTGAAGAGAATACTTGATATACTAATTCTATATAATTCCGTTGGTAGAGTATTCAGCCAAGTTTCATCAAACGGGTTATTGCATATCTGCTCGAAGATATTTTCTATAACAATTGGTTCTTCACTATCACTATAATTTCGATAATCTTCAATTTGCTTATTAATAAAACTAACATCTTGACGATAAAAACCAATGCGGATTTCCCTAATACATTGACGGAGATTATAGAAAATTCGACATTCATGTTTCCAGTGAGTGTGTATAGGTAATTTGATTTCTACGGCTATAACTAATGTTTCAAATTGTTCAGTTTCCACAGCATGACGAGTAGCAATTTCTGTGAGTAACGGATGACACTCAACCCCGCTGCGGTTTTCCTGAACTAACAAACCTGCTTTTATCAACTTATCAATTATCAGACTCAGGGTTTTAGTCCCCCAAGGTTTGTTATTTTCATCTAAAATATCAGTTTTACTAAGACAACTTATAAATGAATTCTTATCTATTGGTGCATAAATTACCGAAAACAATTGGATAATTTTTTGTGCAGAAGGGTGTAACTCAAAGTATTTTTCAGTGAGTTGTGTTTGTACTTTGGTGTTATCAAGTTTAAAATTAATCATAATACAACAGGAGTCAAGAGTCAGAATTTGTAGGGGCGAAGCATTCGGAAAATAGCCTTAGACAAAAACCGATAATTTATCGCCCGAATGCTTCGCCCTTACTTGGAAAAAAACCGATAATTTATCGCCCGAATGCTGATGCTTCCAATCCCGTTAGGGATACGCCCCTACAGGCTTTGTGTATAGGTTTCAATTTAGATTTTATAGGAGTTATAGGAATCCTATTTGATTTTTATTAGCGCAGCGTAGCCGAGCCACCAAAGCAAATAAGCTGCATAAAGCTCTTAAAGACTTGCTTAACGCACCCTACAAATACTAAGATTTTTTCAAAATTCAAATACTATTGCCATAGTATCATTTGGCGTTACAGAATCGAAATATGAAAGTTAAAAATCTCATCTTTCCCTCTTTGCGCCTCTGCGCCTCTGCGTGAATAAAAAAAATAAAGAGATGCTCCACAGAACATCTCTAACTTAAAAATGGGTGGCCCGGGATTCGAACCCGGAACAAATCGGTTAAAAGCCGAGTACTCTACCGTTGAGTTAGCCACCCTTTTGCTGTTTTTCCAACTTTCCCAATATACCAAACAGCCATAGTCTTGTCAAGGGGTTTTTAGAAAAAATTTGCCGTTAACTGGAAAGAAGCCGTACAACTAGCTCCTGGTGCTAACACAGTCAGATTTTCACCAGTGTTGAAAGCATTGCGAGTGGCGCTCCAAGGCTCTAGACAGTAGAATTCTTTGCCCTTAATAGTCCAGAACACCAACCAGGTAGAGAAATCATCGTAATCTAGAGTTAACTTCAACTTGCGGCTGTTATCTGTCACAGATGCAGATTTACTGGTTAATCCTCCAAAAGCAAAATCAATTTCCTCTTGATTAAAATCAAACTTGCCGTTAAAAGCGTGAAATTCCTTGGTTTTGTTGTCTTGATATTGACTAGAAGGAAGTTCCACTTCTAGCTGATTCTTATCACCACAGAGAAAATAAGGATGGAAACCAGCGGAAAATGGCATTGGTGTAGATGACAGATTTTTATATTCCTGACGCACTACTAAAGTATTACCTTGAAGTTCGTAGGTAAAAGCCAATTGAAAATCAAAAGGATAAACTGCCTTTGTTTCCTCATTGCTGGTGAGAACTACAGTTAGACTAGCGTTATTTTCTGTCTTTTGCTCTGTTGCTGTCCAAGGCAATTCCCGCGCAAAGCCATGTTGTTTAATAGTATACTGTTTTCCCTCGATGCTGTAAGTATTATCAGGTAAGTTACCGCAAAGAGGAAACAAAATTGGATTACCACCCCGAACACTCAAATCAGCATGAGTAAAGCGTTCTGTATCTAAATAGAATATTTCTTGACCATTAATTCGCCAACGAGTGATGATACCGCCTCTTTCTGGAACAACTTCTATCTGTGAACCAGCGGTTTTATCAGACAGGATGTAGGTTTTGTATTGTTCTTGTTGAATGTCAATGGTGAACATAATAGTCAGTAGATTGGTGTGGAGATTTGTGCTTATGGACAGTTAGGAGGAAACAGGCAATAGTTAAGAGGTTTTGGGCAATTTTACTCTTGATTACATCTTGCGATTTTTCTACCTTTCTCCCCAATTGTAGGTTGTCGTGCCAACAAATTCCACCATGATCATTTAATCTCAAACCTTCAAAAAATAGGTTTTGTCAAGTAAACTTTTCGTCCCCTTGCGGGGAAGTGGGTTTAGAAAGTCGCATTTTTGATCACAAAATGAACGATGTAATAACACCGTTTCCATCCCCTTGCGGGGAAGTGGGTTTAGAAAGGAAATTTTAGCAGATAAACTGTACTTCGCCGTGCCAGTGTTTCCATCCCCTTGCGGGGAAGTGGGTTTAGAAAGTCATGGCATACAGGGCTAGTTTGCAAGATGAAAAATTGTTTCCATCCCCTTGCGGGGAAGTGGGTTTAGAAAGTTGCCAGCACCCTCTCGATTAAAGAAGTTTATGAGGGTTTCCATCCCCTTGCGGGGAAGTGGGTTTAGAAAGTTCTTGCTTCGATTTTCCCATCTATTGCTCAGACTGTTTCCATCCCCTTGCGGGGAAGTGGGTTTAGAAAGGGTTCACTTCTGGAAAGCTTACTGGGTAGGGGTTTCAGATACCCATTTCGATACACCTCAGAAAAATGGAAAAATTTTCCGACAAAGTGGCGAATTTTATAGGCTAAAACCTTTAGTGTGCAAGACTTCGACACACTTCAACGAAATTATAGAGTTTTCAAGGTTCGGGGGAGGTGTGTCGAAAAAATTTAACCCACCAATCTAAGTTTACTACTTAACAACTAGAAGAGTCAAGAATTTTATTGTATAAATTCGATTTAATGAATCGAATTTGTACTATAGCAGTAAGCAAGAAACAATAATAAAAACCTTGCCAGGTGCGTCACTTAGAGACAATCAGTTTATTTACCGAATTATCCCCTAACACACCCTACAAGCAATAGTCCTACTTACTTGAATGTCCATGGTAAACATGATTTTATTTGATGATTCGTAATTGATAATTGTCAATTGTCAATTATCAATTATCAGCTTATACGTCTTCAGCAAAAATGAAACGATATAACTCGCTAGGATCTGGTTCAGGGCTGCTTTCAGCAAATTTAACTGCGTCCTCAATCACAGCCTGAATTTTCTTTTCAATATCTTTGAGTTCTGCTTCTGTAGCTAGATCATGTTCTAGCAAATAAGCAGCTAACTTTTTAATGGGGTCACGAGCAAACCAAAAATCCTTTTCTTCCTTGCTGCGGAGTTCGTCTGGATCAGCCAGAGAGTGACCCCGGAAGCGATAGGTCATGGCTTCAATTAAAGTTGGACCTTCTCCAGCCCTAGCACGAGCTACGGCTTCTTGAGCCACTTGTCGCACTGCTAAAACATCCATTCCGTCTACTTCCACACCCACCATGTTAAACACACTGGCTTTTTTGTAAATTTCTGGTTGGGAAGTTGCCCGTTCGTGAGCCATACCGATCGCCCACTTATTATTTTCTACCACAAAAAGAATCGGCAGTTTCCATAAAGCCGCCATATTCAATGTCTCAAAAAATTGACCGTTGTTAGCCGCACCGTCACCAAAGAAGCAAGCCGTTACTTGGTCAGCATTTTTGTCTTGAAGAACTTCCCGACGGTATTTAGATTGGAAAGCCGCACCAGCAGCTACAGGAATACCTTCAGCAACGAAAGCATAACCACCTAATAGACGATGTTCCGCAGAAAACATATGCATTGAACCACCACGGCCTTTACTGCAACCGGTGGCTTTACCAAATAATTCTGCCATGACCTCTCGTGCGGGGACTCCGGCACTTAAAGCATGAACATGGTCACGGTAGGTACTGGAAACGAAGTCTTCACCGGGACGCATTGCACCTTTAACAATGCCACTACAAACGGCTTCTTGTCCGTTGTAAAGGTGGACGAAACCAAACATTTTTCCTCTATAGTACATTTCGGCGCATTTATCTTCAAAGAAACGGCCTAATGTCATATCTTCGTATAAGCCCAATCCTTCTTCTTTGGTGATTTGGACTGTGGCAGTATTAAATACGGGTAACGTGCGCTCTTGAACCATGCTTGTAAATTATCCTTATCGTAAAACTTAAAGTTAAGTGGGTCTTGGATCACGTTAGCTATAAATCAGCCAGCGTGGACAAAACTAATTTATCAAACCTCATTTTATAGGATAGCAATGAGGATAACTGGCTTTCTGCATAGCGATTAACAATTAACCTAAATTGCTGTTTGCCTTTTTCCACCCGCGCTTACGGCAATTTTCATGTATTTAAAGCAAATATTGAATAAATCTCTTTTTTCCTTTATTCCTTTGCGTCTTTGCTCCTTTGCGTCTACCTTTTGGGATCTCTAAGAGAGATGGCGCGAAATAAAATTAAATGTTATTCATTTACCTGTGAGTTTTACCAGTCCAATCCCACCAAAGTATAATCCTAAAACAGCACCAGCTAAAAGACTTTGGGTGAGAGGATCAGTAGAAGGTGTAAGCACCGCTCCCAAAACTACTGCTGCCATAATCACATAGCGCCAACCTTTTAACATGGTTTGTGAAGAGACAATCCCTAAAGTAGCCAGCAATAATTGAATAACCGGAACTTGAAATGCTAATCCTGTGGTGAATAACAATAACAGCACAAATTCAAAATACTTATCAATTGACCAAATTTGCTCAACAACATCAGCACCGTAATTAATGAAGAATTGTAAAGCAGCCGGGATGAGTGCAACATAAGCAAATGCCAACCCCGCTACAAATAGTACACTTGACCCCAAGACTACAGGGATTAACAACCGACGTTCCCGTATGGTGAGTCCAGGAAGTACAAACTGGATAATTTGGTAGAGAATGAAGGGAGTAGCCAGCATTAAACCACTGTAAGCTGCAACTTTCATGGAGACAAAGAAAAATTCTCCTGGAGCTAATTGCAGAAATTTAACTCCTTGAGCAGGAACTTCTAATAACTGCACTAGGGGTTTAACTACGATAAAACAACCAATAACACCCACCCCCACCACAATGAGGGAATAGAAAATTCTTTGTCGTAACTCCTCCAGGTGGTCAAAAATGGACATTTCCACTTCACCTGGTAATTCATCCAGCGGGTTAATAGAGGGTTCACCGGACGTTTCTGGATCTAAATCGAGGGATTTTATTTGATCTAAGTCTTGTGAAGAGGTCATGATTCAGTTATTAGGAAACATTTGTTAGGCAATCTTCGTTAACTATTTTATCTGGGTCGGTGACTACCAAGAGAGGTTTTTACTAGCTTCCTAGATTTTGTTTATTATTTTTTCACTTTTGCGCTTATGACCAAACATGATTACTGCTTACTCAAACACATGATTTTTTAATACAAAATTTTAGTTCACATCCTGATCCAAGTTACATTAATTCTTGGTAATATTTTTATCTCTATTTTTAAAGTTGCATTTTTAATTTATTTTATTAAAAGTATTAATTATTACTATTGTTTACTAAACCACTAAATTGTTCTTGATTAATTAATCAGTATTAACTATTACAGTTATAATTTAATATTATGAAATATCAATTGGCTTTATCGCTTGTTAAGGCTTATTTAATATGCGATTGGGGAAATATTCTATATTTTAACTCCCATAAGCACAAGTATTATATATTACAAAGCTTTACGTATTTATCTATGGTACTCATGTTTATTTATTATCGAAAAAAATATTTTTGTCCGGTTGGTTGCTCATTACATTTGCATAGGTATAAAGAACGTTATCTTGTGGCTAAATTAACTCTGCCAGGGGGGTAAGAGTGAGGTTAGCAATCATGGATCTGATTTTGATCTGTGAATAAATGAAAACAACTGCTTGTTTGTCTCATGTACGGATAAATCAAAGGTGTACCAGGGATATAACCCAGGAATAATCTAGATTTACTCTGACCTTAAACAGACAGGGATAGACTAATGCACCTGAAAATTGCATCCTTTGTAGTGTCTAATTTGATACTACAGACAGAATTTTTCTGGCAATTTTTAGAACTATTAGCCGATTAATAGGTTTTCAAAGTTGATCAAGATGACGTTGCTGATTATGCAATCATCAATCTGAGTTGAATGTCTATATGAAGAAAACAATTGGTTTGGGACTAATGGTATTGTCAGTTTATCTGTGCAATTCCAGTGCTTGTTTTGCAGGTAATAAGCTGTCCGTAAGCAATACTCAACTAAATAGCGTCAATGATGCTCAATTGCAATTAGTGGCTAATGTGTCTGCTAGAGATGATCAAACGGGGGATTGTCTTCGTCGAGGTAATTGTCGGGATTAAGGTGCTTTGATAGCGCAGTGTTGGTCATGTTTTGTTTTCACTTTATTTACTGACAATTTAGTAACTTCGTCTAAATTAAGACGGGGAAAATAAGTATTGCAGATATCCAAAATAATTTAGGGCGTTGCTGAATCAGAGTATGAAATTTAAAAATTAGATTTCTTTAACTCTTAATTCTTTGCGCCTTTGCGCCTTTGCGTGAGGCTAATTCATACATTCAATCAGCAACGCCTAAATTCGTTAATGCCAAAAAAAATAACCTCCAGTTTTGGGGGTTGTTTTTTGTACTTTATGAATTTAATTAGGGCTTGTTGATAGCGTAGCGTGGCGTTAGCCATAGTCCTGACTGCTGACTCTTGACTGGGCGCAGCCCCTGCGCCCCTACGACTTTTTTCGCAAACGCTGATTATTTTATGCCTATTAAACAAAGAGAAGCTAAAAAAGCGGCGATGATATAAAAAACTGCGACTACTTGCAATTCTGACCAACCAGTTAATTCTAAATGATGATGTAAAGGTGCCATTTTAAATAATCGCTTGCCTTTGCCATCTGGTCCTTTGGTAGCTTTATAATAGCTAACTTGTGCCATGACAGAGAGGGTTTCTACAAAGAAAATCCCGCTGAGGATGAATAGTATAACTAAAGTATTAGTGAGTAGTGCGACAGCGGCTAAAGCACCGCCAAGGGCTAAAGAACCAGTGTCACCCATGAAAACACTAGCTGGGTTACGGTTATAGACTAAAAATCCTAAACAACTACCACTGACAGCAGCACAGAAAACCATTAAGTCGGGTGAATTAGGAGCAATGACGACACCTAATGCGAAAATAGCGATCGCTACTGTTCCCGCTGCTAAACCATCAATTCCATCTGTTAAATTAGTAGCATTGCTCTCTGCCACTAGGACAAAACCCGCTACAGGCCAAAATAGCAGTCCTAAAGGTAAGGATAAACCTACCCAAGGTAAATAGATATTGGTTATACTAAAATCACCTTTAAACATCAACCATAGGCAAAACATCGCCCCAAAGATAACTTGCAAAGCTAACTTCATTTTAGGAGAGATGCCTTTATTGGACTTACGACGCAGAATTTGCCAGTCGTCTAACCAGCCAATTAATCCGTAACTCAGTGTTAAAGCAGAAACGGCAACTACATTTTCAGAAAAGTTAGATAATATGCAAGCTATTACAACCGCTACAGGGATGAAAAAAATACCACCCATAGTTGGTGTCCCAGCTTTTTTTAGGTGGGCTTGGGGTCCATCTTCCCGGATAATTTGTCCAGTTTTGAGTGCTTGTAAGATGGGTATTACCCACTGTCCAAGAATGGTTACACCCACAGCAGACAATAGAAAAGGTAGGGTTAGGGATGTCGTATGCCAGGGAGTCCTGTTACCCATTCCATCGAAAATCAAGGCTGTTGTTGTCAGTAGCATGGCCAGCATTGAGGCTAACCCAATTCCAGAAAAATTCAAACTTTGGTTAGGGGATAATTTAGCGTCCACAAGAAAAATTTCCTTCACTCCACACTTAAAAAAACCTAAATAAAATAGTAGAAACTATTTTTAGTCACTAGTTCCCAAAATACTATCAGCTAGTCTTCTTCAATAGCTACATCATCGTCGTCATCATAATCAATATCACCAATTCCGTCATCTGCGCCCAGAAAATCAGATATTACTTCTACATCTTCCCGCGAATCTGTTTCTTGGACATCACGGGCTATGAGTCGGCCACCCTGCCGTAACCAGTCCAACATTGAGGACTCTTGTTTTAAGGGAATAACCGCTGCTCGCTGGTTACGGGGTGCTTCACGGAGGGGAGAATCTAACATATTAACTAAAGACTCACAAGGGTTGATCTAACTAGACATTAAGAGTCTATCATTTGATACGAGTTAATTTATTCCTTCATTCAAGTCTTTAATCGCTTAATCCGAATTAAACAAAATTTTCATTTAATTGGGGAATTGTAGCCAAAAAGGCATTATTAATGAGTTGAATGGTTATAGACAAAAACATTACTATTTCATTAATGCTATTTCATCATGCAAATTCTTGAGGTAAAGGGCAATGATAGGCAAATCAACTCTCACAGATATAATTGCCGGCACAAATCGCGGTTTGTTAGCAAATGTAGGACAACAACAAGCTATTTTAGCAGCGATCGCCAACCTTGAAGACTTTAATCCTACACCACGTCCATTAGCAGCGAGTCATCTCCTAGAAGGCAACTGGCGACTACTATACACCACAAGTAAAGCTCTATTAAACATAGATCGTCTACCTTTTTGTAAACTTGGTCAAATTTACCAATGTATTCGGGTAGAAACTAACAGTGTATATAACATAGCTGAGATTTATGGCGTTCCTTCCTTAGAAGGATTAGTTAGTGTCGCTGCTAAATTTGAACCAGTTTCAGAGCGGCGTGTGCAAGTTAAATTTCAACGTTCTATTATTGGTTTACAACGTCTAATTAGCTATACATCACCAGGAGAGTTTATTCAACAAATTGAGTCGGGCAAAAAATTTACAGCCTTTGATTTTCCCATTCAGAGTGAAAAACAACAGGGCTGGTTAGACATTACTTATATAGATGATGATCTCCGGATTGGTAGAGGTAACGAAGGTAGCGTTTTTGTATTAAGTAAAACATAAAACCTTTTGCAAGAAGTGTTTGCGAATGAAATTACTCTAATATGGGTACTTTGTCAAGGGGGAATTGGGAAAATTAATCACCCCATGACACAAACTAACATGACAAATAACTTAACAAAACCACAAGCTCATACCTCCAGGTTGTAAAGTAAAAACAATCAGCCCTACTTTAACGGCAACTCATACTTCAAAAGGGAAGATACAACATGGTTCAACGTGGTTCTATAGTACGTGTTCTCCGCCCTGAATCCTACTGGAATCAGGATCTTGGCACAGTGGTTTCTGTTGACAAAAGCGGCATCAAATACCCTGTAATTGTCCGGTTTGAGAAAGTTAACTACTCCGGTATTAACACAAATAACTTTGCTGTAGATGAGTTAATCGAGGTGCAAGCACCTAAACCTAAAGCAGCAGCAAAGTAAACAGCCAAGCGCCAAGGGGATTGTTTTATGGGAAAATAGGAATGTCAAGGTGAATATCTTGCACATTTTCTATGTCTGACCATAGCTTCCCCTAACCATATTATTTGCTTGAATGCCTGAACTGCCTGAAGTTGAAACAGTCCGCAGGGGTTTAAATCAATTAACCCTAAATCAAGAAATCACGGGAGGAGATGTGTTGCTACAACGCACTATCGCCTACCCGTTTTCTGTTGGTGAATTTATTGATAAAATTCTAGGAAATACCATTGCTACCTGGCATCGTTGTGGTAAATATCTCCTCGCTGAACTTTCTTCTCCTTCCTCTGGTTATTTAGGGGTTCACCTCCGCATGACTGGTCAATTATTGTGGTTAAACCAAAATGAACCTTTACACAAACACACGAGAGTGAGGTTATTTTTTGGGGAAAAGCAAGAATTACGCTTTGTTGACCAACGCACTTTCGGACAAATGTGGTATGTTCCTGCTGGTGTCGCTGTGGAAAGTATTATTACAGGTTTGGCAAAATTGGCAGTTGACCCATTTTCTCCAGAATTCACTGTTGAGTATTTGTCCGAGAAATTAAAAAAATCCCGTCGTCCCATTAAAACTGGGTTGTTAGATCAGTCAGTGGTGGCAGGATTAGGTAATATTTATGCTGATGAGGCTTTGTTTAAAAGTGGTATTTTACCCACAACTCTCTGTACAGAATTACAACTTCCCCAAATCGAACTTTTACGAACTGCAATTATTGAAGTTTTATCAGCGAGTATTGCTGTAGGTGGCACAACTTTTAGTAATTTTCTCAGTGTTAAAGGCGTTAATGGTAATTATGGCGGTGAAGCCTGGGTTTATAACCGAACTGGACAACCTTGCAAAGTTTGTGGTAATGTCATCCAGCGAATTAAGTTAGGTGGGCGTTCTAGTCATTTTTGTTCTCAATGTCAAAGTTAAGTAGTCTGGGAAGGAGCAAAGGAGCAAGGGAGCAGGGGAGCAGAGGGGCAGGGGGCAGGGGGGGGAGAGAGAATATGTTTTCTACTGACAACGGACAACGGACAACTGACAACTGACAACTGACAAATCACCCCTAATCTTTAAATATCACGATGAGTAAATGATTTTGCATTTGCACCTGTGTAGGTAGTCACAATATGTCCATTACCAGACATTTGATATTTATATGTAATCAAACCCTCTAAACCAACTGGTCCACGAGGTGGCATTTGTTGGGTACTAATTCCCACTTCTGCACCAAAACCATAGCGGAAACCATCAGCAAATCGGGTAGAACAATTATGATAAACTCCTGCTGCATTTACTAAGCCTTGGAAAGTTTCTGCGGCTGTGATATCTTCAGTAATAATTGCTTCTGTATGCCGAGAACCATAATTGTCAATATGGGATATTGCTTCTGTTAAAGAATCAACTATTTTAATTGCTAAAATTAAATCGCTGTATTCTGTTTCCCAGTCTGTTGCTTTGGCAGCGACAATATTAGGTAAAATTTTTAAAGTGCGTTCATCACCTCTTAATTCTACATTTTGAGTTTGTAAAGCAGTGGCAATTTGTGGGAGAAATTGGGCAGCAATGCTACTGTGAATTAGTAAGGTTTCAATGGCATTACAAGCAGCGGGATATTGAGTTTTAGAATCTACAGTAATACTAATAGCTTTAGCAATATCAGCGGCTTCATCTATATAAAGATGACAAATTCCATCGGCATGACCTAATACGGGAATGCGGGTATTATCTTGAACAAATTTCACAAAAGCATTAGAACCTCTGGGAATAATTAAATCTACATATTTATCTAATTGCAAAAGTTCTAATATTTCTGCTCTGGTGGTTAACAATTGCACTGCATCTGGGTTAACATTAGTATTAGCCAATCCTTTTTTAATGGCTTTGACTATCGCTTCACAAGAATGTAAAGCTTCTTTACCACCTTTGAGAATGACACCATTACCTGATTTAATTGCTAAAGAAACAATTTGAATTGCGGCTTCGGGACGGGCTTCAAAAATGATCCCTAAAACACCCAAAGGACAAGTAATGCGTTTGAGAATTAAACCAGTGTCAATTTCCCGGTGAATTTGTACATTACCCACAGGATCATCTAGCTTACCAACATCTCGCACACCAGCGATCGCATCTCTTAATTTATGTTCATCTAACTGCAACCGTTTATAAAGGGGTTTGGTAATTCCTTCTGTCGTGGCTATTTGACAATCAGCTATATTTGCTTGGAGAATATCATCCTTAGCTGATTCTAAAGCCAGAGCGATCGCTTCAATAGCTTGATTTTTCTCCTCAGTCGCCAGCAGTGCCAACTTACTAGCAGCTTGACGGGTTTGTTGGGCAATTTGAATTAACGCAGAAGCACTTTGCATAGTTAAAAATAACAGTAGGCTAATTTAAAAACATTTACTTTTTATCCTATCAATAATTTTCGTAGTAATAACTTTTGCAAAATTCTGATGACAAATGCAGTATACATTGAGTATTGATAGATAAAAATCTCACATTTTGATCACGGAGATTATATGTCATTGCAATCAGGGTTAGATGCTTTTAATCAAGGGCGCTATGAAGAAGCAATTTATCTTCTAGAAGAATTCTCCCAGAATTCCATAGAACTAAATTCTCCAGATTACCTGACTTCCCAAATGTGGCTAGTCAAAGCCTATCAAGCCATAGGAGACCTTGAAGAAGCGACAATTTTGTGGCAAAAGTTAATTAATAGTCCTAACCAAAAAGTCCAAGAATGGGCTAGAGGAAATCGTCCTACCCCGCTACCACAACCGGAAACTGAGTCTCGTAAATTTCCCAAGGCTGGAAGGGCTGTTACCACGGGGGTAAGTTTAGCTATGGGGGGAGTAGGTGGTAGTTTAACCCTAGCATCTGGTGTCACCATAGCCTTGCTATTTGGCATGGTTTTTGTTTTAGGTTTAAGTGTAGTCTTAATTACTAACAGCAGCGATCCTGGGACTGGACTAGCGATCGCTATTGGTATTACCTTAGTATTCAATCTCGCTGCTTTTTTCTTCTCTCCCCTCCTCATGGACTTAAGCCAAAAGTGGCTTTACCAGACTCGTTGGGTGAACTTAGCAGAAATTGAAAACCTCAGCCCAGAAACAGCAAAAATCATCCGCCAAGTCTGTCAACAAAAAAACATCACCACCCCCAGACTAGGAATAATTGACGACCAAAACCCCACCGCTTTTACCTATGGTTCTTTACCTAACAGCGCCCGGTTAGTCGTCAGTCAAGGACTTTTTACTTACTTAGATGATGATGAAGTCGCTACCGTTTACGCCCATGAATTAGGTCACATCGTCCATTGGGACTTTGCTGTCATGACCGTAGCTTCTACTTTAGTGCAAATTTGCTACCTAGTTTACAGCACAGCCCGAAGATTTACCCGTGGCGGTGGCGACAATAAAGTTAAAGATGCGTTAGAAACTGCCGGTTTTGTTGCATATATCTTTTATGTTATCGGTACATATCTGCTGTTATATCTTTCCCGAACCAGAGAATATTTTGCAGATCATTTCGCCGCTGAAACCACAGGTAATCCCAACGGATTATCTCGCGCCTTAGTCAAAATTGCCTATGGGATTGTCGAAGAAGGTTCACGCGCCCAAGAACCCAGCCGTTTAATTGAAGGGACTCGCGCTTTAGGAATTTACGACCACAAAGCCGCAGCTTCTACAGGTACAGCTTACCGCATTTCTTCAGATCCGCAAAAAGTTGGTCGCGTCTTTTTGTGGGATATGTTCAACCCTTGGGGTTGGTGGATGGAATTAAATTCTACTCATCCCCTTACAGGTAAACGAGTCCGCGCCCTCAGCACATACTCAGAACAACTAGGTTTACCTACTGAATTTGATATGGGGCGAGTTATGGGTGAAGGTAAAACCCTTGATAAAACAAAACTTTACGGTAACTTCTTCTTAGATATCGTTCTTTATGGTGCAGAAACCATTGGCTTTATTGGTGGTTTGATTATCGGTTTCTTCATGTTATCAGCTTCAGACAACTCTGGCTTAATACTAGGTATGCCATTAGTAGGTTTAGGAATCGGAATTGTCATTAAAGCCTTGGTGATGTTCCCTGACTACAGCAAAGCCGTTAGTACAGATATTCTCACTTTAATGTCAGACCCTTATGCTAGTCCGTTGCGGGGACAACCTGCCAATTTAGAAGGGGAATTAATTGGCCGGGGTGATGCTGGTTATAAATTTGGTTCTGATTTAAAACTCCAAGATCCTAGCGGAATGCTTTATTTACGCTATGCTTCCCGTTTTGGTCCAATTGGTAATTTTCTGTTTGGGATGAAACGAGTAGAAAGCCTAATTGGTCAAAAAGTAGGGACTATTGGCTGGTTTCGCCGGGGAATTATGCCTTGGATGGATTTAATCCAACTAGAAGGAGAAAATGGCACTTTTGTCCATAGTTATCACCGTTTTTGGTCATTCATTATGGGTGGCGGATTCATTATTCTAGGAGTCGCATTAACTGTCTTTTTGAACAACAATTAATTTTACCAATTTGATTTTTTTAGAGGTAGTTAAAAACTGCCTCTTTTTTATTAATTATCAATTGTCAATTGTCAATTGTCAATTATTGAACTAATGACCTCGTTTTTGTATTTTTTGTAGGTTGGGTTAAGCGACAGCAAAACCCAACCAACCGTTGTAAAGGGACTTCCAAGAAATAAATTATCCAGATTAACGGACAAGTATTGAATTGTCAATTGTCAATTATCAATTGTCAATTATTAACCTAATGACCTAGTTTGGCTTTAGCCTGTTGCCAAAGTGCATCTAATTCTTCCACACTATAATCTGTAAACGGACGTTCAATCACATCTTCCATTTTTTGTAATCGGTGGATAAATCTTTGGCTTGTACCTTGTAAACCTGCACTCGGATCAAGATTATGCCATCTAGCAACTTGAATAATTGCAAATAGCAAATCACCTAATTCTGATTCTTGTCTTTCTTGAGTTTCTTCAGCTAAAGCTGCTTGAAATTCTCCTAACTCTTCATGAAATTTTCCCCAAACTTCATCAACATTATTCCACTCAAAACCAACACTAGCAGCTTTTTGGGAAATTTTCATCGCCGCATTTAAGGGAGGCAAACTCCGCCGATAACGATTAAGTTTATCAGTGAGTTTTTGGTCTTCTACTGTTTCTCCTTTTTCTGCTGCTTTGATGGTTTCCCAATTTTGTCGCACTTCATCAATATTTTGTACAGTCACATCACCAAATACATGAGGATGACGACGAATTAACTTTTGAGAAATACCCTCAGCGACTTCTTGGAGGGAAAAATCTCCGGACTCGTTGGCAATTTGTGCTTGTAATACTACTTGTAATAATAAATCACCTAATTCTTCTGCGATCGCCTTTTTATCTCCTGTTTGAATTGCGTCTACCACTTCATAGGCTTCCTCAATCACATAAGGTGTAAGACTTTGGGGTGTTTGTGCCAAATCCCAAGGACAACCTTCAGGCGATCGCAATTTCGCCACTACATCTATTAATTCTTGTAACGCCAGCAAAGTCTGATTAACTTCCATAAAACCTCTGGATTTTTTATCGCTTCTTCACACTGCGACGACTGCGGGTAACTTTACGTTTTTTAATTTTGCCACGGGGAAGCAAACCTTGAATACCCTGTTTTTGAAATCGCTTATAAGCAGAACCAGTCCAATCGCTGAGAGAATGACTCATTGCACCCAGTTCACAGCCAATAAATAGGGCAAAAAATTCTCCATAATATATATAGATAGTCTTCCCCACTGTCCCCCACACTTCCCCCCAGTTCCAAGTCACATTTCCCAACTTGGCGAAAATCATCACAGCCACAATTACCACAAATGCCAAAAAAGTCGTGAGATACACTACTCTTAAAGTCGTGCCAATAATTGGACCATGGGATAAAAAAGACCGATGTCGCAGACTTTTTTGATAAGGTAGCCAAATCCACCGCAGAAACCCCCAACGCTGAAATTGACGGGAATAAATATCCAAGTCGGGTCCAAACATCAACCCCCCAAACATATATCCACCCGCTACCAACAAAGTCATGTTACTGCTGCGAGTGGAAACTAAGGTTATACCCGCTACCCAAGGCATAGACCAAATAGTAATGCGATCGTGTGTTTGACCAGAGGGCATATTTACAAGTCAAAAGTCAAAATTGAATCCTGAGTAAGTATAGCTGACAACCTCCCTCCAGCCTGAAAAAGTTTTTTCCCAAACCCCTTGCAAAATTTGAAAAGGCTATGTTATATTAATTAAGTGAAACAAACGGGCGGTTAGCTCAGTTGGTAGAGCGCCTGCCTTACAAGCAGGATGTCATCAGTTCGAGTCTGGTACTGCCCATTTAAAAGAAGCAATAAGTTTTTATAAAGCGGTTCGCAATTTTCATTGTGAACCGCTAAAACTTTATGTAGCTAAATTTCAATAACCCATTTGCGCTAACTCCCCTTCTGGAAAATCGCGTAAGTGGGTTTTATTTATATAGGGTTTGCGGAGAAAGTCTATTAGGAGTCAGGAGTCGTAGGGGCGATAAATTATCGGTTTCTTCCCAAGTAGGGGCGAAGCATTCGGGCGATAAATTATCGGTTTTTTCCCAAGTTTATTTTCCGAATGCTTCGCCCTTACACCGAATGCTTCACTCTTACACTGAATGCTTCATATCTACACCGAATGCTGATGCTTATCTTCCCTATTACCTGTCACCTTCTTCATCTGTCAATTATCAAAGTCTTATTACAACTATTTACTATTTTTTGTCAATTCCTCTTGACACTTCGTAACAATCTTGTTATATTAGTTTACATAAGGTAACAAAACAAAAAAAACATTATGTATACTACCGTTAACGAAGAAGGCATTCTCAATAACTACGCTCCCGAAGCCAAACTTTATTACGCCGAATTTCCTACAAAAGCGCAACAACGCCGCTACGCCTTCCAAGGTGCAGTAGCAGTATTATTTTTAACTTCTATAGTTCTAATTGCTTTGGGGGTTAGCTAAAATTCTCAGCTTCGGTATTTGTATCTAATCGTCATTCATATTTCTCCTAATTAACTCCGGTCAGTTTCGCCGGGGTTTTTTTTTGCGAAATCACAGCTAGTATATTTTCACACTAGTAAAAGGCTCTACCATCTAAATTGCATTCCCCGATTCTACTTGGGAATCAGAGACAGTACAATTAGATATACTTAGTCAAAAATAGCAAATGGTTCTCATTCGACCTAGAATAACTGATTTCTACGACATCACAGCAACCCAAGCACAGTTAGATTTTGCCATAGCATTTCTAGATGAAGATATTCCCCTCTATGTTGACCCTTTTCTTTTATGGAAGTCTCCCTCATTACAAGACCAGGCACTTCATACCACTCTCATTAATGCCTTTAACCACCTAAATTTTCTTGTTCAGAAAGGCAAAGTAGATGAGGCGCGAAACAACCTGATTATTGCGTCTGAGTGCCAAGAAGTGGGACTTGGTTTGTCAAAAAACCGAAAAGGTGTCAGGATTAGTGCTAACAAAGCAGATGAGATTATCTCTATATTCCAAAAAATTCCAGAGTATGGTAAATATGGCTTCGTCCACTTTGAAGAAATACAGTTTTATGTAGATGGAATCTCTAAAGATCGTATTAGTGATATTTCCTGTAACTTTATCAAATCATTTTTAATAGACTATACTATACAACAATGTGAAGAAGTAGGAATACCACTAGATAAAACTAATATTTCTACACTATATGAATACCGCAAAAATTCATTTATTCTAGATTCAGAAATCACATTACCTGTGAATCCTGAAACTAAAGAACCTTTAATTTTTGTTCCTAAAAGATGGCTAAAATTCTCTCCGTGGATAAACTTTGAGGACTATTTTAAGGAATATTGCCCTCGTGATGAAATTTTCAACCCTGGAGAAACGGAGGAACGTGTTAAAGTTTTAAACTTCAACCGGGAAAATTATGGCGTTGTGCAGGAATATATCAAGGTAAAAGAACGAACTCAGGAAGACTGTAAAAATGATCCTCTCTTTAAACAGATACCTATTCTTTCCGCCACAAGGAAATTAACTGAAATACAAAAACTGCCTACGGGAAAAGAAGATCAGGCAGACATTCAGTACGAAAAGAATATCTGTCAACTGCTTGCATCGCTTCTTTATCCAGACCTTGATTTTGCAGCCGAGCAAAGTCGTACAGATTCTGGAAGACTGATTAGAGACCTTATCTTCTACAATAATCGGTCAATAGATTTTCTTGAAGAAATTTATCAAGTCTATGGTAATAGACAACTTGTATTTGAATTAAAAAATGTGAAGGCAGTTGAGAGTGAACATATTAACCAACTTAACAGATATCTTGATTCTGGACTTGGTAAATTTGGTATTCTTGTTACAAGAAATCCTCTTTCTAAAGCGATGTTTAGCAATACTGTTGATTTATGGTCTGGTCAAAGACGATGTATCATCACACTTACAGATGAGGATATATCGTTAATGGTTAATATCTTTGAAAGTAAGCAGAGATCGCCAATTGATGTCCTCAAAAAGAAGTATGTAGAATTCCGTCGAAAATGTCCTTCATAAAAGGTGAAATAGATGAAGCGTAAAGATGTTGATGAATTTGAAAAAATATCTGGTCAGATCCAAGTAGTTTACGATGAGCTTTCGGTTTTATCTAAAAAATCTCCCAATGAAGCGGTTAACAAGTTTAAACTCAACTTTGTTAATAAATTATTGAATGACTCAAATGTATTCCTTGGAGAAAAATATCGACCTTTTGAAGACTTTTCAGAGTTTGATATAGATGACGTACCAATAAACAGTGATGTAGTATTCATCCTTTCACAGTATCTACAATGCTTTGAAAAAATGCGTGCAGATAATGTAAAATACAAGCATCCAAATTGGAATTGGTTGGTAGATGCAGAGGAAAATGAACCTGGAGATGAAGCAGGCAAAGTTTACATTAAAACAATTCGTCCAAAACGCTTAAGAGAATAAATAATTATGATTAAAAAAGATCAAAAACAGACTAGTTTTGAAAAAGCTGAACTTTATGAAGTCATAATATCTCTGCTAATGGCTATGCAAAAAGAATTCCTGGAACTGACTAAAAAGAAGCCAGAAGCTGTGTTAAACAAGAGTAAAATAAAAATGGTCAATCGGCTTTTAAAAAAATGTCGTATCGTACTAGCCTGGGAGCAATCACTTGAATATCTTGATCTAATTGATGAAGATGATGTCCCTCAAAATAGTGATGTAGCGCTGATGTTATCTCAGTATGTAGCTGCTATGAATCAGTTCCAATCAACCTATTATGGTTGGGATGGTAAAGAGTCTCGTTGGTTTATTTATGAAGAAACCTTGCCTCTTCCTTAGATTGCTAGTAGTTGAGTATAGTGAATGCTGTTTACCCTTATTTTACCCAATCCTAATTCCCTATTCACCCATTACCAAGAAACTTAGCTTTCATTTCTTCTAGTTCTTTATCTATGGGATCATTGCTAGTAGATTGCGATTGAGAATTAACATTTTGAGGTGGAACTTTACCACCTGTAAATTGAGTTTTCATTTCTTGCAATTCCTTCTCGATTTGACTAGAAGTTTTAATGACAACTGTTGCTTGAGAAGTGAGTGGTGTAATGAGTGTGGGGGGTACAGATGATTGTTGGTAATTTAAATCTTTGAGAACTTGATCCACAGTTTTGTAACGGTGACTGGGGACACTTTCTACCATTTTGTCAATGATTAGACTTAATTCTTTACTTACAGGAGTTTTGAGATATTGTTGCCATATCCAAGTAGCGTTATGGGTATCGTAGGAATCGAAAGGCGATCGCACTGTTAATAAATTAATACAAGTTGCACCTAAACTATAGATATCACTGGCAAAAAGTGCCTTTCCTCGCATTTGTTCTGGGGCGACATATTCGGGACTACCTATACTTGTACCAGTTTTGTTCAGGGCTGTTCCTGTGGCGGATTTGGCTGCTCCAAAATCAACTATAACTAATTTGCGATCGCTACTGCGACGAATAATATTTTCTGGTTTAATATCTCGGTGTATGACTTGTTGTCCGTGACAAAAGTGCAACACTGGCAATAAATCATTCAGTAATTGTCGAATCTGTGTTTCATTGAAAGCGCCATTTTGTTGTAGTTCTTGGTATAAATTCAGTCCATCTATGAATTCCTGAACTAGATACTGTCTGTCATCTTGGTTACAATATGCTAAAAGTGATGGAATCTGGGGATGTTGACCCAATTCATCCAACTGTATAGCTTCTTGGTTAAATAACTCTACTGCCTTTTGTACCGTATTTGTACCTTGGGCTTGAGGGTAAAATTGCTTAATTACACAAGGTGGTTTTGAGGGTTTATCCTCGTCTACTGCTAAAAAGGTTCTACCAAAACCACCTTGTCCGATAGGTTTAATAGCGCGGTAGCGTTCTTTCAGCAGTAATTTTGTCCCACAGGTTTGACAAAACTTAACATCATTAGTGTTTTCTGGGTGGGAACAATGGGGATTAAGACAATAACTCATAAATAAATAAATGATACCTATCCTTATTGTGCCTTGTGCTTTGCCAAAAGGTGTTTATGAACGTTTATTTTATTTTTAAGTAATGTTAAGGGATTTTTTTAAAGCTATTTCTACAAGATTAAATAGATAAGATGGTAAAATTCCTAATTTTTTGTGAAATACTGAATTATGGACAGTAGCAATTTTATCAGCCCTAATCAATGATGTTTTTTTCAGCCCTGTTTTTATAAAGTCATTAATACCCAATTTTCACTCAAATCATCAGTCGGAATTTTGGAAAAAATACCCAATATAATAAATTCTTCTCGATGCACTGATAAAATAAGGGCTGGTCTTAATTTTGTAGCAGTTAAATTGCTAAAAGGGAAACGAACTAACCAAATTTCTAAAGATTTAGGCTTCATCATTATAAATATCTTCTTCTGGATCGTTCCACTCCTGAAATCCAGTTTCTGCAAGCTGCATCATTGTTAATATATTACCATGATCTGCAAGCTTCATTTTAGAGGTAAAAGCTTCTATTCCTAGAATTTTTGATTCTTGATTTAAAATTCTATCTTCTAATTCTTTCACGCGATTTACTAATATTTGGTAACTTTCAACTGAGATAATTCCACTGCTAATAGGTTTAGTCATAATTTGAGATAATTGCTGGTTTTGGATAACTGGTTCAACTTTCGCACCTTGAAAACTATTTTCATCTTTGGGTATACCTGTAAAAGATTTGATTGTTGCAGGAGTTAAAGACCTAATTAATTCAGGATTATCTTTAATTTTAGAAATTAGTTCTGGTTGTATTTCATCTTCGGGAATACCTGTACAGGAGTTTATTAATGCAGGATTTAAAAAGTTAATGAATTTAGGACTCTCTTTGATCTGACCTAAAATTACTTCTGTCATCATTTGGAAGTGAAATTTTCTTTCTGCTTCTCTTTCTGCTTCTTCTCGTTTTTTATCCTTCAATACTTGCTGACTAAGAAATGCTTTAATCACAGAACCTTCTGCTACAAATGCAATGTGAGGATGTAGAGATTCAAAAGCCAAAATTACCTGATCTTTATAGCCCTGATCATTCTCGCATATCCAGACCGCCATCAACTTTGTACCCAGAACCAGTGAAGACAGTAATTGATTATTACCAATATTACCATCAGCATGAAAATGGGGATTTTTTTTTGTTGCTTTTTTGATATTTTTTTCTATTTTTACGTCAATTTCATCAGTATCAATAATAGGAGATATAGTTATCCATGTAATCTTATGTTCTGTATCTTCAAAATAAAGTTTAACTTGATCAAGACAAAGTTCATCACCATCAAATTCTTGATCTTCCTGTGTTGATACTCCTAGTAGAGTTTGTCCAATAGGAAATTCATTGATTACCATATTTATCACCAGCAATGAAGTCATCTTTAATATTAACAAGATTGCCTTCAGTCCACCAGATGTGACGACAACTTTTAACGCCCACCTACTTAGTTTCTAAGTCCTAACTAACAGTTTTAAATAAAAATAAAGTCTAAACATCTAAAAACCCGATCAAGGTTGACCGGGTTCTAGGAAATTTACTGGTTTCAAATGATTAAAGTACGTTATTGTAACTTACTAAGGTGGACTTTTGAAAACACAAACACAGCATCTTCACGTTTTTCCGCTCTGGGATTTGGCTTCGCCATGTATCTAACACGGGCTATTTGCCACTTGATTACTCAATAATGCTGTAATTTGTTTGGGCTGATGACAGGGGACACTATATCATTTGCCCTTTTTGGTTGGTTTCTTATTTGCTTGGTGTCCTATAGATTCAATATATCATTTCATTTTGGAGATGTAATATGTCCTTTACATTTATTAACAAATAGGTGTAAGGGAAGGGGTGATAGATAACAATAAAGAGCAGAATAGATGAAAAAAAGCTTATTTTCGGTTATTTCCTTTTTGCCAAGTTTGACTGTTGGCTGGTTTGCTAAATTCTGCTTTAGGAAAAAGTCGCTGTTCTATTTGTTCATAACTTCCTTCCAACTCACATTTACCAAAGTGGGGACATTGACGACAATAAACGCTGTTGGTGTAACGTTCTAAATTCTCGCGGTTGAAAAAATAGGGTTTATGACTAAATGTACTCGCTACCCATTGCCATGACATATTGTTACTTGCTGGATCACCATCGAGTAAATGTTGCAGAAACCATTTTGCACCGGCTTGCCATTGAATGAGCCGCCAATGAATAATATAGGCTGCTAACCACATTCTGATATGGTTGTGGAGATAGCCAGTTGATCGTAATTCCTGACTAAAACTGTCTATGCAAACTAGTCCGGTAGTTCCAGTGGTGATATCTTCCGGGAGTTCTGTGGAGTAATCTGTGACTTTGTAGCCGGTTTTGTATTCTTCCTGATTTTGCCAAATCCCATTTCCAAGTTTGACATATAATCTTTGCCAATAGTCACGCCAAGCTAATTCATTAATTAGTTTATTTGCATCATCTGGTTTTTCAACTTGTGCAAGAACATATTCTCGAATTTCTCGCAAACTTAATACACCATGACGAATATAAGGTGATAATTTAGTAACGTCACCAGTTAATAAATTCCGTGTTTTTCCGTAAGCGACAGGGTTGATTTTCTGTAATGCTTGTTGTGCGGCTTTTCTGCCTCCGGGAATGTCGCTAACTTGATTGTCTTGGGCTGCGGCTTGGGGAAACTGTTCCCGCAGGTATGTAATTAATTCAGTCCGACTATTAAAATCACGTAACATAATTTTGTGAATTTGGGTATAAATTTATGAAGAAATAATCCAGTAATCAGGAGTTATAGGAGTCCAAAATAAAATAAATAGAAGTCAAACACCACGTATTCACCTAAAGGTAGTCTACAATCAGATGTGGTTTTATACCGCAAATAATTGTTCTATACTCTCATTCATTGTACCTGTTATGACAAAGCAACCATCTTTAAGTGAACAAAAAGGTTATTATCGCTATAATTCCAGTAATTTAGAGCAAAAAGGGGCTGCACGGTTATTTCCCTATACGGGGGAAGATGGGGCAGTACGCTATATTTTGACTAAGCTATGTGAAAATCTGTTAGCACAAGGAAAATTATCTGAACCTTGGAGTTTGTTGTTAACTGAGTTAGAAAATAAAGTTAACAAATTGGAGGAAGATTGGATAAATATAGCGACTTTGTTGGTAGATTGTGAAATTTTTCAATCGGGATGGTTTAATTTTGATTTACCACCTAATGAACAGTTTAATAGTAGTTATATCCAAGAAAGGAAAAAGTTAATTAAACGACTTTCGGCTGCAAAAAAAGCAGTGGAAAAATTAGATAAAAATCTCCCTGTTCTCCAACGAAATGAGGAGCAGAGAAACCTATTTTTTGCGGCTTTAACTAAAGCTGATGGGACACCTCCACCAATTATGAGTGTAATTCATAAACGGGATGGAGGATTAAGCGATCGCGAATTTGCCCGACAAAGATTAGCAGGTGCTAACCCAACAATAATCCGCCGAGTACAACCAACTGATCAAGGTTTAATCCAATCTTTAGCAACTCAACCTTATAAATTAGCAAATAATGGGACTGTAGATTTAGTTAAAGCCGCAGGGGACAATCGTTTATTTATTGTTGATTATCCATTGTTGAAAGATTTAGAAGTTACTGATTTGCAACCTGGTAAATATGTTGGTAGCCCAGTAGCTTTATTTTATCGTACTGATCAAGGATTAGAACCAGTATTAATTGAAGTTGAAAAAGGGAGGGTAGTAACTCCAGTAATTTCTGGAAGTGCGGCTGATGATTGGATGCGAGCGAAATTATATGTGCAAACGGCTGATGCTACCCATCATGAATTAATTTCTCATTTGACTTATACTCATTTAGCAATGGAAGCTTTAGCTATTGCTACTCCCAGACAGTTACCATATAATCATCCTGTCCATCAATTACTTGCTCCCCATTTTAAGTTTTTAATTGCCATTAATAGCCGGGGAAATAGTATATTATTGGCAGCAGGAGCAGCAATTGATAATCTCATGGCTCCTACTATCCAAACTTCTGGAAAGCTCATGAGTAAGGCTTATCGGGAAAAATCTTTTTGGTATTATTCCCTATTAAATGATATTGAATTACGGGGAATTGAACCCAAGTTTTTACCAGAATATCCTTATCGTGATGATGCTTTGTTATTATGGGAAGCGATCGCTAAATATGTGACTCGGTTTTTACGAAATTACTATCCAGACGACAAAGCCGTACAACAAGATCCCTATTTACAAGCTTGGGCTGAAGAATTAGCTGCACCTTTAAATACCCGCCCTAAATCAGATTTTCCCCAAGCACCTGCATGGCTACCTAAAGAATTAGTTGCAGAATCAGGAATTGAACCCCAAGAATTACCTAACTATCCGCGAATTCCGGGATTTATCAAAATTGGTAGTTTACAACAATTAATAGATATTGCCACTATTACCATTTTTACCTGTGGACCCCAACACGCAGCTTTAAACTTCAGTCAGTTTGATTATATTACCTATACTCCTAATGCACCTTTAGCTAATTATAGCTATCCTGATACACCAGCTAGTTTAGAGGAATTTTTACCACCAACAGATAAAGATTTACTGCAAATGCAGTTAACTTCAGCTTTGAGTGGAATCCATTGGGGTAAATTAGGAAGTTCTGATTTAATTCAATTCGCCAAAAAGAGCGATCGCCAAATTCTCGCCCAATTCCAAAATGATTTATCATTAATTGAAGGTACAATTAAAGGACGTAATCAACAACGCTTTACAGATAGCGATGTTGAGTATCCCTATCTTTTACCTTCGCTGATTCCCAACAGCATTAATATTTAATAGGAGTCAGAAAAAAGAAGTTGTGGCGGGGAAATCCCGCCCATAAAAGAGTCACTACGAAGCTACATTAAAGGAATTTAAAAATCCTTCGATACTCTTAGTTAAATATTTCTGTCTTCTTTTTGTAGTTTCCACACTTACTTGATACAATCTTTTATCAACCAAGTATATTCTTTGTTTAACAATTTTGTCCCCAGGTTTACTATAGCTAATTTCCTTACCAGAATAATTACCTAAAGTAATTTTTTGTTCACTAATTAAAATACCTTTGGCTTTTTTTACCACACTATCACGCCCATTTTCTAAAGCCTTTTCTACAAGATTATTCCGATTTAATAATTCAATATACTCAGACGAATAATCAACGTATCCCACCACATATTTAACGTCCTCTTGTTTGCGTTCCACAGTAAACATATTTAATTCAATATTGCCAGATTTCGTCTTTACTGTTTGTTTCTCCACCTTGGGATTACCCGGCATTAAAATCCGGAAACTACTATCAGGACTATAAAATAACTTCCATATAGATTGAGCTATTTGTACTGGTTGATTAGCTGATACAGATGTATTCATTGTATATCCACCACAGATAACCAATAGCGCCAAGGAATAATTTAGAAATTTAGGTTTCATAATTCTCAAATTCGATACCATTGAATTTTATACAAAAAAAGCCACAGTAATTCCAGCATAATTCATGATTTAGAGTAAAATAGACTTAATTGAGAATTTTATCTTCTCTTCTCAATAATCCGCTGTATATCTTAATCAAGACTAGCAATTATTTAATATTACAAACTGTTAACAAATGTCGCCAGAATTCCCAATAGGTAGTAAAGTCCGCGTGATCTCATTACCGCCTTATGTTAAAACTGCTGAACCTATGCCGATGTTACGTCCTGCTGATGTCATTCACATTGGCGAAGAGGGTATAGTTATTGACCGTCGTCCTGGTGGTTATTGGGGTGTACGTTTTACTAGAGGTAGTTTTCTCATAGATAGTCAATACATTGAAAGTATAGAAAAACCATCTGAACCCCAGTCGGAGTGATCCAAGTGTAAAAAAACGTTAATCCTCAAGGCAGAATATAGTCATACTCTGCCGAATGCAGCTTTCACAAAAGGATGTACCAATTCATGAGGCACTTGATTTTGTTCAATATAATCATTCATTTCTGCCTGATAATCAAGATAAAAACTCAACACATCAAATACTTGTGCAAGTTGTAAATTTAGAAGAGGAGGATTTTTAATTATGACTCAAGCAGTAGAAAGGCAGAAATCTATTTTGGAAATAGTCCAAAATCTAACCCCTCAACAACAGGAGGAGGTTTTGAATTTTATTGAGTTTTTACAGTTCAAGTCACAAAAACAGGATATATACACAAAAGGTAAATCTCAGCAAAAATCACCGGAGGAATTAGGCTGGCCTCCTGGTTTTTTTGAACAAACTTATGGTAGTTGTCAAGATGATCCTATTGTTATTGATGATGAGGATAATTTTGCCCAAAGTGAAGAAGCTGCATGATTTATTTGCTAGATACTAATGTTTGCGCTCGTTATCTTAAATCTAAAGCAATTTCACTACTCCTTTTTATCCACCTGCCGACATTCAGCAATTGATTGGTTTATCTCTGTTGCTTCTGTGTGGCTTAGAATTCCTGCAAATTTGGCTAGAGGATGATCTTTTCGTGTAGCTTTCACACGGTGTAAATAATCTAGTAAAAGTTGTACAATATCATCAGGAGCTTGTTCTAGTTCTTGGATTAATTGCTCACGGTTTGTCATATATTGAAACCTCTAAAGCATAATAAGTTAGAATCGCTCCCCTCTAGTTTATCTCATGCGATCGCCTATCCATCCTAAATAAAGTACAGCGATCGCTTTCCTCTTCGCAGGCATCGCTCCCATGCAAATAAAAACGGTGGGTTAATAAAATTTAACTCTACAAGAGGGGCGATCCTACTAATGTAAAAAGGCACGTAACTTCTCAAGCTCATGTTCCTGAAAACATTTGGCAAAAGACTTAGGAGCAAATGCGTTTGGATGTGGGAGAAAAGCAAAAAATCTTTCACGACTCCCAATCATAATTGGCTCAGATACTGAAATTTCCGCAGAGATATTAAATTGACTTTGAATTGCTTTTCGTGCGGGTGATCCTAGTACCACGACTACTTTTGCTCCTGCTAGTTCTAAAATCCTCAGCAAATATGCTTCAACACATTTATTTTGTGCTTGTTTTACACCAATTTCCTCACAGGATTTACAATGCACTATTTCGGTAAGCGCATAATCAGTTCCTGGATGCACATCACGTCTAAGTAACTCCATAGCACGTTGCCTAATTGCTGCCCAGAAATTAACAGAGGAGCTATATGTCCCATCTTTTTGCAAGGATTTTTTACCATTTACGATCCATTCCTTGCGTCCTCCTCCAAAACGATAATTGAAATAATCATCTACATCATCATCTGACCAAGAGCAAATTGGGTAGTCCTCACTAAAACTAATTGATGGATTTGAACTTAGAAAAAGAATAGGAGCTTGCTCTATTTTCCCACTCCACGGCTCAGGTACTTGATACTGATCTAAATTGATAGAACCTTGAGAAAGTACAATTTCACGACATGGATGCTCAGTATCAGGATTCTGTAAACAGAATCGCGCATGGGGACAATGAACAATTTCATTTAATAGAGTTCTTATAGACATTTCTAGTATGGTGTTAATTAATACAGCTTAAACTACGAGCATAAAGCAGGAATCTTCAGGGGTACAAGAGCTTTATGTAGTACACTAGGTTTAGCACTTAAATATACTTCCCGAAAATTACTCTCATTGTATCCAACCACAACCGCGCCTATAGTTGTACCAATTTCTGGATACATTTCTGGACTCATTCCCCCTTCAGCTAAAAAATCCGGGATTTTGATCAACCCCTTAACTAAAGACTCATCAATATTGACAAAAACGCCAAAGGGTGTATGAAATTCTACTTTTCCCAGAACAAACAGACCTAGCTTATATTTAGATTTAATATTTTCCCAACTTGTAATATCCATAAAAAATCATATTCACCCAAGTTGTTAGTTATCAAGTTAAGGCTTGTACAGTTGATGATACGTAATTATTGATGAAATCCCAATCTTCATCCTGTTCATCCTTTAATCCTGAAAATCCTGATTCAGACATCCTCACATACAACAGGCAAATTGAGAAAAAAGTCAATTAGTCTTAATTTTAGTTACAGTTAGATCACAAATAAATCGTGAGGGGTGATACTATGCGTGTTTTGCTAGTTTATCCAATATTTCCAAGCACATTTTGGTCTTATGAGAAAATTCTGGCACTAGTTGACAGAAAAGTGTTGTTGCCACCTTTGGGTTTAGTGACAGTAGCGGCAATTTTGCCCCAAGAGTGGGAATTTAAACTCGTAGATCGTAACATCCGCGCCGCCACAGAAGCAGAATGGGCATGGGCAGATATTGTCATTTTCTCTGCCATGATTGTCCAAAAACAAGATTTACTAGAGCAAATCCGGGAAGCAAAGAGACGCGGTAAGTTGGTAGCTTTAGGTGGTCCTTATCCTACCTCCACACCCCATGAAGTCGAAGCCGCAGGGGCAGATTACCTGATTCTCGATGAAGGGGAACTGACTTTACCTATGTTTGTGGAAGCAGTCAAAAAAGGGGAAAAATCTGGAGTTTTCCGGGCTGCTGAAAAACCTGATGTCACAGGTACACCGATTCCCCGCTTTGATTTATTAGAGTTTAATGCCTATGATATGATGTCCGTGCAGTTTTCGCGGGGTTGTCCCTTCCAATGCGAATTTTGCGACATCATTGTATTATATGGACGCAAACCCCGAACCAAAACACCAGCACAACTGTTAGCAGAGTTAGATTATCTCTATGATTTGGGTTGGAGACGTGGTGTGTTCATGGTGGATGATAACTTTATTGGCAACAAGCGGAATGTGAAATTGTTGCTGAAAGAGTTAAAAGTTTGGATGGCAGAACATCAATATCCTTTCAATTTTGATACAGAAGCTTCCATTGATTTGGCACAAGACCAAGAAATGATGGAGTTGATGGTTGATTGTGGATTTAAAGCGGTATTTTTGGGCATTGAAACCCCCGATGAAGATAGTTTACAACTAACTAAGAAATTCCAAAATACTCGCAGTTCTTTAACTGAATCTGTAGAAACCATTATTAGAACTGGACTACGGCCAATGGCTGGGTTTATTATAGGTTTTGATGGTGAAAAAGCAGGTGCGGGCGATCGCATTGTCAGATTTGCCGAACTAGCAGCTATCCCTTCCACCACCTTTGCCATGTTACAAGCGTTACCTAATACCGCTCTATGGCATCGGCTCACCAAAGAAGGCAGACTGCGGGAAAACAAAGATGGAAATATCAATCAAACCACATTGATGAATTTCATTCCTACCCGTCCCCTAGAAGAACTTGCTAGGGAATATGTGGAAGCTTTCTGTGCTTTATATGACCCGGCTGCCTATTTAGATCGCACCTATCGCTGTTTTATGATGTTGGGTTCGGCTAAATATACAGTGCCAGCAAAAATGCCAGAATGGGTAGTTGTGAGAGCCTTATTAATTGTAATTTGGCGACAAGGATTTAAACGACAAACTCGCTGGAAATTCTGGCATCACTTATTTAGCATTCTCAAGCATAACCCCAAGGTGATTGAACAATACGTTTCCACCTGCGCCCACATTGAGCATTTCATGGAATACCGGCAAATTGTCCGTGATGAAATTGAAAGCCAATTAGCAGCGTATTTAGCCCAAGGTGCAGAAACACCATACATACCAGTTCAGGCAAAAGCAGCCGAAAAAGCAGAAGCAGTAGTTTAGCAATATCTTGGCACTCCCCGGTCTAAAGACACGGGGATTCTTGGTTTTAAGTTTTTTCAGCCTAATTCCTGATAACCTGCTTTTTGCTATAACTGTAAAACAAAAACTTCCTCACTAACGGAAACAAAAGTTTTCCCCACTGGTAAAACAGCTAAAGCATTAGTTTGAGCTAAATTAATTAAATTGCCAGAATTTAAATTACCACCTGCTTGATAAAATTTATAAACACCATCAATTAAATTTAAATTACCCCAAATATAAGTTTCCATTTTTCCCTGAGATTTTAATTCAGAACCAGATTTTACTTTTATAAACTTCGCTTCCCAACCTGTAGCCACACCCGAAAGTTTTTTAATTGCTGGTTGGACAAATCGCCAAAATGTTACTAAAGCAGAAACAGGATTTCCAGGTAAACCAAAGTAGAGAGAACTGGCAAAACTGGCAAAAGTCAAAGGTTTTCCTGGACGCATTTGCACAGCGCGAAAATGAATTTCTGCACCAAGAGATGCTAAAATTTTATCAATATAATCATAGTCACCGACGGAAACGCCACCAGAAGAAAGAACTATATCAGAGTTATTAATGGCATAATTTATAGTTTCTGTTAAAGCAGTAGGATTATCTTTAATAATTCCTAACATTAAAACTTCTGCATCTAATTCTTTTACTAAAGTGAATAAAGCATATTGATTAGAATCAACAATTTGTCCAGGTTTTAGGGTTTGTTCTGGTGTAATTAATTCATCACCACTGGAAAAAATTGCCACCCGTGGACGACGGAAAACACTAATTTTAGGCAATTGTGTGGCGGCTAAAATAGCAATTTCCGTTGCATTCAGGGGAATTCCTGCTGGTAAAAGTTCCTTTCCTGCTTGGTAAAAATCCCCTTGGTGTCTAACAAACTCTTGCGGTTGAGGTGCAGAAAGAATAGAAACTTTATTTTCCTGTAAATTAGTTTTTTCCTGCATAACTACAGTATCTGCACCTTTTGGCATGATTGCACCGGTGAAAATTCGCGCTGCTTGTCCTGGTTGAATAGTAATTTGGGATTGATATCCTGCGGGAATCTCTTCCACAACTTCCAAAATGGTAGGATTTTCAAGACTGGAATTCTGCACATCTTCATAACGCACTGCAAAACCATCCATTGCGGAATTATCCCAATGGGGAAAATCTAAAGAACTAATTACTGGAGTTGCTAAAATTCGGTGTGAAGCTGTTAATAAATCAACAACTTCAATATCACGTTTTTGATTTAATGATTGGACAGCATTAACAATAATAGTTTCTGCATCTTTGACTGATAACATAATAAATGAGCTATTTAGGGTTTAAGGAAAAAAGGAGTCAGGAGGTAGGGGCGCAGGGCTTGCGCCCATTCAGGAGATAGCGAGGAAGAATTAGAAAGAGATCACAATAGTCTCAAATCTGGTTTATTAAGCGTTGTTAGTTGTCATTTGAATTAAATCTTTGCTAAACTAAATTTACAAAACTTTACTATTAACGTAAGTTGCTAATTAGAGTAATCGTCAGAATCAGGTGGTTATCGAGCGATAGCCTGCGTGGCGTAGCCATAGTCGAGATAATGTCCAGGATTTAAGGATATACAGAATGAAAACTGGAATTTTATCACCAATTACCAATCACCAATTACCAATTACCAATTACCAGCCTCAACTAGATAACTAGCAACTTGGTTTATTAGATAATTTCATCAATCATTATAATATATGCTTTCAGCTAATACACCTCCTAAACCTAGACAAAATTCTGCTTTTAAGCACCTAATGTCAATCCATTGGTGGATGTCAGTTGGTTATATAATATTGTTCGCAACTGGAACATTTATGGCCAGGTTGCCAAGGGAAGTTTTTATTCGTTCTTCCCTTTATGATTTTCATAAATCAATAGCTGTTTTAGTGATGGCTGTACTCACTTGGCGAATTTTAGTATTGTTGCGTGTTTGGTGGCGAAAATATACTAAAAAATTTCCTAAGTTGACTCCAGAATGGTTTAAAACTGTTGCTCTACATAGCAGTTTATATATTTTTATGTGGGCTGTTCCTGTTGCTGGTTTCTTGCTTTCTAACTCATATAAAAGTAATAATGTGAGTTTTTTTGGCATTGTTTTACCAGATATTTTCCCCCAAAATTCAGAAATGGTTGATATTGGGAGAAATTTGCATTTTTGGTTAGCCTATACATTTTTGGCTTTTATTATTCTCCACACAATTCAACAAAGAAAAGTAGTGCGATCGCTCTGGCGTAAATTCATGAAAATCATCAAATTCGATAATAACTTATCCAGGGAATAATATCAAGTAATTTACATAGGGTTTAGGGAAAAAGTCTTTTTGTGGAGAAATCTTGCCAGGTTAAATTTCCCTATCCTTTTTTGGATTTCGACAAAGCACATTCACTTTTTATAAATTAAAAATACCGAACCAATTAGACCGAAATTCTCCACATAAACTTTATTATTATAAAACAACCCTGGAGACATTCCGCCATCAAATAACATCCCTTCTTTAATTGTCCCTAAACAGTTATTTTTAGCAATTCCTGATAACACATCATCAAATTGATTGGGGAGTAATTCTTTATTATTTGCAGAAAACTGCATACTAGAATTAGCTTTCACATCATTTACCAACAAAATTACATAACCTTTACTAGTAATAGCAACTAGAGAACGATTAGTAGCACCTTTACAAGCAAATTCTCCCAAAGCTTGACAGATATCCTTAAATTTTCCTTGATTATAAAATCTACCATTACCTCCCACCATATTGTAATTAAGAATATTTGCTCCTCTTCTTCCTATTCCCATAGTGGCTTGGCGTTGTTGAGGATTTCCTCCTGATATCCCAAAGGAAGAACGTCTATTTTTAAATGCTCCTGAATACTCAACACCGCGAGAAATATTTAACCCTTGGGGTTGATTTTGTGGATCTATATAATCAGCATTAATAGCCGCAATTGGTGATTTACCATTTAATTTAGAATTAGTATCAGTGATGATTTCTCTAAACTGTTTTGGGACATATTTTTTCTGAAATCTTCCTCTAGCATCTTTAGCATAAATTTGATGAGCTAAACCCACATTTACTTTAAAATCTAACTCTGGTGATTGAGGATTAAAAATAATTACATGATTGATACCTTTGCTATATCTTTCACCATTATTATTAGCTTGAAAAAAATCAATACTAAATTGAGCATTTTTACCAGGACACTTAGCAGCCTGTTTGGGTGCTGAATTAGCTACCATATCCTGACAACCTGATATTAAAGTTGTCGTAAGACTTAACAAAGATAAAAAAATCAATTTTTTGGCAAACATAAAATGTAAAAAACCCGCTACAGGAATACTATAGCGGGTAAAATTAACAATTGCAGTTATGGTTAATTTTCAGATACAACAATTATGCAAGCCATTCCAGAACAGCTTCATCTTTGGTATTAGTATTACGAGAAGGTGTTTCGCGCTCAAATTTCATGTGAATAGAACGGGTTTGCTCACCATCAGCCGCAACAGCTAGAATGGGGTAATCAATTACACCATCTTGGAAGGACATTTGGAAGCGGAATGTACCATCGGAATTAAGCTTAATGGGACGACCACCAATAGTTACAGTTGCATCAGGTTCAGTTGCACCGTAAACAATCAATTCAGCGTCAGCAACTAACCAGAATTTGCGAGGACGAACGGGAACAGCGGAAGCGGAGAAGCCGACACCGGACATTCCTACACCAGACATGGTTAAACCAGATACACTAGGAATAGCCCACATACCTACACCAGATGGGAAAATGTAGGAACTGAGAACTTGTTCTGGAGCAGCAGAACCGGGGACGTGCTGCATAGAACCGAATATAGAACCTGCAACCCGTTGGGCTTCGGCAGATTCTGCCATACCAAAGATTTCTTCGTAAATGGGGTTTCCACCACCAGCATTACCGTTAGCTGTTGGTAATTTTTTGGAGGGGGGAACAAGTTCGTAGAAGGTTTTACCGCGCAAGTCTTCTTCAAAATCTACTGTGATGAAGACATCTTCAATCCAGTCGGAAGGATAGACAGGGGGAATATGAACTCTAGCGGAACGTGCTAATACTAACCAGCCACCATCAGCAGTGCGATAACCTACATCAATAATATAATCGCGATCGCTCACTGGAATTGGCAAGTACCATTCTCTGGCTAGTTCATCAGCAGGGTATTCTTGAATACTGTGGGGGCTTTGGTAATCTAGATCCAGATCAGTGACATCATAAATCCGCAGTGCCAGTTGTTGTCCACCTTGACGACGGAGTTCTTCTTTATGATCGTTAGGAATATCCCAGTAAGTATAAGCCCACTGAGGATCGCGGGGTAGTAAAACTATCCGGCTTTCACCATAACCAGCGGGTAAATCGGCTAGAGCTTCATCAACGTCGGCTAGAGAGCCACCAGTACGATCTTCTTGACCTAGCTCGAATTTTGCTGCTTCCACTGTTTCTTGTGCCTCCTGAGTACGAGATGAACTGAGCGAGAATTTACTTTGCTGAACGTCTTGAATTGATGCCAACAACTGCGATTTACGCATTCGACTATAGCGAGATATACCGTATTCACTAGCAACTTTCCGTAATTGCCGTAATGTCATCTCCTCTAGCGGTGGGCGTTCTTTTGCCATTAACTTGGCCTCCAGTAGTTTGAAAGGTAAATTATTTTTTCCGGGTTAAAAAAAGTTGGATGAAATATCATCTACCCAGATTTTTTTATTCCTGACTCCTGGTTTGCCCCAGTTTTAAATTTGTTTACTGTTTGTTTTTTTTATTGAGATACCAGCTCCTCTAATTCCTAGTTATGCTTATGTTTTGCATTTCTTTGGGATCGCAAAGAGTTGTTAAGTAAATATTAACCAGTAAAACTATCCAGGGATCAAGGGGTCTAAAGGTAGGTTTTCCTATATTCTACGTAGTTATCAGCTCTTTGGGGATCAAAATGTCATGAAATCTTAATATATTGATCCGGCACTAGGCTTTAATGTCAAAATTTGATGACATTTAGAGGAAAAGAGATAGGACTTACGCAATAACTCTCTGAAACTCTTCTTTCTCCGTGTCCTCTGCAGTATGGCTAACGCGAAGCGTGGCGTTAGCCATACGTTTCTTCATGATTTTGCGTAAGTCCTGGGAATAATGAACCACGAAGACACGAAGGACGCGAAGGCAAGAAAGTTTGAGAGATATTTTGCGTCTGACAACTAACCACTGACAACTGACCAATTACAAAAACGTCTGTATGACTGACATTCGTTGAATATGCCATTTACCTTCTTTACGAACTAAATCATAACGAACACGCAAGTTTTCATCAGAAGACTTCTTTGGCTGATTATTTTCATAAAACTGGGTAACTTCTTGTACCTTAGCGTCTACGGATACATAATTTTTATCTGTGCCTTTTTTAGAGACAGTGGTTACTTCTACATTATGCTGATATTCTCTATAGCGGTTATTTGCTATTTCGTCTTTAGCTACTGACTGCCATTGTAATAAAACTGAGCCTGTTAAAATATCGCTTAAACCATCAATGTCATGATTTTGTCCTAACGCTGAAGCTTTAGCAGCTAACCAAGTTTCAATCACTTCCTTTGCGGTCTCACTTGTTAATTCTTCATCGTTTGACTGGGGTTGACTGTTGGGGTCAGGAATGGTTGTGAGTGGTTGATTTAGTCCGATCGCTAACTGTTCTCCCTGCAATAATGGACCAGGAAAGAAAGTATTTTTTACCCAACCAAAAGTTGTGGATATTAACAACGAAGAAACTAATATTCCGGCTAATGATAAGAAAACTAGCCAAACTAAACGGGTTTTGGGATCTAGGTTACTGAGAAAATTAGTTTGAGACTGCAAAAAACGCCGGGAAATTTTAGTAGTGTTAGGTTTACGTCGTCTGCGCTTGGGAGTTTGCTGGTTTGTAGTTGGTGTATTCGTGCTATGGCGTTGATTTGGTCTTTGATTAACCGTTGCGGCTGTTGGTGTTGGGGGTATTTGTGATACTTGATTCCCTCCACTGCCATTTGTGGCTGCATTATTCCATCTGGGGATGGAAATCTGAGAAGATTCAGGTTGAGTTCGAGGGGGTGTTTCTAGTAATTCAGGGTTGGATGGTTGGTGATAATAGGGGTGTGTTTCTGTGGTGTTATGAGTATGGTTAATATCTGCTTGCGGAAAGGATTGATGATTAATGACTGCCCATTCATGAGTTATTTGGGCATCAGTGGGCAAAGATTCTAAATAAGCCTGTACTTGTCTATCGGCAAAGTAATCTTTTAAAGAAGCTTGTTGTTTCGCTAAATCACGAAAGTGAGGAAATACTTCTTGCTGTAGCCACTGCTCGGTGTATAAACACAGTCCTGGTAATAGGTCTGGTGAATCTTGGGATTTTTCCCGAATAAAAGCTAAAGCTTCATATTCTTGACTGAGTTCTAAAACACGGGTAGCCTCTTCGGTTTGTCCCATCAGCAAGGCACAGAGAGATTGTTCCAAATGTACATCTTGGCGTTTTCCCAAGTGCATTAACATTTGCTTGGCTTGGCGGATTAAAGCTGGTTGGCGTTGAGTAAAACCTCTGGCAATTAAAGAGTATACTGCTAAATATGTGGCTACCGCTGAGGGACGTTTGCTTTCTATTTCAAATAGCTTATGCTGTTCCGCTACTGTTAAATAATGGCGGATTTGTTGGATAAAACGTAAAAAATCGTCTATATTTAAGCCAGATTGATCGTTGTTGCTGCCATCAATACCGCCACGATCTTCAAGGATGCTTTGTAATAGTTCAAAGCCCTGACGACGTTGGGCAATCTGTGCTTGTGGTAAGGCTAATAGTTCTAAGATGCGATAGGGACGCAGTTTATAAAGATCAGCGGTCATTTCTGCCCGGACGCTGGGAAATAACCCTTCTCGTGCTAATAATTCTTCACCGGTTTCTAAAGATACGGCTGCATTTTCATGATGACCTTGCTGCCATTGTTCTCGTCCTAGTTCTAGGCAAGCTAAAGAGACAGTGAGGATAATATCTGGTAAGTCTGGATTTCCTAGAACTTCTGTTTGAGTGAGATAATGACCTGTTTTGACACTAACTTTACTAGGTTTATTGACTAAGTACGGACGACCTAGTTTTAATACCAATTCATATTCTCCTAGTTCTTGGAGAATTAGCAAAGAGCCAACAAATCGGTCTGGGGTAATTTCGATGCTGAGATTTTGAGCTTCTTTATATTTGGAGTTGTGATCTGTGAGGGTTTCTAAGGGAATTTTAGCGGCATTTTGATTAGGAGTATAAGCGTGAGCGGAGTAAAGCTGATCATAGTCACTGCGTTCTTTTGGATCTGATAAGATCATATAAGCTTCTTCTATCAACTCTTTGCGAGAAGATATAGCTGCAATCGAATATTCCCGTCGCGGCAACTGGACAATGCGATCGCTGTATGCCTGTCGCAATTGTTCCTCACTGGCCGCTAACGGTAATCCTAAAATTCGGTAGTAATCGAGCGGAATTCGCACAGCTTACGTCCCCTGCACTGTGTTCTCGTAGCGTCTCATAATAATTAACATAATTCACCTAGATGATTCCAGGATTGTCAAACCGTCCCATAATCATAGCCTTATTAATACCGTGTTGATCTAGCACTATAAGTGTAGATAGTAACAGATATCTTATTTTATGCAGATAATTTTTTGATCTTTAGTCGGAAATTTTTGACTTATGGTGATATGAAATTTAGATTGATCCAATATACCTTAAATTCCTAAATAATCCATTCTGAAGCTCGTTCACCTAAGTCTAGGGGGATGCTAACTGCTTTACCCAAACGGGGACGCTCTTTTGTTTCTGTAATAAAAGTTTGCACTTGTTGTATTCCTCCTAAAGCATTGAGATAGTTAGCGATGCTATCAAGATGATCCTGGTAATCTGTTTCACTTAAAGGGAAAGAGGCTTGGCCAAAGTATTTCCACATGATTTGCAGGAATATCTTTCCTTGGGTACGACGAAACTGGACATCATAAGGTTGTCCCCATTTATCAATCAACAGTTGACGTAATTCTTTTCCAGTCATACAAATTTGGTGATTGGTGATTGGTGATTGGTGATTGGTGATTGGGAAACTTATTTCCTGCTCCCCTGCTCCTCTGCTCCCCTGCTCCCCTGCCCCCCTGCTCCCTACCCCCCTCCCCTGAGCTTATTTAGATTTTACATTTAGTTATGATGTTAAGTTCCGTAACTCAAGTATGATAAGGATATAAAGAAATGTAATGCTAACAGAAAAGATGCTAACTATCATCTGGCAACAAAGAAGTATGGCATCGCTGCGGGCGTTATTATTTCGATTCAGATAAGAGTGGCTCAAGTGCTGGTACTCTTGTCAAAATGCTTAATAAATTACACAAACAGCGCGTAGATTATGGCTCAATTTTCTGAATCAGCAGATGTACCCGATATGGGTCGTCGTCAATTCATGAACCTGCTTACTTTTGGGACTGTTACCGGAGTAGCTTTAGGTGCATTATATCCTGTTGTTAACTATTTCATTCCTCCTGCTAGTGGTGGCGCTAGTGGCGGTACAGTAGCAAAGAATGAATTGGGTAACGATGTTAGTGTTAGTGAATTTCTAGATAGCCATAATGTAGGCGATCGCACTTTAGTACAAGGACTAAAGGGAGATCCTACTTATATTGTAGTGCAAAGTAAAGAAGCGATCTCTGACTACGGGATTAATGCTATTTGTACTCACTTAGGTTGCGTTGTACCTTGGAACGTAGCTGAGAATAAGTTTAAATGCCCTTGTCATGGTTCACAATATGACGCTACAGGTAAAGTAATTCGTGGTCCTGCACCAAAATCCTTACCTTTAGCTCATGCCAAAGTTGAAGAAGACAAAATTCTGTTAACCCCTTGGACAGAAACTGACTTCCGCACCGGGGATGCCGCTTGGTGGGCTTAATTTCCACATTACACAAGTGCTGAGTCGTTAAGAGTGACTCTTCGATTCATTCTTGACAACTGACAACTGACAACTGACCACTGACAAATGACTTTATAGAGATGAGAAATGCCCGTACACCTGCGAGGTTAACTCGCACCGCTAAAGCGATGGTTAACACATTGCTAATAGCGATCGCTACCGTAACCTTTTTCTTCAGTAGCGATATTGCCATTCCACAAACTGCTGCTGCTTATCCATTCTGGGCCCAGGAAACCTATCCTGAAACTCCCCGCGAACCGACAGGACGGATTGTTTGTGCTAACTGTCACCTAGCGGCCAAACCTACAGAAGTGGAAGTTCCTCAATCTGTACTTCCTGATACCGTATTTAAAGCGATCGTCAAGATTCCCTACGATACCAGCGTGCAACAAGTAGGCGCTGATGGTTCTAAAGTTGGCTTAAATGTTGGTGCTGTATTAATGTTGCCCGACGGCTTCAAGATTGCGCCAGAAGACCGCATTCCGGAAGAAATGAAGGAAGAATTGGGTGATGTGACATTCACACCTTACGGCGACGACAAGGAAAATATCGTCATCGTTGGACCTCTACCCGGTGAAGAATATCAAGAAATTGTCTTCCCTGTTCTTTCTCCTAACCCCGCTACAGACAAAAATATCCACTTTGGTAAATACTCTGTTCATGTGGGCGCTAATCGTGGACGTGGACAACTTTACCCCACAGGTGAAAAAAGCAATAATAACGCTTACAACGCTTCTGCTACTGGTACAATTAGCACAATTGCTCAAACAGAAGATGAAGACGGTAACGTTAAGTATTTGGTCAACATCAAAACCGAAACTGGTGACGTTGTTACTGATACAGTTCCCGCCGGTCCTGAACTAATTGTTGCCCAAGGACAAGCAGTTAAAGATGGTGATGCTTTAACTAACAATCCTAACGTTGGTGGTTTTGGTCAAAAAGATGCAGAAATCGTCTTACAAGACTCCTCCAGAGTGGCGTGGTTAGTTGCTTTCATCTGTTTAGTGATGTTGGCACAAGTAATGCTAGTGCTGAAGAAGAAGCAAGTAGAAAAAGTCCAAGCGGCTGAAATGAATTTCTAAATTTAAGAGTCAGAACTATGATTTGGGTGATTATTTTGATTGATTAATCAGCAAAATCATGGTTCAGAATTCTTACAAATTCTTTGCTAAATCATCAGCTATGTGACAGGCTTTTTGCCTGTCCTTTTTTTAGGTAATTGGTGGTAAAAAATGGTAGAACCGACAAAATCGTTTCATGTTGATCATTTGTTGGTGCAGATTTACACTTCCGAAGTAGAAATGTCGGCAGATGTGGCTAAAATCACACACCAGTATTTACAAAATCTGCTGGAGAAACAGGATCAAGTTGCTATTTTATTGGCTACAGGTAACTCCCAAATTCAATTTTTGAATGCTTTAATTGCTTTAGGAGGAATAGATTGGTCACGAATAATTTTATTTCATTTAGATGAATATTTGGGCATTACATCAGATCATCCGGCGAGTTTTCGTCGTTATTTGCGGGAACGGGTAGAACAAAAGGTATGTCCCCAGAGATTTTATTATATAGAAGGGGATACATTACAACCACTAGCCGAGTGCGATCGCTATACTCAACTTCTAGAAAATCAACCCATAGACCTCTGCTGTTTAGGTATTGGTGAAAACGGTCATTTAGCATTTAATGACCCAGCAGTAGCAGATTTTCAAGACACTTCTAAGGTTAAACTTGTCAAACTTGATCATATCAACCGTCAGCAACAAGTAAATACCGGATATTTCCCCAACTTAGCAGCCGTTCCCCAATACGCATTTACTCTCACTATTCCCATGATTTGTACGGCTAAAAAAATAATTTGTCTAGCACCAGCAACCAGAAAAGCTGAAGTAGTGAAAACCTTGTTAACGGGAGATATCACAACTAATTGTCCAGCTTCTATTTTACGCCAACAACCTCAAGCCACCTTATTTTTAGATATTAATTCTGCTAGTTTATTAGCTGATCATGAAGATTAAATTCTTGACTACGAGAGTCGCTATTACTTGTTAAATTAAATGGCCATCTTCCATACTAATAATCCTATCAGCAATATCTAAAATCCGGTTATCGTGAGTAACAATTAAAATAGTACAATTCTGTTCCTTAGCTAATTGCTGCATCAAATTAACCACATCGCGTCCGGATTTACTATCTAAAGCAGCCGTCGGTTCATCAGCTAATACTAACTTAGGATGACTAACCAAAGCACGAGCGATCGCTACCCGTTGCTTTTGTCCCCCAGAAAGATCAGCAGGATAATAATTAATTCTATCCCCTAATTTCACAGTATTAAGCATAGTTTCTGACTGCACATAAGATTCCCATTGAGAAATATTGCGTTGTAATTCCAAAGACATTTGGACATTTTGTCTAGCCGTTAAAAAGTCTAATAAATTATGGGCTTGAAAAATATAGCCAATGTGCCGACGGACTTGAACTAATTCTTCATTACTAGCATTTAATAATTCATATCCATTGAATTTCAAACTCCCCTCTTGTACAGAACGTAAACCACCAATTAGCGTTAGCAAAGTAGTTTTTCCGGAACCAGAAGGTCCCGTCATAATCACAATTTCTCCGGCTTTGATAGTCAAATTAATATCAAACAAAGTTTGAGTACGTAACTTACTATGACCAAAATAATGATTGAGATTTGTGATTTCTAAAATATTAGCAGCAGGTAAATATTGCATCATTAGTTAATTAAATATTTCTGCTGGATCTACTTTCCGCAGTTTATTTGTCGAAAAGAAACCAGAAGTTAAACACATAAAAATCACGGAAGTAAATACTAATAATCCCTTGCTTACATCCATAACAATCGGTAATTTAGTCGCATCTTTCGCAATATCATATAATCCCAGTGATATAGCAAACCCAGGAATATAACCTAAAATAGCTAAAATCAAAGCTTGCTGAAATACAACATTTAAAAGATATTTATTTCTAAATCCCATCGCTTTCAGCGTAGCAAATTGGACAAAATGGGTGGATATATTACTATAAAGAATTTGATAAACCACAATTACCCCAACCACAAAACCCATAATTACCATCAAATTAAAAACAAATCCAATCGGTGTTCTTAACGTCCAATAGCTTTTTTCAAACTCAATAAATTCTTGGCGTGTCATTACTATTATATCCTTAGGTAACTTAGCCGATAAAGTTGCCAAAATTGTTTGTGGATTAACATTAGGTTGGACATGAATTGCGCCAATATCTATCTCATTTGCTCTGCGTTCTGGAAAGATTTTCAAAAAAGTAGAAGAACTAACAATTAAATTACCATCAACACCAAAAGAAGGACCAAGACTAAATAAACCACTAACTTTAACCCTGTAACCAATAGTACCTAAATAACTAAATATTTCCATACTTAAAGGTTTATTCTTTTGAAAATATTCAGCAATTGGTCCAAATTCTGGGCGTGAAGCCCGATCAAAAAATACTTGATCAGGAATTTTTAGCAATTTAAAATCCTGTTCAACTTCCGGTAATTTAAAGATAGATTTAACTGGTTCAAATCCTAGTACATAAATAGGATATTTGCGGCCATTTATGGGATTTTTAAGTTTAGCAAATTGTACATATAAAGGTTCAACTGATTCTATGCCATTAAACCCTAATGTCTGATATAAACGACTGCGGGGAAAGCTTTGAGTAGAAGTCAAAGACTTATACTGGGAGCTAATTAAAAACAAATCACCCCGTAGATGTTTATGCACTTGAGTAGCACTAGCATAAAGAGCATCTTGAAACCCAATTTGCATAAACATCAAAACAGCAACAAAAGCAATACCAGCTAAAGCCACGAAAAAGCGCACTTTTTGTTTAACCAATTGTAGCCAAGCCAGGGGTATATTTAAAATCATAGTTCTAACAGTTTTATATCTGAATAAGTGCCTGTACTTGTAAATTAGTTAAACTAGAAACTCGTTGATTATCCGCTGAATTATCAATGCGAATTTTTACATCAACTATTTTATTATCTGTATCTGAACCAGGATTAGTATTAAAGATATTTTGTCTACCAACTTGCAAACCAATATCTGTAACTGTTCCCTTGATTTTTCCTGTAAAAGCTTCTCCAGTGATAGTTACCGATTGACCTAATCGGACTTTTTTGATATCAGTTTCGTAGACTTCTGCCACTACATACATTTGTTGTGTTTGTCCTAATTCAACTATGCCATTATTACCAATTGTTTCTCCTGGCCAAGCATTAATTTTTAGCACTTGGCCATCAATGGGTGAACGAATAGAACTTAAATTTAGCTCTGCTTGAGCTTGTTGAACAGATGCTTTCGCACTTTCAACATTTGCTTTGGCTGCTTCCACATCTGTAGGACGAACTTCTGCAATACTATTGAGTCTAGCTTTAGATTCAGTTAACTGTTTTTCTAGAGTTTC
>NZ_VIKW01000034.1:0-40623 GCF_009711975.1 Anabaena sp. UHCC 0204
GCAACAACTAAAGGTAATAAACAAGATAGTTTCATAAAAATTATTATCCAAATAACAGAAAAAAAGATTGATTAGTTTTGAGAAATTACCACTAATATTTAATTAATCATAACATTGCAATCACTGATTTCGTAAAATTGGTTAATGAAATGTAACATAGTGCGATCGCTTATCTTGTAGCTTAGATTAAGGAACGCAACCCAACATCATGAAAATATCTGATTCATATTTTTTGTCTGAATCAGGATGTCCAGGATTTTAGGATTTTCAGGATTGTGATTTGTAAGTTATTGGTGGGAATATAAATTTTAATTGTCAGAATCAGGATGTCCAGGATTTTAGGATTTATAGGATTGTTATTGATGAATTGTCTGTGAATATTGAAAAATGATAATTACAATCACAGGATATTATCTATCATCCAAAAGTTCCCATTCTTCCTAAACAATAAAAGATGACATCCTGTACATCCTCTAATCCTGGTTATCCTGATTCTGACAGATTGTTATTGATGAATTGTCTGTGAATATTGAGATATTATAAAATACAGTTACACCAACACTCAACAAATAACAACAAATAATTTAACGGATAATTTATTATCTAACATCCTAAAATCTGTACTTCCCATAGACAATGAAACAACAACATCCTGAAAATCCTCAAATCCTGGACATCCTGATTCAGACAAATTAACCCTGATATCTAGGATTAAAAACCTTCTTATATTCCAACTTTAACGCACCAAAATTAATCAATAATCCGACAGGAAAATTATAAGCCACTACATAATTTTTCGCTTGTGCTAAATGAACATCTTCTAAAGAAATAACCGCTTTTAACTCCACCACAACCTGATTTTCAACTATAAAATCCGCTCTTCGTGTTCCTACTTCAATTCCCTCATAATAAATTATTTGTTCTACCTCTCTTCCAAAACTTAACCCTGATTTTTTGAGTTCAATTTCCAGACATCTTTGATAAATAACCTCCTGAAAACCATTTCCCAAAGTTCGGTGTATTTTCATTGCACATCCATTTATTATGTATGTAATTTCGTCTAATTTTAGATTTTGGGTATTAGGTGTGTTCATGGATTTACATGATTGTTATTTGTAAATTGTTGGTGAGATGCTGAAATTGTAATTGTCAGAATCAGGATGTCTAGGATTTTAGGATTTACAGGATTGTGATTGATAAATTTTCTGTGAATATTTAAAAATGATAATTACAATCACAGTATATTATCTATCATCCAAAAATCACTATTTTTCCTAAACAATAAAAAATCACATCCTGTACATCCTCTAATCCTGGATATTCTGATATGGCTTACGCCACGCTACGCTATCAGACAAAATAATTAACCTTGCATTTGATTAAATATAGTGTATTATACACATATCCATACACATAATCTACCTAAAGATCATGCGAACCAACATTGAACTTGACGACGGATTAGTAGAAGAAGCATTTCGTTTAACTAACGTGCGAACCAAAAAAGAATTAATTCATCTAGCATTACAAGAACTAATTCGCGTTCGTAAAAAGCGGAACTTACTTGATTTAAGTGGACAAATTCAATTTACTCCTGACTACGACTACAAAGCATTGCGAGAAAATCGAAATGTTTCTGATTGATACTTCCGTTTGGATAAATGTTTTACGCGATAAAACAGGAGTTGCACGTCAAAATCTCCAGACACTTATAAAAGATGAGAATGTCTTTCTGACTCGATTTACCCAGATGGAATTATTACAAGGTTGTCGGGATGAAAGGGAGTGGATGTTGTTGCAAACCTATCTGCAAGAACAAGACTATATTGAAGCAACTGATAATACTTGGGTGTTTGCAGCACGAATTTATTATGATTTACAAAGACAAGGATTAACTGTTAGAAGTAGTATAGATTGTTGTATTGCCCAAATAGCAATAGAACACCAACTAACCCTAATTCATAATGATCGTGATTTTGAAACTATTCAACAAGTAAGACCTCTGTTCTGTTTGCGGTTTCCATCTTCTATAAATTAATAATTAGCACTAAATTAAAGGAGGTACAGGATGGTAATTTGTAAGTGATTGGTGAGATGTCGAAATTGTAATTGTCAGAATGAGGATGTCCAGGATTAAAGGATTTTCAGGATTGTGATTTATGAATTGTCTGTAAATATTGAAAAATAAAAAATGATAATTATAATCACAGTATATTCTCTATCATCCAAAAATCGGCATTTTTCCTAAACAATAAAAAAATTACATCCTGTACATCCTCTAATCCTGGTTATCCTGATTCTGACAGATTGTTATTGATGAATTTTCTGTGAATAGTGAAAGATAAAAAATGATAATTACAATCACAGGATATTATCTATCATCCAAAAATCGCCATTTTTGCTAAACAATAAAAAATCACATCCTGTAAATCCTAAAATCCTGGACATCCTGATTCAGACAAATTAACCCTGATATCTAGGATTAAAAACCTTCTTATATTCCAACTTCAACGCACCAAAATTAATCAATAAACCCACAGGAAAATTATAAAATGTAAACTTTACTGTTCAGATTATAAACTATAAACTGTTCTTGATAACCAATTCCGTCCATTCGTAACTCCTGTAACAATTCCCTTACAATAAAATAAAGAAAACAAGACATTGAGAGGAGAAAAGCTAAATCATGTTAGCAGAATACCAACAACACACCCAAGAACGCGCAGAAATGGGTATTCCCCCATTACCATTAGACGCAAAACAAACTTCAGAATTATGTGAATTACTGAAAAATCCACCCCAAGGTACTGAAGAGTTATTATTAAATTTATTACGCGATCGCATTCCCCCCGGTGTAGATCAAGCAGCTTATGTAAAAGCTGGATTTCTGACTGGAATTGCTAAAGAGGAAATTACCAGCCCCTTAGTTTCACCAATTGATGCAGTAGAATTACTGGGAACAATGATCGGCGGTTACAATGTTCAATCCTTAATAGATTTACTCCAAGTTTCCAGCACCTCTGTATCAGAATCTTCAGAAACACCCTTAGTCATGGGAGGAGAAGGAAGAGAACAAATAGCCGCTTATGCAGCCAACGCCCTCAGCAAAATTATGTTGGTGTATGATGCTTTCCATGATGTTTTGGAATTGTCAAAAACCAACCCCTACGCTAAAAGAGTGGTAGACTCTTGGGCAGAAGCAGAATGGTTTACGCTGCGTCCCACATTACCAGAATTTATCACCGTTACAGTTTTCAAAGTTCCCGGAGAAACCAACACAGACGACTTATCACCCGCAACCCACGCTACAACTAGACCTGATATTCCTTTACACGCTTTGGCGATGTTAGAAACTCGTCAACCGGGAAGTTTAGAAACCATTGCAGAGTTGAAGAAAAAAGGTCATCCTGTTGCTTACGTCGGTGATGTTGTTGGTACAGGTTCTTCTCGCAAGTCTGCAATCAATTCTGTATTATGGCATTTGGGAAATGATATTCCTTTTGTTCCCAATAAACGGGCTGGGGGTTATATATTAGGAAGTGCGATCGCACCCATCTTTTTTAACACAGCCGAAGATGCCGGTGCATTACCCATTCAATGCGATGTCAGCAAAATGGAAACCGGTGACGTTATCACCATTTATCCCTACAAAGGCGATGTTCTCAACGCCGCAGGAGAAGTAATTTCCACCTTCAGCCTCAAACCTGACACCATTTTAGACGAAGTTCGCGCAGGTGGACGCATCCCCCTATTAATTGGACGTACCCTCACCGATAAAACCCGTCAAGCATTAAGTTTAGAACCCAGCACTTTATTTATCCGTCCCCAAGCCCCAGCCGACACCGGAAAAGGCTTCACACTGGCGCAGAAAATGGTCGGGAAGGCGTGCGGTTTGCCTGGTGTACGTACAGGGACATCTTGCGAACCAATCATGACTACAGTCGGTTCTCAGGACACTACAGGACCCATGACAAGGGATGAATTAAAAGAACTTGCTTGTTTAGGTTTCAGTGCAGACTTAGTAATGCAAAGCTTCTGTCACACAGCCGCATATCCCAAACCAGTAGACATCAAAACCCACCAAGAACTACCTGACTTCTTCTCCCAACGTGGTGGTGTAGCCTTGCGTCCTGGTGATGGTATCATTCACTCCTGGTTAAACCGGATGTTATTACCCGACACCGTGGGAACAGGTGGAGATTCACACACTCGCTTCCCGTTAGGAATATCCTTCCCCGCAGGTTCTGGTTTAGTTGCGTTTGCTGGTGCATTGGGTGTAATGCCTTTGGATATGCCAGAATCAGTTTTGGTAAGATTTAAAGGAGAATTGCAACCAGGAATTACATTGAGAGATATTGTTAACGCCATTCCTTATGTTGCTATCCAAAAAGGGTTGTTAACTGTAGAAAAGCAGAACAAGAAAAACGTCTTCTCTGGCAAGATTTTGGAAATTGAAGGTTTACCAGATTTGAAAGTTGAACAAGCTTTTGAATTAACTGATGCTTCCGCAGAACGTTCTTGTGCAGGTTGTACAATTAAATTGAGTGAAGAAACAATTGCGGAATATTTGCGTTCCAATATTGCCTTGTTAAAAAACATGGTAGCACGGGGTTATCATGATGAGCGAACCATTATGCGCCGAGTAGCGAAAATGGAAGAATGGTTAGCAAATCCTGTATTAATGTCGGCCGATGCAGATGCGGAGTATGCAGAAATAATTGAAATTGATTTAAGCGAAATCAAAGAACCAATTGTAGCTGCTCCCAATGACCCAGATAATGTTAAGTTATTATCGGAAGTTGCCAATGATCCTGTACAGGAAGTTTTCGTAGGTTCTTGTATGACAAATATTGGACATTATCGAGCAACCGCGAAGGTTTTAGAAGGTGCAGGTGAGGTGAAAGCACGGTTGTGGATTGCGCCCCCAACTCGCATGGATGAACACCAATTAAAGGAAGAAGGTGTTTATGATGTTTTCGTAGCTGCAAAGGCCAGAACTGAGATTCCAGGATGCAGTTTATGTATGGGAAATCAGGCACGAGTTGATGATAACACAACGGTGTTTTCTACCTCGACTCGTAACTTCAATAATCGCATGGGAAAAGGCGCTCAAGTGTATTTAGGTTCGGCGGAATTAGCAGCAGTTTGTGCGTTGTTAGGAAGACTTCCTAATGTACAGGAATATATGGATATTGTGGGTGAGAGAATTCATCCTTTTGCTGATAATTTGTATCGGTATTTGAACTTTGATCAAATTGCCGGTTTTGAGGATGAGGGGAGGGTGATTAGTAAGGAGGAACAGGCGGCTTTGGTGTAATTTAGGTTAGGGTGGGTCTTGATGACTCACCTGAATGTTTTGAAAAGGTTAAAATATGTGCAGTACCAAATAGAATTTAAACCCAAAGCGATTAAAGATTTACAAAAAATTCCTGTAAATGAAAGAGAACGCATTATCAATAAAATTGAAGCAATGCAAGATGATTTACAAGGAGATGTGAAACGCTTAACAAATTTTACTCCAGAATATCGTTTAAGAGTTGGTGATTATCGAGTTTTGTTTGAATTAGAAGAACAAACTATAATCGTGTATAGGGTTAAGCATCGTAGTAAAGCTTATGAGTAATAGGAGGTTAAAAAATGATTGAATTACATCCTGAGTTTTTAACAAAAAATGGTCAAAAACAATTTGCTGTTTTACCTTATGAGGAGTTTTTAAAGATTAAAGAATTGTTAGAAGATTTGGAAGATTTAAGAGATTTACGAGATGCTAAGGAAGAGGAGAAAGATAGTCCTTCAGTATCTTTAGCAGATGTGAAAAGTATGCTAGTATTTTGATACTATAAATTACCAGGGTAAACAATGCCAGCAAAGGATACTTGTCATGATGCAGTCAAAAATGCTTTAATTAAAGACGGTTGGACAATTACGGCTGATCCTTATTATATAATCTATGGAAAATTAAGACTTGTTGCTGATCTAGGTGCTGAACGTCCATTATCTGCTCAAAGAGGTGATGAGAAAATAGTGATCGAAGTTAAAAGTTTTCTAAATCCATCATTTATTTATGATTTAGAAAGGGCTGTAGGTCAGTATATCATTTATCGTAATTATCTTAAAAGAACCGCACCAGACCATCAGATTTACTTAGCACTTGGTCAACTTGTTTATAAAGCTAATTTTGACGAAACTATCCAAGTTGTTGTTGATGAAAACCAACTTAAATTAATCATTGTAGATACAGACAAGGAGGTTATTACCAAATGGATAAGTTAGAAAATTACCGATTTTTAATCAAAAAAATCTTAACAGAATATCATCAACTTTTTTCCTCTGCATCTCCTGATAATATAGAAATGCTCTTAGCTTTTGATGAGCAAAGAGATCAATATTTATGGTTTCAAGTTGGTTGGACAACGGAGGAAAGGATTAAGGGAATTTCTGTCCATATTCGCATTAAAAATGAGAAGATTTACATTGAGGAAGATTGGACTGAGGAAGGAATTGCAACTGAGTTATTACGGGAAGGTGTACCAAAAGAGGATATTGTTTTGGCTTTTCATGATCCAGAAACTCGTAAATTAACTGAGTTTGCTGTGGCTTGAGTAAACGGTTGTCAATTATTAAGAGGTGAACAAAATCATGTTAAAAACTTTTAACGCTATTTTGAAAAACAATTCTATTCAATGGGTTAATGAAACTCCTGAAATAGAATTAGATAGTTCAATAAAGGTGCATATTACTTTATTAGAAGAAACAGCAACAGCTAAAACTAAATCTAATGGTCAAAAAATGGCAGAAGCGTTAAGAAAAATCTCAAAAAAGAATATTTTTACTGAAATTGATCCACAAAAATGGCAACAGGAAATTCGTCAAGATCGCTCTCTTCCTAATCGTGATTAAACTATATTATCTATGCAGCACAAGAAGAAAATGAGTTTTTACTGCATACATCTTCGTTTGTGTCAGTGAGAAAAATGGCATTTATACGCTAAATTTATCTCAATATGTAAAATTTTATTACTCCGTTTAAGATTTCTGCTCATTATTATATTATTATCTATAGATTGTTTGTCACAAATAAAAAACTTCTAAAAATAAATACAAGGATATAAAAATGAGTGTTTTAGTAATTAATTCACCACTTTTTAGAGAAAAAAAATTAGATTATACTGATAATTATCTTCCTCCTCTTGGTTTGGGTTATATAGCAACAAGTATTAAGTTAGCTGGTTTTTCAGTGGAATTGGTTGATTCAGTATCAAAAAACTTATCCATTAAAGAAATCGTCAATCTAATAAATAGTAATTTGCCCAAGTTTGTGGTGATGAATGTATTTTCAACGAATCTACTTTTAGTAAAAGATATTCTTTCGCTTTCAGATTCTTCTATTCATTTTATTCTAGGTGGTGGAACAAAATATCTCTGTGAAGAGATACTCAGTTGGGAAATTAAAAATAATATTACAATTATTAAAGGAGAAGGTGATTTTATAGTTTCTGCAATTATTAGTGGAGAAAATATAAATAATTTTTCACACGACTCTAAAAAAATTATACAAATTACTGCTAAATCTCAATATTTTCCACACGATATTTCAAGAATTACAATCGATCATACATTTTTTGAAAATGAACCGTTAAAACACCAATTAGGATTTAATGAAGCATACATTAGTACAAGTAGAGGATGTATTTATAACTGTGCTTTTTGTGGTTCTGCGATAGCTTTAAATTTGGAAGAACCACGCAGAGAAAGAAGTATCAAATCAGTGATTGAAGAAATTTCACAATTGTGTAGCTTATATCCTCAATTGGAAGTCATAAGAATTTTAGATGATTTATTCTTAGTTAATAAAGAAAGTGTTGACAGAGCATATGTTATATTTGAACGGTTCTCTTTGGCTTGGAGAGCAATGGCACATATCAAATCAATTAGTAATTTAGATGAGGGAGAAATAAGAAAGCTCAAATTTTCAGGTTGTCAAGAACTTTTTTTTGGGATAGAATCAGGTTCTACTAAAATTCAAGAATTAATTCATAAAATTAATAAGCCATCTGTCATAAAAAATACTTTTGAAAAGTTATTTCGATTTGGAATTAACGTAAAAGCATTTTTTATATTTGGTTTTCCAAATGAAACAGAATATGATATGCAGTGTACCTATGATTTAGCCTGTGAAATCAAGGAGCTTTCTAATCATTTTCCCGATATTAATTTTCGGACAAGTGTATTTCAATTTAGACCTTATCATGGAACAGAACTTTTTAACCAATTAAAGATGATTGATTCAAATGTATGCCCGATCAAACAAAATAAAAACTTGTCTCACAAGATTGGACGACACCAATTTAATTTTGCCAGCCAAAATTTTTCTGATGTCTCTGATGACTTTCTTGAAACCATGATTTCTAAAACTATTCAACTCTCATTCTAAATAGTCAAAATGGATGTACTTTGGGTCGGTTTATCTTCAAAAACAGATAAAAACAATAAATTAGTCACACCTTTGGATTCCAAAACCACTTCGGGGAAATTAATTTCAGAGATTGAAAATGATTTAGTAAAAGTAGAATTTAAAAAAACTAATTTGGTTTCTTTTGCTCCTTTAGATAAAAATGGAAAATTAAGATATCCTACAAATGATGAATGTGAGATGTTTTTCCCTCAACTTCAAAAAACTATCTCTGAAGTACAACCAAAGCTCATATGTTTATTGGGACAAAAAGTAACTAATTTTGTTATGAGAAAATTGTTTGTGAGAAATTGCACTTACATCCTAAATGAGTATAAATTTTATTCTTATAAAAAGCTATTTATTCTACCAATTTACCATCCTTCTTATATCATGGTTTACAAAAAGCAATACAAAGAAGATTATGTTGATGCAATAAAAAAAATTATTAATGAAATAATGGAACATGAAATATATTAGAATTTTCTATGTCATGAAATTCTAAAAATCAAATGTTTTTTACGGTTGAGGGATGTAACGGATCTGGAAAATCTTTTTTTGTTGACTATTTAGTAGATTTTCTTGAGAAAAAAGAATTAAGAGTATTTAGAACTAAAGAGCCGTCCTCTAAGTTTAATTGTCTTGATGAAAACATTGTCGGTAGTCAATTGTTTTTTATCTTAATTAAAGATAGAGATTTTCATATAAATAATGAAATTATTCCGGCGTTACAAGAAAAAAGAATAGTTGTGTGTGATAGATATATTGAGTCAACTTTAGTTTATCAAAGACTTGATGGTTTATCATTACAAAAAATATGGTCTTACAACAAAAACTTTCCAATTCCTGATCTTTGCTTTTTCATAGATACTCCTGATGAGTTAATTCAAGAAAGACTATTGAAAAGAAAGCATTTATCTAGGTTTGAAAATGATTCGTATAGAAATGCGGAAAAAAAATATTATGAAGAAGCAATATCTTTTCTGCAAAAACAAAGGTTTAACTATTTTCGTGTATTAAATTTCTCTTTAGAAAATACAAAGGAAATAGAAGAATTGATAATGTCTTATTTGACTATATAGAAAGACTACTCGTCCTAAAATAAGTGTTTTTTATAGTAAATTATCATTCAAATAAACATTTTTTAGTATATTAAAAAGTTAGAAATTAGAGATGAAATAGCTGTCTTGCTGTAGGGAAGGTTGAGGTGCTATAACGCTGACTTGTCAGTTCGCCCTCTAGATACAGCTTGTAAGTGCGATCGCTTGTTTGATGTAAGGAGTTAGGAGAGCGATCGCTCCAGTAATTGATATACTTGTAAAAGTAGACTTAATCCATTAACTAATATCAAATAAATGAATCACCAAACTACCTTTAAAGAAATTGCTTCGCAAGTGCAACTATTCCAGAGTATAGAACAAAAAGAAACATTTATATTTGTACTCGGTGCTTTAACATCTCGGTTGATTAGTTTACATAAAGCAGCCGAAATCATGGAAATGGATACAGAAATATTTTTGAAAGTTTTAGAATTAATGGGGATAGATTTTTCATATCTTACCGTTGAAGATATCGCTATAGAAAAAACTGGTAAGCATGATGAAAATAGTATTTAACTCCTCCCCTTTAATTTTCTTATCTCGGTTAAATTTTCGTGATTTATTCCTGACAACCGAATCTCAATTTTTATTACCAGAAAGTGTTAACGAAGAAATCAGTGCTAAACAAGATCAATCATCTTGGCAAAATTTGATTTCTGATGAGTTGGAAACTTTAGCAGATGATTAAGGGTTTCTGCACGGCGATCGCATTTTGGGTACGGTTTTGAAAGAGCGATAGCGCAAGCGCTGACTTGTCAGTTCGCTTATTACCCTTAAAGTTGAAAAACAAGCCAAACCCTTGCTAAAATAATGTTAGTCCCCCCTTAAACTACAAAAAATATATGCAAACCAAAGAATTAATTATACAAGAACTACAGCAAATACCAGAAATTGAACTAACCCAAATACTTAATTACATTCGTGCTGTCAAACAAAAAAGCAACTCGAAATCAACTGAATATAAACCTATTTGGGAAGTAGCTGATGATATCATCAAAGATATTCCTCAAGAAGTCTTAGAAACACTTCCTCCAGATGGAGCAGAAAAACATGATTACTATCTTTATCAACAAGATTCTATAAAAGAATAAATAATGAAAAGCATTTTTGCAGATACGTTTTATTGGGTAGCATTAATTAATAAAAGTGATTCATGGCATCAGCGTGTCAGAAGTTATAGCCGTAATCTATCAAATAGTGAAATTATCACTACAGAGGAAGTTTTAACAGAAACCATAAATTTTTTTGCTTCTTTTCCCACACCAATGAGAACAGCAGTTTCTCAGTTAGTAGTTCAGATTATTGCAGATCATAATATTCAAGTAATTGCTCAAACCCATGAATCGTTTATAGCAGGTTTAGAGTTATTTCAACAACGATTTGATAAAGGATATAGTTTAACAGACTGTATTTCTATGATGACAATGAAAAATCTCAATATCATAGAAATCTTAACCCATGATAAACATTTTACACAAGAGGGTTTTCTTATCTTGTTTAAAGATTAACAGTTAAATTGGGTATAGCTTCTAAAAGCAATAGCGGAATGCTGACCGAAGGTATCGCATAGCTTACAGAAAATATTGCTTTTTTGTACCATCACAGCTAAGAAGCCCAACAAGTATGATCAGGAAAAGTTGCCAGGGCGAGTATTTATTACCTTAATCTAGCTCTCTCCGTCCTTCTAATGCCCTGGCTAAAGTTAATTCATCAGCATATTCTAAATCACCACCTACAGGTAAACCAAAGGCAATACGGGTGACTTTTGTAAATGGTTTCAGTAATTGACCTATGTATAATGTTGTGGTTTCCCCTTCGATACTGGGACTAATAGCTAAAATCACCTCTTGGGGTTTTTGTTCACTTACTCTTCTCACTAAAGCTTGAATAGTTAACTGTTCAGGTCCAATACCATCCATGGGGGAAATTACGCCACCTAAAACATGATATTTACCTTTATATTCACGAGTTTTTTCTAAAGCAATCACATCACGAGAATCTGCAACTACGCAAATAGTTGTATTGTCTCGCTGAGGGTGACGACAAATTTCACATACTGGATCTGATGAAAGGTGAAAGCAAACTTGACACAAGCCTACCTGTTTTTTCGCGTCAACAAGTGCTTGAGCTAAAGCTTCTACCTCTGCTTCTGGTCTTTTTAATATATGCAAAGCTAATCGTTGGGCGCTTTTTGGACCAACTCCGGGTAGCCGTTGCAATTGTTCAATTAATCTGGCTAAGGGACGTGCGTAAACCGTAATTTTACCTCCGGGCTTTTTTTCTATTTTACAATCATCTCATCTCAAAATTAAAATGAGTTATGTTTCGCGCAAAGGAGCAAAGATGCAAAGTTTGAGCAATTTTAACCAATAAAATATTGTATAGCATTTCCTAGTCTGCTGAGGTACAAATTTATCTGCGGTTAGTTATTTTTTCGGTGTACCTCAATGAGAATCGCTATAATCATGAATACTCCGTCGAAAACTGACTAACTATGAATTCTCGGTTCTGGGTGTAAGGTTGATAATAATTGACTTTCCACCTCTGCTAATTCATCTAATCTATCCATGACGATTTTTCGGTCAAAATAAGTATCAGCTAAAACCCAATATGTGCCAAAATGTCGGGCTTCTGATGCCATTAAACTGCGGTAAAATTCCGCTAATTCGGGTTCTGGACAGTTAGCAGCTAGGAGTCCTAAACGTTCATGACTACGGGCTTCTATTAAACCAGTGACGAGTAAAGAGTCTAAAAATCTATGGGGTTCTTGTCCCCTGACTTGGGATTTTAACCCTGCACCGTAGGGGGGTGCGGAAAGGGCTGCTAGTTTGATCTGACGGCGTTCTAGCCATTGATTAACGAGTTCAAAGTGTTCTAGTTCTTCACGAGCGATCGCTGTTAATTCCCTCACCATTTTACTATTAGAGGGATAGCGAAACATCATATTTAATGCTACACCTGCGGCTTTGCGTTCACAGTGGGAGTGATCTAGTAAGATAATATCCAGGTTAGCGATCGCTTGCTCTACCCAAGCATCACTGGTAGGTTGTTTAAGAGCATTAATAGTGGGTAAAGGTGAACTTAGCACAGGAAAGACAACTCCAGATTCAACAATTTAGCTACTGGATTTTAATTGTAAACTATTGATTATATTTTATACGCTTATATATGAATTATCACAGTTTGTGCTAGGCTGAAACTGTAAAAATCACCCCTTTGCAAAATTCCCGATAGCCATTAACCTAATGTTGTAGCGATCGCGTTAGGATTTAGTCAAACCTATTTTGTAAACATTCCTATTGGCACACTTTTCGAGTAAGATAGTATATCTGTTCTATAAAAACTCTTCCACAATTTTGGAAAATCCTATACTTAGAGGCAATAATGGCAACTAATACCGAAACTTCAGGCAAGCAAAAAGCGTTAAATATCGTACTTGGACAAATTGAACGCAGCTTTGGAAAAGGCGCAATCATGCGTCTCGGTGATGCTACCCGAATGAAGGTAGAAACAATATCTACTGGGGCGCTTACCCTAGATTTAGCCTTGGGTGGGGGTTTACCCAAAGGACGAGTCATCGAAATCTATGGACCAGAAAGTTCTGGTAAAACCACCGTCGCCCTCCATGCTCTGGCAGAAGTGCAGCGAAATGGCGGTATTGCGGCATTTGTAGATGCTGAACACGCTCTAGATCCTACCTACGCTGCCGCTTTGGGTGTAGATATTGATAACTTACTTGTTTCCCAACCAGACAATGGCGAATCAGCACTAGAAATTGTTGATCAACTGGTGCGTTCTGCGGCGGTTGATATTGTTGTCATTGACTCCGTAGCTGCCCTTGTACCCCGCGCCGAAATTGAAGGAGATATGGGGGATATTCACGTGGGTTTACAAGCTCGGTTAATGAGCCAAGCTCTACGGAAAATTACTGGCAATATCGGTAAATCTGGATGCACAGTAATTTTTATTAACCAGTTACGACAAAAAATTGGTGTCACCTATGGTAGTCCAGAAACTACAACGGGTGGTAATGCTCTGAAATTCTACGCTTCCGTGCGCTTGGATATTCGCAGAATTCAAACTTTGAAAAAAGGGACTGATGAATTTGGCAACCGTGTCAAAGTGAAAGTAGCTAAAAATAAAGTTGCACCACCTTTTAGAATTGCCGAATTTGACATTATCTTTGGCAAAGGAGTTTCTACCATTGGTTGTCTAGTAGACATAGCCGAAGAAACTGGTGTTCTTCTCCGCAAAGGTGCTTGGTATAGTTACAGTGGGGAAAATATTTCTCAAGGTAGAGATAACGCTATTAAGTATTTAGAAGAAAAACCAGAATTTGCTGCCAAAGTTAAAGAACAAGTTCTGGAAAAACTAGATAAAGGTGCTGTAGTTTCTGCTAATTCTGTAGTTCAACCCCATGACGTTGAAGAGGAAGAAGAGATTGATTTAGAAGAAGAATAGACTTTTGGTGGTGAATAATTAAATAATCTAAAGGAGTTATGTAGGGACAATTCATGAATTGTCCTTACGCCTTTTCTAAAAACATCCACTTAACAGCTTTTAATTACATCTAGTAATTCACTAGGATGATGAATTAAAAAATCTGGATTTTGTTTACTTAATGCTTCTGAAGAATTAAAACCCCAACTTACCGCAATTACTTTAATATTGGCTTTTTTGGCAGATTCTATATCTCTAGTTTCATCTCCTACATAAATTACTGCTTCTGGTTTGAATTGTTTTTGGCGCAAAACATTATTAATGATTGTAGTTTTGCCAAAAATAGTTACTCCTGAATAAATAAAATTAAACAGATAATCTAAATTATGACACTTGAGAAATTCATTCACATTTTCTTGAGAGTTAGAAGTAATAATTCCCAGGTGATATCCTTGATTATAGAGTTCTATTAGGGCAACATTAATGCCATCAATAGGTTCTAATTCTGGGATTTTAAGTTTTAATTCTCCTTTTACTTTTTTGACAAGAAAAGGAATTTTGAATAAGGAAACGCCAGAATATTTAATAATCTCCCTGGCTGTTAGATTTCTGAGTATAGCTAGTTCTTGAGGATTGATAGGGACATATCCAAATTCCAGGGCTAAACGATTGGCAATAGTTACAAGAGCATCTACTGTATCAGCAATCGTCCCATCAAAATCAAAAATTATTACTTTTTGGGTCATTCTTGTGCCTGGATGCGTCAATATTAGCGCGAGCATTACGTCGGAACATTTCTGGTTTAATGCGCCGCAAGGCTGATGCTGTGAATCTTTTGTCCCACTCCTCATTTGATATTTGCGCTAATTCTACCAGCTTGGGGGCTAAATTCCCAGCATAGGGTTGAAAATCAGTGACATCAGTTACTTGAGCAAATCGTTGATTCCAAGGACAAACATCTTGACAAATATCGCAACCTGCAACCCATCCTTGTAAATGAGGTGTAATCTCTTCCGGGAGTTCTTCTGCCCGATTTTCAATTGTATGATAGGCAATGCAGCGGTTAGCATCTACTACAAAGGGTTCAGTAATTGCACCAGTAGGACAAGCTTGCAGACAACGAGTACAAGTTCCACAATGTTGGGTAGATGGGCGATCGCTTTCTAATTCCAGATTGGTTAAAACTTCTCCCAAAAATACCCACGAACCATATTTTCGGGTAATCACATTGCCATTTTTAGCAATCCAACCAATTCCCGCTTTTTGCGCCCAAACTTTATCTTGGACTGGCCCTGTATCTGCATAATAACGCGCTTTTACATTTGCCCCCAGAGATTCTAGCCAAATAGCCAATTCTTTCAGCTTTTTGTGCATAACTCTATGATAATCCCTACCCCAGCCATAACGGGAAATTTTTCCGTATTCATCTCCTTGGGGACGTTCATGAGGAGTGTAATAATTCAATGCTACAGCTATGAGCGATCGCACTTCTGGCATAACTAAACTAATATGCTCACGCTTGGGATTTTTCATCCATTCCATGTCGGCGTGATAACCCATGTTTAGCCAATCTTGCAATTTTTGTGTCTCTATCGTCTCTAAATCACCTACAGCAGCAATACCCACTTGGTGAAATCCCAACTCTTGAGCTTTTGCTTTCACCACTACGCTGCTAATTGATGTACATTCATTCATTTTTCTTATGGGAAATTTAGCCAAGAGTAAAGAAATGGTGAGAACATTATACACCCCACTTATGATCCCCAGTTTCTCTATTCCTTACTACATATATATGTAAATTTTATTTGCAATTTGTTAAGAAATAATGCAACATGGGATGGAAGAGGTCAAGCAACCCAGAGTGATGAACCTCCTGACCTAATCAATAGACAGTGGAGAAATTATGACATTCACTTCTGATTCAGCTTCAACCCAATTTTCTGGCGCTTTTAACTACAGCACCAGTGACGCTATCCCTGCCACTATTACCGTATTTAAAGCCCTAAACGTGGATGATCAGTTAGCAGTCCTGTGGTATGCCTACACAGAAATGGGTCGTTCTATTACCCCTGCTGCTACAGGTGCGGCGCGTTTGCAACTAGCAGAAGGTCTTTTAAATCAAATCCAACAAATGTCTCACGCCGAACAGTTGGAAGTTATGCGTGACTTGGCTACTCAAAGAAATACCCCAGTTTCTCGCTCCTATGGGATCTTCAGCGTCAACACCAAGTTAGCTTTCTGGTACGAATTATCAGAATTAATGGCGAAAGGTCTTGTTATTCCCGTACCCGCCGGCTATCAATTATCCCGTGACGGCTCACAAGTTTTAGAAACTTTGAAAGAATTAGATTTTGGTCAACAAATTACTGTTTTGCGGAAAGTAGTCTCAGATATGGGTGTAGACCCCCTCGCTGATTAGGTGACCTGAGAAGCAACAACCCTTTTACCAAATTTTAGATTTTGAATTTTAGATTTTGAATTCCCTAAAAGGGTTGACAATTAATTTTTGATATCCTCTCAACCTCAATGTTTTGCCATGTAATAGTTCTCAGGCAACTATCTGAGGACTATTTTTTATTAGGGTTGTAAGTAGGTAGGTGGGAAAACTTATAACTATGTCATTGCGAGTGGAACGGAGTGGAACGCAGCAATCCCAAGAGTTTTGGGTAATTTACAGTTCGTTACATAGTTGGGTTGATTAGCATCTACCTACTTAAGGGCGAAGCATTCGGGTGATAAATTATCGGTTTTCTCCCAAATTTATTTTCCGAATGCTTCGCCCCTACATCCTGACTTCTTCTATTTAAAATATTCAGGTAAATATGTCAGTAACTCAGCCCTAAAGGGACTGAGCTTGTAAGAAATTGCAAGCTGTACTGACCAGTCTAAGTCTTCACTGACTACGTTTTTTGAGTCACGACACCCTGGAATCCGTAGCTAGTTCCCTGCTCTGTCGCTTGTGATTAAACAGTTTCAAAGTCACTGAAACAGTGTTGCCAGCCTAACAAGCTCTTAAAACATTGACGTTCGCGCAGCGTGCCGGAGGCATTCAGCTAACATTACCCGCAAGGCTTGCCTTGAGCGCAGTCGAAAGGAGGGACTTTATGTCCAAAGTATTTGTAATACTTATTTAGGAGATATTTAAGGTTTAGATAGTTCCGGGAGAGTCATTTCTAGTTTGAGACAGTTAGCCCCATTCACCTGCAATTGATATTCTACTTTATCCATCAATCGGTTCATAATTAACCAACCATAACCACCTTCTTGTTTTTCTGTGGGGTTGGGGGGAAAGTAAGTAGACATATCAAAGCCTTCACCATAATCCCAAATCTCGATAGATAAATCCCGGTCTTTTAGTTCTAAACGCAGTAAAATAGGTAAATTTGGCTTTTCCTTATGGGCATGACGGACAGCATTAGAGTATGCTTCTACCAAAGCTAATCTTAAACGACTTGATTGTTTTGTCCAATCAACAGATTCACCTAGCTGCACTTTTAAACATCCCAACAACCAGCCTTCAACAATATTAATGAAGCTAAGATCACTAGGAACATGGAGTTCGCTTTTCATTACCTATAAAACCTCCAGAGAGAGTATAGTTTGATCATCTTCTTGGACATAGTTATTGGCTTGAATCAGAGTTAATAAGTTATCAAGGCTAAGTGGCTGTGATTGTTTCGTAATTAGTTGCCATAAACCTTCTTGATTAAGCATATAACGATTTGTTGTCTTTAAATCGTCTATATTTTCCCATACAGTTGCTTCCGTAATTCCATCACTGGCCAGCAATAATGTATCTCCTGGAGCAAGAATCAAACGACCAGACTCTGCTTGCCATTTAGGTAATATCCCCAAGGGAATGCTGCGAACTTTCAGATAATGGGGAGCATCATTAAAACTTGCTTGTCGTGACCAAACCAAAGGATAAATATGCCCAGAATTAGCATAAACCAGTTCCTTTGTGCTTGGGTGATAACGTGCTAAAACCATCGTGATAAAATAATTACTACTGATTAAGTCATCACTGAGGGCAGAATTAAGATTCTGCATCATCACATTTGGCTCTGCTGGCACTTCTTGACATAGTTCCCGACGCAAGAGAGAAATCGTACTAGCCATAAATAAAGCCGCTGGAACACCCTTACCAGACACATCTCCCACTGCTAACCATAAATCACCATTAGGATGAATAAATACCTCAAAAAAGTCACCTCCTACCTCACGGGCTGGATAGCAGCAAGCTTGTATCCTCACTCCTGGCATTTCTGGTAAAGTTTGCCGTAACAGGTTATGTTGAATTTGGCGAGCTACTTCCAATTCCTGTCGCAGTTGTTGTTGTTTTTCTTGCAGACTTTGATAGAGTTTGGCCTGGGAAATGGCTAAAGCGGCTTGTTCAGCCACACCTGTAATTAGTTGAATATCTTCTTGATGCCAACCATGATCATTTCCTAATTTACAGATAGCCAGAATAGCTAGTAAGTGTTGCTGGTAAATGAGTGGGACTACTAAATAGTGACAAAGAATACCCTCATAGATATCTTCAGTTATTTGATAATGATGGGTTTGGAAAACTTCGGCAATTAACGCACTAGAATTGGGGACGAAACCGGATACTTCAGATTGAGGATTTTGATACAAAAATTGTTTTTGTGTTAGTAAATTATCTTCTACTGGGATGAGTAAACAATTATTAGCCGCAAATGTTTCTCCAATAGTAGCGACAATTTTTTGCAGCATATTCTCATAATCCAAGGATTCTCTAATTGCTGTTGTTAAAGCATTAAATAAAGATTCCCGTCGCAAAGCCCGAGATAATTCTGCTATCCTTTTTTTTACTAAGCGATATGTATCACTAGCTTGGCTAACTAATGCTTGAAGTTCGTTAGGATTCCAAGGTTTTGTAATGTATTTAAATACTCGACCGGAATTAATTGCATCTACTAAATCTTCTACATCAGTAAAACCAGTTAGCAAAATCCGAATTGTATCAGGAAAACGGTCTACAGTCAGACTTAACAACTCACTACCGTTCATATCTGGCATTCTTTGGTCGGAGATAATCACGGCCATTTCACCTTCTTGATCTAAGATAGCCAAAGCTTCACGAGCATTACTGGCTCTATAGACTTTAAAATCTCTCCAAAAAGTGCGATAGAGCAAATCCAAGTTATCTAGCTCGTCATCTACTACCATGAGCTTGAGCTTGTCTAACTTTTTATCAGTCATATTTGACTCAACTTTCCAAATACTTGAATGGCAAGATGCCTAAACTTAACAGTTATGAGTATTTAAATACAACTTATGCAACCAATCCAGAGCGTAAAGCCATAACGGCTGCTTGAGTACGGTCATCAGCACATAGTTTATTCATAATATTGCGAACGTGTGTTTTTACAGTGCCAATTGTAATATAAAGTTTCTGAGCGATCGCGGCATTACTACAACCCTCGACTATCAATTTTAACACTTCTAACTCTCTTTCTGTGAGAAGATAGGGCGTAATAGCTGATTGATTTTCAGTAAATTCTATCGTCGAACTTACCGCTGTTGTATCTATAAGTATAGAGTCTAATGGGTATGGATTTTGTTGGACTCGCTCTAAAATAATTCGGGCAATCATCGGATCAATCCAAGGATTACCACTAGCAGTTACCCGTACCGCTTCTAGTAAATTATCACAATTGATATCTTTCATACAGTAAGAATCTGCACCAGCATTAAAAGCCGCAATTACGGATTCTTTATTATCCTGCATTGTTAAGATTAATACTTTTATTTTGGATTGACTATCATCAGTAGTCGTTTTAATCTTCTTAATCTTCCTAGTTAATTCAATGCCATCTTGATCTGGTAAACCTATATCAACGATCGCAATATCTGGCTGTATTGTTTTTAACAAAATTAGCCCCCTGCTGGCATTATTAGCTTCTCCAACTACTTCAATGTCATCTTTTTGCCGTAATGTAGTACAAATATTGAGACGAGTGAGTTCATGATCTTCAATGATCGCAATGCGAATTTTACTCATAGCTGAATGCTGCTAGATATTCAATAATATATAGCTTTTTGTTAATTAATTCCGTAATTACCAGAAATTGTCCCTTTAATTGCCATATCCAGACGGATACTGTCCTTGTATTGGCGCTGGAGATGAAAGATCAGAAGGTGTGGTTTGCAAAGGGGGTTGTATCCCATAACCACTATAGTTTCCATTTTCCAATGGGGTAGCCGGATTAACAACTACTGGATTCGTAGACTGAATAGGATAAGATACTCCAGATGTAGGTAATTCTCCAGGTTGTGAAGTCTGAATACTATTTATATTCGGGTAAACATTTAGTTGTTGATTTGTAAAAGTTGGTTGAATATATCCCACCCTATTGCTAGGACTGACAACTTGACCAGACAAGCTATTATTAATAGGTATTGACGTATTTATTCTATTGCTATAATTATTTGACTGTTGAATAGCAGTTGCTAAGGGGTTAACTAAAACAGAGTTTGCAGTTTGTGAAGTTTGATGATTAAATGAGGTAGTCGTTGATGTTGTTTCGGGTAATGTAGTTAAAGAATTAGTTCCTAAAAACTGATTATCAAAATTATTACCAGAAGAATATAATAGATTTTCAGCTTGAGTGACAAAGGAATTTTTCTCCATTGGCGGAGTTAAATTATTACCACTATTGTTAATACTTGGAGATTGAATATCTGCATTATTTTGTTTAATTACCTCCTCCAGAAATTTTCTATTTTCTTGGGTTTGATTACTTATTGGTAACTGAATATTATTTACCAAGGCATCAGCCTGATCAAAATCATTTAATAATACTGGTAAATTATCAATATCTGCGGCTATACTTTTATCTTCAGCAGACATTGTTGAATCTGATTCAATCACAATTTCCTCAGAAATTGCTTCGGAATTTGGCTTTTCACTCAGATTATCGGGTTTTAACCAGTATTCCCAACTAATTATCCCGACTAATAATAAGAACATACTGATTCCCCAAAAAGCCGGTTGTCGAAAAATGAATAACCTGGCTTTGAGGTAGCGTAAATAAGCGGGAGGATAGTAACGGTGTGACATACTTAGGATTTTATGTAATAGGTAATAAATAGGTTGAGGACTGAAGATCAAGAGAAATATTCTCCATATTGTTCCAATTACCAATACTTAATCCCCAGCTTGTAATTTTATCCTAAGCTTTTATAGCCATTTAGTCACGGGGGATACAGTATTCTTGTTCAAAATTTTACATTATCTTTGTGCTACTTTCATTAATAAAAATAACCCTGTTACCAGTCCAAATAAATTGGGCAACCAAGCGCCAATTACAGGAGACAGTATACCAGCCTGTGCTAACGCTCCGGAGACGGACAGTAGTAAGTAATAACTAAAAATTACAATCACACTAATACCAAAACTTGTCCCCCTACCAGTACGTTGAGGTATACTGCCCATAACTGAGCCAACTAAGCCAAAAATTACGCAGACAAAGGGAAAGGCGATTTTTTGTTGAATTCGTACTTGTAGTTTGCGAATTTTTTGATCGTTACCACCCAGACGTTCTATTTCTAGTTGTTCTAAGGCTTGGGAAATATTCATTTCGCCATAGTCGCGGCTATTTTCGGCGAGGGTTAAAGGTGTACGGGGTAATTGTAATTGCTGTTGTTCAAATCGTAAAATATTTCGATATGAGCTATCTGAAGCGACTAAATATATAGTACCATTGTAAAAATCCCAGACTTGTTTTGATCCATTCCATTTAGCTGATTCGGCAACAATAATTTGATTAACTCCGCCTCGGGACCGGTCTATAATTGTTAAACCTTTCATTTCTTTGCCATCAAATTGGTCAGCATAAAATAAACGGGAAAGTATTTTGCTTTGGCTACCATCTGCTTGTTTAAATTCCCGATATTCAGGATAATAAATATTTTGTTGTTTAAAGGAAGGTTGATCTGATTTGAGGGCTTTTGCGAGAGTAGTTGTGGCTTGATAATTGGCGGCGGGAGCAATTTGCTCATTAAATACATAAGTCATGAGAGTAACTGCAAAACTTAAAACTACAGCAGTGAAAACCATGCGATAAACACTAACTCCACAACCCCGTAAAGCAATTAATTCACTTTCGCTAGAAAGACGACTATAGGTCATTAAAGTAGCTAACAAAGTGGACATGGGAAAGGAGTAAACCATGACATAAGGTAGCTTTAATAGGAAAATCTCTAAGGCAATATTCAGTGGTAGCCCAGATTCTACAACCTTTCGCAATAATTCAAATAAACTATCAATTGCTAAAACTACAGAAGTAAATGCCCCAACGCCAAATAGAAATGGTGGAAGTAATTGGATTGCTAAGTAGCGATCCATGATTGAAAAAGAAAAAAATGAAATGAAATAAGAGAATGGTTTAAGCTGTTTAGAAATCATGATATGGAAGGAGTAAGAGTCAGGAGTTGTAAGGGCGAAGCATTCGGAAAATAAACTTGGGAAAAACCGATAATTTGTCGCCCGAATGCTTCGCCCCTACTTGGGAAAAACCGATAATTGATTATCCGAATGCTGATGCTTCCAGCACGCTCCGCGAACGCCCGTACAGAAGTCAGAAAAAAAAGAAGAAAGAATTTAATATAATTTAGGGGTTAATTGTCGCAGGTAATAACTGCTGAAAAAAGCTACTTTCTTGATTTTTAATGATTAATTTTTAATCCCGTTCTGCGGTACTAAATAGTAATTTATAGCATTTTATAAAAATAATGAATTTAGGCAGAAAAGTTATCGCCTAAATAGAATTGTCGCACCAAAGGGTTATTGTAAAGTTCATCAGCAGTACCAAAAGCGAGAATTTGTCCTTCGCGCATAATATAACCACGATCTGTAATGGCCAGGGTTTCGCGGACATTGTGATCTGTGATGAGAATACCCATACCGCGATCGCGCAATTGGCCGACAATTTCCTGAATCTCTGACACAGCAATAGGATCAACCCCTGCAAAAGGTTCATCTAAAAATAGGAATTTGGGTCCATCTTTACCTGCTGCTAAAGCCCTAGCTAATTCTGTCCGTCGTCGTTCCCCACCAGAAAGCTGAATACCCTTACTATCACCAACTTTTTCTAAACGAAATTCCCGCAATAAAGTATGTAGTCGTTGTCCCCACTCCCAACGAGGAACGCGAGTTTGCTCAAATACCAAAAGAATATTTTCTCTAACTGAAAGATGACGAAATACACTGGCTTCTTGGGCTAAATAACCAATTCCTAATCTAGCCCTTTTGTGCATGGGAAAATTAGTAATATCAAAATTATCTAACCAAACTTTGCCATGATTAGGTTTTTCCAAACCTGTGGCAATATAAAATGTTGTCGTTTTCCCAGCCCCATTAGGACCGAGTAAACCGACAACTTCCCCCTGACTAACTGAAAGGCTAACGCGATTGACAATTAATCGCTTGCCGTAAGATTTGTGAATATTCTCTAAAACAATTTTCACTATGGGCGCTTTTATCTAGGTGTAGATGTTAATTAGAACGCTTCAGGGCTGGGGTTTTTGGGGCTGGTGTCGTAGTTTGTCTAATCGCATTATCTTCTACCATGTATACAGATTCTACCTGACGGTTAGCTTGAGGTAAGGCGAGAAATTTCCCTTCGTCTATTAAATAAGTAACTTTTTCGGCACGAATACTATTATTACCCTGTTGCAAAATATAAACATTGCCGCTGAAGTCAATCCGTCGTTCTTTACTAAAGTATTGTGCTTGGGCAGATGTGGCTTGAATTTGCCTTGCTGGATACAGCATTTGTACATTACCGCGAGCCGTAATTACTTGAGATTTAGCATCATATTCTTGAATATCCGAGCGGATAGTCAAGGGACGATTTCCTGTAGATTGGGCTGTAGCGGTTTGTAATTGGGTAGGAAGGGTTACTGCTCCTACGAGGGAAATTGGTACTGCTAAGGCTAATAAAAAACGGTTTATCTGTGATTTTAGTAATTGATAGCGATGTATCATAGCAATTAACAATGAAAGACTTTTGGTGGTATTCTGATTGCTTAAAGGTAATCTGGACTAATTCCCAATTGATATAGTGTAGCAACTAGCAATCATGGACGGTTTTGGCAAGCGTTTGGTTTCGCTATTTAATTTCCCGCCAGCGTTGAGTGTGCTAATCCTTACTAAAGGAAATACTTGGTAAAAGCCAATCTTGATTTTGAGCCGATTCACTGGTGGCGATCGGTTCTAGGCTGGCTTGTTGTAGTGTTTTTAATAGATCTACACTTTGAGTAAATAATTCTTCTACATTAATACCACCGTAACTGGGTAAATAACGCCGGAGGCGATTGCTACCTTCTCCTAAAAGAATCATTGCTCCTCGCCAGTTACAATTACCCAGATGATATAGTCCTACAGCAATTTGGAGAATTCCTTGATAAAAAGTTTTATCTGGTTCAATGCTGTCAATCCAGAGTGCTTCTAGAATGTCATGACAAGCATAGAACTGTCCTGCATTGAACTGTTCTATACCTTGCCAAAACTCTGCCGGCATGATGTCGTTCATCCCATACTGTCCCGAACTTCTTTAATCGTGTCGAGGGAGATTTCTTGTTTATCGCAAGAAAACTCATTGTCAGGAGTGAGGAATAGCATACAGTGACATTCTTTGCGTTCGCGCATGGGTACGCAAGGACAGTTCCAAAAGGCAGCACTAACTTCTGCTTCTTTATCTTCGTAGTGACGGCAAGGACATAAAGGCGCACCAAGTTCGTCTTTGTGTTTGGCTAGTCCTTCGATGACAACTGCGGTAACGGAAGGTTCAGAACAGAAGTATGTTCCAGTCCGCTTGGCGTATTGTTCGGAAAAATGCCGCATTGCTTCTAGATTTTTATCAGTGGATTTTGAATTAACTTCTGATTTGACCATTGTGCCGCCCTTAAATTTTAATGTTTTCTTGCATTGTACATCAGGCTCAGTGTGAGAAATCAATTCAAAATTTAAAATGAACTGAGAGCTTTTTGTAACTGGGGTTGTAGTTCTTGTTCGTTTTGGATGATGATGCCGGGATAGTCTCGATTAATGACGGTTTCTGCTGGTGAAGCTGGATTTTGCCATAGTACCCAACGACTACCAAGGGGTAAGGAGGATGTGGTAAAGGAGTTTTGTGTCAGCCAAATTAAGGGACAGTAATCTGGTGGTAGTCCGTTTTTTTCGATGGGGTTGGTGGCTGCTAAGGTTTCTAGAACAGAGCGATCGCCTTTAATTACACCTGTAGCTGCTGTCCATATTTGCACTTGCAGTTTTTGCTTTTGGGCATAAAAATACAAGGATGCGGCAGCAATCACAGCTTGTTCAAATAGTTCTTGTTCCCACTTGAAGGAACTATCTATAGCGATAATAATTTCTTGTCCCCCGGTAATTACTTCTAATTCCCGCACTCGTAATTCTCCATAACGGGCGCTAGTCCGCCAATGAATTAACCGGGTAGGATCACCAATGCGATAGGGACGCAGCGATCGCACTAATCCCGTTGTTGCCATCTGTAAAGGTTTACCACGAGGATCTCCCCGTTGGCTTTCATCTTGTCCCATTTCATCAACTAAAGGGCAAGTAGTCAGGGGTAAGACGGTAGGATAAACTATGGCTCTAGCTTCACACGGACGGGAACGACGACACCAAAATAAACCCCAAGGCGCACCTGTAGCTAATTCTGCTGTGTGCCAGCGATAAACGCCTCGCTGTTGGGTAGGGTGATAATATATCCAGCGGTAACTATCTTGTGGTTGAATATTTTCAATGCTTTGCTGGACAGGTTGACCCAAAATAAATGGGATAATGTCTCTAATTTGTAATAAACTTGCAGGTTGTTTTCTGTGATTTTCAACTTCTATCTCAATTTTGAGGTCATCACCTGCGGTTACTGGTTCAATGGGACGACGTTTGACAATTATACCCACAAGCGATCGCGGTGCAATAAAAGCTGATACCCCCAAAAGGGCAAAACTGACTCCACTAATGACATACAGCCAGCCAGCCATTGTATTAATTGCTGCACCTAAATAAGCTATGGAGATTCCCGTTAACACCCAACCGCCATAAGCAGGTGCAGCAGCATGAGTTTCTAGCCAATTGTTGATTTTTTTAGTAATTTTCATCTTTCTTTTTTAACTTAATTTGGGAAAGAGGGAATAGGTGATTGGTAATTGGTAATTGGTAATTGGTGATTGGTGATAAAATCTCAGTCTTAATCCTGTACATCCTTAAATCCTGGACATCCTGATTCTGACAATTTCTTTAACTAAGTAGGTGAGCAGAAAAATTTAAAGGTATGTGAAGAAAAGTAAAATCGCCCAAAACTCTCTTCCTGTTCCCTGTTCCCTGTTCCCTTGCCCCAACGACAATTTTTAACGCCAACCTACTTAGCAACTTACGTTAATAATGATTGAGGATTGCTATATATAAAAATTCCCTGTAATCTATTGCCACTAACAACTGACAACTGACAACCAACAACTGACAATTAACAACATGGTTTATCCCGTTATTTGGCAAAATAATTCAGTATCACTCATTGATCAAACTCGTCTACCTAATGAATATACAGTGGTGGAGATTCACCGCAGTGAAGATATGGCACAAGCCATTACAACAATGATTGTCAGAGGTGCGCCGGCGATTGGAGTAGCTGCGGCTTATGGGATGTATTTGGGTGCAAGGGAAATTGAAACGAGCGATCGCCAGGAGTTTTTAACTAAACTGGAAACAGTAGCTAATTTGTTGCGTTCTACTCGTCCAACTGCGGTAAATTTGTTTTGGGCAATTGGCAGAATGATGCAAACAGCCTATGAAACCGTGGGAACAGTTGCCGAAATTCAACAAACTCTTTTAGAAACTGCCCAAAAGATTAATGCGGAAGATTTGCAAACTTGTCAAGCTATAGGTGATCATGGTTTAGCCGCATTACCGAAAACCCCTGATAAATTAATTATACTTACTCATTGTAATGCTGGGGCTTTAGCAACCGCTGGATATGGGACAGCTTTAGGTGTAGTTCGTTCTGCTTGGAAAGAAGGACGTTTAGCAAGAGTATTTGCAGACGAAACTCGTCCCCGGTTACAAGGTGCAAAACTCACTGCTTGGGAATGTGTACAAGAAGGGATTCCCGTCACAGTAATTACCGATAATATGGCTGCCCATTGCATGAAACAAGGTTTAATTGATGCTGTGGTTGTGGGTGCTGATAGAATTGCTGCTAATGGTGATACTGCCAATAAAATCGGAACTTACAGTTTAGCTATAGTTGCCAAAGCCCATAATATTCCTTTCTTTGTCGCTGCACCTTTATCTACAGTAGATTTTCAATTAGTTGATGGTAGTCAAATTCCCATTGAAGAACGTCATCCAGGAGAAATTTATCAAATAGGTGAAACGATCCTCACACCTCCAGGAGTGGAATTTTATAACCCGGCTTTTGATGTTACACCTGCTAATTTAATCACAGCAATTATTACAGAAAATGGTGCTTTCTCTCCTGATGATTTATTAACTGCAAAAGGGAAAATATAGATAACTAGTCCGCGAAGGCGGACTCTTTGAACCCACGCAGGTAGGTTTAGCCGCGATTTACAATTGCCATCTGTTTCTTCTCTAATTACCTTGAGTTACTTCCACATAAATATGTTCTAATCTTACAGGTTGCCGGGAAATAGAATCAATTTGTATTCCTTCAAATCGGGAAATAATTTCTTGCAATTCTAGTATTTCTGGCAACCAAAAAGCCAAATCACTACCATAACGTCGTGGGATAAAACCATATTTTTCAGCTTGATTAATTGCGTCTTCTTCCTGCTTGGTTTGGATAATGACAATTTCTTGAGCAGGAATTAATTTTCTTAATTCATTTAAAGTCCCTTCTGCTAAAATTGTCCCATTTTTTAAAATCCCAATCCGATTACAAAGTCGTTCTGCTTCATCTAATAAATGGGTAGTTAATAAAACTGTTAATCCTTGATTTTTGAGATTTTTAATTAATTCCCAAACTTCATATCTGGCTTCAATATCCAAACCTGTTGTTGGTTCATCAAGAATTACTAATTGCGGTTGATGTACCAAAGCTACTGCAATATTTAAACGTCTCTGCATTCCCCCACTCAGGGTTTCTACAGGACTTTTGGCTCTATCTAATAAATTAACAGCTTTGAGACTTTCTATAACTTGTTGTTGACGGGTTTGACGATTTAAACCATAAATATCGGCAAAGAAATTGAGATTTTCTTCGCAGGAAAGAGTTTTATATAATAAATTTTCTTGGGGAGCAATGCCAATTAATTTTTTGGTTTTTTCAGAAACAGGTTGATTATTTAGAGTAATAGAACCGCTGTCAGCCGTGAGTAAATTACAAATAATATTAATTGTTGTCGTTTTTCCTGCTCCATTTGCTCCTAATAAACCGTAAATTTCTCCTCCGTCAATATGTAATGTCAAATCTTCGAGGACTTTTCTTGCTTTGTAAGCTTTGTTTAAATTTTTGATTTTCAGCATATTGATGATTCAGATATTTTTCATTTTGTCAACTTAAGTTTAACTGTCTGACAGAAGTCCTTAAATACTAGAGAGAACAAGCTTTGAGAGCATTTGCTTGCCAAATAACATTTTTTGCGCTATTACTTAAGAGTAATTACGCACTTGAGTGAGTTTTATAATAAACCCCAGAGAAATACGATCGCATTCCCAGCTAATTGAGTGATAACGTAGATATTACAAGGACTTATGGTTGATTTTACAGTGGTTATCTGTATCTACAACGGAGAAAAACTGATATTAGATGTCCTGGAAAAATTGCGATCGCAAGTTAAAACAGAAAAGCTAAATTGGGAAATTCTCATTATTGATAACAATAGCACTGATCAGACCGCGGAGGTAGTCCAAAAGCATATATCTAATTGGAGTGAAACCTATCCTCTAAAATATTATTTTAAAGCTGAACAGGGACTTGCTTTTGCTCGGAGATGGTTTCCTCCTGGTGTTTATAAATTTTTTGTAACTATTTTTTAACATAAACCATAAACATAATATGCAGCTATTTCATCAAGGACTCAGAGAACTATTACGTATTAATCAACATTTATCTAATCATACAATCGGATTTGTCACCATAGAAAGACCGTTAACTAAATGGTTTATAAGATTCACCCAAGCCATTCCTAGTTATTCCGTCGGATTACAATTAAGACGTGAATATCGTCATTTTTCAATGGGATTACAAGCTTTATCTCTGAAAGATGTGGATAGTATTTATGTGATGGAAATCTATAATCAACATCTTTTAGCCCTGTTACCAATGTTAGCATCAACAGGAAAACAAGTATTTTTAGGTATTCACGGTAATCAATTATTTGCTCAAGAAAATAAAATCAAATATTGGGGTTTTCTTTATCTACAAAAATTTCTAGAAGCAAATCCTCAATTTAAGGTAGTGCTTTTAGAATTAGATGATGATTATATCAGAAATGATTTGAAATTCTCCCCAGCTTCTAAAATTGTGATTCCTCATCCTATAATTAGTGAAGTTACACCGAAATTACAGCCAAAAGAAAGATTAAAAGAAGATGATAAAATCAAAATCGGCATCATCGGAATTATTCGTCAAGATAAACCCATTAATAAGATTTTAGAAAAAATTAGAGCTTATGTTACTCAACATCCTCAGCAAATAGAATTAGTTATTGGTACACCCATTAAACAAAAACCTGAATATTTAGAAAACTGCTTAGATATTACTTTTATTGATACCACAAAAGATGAAGATTATCTTCATGCTTTACAACAATTAGATATTTTAGTCACCGATTTTGATCAAGAGCGTTATTATTATCGCGCTAGTGGTGTCATTAGTGATGCCGGTTCTTGTGGATGTTATATTATTGCTCCCAATTATCCAGTAATTCAGCATCAAATTACCTGGCCTATTGCTATCGGTTCATCCTATTCTAATTTAGATGATTTAGAGCAAGTTATCGAGGCAGCTATTATTCATATTCGAGAAAAAGGACAAGATAATCATTGGATTTGGAGAGAAAAAAGAAATGCCGAATATATTGCAAAATTGCTATTTTCTCAACCTTAATAGAGGATTACAATCTCCTTTCTACCATTAACATCCTTCTATAAGATAACCAACCACAAATTAACATAACTAATGCAAACAATAAGAGAAAAATAAAGTGTGATTGAATATCGTTGATGTTATCTCCCTGAGCAGAAACTCCTAAGAGGGCTTCATTCATGTGATATATTGGATTATATTGAGCAATATCTAAGAGAGTTTTGGGAAATAAAGAAGTTGGTAAAAATGCTCCTCCTAAAATTAATAAAGGAACTCCAAAAGCCGCAACTAAAGCATTAACATCTTCAATTCTGCGTGCTAATTGTGTACCCAAAATAAAGCCTAAACCAACATAAGCCACTATACTTAATAAAATAATTGTGATTCCCAAAAAAATCGAACCTTTAAATGTTGCACCCCAAAAAGCAGCAATAGTATAAACCAGCAGAGTTTGTCCTATACCAATGGTACTATGAGCGAGGAAAATTCCTAAAAAATAGGATGTGCCACTTAAGGGAGAAATGAACAAGCGTTTGAGGGTTTGTTGTTCTCTTTCTGCAACTACAGTTGCGACACTTCCACCCAAACAACTAAAAAAAAGTGCCGCACCTACTAATGTTGACGGTGCAGCGTTTTCAAAAGCTACAGCCATTGTGAATTTTGCCCGTTCTGATAAAATAAATGCGTTGAGGATTAAAATTGAAATGGGAAAAATACTCCAAAAAATGAGGCTGCGTCTGCGTCGGAAAAGTTCAATTAAAATCCGCTGAGTGACAGCAATAGTTTCTTGCCAATACTTCATTTTGATTAGTTAATATCTAATTTTACCACATTATATCCCTGACTTCTGCAAGAAATCGGGGATATTTAAGATGATTATACATTGGCAATTTACAGAAAAAGCTGTTAAATTCTATTTATCATTTGCTGCTGTATTTCATCGTGAAAGTTTAATTGCATTAATCATGAGCCAAAAAATTAGTTTACCAGAAGTATCTACCATTTCCCGGCGGACATTATTAAAATTATTTGGTGTAGGGACTATTGTCGGAGTCACTGGATATTCCCGTTTTAGTAAACCACAACCAACAATTTTTCAACTTGATACTCTGGAGTTACCCAGAATGATCAATAATCATAAAAGTGTAGTTGTAATTGGCGGGGGTTTAGCCGGTTTAGCTTGTGCTTATGAATTAGTTCAGCGAGGATTTACAGTTACACTTGTAGAAAAGTCTCCCCAACTTGGTGGCAAAATTGCCAGTTGGAAAATTGAGGCTGTGGGTGAAACTTTTATGATGGAACATGGGTTTCATGGGTTTTTTCCCCAATATTATAACTTAAATAGTTTAGTATCAGAATTAGAGATCAAGGATAATTTTAAATCCTTAAATTCTTATTCTTTAGTTTATCGTGGTTCTCAATATCAACCAGAGGTATTTCGTCCGACACATTCGGCTTTTCCTTGGAATATTGTAGATTTAGCGATCGCTTCTCCTAATCGCTTAAAATGGGGGATTAATCTGACCAAATTTAAGCATTTGGAGGTTTTTCAAGCTATTAGTGGTTTTCAGCGAGAAAAGAATTATCAACGTTTTGATCATATATCTGTTGCGGATTGGGTAAAAACGGAATTTCCCCAAGGTTTATATGATTTGTATTTCCTTCCTTTTGCTAAATCTAGTTTAAATTCACCAGATTTAATGAGTGTAGGTGAATTAATGCAGTTCTTCCATTTTTACTTTTTTGGTAATCCCGAAGGACTGGCTTTTAATGGCACAAAAGATGATATGGGGACAAGTTTAGTCCAACCTATTGCTGAAAGTATTCAAAAAAATGGGAAAATTATCACAGATGTAAATGTGAGTGAAATTGTCACTGAAGCGGGGAAGATTTCAGGAATTAAATATTATGTAGATGACAATCAATATCATGTCCCTTTTTCAGTTCAGCGCAACTCTACTATGAACGATGAAAAAATGACATATTTTGGTGCTGCTGATGAGGTTTTTGCGGTTGCTGATGATAGTCAAACAGCAATTTCTCTGACTTGTACTCATCAAGGTTGTACTGTCAAAAAAGCAGCAGATGGACAGTTTCATTGTCCTTGTCATGGTGCAGTATTTACCGCTGAGGGGAAGGTTGTTAAGGGACCTGCTAAAAGAGATTTAGCAACGTTTAAAATTATGGAAAAACAGGATGATAAATTGCAATTAGTTGCAGTTAATCAAACATCATCAGCACCAGAAATTATCAGTGCAGATTATTATGTTTTTGCTACAGATGTTCCTGGAGTTCAACAATTATTTAAACGGATGAATGGAAATGTGGATAAACAAGTGCGATCGCAAATTGAAAAATTGAGTATTGCTGATCCTTTTGCTGTCTGTCGTTTCTGGCTTGATCAAGATTTTCAATGGGAACATAGTAATTTTACGTCTTTGTCTGGTTATGCACTGACTGATAGTATTACTCTCTATCATCGCATTCAACAACAATTTATTGATTGGGCAGAAAAAACAGGAGGAAGTGTGGTAGAACTACACGCATACTGTTATAAAGAAAAAGCATTTCCTACCCAAGAAGACTTATTAACAACCTTTGAGAATGAACTCTATGATATTGTTCCGGAATTGAAAACAGCTAAAGTTTTACATCGGGAATTAGTCAATCAACATAATTTTTCTGGTTATCCTCCCTATAGTTACAAAGAACGTCCAGAAACTAACCCAAATATTAGTAACTTATTCTTTGCTGGTGATTGGGTGAAAATGCCGTTTCCCTGTGGTTTAATGGAAAGAGCAGTCAGCAGTGGATTATTAGCTGCTAATGAAATTTTACATCAAGAAGGATTACAAAGGCGATCGCTTTTAACAGTCAATCCAGAGGGATTATTGCAAGTTTAAATCAAGTTATTAGCCAGGAAATTCTCCACTCCTGGCTATCATAAATTTTACACCACTGGCTTCACCGACTGCAAGCAAGTGTCTTGGCTATAATTTATATTATACTTCCTTCCCACTAGAAGTTTATCCATATATAATATGTATGATATATTAGTCTAATCAGGAAAGCAACCTCAGTAAATATATGGAGGTTCAGATTTTTTTGAAGACACAAAAATCTCAAACTCATCCAGAGCGATGACAAAGATATATATCAATAAACAAATTATTTGGGCATAGGTTTTTGAGACTAGTTTCTTAGTGTTTTTATCTAAGTACCAAATTTCTTTTCCCCTTTTCAATTGAAAATACTGACAATTAAACTATAAATAAAAAGATGGCAGATGAATTACTTAAGTGTATAAAATGTAATGGCTTTGTTAGTAGCCGCCTGACAAGATGTCCTCATTGCAAAACAGAAGATTATAAAGTTTTATATAACAACTGTTTAATTTGTCGTCAAAACTTTCCTGTGACTAAACATGAAATTTCCACGAAAAAATTTCATGATGAATGTCGTGCAAAAGTAGATTCAGAATGGAAAAATAGCGATATTTATACTAATATCCAATGTCCTTTATGTAAAACAAATCATTATATAATTAAATCAACTACTTCTTGGCACTGTAATAAATGTGGTCATCCTATCACAGAGGGAATTAATGCTTATATTTTTAAAAGCTGTTCTATTTGCGACTTACCTTTATATCAAGATTCATCAATTCGACATCGCATAAATGGTCAAGTTCATTATTTCCATCATATATGTTTGCAATCTCCAGAAAACCGTAATCTTGTTCAAGATTTACTTTATAAAGAACAAAAGAGGGTGAAAAAACAAAAAACCGATAATCTTAAAAAAAAAATTTTGTGGTCTGTTGTAGTATTAGTAGGAATTAGTCTCATCCAAACAAAAATTTTAATAGTTGGCATTATTATGATACTATTAGGTATATTCGGAATACATCAGACAATTAGAAATGTCAATATTGTGAATTAATCCCCTGCCATTAACAATACCTTGTCCATTTTTTGTAGGTTGGGTAGAACGAAGTGAAACCCGACGTATTTGTTGGGTTGCGCTGTCGCTTAACCCAACCTACAAATCAAGACTTTTTTTGATTTGGACAAGGTATTAATTAACAATGGACAATATACAATTGATAAATAAGAAAACCAAGTATTACTTTGAGTAATAACATCAAATTTCATTTTTTCCTAACATTAAAAATTTCTGCTTTCTTATGAATTTCCGTGATGAATTTAAACTTTTACTCCGCGCCCGCTACCCATTAATTTATATTCCCACCTATGAAGAGGAAAGAGTGGAAGCGGCGATTCGAGAAGAGGCGATCAATCAAGGTAATCGTCCAGTGTACACTTGGGATTTCGTGGATGGGTATCAGGGAAGTCCTAATGATGTAGGATTTGGCAAACGTAACCCATTACAGGCTTTAGAGTTTGTCGAAAAATTGACAGCTACTGCACCTGCGGTATTAATTTTACGGGATTATCATCGGTTTTTGGACGATGTGGCGATCGCTCGTAAACTCCGGAATTTAGCCCGACTGCTGAAATCGCAACCGAAAAATATTGTTTTATTATCACCACGGGTAGCTATTCCTGACGATTTGACAGAAGTATTGACAGTGGTTGAATTTCCTTTACCCAACGCCCTAGAAATCAAAACCGAGGTAGAACGATTATTAGCAGCAACTAATAATTCCCCTTCTGGTAGATTTTTGGATGATTTAGTGCGTTCTTGTCAAGGGTTATCCATGGAAAGAATTCGTCGCGTATTAGCGCGAGCAATCGCCTCCCATGGACAATTACAACCAGAAGATGTAGATTTAGTCTTAGCAGAAAAGCGTCAAACAATCCGCCAAACCCAAATTCTCGATTTTTACCCCGCCACTGAAGAAATTACTGATATTGGTGGTTTAGATAATTTGAAAGATTGGTTAATTCGGCGCGGTGGTTCATTTAGCGAAAAAGCCCGCCAATATGGTTTACCTCATCCCCGTGGATTAATGTTAGTGGGAATTCAGGGAACTGGTAAATCTTTAACAGCCAAAGCGATCGCCCATCATTGGCATTTACCTCTGTTACGCTTAGACGTAGGGCGTTTATTTGGCGGTTTAGTGGGTGAATCAGAATCTCGCACTCGGCAAATGATACAGGTAGCAGAAGCCCTTGCGCCTTGTATACTCTGGATTGATGAAATTGATAAGGCTTTTTCTGGTTTGGGTAGCAAAGGTGATGCCGGCACTACCAGCCGAGTATTTGGGACTTTTATCAATTGGTTAGCCGAAAAAACTTCCCCTGTATTTGTCGTAGCCACTGCTAACGATATTCAAGCCTTACCACCAGAAATGCTGCGGAAAGGCCGATTTGATGAAATTTTCTTCGTCGGTTTACCTAGCCAAGAAGAAAGAAAAGCGATTTTTAATGTGCATTTATCTCGCTTACGTCCCCATAACTTGAACAGCTATGAAATAGAGCGGTTAGCCTACGAAACCCCCGACTTTTCTGGAGCAGAAATTGAGCAAACTTTAATTGAAGCCATGCACATAGGCTTTAGCCAAAACCGCGATTTCACCACAGATGATATTTTAGAAGCCGCTAGTCAAATTATCCCTTTAGCCCGAACTGCTGTCGAGCAGATTCAGAAACTCCAAGAATGGGCAGCGGCTGGAAGGGCGCGTTTAGCTTCCAAATACAGTCCTTTGAGTGAACGTATTCAACGGCAGAATTCATAGCAACCACCCGGATTCTCAGTAGGTTGGCGTTAAAAATAGTCGTTGGGGCAAGGAAGGGAGCAGGGGAGCAGGGGAGCAGGGGAGCAGGGGAGCAGGGGAGCAGGGGAGCAGGGGAGCAGGGGAGCAGGGGAGCAGGGGAGCAGGGAGTAGGGAGCAGGAAAGAAGTTTCCCAATCACCACTGACAACTGACAACTGACAACTGACAACTGACAACTGACAACTGACAACTGACTAATCCCCAATCCCCAGCCTCCAGGCTTAAATACCTAGTCTTTGATAAACTTGTTCTAAATGCTGGAGATGATGTTGTGGATCAAAACAGGCTTCTATCTCTGCTGGTGTCAAGTTTTGAGTGACACGAGGATCTTTGCTGATTAAATAACGGAAGTTTCCTTCGGGTTTATTCCATGCTGTGTGGGCGCTTTCTTGAACTATGGCATAAGCTTCTTCGCGGTTAAGTCCTTTGTCTATTAAAGTGAGTAAGACTCTTTGACTAAAGACTACCCCGCCATAACAGTTGAGATTTCGAGCCATATTTTCGGGATAAACCAACAGGTTATTTACCAAGTTGGTGATTTCGTGCATCATGAAATGAGTCAAAATGCAAGCGTCTGGTAAAACCACTCGTTCTACAGAACTGTGGGAAATATCCCTTTCGTGCCATAAAGCGACGTTTTCTAAAACTGCCCCTGCATGACTTCTCACCAGTCGCGCCATCCCTGTTAACCGTTCAGAACGGATGGGATTACGCTTGTGAGGCATTGCACTAGAACCTTTTTGCCCTTTGGCGAAAAATTCTTCCACTTCTAAAACGTCTGTTTTTTGCAGATTACGAATTTCTACAGCAAAACGTTCTATGGATGCAGCGAGTAATGCTAACTGTTGCACAAAGTCAGCATGAATATCACGGGAAATTACCTGTGTGGAAGCAGTATCAGGTTTGAGTCCAAGTCTTGCACAAGCGATCGCTTCTACACGAGGTTCAATATTGGCGTAAGTTCCCACCGCACCGGATATTTTACCAACAGCAATAGTTTTCCTCAAAATTTGCAAGCGTTCTTTGTGTCGTAATACTTCCGCTAACCAACCAGCTAACTTAAAACCAAAAGTAATTGGTTCAGCGTGAATACCATGCGATCGCCCAATCATGACTGTATCCCGATGTGCTGTGGCTTTTTTCCGAATTGCCTCAATTACATCTTCTAGACGTTTTAACAACAGATCCAAACTAGCCACTAATTGTAGTGCTAAAGCAGTATCCAAAACATCAGAACTAGTTAAACCTAAGTGAATATAACGCCCAGCATCACCCACATATTCATTAACATTTGTTAAAAAGGCAATGACATCATGACGGACTTCCGCCTCAATCTCTAGCACCCGTTTCGGGTCAAAATTCGCCTTAGCCTTAATTTCTTCAACTGCTGCTGCTGGAATATAACCCAGTTCTGCCTGTGCTTCGCAAACCGCGATTTCTACATCTAGCCAGGTTTTCAGCTTATAGGTTTCACTCCACAAATCGCCCATCTCAGGCAAAGTATAACGCTCAATCACATTCACAGCATCTAATACAACCGTCATATTTTACATTGTAAATTACCCAGAGATTGAGTCTTCCTATTTTCCTTTCAAAGGATGTTTTAAATCTATTGGCCAAATAGAAAGCTGGTGGCTACCCACAGGTATGGCGATTTCTACTTATCCGCTAGGTAATCAATTAACAATTTTTTGTGTAAATCCAACTTTATTAACTAGAGATTAAGAAATAGGTAAAAAATATCAGCACCGAGTTTCAATCTAGCTTCTTAACCTTTAGTTAAAGGCTAGGTGATAGCATGAAGTAGCCTGTTATTTTGATAATCAATAGGCATCTACTGTCTGGTTTAGGACTTACGCAAAACAGAATGGAAGTAGGGGTAATTCATGAATTACCCCTACGCAATAATCAGGTTTTGAGTTCAATCTTGCGTAAGTCCTATGGTTATAATCTAGATTAAGCCTAGTAAATATTTACCTTTGAGAGGATGCGAACTGACAAGTCAGCACTTATGCTATAGCCATAATTTATCAATCACCATCAATCAAGTAAAAATCTAAGATCAAAATTTGGCTGATAAGTAAAGATTTTCCTCAAGATATTGGGAATACTAAAACTATCACGCCTGATCAATTTGACTAGTGATTTGACATGACCAATTTCTGTTTCAGCAATAATGCGAAAGACGTAAACCAATATTAAATTCAGGTTAAGGATGGAAAGATGCTGGCTATACAGAGCATTAAAGATGTGGATCTGCCAAATCTCAAGCTAGAGTCAACTTTACAGGAATTACCAGTTTGGACAATTCAAATAGAGATAGATCATCCAGGTAATGAACTAGCCAAACTTTTTGAAGCAGAACCTTTATTACCAGGCATTATCTTGACTAAAAATCAAAAATATGCAGGCATGATTTCCCGTAGGCTTTTTTTTGAGCAAATGAGTCGTCCCTATGGTTTAGGACTATTTGCAGGGCGGCCTATTGAATATTTTTATAATTTTCTACAACCAAAAGCACTTGTTTTGCCAGAGGATACACCAATTGTGGAAGCAACTCAAATAGCTTTAGGGCGATCGCACAAACAAGTCTATGAAACAATTGTGATTACCGATCAATCTTATCAGTATGGATTACTAGATTTTCATCAGTTACTTTTAGCCAATTCTCAAATTCATATTTTAACAATACATCGCCTACAAAAAGAAAAAGAAAAAGCTAGAATAGCCAAAGCCGATTTTCGTGATCTTCAACATAACTATAGTCGCTTATTACAAAACGATAAAATGATTGCTTTGGGGCAATTAGTAGCTGGTATTGCCCATGAAATTAATAATCCTATGAATTTTATTTATGGAAATCTCAATTATGCTATTGAATATGTTAAAGATATACTTTATGTCATAGAATGTTATCAACAAAAGAAATCCTATACTGATGTAGTATCACAAGCAAAAGAACAAGGAATTGAGATAGAATTTATCAAGGAAGATTTGCCCAAACTATTATCTTCTATGCAAGTTGGGGCAACAAGAATCAATGAAATTGTCCTATCATTACGTAACTTTTCTAGACTGGATCAAGCAGAAATTAAATCCGTTGATATTCATGAAGGGATAGAGAACACATTAATAATTCTTCAACATAGCTTGAAAGCTAAACCTAATCAATTAGAAATTGAAATAATTAAAGAATATGAAAGATTACCTTTAATAGAGTGCTATGCAGGACAACTAAATCAAGTATTTATGAATATTCTTGCTAATGCTATTGATGCGCTTTCTGAAAGTGATAATTTAATTCTTAAAACGCGCAAAAATCTTCAAATTCGGATTCGCACAAAACTCACAAATGACAATCATGTTATTATTAGTATTGCTGATAATGGTTCAGGCATACCAGAGCATATCCAAAAGCGATTATTTGATCCATTTTTTACTACCAAGCCTGTAGGCAAAGGAACAGGATTAGGATTATCAATCAGCTATCAAATTATAGTGGAAAAACACGGTGGTCAGTTTTATTGTATATCTACACCTGGAGAAGGCTCTGAGTTTATTATCAAAATTCCAGTTATCTCTAATCACAATCACTCCAAATAGGTTTTTGGCTTTTTAACTTACCTTAATAAGGGTGAATTTGACTCAAAATAAAACGTAGACGGTCATAATCATCCTTTAATAATATACTTAAATGTCGTCCTGCTCTAATTAACCATTCTCTGTCATTTTTACGTAACTGATATACACCACGAATAACTGCTGCGGCCAAAGAATCTACTGGCGCACCATTAATAAAAAGTAATGTCCGCAAAAAATCAAATTGTTCCGTAAACTGGATTATAGCTTCTGTTTGACAGTGATAAACTGCTTGGTGAATTTGTGGAGGACGGGGGGGTAAATATTGATGAATTCTACCGTTATCACTCATATTCAAAGATTTTTCTTGAAATCCCACAATCGCCGCTCGGAATTCAGTTTTTAGCATCGCAAATATCTGGGGTTGTTCCTCACGCAAAGCTTCTAAAGATAACCCCAAAGCAACAGCCCGATGTACAGAATCAATAGGCATAGTTGTGGCATAATAGACCACAGCATAAACTTGATTCCCCGATTCCTCATCCGCCGCGCAAACCCAACTTCCAAAAGGTGGCATGGGCGGAAAACTCAAATCTTCTGGTTCTAAACACTGAGCCAAAAATTCCGTTGTTGTAGTTTCGATTACCTCTGCAAGGTGTTGGGGATGGCGATCGCCAGTAGCAAACTGTGGTAAAGGTAGACGCATAAACAATTAAAAATTAAAAATTAAAAATGAATAAACATATCTCTAGTACACAAAGACGTAAATCAACCAACCATTAAAAATTCTCAACCAACTTGTTTCATCTACTTTTTTAATTATTAATTCTGGAAAAGCGTTATTAGTCAATAGTCTTAGCAAAGAACTAATGACTAATAACTAAATGATTATTTCCCTTTTTTCTGGACTGTAGTTTCTACGGCTTCTAACTCTGTCAGACGGAAAGTAATGATTTTATCCCAATTACCACCTTCAAACAGTACAGCTACTTTACCATCACTAACTCTTTGTACAAGTCCTTCAGACCGATAATATGTATCAGCGGGATTTTTGACACGAACAGTTGCTCCAGGCAAGATCATCATATTTACCCTTATTGGTTTCCTATCTACTAGCTTAATGCTTATGGCAGGGAAGAGGGATTGGTGATTGGTCAGTTGTCAGTTGTCATTAGGAAATTCTTTCCCCTGCTCCCTGCATTTTCTGTCA
>NZ_VIKW01000034.1:40708-44019 GCF_009711975.1 Anabaena sp. UHCC 0204
ACCTATCACCTATCACCTGTTCTCTAATAATACTTTTGGCGTTGCCGATAATTAGCTACAGATTCTACTATGCCGATCGCAATAAAATTAGTTAGCATCGCTGAACGCCCATAACTCATCCACGGTAGGGGAATTCCTGCCACAGGTGCTAAACCAAGAGTCATCCCAATATTAACAATAAGTTGAAATATGATCATGGACAAAACACCAATAGCTAACAGTGAACCAAAGTTATCTTTGGCGGTTTGAGCTACATGAAGTAAGCGGAAGCAAACTAAGCAAAAGACAGATAGTAAAATTAAACAACCGACAAGACCAAATTCTTCAGCAACGGCTGAAAAAATAAAGTCTGTATGCTGTTCAGGCACAAAATTCAATTGAGTCATCGGTCCTTTAAACAAACCCCAGCCCCAAATTTCACCAGCACCAATAGCAATGCGAGATTGAATCAAGTGATAACCAGCACCAAGGGGATCATGCTCTGGGTTAATAAATACACTGAGCCTGTTTTTTTGATATTCCCTTAATACATTATTCCAGGCAAAAATACCTAATTCGCCACCTAGCATATTAAGACAGAATGAAGCAATAGCAGCAACACCAAACCGCTTCCAGGGTAGACAAAACCAACCGACTATCCCCATTGCTGTTGCCCATAGTAAACCCAATATACTTAAAGATATTTCTTTGGATAAAACTATTGGTGCTGATAATGGCCAAGATATACTAAATAGGATTGCTGCAATTACAGGCGAAATCATGAGTATTAACCAGCCAGGGTTGGCATTTGCCCAATACAACATTCCTAAAAAGATTGCCCCAAAGACCAGTGATGTTGCCAAATCTGGCTGTAAAAATACTAATCCCCAAGGTACAGCCGTAATTGCCAAGACACGGAAAACACTTTCCAATGTTGAGGCTGTCCGCCTATGCAATAAAGCAGCTAAGGTGATGATTAATCCTATTTTGGCAAATTCTGAAGGTTGGACATTAAAACCGGCAATACTAATCCAACGCTGTGCGCCTTTGGCACTAGTACCGGCGATCATGACAATTATTAAACTAAAGTTTGTCAGCGCATAAGTGAACCAATGCCACTGCATCAAGTTTTCGTAGCGGCAACGAGCTAAAAATAAGGCGATTATTGAGCCAATAATCGCTGTTAGCCAGTGCCACCACCAGTCAGTTACAGGCTGCTTTAGTTCTGTACTCAAAATCATCAGCCCACCGAACATACTCAGACCAAAGACTAGAACAAATAGCAGCCCATCCATTTGTTGCCAGGGCTTCAGCCAAGATTGCCAACGAATTTTAGGGAATGAACGTTTTAACAACATTGTGCGAGGAGGAGAGCGGTGAATTAACAATTGACAATTGACAATTATCTCTTGCCTTTACTTATGTCAAAGCAGCAACTGATACTTTACCTGCTACCGTGAGGGCGATCGCCTTGAGTGCTTTAGCTGCGGCTGAGTTGGGTTCACCAATCACTATCGGTACACCACTATCACCGCCAATTCTAGTAGAAATCTCTAAAGGTACACATCCTAACAAAGGTACTCCTAATTCTGCGGCTGTCTTTGAACCACCACCAGAACCAAAAATGTCATATTGCTTATCTGGTTGATCTGGGGGGATAAAATAGCTCATATTTTCCACAATTCCCAAAACTGGGACATTTAACTGCTGGAACATCCGCAACCCCTTGCGGGAATCTAACAAAGCTACAGTTTGTGGTGTCGTGACAATGACTACTCCTGCCATTGGTACAGCTTGGGTTAAAGTTAACTGAGCATCTCCAGTTCCTGGAGGCATATCCACAATTAAATAATCCAGTTCTCCCCATTCCACTTGATAGAGAAACTGACGAATCACGCCATTGAGCATCGGACCGCGCCAAATGACTGGCTGATCCTTGTCAATCAAAAAACCCATGGAAACCAGCTTTACACCATGATTAAAGGCGGGTTCGAGGATGTCTCCTGCTGCTGTCGAACGGACATTAATTGCGGCATCAGTTAAACCCAACATCGTAGGATCATTAGGTCCATAAATATCTGCATCTAACAAACCAACTTTTGCCCCGGTTTGTGCTAATGCAACGGCAATATTTACAGCCACTGTACTTTTACCAACACCACCCTTACCGCTAGAAACAGCAATAATATTTTTTACCCCAGGCACGCCATTGCGGTCTGGTAAGCTTTTTTGCTGGGGTGTTTCGGCTGTGACTTCTATGCTGACATCTGTCACACCAGGGAGCTTTTTAACAGCTTTTTGACAATCTTCAACAATAAATTCCCGTAAGGGACAAGCGGGAGTGGTTAGAACCAAAGTGAAACTAACCTTACCACCGTCAATTTTGACGTTGCGAATCATGTTTAGTTCTACCAGACTTTTACGAAGTTCTGGATCTTCTACTGGCCGCAACACTTCTAGGACTGAGTGGGAATCTAGGACATCATACATAATGCGTTTACCGTTGCCGCTTATATAACAGCTTAAAAATTTTTCATTGACACATACTAGAATCTTAACTTTATTAGGGCAATTCTTAGTTATCGGTTGTCATGAGTCAGAATTTTACTCCTGAAGGACAACAATCTAAAAATCAAAACAACTACCATGTAGAGATTTTTTCTTGGCTAATGCTGGATTTTCTACGGATTCTATCAGCGCCCTAGCTACCCGATCTACATAAGGACGAGACAAAGACCACATTAGGGGTGATAACCAACCACGTAAAGTTACAGAATAAGACAAGTAAGATCCACAAACGGTTGATTCTACTTGGTATGTTACTCTTTCTTCAATCCCTGGTATTGTTAAAACGCGGATAGTTAACATCTGTTTGGGATTAACTCGTTCTACAAAAATCTGAATGGGAATTGGCCAAAACCTTGTCACTGCTTGAAAAATTAATCCGGGTTTGGGGACTAATCCATAAGGAACGTTGGTACTTTTGAGGAGAGGATGCCAAGAAACATCTGTTAAGTCAACCACTTTGTGCCACAGTTCATCTACAGAAGCAGAACTAATCTCCCGATACGTTCGCACTAGAGATGCACAAAATCGCCGACGTTTGTGGTAGATGAATTTAGATAACCAACTTTGCATTGTCTTGTTCTCTATAATTCTGTTTAATAACTATGAAACTTACATCTAAGCCCTAAAGAGACTGAGTTTTCCACTGATCGAGCATTCCTATAATAAGATTATTTCTATGACGGTGAAAACAAGTCTGTGGATTGTCAGTAACCCAGCCCTAAATGGACTGGGCTTGCAAGAGTAATCAAATGATATCTGTGGTT
>NZ_VIKW01000035.1 GCF_009711975.1 Anabaena sp. UHCC 0204
TTTACTCAAAGAATTAATAGAGTTAAAAATTATGCCAGATCCTCGTGCTAAAGAAATGGCAGATGTAGCTTTAGCAGTGATTAAATTAATTCTACTCCTGAAGATATAGTGAAAATTACAGGAGAAAATAATTATTAAGAATTGGATTTTGGAAGGAGAAAGAGAAATCTAAAACTAAAAAAGATACTCAGAATGATCAACAAACTAGAAATAAAAATCAAAATTCAGTAGGTGATAATAAAGACTATTGAAGCTCCCTTTTTTATCTAAAACTAATTTTTCATCCTCAAACTAAAAATGCTATCAGAACGCTTTACCCAAGCCCTTACCTACGCCCACGAACTCCACGCCACCCAAAAACGCAAAGCTAGTGAGATTCCCTATGTCACCCATTTACTAGGAGTAGCCAGCATTGCCTTAGAATATGGTGCAAATGAAGATGAAGCGATCGCTGCCCTCTTACATGATGCCATAGAAGACCAAGGCGGAGCAGCCACTAGAGAAGAAATTCGCCGTCGCTTTGGGAATGCCGTTACAGCCATTGTTGATGGTTGTACAGACTCAGACGCTACACCCAAACCCCCTTGGCAACAACGAAAAGAAGCCTATATTGCCCATATTCTTACCGCTTCCCCGGAAGTATTGCTAGTTTCGGCTGCTGATAAACTCCATAATGTTCGGTCAATTATTAAAGATTATCGCATTATCGGTGACGTAGTTTGGGAACGATTTCAAGGCGGTAAAGAAGGCACACTTTGGTATTATCGTTCCCTAGCAAATGCTTTTCAGAAAAATCAAATTACTCCCTTAGTAGCAGAATTAGAAAGAGTAGTTTCAGAACTAGAAATGTTAGCTGCATACAAAAAATGAAGAACGAAAATTTTCATCCTTCACAATTTATATCTCATCCTTTTGGATGATAGTTATTCGTTACTTAACGGAATAAACTACTAAGTGAGCTATCTTCGTGAATTCGCCAAATCGCTTCTCCGAGTAAATTAGCAACTGAAAGCGTCACTAATTGAGGAAACTGGCTGCTCTGTGGGATAGGAATAGTATTAGTGACTATAACTTCCTCAAACACTCCACTGGATAATCTCTCAATTGCCGGTGGAGAAAATACAGCATGAGTAGCACAGGCATATACCTGACTTGCTCCTTCTTGACGCAGTAGCCTCGCGCCTTCAGCAATAGTACCGCCTGTATCAATCATATCATCTACCAATACAGCGGTTTTGCCTTTCACATCACCAATCACATTTAAAACTTCAGCGACATTATGAGCCTGACGACGTTTATCAATAATTGCTAGAGGTGCATCATTCAACTTCTTCGCAAATGCCCTTGCTCTTGCTACCCCACCCACATCAGGGGAAACAACAACAATATCCTGTAATCCTTTAGTAATGAGATAATCCAGAATAACTGGTGAACCATATACATGATCAAAGGGGATATCGAAATAGCCTTGAATTTGCGCTGCGTGCAAATCCATTGCCAGAATTCGGTTAGCACCTGCTTGAGTGATCAAATTCGCAACTAACTTAGCAGTGATTGACTCTCTTCCTGCTGTTTTTCGGTCAGCACGAGCATAACCATAATAAGGAATTACTGCTGTGATCTGTCGTGCAGAAGCCCGACGACAGGCATCAATCATAATTAGCAATTCCATTAAATGATCGTTGACGGGTTGGCAACAAGGCTGAACTAAATAGACATCACAACCCCGAATTGATTCTTGGATTTGAACATAAAGTTCTCCATCCGCAAATCTTTTCCGAATCATCGGACCTAGATCCATTCCCAGGTAACGAGCGACTTCTTGGGACAGTGTTATATTGGCAGAACCAGAAAACAGCCGCAGGCGATTATTATCAGATAGTCCCGTTGCCACTGACTGGAGTGGTAAAGTTGCAGAACCCAGCACAGCAGATTCTCGAAGTGCATTCATAGCCATATCATCAGAAATTGAGCAGATTTAACCGAAATGGAGGAAACAAAACATCTGTAAGTTTTGTTGAATTTTAAATTAACAGTTCCTAATTTTTAGTCTTTCTGGGAAATAGATCACTATCTAGTTGAACTGACATCTAGGTTGTCAAATAGTTTCAGAGTTCCAAATTTTTGGTTTAGGGTAATATGCCCAACTCTACTTATGCTATCTGGTTTTTTCGACCTAGAGTAAATAACTCACAGATAATAGTAATCTTCAAGTTAGCTCTGGTGTGGTAAAACACCTATGATTAAAGCACTGAATGTGCAAACAATTATTCTAGGATACTAGTGACCAATTTATAAACGATTAAATATTTACGTAATAAATCAAAAACCTGAACCAAATCAACAATACACCAAACTCCCGCATATATTAAGTCTGTAAGCATTAAAAAGTAACATTGACATTGCCAGTGATGCCGCTTTATTTACCTATTCTGGATTATAGCTGCTACCATGTTGGACATATCCTGACTAAAGGCAGAATGTGAGAATAGAATAATGTAAAACTTAATTCTAGTATACACTTCCTTTTAGGCAGGGTGACTGAGAAAAATTACGGAAGTCACAATTAAAACATTTGAATTCATGTTGTGGATGAATGATGCTTTTGCTAAGTTCTAGCTCAGTCGCTATTATATTTAATCAATAGACCATGCAATCACCGATTACAGTTGGTACTATCCTGCAAAATCGCTACCATATAATCCACATTATTGGACAAGGGGGTTTTGGTAGAACTTATCTTGCAGAAGACCAAAGACGCTTTAATGAGCTTTGTGTTCTCAAGGAATTAATTGCTTTAGTCACGGGAACATCTAGTGGGGGGAAGGAACAAGAATTATTTGAGCGAGAGGCGGCTACCTTATATCAGATTGAACATCCACAAGTTCCTAAGTTCCGCGAAAAATTTACCCAAAACGAAAGATTATTTTTGGTACAAGATTTTGTGGCAGGTAAGACTTACCGCAATTTGCTGAAAGAACGCCAAGAAGTGGGAACGACTTTCACTGAAGCAGAAGTATTATATTTTTTACGGGCTTTATTACCTGTTTTAACGTATATTCACGGTTTAGGAATTGTTCACCGAGATATATCCCCAGAAAATATAATTTTACGAGAAAGGGATGCTCTACCTGTATTGATTGATTTTGGGGTGGTGAAGGAATTAGCTACAAAATTACAATCCTCAAGTCCCACACCAGTCACTACTGTTGGTAAATTGGGTTATGCGCCTAGTGAACAAATGCAAACAGGCAGAGTTTATCCTAGTAGTGATTTGTATGCTCTGGCTGTGACGGCGATCGTTTTGTTGACAGGAAAAGAACCAGCAGATTTATTTGATGAACAGCAACTAACTTGGAATTGGCAAAACTGGGCTAAAGTTAATCCACAATTTGCTGGAGTTTTGCAGCGAATGTTGAGTTATATACCGGGGGAAAGATATCAAACGGCTGTTGATGTTACTCAAGCATTATTAAATATTAATCAACTGAATCAACCCAATGTATCTACGTCTCATGTATCTTATCTGCAAACTGTTGCTGTCGGTCATCGTCCTGAATCCATATTAAAGGAATCGGAAAAGTCTCAACCTTCAGCTTCTCCTCACCAAAGTAATTCTATTTTAGATAATCCTTTAGCGTTAGGGGCAATTGGTGGGGCTGTGGTAATTTTAGCAGGATTTGGGTCTTGGACATTGGTGAGTTCACTGAAAAGTCAGTCCCGTCAACCAGCAGAAGAAATAATTACAACTCCACAATCATTTCCTTCTCCAGTTATTCCCAGTGTGACAACAACTCCGACACCAACTCCGACTCCTACAGTTAGTGAACCTGTTGTTAATCGTAAACGTCTCAGATTGGATGCGACTAATACAGGGAATGTGTCAGGAACACTCAGGGAAAACGAATTAGTTCAATATAGTTTGCGAGCTAATGAAGGGCAAAAATTAACTGTATCTGTAAATGAAGGTAGTGGGGTTGTACTGACGATTTTAAATGATGATGGTGAAATCATTAATACTCAAGATCAACAATCTCTATCTTACGAGGGAATATTACAGAATAATGGCAGATATATTATTCAGTTAGGTCTGTCTGGGGGTATATTGGCTGCTGATTATAGTTTGAATGTGGTTTTAGAAGCGCCCACACCAACGGAAACTCCCACACCAACGGAAACTCCCACACCGACGGAAACTCCTACACCAACGGAAACTCCCACACCGACGGAAACTCCCACACCAACGGAAACTCCAATTCCAAATCTAGAAGATAATATTCCTACACCTGAAGTTACACCAACATCAGGGTTCACTGGCACTAATTAAGGCTAAATTAGTTAATAATACTTTGTCCAAATCAAAAAAAGTCTTGATTTGTAGGTTGGGTTGACGTATGTTACCCAACAAATGCGTCGGGTTTCACTTCGTTCTACCCAACCTACAAAAAATGGATAAGGTGCTGAGTTAAAGAACTCAATTAGTTGTCATTTTTAGCAAAAAACGTTGTTGAACACTTTACTGATTACGGGAACTGATACGGAAGCTGGTAAAACGGTTGTCACGACAGCATTAGCAGCTTATTGGCAAAAATATTATCCCCAGCGCAGTTTGGGGATTATGAAGCCAATTCAATCGGGAGTAGGGGATAGGGAACTGTATCAAACTCTGTTTAATCTGGAACAGTCCCCAGAGGAAATTACACCTGTGTATTTTCAAGCACCTTTAGCCCCTCCCATAGCCGCTGCTAAGGAAAATCGTCAGGTTGATTTAGCGATAGTTTGGAAAACTCTGTTAGCGTTGCAAAAACAACGTGATTTTGTGTTGGTGGAATCTTTGGGGGGTTTAGGTTCACCTGTTACTGATGAGTTGACGGTGGCTGATTTGGCTGGTGAATGGCGATTACCGACAGTTTTGGTTGTACCGGTGAGATTGGGAGCGATCGCTCATGCTGTGGCTAATGTAGCATTAGCTAGGCAAACTAAAATCAATCTCCGGGGAATTATTCTTAATTGTACTCAACCCCGTACAGAAGCAGAAATCGCTGATTTAACTCCAGCGGATTTAATTCAATCACTAACAAATATACCCGTTTTAGGTTGTCTACCCTATCTAGAAAATCCCCATGATTTAGAACAACTGGCTAAAGTTGCTGCGGCTTTAGATTTAATTGATGATTGGTAATGGGTGATTGGGAAGAGTTTTTTAATTTTCAATTTTTAATTTTTAATTGATAATATGGTTTCTACTTTTCCTCATGCTTCAACAGTAAGTCTCAAAAATGTGCGGTTAGAAATTCGGGCGCTACAGCCGCAATTAGTAGAATGGAGACGACAAATTCACCAAAAACCAGAATTAGGTTTTCAGGAAAAAATTACCGCTGAGTTTATTTCCCAAAAGTTACAAAATTGGGGAATTGAACATCAAACAGGTATAGCTAAAACCGGAATTGTGGCTATTATCAAAGGAACAAAACCTGGTAATGGCAAAGTATTAGCAATTCGGGCTGATATGGATGCTTTACCAATTCAAGAAGAGAATGAAGTTACTTATTGTTCTCAATATGATGGGGTGATGCACGCTTGTGGACATGATGGACATACAGCGATCGCTCTCGGTACAGCATATTATCTCCATCAACATCGTCAAGACTTTAGGGGTACTGTAAAAATTATTTTCCAACCCGCGGAAGAAGGTCCCGGTGGTGCAGAACCCATGATAGCCGCAGGTGTCCTTAATAACCCTGATGTTGATGCTATTATCGGTTTACACTTATGGAATAATCTGCCTTTGGGGACAGTGGGAGTCCGCGCAGGGGCATTAATGGCCGCTGTAGAATTGTTCCGTTGTACCATTTTTGGTAAAGGTGGACATGGGGCAATTCCCCATCAAACAGTAGATTCTGTGGTTGTAGCTGCCCAAATAGTCACTGCTTTACAAACCATTGTCTCCCGCAACGTTAACCCCATTGATTCGGCTGTGGTGACAGTAGGAGAACTCCATGCAGGAACAACGGTTAATGTAATTGCTGATACAGCCAGAATGGGCGGAACTGTCAGATATTTTAATCCTGATTTAGCCAACTTTTTTAAAGAACGCATTCAACAAATTATTGCGGGAATTTGTCAAAGTCATGGTGCAAAATATGACTTAGATTATATCCATCTTTATCCACCAGTGATTAATGATGCCGAAATAGCCGCATTAGTCCGTTCCGTAGCTGAAGATGTCATAGAAACTCCCATTGGTATAGTTCCCGAATGTCAAACAATGGGTGGGGAAGATATGTCATTTTTCCTAGAAAAAGTTCCCGGTTGTTACTTTTTTCTCGGTTCTGCAAATCCAGAAAAAAAATTAGATTATCCTCATCATCATCCCCGATTTGATTTTGATGAAACTGCTTTACCAATGGGTGTGGAAATATTTGTGCGTTGTACAGAAAAGTTTTTTGAATGAAGGAGTATTAGGGGCGAAGCATTCGGAAAATGGCCTTGGACAAAAATGGATAATTTATCACCCGAATGCTTCGCCCGTACAGGAGAAAGAAGGAGATCAGAATAGTCTTGAATCTGGGTTATTAAACATTGTCAATTATCAATTGTCAATTGTCAATTATTTAACCCTAGCAGCATTTGGTAAATTCACTTTCAGCCGTTTAAACATAGCTTCTCTTCCTTCCATTGCTAAAGTATCATCTAAAGGCGAAAGTTCAATTTCCTGTTGATATTTCAACCTTAACGCCGTTTGAATTAACCAATCAGCAACGAAAGGATTTTTGGGTAATAATGGACCGTGGGAATAGGTAGCGATCGCATTTTGATAAAACGCTCCTTCTGTCCCATCTTCTCCATTATTCCCCAATCCATACACCACACGCCCCAAAGCTTCCACCTTCCCCAATGTCGTCCGGCCACCGTGATTTTCAAACCCAACTAAATAAGGCTTTGTCCCTGTCAATGCTTCTAGTTCTTGCGCTAACCGGGAAGCGGTAACTTCTATAACCAAATTACCAATACACCTTTTAGTATTTTCACCAGGATGAATAGAAACTAAATCTAATATTCCTAAACCTTCAATTCTTTGTCCAAAGGCTGGTTCATAATAATTTCCTAACAGTTGGGGAGAACCACAAGTAAAAACTCCAGGTGTGCCATGTTCGATTTTATCCCGCATTGCCTCAGCTTTTGCCCCCTGTAAATCGCGCATGACAATTTCTTGCTGACGGTCTTGTGCGCCCCCACCAACGATTACATCAACTGATTTGATATCCTCCGCGGTGGAGTCTTGGTCTAAGGGTAATACTATGACATTATATCCCCGCCATTGGGCGCGACGTTGGATAGTGATCACATTGCCGCGATCGCCGTATGTACTCATCAACTTAGGATATAACCAACCGATAATAATTTCCATTGCTGTAAAACTCGTATATATAGGAAATGTGTAACAGCTAATACCAATTTTATATGAGGCTACATAGAATAATTATCATCTGTATTGATCTGCGTTTATCTGCGGTCAATTTTCATTGATATCTTACTTCTATGCAACTACATATTAATTTGGTTTCAACCAATATCACTTAACAACTGTACAAATTTACCATCATTACCAATTATTTTAACTAGCTGCTTTCCAACCATTCATACTGGGAGGAAAACCTCGCACATTATCATAACCCAACAAGTGTAAAGACATAACCGCCATTGCAGAACGATAACCAGAAGAACAATAAACTACTACAGGCTGTTCTTTCGGAATCTGGTCGAGGTTTTGAACCAATGTCCGTAGAGGAATATTGATAGCATCACCAATATGACCGGAAGCATACTCAGAAGGCTCTCTGACATCCACCAGAAAAATATTATCTTGTTTTAACAACTGTTTCAACTCTTCCACTTTCCCTACAGTGTAATAGTTTCCAGGTATGGATTTAAGATAATTATCCACTGTTGTTTGCAGGTCAGTATTAGTAGATGCTACTAAGATATTCTGCTGTGGTGATAAGGGGGATGCTATAGCTGATGAGTTATAGCTAACACCAAAAAAGGCATAAATAAATATGCACAAACTCGATAGAATTACAGTTAAACAAAGTCGAATTTTCATGAGTTATTATTTCTTGAAAGTAATCTACAAAAATACTGAGCGAATAGTTAAAATGAATTGACGCACTTATATCAACAGACAAGGCAGTTAGGACAATTCAAAGGCTGTCATTCCCGCGACGGCGGGAATCCATGTCCTAAGCGTTGTCACTGTTGCTGTATATCATTAATTACAAATTAGCAATTATTCGTTTGTGTTAATAGTTCAAAGACAAAATGCGTCCTTGAGTAAAATTAAAGAAAGCTTCTTTTTGAGCTAACTTTGCCCCTTCAATCAAATCTTCTGGTTGATGATTAGCTGCTTTTAAACACATCGGACAGACGTAGATTGAAATCCCTTTTTTAATCAGCTTGTTTAACAAAACTTGTGCTGATTCAAACTCCCTAAATTCAATTATCTTCTCATTTTTAAGAGCAACTTCTACACCTTGAATATCAAAAAACACTAGCACATCTTTATCTTCAGACATTTTTTCAGCTAGGGTCAATGCCATCAATACCCGGTGAGGGTCTTCTGTTCCTCGACTAATGTGAATAAAGACTCCATCCTTAACTGTAGTTTCCATTTTTTCTCTCCTGCAAGTCTGAACTTTTCAGTATTAATTAAACTGTTTGATTGCAACAGTTGTCTTCCTAGCTGCTCCGGCAATATGAGGACTGACAATAGGAAAAGAAAGATCAAACTGTTGATAATCAATGCTCTCAAAACCGACATTTTCTAAAATTTCCCCAGTTTCACGGTTGGGGTGACAATTATCAAAGATTGTCTTCCAGACTGGTTCAATTCCATCTTGAATTCTGCGTGTCCAAGTACCGCATTCAGCCGCAACGTGTTCAATAAATAGGAAACGACCATCAGGTTTGAGTACCCGCACGATTTCTTGTAAAGTAGTGGCAACGTCCGTTACAGAACAAAGGACATGGGTACTGACAACAACATCAATACTGTTATCTTCAACATCTAACTTTTCCGCTGAACCTAACCGTAATTCAATATTATCCAAACCGAGGCGTTCAGCTTCTTCCCGGAGATAAGAATGCATGAAAGGATTTGGTTCAATACCAATCCAGTGGATATCAGGGGGATAATAACAGAGATTTGCCCCTGCCCCCGGTCCAATTTCTAAAACTCGTCCGTCTAAATCTGTAAAGAAAGCCTGTTTGAGTTGTGCCATAGTTTCATAGCTGCTGTCACCATGCAACTTGATGGCACTGTTATCTGTGGTATTTGCTTTAGCCATTCCCCAAGCAAACAGACTTTTTAACCAGTCTGGAGTTGTTTGTCTGTCTGATGTCATGAAAAAACTCCTGGGAAAATCTAAATTATTATTTACCCTCGCAAGTTGCTAGTCCTAATTGTCGCCACTCCATCATTCCACCACTAATATTGAAGACTTTGGTAAAACCTGCTTTGACCAAATATTCAGCAGCAATGGGGCTGCGGTGGGAAGTTAAACAAATCACAACAACAGCTTCATCCTTGGGTAAATCCCGAAACCATTGAGGATAAAGCCAGCGACGAAAACCTGGTATCATCCCTATCAGCAGCCGTGGCAAACTCAGGTTTATTGCCCCTGGGGCGTGAAACATCCCATACTCAAAGTTGCTACGGACATCTATCAGTAAGGGAGGTTCAGGTAAGTTAGCAAATTCAGAAGGAGAAATATTAATCACCAATGGTTGAATAGAAGATGTAGATGCCATATTAATTGCAACCTGTTATAAAATTAAGTTACTAAACCCACCAAGGTTTTTCACCAGTCCGGGGGTCTATTTCTGTCCAGGGAGAAATGCGGATATACTCACCTTCCAAGTTAACGCCAACAAGCTTGAGAGGAAGAGGTGCAGGACCACGTATTACTTTGCCATCAGGATCATAGCGAGAACCATGACAGGGACATTGAAATTGGCTGTCATTGGGATTCCAAGGAAATGTACAACCCAAATGGGTACAGATATCAACAATTCCCCAAGGGTGCAGAGTCCCATCTGATTGGATTGTGAGGTAAGTAGGTTCTGCTGCTAAACCTGCAACTAAGGCACGAGTGCCAACGGGTTCAGCTAAAATCTGGCTAGAAGGAATGAGATTTCCATGAATATCCTTGGCGAGGACAGAACCATCTTCACCCACTTCTGTGGGGGCAACAAAGAATTTAGCCGCAGGATAAAGTAAGCTGCTGGCTGTAGTGGCGACAACTGCACCTGTAAGAAAGTTGAGTAATTGTCGTCTCGACATTGAGGGGCTTTCTAAAGGAAGACTCTCTGACATAAATTTACACTAAGTATTGAGTGCGTTGGTTAATATTTTGATTGAGTAACCATTGTTTACATTTTCATTATACTACTATTTCGTTATATAATCATTAATCCAAATAAATATTTTTTCTTTAACCGTGATGGGTATAAATACACTCACGCTATCTGGGGCGATCGCTTTTGGAAATTCCTTGAACTAAAAACATGATTGTCTTACTATCTAGTTAAGTAGTGTCATGGCGAATTTCTAAAAAAGCGTAGGAATAGAAAGCAGTTTTGTCTTGGCACTTTTCCATCGTTTCTGCGCCAATTTGTAGCAATCGGAGCATTTAACATGGTTCACGTTGTCATACTGGGTGCAGGAATAGGAGGTTTACCAACAGCTTACGAACTGCGGCATTTGTTGCCAAAATGTCATCGCATCACACTTATTTCTGACCACCCAAAATTTACTTTTATTCCGTCCCTACCCTGGGTAGCCTTCGATTTAACCCCACTCGAAAATATTCAATTAGATATAGAAAATTTGCTTTTAGGACGAGGTATTGATTGGATAGAAGGAAAAGTTACAGCCCTTGATCCTCAAGCACAAACCCTAAATATTGCCGGAAAAACCATTAATTACGACTACGCGGTAATTGCGACGGGGGCATCCTTAGCACTGGATGCCGTACCGGGATTAGGTCCAGAGCAAGGTTATACCCAATCTGTATGTAATCCCCATCACGCTTTATTGGCGCGGGAAGCTTGGCAAAAGTTTCTGGATCATCCAGGACCCCTAGTAGTGGGAGCAGTTCCCGGAGTCAGTTGTTTTGGTCCGCTGTATGAGTTTGCTTTACTGGCAGATTATGTTTTGCGACAACGGGGTTTGCGTGATCAAGTACCCATTACTCTAGTTACACCAGAACCTTATGCAGGTCATTTAGGGATTGGCGGAATGGCAAACTCTTCCGAGTTGGTGACTCAACTGCTACAGCAACGAGATATTGAATTAATTGAAAATACGGAAATTACTGGGATTAATCCGGAAAAGATGACCTTAGCAGATGGTCGTATTTTACCTTTTCAATACTCAATGGTATTGCCACCTTTTCAAGGAGCAGAATTTTTGCAGTTAGCAAAGGGATTAACTGATGAGAAGGGGTTTGTGCCAATTTTACCGACATATCAACATCCAGACTTTCCCTCAATTTATAGTTTGGGTGTGGTGGTACAGTTAACTCTTCCAGAACAGACATCTATCCCAATTGGTGTACCGAAAACTGGACAAATGACAGAAGCTATGGGAATGGCTGTTGCTCATAATATTGCTAGGGAATTGGGAGTGATCAAAACAGCAGCAGTAACACCAACCCTAGAAGCAATTTGTATGGCAGATTTTGGCGATACGGGGATTATTTTTATTGCTGCTCCGGTATTACCTGATTGCGTAACGGGAAAACGCCGGAGTTCTGTCGCTAAAAGAGGTTTTTGGGTGAGTTGGATGAAGGTAGCTTTTGAGAAATTTTTCTTAATGAAGATGCGGTTGGGGATGTCTGTTCCCTGGTTTGAGCGTTGGGGTTTACGGATTTTGGGTTTATCTTTAGTCGCACCAATTCCAGATTCACAATTACCGACAACTGCCAGTAAGAATTAGCACAAAAATTAACTTATATACCCAAGAACTCACTTTAGCATTTTGGCGATCGCTAAAATTAAATCCTTTTTTTTCAGGAGTCATGAAACTGGAAATCCAGTCACACCAAGGTTGTCCTCACTGTCAGAAAAATAATTACAAAATAATATGAGAATTTACTTGACAGAATATATAACTATATAGTTAAATAAAGGAATAAGGTTAACTTGCCTTGAACAACGATTAACCTCGGAATTAAAAATTATGGCTATTTCTCTGCAACAACGCCAAAGTAACAATCTTTGGGATAACTTCTGCAATTGGATTACCAGCACTAACAACCGGATGTACATTGGTTGGTTTGGTGTACTAATGATTCCTACACTTTTAACAGCAATTATTTGTTTCACCATCGCTTTTATTGCCGCACCACCTGTAGATATAGATGGTATTCGTGAACCTGTGAGTGGTTCTTTACTCTATGGCAATAACATCATTTCTGCTGCGGTTGTGCCTAGTTCCAATGCTATTGGTTTACACTTTTATCCCATTTGGGAAGCCGCTACTTTAGATGAGTGGCTATATAATGGTGGTCCTTACCAATTAATTATTTTCCACTTCCTGATAGGTATTTTCTGCTATATGGGTCGTCAGTGGGAATTATCCTACCGCTTAGGGATGCGTCCTTGGATTGCGATCGCCTACAGCGCACCTGTTTCTGCTGCCACTGCGGTACTATTAGTCTACTCTGTCGGTCAAGGTTCTTTCTCCGACGGGCTACCTTTAGGGATTAGTGGTACTTTCAACTTCATGATTGTACTGCAAGCAGAACACAACGTTCTCATGCACCCATTCCATATGTTGGGAGTAGCTGGTGTCTTTGGTGGTGCTTTATTTTCTGCTATGCACGGTTCTCTCGTCACTTCGTCTTTAATTCGAGAAACCACTGAAATTGAATCCCAAAACCACGGTTACAAATTCGGTCAAGAAGAAGAAACCTATAATATTGTTGCGGCTCACGGTTATTTCGGTAGATTAATCTTTCAATACGCATCTTTTAACAATAGTCGCGCTTTACACTTCCTTTTAGGTGCTTGGCCAGTAATTGGTATCTGGTTTGCAGCTTTGGGTGTATCCTCTTTTGCTTTTAACCTCAACGGTTTGAATTTTAATAATTCTGTTCTTGATGCTCAAGGTCATGTAATTAATACTTGGGCTGATGTAATAAATCGCGCTAACTTGGGAATTGAAACAATGCACGAACGCAACGTTCACAACTTCCCCTTAGATTTAGCTTCTGGGGATATTCAACCCATAGCTTTAGCTGCTCCTGCTATTAACGGTTAATTAACAGGACTTACGCACAAGTCACGAAGAAACGAACCACGAAGGAACGAAGAACACGAAGAAAAGAGGGTTTCAGAGATATTTTGCGTAAGTCCTAATTAATTCTGAATTCATTTCTCCTACCCTCAAAAACAGTCTCAGCAACCCAAGTTAAAAATGCTTCGGGTTGCTTCTTTTTGATAATTGACAATTGACAACGCTTAATCAAGTGAAAACCTCGATAAATCAAGGACACTTCCTCGGTGACTGGGCGCAAGCCCTGCGCCCCTACCTTCTCCTAGCCCTGACAAAAAGACTTTTCCACAAACCCTAATTATTGCAATATATTAATGAATTTCAAGTTTAGTAAATATACAACACAGATGAAAAAACTCATGCTAGATTAAGGGCATGGTACAAAAAGGTTAAAAGTTCAACCTTAAATCAAAACTTTCTCATTAGAGTTTGTACCTCCGGCTCTAGTGTATTGGCAATCAATGTTAGGTTTTTGCTTCCTGTTAAAGTGTTTTCGCCTGAATCTCACCAAGTTGTTATTGGAGGTGTTGAAATTAACAGCCAGAAGTGCCTGCCGTTTGGAAATTGGGAAGCGCAATTTAGATCGGATTTATATTGATTGCCTGTCAAGTTCACCTTAGTTTGGATTTTCTAGTTTTTGCTGAATTACAATCTAATCAAGAAACCGCTGTAAGCTGCTGATGTATCCTTCGTAGCTTGTGGCGGTTTCTGCTATGGATACGAAAACCCAAAAAATATGTTTTTTCATGAATCAAAAACATATATTCTCCGTCAATAGATATATCAGTTATCTACCTGTCTCCAGCGGGGATTATATTATGTCATTACAATCGCTTCGGTTTTTATTGTTGAGTAGTCTTGGTTGTTCTTTATTTTTTGGTAATGCTGTAGCTGTTGCTCAAGTTGTTGTTCCTACAGTCCCATCTGGTTCATCAACTCCAGTTCCAACTGGTTCATCAACCAATATACCAACTTCTACTCCAGTAGACAGTAGTACAAGATTTAGTTGTCAATTCTACAATGGGCTACATACAGTCATGTATCAGCCCCAAAGTCAACCAGGACAGTATTTTGCTTGGGCTGCACCTCAAAATTTAGGAGGGGGTTGGGATGCTCAAAAACGTTGTCAAGCGATCGCCAGCCGCTTAGAATTATATCGCCCCGATGGTTTACAAGAACTACAAATAGCTGTAGAAAACAACGAAAATATTATTTGTGTCACTACTGAAGCCCAACCCAGTTGTCGAATTGTCTTAACAGTACCTCGCGGCAAAGATCCCTATGCTATTCGTAATAGTGTATTTCAAAACCTAGCTACCGCTGATAGTGGACAACAAACTATTGCCGTTAATACTTACGCTAATCGTAACAGAAGTAATGGAGATAGCTTATACAATTTAGGAAGAACGCTTCTAGGTGGTAATAATCAAGTTAATTCTTCTAAAAACGGTATTAATTTGAAACCATATCTTGATCCCAGAGATGGTGGAACTGGCAGCAATTTGACAAATGGAGTAGGAATTGGACGCAATACCCAACCCAAATCTCCTGTTCGTCTAAATCCTGGTAGATTTCGTTGATTAAGCTGATTTTAGGAGTTAGGGGATTAAGAGAATAAGTCCAGAAATTGTCTTTTTTCCTTTTTCTGATCGCGTAGCGTCATAGAAGCTATGCTGCTAACTCCTCAACTCGGCTGTATTTTTGTGACTATATTTACTTTTTTAGGGAAATTAAATTTACCCTTGATATAATTTTTGTCCTGTATTTAGCTATTAGGTGTTGTAAATATTTCTCAGGTTAGATTGACTTTTCCAGATCAGTTATTACATCAATAATATGCAATAACCTCAGTTTTTGGTTATCTATTTCCTGGTGGTAATTCGTAATTCCGCCCGATTTCCTGTGATCTATTCCCTCACAAGTAACTTAGCTGATGGATAAATATGCAATAGTTAAGCTTGATAAAGCTTTTCAGATTAATAGTAAGTTTGATATTACAAAATTAGCAATTCATGGTATTTTGGTACGATAATATCCAAAATACCGACACACTCACTACTTACAGCTATTTTCAGGGAAATGAACCACATCTTGATTTCTGCATTAAATATGAGAAACCGTGTAATTCCCAGGATATTTACAAAATCAGGGTTTTGGACAAACCGTGAACTCACCTCAGATAAGTAACCTTAACCAAAAGATAACTTGGCTAAAATCTGAGTCTACTATTTTATAGAAAGAAGTTAACAATGGTGACAAATCAGATCACAAGCAAAATGAATCAATTTTTACAATTGGGCGATCGCATCCTAGAGTCTGGAGAGGTTTTATCATTATTGTCGGAATACCAGATATTACCGCTACTGATCAAAGAAATTATCATTGATCAAGCGATCGCCGCAGCCGAAATTGTCTGTACCCCAGAAGAAGAAAAACTAGTCTGTGAACAATTAGCCCAACAATATCAAGGACTAGAACCACAACAAGAAAGTTTCCAGAAATTAAAACTCATGGGTATACGCTCTTGGAAATTAGAAAAGTTCAAAGATGCAACCTGGGGAGGGGATTTAAACTCTTACTTCTTTCAACGTAAAACCAACTTGGATAGGGTGATCTATTCCCTCATTACTACCCCAGAAATTGGTATCGCTCAAGAAATTTACTTTCGTATCCAAGAGGGTGAACAGTCTTTTGCTGAATTAGCACGAGAATACGCTCAAGGACCAGAAGCCCAAACGGATGGTTTAGTAGGACCCATAGACTTACAATCCCTCCATCCCACATTGGCGAATATCCTATCTAAAAGCCAACCACAGCAACTATCACCACCAATTCAAATTGGGAATTTAATTTTAATTGTCAGATTAGAAAAATTACTACCAGCCCAACTAGATCGCCCTATGCGACAACGGTTATTAAATGAAAAATTTAATCAGTGGTTACAAGCACAAATGACAGAACAGAAATGGCAAATTCAGACATCATAAATCATCAAATTGAGACATTAGCAAAAATCAATTGAAATAACTCACCTCAATAAATATGACTTATATTAAGAATACCTTTGAAGACTTCATCACCACTATTGAAGGGTTTGAGCAACTATCAACTGAAGAAATTACCAAACTTTCATCACCACAACTATTACAGCCTTTACGCTATCGTATTGGTCAAAAAATTATCAGCAAAGAACAATTACCAGAAAGGATAGCAATTCTTTATCAAGGTAATGTCAGACTATTGGGATATCATCCCCAAACCCAATTACCCATAACTTTAAAACTACTCAAACCAGGGGCGATAATTGGCGAAATTTCCTGGTTACGTCAGATTCCTTGCGAAACTGCGATCGCTTCTACAGAAGTAGTCTGTTTAACCTGGAATGCAGCCGATTATTTACAATTATTGTCTCAAAATTCAGCCTTTACTAACACTCGTCAAAACCAAAGTCAACTAATTGAAGTATTTGATGTTTTGAGTTTCCAGATAGCACAACGAGCCTTAATTAATCACAACCTCAAAGACATAGCTCAACAAGCTATATCAGATGCAAAAATTCATTATTTATCACCAGGAAAAACTCCCTTACAGACATTAGAAAGTAATCGGATCTGGTTTGTAAGTGGTGGTAATTCTCACCCTGATTTAACCCCTGGAACTCGCTTAGAAAAAGAAGTAATTGAAGTTTCCGGAAACCTTCCTCTCCGGTTGTTGGGAATTAATCCTACAGATTTATCATTACTTGATCAATTTCCCACAGAATCAGAAATATTAGAAAATATATCAGATAGCACAGTAGCTGGAGAAATTCCCTATGCAGAAGAACCGGAATTTATTCCTCCAGATACATCAAAAAATCCACCCAAAAATCAAAAATATCCATTTTTCCGGGGACAAGGAGAACTAGATTCCAGTCTTGCTTGTTTTCAAATGCTATGCAAGCATTTAGAAATTCCCTTTCGTAAAGAAGTAGTCCGACGCATTTTAAATGATCAAATTAAGCGTCAAGGAAATGTATCTTTTCAACTTTGCGCTTATTTATCAGAATTAATTGGTCTGAAATCCCAACTAGTTGATATTCCCGTTGTTTCCATTAACCGTATTCCTACCCCAGCATTAATTCGTTATCGTGACAGTTTTGCAGTCCTCTATGCAGTAGATGGGAAAAAAGTAGTTTTAGGTTTGCCATCTCAAGGTATTATCAACTGTCAAATTAATCAATTTGTAGAAGAATTAGAAACCGATGAAACTAACTTACAACCACAAGTTAGATTATTATTACTAAGTCCCACAAAAGAAACCCCTAAAGAACGCTTTGGTTTAGCTTGGTTTGTTCCTTATTTATCGCGTTATCGCCGCGTTTTAATAGAAGTCTTTATAGCTTCCTTTTTTGTGCAATTAGCGGCTCTAGCTAATCCCCTAGTAATTCAGCTAATTATTGATAAAGTCATAGTTCAAAATAGTATTAGCACCTTAAATATTTTAGGGGTATTACTATTAGCAGTTGGCATATTTGAAGCAGTATTAACCACATTGCGGACATACTTATTTGTAGATACCACCAACCGCATTGATATGAGTTTAGGGTCACAAATTATTGACCACTTACTCCGCTTACCACTCCGCTATTTTGATAAAAGACCAGTCGGGGAACTATCAACAAGAATTAACGAATTAGAAAATATTCGCCAGTTCCTCACCGGGACGGCTTTAACAGTAGTCTTAGATGCCCTATTTTCAGTAGTTTATATAGTTGTGATGCTGTTCTACAGTTGGCAACTAACTCTAGTCGGTTTAGGGACAATTCCTCTGTTTGTGTTGGTGACATTAATTGCTGCCCCCACGGTGAGCAGACAATTACGAAGCAAAGCTGAACGTAACGCCGAAACTCAATCTTATTTAGTTGAGGTGATGTCAGGTATTCAAACAGTAAAAGCCCAAAACATTGAATTAAGATCCCGTTTTTCTTGGCAAAAGAAATATTCTAAGTTTGTAGCCGCAGGGTTTAAAACCGTTCTTACTTCCACATTAGCTAATTCTACTAGTCAGTTTCTGAGCAAACTTAGCAGCTTATTAGTTTTGTGGGTGGGAGCTTATTTAGTATTACAAGGAGACTTAACATTAGGGGAATTAATCGCCTTTCGGATTATTTCTAGTTACGTGACTACCCCTATCTTACGTTTGGCACAAATCTGGCAAAACTTCCAAGAAACTGGCTTATCTTTAGAACGATTAAGTGATATTGTTGATACCCCCCAAGAAGCAGAAATAGATCGGAATAATATACCACTTCCGGCCATTAAGGGTGCAATCAAATATGAAAATGTTTCTTTCCGATTTGCAGCCAGTGGACCACTACAACTCAGCAATGTTAGCGTCGAATTTCCCGCAGGTAAATTTGTGGGCATTGTCGGACAAAGTGGTTCTGGAAAAAGTACAATGATGAAATTACTGCTCAGACTGTATGATACAGAATCTGGCAGAATTTTAGTTGATGGTTACGACATTGCTAAAGTCGAACTTTATTCTCTACGGCGACAAATTGGCGTAGTTCCTCAAGATACTCTTTTATTTGATGGTACAGTTCAGGAAAACATTGCTTTAACGAATCCTGATGCCACAACTGAGGAAATTATTGAAGCTGCACAAATTGCCGTCGCTCATGAATTTATTATGACTTTACCTAATGGTTATAATACGCGAGTTGGGGAACGAGGATCATCCCTTTCTGGTGGACAAAGACAGAGAATTGCGATCGCTCGTTCTGTCTTACAAAGACCTCAATTATTAGTTCTAGATGAAGCCACCAGCGCCCTAGATTATCCTACAGAAAGACAAATTTGTCTGAACTTAGCTCGCGCTTTTAAAGGTAGTACAGTCTTCTTTATTACCCATCGTTTGAATACAGTTAGTAATGCCGATACTATCGTTGTTATGGACAACAGTAGGGTAATAGAACAAGGTAGTCATCAAGAACTCATGGCGACTAAAGGCCATTATTTCTATCTTTATCAACAACAAGAAGTTAATTTGTAATTCGTCGGTTGTTAGTTGTCAGTTGTTTCCATAAAATTCAACTGATAACTAAATTAAAGATAAAATTAGACCCCACTAAATATTCAATCTAAAATCCAAAATCCAAAATTATTATGACTCAACTTAATGGTAATCACACCAACGGTAATGGAAATGGCAACGGTAATGGTAAAGCATTGTCCAGAGATACACAAGTATTAACATCTCCTAAACCCAAACCAAAACAGCCAAACAATGATTTCAATTTCGATAACTTTGAGCAATCTGTAGTTTTACGACAATCCCCAATTTGGTCAAGAACCATCATGATTACCCTGATGGGATTAGCTTGTTTTGGGATTATTTGGGCTTGTTTAGCAAAAATTGAACAAGTAGTACCTGCAACAGGTCAATTAAAACCAGAAGGAACAGTTAAAGACGTGCAAGCTCCCATTAATGGAGTTGTGAAATCAGTTTATGTCAAAGATGGACAAGAGGTAAAAACAGGGGATTTATTATTAACATTTGATTCTATCGCTACCCTAGCAGAATTAAATTCATTAAATAAAATCCGTGTAGCTTTAATTCAAGAAAATAACATCTATCGCCGCTTAATGGGAGCTAGTACAGGCATAGATTCGGAAATAGAATTTTTACGCAGTAGACTACCAGGAGAATCAGCTTTCTTGCTGAAAAGTCGCGCTTCTTTAGTAGCAGACAATAATTTATTACGTTCTCAATTAAGAAATTTACCGGGAACAGCAGGGATAGGAATTGATGAAAAACAACTACTGGACGTTGCTAGAACAGAATTAGCATCTCGTTCCAAAGCCGCAGATTTAGAAGTTGAAAAAACTAGAAAACAACTTTCTCAAACTAAATTTAGATTACAAGATACTCGCAATGGGTTAGCAATTCAAAGTCAGATTTTAGCTAGTCTCAAAACCTTAGCTGAAGAAGGTGGTATTTCTAAACTGCAATATCTTAATCAACAACAACAGGTACAAACTCTCCAAGCCGAAATATCACAATTGCAAGAAGAAATAAAACGTCTCCAATTCGATATTGATAAAAGAAAAGAAGAATCAATCAATACAGTTGCTAGTTCTGATAAAGGGATTTTAGAAAAAATAGGTAATAACAAACAACGCATTGCTGACATTGATAGTCAATTTATGAAGATTATCTTAGACAATGAACAGCGTTTAGCAGATATCAATAGCAAAATATCCCAAACACAATTAAACGTTAAATATCAAGAACTCCGCGCACCTGTCGCCGGTGTAGTTTTTGATCTCCAGGCTAAAAATGCTGGTTTTGTTGCTAACACTACACAAAAATTACTACAAATCGTTCCCAAAGAAAACCTCACAGCAGAAGTTTTTATCACTAATAAAGACATTGGTTTTGTTAAAAAAGATATGAACGTAGATGTGAGAATTGATTCCTTTCCTTTTAGTCAATTTGGTGATATTAAAGGTAAGGTAATTGATATTGGTTCAGATGCGTTACCTCCAGATCAAAACTATCAATTTTATAGATTTCCAGCCAGAATCAAGTTAGATAGTCAATATCTAAATCTTGTTAATCAAGATCAAAAGATATCTTTACAGTCTGGGATGTCTATTACTGCTAATATTAAAGTTCGTGAAGAACGCACGGTTATGAGTTTGTTTACAGAGATGTTTACGAAGCAAATTGAGAGTTTAAATGAGGTGCGTTAAGGATTGTTAAAATCTAGTATTTAGTACCTATATTTTGCATATTAGGTACTGAAAAACGGCGTTGCTGATTAAGGGTATGAATTTTAGTCTCACGCAAAGGCGCAAAGGTAAGAGTTTTAACGGTTCAATTTGGGAATTTCATACCTCAATATGGCTATCAGCAACGCCTGAAAAACCAAACAACTGAAGTTAGGGAACGCACCTATAGTGAGAATGCGTCCCTGGTTGCATCAAAAATTAATTTCTCAGTTGTACAGGCATTGCTAAATAAGTCATTTTTAAACCACCCAAGGGAGTAAAAATGACTGGAGTTAAACTTTGATTTAGGTGCATTTGAATTTCTGAAGATGGTAATTCTTTTAAACCTTCCATGAGATATTTGACATTAAAAGCAATGTCTATATCTTCTCCAGATATTTGCGCGGGCATTGATTCTGTACCACTACCAACATCTTGCGCTTCACAAGATAGAGTAATTTCTTGATTGGCGTTATCAATGCTAACTTTGACAATATTATTTTTCTGATCTGCTAATACAGCAATTCTTTCTAAAGTGCTGATAAATTGCTTTCTTTCTAATGTGACTTGGCGTTCAAATTGCCGAGGAATTAATTGCCGATAAGCGGGATATTGTCCTTCTAAAGTGCGGCTGGTTAACCGTTGATTTTGCCAAGCAAAGACAACTTGACCTTGATCAAGATATACGGCTACAGTTTCTTCTGAAGTGGCATTATGCCCTAACATCCGTTGTAGTTCTCGTAATGCTCTGGCGGGTACTGTCACCTCTACTTGTTCACTACCTTCAACAGGACGCTCATTAGTGGTTTCTAGGACTGCTAAACGGTGTCCGTCGGTAGCTGCAAATTCTAATGTGTCTTGTTTTAGAGTCAAATGTACACCTGTGAGAACTTGCTTCGTTTCATCTGAACTAGTAGCAAACAAAGAACCTTTCAGTCCTTCAATTAGTGCCGCTGTGGTGAGATGAATGGCTTCGGCGTTTTCAATAACTGGTAATTCGGGAAATTCTTCTGCTCCCATGGCGCGAACTTGGTAACGTCCGCTTTTGGGTTTGAGAGTAACGATTATACCTTCTCCACCTGCATCTACTGAATCATCGAGGGTGATTTCCCCTTCTGGTAGGCGAGAAGTGATATCTACAAGGAGTTTGGCAGGGAGAGCGATCGCCCCACTTTCTAATACCTCAGCACTAAAACTAGTACGGATACCTAGACTGAGGTCAAAGGCGGTTAAACTCACTTGATTAGTTTCGGCATCTGCTTGTAATAAGATGTTAGCAAGTACAGGGTGAGTTGGTCTAGATGGGACTGCACGACTGACGAGGGAAAGATTGCTGCTGAGATCACCTTGAGAACAAATTAATTTCATCTTTAAAATCAAAAATGGGGGAATTGGTAATTGTAATTGGTAATGGGTAATTAGGTATTTACCGATTTCCCCATTACTGTGTGATTCTAACTGCTCAAAGCTTTGATAAATCGTTGTAAACTCTTAAATACACCGGGTTTTCTGGCGGGTGTAGCGTCGGTAGTATTTTCCGTTTGTCCCCCCATAAGAATCCCATCTAATTCGTCACCTGATGGTTTTTTGGGGAGTTCGGCAACTTTTTGATATTCGCCTGCTGTTTCTAACCATACTTCCCATAGTCCAGGGTAGCAACGGAAAAGGGCAGATTCATCATCTACGGGACGGATATAGTAACAAGATTCGATGGTGCTGATAAAGCGACGACGGGTTTCTCTGGCTGTGTAACCGATACCGACTACACTGGAATCTTCTAGCCGGGGTGTGAGCATAATTACGGGGCGTTCCCCGATGATTTCACACAACTTTTCTAATTGTGGTACTTCTACGGATGTGGGAGCGATAAATAGGAAAATTTCATCTTCTGGTTGAATTTTTGCTTCTAAAGATGCAGCCCTACCTGTACCAATATCTAAAATTTTGAATTGTGTGTCTTGCCAGTCACGACGGGCTAAAGCAGCCGCACCAGCATCAGCAAAGAAGACTTTGAGACGGGATTCATATTCAGTAAACTGGGGAAGAAACTGTTCTGCAACTGTCATGAATTTGAGTTCTGGGAATAATAACTCAACTTGAATGCGACTCACACCATCAGCTAAAGCTGATTTTACCGCTTCACAAGATTGAGCGATCGCATCTTCTAGGGTTTTTGGTAGTTCAGCCATAGTTTACAAAGTCTCTATATCAATCTTTAATCTTTAATTATCGCCAATAACGTCATTTATGACCAATTTTCCGAATAAGTGTCAGTTCTAGTTGCTTAAACATGAATTTTTGTAAATTCTTAATGAGTAGTATTATCTTTTTTGCTAATAATTTGTATCCTGGTTTTATTATAGATATTTTTTTGTTTTGTTATTGGCACTCGAAAACAATCAGTGTTTGACTTTGTGACCTGGACAATAGTATTATATGCCAGTATTAGTGTATACATAAAACCCTAAAATCGCTAAATACTCAACTTTCCCTTCTTCTGTTTTTGTAATCCAAAAATTTAGACCTCACCCGATAGAGGTATGGGATATTACGGTGTTTAAGATAAAAACCCTACTTTTGAATTACTGAAAATTATGGCGATTATCTCCTCAAAAAAACAGCCTCCAGAACCCAACGGAGAACCAAAACAGCAACAGAAATCAGTCAAAGTCCCCCCTGCTGAAAATATTTTGCAGTCTGAAGCGGCTCTTAATGAACAAGGTAAACCAGAGGAGAGTATTCGTCCCCAGCGATTTGCTGATTATATAGGACAAAAGGATTTAAAGGATGTTTTAGATATCGCTATTAAGGCGGCTAAATCTAGAGAGGAAGTGCTGGATCATTTGTTGTTGTATGGACCACCAGGTTTAGGGAAAACCACAATGGCGATGATTTTAGCATCAGAAATGGGAGTAAGTTGTAAAATTACCAGCGCCCCAGCTTTAGAACGTCCACGAGATATCGTAGGTTTATTGGTAAACCTGAAACCAGGAGATGTACTATTCATAGATGAAATCCATCGGTTATCACGGATGACAGAGGAGATCCTGTATCCAGCGATGGAGGATTACCGCTTAGATATTACGGTGGGGAAAGGTTCTAGTGCCAGAATTAGAAGTATACCTTTGTCTAAGTTCACCTTAGTCGGGGCGACAACTCGCGTCGGAGCTTTAACTTCTCCATTGCGCGATCGCTTCGGTTTAATTCAAAAGTTGCGTTTTTATGAAATTGAAGAACTAACTAAGATTGTTCTTCGTACCGCTGAATTATTGCAAACTCCAGTTAACCCAGATGGAGCGACAGAAATAGCCAAACGTTCACGGGGAACACCCAGAATTGCGAATAGATTACTAAAGCGAGTCCGTGATTATGCGGAAGTGAAATCTTTTACAGAAATTACGGCAATTGTTGCAGCGGAAGCATTACAACTATTCCAGGTTGATCCTTGCGGTTTAGATTGGACTGATAGAAAAATGCTCAGTGTGATAATTGAAAACTTTAATGGTGGTCCAGTGGGGTTAGAAACTATCGCTGCTACCACTGGGGAAGATACTCAAACCATTGAAGAAGTTTATGAACCGTATTTAATGCAAATAGGTTATCTGAGTCGGACACCCAGAGGAAGAATAGCAACTAAAGCGGCATATCAACACATGGGTTTTAAACCACCTAATGAACAGTTATCCTTGCTGTGAATATAGCCCCCTGACTTCTTAGAGAAGTCGGGGATCTATGTTCATGAGCGATTCCTCTGGTAAGCTATCTCTTTTCTTTGATACACGAGAGCGATTCCTACGGAGCGCTTCGCTATCGCACTTCCTTCACCATTAATAAGAAGCGATACCTTCGATAAACTACCGCTAACGCACTTAATAAAAACCATTTAACTATAACTCTTCAATTGTCACTAAACCACCTTCTGTAAATTGGATAGATAACTCATATCCATCAAGTAAACCAGTGCCTAATAATGGCAGTCTTCCTGTAGCTAAAACATTAACTTCTCTTTCCTCACCATTCCAAATAATAGTCGCTTGATGTACTGGTAAAAGCACACGACTATTATCTGCTAAATTTGCATACATATCATAAACGAAAGGAAACCCCAGAAGATTAACTGCTGCTGGCGGTAAGGAAAGAAACTCTGTAAAACCTGTATCAACTACAAATTCAATGGTAAAATCTGGTTGCTCTGGCAATCGAAATATGACATTTACAGTTGCACGTCCATTTTTAATAATACCAGTTATCACCGATAATCACGCTCCATTTCTCCACTAAAGGATGCAGCGACTTTGTAACCAATGCGAATCCCAAAAAGTCGAGCAAATCTGTTTTTATTCCGTAAATAATGCGCTGATTCTATGCCTGTTTTATCAACAGCATATTCACCCGTTTCTATATCAATAATGATCATTTTACCGATATTTTCTTCGGTTTCGACTTGTTGACGAATACCATTGTCATATAATTCTTTTGCACGTTTAGCAACTTCTTCGCTGCTGAGTAGAATGGCTTGCATTTTGTTAATCCTTTTTCGTGATTATGTATTTATTGTACTTGATTAGCAGTACAGTTTATCCTTCTTCAAGCCACTGTTCATAACCACATAGCAGTAATCTTTCCTTTAAATGAGCGATCGCTTCTGGTGCGGGTATATCAATTGACTGTACCCGATATACATCATTAAGGACAACACTATAATCTTTACCGCTATAGTAAGCTACAACTTCAGCTAAATTTCTATCTGACATTTCTTCACTAAGTAATGCTAAAAGCGGTAAATAAGATTGTGATTCTATTCCCTTGGGGAAAGCATTTTGAATTAATTTATATGTACTTTGTAGATGTGGTGAAATAGTGATTTGCATGATTAATTACCAGTTAAAGGAAAAGGTGGATGAATATATACATGAAAATCCACACCTTGAGCAGAAGCGGCTCTCACAGCTTTTGCATCTGCTGTGGTGGTGACAATATTTAGTTGATCACCTGTGCCTAATATAATAATATCGTTTATTCCTAATTTTCGTGTTGGTTGCAGGTTTAAAGCTCTAGGTGATGGGTTATCCGGGATGATAGTTACTCTTTGTAAAAAGCGATTAGCTCTAGTTTGTTCTGATAGTCTAGCAATAGTTTTCACTATGTTAGTGAACTCAGCAAAAGCAGTTTGAGTCATTACCATTTTTTGTCCATTTACATATTGTAGCAATCCATAACGAATAGAGGAATTTTCGGCTATAAAAGCTATAGCAGTGCCAGTATCTAAATTAATCATTCAAACATTTTTCTAAAAATAATCGTAAATAGGTTGCACCTCTCCACTATTATCTAACAAAGAGCGATCGCACGCTGTAGTAATTCTGTCATGATTGAAGAATGTGAATGGCTTTTTACTATTTATGATATCAAGTCTTTGAGTTAATCACGCCATCGCTACGGTAAGCTTTACTAACGCATTACCTTCACCGTTAACTAGGAGTGATCGCACTCCCTCCACTATGATCTAACTCAGAGCGATACCTTTCCTACGGAACACTACGTGAACGGTTAGCTTCGCTAAATAACCATCTCATCTCCACCATAAGCAATACTTTTAGTAAGCTTCACTAAAAAATGTTAACTTTTTTCAGGAAAAATAATATACTAAACCCCATCCATCTTGAAAACTTGAGTTTTCGCCATAGAAAAAACTATAGATTTCTACTTGGAAGGGGTTTATATTTGTTTGGGCAGATGATTTAAGTTTGTTATATAATCACAATACACTATTTTTTAACTCACAAAAATGTCAGCCATGAAAAAAGAAGTTTTAGAAATTTTAAAACATCCCGAAAAAGAAAATTTAAAATATGAGCTAAAACAGTCAGATATATTGAAAACATCGGAAGGACAAAGAAAGTTAACTTTTGCGATTGTAGCATTTGCTAATAGACAAGGTGGAAGAATAATAATAGGTGTTAAAAACGATGGAGAACTTGAAGGTAAAAATATTTTTAATATTGATAAAGATAAGGGCATAATAGATAATATCTGTCATGCTAAGATTAGCCCTATTATTGACTATAATATCAATCTTTTAGAATTAGAAGAAGCAGATTTATTAATCATTGATATTCCTAAAAGAGGAAAAATACCTCATGCTTACATAGATTCAAAAAATGGAGCAGAGATTAAAACTAGAATTTATTATATTAGAACTAGACATGGTAAAAGACTTGTGGGTGATTATCAATTACAATGGTTATTTACTCATCAAGAAGATGCAGATTTTACTTATAATTGTAGGACTATTATTACCTATGATAAAGTTTCTCTGAATGTATCTGCGCCAATAGAACAACCGCTGTGCCATTACAACTATAATGCAGTAACAAGTCCTCTTTCATCAAAAATTTTTCAAACACCAAGTTTTACTAACGATATGTTTAATAAATCAAGACAATCTTTCTTTTTAGGAATCACTCCCTATGTGTTGATACACAACTTATCTTTTTATTTTCAGAACTATTGGTTAATAAATATTCAAAGAAGACCTCCTGTTTATCAAAAAAATGTTTCTGTTAAATCTAACTATCAAGAAACTACTTTTAAAGAAAATCTTAAAAAAATCTCTATAAATGATATACCAAGTTTATATGGAAATGTAATTTTATATGGAAATTTGCGAGAAGAAGTGAAGAATTTAGCAATTGATGGTATTGACCGAGATGGCAATCCATCTTTCACTGTACCGTTAGATACAGAGTTGCTGATTCGATATGAAGATAATCTTTTTCCAAAAGCAAAACTCATATTAAGTCATAAAGATTTTAAATTCGAGTTTATTTTTACTTGTTCACCTTCAGCAGTACAACCAGGTATTTCACATGGTCATCCAGCTTGGTCAATAATTGAAAATAGATTAAAAACAGGCGCAGCCATTTACGAAGATAAATTATATAAGTCATTTCAATCTATAGAAATAGACTGTACATTTAATGCTTCATTCACGTTCCCAGAAGAAGATATTAAATTATTTGAAAAATATTATTCTTATGCAGAAACAATAAGAGAGATTTTAGATAATGATTGGAACTATGACCAATTTATAAGCAAGCTTCCTCCTAATAAACTATATTCTATTGAGAATAAAATAGATACGTTATTAAATACTCTTAAAAGCACAGATTAATAACAACTGTATTTGCATCTTACAGCAAATTGTTATCAACCGTGCCACAGACAAAAATAATCGAACTCAGTTCTAGACTTAATTCTGCAACTTATTTGTGTGGCGGGTTTGATCGCAAACTGCTGTAATTAAATAATTCATTTTCCCTCTTTGCGCCTTTGCTCCTTAGCGTCTTTGCGCGAAATTAAAAATTTACTAATTCCCCAACTAAAAGCCTACCTTCAACGCGTTTATACTCATCTTCCAATAACCATAACTGAGCAGTTTCATAACTATTACTAGAAAAAACAACCTTATCACCCTGTTTAGGATCATAAATTTGACAATTTTCCTCACCATCACAAAGTAATAACAAAATATATGGAGGTGATAGCATCGGATCTATCCATACTTCTGCAAATTTCCAGTTATTCTTGATTTTCAAGTAAACCCTTCCCATTACTAAGTTGAATTTAATCAACTCCTAAAAATTTCTTCAATGCAGTTTTATATTTATTCTTCAACTTCTTAGAAATTAATCCTCCCTGTTGAATTTGTGATACAAGATCAGCAGATAAACAATCTTTGGGAATAGGACTACCAGAAGTTATACAAATAGCAAGATCATTTGCATCCATTTCACGAGCAAAATAGTAAGCTATAACAGATTCCTTTTTAATAAAACTTGGTAAACTCGGATCTGGTGCTAAAACACAAACTCTTTCAGAGTTATTTTTCTTGTCGGTTAAATTAACAAATAAATATTTATTACCAGAAGTTTTTGCAATTGCGACGTAAAAATGTTGGCCATTAGGAGGTGTATCAATTAAAAATACATCTCCTATGTTAATAGGAACACTAGACACTTAGCACCTCATCTAAATATGCTTCCCTCAGTGCTATTTGTCTAATTTCCTCAATTTCTTCCTCACTTTTACCAACATTTTTCAGAATATCTTCTACTAAAATGGGAATAGCAGAACCATGAGGATCTTTCCACTCTGGTAAATCATGAGTCCATTCAGCAACATGAAATGGATCAAGATGTCCAAAGCTTTGATATACCTCTTGAAGAATCTCCTCTTCTTCTTCGCATAGTTCATCATTTCCTGGATCTTTGACTAAGTAAATAAAGTTCTTATCACCAGGAGAAATGTACTCAGACCACAAAGGTAGAGCATCATCAATAGGTTTACCTTTAATTAGATCATAAACACCACTAAGAACAGGACCATATTTCATTGATACATAATGATCACCTGTAATTGGTTGTTCTATTCTTTCTAAGGCAATACGATCAGCTATATAGAGCATTTTTAGCAAGCCTAAATACTTCATAGGCTTACCATGCAGCTTTATCAGTATAGCTGCTGCTTCTACAGCTTTTTCTGGGTGAAACCGAAACTGGATAGACATAATTATCCTTGAGAAGCAGTGTAGTACATCTATATTATAAATCTTGATCTGAAAACGCGAAAATTTATTATACAAATCTCAGACTATATCATTACTCAGTTTATTTCAACTTTGATCTTTTCCCTTCCCCTCTCTGCGCCTCTGCGTGAGAAAAAAACAAAAAAAACGGCAGAGAAACAAAGTCCTCCACCGTTCAATTAACAATTAAAAAATCCTAATTACAACTCAACACCAGGGGTTGATAACTCCCGTGTTTGTTGAGAACTAACTTGAACAATGCCATTTTCATCAACATCAACAAGAGCAGTATCGCCATCTTTGATGCGTCCAGACAGAATTTCTTCCGCTAAACTATCTTCCAACAAGCGCATAATTGCCCGACGTAACGGCCTTGCACCGTAGCTAGGACTGTAACCCTCCGTGATCAAGCGATCCTTGAAGCGGTCTGTGACTTCTAAGACAATGCCTTTTTCCGTCAACCTACCAAACACTTCCTTGAGCATGATTTCGGCGATTTGGGTAACTTCCAGCTTGTTCAATTGACGGAAGACGATGATTTCATCTAACCGGTTCAGGAACTCAGGACGGAAGTATTGTTTCAGTTCCTCATTCACCAAAGAGCGAATTCTGTTGTATTGTGTCTCAGTCGCATCTTCAGAGAACTCAAAGCCGATACCGCTACCACCTTTTTCAATTACCTTAGAACCAATGTTGGAAGTCAAAATCAGCAAGGTGTTCTTAAAGTCCACCGTGCGACCTTTTGCGTCGGTTAACCGACCATCTTCCAAAATTTGCAATAGCATATTGAACACATCGGGGTGTGCTTTTTCGATTTCGTCAAACAGCACCACAGTGTAAGGACGACGACGGACAGCTTCTGTTAACTGACCACCTTCGTTGTAGCCGACATAACCAGGAGGTGAACCAATCAGTTTACTGACGGTGTGACGCTCCATGTATTCGGACATATCCAAGCGAATCATTGCTTCTTCTGAACCGAAGAAGTAGGAAGCCAAAGATTTCGCTAATTCAGTTTTACCTACCCCAGTCGGACCTGAGAAGACAAAACTAGCGATCGGCCGATTAGGATTTTTCAATCCCACACGAGCGCGACGAATAGCACGGGAAACAGCCTTCACAGCGTCTTCTTGTCCAATCAGGCGCTGATGTAAGGTGTCCTCCATGTGCAGCAATTTCTCGGACTCAGATTCGGTGAGTTTGTTCACCGGTACACCAGTCCAGGAAGCGACAATGTGAGCGATGTCTTCTTCTGTAACTACAGGTTCAATACCGTCACCACTAGCACCGTTACTCTTAGTTTGAGCAATAGTGCGGATTTCGGCTTTGATTTCCATTTCCCGATCGCGCAATTCTCCAGCCCGATCAAAGTCCTGGGAACGCACTGCATCATCTTTTTCTTTTAAGATTTGCCGTAGTTCCTTGTCTAATTCCTTCGCTGCTGGGGGCAGTTGGGAGTTAATCAAGCGCACCCGTGAGCCGGCTTCATCAACCAAGTCAATGGCTTTATCTGGCAAATAGCGATCGCTAATGTAACGATCAGACAACTTGGCCGCTGCCACCAATGCTTCATCGGATATCTTCAGCTTGTGGTGTGCTTCGTAGCGATCGCGCAAACCATATAAAATTTCTATTGTTTCATCAACAGAAGGTTCACCCACCATCACAGGCTGAAAGCGTCTTTCCAACGCTGCATCCCGTTCAATGTGCTTCCGGTACTCATCTAAAGTAGTCGCACCAATACATTGCAATTCACCCCGCGCCAAAGCTGGCTTGAGGATATTTGCCGCATCAATTGCCCCTTCAGCCGCACCTGCACCAATTAAGGTGTGAACTTCGTCAATGACGAGGATGACATTACCCGCAGAGCGGATTTCATCCATAATTTTTTTCAGGCGTTCTTCAAATTCACCTCGATATTTAGTTCCTGCTACCAGCAACCCAATATCCAAAGTCACTACACGCTTATCTTCCAAGATATCGGGGATATCCTTGTTAGCAATACGTGAAGCTAAACCTTCAGCAATGGCTGTTTTACCAACACCTGGTTCACCAATCAACACGGGATTGTTTTTAGTCCGGCGACCCAAAATTTGAATCACTCGCTCAATTTCCTTGGCGCGTCCCACCACAGGATCGAGCTTATTATCCATCGCCATTTGGGTCAGGTTTGAACCAAACTCATCTAGAGTTGGGGTTTTAGTGCGACCAGAGGGGCCACCCGGCGTAACTTCCGCCGTTTCTCCCAACATCCGAATCACTTGGGTTCGCACCTTGGTCAAATCTACACCGAGGTTTTCTAGCACTCTGGCTGCGACACCTTCCCCTTCGCGGATCAGTCCCAACAGCAGATGCTCGGTACCAATGTAGTTATGCCCCAATTGGCGTGCTTCTTCCAAGGATAGTTCTAAAACCCGCTTTGCCCGTGGCGTAAACGGAATTTCCACAGCAACAAAGCCAGAACCCCGTCCTATGATTTTCTCAACTTCAATGCGAGCATCTTTAAGATTAACTCCCATTGATTTCAGCACCTTGGCGGCTACTCCTGTGCCTTCGCCAATCAGACCCAAGAGGATCTGCTCAGTTCCGACAAAGTTGTGACCTAAACGGCGGGCCTCTTCTTGGGCCAGCATGATTACCTTAATGGCTTTTTCTGTGAAGCGTTCAAACATGGCATTTTTCCCATCACCTGCGTCGTGCCGGTATGCTGATTTTAGCACAGGCTAAAATTTTGGATATCTATATAAACAATTTTAGATATCCAATTACGATGACACAAGTTAATGGGTTAATGAGTAGCTATTAGTTGATTTCTATGTGGTTAGTGTACTGAGGAGAGTGATATTACTAGCATTTTGGGGACTAAATCCAAACTATAGACTATTGATGTAGAGATTTTGGTTAGTCTTCCCAAATACACCTTAGTATCATAAAATGTGTATTAATGTCAATCAATTTTCACAAAAGATAAGATATCCTTATTAGGAAGAATAAGAACAAAGAATATTCTGATATAAGATCAGGATAAAAACTTTATTTTATATTCACAACTATGATTTAGAGTCAGTCAAATTTGCGAAATTTTGTCTTGAATTGTACAGAAGTTGGAGACAAACTTCTGTACAGACTCCTTGAAATTTTAACTATTACGCTGTCGTTCTAAGCGAAGCTATGCCCGCAAAGGCTTTATACATCCTACTGAATATGAGGTTTTAGGTTGACTTTAATAAATCATCACCGGGAATGATGGTGGTATAAAAGGTGTAACTGTTGTTCTGAAGATAGCGCCGATCTTTCTTAATGATAGCCATGAACTCACGGTGTCCATCCGTGAGACGACCGACTAAACAACCTGCACTAGCCCCTTTGATGTCGTTGGTGGGGAAATCATAGCCCCAATGTTGATTAACGGCAAAATAATCACCTGTATCCAATTCATCACCAGTTCGTTTGAAATCTTTGTTAAAATCTCGACAAACAGTGATGTTTCCACATTGAACTAATGCTTCATGGGGATTGGAAGTACCGTGTCTTCCCACTCTCCAAGCTTTGTATTGTCCAAATTGGATTCTTGCTGCTCCTTTGGGATTCATGGGATTATGAGTATATTTACTACCTGGTTCAGTAGTTGCTTGCCAATGATCAACGATTTTGGGGACACCATCTATGATTTCGATCACAATACGGCGGTCATTAAAGGCGTTAGCAGCATCACTATTGAGTGTCCAGTCTCCATTCATACCCTCAACATAAACAATGTTGTATTCTTTGGGATTGGTGAATACTTCATAATTTTTTGCCAACATATATTTAATAATTTTGCTGGCAATATCAGTTCCTAGATTTAAAGGTGGTTTTGGCAGGTCTTCTGTTTTAGTTTCAATCAATTTTTTGGCTGTGACTGCACCTAAAAAGTCGGTTTCTTCTGCATTTGTTAAGGTTTGAAATGTTTTCAGTGCGGCTGTGGAAACTGGTCCAAATAGTCCGTCTGCGGGGGGTTCTAGGAGTTTTAAATCAATTAATCTGACTTGGATTTGCCGAGACAATTCCCGATCTTCAGCGATCGCTTCGTAACCCCATTTTAGCTCTGTATTTAGGAAATTTTGCAGTTTCATGTTATACGCCTATTAACTCAAGTGTTTTGTTTGCACTACGTTAAATAAGCTACCTTAAATTTTCAATCTATAAATAACCTTTATTATTTTTTAACAAGGAATAGGCGAAATGCAGATCCCCGACTTCTTTGAGAAGTCGGGGATCTATGTCCTGAGCATGATTACAAGTTGATAAGATAATTGTACATTTCCCGAAATAAAGGGCATTTTTTTTGCACTTCATCACACCTTATTGCTAATAGGAGTAAAGGAGTGTGTGAACCTTTAGAAAATCGTGCATCACTACTATCAAATTCTTTCAGGATACTTGACTCGATTAACGCTTCTGATAGCTTTTCTTGACAACAATCTCTTGTTGGGTCATATTCACTAAATGATTCAGGACTATCAAAAGGAATATTCCTTTGTGTACTTAACCACCAACGCATCCGTTCATGTCTACTACGAAAATCTGGATGTTTAGCTATGGTATTATTCCAATCTGCAATAATCCATGATTCAATTTCAGGTGCAGCAAAACCAATAAATTTTTCTATATCAGCACATTCAGGTACTTTTGATATAACTGCTAAAAATTTTTCTCTTTCTGCAATTGGATCTCGACAATCTAAATCGTCAAACACTAAAATTAAGCCACATTTATTTGGTTCATTTTTTAAAGCAATAGGTAGTTCTTTACTAATTTGATTAATTAAACTTTTACCTGTTTTACCATAACCACTTGCTTTCCCAGGTTTGGGTCCTGGTTTTTGAAGCACAGGTGTTTTGCGTTCAAATTTGCAACTGGGAAAATTCTTTTCTAAAAAAGGAATTAGTCCTCTAACTTCAGCTTCACCACCACCGGCAAAAACCCATACTACCAAGGCCATCCTCCAATAGTAGGATCACCAACGCGGTACAAATCACCTAATTGCCATCCTTCTTTTAGTTTTTCATCCAGCATTTCTTGAGAAAGTGTTTTCATGGAGAAATGGGTTTTATCTTCCGAGTAAAAACAATAAACATTCTGTAAACAATCTGTAAAATGATCTAATAAATCAGGACTATGTGTAGTAATAATTATTTGGGTTTTTCTTGATGCTTGTTTTATCCATGCTGCTAAAATTGGCATCCATGAGACGTGCAACCCTAATTCTGGTTCATCAATGACTAATAATGAAGGTAATAAAGGTGAATGTAATATAGTTGCCCAACATAACATTCTTACAGTTCCATCTGACATTTCACTTAAATAAAATGGTTCTTTAGTATCTTCAAAATACCACTCTACAGTTAATGATAAGCGACCTGAACGGATAGGACGAAGACGACGAGTTTTAGGTAAAATAGATTTCATCGCTTGGTTAATGCTATCTTCAAAATCTATATCTTCCTGAATTAAATTTTCTAAAACTAAAGGTAAGTTATCTCCTGATGTAGATAAATAAACATCACTTCCGCCTATTTTAGGTTCTGAGTTTCTAATTTGATTTAATTCCATATTATTGGCATTATAAAATTGCCACTTGGAAATAAATTCTACTAAATCTCTTCTCGTTCTGTAAGCAGGTGTATTTTCAGGTGAATATTTGCTATCTTCTAGTAACCTGGGCAGTATAGTCAAACCTAAAGCATTAGTGGGTATATTATTTACTCCTTGATATTGTATATCTGTCTCTTGTTCAGGTGTATTATAAACTGATGATACAAACCCTTTGCCAACTTCTTTAGAGTGAAATTTATAATAGTAAAAAGGTGGTGATTCCAATTCATTTAAATCTTGTCCACTAAATAAAAACTCCTGAGAAATAATTACTTTATTTTTCTTCCTATCAACAAATAGGCTTAAAGTCAGCATTGTGCTAAATTTTTCGGGAAATTGTTCATGTGATAATAGTTGGGAAAAACAATATGAAAAATTGAGAAAAGCAGGACTTTCTACAGTATTATCTAAAATTCTATCAGCCCCCATTTTACTAACTGCATCTTCAAAACTACTTATTCCACGACTTTCATCAGGGATTGTAGTTAAACAGTCTTTCAAGAATTTCAAACAACTGATAAAGTTGCTTTTGCCTGAACCATTAGAACCGATAAAGATATTGAGTTTTTCTAACTCTACTGGCTCAGATAAAGATAAGTTTTTATAATTTCGACTTTCTATAAATTGCAAAATAGGTTGATTCATATTTTTTCAAAAATATAATTTCTTAGGGGTAATTAATGAATTACCCCTATTTTGGTCATGTTCTCAGTTTTGACCATAGCACACTTGTAAACAAGTTTAGATCAAATGTCTCTACAAGTGTAAGTAATGCAGCACTGTAGTTAGCAAACGATGAGTGATGGGTAAACTGTCCACTACCATTGCTAAACACAACAGCATCATGTAGGAAATGGAGTATAAAAACAACTCCCGCGCGATGGTTTTGTCTTCAGGATTTGCCAATAAGCGCCAAGATTTATGGACAAATACACCGCCTAAAGTCAAGGCAACAACAGCATAAACAATGCCACTGGCGTGTAGGGGATAGAATAGCAAGATGGTAGCCGTGACGGTAATTACGGTATAAAACCAAATTTGTCGTACTGTTGCTTCATCACCTGCTACTACGGGTAACATTGGTATGCCGACCTTAGCGTAATCATCACGAATCATTAAAGCCAAAGCCCAGAAATGGGGCGGAGTCCAGAGGAAGACAATGGCAAAAATCAGCCAAGCAGCCCAGCTTAAAGTATCTGTTACCGCCGCCCAACCAACTAAAGCGGGAATTGCCCCGGCTGCACCACCAATGACGATATTTTGAGTGCTATGACGTTTAAGCCAGTGAGTATAGACTAAAATATAGAAGATGATGCCAGAAAAGGCTAAAAATGCGGCTAGGAGATTGGCGAAGACGGTGAGGAGAGTGAAAGAAAGGATAGCTAGAGCGATCGCAAAAATTAGGGCATCACGGGTTTGTACCTTACCCGAAGGCATAGGACGGTGGCGGGTTCGCTCCATTTCATAATCTATATCTCGGTCATAGATACAGTTAATAGTTTGGGCGCTGGCTGCTGCTAAAGTTCCGCCAATCATCGTAATAATTAATAACCAGGGATCTACCTCACCCTTAGCGGCTATCCACATACTTCCAGCCGTAGTAATTAAAAGTAGGGGAATAATCCGGGGTTTGGTTAGCTGGTAGTAACTTTGAACGACTTGGAGAAATGTGTCGTGGTGACGACGAGAGACATTAGTCTCAATCATGTTAGGTCTTTTTCCTTATTTTTCAAGAACTGGTCAATGGATTTTGGATTTTGGATTTACAATTTTGGATTGTGAGGATTGTAGATTGGCATTAACGAAGCGTACGCAGCGAGTATTTTGGATTAGTTCCACCGTGAAGGGGCGGGGCTTGTACCAAAAATTCTAGAGTCCAAAATCTAAAATCTAAAATCTAAAATTTTTCGGTCAAAGAAGACTGTACTTCCCGACTAGTTAAGCCATCTCGCAGTGATAAAACTGTAAATACCACCAAAGTACCGAGTAAAGTCGCACCAATAGCTTGGTGAGAAACGGTGAGGGGTTCAACTTGTAGATGTAAACGGAAGGTAGCGACACCCAAAAGGAGTTGTAAAATCAACAAGCCACCAGCCAGATTTGCTAGTTTCCGCAAAGCCGGATGTAGTGCTGGTGTGCGCCAAGAAATCAAGACTACTGCTAGAGTAGCGATGGTTGGCGGTACTAAGCCAAAAATATGGCTGTACATAACATTACATAATTGATTACCTGAGAAGCATTGGTGCAAAGCCCAACGAGAACCAACTAAAGCACCCAGTAAACTTTGTAGGTAGACGAAAATGGCCGCAGTCAAACCCACCCAAGGCAACTTTCCGACTGTTCCTGTGCCTTGATAGGGGATAAGACTCGTACCGATAATTAACAATGTGGTGAAAAATAGTAAAGCCATGCCTAAATGGGCTGTAACGATATCAAACCGCAACAATTGAGTTACAGTCAGTCCTCCCAAAATACCTTGGAAGACAATTAAAAACAGCGCAAATGTAGATGCCCAAGGCAGCCATTTGGGTAAGGAACGACGATACCACCAAGATGAACCGCAAAGAGCGATCGCACTAAAGCCTATTAAAGCTGCATCTAGGCGATGAAACCACTCCAAAAACACTTGGAGATTCATTTGCTTGGCTGGAACTAACTCCCCATAGCACAAAGGCCAATCAGGGCAAGCTAGTCCAGCATTCATCACCCTGGTGGCACTGCCTATAGCCATCAAAATTAAGGTGGCTACGCATATTTTCCACACTAAGCGACGAATCATATCCTTTGGCTGTAGTGCAACTGAAGCCGCTTCATTTTGTTGTTCTAGGACAAATTCGCTCATTAACAATACCTTCTTGCCCGCTTGTGCTTGAACTTGAAAATTTTCTATTTTGATTCAGCGTCAACCTATCATCACCCTAACGTATCCGTCAGAATGTAGAAATTAGCTTTCCCCTATACTTTGGATCACTTTAGCTAGTTTTAGCTGTAAGATTTTGTGCTTTTTGCAGATGGGAATAATTGATAAATGGCAATTCATGGGAATTTCCGCAAATTTCCCGGAAATTTTTTTACTAATTGTCATCTGCTCACTCGCAATACAACTTATCTCTCTTGTACTCAAAATTGTGATCTTAATCAAAAAAATTAATAAAGATTTCAGACCAACGGATACTATATCCTATAGCCTGCACTACCTTAGTAAGTGGAGTCACTTTAGTAATTAGACCTCTTTCACAAGTAATTTTTGTCAGAATAGGGAAAGGCTAACAGAAAAATACTCCCCCTTTGCCCAACTTCTACAAGAAGTCTAGTGAAGTAACTTTAAGATCAAGTAGTCAATTCATAAGAAAAAAGCCGTGAAAATTCCAAGTGCAATCTGGACATTACTCATTGGCATTGTCCTCACCCTCACCAGTCTCTGGTATGGTCAAAATCACGGTCTGTTACCTGTAGCGGCTTCTGATGAAGCCTCCTTGGTAGATGGTTTATTCAACACAATGATGACTGTTTCTACAGGCATATTTTTGATTGTTGAATGTGTTTTGATTTACTCTGTTGTCAAATATCGTCGCCGGGCTGGTGACAACGAAGATGGACCACCAATTGAAGGTAATATACCTCTAGAGATACTCTGGACGGCGATCCCCGCAATTATCGTGATCGGTATTTCTGTCTACAGTTTTGATGTATACAACAACATGGGCGGCTTTGATCCCCATTCTGCTCATGCTGCTCCGATGATGGAAGATGCTATGAGTATGCCAGGAACGGCAATGGCTGCCACTCTAGATGATGCACCTGCTACTCAGCGATCGCCTATACAAATATCACAGTTAGATCCTGGTTCTGAAGCAGTTGTCAATCCCAACGAATTAATCATCAATGTCGCTGGACTCCAATATGCTTGGTTATTCACTTATCCAGACACAGGCGTAACCACTGGTGAACTTCATCTCCCCATTGGGAAAACAGTAGAAATCAACTTGACAGCCAACGATGTCATCCACGCCTTTTGGATACCCGAATTTCGGCTGAAACAGGATGCCATTCCTGGTAGAGAAACCAGTCTACGTTTCACCCCCAGAAAACCGGGTGATTATCAACTAATTTGTGCTGAATTGTGTGGACCCTATCATGGGGTGATGAAAAGTCAAGTAGTTGTAGAGACGCAGGAAGCTTTTGATCAATGGATGCAAGAACAACTAGTTGCTAGTAAAGATGTTCCAAATCAAGCGGTGGCAATGAATTCTCAGGAAATGACTGCCGATGAATTTCTCGCTCCTTACACCAAGGATATGGGAATTCACTCAGAAATTCTGCATCAAATTAAGTAATTTAGGAATTGCAGAAGTTACAGCAGTTACAAAATAAACTGTTAAACCTTTTAGTTACACATTCAAGCAGGAGCAAGAGGAGCAGCGGCAGCAGGGGAATAATTTTCCTTGTTGATCCTGACTGGGCGCAGGCCCTGCGCCCCTACTTCCTGACTCGATGACTCCTTTTTTAAAATATGACACAAACACAGTTACAAGAAACTGCTAATCTTCCCAACCCTGTGGAAGAACATGGGGAAAGGCATTGGCGAGACTTTTTTGGTTTTAGTACCGACCATAAGGTGATTGGGATTCAATACCTCGTCACTTCGTTTATTTTCTACTGCATTGGCGGCGTAATGGCTGATTTGGTGCGAACAGAATTACGCACTCCTGAAGTGGATTTTGTCACGCCAGAAGTCTACAACAGCCTATTTACACTCCATGCCACAATCATGATTTTCCTCTGGATTGTGCCAACAGGGGCGGGATTTGCCAACTATTTGATCCCGCTGATGATTGGGGCGAGAGATATGGCATTTCCGCGCCTGAATGCAGTGGCATTTTGGATGGTTCCCCCAGCAGGTGTATTACTGGTTGCTAGTTTAGCTGTAGGTGATGCCCCCGATGCTGGTTGGACTTCTTACCCTCCTCTGAGTTTGGTGACAGGCCAGGTGGGAGAGGGGATTTGGATTATGAGTGTGCTGCTATTGGGGACTTCTTCGATTTTGGGGGGGATTAATTTTATCGTCACCATTTTGAAGATGCGTGTTCCTAGTATGGGCATCTATCAAATGCCGTTGTTTTGTTGGGCAATGTTGGCAACTTCGGCTTTGGTACTGGTATCTACACCTGTATTAGCTGCGGCTTTGATTCTGCTGGGTTTTGATTTGTTGGCAGGAACAACATTTTTTAATCCGACTGGTGGAGGAGATCCGGTGGTGTACCAGCATATGTTCTGGTTCTATTCCCACCCAGCGGTTTACATCATGATTTTGCCTTTCTTTGGGGCAATTTCAGAAATTCTGCCAGTTCATGCCCGCAAACCGATTTTTGGCTATAAAGCGATCGCCTATTCATCTCTAGCTATCAGCTTTTTAGGTTTAATCGTCTGGGCGCACCATATGTTTACTAGCGGTGTCCCCGGTTGGTTGCGGATGTTTTTCATGATCACTACTATGATCATTGCTGTCCCTACGGGCATTAAAATTTTTGGTTGGTTGGCAACTATTTGGGGTGGTAAAATCCGCCTTAATAGTCCCATGTTGTTTGCAATGGGCTTTTTAGCAACTTTTGTGATTGGTGGGATTAGTGGCGTAATGTTGGCCGCAGTTCCTTTTGATATTCACGTTCACGATACTTACTTTGTGGTGGCACATCTCCACTACGTTTTATTTGGTGGTAGTGTGTTAGGGATTTTTGCCGCTATTTACCACTGGTTTCCGAAAATGACGGGACGGAAAATGAACGAGTTTTGGGGTCAGGTGCATTTTGCTTTGACTATGGTTGGTCTAAATATGACCTTCTTGCCCATGCACAAACTCGGACTCATGGGTATGAACCGCCGGATTGCTGAATATGATCCTAAATTCACTTCTCTGAATGAAATCTGTACCTACGGATCTTATATATTGGCGGTTTCTACATTACCCTTTATGATCAATGCCATTTGGTCTTGGTTCTATGGGGAAAAAGCCGGCAATAATCCTTGGCAAGCACTGACTTTGGAATGGATAACTACTTCTCCACCAAGTATTGAGAATTTTGAACAACTCCCAGTTTTGACTCATGGACCTTATGATTACGGCGTAAGTAAGGAACAAATTGAAACTGAACCTGTATTAACTCCCCAAACGGAATCAGCACTTTAGAAGAGGCAGGGGGAAAGGAGGCAGGGGAGCCGAGGGGCAGAGGAGCAGGGGAGAAATATATTATTCTTTTGCCTCTTATCAATCACCAATCACCAATTACCAATTTATGCAAAGTCAAACTATTGACACCGCGAATACTGAATTAGATCATAGCCACACAGCCATTTCTCATCACGAAGCACATCCAGATCATCGTTTGTTTGGTCTATTTATGTTCTTGGTGGCTGAAGGAATGATTTTTATGGGTTTGTTTGGTGCATACCTAACTTACCGTTCTAGTATTCCTGTATGGCCACCAGCCGGAACACCAGATTTAGAATTGTTGTTACCTACTGTGAATACATCTATTTTGATAGCCAGCAGTTTTGTCATGCACAATGCTGATACTGCTATTAAAAAAAATGATGCCAAGGGAATGCGGATTTGGTTAGCAATTACCGCAGTTATGGGGGCGATTTTTTTGGTAGGTCAGGTTTATGAATATACTCATTTAGAGTTCGGTCTGACTACCAATTTATTCGCTAGTGCATTTTACGTTTTGACTGGATTTCACGGTTTGCACGTTACTATCGGTGTTTTAGCGATTTTAGCAGTTTTGTGGCGATCGCGTACTCCCGGACACTACAGCAATGAACAGCGTTTCGGTATTGAAGCTGCGGAAATTTACTGGCACTTTGTAGACGTAATTTGGATTATTTTGTTCGGATTACTCTATTTACTCTAGGTATTTATTACTTAGTTGTTCACTCCACTCGAATAACCTTCAGTCCCCCTCTTGGGGGTTTTTTTTGTTTATATTGGTGAATAAAATGTGTTGCATTTATACTACAAGTATGTATATGAGTAGGTTGGGTTAAGCCTAAAACTCTTTTTTTTAAACGATAGCGAAGCGTGGCGTTAGCTATACCACTCCAGGCACAGAGGACACGGAGGGAAGAAATCTTGGTATATTTATATTAGACATTGTTTCAAT
>NZ_VIKW01000036.1 GCF_009711975.1 Anabaena sp. UHCC 0204
GGTATTGAAAAATAGAGCTGTTTAGCTACCTTGTCACCCGTTAAGGACGAAAAATTAAGAGTTTGAAACCCATGAAGATGGGTTTTGTCTGTGTAGCCGCGACTTCCAGTCGCCAGGGCTTCTAGGGTAACTTCAAATTTAATTCTTTTAAAGTTGGATCATCTGCTTTTATCGTAATTGTATTAGGTTCAGCAGGTTTACCATTAACTTGTATTTGATATGTTCCTAATGGTAATTGTTCTAAATAAAAAATACCAGCACTATTAGTAATAGATATCGCTGATAATTTATTATTAGCATTAATCGCTTCAACTTTAGCACCAGCAATAGGTTTTCCTTGGGAGTCTGTCACAGTTCCAGCTAAAGTGTAGGAAGCAACAAAAGCTATGGAAAGTTTTGTATAACTACCAGCAACCACTTCTATTGCAGAACTTACTTGAGTAGGTTTATAGTCGAGAGGATATCCAGCCGGATCTAAATCTAAACGGTAAATACCAGGTGCAAGTTTTAAATATACACCTTGTTTTGTAATATTTGAAAAGTTAGGATTAAATTTTTTATTATTCAACATTAATAGTAGTTCTGTATCTTGAGTATAAATCTCTTCATTATTATCTCTAATACCATTATTATTCTTATCTAAGAACGACTGAATAAAAATTCCCCCTTCACTGCGTAAACGTTCAAATCTTGTATCTCCAGGGCTAATTTTCGGACTAAAATTAACTGCTGAACCAATTTCTATCCGATAAGAAGCACTATCGGAAGTTAACGAAATACCATCATAACGTAAACGTAAAGACAAACCAGGAATAAAAACAGTAGAAACAGAAGCTAATAAACCACTACCTTGAGAACCTATACCATAACCTAGATCAAAATCCCAGATAGGCCGTTGTTCAGTTTGACTATATAGTGATTGATATTTCCATTTCAAGGTCAATAAATCATTATTTCGATTATTAGAATTATTAGTTTCATAACCTAAAGTTAAAGACTCATTTCCCGGTAAATTAAAAATATCACCATCATAATTTAACTGTAATCCCATACTAGTAGAACTTGATCTAGCTAATAAATTAAATTTACGCCAACGAGCGTTAGATAGTAAATCTAATTGTCCTTTATTGTCAATTTTTAAACTAGAAAAAGTGGATATATTACCAATATTTTGATTTACATTAAATCCCAGATTAATAATATCACTGTTATTATTACCACTACTATTAATATTTAAACCTCTAGCTACATTCCAGTTAAAGTTAAAACTTTGGAATAGTTCATTGCTGGATAAATTTAGATTTAATTGAGGAGAGGGTCTAAATTCAATATTAGCATTATATTTAAACTTTTCTGATGTTTGTAAAGCTGATAAAGCTAATTTCAAAGGAAAATTATTAGGTTGATAATAGATATCTGCAAATCCTAACAAATCTCGATCATAAACTATTCCTGCACCCAAAGTTAAAGAATCAGAAACACCATAACGATAACCAACTCCTCCCCGAATATCAGTTAAGTCACCAAATAATTCATTATTTCTTGTTTGTCTACTCAAACCACTGGATACAATTAAACTTGATGTTCCTTTAGTTAATTGTCCAGGAAGATTGAGAAATATAGGTTCTTGTTCAACAGGAGTATTTGCTAATTGTCCATTTGCATAAAGTAAAACTCGATAATTTCCCCCATTATTACTAATAGGAATATTATCAAACCGATAAACTCCTGTAGAATCAACTAATACCTGTTCCCAAATTGTATTATCAAAACCAGAAACTAATTGTACTAAAGTTCCTGGTGCTGCTGTTCCCTCAATAATGCGATTAATGGTATTACTTTGTAAACGTTGAGAAGGAGAATAGGTGCTACCGTCAAAAATATCTGGTTTAAATCCAAATCTTTTAATAGCAGTAAAACCCCAATAATCTCCTCTACCTTGACCTTGCCAAAAAGTAGGTTGAGAACCTATAATATAATCATTAAAATCACCTGGTTTAAAATATTGCCCTTCTTGAATTTGCCAAGTTGTATTATCAAGTAAATCTGGTTGATTAATTCTTAAAAACCAACTTCCACCCAATATTGTACCAATAGCTGTGAAGTTACCTTGAGTAGTTAATTGATTACTGTTTTCACTACCATTAATATTAATTTGTTGTCCTATATTTGAAAAAGTAAAGTTAGGAGATTTAACAACAGGTAAACCTTCTAATATTACTGGAAGTTCTTGAATACGATTTTTTTTACCTTGCAAATTCAACCAAGGTGGTTCAAATATAATTGAATAAGCTGCAATCTCAAATTGAGATTTAACTTCTAATAATTCCTCAATTTTAGCAATAGATATAGCTAAACCCAATTCTGGATCTGTGGTTAATTCATTGGGATTAATACGTTTAATTAAACCAATTCCTCTTAATTCTAATTGTCCATCTGGTAAGGTATTCACAGTTAAATTTAATGCTGTAGTTAAATCTTTAAAACTAACTAACCAATCAGCAAAATTAACGGCTTTTTCTCCATCTTCATAACCTCTGACAAAAGAAGATTGTAGAATATTACGTCTACCAATATTAATTCCTACTGGTAATACAACAAATTGTGGTGGTTCTGGTATTAAAGAAGGAGAATCTTTAACTTGAGCTAGATTAAGACCATAATTAGATAAACTAAAAGCTGGTTTTTGATCAATTTCTGGTTGGGGAAATGAATCTAAAATTTTAACTTGATTAATATTATGTTTAGATAAACTAAAAGCTGGTGTTTGATCAATTTCTGGTTGGGGAAAAGATGAGAGACTTTTAACTTCATTGATAGGATGATTAACATCATGAACAGATGAAGTTAAATCTGGTTGTTGATAGGAATTTAAAATTACAGAAGCTATGATCACAAAACTTACAGAAATATGAATTTTTGGAAACTATCCCAAATATGTGAATTAACCCACGAAGGTGGGTTTTACCTGTGTAGACGTGATTTATAATCGCTGGTATTCTTTCTGCCAATTTTAGAATTATTTCTTTAGTGGTTGAGCAGGTTTTGTTTCTGTTTTAATATCTTCTGGAGAGACATTAAAATTAACATTAAAAGGTAAAGTCCCCCCTTTGTTGGGAAAGTCCCATGTTAATTTTCCTGAAAAGTTATAATTACCAGGTGTCAGATTTTGTTCTTGAGGAGGATAGGCGATTCTAATATATCTATCACCTTCAGCAATAATCGTAGTTTCTTCTAATTTACCAGAGTTTACAGATTTACCATTTTGAGTTAAATTCCAGTCAGTTCTAGCGCGGATTGTGGCTTTTCCTGCATTATTAACTAATAATCTAATCTCTTTATTTTTACCGTCATAAAATGCTTTTTCTATTTTTAAAATCGGAGCAAGATCGCCATTTCTCACAAAAATAGTCGAAACTATACTAACAACCAAACTAACCTCATTCTTTTGAGTAGAAGGACTATTTTCTTTAAGTTCTTCAATGGAAAACATTGCCCTATATTCCCCTTGAGGTAAACTAGGAAGCAACCTAGCATTGAAACGAATTGAGCGTTTCTGTCCTGGGGTAATCAGTAATTCACGGGGAGAAAATGTTAAATAGGGTGTTAAGTCATTGGGACTAGATTTTAAAACTTGCAATCCTTCACGACTATAGGTGAAAGGTGATAAGGTAACTCTAGCTCGATAGGGTTTATCAGAACCATTAGTAACATCAATAACGCCCCTAGCTTGTCCTGATTCAGCTTTGCGTTCAATGACTAAGGGCGAAACCGATAACTGTTGGCTATAGGCTGGTATGGAGGCAAAACTAACGCCAAAAAAACACGATAAGGTGAGGATATTTTGTAATCTTTTCAACATATAAATAAGTGATTAATTTTCTCTCAGTGTCTAGCTTTAAACTAATGCGGTGTCAAAAGAATATTTACTCGGTAGGCATAACTTCCCGCAGGTAATAGGTAATATTTGGGGATGTTATGTAAGGGCAGAGAAAAGTCTGCCTAGATGATATCTAATGATCAAGTCAGAGTTATATTTAGGGTACATCCCAGTTAGGAAATTGAGTAATTATACTCAGTTGGTAAAGTCCTGAAATTTAAGACTTCTATGGGTCTTGACATTAGATTATATTTACCAGGTTACCAAAGTGGGATGCACCCTATATTTATGCAGTTATTGGGGTGCTAAAGAAACAGAAACACGGACGCTATAATTTCCAGGACTCAGTGTTCTGCCAGCAATGTTGAAAAGAGACAACCACACCCCATAGTTTTTATTAACGATAGGACCCGCTTGAAGGGGACCTGGTACACCAGGGGGATTGTTTAAAAGAGCTGCTCTACCACTAGGGGAAACCTCACCGTAAGCCACGTTGGTATTGGTAGCTGTATCTACAACTTTGGCAAATACGCCATCAACGTTAGTTGCGTATGAGCCAGAGGTTAGGGAAGTACCAGTATCAGTAACACTTGCAACAGTAAATACTACACCACCGCCACAAGTAACATTGATATTTCCAGGTACGCCAGCTATGTCCTCAGATAGAATGGCTCTCTCAGGGACAGTAGGGGAAGCAGCTAGTGTTCCACCTGTGCCGAAGTTAATGGTGCAATTTGAAGGAACTGTACCATTAAAATCAATGTCAGCAGTTTGAGCTTGGGCTTTGGGGCTAAAAGCAACAGCGCTGAGGGCAATACCAGCAACTAAAGCAAGACGACGAAGGTTTTTCATTTTTAATATCAGGGATAAGTTTTTTGTCTTTCCATTACTTAGACGTTTGCCGATGCCAAATTGTGAATTGTTTAACTGAATTAATATGTAATAACTTTCCAATGCTAATCATCAAAATATTAAATGATAATTTCTCGTCAAACCGCCTACTTTATGTATATTGCGAGTGAATCTATGTAACTTGACAAAGCAAAAGCAACCCAACAATTTTTTGATGAAGTTTGTGGGTAGCAACTATTTTTATTCATTTAAAAGGCAGCAGAAAATAATCCAGATCCCCGACTTCTGAACATTATTGATCTATTGATAGAAATGATGAAAAAAGAAGTCGGGGATCTTCTCCCACCACTATCACCCCACTTTTGCCAAAAGACTTGGTAATAAAATAAATAAAACAATATAGCATTAATTATCGTGGGGTAAATATCTTTTCTGCCCTGAAAATTGCACCATTTTACTGGTTTGGATAGTCTATTTTTCCTATTTTCCAAAACTCCAAAATCCAGTACAGCCAGACATTCATCATTTACATCAGACTCTTTGATGACCTCTTCAACCTCTCCATCAGATTGGCTATCTACCACAACAAGCTGCAAAACAATAACCTCTTCTTCCTGTTTATCTTCAAGTACAATTTCTACTATTTCCAACTCATCGGATAAAACCTCAGTCTTAGAAATAGATATTTCTAGCTGTTGAGTGTTGTTAAATATATTACTTTTTCTTAACTGAGAATAAACCGCATTGTGATTAATATCTTCACTAATAAAATCTTGATGATATCTCTTTTTTAAAATTGCCCGTGCTTGGGAAATCCGCTTGCGGACATTATCACAAGAAATATTCAGTTTTTCCGCAATTTCTTGATATGAAATTTCCTCTTTAAAGTGCAGAATAAAAGTTTCTCGCAGTCTAATTGGTAACTCATCAATAGCAAGACAAAAAAAAATTTTTAGTTCTTGTTGCTACGCAACAAGAACTGGTGTTTCTTCCTGACTAGCTATTTCTTGTTCTTCAAAACCTATTGCATCCAAACTCTCAACTTGTCTTCCACCCCGATGACGTTCTCTATGTATATCTACGCAAAGATTATAAGTTAATTGACTTAACCACGCTTTAAAGTTTTTAATATCAACCGGAGAATTACTGATTTTATCCCAGGCTTTCAACATTGCCTGACTGAGTGCATCTTCAGCATCAGCGACATTATCCGTCCATTTTACACAGCAAAGATACAAATAGTCCTGATGTTGTTGCCATAATGGCCAAAAGGTTGAGTCCATATCCTGATGATCAGCATACATATAATAGTAAGTAAGAATTACACGAGTACATATTAAACTAATTTTTAGCTCTGTTAGCTAGATAATAACAGAGTAATTAATCATTAGCTTATGAAGAAACCGTATATTTACTTAAATGTATAATCTTTATCTAAATTTCATATATTGAAATACGGGTTGACAAAAAGGAGATTTTGTGTATTATTTATATAAATATCCAGTAGGGGTAAAGTAAAAGCTCTTTGGTGTCAACTTAACGTGAAATCCTTGTAATGACGTTATATCAGCGGTTTGAATCTAAGTTGATACCTATGAGCATTGCTAAACTCCTACTCTCGATGCTTGATTACTGGTTTGCTGGATGTAGTCTGATCTCTAACGGAAATATTTAAAGTTTTTTGGACCTGTATAACCAGTAATATTCGCTAGTTCATCTAGGTTCTGTACTCCGCTATAGGTTTTACCATTAATAATCCAACTTGGGAAACCTTCAATTTTTGCGGCTTTACATAATTCTGGTTTACCTTTGGGACTATCAGCAGCACACTCTACAGCAGAACTTTCATTCAAAATTGCATAAGCTTCTTTACCAAAAAGTAGCTTTTGTTCGTGGCAGTGCGGACACCAATAGGCTACATATTCTTTAGCACCAACTTTGGCAAGATGTTGAGCTAGGGCGATTTCTGCCTCTCCAGAAGTAGTAGTAATTTCCCAGCCAAACGCAGGGTTCGGTTCTACTTTAGGTGTAAAGGTAATTGCTGTAGGTTTACCATCTGTTGATTCAGGAATTTCAGCGGATTGGTTGACACCAGCATAAACCCCTAAAGTACCAATTAGTGTCACCATCGCCACAATTAGAGCAGTAAATAGAAGTTGTCCAATATCTTCCCAATCCTTGCCAACAACGGTTAGCACTAACATAGTTAATGCAAAGGAGGCAGAGGCGATACAATAAAGACATACGGCTTGGAGTTCAAATGCCAAGACATACATTAAATATGCACTAAACACTGTCATAGCGATCGCTCCCATAAACAGCAACCACCAAGTCAGATTTTCTATTTGTTTCTGGTTTTTGGGATTTGTTCCTGAGTTCAATGCTAAGGGAGCTAATGCAAATATGAACATACCTATGTATGCTAATAAACCAAATACAGGTAATGGTTGACCCAAAACCGTAGCCCAAGGACTGGAAAGAACATCTACACAACTTTTTACATTTTCTGGTGTAGTGCAAACTGGAATTTTACCTGAGAGCTTTTCATAAGTCAGATAACCTGTATTCAGGATACCAAATCCAGCGATCGCTCCAATCAATGGACGCGACCATTTATGAATCCAAGGAGTAGAACGACGACGAATCATAATATTGGTAATTGGTAATTGGTGATTGGTGATTGGTAATTAACAGGTGACTTTTTTCTCTTTCTTCTTCCTTCTCTTTAACCCTTGACTCCTTAATTAACTCCTGAACTCCTGAACTCCTGAACTCCTGAACTCCTGACTCCGCCTAGATGATCACCTTTAACATTCCAATTGCGATGGGCTGCTTCTACAAACTGACTGACGCGAATGGGGTCTATTGGTTGCTGAATTTGACCATGACGTTTGAGAGAACTGGATACAATCACACCATTAGCAGCTTGTAGTAAAGTGCCAATATTTTCCCAACTTGCGCCACTGCCAATCAAAACAGGAGTGCCAGCCGCCGCCGCACTAGCTAATTCTAAATCTTCTTGGTCTGGTGGACTACCCGTAGCCCAGCCAGATAAAATTACCGCATCGGCCAAACCTCTTTCAATAGTATCTTTAACAGCAACAGTTAGATTAGGAGAACTTAAAGGACGGGCGTGTTTTACCAAAACATCAGCAAAAATTTTCACATCAGATCCTAATTCTCGCCGATACCGCAGTAACTGATGGGCTTCCCCCTCAATTAGTCCTTGGTCAGTTGCCATCACACCTATGAGAACATTGATACGGACAAATTGTGCCTTTACGCAACTAGCAATAGCGATCGCACTTCTGCCATCATTCCGTAACACATTTAATCCTACAGGCACAGTGACTAAATTTTGTATGCGTTGGACAACCACAGTCATGGCACTCACAACTGCGGGATCAACTTGATTTTTGGTAAATGGGGCATCGAAAAAATTCTCTACAATAATCCCATCTACCCCTCCACTGGCGAGGGCTGTGGCTTCTTGTTCAGCGCGGTCGATCACTGCTTTTAGGCTACCGCCCCAACGGGGTGAGGTAGGAAGGGGTAGCAGATGTACTACGCCAATAATTGGTGTTTGGGTGTTAAATAACTGATGTAAGTCCACGTCTTTAATTTACTTGGCACAGTCTGGAATGCTTGCCTATCCCCACTCTCCAGACAAGGGGGCTTCAAATGGCATCAATAATTAGACAGTGAGAACCAAACAAAAAATGTAGATTCTCTACCAGGTATTACAGTATTCTGTCTTCTTGTACTAATATTAAGTTGCTTTAGGGAACTCTTAACAGAGAAGAAATTGTAATTTTGCTAATTACGTATTCCTAGTCTAAACTAGATATAGTAGAGAACAAGTCCCACAATTTTGGGTTTTAGCTGAAAAAGTAGAAGCCTCTTATGTAGGTTGGCGTTAAAAATAGTCGTTGGGGCAGGGAGCAGGGAAAAAAGGGTTTCATTCCTATTTACTTTTCTTCACACATTTTGTTTATCTCATATCCACCTTCTTATCTATCCATAAGATAAGTTTTTGAGCCTCTGTTTGCTGCCTCCTCCTCAAGATGGAAATTAACTTTAAACCTTCCATAAGATATGTTAAGATAAAATCTGATCAGAAGAGGAGTTTGCCACTCACAAGATGCAAGGCAGCTTCCCGTCATTTAATTCTAAATGCCGGAGTAGCATTACTGCTTGATAGGCGTAGTCGCGAGCGCGATTTCCCTGAGGGTAGCGGCTTCTCACAACAGACCTCTTGGTCGGCTTCCCGATGGGTAAATTAACAACGCCCACGCTGCGGTAATATAAAATACCAATAAGCGAATTGTTAAAAAATATTACGAGTGTCAGACTTACCCAAAGACACTTACAATTACCCTGGGAAACAAATTAGTAGAAAAATCATAGTATAGACTCCATCAATATAATGATGAGGTCTATGGTTATGTGTTTACTAATTCAAGTTATTAGTTATATAGATTAAATCTGGTAATTAGTAGCGGGTAGTTGGGTGGGAATTACAGCAGAAGTCAGGAGTAACAGAGTAAAACTCATTTGATACTTGATTTTTTTGTTGAAGTTTTATACTTCATTGATCTGCAATCTCCTAATATTTGTTGATTTTCGACCCAATAATTGAAAGTTAATGGACAAGAAAAAACAGAAGATTTATTGAAAATATGGGTGAAAAGCCAACGATTGCCATTTCTCACCTGGGCTGCGAGAAAAATCGAATTGATACAGAACATATGCTAGGGCTGCTAGTAAACGCAGGCTATGGTGTAGATAGTAACGAAGAATTAGCAGATTACGTAATTGTTAATACCTGTAGTTTTATCGAAGCAGCTAGACAAGAATCAGTAAAAACCCTAGTAGAACTGGCAGAAGCCAATAAAAAAATCGTGATTACTGGTTGCATGGCGCAACACTTTCAAGAGCAACTATTGGAAGAATTGCCAGAAGCAGTAGCGGTAGTGGGAACAGGAGATTATCACAAAATTGTTGATGTGATCGAGCGAGTAGAGCAGGGAGAAAGAGTTAAAGAAATTACTGCTGAACCCACATATATTGCTGATGAAACCACACCACGTTATCGAACAACAACCGAAGGAGTAGCTTACCTGCGAGTAGCAGAAGGCTGTGATTATCGGTGTGCATTTTGTATTATTCCCCATTTGCGAGGAAACCAGCGATCGCGTACCATTGAATCAATAGTTGCCGAAGCCCAACAACTGGCAAATCAAGGTGTTAAAGAAATAATTCTTATTTCCCAAATCACCACCAATTACGGCTTAGATATTTACGGGAAACCAAAACTAGCCGAATTGCTGCGGGCTTTAGGAAAAGTAGATATACCTTGGATTAGGATGCACTATGCCTATCCCACCGGATTGACAGCGGATGTGATTGCGGCCATCCAAGAAACTCCTAACTGTTTGCCATATTTGGATTTGCCTCTACAACATTCCCATCCAGAAATTCTCCGCGCCATGAATCGTCCTTGGCAAGGGCAGATCAATGATGGGATTATGGAACGGATCAAAACTGCACTACCATCAGCAGTGCTAAGAACCACATTTATAGTTGGTTTTCCGGGAGAGACACAGGAGCATTTTCAGCATTTATTAGAGTTTACTCAACGACATAAATTTGATCATGTTGGTGTCTTTACCTTCTCACCAGAAGAAGAAACTCCTGCCTACAGTCTCCCCAATCAAATTTCCGCAGAAGTAATGGCCGCACGCCGTGATCAACTGATGGAATTACAACAGCCAATTTCCCTCGCCAAAAATCAACAGGAAATCGGCAAAATTGTTGATGTCCTGATTGAGCAAGAAAATCCTGAAAGTGGAGAATTAATCGGTCGTTCTGGCAGATTTTCTCCCGAAGTTGATGGTCAAGTCTATGTTAAAGGAGAGGCTAGGCTAGGAACCATCGTCAAAGTAGCGATTCAAAACGCCGATGCCTATGACCTTTATGGTCAAGTTGTCAATAGTGATAGATTATCTTCCCAACTACTATCTACTGTTGTATAAGACTTAATTTACAAATAAGTATCGGTTTACAAGTCCAAAATTCACAATAAAATCTAGGAGCGTTAATGAATTTATCATTTCAAGAATTAGGCATTTCCCAAGAACGTGCTGAACTGTTAGAAAACATGGGTTTTACAGCACCTACTAATATCCAAACCCAGGCAATCCCTCAACTATTAAATGGTCGGGATGTAGTCGGTCAATCACAAACAGGAACAGGTAAAACCGCAGCTTTTTCTCTACCGATTTTAGAACGGTTAGATGAAAACTTAAAAGCTGTACAAGCAATAGTTTTAACCCCAACCCGTGAGTTAGCAATTCAAGTTCATGCGGCTGTTTCCCAATTTATTGGTAACAGTTACTTAAAAGCTGCGGCTATTTATGGTGGTCAATCAATTGACCGCCAAATTATGCAACTCAGACGTGGGGCGCAAATCGTCGTTGGTACACCAGGACGGGTAATAGACTTACTAGATCGTGGTAACTTGAAATTGGATCAAGTGAAATGGTTTGTCTTAGATGAAGCTGATGAAATGTTGAGCATGGGCTTCATTGATGATGTGGAAAGAATTCTTTCCCAAGCGCCTAACGAACGCCAAACAGCATTATTTTCAGCGACAATGCCACCATCAATTCGGATGTTGGTAAATAAATTTTTGAACTCACCAGTCACAGTTACTGTTGAACAACCTAAAGCCGCACCGAATAAAATCAATCAAGTCGCTTACATGATTCCTCGTCATTGGACAAAAGCTAAAGCTTTACAGCCAATCTTGGAAATGGAAGATCCAGAAACAGCTTTAATCTTTGTTCGTACCCGTCGCACAGCCGCAGAATTAACTAGTCAATTACAATCTGCTGGTCATAGTGTGGATGAATATCATGGTGACTTGTCCCAACAAGCACGGGAACGCTTATTAATTCGTTTCCGTAACCGTCAAGTTCGTTGGGTAGTAGCAACTGATATTGCTGCTAGAGGTTTAGACGTTGATCAACTTTCTCATGTCATCAACTTTGATTTACCCGATAGCGTGGAAACCTATGTTCACCGGATTGGGAGAACTGGTCGGGCTGGAAAAGAAGGAACGGCAATTTCTTTAGTTCAAGCATTTGAGCGCCGTAAACAACAAGCGTTTGAACGCCATAACCGCCAAACTTGGCAAATTCTATCTATTCCTACCAAGGCACAGATTGAAGCCCAACATATCCAGAAATTGAAAGGACAAGTAGCTGAAGCCTTAACTGGTGAACGGTTAGCTTCCTTCTTGCCTATTATCAGCGAAATGATTGAGCAATACGACGCTCATGCGATCGCTGCTGCTGCTTTACAAATCGCCTACGATCAAACTCGCCCCGCTTGGTTATTATCAGGAGTGGATCTTCCTGTTGACGAAAGCCCAACACCCAAACCCAGAATTAACAAACGCCGTGATTCCGGTGATGGTGGAGAACGGGAACGTGGTTCAGGTGGCGGTGGTCGCGGCCGTTCTTCTTGGTCAAAAGAAGGTAAAGGCAACGATGAAAGACGTGGTAGTGCTAAACCTAAGTTAAGAACAAGCCACCGTGAATCTTCTCCTAGTCCTAGCAATCAAAAGTTAGGTTCACCTACGGGTAGAGAATAGTTAGCAGGTGACAGGTGACAGGTGACAGGTGACAGAGGAAATGGAAAATTCTTCTTCTGTGTACGAACGAACACTATTACCTATCACCTTCTTCACTGTTTTATATGAGCAAGGATAAAATGGATCAAGTTGTCTTAAATGCGATCGCTTGATAAAGGCATCACTTCCTTGCCATACAGCATTACAACCAATTACCTATCAATACAAAAGCTGACCAATAATAAGGATGTTGAAACTTATTATTATTTAAAACCGCTAATTGAGCGCGACGTAAAGCTTCCGCTTTAGTAAGTTTACTATTAGCTAATTCCTGATATAATTGATTCATCAGTAAAGATGTTGCTTCATCATCCACAGACCAAAGACTAGCAATGGTACTCCTCGCTCCAGCTTTAACCGCTATTCCAGCTAAACCTAAAGCCGCTTTTTCATCTCCATTTGCAGTTTGACAAGCACTTAAAACTAATAATTCAATAGGACGAATTTGTTTAGTATCAGAACTTAGTAAATTCTTTAACTGATCAATATTTAAGACATTATCCCAAGTTAAAATAAATGTTTCCTCCACATTAGAGCTAAATTGACCATGAGTAGCTAAATGGACAATTTGAGCAGGATATTGTTTAATTTTATTTTCTACATTAAAATTGGTAAAAGATTCATTTTTTAAGAAAATTCCCGTAGGAAATTTAGCTTTAATCTGTTCTAATTCTACTAATACATTAGGTAATGCCACAAAATTACTACGAGTTTCACTTACTCCTCCTGCTAATAATTGAACCTGCTCTCGTGGCAAAGGTTTGATATCAACAAGCTGTAAACTAGGAGCAAGAGCAACACTATATTTTTCAATTAAATATTGTTTACCATCATAAAGAGCAGCTAAGGGAATATTTCTTAATACTCCGTCAGCAATAAAGACTAAATTGCTAATCTTACTAGTTTCTAGTTTAGTAGCTAATTCTTTGTTAATTAACCAACTGTAAATTTGCTGGGATAATCTTAATCTTTCTTTGCGTGAACCTGTGTGAATATTAGTTAATTCGCGTTTTAAACCCTTAACACTTTTTTCTACATTCTCTTCAGATATAGATTGTGAATAGTGTTGTAGAGGTTTGTTAGGTAAAGCTACAATTAATTCTAATCTATCTTTTAAAATCAGAGTATAAAAAACAGCAGTTGTCGGATCATTAAGTTCATCTATTTCTACGGATTTACTATTTAAACAAGCATTGCGGAAGTAATTATCTAATTCTGCTAATTGTAGATCTTCAATAACTTTTCTCGCGTCTTTTAGCTCCTCTTGACTGGGTTTTTCTTTTAACAATAATCCTGCTAATTCTCGATAAACTGGTTCAACATCTTCTCGAAAAGAAAATTGTAAATCTGAACTAATAGCCACTAAATCAGTTCTGATATTTTTTAAAGTTTCTACAGTTTGTTTATAAGCAGATATAGCATCTTTTTTATTTCCTTGGGCTGCTAATATTCTCCCTAATTGCCATTGCCATTTATAATTAATATCTGGTGCTTTGATTCTTTGAGCAATTAAAACAGCTTTTTCTGTTAATTTTTGTGCTTCTGCATAACGTTGATTTTTTTCATAGACATTTCCTAAAACCCCTAAAGTATAACTTTCAGCGCGATTATCTGCTAATGATTTTGCTAATTTTAATGCTATTGCTAATTCATTAACAATCAAATTTTGATAACTTTTTGCTATTTTTTCATTGTTCAGAATAGTTTTAGCGAAAGTAATCCGAGCATAAACTCCACTACGACTAGCAGGTAATTTAGTTAACGTATCTTGTATTTTAGGAATTAATACTTGAATTTCGGCGATTTTTTGATCTGATAGCAACAACTCTATTTGATTCAAATAGCCTTGAATAAGTAAATCTGAAGTTGGTGATTTTTCAATAGCTTGTTGATAATAATTAATAGCTTGCTCAGAATTTAATTTTAATCTATGGGTTTTACCTAGACTAATTAGAACTTCAGTAATAGTAGAGTTAGATGATAGTTTTTCAGCAATAGTTAAACTTTGATTCAAGACATTTAGAGAATCGTCTAATTTTCTTACTCCTCGTAAAACATCACCTAAAGTTAAGAGTGCTTTAGCTTTGAGTAAAGTATCCGGTTGTTTATCTAAAATTAATTGCGTTGTCGTCAGACTTTTAACAGCTTGATTATATAAACCCAAGCCTTGTAAAGATTGAGCTTCATTAATTTTAGTTCTAATTAATGCGTTACTATCTCCTGATTTTTCATAAATATCAATTACCTGTTTCCAAGTATCTAAAGATTTTTGAATTTCCCCAATAGATAACTGAATTTGTCCTTGTACTTCTAGAGTTTTGGCAAATAATTCTTGACGTTTTTTATCGTCTGTTATTTTGGGTAAATATTTGATACTTTCTGATACGGCTTGTTTAGCTTCTTGAGGGTTTCCCATTTTTTGATAAACTAAAGCTAAATTACGCCAAGTTATGATTTGTCCAATAAAATTATCTTGTTTTTGATAATTATTAATATCATCTTTTAAAATAGTAATAGCTGGTTGAAATTCTCCATTTTCATATAATCTCTGAGCTTGATTTTTTAAAGATAGGGAATTTTCAGAACTAACCTGAATATTACTAATATTAGCAAAAACAGGAGCAGTGAAAACACAGTTTAATGATAATAAACTCAAAACCAATAAATTGCGATTTAACATAATGATATCTTACTCACTATAATGTTAAAATAGGTTCATGACTCGACAACAACACGACCAATTTGCAAAACAATATTTAGAGGAACTGTTGTCACCGTTGGGAACAGTAGAAGTCAGTCGGGAAGTGACTGATGAAGTTCGTCAGGTGGATATTTTCTTTTCTCCTATTCCATCACCCAAAGTTGATCCACAATCTTTAGGATTACTAGGTAGAATAGCACAAAGTACCGCTTTATTAGAACCTTTTCGTAACCAACCGAGTAAAACGGAGGTACGTAACTGTATCATAAAATTGTTTTCTGTTTATGGCGATTTTCAACGGAAAGCTAAACGAGAAAATACTTCTTTAGCAGAAACTAATTTACCACGTTTGTGGGTTTTAGCTCCCTCTGCTTCTCCTGGTTTAATAGAGAGTTTTGGAGGTAAACTAGATTTAGATAATTGGCTACCAGGAGTATTTTTTCTCCCGGACGCTTTCAAAACGGCAATAGTAGCAATTAACCAGTTACCTGTCACTGGTGAAACACTGTTGTGTAGGTTGTTAGGACGGGATAAGGTTCAAGAGGAAGCAGTAAAAGAATTACTTGCACTACCACAGGAAAACCCATTACGTCATAATATTTTAGAACTGGTTTTTAGTTGGCGTGTGAGTTTACAAACTCAAGACATATTAACAGAAGATGACCAGGAGTTAATTATGAAGTTGACAGCAGCTTATCAAGAAGCAAGGGCTGAGGCTGTACAAGAAGGACAGCGTGTGGTTTTGGAAAGTTTATTAAAGGTCAGATTTGGTAATTTGGATGATGAATTATCTACGATTATCAATAATTTGCTAAATTTTCCACCGGAAGAATATACTCGTTTGTGTTTACAATTATCCCGTGAGGAATTGTTAGCGAGATTTAACAATTAATTTTAGCCGTAGGTTGGGTTGAATAAAATAAAACCCAACCTTTAATTTATTATTTACAATCAGGCAGATTATTTTTATCAGTTTGTAAAGTTACTTTTTGACTATCAGCCGTGAGAATTACTTTACCATTTTCACCAATTATCCAACCTTGGGCTTGTTGAATTTTTTGAGGATGATTTGTATTTTTTTGAGTAACTTTGACTGGAGAATTAGAAACTTGTGTAACTACTTCTGAATTATTTTCCCATTCTACAAAAGCAGGAGAATTGCTAATTAATTCATAACTATCTAAAGGTAAACCACCTTTACCAGTAATAGTGAAAGAATTACCACCAGCAATTTTATCATCTTTGATAGCACAAACATTTTTATTGAGACTTTCTATATTGATAAAGTCAGGAGATACTTGAGGTAAGTTTTGTTGATTTGTTTCGATGCTAACAATACCATCTATGCCTAACTTGGAACTAGCAATAAAATCACTTTCTGGAGTACGTTCTTTGATAAATTGACGAAAACCAAATATACCTACAGCTTTCCCTGTAACTGTACCCCCTGTTCCAGCAAAAGCATTAGCAACAATATCACTATTTTCATTAAGAAATGCTAAAACAAATCCACCTGCATTGATATTGATATTACCACCATTTCCTGCATTTCCTGCTTCCGCAGAAATCAGACTATTGTTTCTTAATTCAATATTTTCAGCAATCTTTAAATTAATATTACCTCCTTCACCTCCAAAAGTTTCTGCACTAATTGTGCCTCGATTATTTAAAGTTAAATTACCAGCTTCAATTTTTATATTACCTGCTATTCCTGTCCCTTGACTATCCACTTTAATACTTGCTCCATTTTCAATCAGCATAGTAATAGGGTCAATATCAATACTACCACCTGCTCCAGTTGAACCTTTTTTTGTATTCGCAAATATTCCTGTATCTTCTCCAGTTAAATATAGATTATCTTTAATTTTTAAAATAATCGTACCTGCTTGTCCAGCAGCAGAGGTTGTTGTGATTAATTTTCCACCAGATTCAGTTTTGAAGTCATTAGCATTAATTTGAATATTTCCACCTTTACCAGAACCAGATGTAGCAGCAGAAACATTAGCAGCATTTTGAATATTTAATTGTGGTGTAATAATTTGAATATTACCTGCATTACCTGTACTTGTTGTTTCTACTGTCAATAAACTATTACCACTAATATTAATCTCTTTTGAAGCATTAATAATAATATTACCACTGTTCCCTTGACTGGTAGTCAAAGCCGCAATTCCTGCAAGATTATCAATATTGATTCCATCAGCGTTACTAATATTGAATCTATTAACATTAGTAATATTGACTTCATCAGTATTACTAATATTGACTTCATCAGTATTACTAATATTGACTTCATCAGCATTAATAAGAATGCTACCACCATTACCTTTCTCTATGGTAGCAGCGCTAATTCCTGCTCCTCGTCCTTGGATGTTTAAATTTTTAGTTATGATTTTAATTATACCTGCATTCCCTTGACCAAAGGTATTAGCAGAAAGTTCAGAACCATTTAGCAGTTCTAGAGATTTGGTAGAGATTTCTACACCTCCTGCGTTTCCTACTGCGTTTGGTGCAACTTGGCTACTAACACCACTTTTACCATCAAATTTAACGGTATCAGTAGCAGTAATCTTCACATTACCTGCATTCCCTTGACCAAAGGTATTGGCATTAAGTCTAGAATCACCCAGCAGTTCTAGAGATTTGGTAGAGATTTCTACACCTCCTGCGTTTCCTACTGCTCTTTCTTCTACAAGACTCTCAGCAGCACTTATTCCCTCAAACTTGATAGTATCAGTAGCGGTAATCTTCACACTACCTGCATCTCCCTTACCAAGGGTACTGGCAGAAAAGTAAGAACCATTTAGCAGTTCTAGAGATTTGGTAGAAATTTCTACACCTCCTGCGTTTCCTACTGCCTCTGACTCGACGCGACTAACAGCAACACTTTTACCATCAAATTTAATGGTATCAGTAGCAGTAATCTTCACATTACCTGCATCTCCTTTTCCCGATGTACTAGCAGAAAGTCTAGACTCATTCAGCAATTCTAGAGATTTAGTGGAAATATCCACATTCCCGCCTTTGCCTACTGCTCCTTCTTCTGCTGTACTGAAAGCACCACTGGAAGGGTCACTATTCCATATATTGTTTCCTGTGCCATCAAAAATTACAGTTTCGCTGTTAGTAATTGTGATGTTTCCTGCGTTTCCATTTCCAAATGTGCCAGCAAATAATTTACTACCATTTTTGACAGAAAGTGAATTACTTGAGATATTTACATCTCCTCCATCGCCTTGACCATTTTTTCTAATTTGTGTAATTAAAGAGCCACCACTATCAAGAGAAACAGTAGGAGCTTTTATATTTATTGAACCACCATTACCTATTGATGCCTCACCTACTTCACTAAAAATGACTGCATTATTGTTAATAGCAACTTCTTCACTGGCTGTAATATTTACGTTACCCGCTTGTGCTTTTAGGTTATTTTCGCCTTTACCATTAATAATACTAGCAGCAACTATAGCTTTATCTTTAATAAAGATTGAGCGTGCTATTATATTAATATTATTACCATTTCCTATTCCTTCATTTGCTACATCAGTGCCAACAGTAGCATCTCCATTTTGTTGAGTTCCAGCCAATTCAACTATATCACTGGCAGTGATGGTTATACTACCTGCATTTCCTTGTCCACCATCATTTCGTGATAAGATTCTAGCATTATCTTTGACTGATAATGAACCAGTTGTAATTATAATATTACCTGCATTTCCCTTACGAACAGTAGATGTTTCTATGCGAGATTTATTTAATAAATCAATCCTATTCAGTGCATCAATAGATATATCACCTGCATCAATATTTTCGTCATTAGCCTCTATAATATTACTGTTTTTAGTATTTAAATTAGAATTATCAATTATGACATTTATAGGTGAAAATGGTTCATTTAAAGTTTGAGATTTACCGATAAAGATACGTCCAAAATTTCCCTCACTGGATACATTACTATTATTAATCTCTATTTGTTTACTGGCATTTAATATAATATCTCCAGCAAATTCAGAGCTAGTGTTATTGGTGCTTAAAGTAGAATTATTGATGATAATATGTTGAGGTAAAAAGGTATTAATAGGGTCTTGAAAACTACCAATTTTAATTACACCAAAGCCATTAGCATTTGTACTATTAATTTTAGCGTTTGTAATTGTAACTTGATTAGGGGCATTCAAATTAATATCTCCCCCTGCTTGTAATTGACCAGATAAACTAAGATTATCTGCATTAAATGTTAGATTTTGACCAACTTCCAAATTACCTTCATTTTTAATTTCTGATTGCTGAGTTATTAAAGCATTTTTGAATAATGCTCCTGGTTGCACAGAAAGTAAATTACTACCTTGGGGATTAGTTGCACTAAATAAACCATCCTCTCCTAATTTAATACTATCCGCAGTTGTAGCAGTAAATGATCCACTAATATCTAAACTGGCATTTTGTCCAAAAATAATTCCATGGGGATTAATTAAAAATAAATTTGCTGTTCCTTCTATTCCTAACTTTCCTAAAATATTAGAAACATTACCACCAGTGACACGAGTTAATATATTGTCAATTCCTGTAGGATTTGCAAAATAAACACTTTTACCTGCATCTACATTAAATTCTTGAAAACTATGAAATAGATTTGTATCTCTCGTAGCACCACCTTCTATTCTGTCTTTGGAAAGATTAATTTGGTTCACAATTGAGCTTTCTGTACCTAATGTGTTATCTGGTGTAAGTTGAGCAAATGCACTTTGATTTGTAATTGTGCCACCAATAATAAATAAAGTGGTTAGTCCTAATTTGCAATACTGCTGTGTTTGAGGCTGCATTTTTAAAATCCTTGCTTTGACCTAACTCGCTTTATCTGTAATAATACTATATATTTACGTAAATATTTATAGAAAGATGAGAAATAATGGTTAGAATTACTTATAGGTAAATTACGGAGGTTTATAAGGTGAAGGAGAATGTTTTCCAGGTAAACTTTTTTGCATATTTCTGGCGATATCATACTATACGGTCTAGTATGTATCTTAAATATGAATGACTATGTTCGGTAAAATAAAATTTGCGGCGATTATTGTAGGGGGTACAGCAGGGATATTGTGGGTTGTAAATTTACCTTACCCCATGATTCGTCAACCTGTAGCTCAAGCAGCGCCATTGCTGTTATTACCCAGTTTTATGAGTATGGATCTTCACTACCGAGGTGCTATTGATTCTCTGGAACAGGCAGATCAATTAATTAGTAAAGCTACTAGCATTGCAGATATTGAACGGGGTGGAGAAAAAGTCAAAGATGCTAAAAAACACTTGGAATATTTACCAGTTTGGTTTTTGGGTTACTATCCTCAACGTTATTGTACTTTATTTGGTTGTTCCTGGAAGTTTACTTTTGATGAATTTGAACAAGCACGTCAGCGAGTAGCACGGTTAGAAGCTGTGGCTTTTCAGGATAAAAATGCTTTAGTACCATTTAATGAAGCACAGAAAGCGTTACTGACAGCAAAGCAGGAATATCAAGAAGCGAAAAATACAAAAGATCGAGAAATTGCGATCGCATCTTGGCAAACAGCTATAGATAAATTAGATCAAATTTCTCAACAAACATTCGCTGGTAAAAATTCCCAAACTCAACTTGCAGCCTACAAACGTGATTTTGAAAATGTGCAAATTAGTAATTTTATTGCTGCTGCCCAGGAATTTGATTTAGAAGCCCAGAAAGTTAAATCTACAAACTCTCAAGCAGCATCCGAATTATGGCAACAAGCAATTACTAGACTTGAACAAGTACCAAATAAAAATCCCCGTTATTTAGATGCACAAAAATTAATAGCTGCATATCAAGTCAAACAAAATACTGTTGTTGATCAACGCAGTTCGACTTTAATTGAAGCTGGAAAACAGTATGCTTTAGCTGCTGCGAAATCTGCCCAAAATCCCCCTCATACAACTCAAAGATGGGGACAAATTGGTGAATTATGGGAAGATGCAATTCAGCAATTAAAAAGAATTGAAGTTACTGAACCTAGTTATGTGGAAGCGCAAACATTAATAGCACAATATCAAACCAATTTAGGAACTATTAAGATTCGTCAGCAAATGGAAAGTGATGCAGTGGAAATTCTTAACGAAGCTAACAAAGAAATTCAACGATTGATTGCTTCTCCACCAACTGACAAAAATCAAATTAGAGCCGAAATTCAGGGAGTTATGACTCAACTTAATACCATTAAACCAGGGACTACTGCTTATGCTGAGTCACAACGATTATTGACATTAGCCAATCAAAGAATTCAGCAATTAAAGTAATTCGTTTTTCTTAATAGTCGAAAAATCAAATTATGCTGTGGGGATGAATGTTTGGCAAGTGAGGATTTTCACCTCACCTATATTAGGAATATTTGCGCGGTATTCAAAGTTAAATTAATGTAACCAAGGACGGGAAATTTTTTCTAATTCGGCAATTTCATCTTCAGTCATTTTCCAACCTAAAGCACCAACATTTTGTTTAACTTGTTCAGCATTTTTAACTCCAGCAATGGGAATTACATTACCTTGGGCAATTAACCAATTTAAGGATACTTGAGCGGGAGTGCGATCGTATTTTTCACCAATTTCTCTTAATAAAGATAAAACTGGGGCGATTTTATTTAAACCATCTCGACTAAATCGCGGATCTATGCTTCTTGCGCCCGTAGGATTTTGAGAGGGTGTATACTTACCTGTGAGTAATCCTTGCGCTAAGGGACTATAAGCTAAAATAGTTACACCTAAATCACGGGCTGTTTGAGAAATGCCTTTACCTTCTATTTGGCGTGTTAGTAGAGAATAACGCACCTGATTTACAGCCAAAGGTACACCTCTAGCGGCTAATAGCTGGTGTGCTTCTCGCATTTGGGCGGCTGAATAATTACTCACACCAACTGCACCAATTCTCCCCCGTTTCACTTCATCTGCAAGGGTATTCATCAGAGTTTCTTGGCTCAAAAATAAAGTGAAAGGCCAATGAACTTGATATAATTCAATTTTCTCAACTTGGAGACGTTGAAGACTAGCGGTTAAGGCTTCAGATACAGATTTACCATCCCAACGCCAAGGTAAGGGGCCAAACTTTGTGGCAATTTGCACTTGTTGGGAGGTTTGTTTCATGAACTTTCCTAACAACTGTTCTGAAAGTCCTAAACTGTAAACTTCCGCAGTGTCAAAGAAAGTGACACCAGCATCTAAGGCTGCGGTAAAAGCTGCTTGTAACTGTTCTTCTCCGTAGCTGTCGCCGTAGTTCCAAAATATTTTATCACCCCAAGCCCAAGTCCCTATACAAAGAGGGGGAACAGCGAGACCATTTTTTCCTAATGTGATGGTTTCCATTTTGGTCAAATTGGTTATATTTACATTTCTTTACTTTCTTAGTCTATCTACGACTAATGCAATTAGACCAAAAACTGTATGTAATGGTTTCCATTTTGGTCAAATTGGTTATATTTACATTTCTTTACTTTCTTAGTCTATCCAGGACTAATGCAATTTGACCAAAAACTGTTCACTGTCTACATGGTTTGCTGATAGCGTAAGGGTGGCGTTAGCTATAAAAGTCTTTCGGTTAGGGGCGTATACATGACGGGAGATGGAAGTATCAGTATTCGGTGTAAGTGTACGGGCAAAGTAAGTAAGTGTAAGGGCGAAGCATTCGGAAAATAAACTTGGGAAAAACCGATAAATTATCGTCCGAATGCTTCGCCCCTACAGGAGTAATTACAAATTACAAATTACGTTTGCAACTCGGCTCTTAATAACTTTTGCCGGTATACCCACTGCAATGGAATAAGGGGGAATATCTCTATTGACAACCGCACCTGCACCAATAACGCTACCTTTACCAATAGTAACGCCATCTAATACAGTTACTCCATGTCCTAACCAGCAGTCATCTTCAATGGTAATTCCTTGGCGAGTAATACCTTGATCCTTTATTGGTAACAATGGATTGCTAAAAATGTGATTATTAGCATATAGTCCAGAATGGCTCGCTATCATACAGTGTTTACCAATGTGGATATCTCCAGGTCCGGCAATACAAACGTTAGGAGCAATAAAAGTATTTTCACCTATGTGTATGCAGGTATTTTCTAAACAACCTATATCCACATTGCGCTCAAGTGCTACTCCATTTGCTAAATGAATTTTATTGTTTGGGTGTCCTTTGGCATCTAAACGCACATTTTTAAATATATGTACCCCATTGCCTATTTCAATACAAGCAGTAGAGAAAAACTCTACATCATGCTGAATGTAAACTTTATTACCAAGAACTGCAAAAATATGTTGATATATTAATCTTCTTAATTGAGGACCCAGGGCAATATTAGGAATACTTCCTAATAAGGTGGTTATTAATAGTTCTTGGAATCGCTTTAATTTTGCAGAATATTGTTGGTTAATCATAGCTAAAAATATCTCCAATAAATTATTTAGACAAGGTGAAAAATTGATATTTTTTTGTATCTTGTGGTGTAGGACTATTATTTGATTTTTGCATAATGCCTACTATTGACCACTGAAGATTGTTCCCAAATGATTGAGAATTTCTGTATTTCTAGATGCAGTTAATTAGTAATTATTCACCATGAAGCCCAATGTGAGATTATCCTAAAAACAGTCCGCAGTCTCTTGGAAATCTATAATACCAATCTTTTTTTCGAGTTAGAAGCCTGAAGATGTAGAGAATTAGTTAAGTTGGTTTAGGAAAAGGTTTTGCTTTCTCTTTTACCCTTTTTCATTAATCGAGAAGTCTTGGTAGTAAAAGACATTTTTGTAAACTAAATCATGATTTGGAATTTTAAAAATGCTTAATCTCTAAGCTTGCTAATGTTGTGAGATTGGTAGTTGATTTTTGCCGTTTTGTACTAGTAAGAATCAACAAGTATGGAACAATAAGAGTACATTGACAAAATTGAAAAGTTTTTGATGCAACTATAGATACAGTTGTGTATTTTGGTAACAAGCGGAAGAAAAACTTATCAATTTATCATTTTCAATTACCTATCTGGCAATGGTAGAAGATTGAAAATAAGGAAAGGTTTTTTGCTGTTTATCTTGCAAAAAAGAAATTTTAAACAAAATTAACCAATTGTCCATTGTTGAAGAGTGTTTCAAGAAATAAAATACCCAGTCATGCTTTACTCCGTTTAGCATCTTGGAGATTTTTGACTACACTGCATTTTAGATGGCTATAAGTAGGTAGATGCTAATCAACCCAACTATGTAACGAACTGTAAATTACCCAAAACTCTTGGGATTGCTGCGTTCCACTCCGTTCCACTCGCAATGACATAGTTATAAGTTTTCCCACCTACCTACTTAGTTGGCATGATAACAGAGAATTCATCTGCCACGCTCCGCGCACAAAATGATACTTCTGAATCATTTTTCAGTTAGAATACTCTATACGTACCTCAGCAAAATTAATTATAAGATAATCGAGCAGGTTCAATATCTGATCAAGCCATTGATTGATAAGAGTTTTAGATACCTTTTCTATCTTGCTTTTAATTAAACTTGCCTACTTACATTTTTTAGAAGCAGAGGAATCTTTGTAATCTTGTTATGTTCTCTGTTTACTTGCCAAAATGTGCATTTTTTGGCACTACTACTTATAAATAAATTTAAGGTGGATTATCACCAACGTCTGCCATTACATTAAAATTCACCATTGGTGCAAACAAGACAGCACTCCCCCGATTGCTGTGACGGCTTTCTTGTAAAAATTTTCTAGAGTATATGGCTCTAATCATGTTGCACAAAGATGATTTATAGGCTAACTAAATTACACTTTTAATTACATAATTGTTAATTAAAAACAATTGCTTTTAAGCATAGCATATTTTTAATTGGTGGGACATTTTTTTTAATTAGCCCTGGCGACTAGAAGTCGTAGCTACACAGACAAAACCCACCTCCGTGGGTTTCAAATTCTTGATTTTCTTAGGACTTGACTTATGTCGTAGCGCCTAAAACTTTCAAACATTCTCTAATTTTGTGAATTCATAAACAAATTCAGTAAAGATATTTCTGAATATCCGGATAGGGGAAGATTAGATCCGGATAACTACAGCACATTGGGGGTAAATACTGTCATGATTGTTAATTGGCAGTAAAAATGCTACATATTTAATCTAAGTTTTTAGCGATCGCTTTTCCCGAAATACAGCAACTATAAAGCTGGTTGGGATATCAACTAAATGATACACACAGACTTTCCAGCCTGTTCCCTGTGATAGAAGTACACCCACCCTTGGTATTGCTATATTGCCTAACCAAAGGACACATAATTAAATTTTACTAAAGCTTTGGTAATAACTTAGGAAAACCCCTAGACTCATGAAAGCTATTGGCGTAATGTCTATCTAGACAATTAAATGATTATCAATTCTTAACAAAGTCATCAAAAATTCACAAACATAGTATAAAGAGTTGGCAACATTAAGTAAAAACAGTAAACAATAACCATAGCTGAACTTAAAAGTTTTTCTAAACTATGCAGCCAATTCGCACTTTTAACGTATCTCCTTCACTACCATCCAGGCTAGAACCTTTGCGGAAACTGGCATACAATCTTCACTTTGATTGGAATGTTGAGAGCAAAGACTTATTTCGGCGCTTAGATCCTGACTTGTGGGAATCAAGCCATCATAATCCAGTCTTAATGCTGGGAACAATCAGCCAAAAGCGGCTGCTAGAAGTTGTCGAAGATGAAGGCTTTTTAGCACAAGTAGATCGAGCCGCGCGGCAATTAGAAGATTATTTGCAAGAGCGCACTTGGTATAAAAAACAAAGAAATCAACAAACCAAAGAATGTTACGCCTATTTTTCGGCTGAATTTGGGTTAGTAGATTGTTTACCTGTGTACTCAGGTGGTTTGGGCGTACTAGCAGGAGATCACCTCAAATCGGCTAGTGATTTGGGATTACCGCTGGTAGGCGTAGGGTTACTGTACCAACAAGGCTACTTTGCTCAGTATCTTAATGCTGATGGTTGGCAACAGGAACGCTATCCCATCAATGATTTCTATAATATGCCCTTGCATTTAGAACGGAATCCTGATGGTACAGAACTGCGAATTGCGGTAGATTATCCAGGACGCAAGGTATATGCACGAGTGTGGCGTGTCCAAGTAGGGACAGTACCCCTGTATATGCTTGATACCAATATCGAACCCAATAAGGCTTACGACCACGACATCACCGATCAATTGTATGGTGGTGATATAGATATGCGTATCCACCAGGAAATTATGCTGGGCATAGGTGGAGTGCAAATGCTGAAAGCCTTGGGTTATGAGGTGACAGCTTATCACATGAATGAAGGTCATGCGGCCTTCTCTGCTTTAGAACGGATTCGGATTCTGATTCAGGAAGAAGGACTGAGTTACAGACAAGCTAGACAGGTAGTATCCTCTAGCAATATCTTCACTACTCACACTCCCGTACCCGCTGGTATTGACTTATTTGCCCCCGATAAGATTTTGTATTATCTGGGTTACTACGCAGATATCTTTGGTTTACCTAAAGAGCAATTTTTAGGTTTGGGAAGAGAAAATACTGGTGATTTGTCTAGCCCCTTCAGTATGGCAGTTTTAGCCCTGAAGATGGCGACATTCTCCAATGGTGTGGCACAATTGCATGGTGTTGTCTCCCGGCAGATGTTCCAGGGTTTGTGGCAAAAAGTTCCTGTGGAAGAAGTGCCAATTACCGCTATTACTAACGGGGTTCATGCTCGCAGTTGTGTGAGTAAATCTACTCAGGAATTATACGATCGCTATCTTGGTCCAAACTGGTCATCAGCACCACCAGATAACCAATTGTGGGAACGAATGGATGGGATTCCTGATGAGGAATTATGGCGCAACCATGAACGCTGCCGCTTGGATATGGTTTTGTATGTCCGAGAACATTTAGTGAAGCATTTACGCGATCGCGGTGCTTCGGCCTCGGAAATTGCCCAAGCCCAGGAAGTTCTTGATCCTAACGTTTTAACTATTGGTTTTGCCCGTCGCTTTGCCACATACAAACGCGCTACCTTATGGATGCGTGATTTGGATAGAATCAAGCGGATTTTGCTAGGGAATAAAAACCGCAAGGTGCAGTTTGTCATTGCTGGGAAAGCCCACCCTAAAGATATTCCGGGGAAAGAATTAATCCGGGATATTAATCACTTTATCCATGAACAACACTTAGAAAAACAAGTGGTGTTTGTTCCTAACTACGATATTCACATCGCTCGCTTGATGGTAGCAGGTTGTGATATCTGGTTAAATACCCCCCGTCGTCCCCGTGAAGCTTCTGGTACAAGTGGCATGAAAGCCGCAATGAATGGTTTACCAAACTTAAGTGTACTTGATGGCTGGTGGGATGAAGCTGATTATGTCCGCACTGGTTGGGCAATTGGCCATGGGGAAAATTACGAAGATCCCAATTACCAAGATGAAGTAGAAGCTAATGCTCTTTATGAGTTACTAGAAAAGGAAGTTGTTCCCTTATTCTATGATCATCGTGATGGTGATGGCTTACCTCGTCCTTGGGTGGCAAAAATGAAGGATGCAATTCGCTTGAATTGTCCTTTCTTTAATACAGCCCGGATGGTGCGAGAATATGCAGTTAGGGCTTATTTCCCGGCGAGCGATCGCTATCATACCCTCACTGTTGATAATTATGCCCCAGCCAAGGAATTAGCCGCTTGGAAAGCGAAACTAGGGGAACATTGGTTTAACATCAAAATCAAGGATGTTGACGTATCCGCAGCATCAGATATTGAAGTTAATCAAACTGTAGCGGTAAAAGCTAAGGTTGATTTAGCAACTTTGAAAAATGATGATGTTCAAGTAGAACTCTATCAAGGTTCTATTGATGCCAATGGTGATATTGTCAATGCTATCCCTGTCGTCATGGATTACCAAGGATCTGATCCAGAAGGTTTAAGTGTTTATACGGCAAATATCACTTACACTATTTCTGGTTTGCAAGGTATGTCTTTGCGTGTTTTACCTCGCAATCAATACCTCTCTAGTCCTTATGAACCCAGGTTAATCGCTTGGGCTGAATAATATCATTGCGTAGAGGCGTTCCATGGAACGTCTCTATAAGGGAGTTAGGGAGCAGGGGAGCAGGGGAGCAGGGGAGCAGGGAGCAGGAGGTAGGAGAAATAATTCTTACCAATCACCAATCACCAATTACCAATCACCAATTACCTCTGAAATTCGCTGTGGGATAACAATATAGCCAGTGGTATCATCACCTAATACTAGGTTGCGTTGTGTCCCCCAATACCACCAGTAAGCGGCTACATAAGCGCAAATGAGGCTATCGAGTTTATCTTCTGTTTCTTTGAGTTTTGCACCTGTATGGGGAAATTGACCACAGATAAACGCAGATAGATGTAGATGAGGAGAGATAGATGGTAAGACTTCTAGAATGTAATTATATAGTTTAATCAATTCTAATTGGCGATCGCTCAGTCGTCCTTTTTTATATTTGAGAATTCGTTGTAAATTAAATAAATTAACTATGGCTGGGTGCGGGAAAACCTCGATTTGATATCTTCCCAGTTTTTGTGGTTCAATAGTGGGAGCATGGACAAAGCCGCGGGATTCTAATTCTAAACCAAAGTTAATTGTCCGTTCTGCAAAGGCTAAATTTTGGTTGGCTGGATAGCAACCAGCATGATATTTACCAAAATATTTATGACTAAGTTTATCAGGTAAACGACTTCCAGTCGCATTGGGTATCAGCGTTGGGGCATCAACAGCCACAATAGCAGATTCGTCTAATTTTACACTTTTATCAATCCAAGTCAGGATATCTGCAATAGAGTCTTGGCGATCTAAATCCAATAATTGCAGTTTTCCATCTCTTAATTCTAAACAGCATAGTCCACTTGGTTGAGACTTCCAGCCCAAATCAATACCAATAAATTTCATTTAGCACACAAAAACACCCAATTTCTAATTATAGTAGACATCTCCAGAAAAGAATCTAGAGACCTTCCATGGAAAGTCTCTATCTTTTCACCTGTGCCGAGTTGTGTAAGTCCTTTAAATTAACAGCGATAGCGATATTGGGCGTTGCTGATTAAGAGTATGATTTTGTTTCACGCAGAGGCGCAGAGTCTACAGAGAGTAAGAGTTTGAAATCATTGATTTTTGAATTTCATACCCTAATTCAGCAACGCCGAAATTGGAAAATTCCAAATTTTCAACTTTGCGCCTTTGCCCCTTTGTCTCTTTGCGCGAAATATAAATTATACCGCCATTAGGCAACACCAAATCAATTCACAGTTTCTAACTCTAAACTAATGGCTTTTTGTTGCCGTTCCTGTTGCTGTAATTCTGCTAATTCCGATTCTATTTCTGCCTTCACCTCATGACGGAACTTGAAAAAATGTTCGCCTGTACCTAAAGCAATTAAATAATCATATAATAGATGAGGTTTACGCCCTGCCATTGTTATTAATTGCTGCCAAAAAACAAACCGTGTAGAACGTAATACCCCTTGTCGCCAACAAATAGACATTAAAAATTGGAACTCTGGTTTAGTTAAAGTTCTTTCATATTTAGCCCGCCAACCTTCCATCATCATAAAATGTTTAAACGTCCGTTTCAGATATGGCATAGGTTCATATAAATTCCAAAAAGTTTCAATAAACTCCTCAGCAATTTGCGACATTGGTCGAGTCGGAACAAAATTCATCAAAGCTTTTTGAGAACCGACAAATTCACCTAATCCATCCATTAACCGTCCTTCTTTTTGCAGACGAGTCCACATAGCCGTATTGGGTAAAGCTTGGAGTAAATTTAGATGAGCTTGGGGAATACAGGTTTCTTCTACAAACTCTTGAATTCGTTTACCTGCACCTGGTTTTTCCCCATCAAATCCCAAAATAAAACCAGACATAATTTGTAATCCGGCTTTAGTAATTTTATTGCAAGATTCCACTAAGGAATTCCGAGTATTTTGTGGTTTATTAATGCCGATTAGACTATCTACATCAGGAGTTTCAATCCCCATAAATACTTGAACAAAACCAGCTTTTACCATCAATTCTAATAATTCATCATCTTCCGCTAAATTCAAAGAAGCTTCTGTTAATAACGCAAAAGGATAATTACGTTTTTCCATCCAAGGAATTAATTCCCTTAAAAAGACTTTAGCATTACGTTTATTGCCAATAAAGTTATCATCAACTATGAATACATAACGCCACCAACCCATCTGATATAATACATCTAATTCTGCAAGAATTTGTTCAGGTGTTTTCGTCCGGGGTTTGCGACCAAAAAGCGTAATAATATCGCAAAATTCACACTGGAATGGACAACCCCGTGAAAACTGCACAGTCATTGCTGTATAAGCATTTAAATCTAATAAATCAAATCGGGGTAAAGGAGTTGTGGTGACATCTGGTTTTTCTGTAGCGCGAAAAATTCCCTTTTCTTCACCCTTTTCTAACGCCTCTAAAAACATGGGAATGGTGATTTCCCCTTCATCTAAAATTAAATAATCTGCTCCTGCTTCTAAAACAAATTCTGGCACAGATGTGGCAAATGGTCCACCTACTGCGACCTTTTTACCTAACTTTTTACCTTTCCTAATTAATTCGCCAAAATCTTGTTTTTGAATAATCATTGCAGAGATGATCACAATATCGCACCATTCCCAATCTGCATCTGTTTCTAGACTGATATTGCGATCGCTCAATCTGAATTCCCAATCACTGGGTAATATCGCTGCAACCGTAATTAAACCCAATGGCGGGTTTGTAGCCCGCAAATTAGCTAAATTAAGGGTTTCCTGGTAAGACCAGAAGGAATTAGGCATTATTGGCCAGATTAATAAGGCTTTCATCAATCATCTGCCTCTATATTTATTTAAGTTCAAAACCCATTTAGTCTTGAACTATAAAAGCTGGGTTAGTTAGTTTTTATCTCTCTAAAGGTACAGATTCTTTTAGTTTGATTCTTTAGAAAAGAAATCCGTGAAGTAGGGATCAGAAACAGAGTAGTAAACAAAATTTATCTGCGACTGAAACATGAAACAAAATATATGGTAAATTTACCTGAAAATAGCTATAATGTTGTTGTGTTAACTGAATGCGTGTTATTAGCAAAAAAATACTTAGAGACTTTTGGGGAAAGCACTCCCAAGCGGAATCAGGACTTTTACTATGGTATCAGCGCATATCTGATTCTCAATTAGAAACTTTTAATGATGTTAGACAAATTTTTCCATCAGCAGACTTAGTGGGTAACTTGACTATTTTTAATATCAAAGGTAATCATTATAGGCTGATAACCTATATAGATTACGAATATCAACTTTTATTTATCCGTGCTGTACTCACTCATTCTGAATACGATAAGGAGAATTGGAAAAATGACAACTGGTTTAAAAACTCCTAGTAACTACTATATCAAGCTAATTACCACATTTCCGCCACGGCCAATTACCAATGAAGATGAATTAATTGCTACGCAAAATCAAATTAATTCTATTTTGGATCAAAGAAATATTACACAAGATGATCGAGACTATCTTCAGGTTCTTGGTACTCTTGTTTATGATTATGAACAACAACATGAAATAATACCTCCTCTAAAAGGTATTGCACTCCTTCAAGCTTTACTAGAAGAATCTAATCTGCAACCCAAAGATTTAGTTGCTGTCTTAGAAAGTGAGTTCATAGTTTTAGATATTCTTGATGGTAAATGCCAATTAACAGAAAAACAAACTCAAGAATTAGCAGTTTTTTTCAAAATAAATCCTACTTATTTAGCTGAATAATGGCTTGACTAGGTAATGTTTAAAATTATTAATTGTTAATAAACTTATGGCAAAAATCGGAAAAAGACAAAAGATACTTTTCATTAATCCCATCACTAATCCCCAATGACTACTAAAATGAGTGTTGTAACCGCCCCATTTACAAAGCGGGGAAGAGGAGATAAATAACGGATAATTATGGGTAAGCAGCGCGTTTTGTCGGGAGTTCAACCAACTGGTAACTTACACTTAGGAAACTATTTAGGTGCGATTCGCAACTGGGTAGAAATTCAAGACCAATATGAAAATTTCTTTTGTGTGGTAGATTTACACGCCATCACTGTACCACATAACCCCGCCACTTTAGCGGCTGATACTTACAACATTGCGGCTTTATATTTAGCTTGTGGCATTGATTTACAGCATTCTAGTATTTTTGTCCAGTCTCATGTTTCCGCACACAGTGAACTTACCTGGTTGCTAAATTGCATTACTCCCCTGAACTGGTTGCAAGATATGATCCAGTTTAAAGAAAAAGCCGTTAAACAAGGGGAAAATGTCGGTGTTGGTTTGTTAGATTATCCCGTACTCATGGCGGCGGATATTCTGCTTTATCAAGCTGATAAAGTGCCTGTAGGTGAAGATCAAAAGCAACATTTAGAACTAACGCGGGATATCGTCAATCGCTTTAATCATCAATTTGCGAAAAAAGCGCCTGTATTAAAATTACCAGATCCTTTAATTAGAAAAGAAGGTGCAAGGGTGATGAGTTTGACAGATGGAACTCGGAAAATGTCAAAATCTGATCCTTCAGAATTAAGTCGGATTAATGTTTTAGATTCACCAGAGGAGATTACGAAGAAGATTAAACGCTGTAAAACTGACTTGGTGAGGGGTTTAACCTTTGATGATGTAGATCGTCCAGAATGCCATAACCTGTTAACTTTGTATATGCTGCTGTCGGGAAAAACTAAGGAAGATGTAGCAGCAGAATGTGCAGATATGGGTTGGGGACAATTTAAACCTTTGTTGACAGAAACGGCGATTCATGCTTTAAAGCCAATTCAAGACAAATATCAGGAGGTAATGGCCGATAAAGGTTATTTAGACTCTGTGTTGCGGGATGGTGGAGAGAAAGCCAGAGCGATCGCTAATCAGACTCTAGCAGATGTGAAAGCTGCTTTGGGTTTCTCTGTCCCTCTCTAAGGTTTAAGCTTTTAGGTGTAATTTGTTTTACCCTTTAAGAAAACCGAAGTGATAACATTATGCCGGATACCCATAGCTCCAGTGCTTTTAATAACTTCCGTAAAGCCGCCCTTGCTGGTGACTTTTTAATTACCGCCGAAGTTGCACCTCCCAAGGGAGGAGATCCCACCCATACCATCGAAATGGCAGCGACTCTTAAGGGAAGGGTTCATGCTGTCAATATTACTGATGGTAGCCGTGCCGTAATGCGGATGTCTTCGTTGGTAGCCTCGGTGATTTTATTGCAGAATGGTATTGAGCCGATTTGTCAGTTTGCTTGCCGCGATCGTAATAGAATCGGAATACAAGCAGATTTAATGGGCGCTCATGCTTTGGGTATCCGCAACATTTTAGCTTTAACTGGCGACCCTGTAAAAGCAGGTGATCATCCTGATGCAAAACCTGTTTTTGATTTGGAAGCTGTGCGGTTATTGCAGTTAATTAGAAACATGAATCAGGGTGTTGATTTTAATGAGAAACCCCTCACTGATGGAGCATTAGATTTATTTGCAGGTGCAGCAGTAGATCCCCAATCTAAAAGTTGGTCAGGTTTGCAAAGTCGTTTTGAAAAGAAAATAGCAGCCGGGGCGCAATTTTTTCAAAGTCAATTAATTACTGATTTTGAAATATTAGAAAAGTTCATGGATAAAATTGCTTGTGGTTACAACAAACCAATTTTAGCGGGAATTTTTCTCTTGAAATCGGCAAAAAATGCCCAGTTTATTAATAAGGCTGTTCCCGGTGTGAATATTCCTGAACACATTATTGAGAGATTAGCAAAAGCGAAACATCCTCTAGAAGAAGGAATCAAAATTGCAGCAGAACAAGTGCAAATTGCGCGGGAATTGTGTCAAGGTGTGCATTTGATGGCGGTGAAGCGGGAAGATTTGATTGCACCAATTTTGGATTTAGCGGGGGTGGAGAAAGTTAGTTAGGAGGAAATGCGATCGTATTAACTTATGTGCGATCGCTTTACCTCCTAATTTTGCTAAACTAGAATAAACCTCACACCAGCAGGAGGATATATGACTTTTACAACTGATATCCAGGAAGATCCAGACTTACGCCCTTACCCAGAAACCTCTCTTCCAGATCATACCCAACTACCAGACTCTAACGGTACTTTTGTAAAAAATTTCCAGGCACATCCCCAAAGCATTCTACTAACAGAGTCCATCACACAAGTATTACAAAAACTCCATCCAGATGAACAATATACTATAGGTCAAGATTGCGGTATCTATTGGCGTATTACCGAGCCACCAGAAAAAGGTGCAGAAGCCCCAGACTGGTATTATGTCCCGAATGTCCCACCTTTACTCAATGGTAAAACCCGACGTTCCTATGTACTGTGGCAAGAATATATTTCGCCATTAATTGTGTTAGAATTTGTTTCTGGAAATGGTGCAGAAGAGCGAGATAAAACGCCTTGGAAAGGTAAATTCTGGATTTATGAACAAGTCATTAAACCCGCTTTTTATGGCATTTATGAAGTGAATAAAGCAAGTGTAGAAGTTTATGAATTAATTGGTGGACAATATCAGTTATTAACAGCAAATGAAAGAGGACATTATCCAATTACAACTATGGGTATTGAGTTGGGTTTATGGCAGGGAGAATATAAAAATATGGAATTACCCTGGTTGCGGTGGTGGGATTTGCAAGGTAATTTGTTATTAACTGGTGAAGAAAGAGCAAATCGCTTGGCAGCACAATTGCGTGCTTTGGGAGTTGAACCGGAAGCTTAATATTATTTGGATTTTGGGTTAAAAATGCGATAGTATCAATTTTAGATTTACGAGAAGTGGGAGAAGATATAAATAGAATTAGTAAGGAGTAAATGCCGTGATAGATTTGAATGATAACAACACAGAATTACTTGATGATAAAAATTTAGATGTAGAAGATAGTAATGATCAACAATATGAGAAAGATACTTTCATATATGACCCCGATCAGATTAATATTAGCACGAAAGAACCTACGATAGAGCTATTACTCAAGAGAATAAATAAAGAAGAACTTGACTTAGCACCTGATTTCCAGCGTCATGCCGATATATGGCAAGAAGATGCTCAAAGTAGGTTAATAGAATCTATAATAATTCGTATTCCTATACCAGCATTTTATATAGATGCTACTAATGAAGATAAATGGTTAGTAGTAGATGGATTACAAAGATTATTCGCACTAAAACGGTTTATGCTTGACAAAGAACTAAAACTTTCTGGGTTAGAGTATCTTACCCATCTCAAAGATAAAACCTTTGATGAAATTGATCGCCGATATCAACGTCGTCTTGAAGAAACTCAACTAACAGTATATTTAATTGAAAAAGGAACACCGCCAGAAATTAAGTATAATATTTTTAAACGTATTAACACGGGAGGATTAGCTCTATCTCCTCAAGAACTACGTCATGCTCTCAATCCTGGTAAGGGAACAAAATTTTTAACTAAACTTGCTGGATCTTCCGAATTTCTGCAAGTAGTTCAACTAGACAAAAAACGAAAAATGCGGATGGAAGATCGAGAATTTATACTTGGTTTTCTAGCTTTTACCTTAACTCCTTACGAAGAATACAGTAATAATAGAGATACTTTTTTAACCAAAGCACTATCTAAAACCAATAGACTTACAGAAACTGATTTAAATCAAATTGAAAATAATTTTCAACGAACTATGATTGCTGCTTGGAATCTCTTTAATAAAGATGCTTTTCGTAAAATATCTACATCCCAAAAACGGCAATATCCAATAAATAAGGCTTTGTTTGAGGCTTGGTCTGTAAATATTAGTAAATTAAATGATGAACAAATGAAAATATTAATAAGTAAACGGGAAGAATTAATCAATAAATTTATTGATAATATGGATAATGACAAAATTTTTCTAAAATCTATTTCACAGGCATCTGAAAAGGTTCAATACCGATTCAGCATTATAGAAAAAATAATTCAAGAGGTACTTTCATGATTGTTTCCATAAAATTGCAAAACTTCAAACCTTTTCAAGAGCAGTTACTTCCATTCAAACCTTTAACACTTCTGTCTGGTTTGAACAGTACCGGTAAATCTTCAATTCTACAATCATTGCTTTTACTGCGTCAGTCTTATTTACAGAAATTATTACCAGAAAATGGACTAACGCTGAATGGTGATTTAGTTAATATTGGGACAGTAAAAGATGCTCTTTTTGAAGGAGCAAAAAAAGAAGATTTTATAATTTTCGATATTGTTTGGTCAGATGGAAAACAAGGAATATGGAAATTTCAAGAAACAGAAAATTTGGATAATAGTTTTATTAATCTTTTTTCAAAAATAAACGATGAAGTTTATCAAACTAGCCTATTTACGAAAAATTTCCATTATATTCCAGCAGAACGTATAGGTTCAAGAGCTTTTAATAAAATATCTTATGACAAAGTACAACGTCTAGGAACGTTAGGTAATAGATGCGAATATACTATACATTTCTTAGAAATTAATGAAAGTAAGGATATTTTTGATACGAAATTAAGTCATCCAAATGTAAAATTTTCCCAATCCCAGTATGATGGTCCAGAAATTCTATCCTTAAAACTAATAGATCAAGTAGAAGCATGGATGGGAGAAATTAGCCCTGGTACACGCTTCAAAATTAAATCAAGCCTCGATATGGGTGTCATAAATATACGGTGTGGTTCTGGAGATAGTAACCGTTATCGTTCTACTAATGTAGGATTTGGAATTATCTACACGTTACCAATTATTGTAGCTGTACTTGCATCCCCTCCTGGTACATTAATTCTAGTTGAAAATCCAGAAGCACATCTTCACCCTAGAGGACAAGCAAAAATGGGAGAATTATTAGCATTAGCAGCTAGTTGTGGTATTCAAGTGGTGATAGAAACCCATAGTGATCATGTTTTAAATGGTATTCGTTTAGCTGTTCATGGAGGGAAAATTAAACCAGAAGATGTGCAATTACATTATTTACAACGTCAAGAAAAACAAAAACAAGCTTTTACAAAAGTTATTTCACCACGCATTGATCGAAATGGCAGGATTGATAGATGGCCTGATGGATTTTTTGATGAGTGGGAAAAAAGTTTGGATATTTTGTTAGAACCTGCGGGAGAGTAAATTGTGGAAATTGACTTAATATTAAATGAACTCTCTCTACAAAATCCTGCTTATGATCAGCAAACAGCACGAGAATGGATGTCAAACTTCATTAAAACTGTTAAAGCAGTAAAATCTCAAGGAGTAAAAGTTTATCTTCGTACTCAATATGATTTTTATAAAACTATACTTGCCCATGAATATCCTTTACGTAGCTGGCTAAATGATCAAGAAGTAGCAAAAGAAGAACAGATTTTTATTAAAACTTTAGCTACAGGAAGTCCTTTTTCCACGAATATTATCAATTCAGAAATTCAAGATATTGAAAATAATCAAGGATTATCAGAATTTTATTATCAAGGAATAGTTGCAGTTGGATTAGGTATTGCTTATTTACTTGATATATTAGGAATTAATACATTAGCAATTAGTTTTATATCAGATGAATGCTGGAATTTAAGCAACTTGGAAATCAACTACCTAGAATATACGGAAAATGGTGAAGAAGATAGAAAAATTTTAGAAATTCGTCACGCTAGTTGTAATATTCATGTTCAAGATCATACTGAATGGATACAAGGGCAAATTCAAGCATCTATTACTGATGGTGAGGATATTTGGGATAGAAAAGAAGAGTTATTTCCTAATCTAGAATTTTGTGATCATGTCAGCAAACAGTTAAAAAATATTCAATGTAGACAATTAGAATTAGCACCAGTATATAAAACCCTAATTGAACTTCAGAAATGTTGTCAAAATTGGAAAAGTGGAGGATTTAGTGTCACAGGTTATTCTCTTGATGAATCTGGAGAAAGTGAACCAACTTTAAACAAATATGGACAAGAAAGACTATTTACTTGTCCTGATGATGAGGAACGTTTATTTGAACGTCATATTAAATTAAGGTTTTGTAATTGGCGGATTCATTTCTTTCCATTGCAGCCAGGAAAAATTATTATTGGCTATATAGGTCGTCATCTTCCTACAGTAAATTATCGAACATAATTATTAATGCTGTTCATAATTCATTTTTTATACTGCTTTTCCACAGCTAAATATTGCGGCACATCCATCAATTCTTGAAAATCCTGAAAGTTCATCAAACCAGATAAATTATCAGCCGTTCCCTGTTCCTTCCAATAACGAAAACAAACATTCATAACTTCATTTACAGCCATGAGTGCAGTCAGGGGAAATGATCTAAATTATTTTGACAAAATGTAACTTATATGAGTAGAGAAAAAAAGAATCTAATGACAAATAAATAGTGATCTAACTTAACCCTTAGAGATGTAAACATTCCGCACTTCATACTATTTATTGAAATGCGGAATGTGGAATAAAATCACAGCAATTTGAGTTAGATATTTTAATAACTACATCTAACCACCTATTTGTCCCAGCATTGTTTGTACCCGTCCTACTCCTTCTGTATCATTTCCCCGGCGATACAAATCTAATGCTTTTCTAAGAACACTGTTGGCTTGTGTAGTTTGTCGTCGCTGCTTGAACATTGTACCCATTAATTCATAGATACGAGGATTATTTCTATCAAGATTAATTGCTTGTTCATAAGCCCACATAGCTGCTTTATAATCACCTAAACTAGTTTGAGCAACTCCTAATCCTAGATAAGCGTTGATATTATTACGATTCAATTGGATAGCACGACGATAAGCTTCTTTTGCGCCGTTGTTATCTCTTGTGTTACTTTTTATATAACCAACAGCATAGTAAAAATCACTACTATTAGGATTAATAGCGATCGCTCGCCGATAAGCAGCTAAGGCTAAGGGAAAATTCCCTTGTTGTGTATATAAATAGCCAACACCTGCATGAATTCTGGCATTCCTGGGATCTAACTTAGCGGCTCTTTGATAAACAGCGATCGCTCCATTATAATCTCCAGAATCTACCAGTCTTTTTCCCTCTTCTATCAAATTTTTCAACTCTGAATTCTTAGCTTGTGCAACTAATACATCGGTTTGTGCTACTACAGGTGTACTAGTAACAAAACATCCTAATAATAAGACAGTTAACACAAATGATGTTTTTTTGTACATAGTAAAATTTCCTACAGTCTGTTAAATTATTTTTATTTGTACATTAAAACAAAAATATCTCTTTTTGTAATGCGTATTTATTCACATTCACAGAATATTAATAATTTATTAAATAACTTGACACACCATTATAGCAATGAATTAATACCTTCGCCAAGCAATAAGGACAAATAATCATGCAAATATCTTGATTGACCCAGAATTTCATAAATTTCCATCTCACTTATGACTAACTATATAATATATGTTATTTTTAAATTGTCAGAAACCTTACCACAGCCAGAGCAGATTGCAAGTGCATAAGGTAAAACTGAAAATCAAAATATGGCTTAGTCCTTCTTTTTATTAAATTTATGCTTCTAACTACTACTGATGTTATTCAAGGCGCTGTAATTCAATCATATCTAGGTATTGTGACAGCAGAAGTTGTCTATGGTAGCAATTTCTTACGAGATTTTTTAGCGAGTATTCGAGATATTGTTGGTGGACGCACCGGTAGCTACGAGCGGTTATTTGAAGAAGGACAACGAAAAGCAATGGAAGAATTAGAACAAAGAGCGCAACGTTTAGGCGCAGATGCTGTCATTGGTATCGCCGTTGACACCGGCACAATTAATGTTGATCAATCTGGTGTTTTATTAGTAATTACAGCCACAGGGACAGCCGTCAAAATTCGTTAATATTTCCCTGATTTTTTAATTTATCAATTAAGCTTATCTAGTCAATTTATGACCAAAGAAAGAGTAAACAAGTCTTTCTATTGATAGATATTTAAAATCATAATTAGCGATTTAATTTTAAACATAAGCATAAAAAAGAGCGTTGAGAAGAAAAAATTCCCAACCAGGGTTTTTTCTCAAAAAATATACAATACCTGAGCAACTTTGCTGCAATAGCAAGGGAGAAAAATAGCTATGTCATACGTAAATCGGGTAGGTGAGGAAATTAGTCCTCCTGAGTCTTTGGTAGCTAGTCGAGTCACTGAATATCGGGACCGTGTGCGGTGGGGTCCTATTATTTCTGGTGTGTTAGTAGCTTTAGCAACTCAACTAATCTTGAGTTCCTTTTTTAGCGCCCTGGGTACAGAAACAATTGCTGAATCATTCGCACCGAGAACAATTACCCCTAATATTATTAGTAATGTTGGAATTTGGTCAACACTTGCTTTACTATTGTCCCTATTTATTGGCGGTTGGATAACAACCCGTGCTTGTGGTCCAATGCACAAAGATACAGCACTACTAAATGGTGCAATTCTTTGGGCAACAACTCTAGCATTTAGCTCCTTTCTATTAGCAAATGGAGTATTAGGTGCTTTTGGTGTAGCTGCTTATAATGCAGCAGATCTTATTAATCAACTACAGCTACAAGGCAATTTGGTAACGCCGAATATACCCGTCTTGACTGCCGAACAGACCCGTGATATTGCGGCTGCAACTTCGAGAACTTTGTGGTGGTTTGTCTTTGGTTCTCTCTTAGGTTTAGTTGCTTCTTTAATCGGAGCAGTAGCAGGTGCGCGTACCCCTTCTAGAACTAATAATTACAATTCTTGACAACTAGTACCGCAGGGCGGAATTAATAATTAAAAATTAAAAAAGCAGATAAAACCAGCTTGTTCTTAATTTTTAATCGTTTGAAAACGCCATGATGTACTAACTATAAAAACCAATTAATTTATAAAGCACTTTCTCCAAGTGCTTTTTTTATTATTTAAAAATTACCAATTATTAACTACCTACCACTTCAAAAACGCCTCCTCAACTCCATATTCTCGCCTAACTTTTGCATCTATTTCAAACCAAGTAATAATTTGTTTTGTGGTTAACTCCTCAATAGGAACTTCATATTCCTTAGCAATATGTTGTAAAATTCTCAAAGAAGAAATAGTCAATCTAGTTAAAAACTTTTCCGGAGAAGACAACAAAGCTGCATCAACTTGGGCTGATTCTTCTGAAGATAAAAATTGAGTTGATGATTGATTAGGTGCGATATCCATAAAATTCAAAGATCCGTTTAATTACGAAATTGCCTTTCTAATATTAAATCATATTATAGCGGTATGCACTCTTTGTGAGATACAGTCAGCTAATCGCAAACTCAGTAGGGGCGCAGGGTCTGCGCCCTCGATTGTATTGCATCAAGGGCGATAACCGCTATATAGTAGCACGTTTTTGAATACGGTCATACTCCGAGGACATTTCCAGACTTATTTGGGACATAAAATCAAAAAGATCATGAGTTTTAACTTCTTTAAAATCCATAAAATTCAAATTTCTGTTTAATGGCGTAATTGCATTGATACTATCAAT
>NZ_VIKW01000037.1:0-3238 GCF_009711975.1 Anabaena sp. UHCC 0204
TATATTTTACAACAATGCCCCTTCTATTCATTTAGAGGGGGTTTTGTTTTTATATAGATAAACTGAAGTTGTTAAAATCTAATTCAGAGTGCTTGATGTTCTCAATTAATAGTAAAAAAGATAGACTAGTAAAACTAAACACTTTATTATTCTAAAAGTGATGAAAGCATCTGCTAAGTTCGATTTTGAAGACGAAAAATTTAACGCCCCACCTTCCCAAGTCCTGCCCTGGGGTTTGATGATTAACCCTCGTTATGGTACAGATGGTTTACAGAGTTATGGTCTAGCAATTAGTCGGGATAATGCTCAAGCTGTTGGTTTTCAACCAGATGAAAATTGGCAACAGGTAGACCATGAATTTAGTTCGGGAGTGGAAACGGTATTTATTAGCACTACTCCCCGATTAGTAATTGTGCGTCGTGGTCCATTATCTGTGAAAGACCGAGAAACGGGGATGAAATTAGGGACATTTAAGGATAATTATGATGCTTTTTTAGCGGATAAAGTTAAATTTAAGATTTTTACCCGTCATCTGATTTTTTTGGTAGGTGAAGATAAAAAGTTTTTACATCAATCACCTCTGCAATTAACTCTTAGTGGTTCAGCCGGTGCTAGTTTTGGTAAAAATTATGCTGAATATCAACAAGGGCGAATTACTAGTGGTTTTGCTGGAGAATTAGAAAAAGCTTATGCTGGTTTTCACAAGAAACCTGTAACTCCAAAGGGTCCTTTATTTCATGCTCATGGGATTTTTTGCCCAATTATTGAATGTGAAGAAAGAGGAATTGAACCTAATATTGCTTTGGTAGCTTCAACTGTAGATTATAAACATCCCACAGTTTCAACTTTAACTGATTATATGATTGCCTCAGATTCCCCTGAGTCGGAAATAATTTGTAAGACTTTTGAGGAATACAAAGAATTTGGTAAGGAAGTGATTAAACCAGAAATTTCTAAGGTAGAAATGACTGGTGTTACCAATTCCTATGTGTATGCAGATGATGATGAATTTGGTTATCCACCGTATTAGGGAATGGGAAGAGGGACAGGGGAAAAATTTTTTTCTTCCCTCTTTCTCCTGATTGGGCGCAGGGACTGCGCCCCTACCTCCTATTCTTTCAGTAGTAAATAAAATAGTGAACCATTGCCACCTGTAATACCGGCCCGATCGCCTGCTAATTTACCAGATCCCATGAAATAATCTACTCTTCCTGGTCCTTTAATCGCACTGCCTGTATCCTGATCTAGGACAAAACGGTTAACTCTTCGAGCTGCCAACTTGCCACGACTGGTAGGATAGGGGAATGAGTTAATAATCATTGCTAGTGCGCCCGGTGGCATGAGAGATTTATCTGTAGCAATAGAACGATCTGTGGTTACAGGAACGTTAATACTGCCTGTTGCTGGTGTTCCGTTAGTTTCTTGAAAGAAAACAAATCTTTCCCAGCGTGGTAAATAATTATTCAACTCCTTGGGATTTTGGCGGAAATAACTAATCAACTTAGGCATAGTTAAACCGCTAAGTGGCAATTTACCATCTTTTGCTAATTCTCCACCGATACTCGTCCAAGGATACTCTGTTCCTCCCGCAAAACCGACGGAAGTTTTCTTTCCATTGGTTAAATTAATTTGGGCAGAACCTTGGATATGAATCATGTAGGGATCAAAGCGATCGCGGAACCACAGCATTTCTAATCCGCGTAACTTACTTTTATTCCCCAATAAACCATCTTTTCCTTCTAAATCAACCCGTTTGGGATGAGGTTTCGCCCATTCCTTAAAATCAGGTGGGACTCTATACAAAGGATATTTATATACTGAAGTTCTGGTACGACTGGCAGTATACACAGGCTCATAATAAGCCGTGAACTTAACAGTCCCCCTACCATCGTTGCCTACAGACTGGTAAAAAACAAACTCTCGACGCACAGCAGCTTGCAATTGGGCTGCTGACTGAGAACTAACCACCAGTTGCCGAAAGCGTACTAAACTCCGACGCACTCGATCTAGGGTAATTCCCTGAATTGGGTAATTAGCATAGATTGTAGCTGCTTTATTCGTTCCCAAATAACGCAAACTGTGATCAATTGAAGTTAACAGTGCTTTTTTATCTCCCCGTTTACCCCAAAGTTGTTCGTCCCAACCGAAACAACCTTGAGCAGCACAAGCAGTCTCGATATTAACGGGTTGGAGTGCTGGTAACACCTCCGGTAATGGTTGAGGAGCAACTGGTATGATGACCGGCTGTGAAGTCGGAGCTTGAGCAACAACTAACGAAAGTGGATTTATCAGGGCAATTCCCAGACTTAAGGCAAGCAAAGTAAGGTTTTTTCTCATCTTTTATCTTTCAATACTGGAATTAAAAACAGGTTCTACTCGAATCCCTACAATCTTAGACGGACGTACCACCATATATTCTCCCTGAATATTTTTAATCGGTACGCTAATAAAATCATGAGAAGCAGATTTTGGCACAAGCTCACTACTGTACCACTTTTGGAATTCTTGAATGGTAGGAAAACGCACTTCTTCCCGGTGTCCACTGTCTAAAAGCAGAAATACAGCATATTCGTTTGGAGTTCTCGGCATAATTTCAGATCACTAAAAATACATCTACTCCATTGTTAACTACGTCGCACCACTCTGGAAAGAGTAATTAGTTAAGTGACAGGCAAGATGACCTTTCTACAATAGTTTTACTCACATCTTGCACTTTTCACCCAGTTTGATTTTTGGATGTCGTCACCAAAATCACAGGAACAGGTATTGCAAAGTAGAGACAAGCTTGGATTTCTCTCCACAAGTCCAGGAGATATTTAGTAGGAAAGGTGTTATAGCGGTATGCACTTGCATGAGATACAGTCAGCCAATGGCAAACTTTGTAGGGGCGCAGGGTCTGCGCCCTCTATTGTATTGCATCAAGGGCGATAACCGCTATAGGCTGTTGTTAATAGTATTTCATGGTCAGTTAAATTAATTTACCTTGATTTTAATTTTTGTCTGAATCAGGATTTACAGGATTAAAGGATTTACGGGATATTTGATTTTAATTTTTGTCTGAATCAGGATGTCCAGGATTAAAGGATTTACAGGATATTTGATTTGATATTTTTACTCATAGCTCAATATAGCGGTATGCACTTGAGTGAGATACAGTCAGCCAATTGCAAACCCTGTAGGGGCGCAGGGTCTGCGCCCTAGATTGTATTGCATCCTACCGATAACCGCTATAACACAA
>NZ_VIKW01000037.1:3443-41565 GCF_009711975.1 Anabaena sp. UHCC 0204
GCTCAATAACACAATCAATCAAAATCAGAATCAAAAACCTATTAACAAAACGATCAAACCATCCTCTAAATCCTCAAATCCTGGCTATCCTGATTCAGACAATTATATTTCTAGGAAATAGCTCAATAAAACAATCAATAAAAATCAGAATCCAAAAAACCTATCAACAAAACGACCAAACTATCCTGTAAATCCTAAAATCCTGGACATCCTGATTCAGACAAAAAAAATCGTCTCGCTACGCTCGTAGGGGTAAAGAGAAGAAAGAGCAGAGCGCAAAAGCGCAAGAGAGCAAAGGGCTAAAGAGTCCTCGCCGCACTAACACAGACAACGCGAAAACCGATAACGTTGTACCCGAAATCGCGATTGACGTTGAGGCGGAGGGCAGAACGGCAGGCTCCAGGATTGAAGTCCCACGAACCACCGCGCAGCACTTTTGTACCATCGCTTAGACTTGTCCAAGCACTACCATCTTTAGGCGCATTTGTATAATTATCGTGCCAATCAGCTTGACACCATTCCCATACATTGCCGTGCATATCATACAAACCAAAGCTATTAGGTGGAAAACTACCTACTTCTATTGTCTCTCCACGGAATTTACCTTTTGGCTCAGAAGCATAAGTCACAGTGCCGTCATAATTAGCTAAGTTAGTTGTAATCGTTTCTCCAAAATGAAAGGGTGTAGTCGTCCTTCCACGACAAGCATATTCCCATTCTGCCTCACTCGGTAGACGATATTTAAGCCCAGTTTTTTCACTCAACTTATTGCAAAAATCCACAGCATTATCCCAAGACACGCTCTCAACAGGGCGTTGGTTGGTGAGCGCAGTCGAACCATCATCTTTAAACTTAGAAGGATTCTTACCCATGATTTGTTGATACTGCTCCTGAGTCACTGCAAATCTACCCATAGCAAAAGCAGGTACATTTACCTCATGTTGTGGACTTTCATTATCACTGCGACCCTTTTCTGATGTTGGTGAACCCATTATAAAAGAACCACCAGGAATCTCCACCATCTCCAGGGTTATATTATTACCCAACTCTTCAATAAAAAGCGTTGCCTCACTAGAAACACGGTTACTAATTTTTCCTTGAGCATCTACTGTTAGTACATCAAACGTACAAGTACGAGAGGCTCTTTTAATTTCTGGAGTTTTAGGTTTCAAAACCTGATTACCTGCTACTGCTGCAACAAAACCTACACCTCCTAAACCAACCATTTGCAAGAATCTTCTGCGGGTGATTTGCGTTTTTTGAGAACTTGGATTTTTTGATTTTGGCAATAATTGATTAAACTTTTCTGGTACTTTCAGATCCAGTAGAGATGGTTTAGTCATAAAATCCAGAAACAGATAATCTTGTAATGGACTATCTTCAGAAATAGTTTTGATAGATGTTTTGGCTATTAATAACTTCAGCCAATTTCCAGAAGTCTCATTAACCTGATTGAGTAAGTTTTTTAATACATTTCTAATTTCCTGTTCTTGTTCCTCAGTCAATTGTTTAATCAAATCAACACGCAACCAATCTGGAATATAACCAGAACGAAACCAAGGTAAACGCGCCAAATTATTCAAAGAACAAACTTCTAAAAGAGATTTTCCAGCTTTTGTTTTCAGAACATTACCCAAATAAATAGTAATATTCCATTGCAATTCCGGAAAAACTGCACAAGCACAAAACCAATAAAAACTATCATCACCCAAATATCTCCGCAGAGAAACCAACATAGTGGCAATTTTTTCAGGTTCTGGAGAATTACGTTCTAACCAGCGATAAGTTTGGGTACGCAATGTTTGAGGTATAGGTATTGCTGATAAATCTCTCTCTAAACCTATCTCTGGCAAAGAGAAAGGCTCTAAATTATCTTCACTCCAAGGTTTTTGACTAAATACCTGTAACCCTTGTGGTGTAGCCGGTAATATATTAAACTCTCGCGCTATTTGAAACTCTTGATAACCCCAGTTTGTCGTCGGTTTGGGTGTGAAAAAAGCCCGAAATTTCCAGCTTATCAATTGACTTATCCAAGGCTCTAATTCACCACTAATAATACTAAAAAATTGCTCTGTATCGGAAACTATAATCAGATAATGCTGGTCATATTTATTAATAATTTCATTTAGTCTCAAAGGAGAACCTTCTCCCTGACTAGGAAAACAAATTAAAGGATCATCATCAAAGAAATAGCTGATAATTAAAACATTTTCTTTTTTCAACCGCTCAATTATTTCTTCTATAAACTGAGCTTGATGATCTTGAAAGCTGGTGCGATTAACCAAAAACAAATATTCTGGAGTCCTCTGACAATTACGATATACAGGTTTTAACCATCCTCCTTGACGCATAGTAGCATCAATAGTTTTTTCTATATCGAGTTGCGTAGAAGAACCAGGTATCCGTCGTCTGAGATTTCGAGCAATTTGCATTAATATTATTCTTGGAAACAAGTCTTGTTCAATATCAAAATCCAGGGTAAGCTCATCTAATTCGGGTTGTGTTGTAGTTCCATACCGTCGCAGAAACAACTGCCGCGTTAACCAAAACCACCACATTCTAGAAATTAGAAATAAAGCAGAAGGAGTCAAGAAAAATGCTATTTCTCTTGGCCAGTTAATGATATTAATGGGATTTTCTGATAGATTTATTGGGGAATTATCAGTGCAGACTATAGAATTTTTATCTGGTATATTGGTGTTTTCTGTTGGAGGTGGCTGTGTTGGTGTTGGTGTTGGTGTAGGAGTAAAGGTTGGTTTTGGTGTATCAGAAGGGGAATCACTGAATATTAAAAATAAAGGAATTCCCGACGAAATAATAGTTATCAACAGTAACTTTAAGTGAAAATAAGGAGATTTTATGGCTGTTTGTTTTTCTAAAAATGTTCTGTTCTCTTCGGCTGTTTCTTCTATAACATAACTACTTTGATTAACAGGTTTAAATAAATCATCAAAATGCTGTTTAAAATTTTCTTGTTCAGTTGGTGAACTGCAAAATATTGGAGCTAGTAAACTTCTTAACCTCTCTGGATTATCCAAGTTTTCACCCTGGGAAATCAGAATCAGAATTAAATCCTGTGCTGCGATATATTGAGAAACTCCGATGCTATAACCTGCTTCTCTAAGAGTATCAATAAGTCCTATCAAAACATCAAGATTTAGCCAATTTGGGGTATTTTTTATTTCTGGTCTGCTATCCATTGTTCTATAACTTTTCTGGCTTTTTCTTGATATTCAAAATAGGGAATAAAACCCAATAAATGTTGGGTTTCACTTCGTTCTACCCAACCTACAACTACAACTGTATTATTTTAGGTTGTTATTTTCTGTTCTGTTATCCATTTTTTTATAATTTCTGTGGCTTTTTTTTGGTCTTCAGTAGTTTTGATTAAGCTACTGAGGGTAGGGAGAACTAATTCTGGATCTAGTTGAATTAAAAGATGATCTGGAATACTACTAAATTTTTGTAAAGCTAAAATCCAACTTAATAATTCAGCAGTTGCAGGTTTTTTTGTCAAGCTACTTCCACGTAATTTCTCAAATAAATCAATGGCTGATTGTAAAAATGGATCACTAATATTCATTCCTAAACGATTAGCAATAATCTCCTTCAGTTTATCACCTTTGGGAAAAGGAAGATGATAATAAATACAACGTCGCAGAAAAGCATCAGGTAAATCTTTTTCAGAGTTGCTAGTAATAATGACAATTGGTTTCAACTTTTCATCTGCGGCAATTTTTTGATTTCCTAACTCTGGAATCCGAAAATACATCAATTCCAACTCATTAAGTAAATCATTAGGAAAATCACGGGGTGCTTTATCAATTTCATCAATTAAAACCACAGAACGCACTGGTTCATGATTAGGAAATTCTAATGGTAAAAATTCTCCAACTTCATCGAACTTGCGGGTGCGTAAAATCGCTAATCCTAACGCTTGATAAGTGATATAATTTAAAATCTGACTTGAAGCTGAAGCAGTCTGCACATCGTGAAATCGCTTTAAAGCATCATAATTATAGAATAAATCCCGCGCAATGCTAGTGGATTTAGTTTCAAATTTCAAGACTTCACCAAGTCCAAGTTCCCAAGCAAGACTATAAGCTAATTGAGTTTTTCCTGTTCCCGGTTCTCCAGTGACTAATAAGGGTTGTCCTAATAATAATGCCACATTACAGGCATCTCTCAAACCTGCATCAGCAATGTATTTTTCTGGTTTGAGTAATTGAGAGATGGGAGAATCTGGAAGTTGTTTTGGTAGTTCTTTGGCTTGTTGTCCTTGACCTGTGTAAATTGGTAATTTCATGTTAATTCCTTTTTAAATTAATGCAAATTTTCTAGTATTTCAATTAAATTGTCAGCTAAATACCTCATGGGAATTCTATCAGATGAGTTTTGTTTTTGCCATTTATCAAACATATCTCCAATTTTATCCTTTAATTGTTGAATTTTATCTTCACCAACAAAATTTTTAGTATGTTCACAATCAGCCCAATTTTCAACATCTGCTCTCCCTATAGCCTCTAGTTCTGATAAAATAACAACGGATAAAAAGTTATATTTTTCACTAATTGATGAAAATTCTTGTATGTGTTTACGCATTTTCTTATTTATTTGTTGATAATGATATTGCTTAAAAAAAGCAAATATATTCCATCTCCATTCAATACGTTTATATTTAACACAGATGCAAACTATTACATTTTCATTAATAGTATTTTGATTATGCCAATCTTGCCAACATTCTAACAATTTATTTAAAATTAAAAATCCTTGCTTTGGCAAATCATCAGTAACTAAATCAGTATAAACAATCATTGGACTCGATTTATTAAAAAGTTCATTAATTTCTTGTAAAGATGCAGAGTTTCGAGTCAAAAGAGTTTTTCTAAGATTCATTAATAAAAACTTTGGTAGTTCATTCAGATTTTTAAGTTCTGAAGAATACGTCATTTTTTTGATTTTAACGGTAGTTTTATTCTGGTCTAAACCCAGCACATGAGGAAGAAAATCATTTTGCATTCGTTCTAGAAATTTAGTATGGCTTTGAAGTTCATCACCATGAATTATACAAACTAGCAGACGAGATGGATCTCGATTTTCAATAGCTTCTGTTAGTTCAAATTCTTGATGAGAACGATTAGCTAAATATGATAAAAATGAACGTTGAGCAGAAAATTCATCATTTTTTTGAATAGAAAATTTTAATTCTTCTATTTCTTTTTCCTTGTTTACCATGTCTTTTTCAAGACGATCTTTTTGTAGAATTAGTTTATTTTTAAGTTCAGGATCATACGTTTCATTTAATTTATCACAAATCGCTTTATAAGCTTTTTCGATCTGATTAAATTCTTCTTCTAATGCTTTAAGTTTGTTAATATCAGCTTTTCCCATGTTATAAAAAATCTTCCAGAACTTACAATGAAAATTGTTTAATTATTTGATTCCATAGACAGGGGTTTAGCATTGCTAAACCCCTACAAATAGATGAAGGTTTGTCATGCAAAATTATTTACTTTGCTTTTTTACTTCTTGTTTCACTACTTCGATATCTAACTCAAGGATACGAGCAATTTGTTCTACAGTTAACCCCTCATTTAACAATCTAGTAATCATTTTTAACTTCACCTCTTCCCTAACTTCTTCCTTAACTTCTTGATAGAATCGAGTTTGTTGCCATTCTGTTAATCCAAACATTGTTGCTAACTCCTGACGGCTATAGGATGAAAATTAATCATGTTAAATTATTTACTATTTTGTTTTTTGATTTCTTGTTCCACCACGTTGATATCTAACTCAAGGATACGAGCAATTTGTTTTACAGTTAGCCCTTCACTTAACAATCTAGGGATCGTTTTTAACTTAGTTTTTTCCTCAACCTCCTCCATAACTTCTTCTCTAACTTCTTCCTTAACTTCTTGATAGAATCGAGTTTGTTGCCATTCTGTTAATCCAAACATTGCTTCCAACTCCTGACGGCTATAGGATGAAAATTTGTAAATCAGCATTCTTTCTACTAATTCTAAAAGATTACTGCTGTTTTCTGCATCTGCATTTTTTACCAAATTGATTAAACTTCTTGCTTTTTGGATAGCCTCATCTTCAGAAGAAACTACTAATTTAATAATTCCTAAACCAATTGAAGATGATGTATCAGCTAATTCATCTAAATAAACTACATGAATTTGCCCAGCAGCGAGTGAGGTTTGATATGCTAAGGGTATACCAGGATCAAGATTCCTATTTGCCCACAATACTACAGCTTGCCATGATTTTTGAGGTTTATACTGGTTTAAATAAAGGAACGTTTCTGTAATTAATCGCCAGTATAAATTATCATCGCTTTGAAATTGTACTTCCACGAAATAAATCGGATCTTGTGGGTATTCTGGTTTGGGTAAAAATAAACCATCTATCCGACGTGCTAACTCTTTGATTTCCACAGAGGAAAATTCGTAGTGTAAAGCCAGTGTGGGTGACTTTTCGAGAACTTCAAATAAAACACTGGGGAGATTTTTGAGTAAGGTGTAAAATATCGTATCTGTCTTCATTTTATAACTCGAAGATGGCTTGATTAAAAGGGCGGTTAGAAACCGCGTCTACACAAGCAAAACCCACGCAGGTGGGTTTCCAATTCTTGATTTTTCTTTTAGTCCACACAAGTGGACTTTGTTTGTGTAGCCGTGAATTTTTATGACCCGATCATTTTTAATTTTTCGATAACTTCATTCATTTCTTGCTCAAGTCTGTTCAGTTGTCGCTGTATTTGATTTTTAGTTTCAGCATTTTGTGTTTCATTAAATTGGTTATAAACAGCTTCATAATCACCTTCTAAAATTACTAACCTTTTATTCAGTTCTCTAGCTTTAATTTCTTGGACTCGACTTAAAGAGGGAGATGAGTTTATTGATTGTTGCTGAATAGATTGATTCAACAAACTCCAAGCTTCAAATAATACCGTTGTAGGTATCATAAATGCCGCTTTTACTCCTTCTCGCTTTTTCTCTGCGGCTACAGCCATTCCTACAACTCCCTGTAATGATTCATCCCAAATAGGAGAACCGCTAAAACCCGGCTCAATTTGATACCCAGGAACTTTAATGGCTTCTATCTGTATCCAGCGAGTAGCTTGAATATCACGCAGTTCACCGTCAGCCCAAACACCTGTATCATGTCCTTGGGGAAAACCAAAGATGCGGAATTTATGCTGCCAATAATCTGATGTGGTGACAAGCTGTACAGGACTCACACCCGTTGGTAGAGTCTCTTCTATTTGTAATCCCGCAATATCTTCCTTAGTTTGTCCTGGGTTCACAGGTTGCCAAAATACAACCTTGGCTGTTACTTTTTGTCCAGGGGCAATGAGGGGAAAATCAACCTCTATAGTTTCAGATGGAGAGTCTTGTGTATTAGTGGTAATACCCAAAGCGGCTGTAACTACATGAGCGCAGGTAAGCAGATGGTACTGACTGACCAAAAAACCAGCACCTACAACTTTGCCGTTTTTATTGTAAATGCGAGCGATCGCACTTCTAAAGACTTGAAAGTAATTTTCAGTTGACATAAAACCTACTAATCTTAGTCATTACTCCACTTCACAGTAATCTCAAAGGTGACTTCTCCACCCACCGAAGTGATGAAAGCTCCAGCATCAGCACTGAGTTTGATTCCAAACTTGACTTCCATTTCCTTGGGACCCAAGTCTTTAAATTTGTTACTAATGCTGGCAACTACGGGCTTAATATTCTCTATAGCTGCTTCAAAACTCTGCTTTGCCTCTGTAATCATGCGACCAGATGGTAAAGCGATTCTCTCCAGAGATGAATCTATATCTTCTGGTTCTTCAACTTCCACTAAGAATTTACGCCCATCTTCTAGGGTAAACTCAACTAATTGTTTTTCTGCCATATATATGCTGTCAATTAGGCTATGCAATGTTAAATATAAAACATTATCAGCATATTTGAACTGTAAAAGACTGCACTAATTTACACCTAGCTGAATTTACCCCAAACTTACCCCAAAAAATGAAGGGAGGAGCATGATACCCCTCCCTGTTCTTATTGCTAAAAGCCTTGAATTGCTTGATTTTCGTTGGTTTTTCTCAAAGGCGACACCCGGATTTGAACCGGGGGATGGAGGTTTTGCAGACCTCTGCCTTACCACTTGGCTATGTCGCCGCACTCACAATTACCTATATTAGCACCATTTTTGCCAAATTGCACCATCTAGGAGAAATTTTTTTGCATATTCATTTTTTTCACAGATTGGACAGACAAAAAGCCTGTCCAACATTGGATATTAAGGATTTAATTTCACCTCTTCGGCAAAATTCCCCCAACGGAGAAAGTAAAAAGGACCTGCTACAGAACCCCAAACATGATCATCTGTGTCGGGATTTCGTCCTCTATCGCGGCTGATGAACTTTTCGCCATCAATTTCAAAATCACTATCCAAATAGGTTCTTTGCCCGTCACGGATGACAATGCAGCCCTTTCCAGGTTCGACTGTGCCTTTAAATTTGTGATCACTCCACTCTACGATCATGTTACAACCACAGAGTCTTTCTAGGCGATCGCTCGTTAAAGTCTGCAATCTTGGTAAATCACGGGAAGCACCGTAAAAGTCTTTTTCTTCCTTGACAGTATAGTTTTCAATATGAATTTTATCCCCTACCGTCAGCAAATTTAACACCCGCACCCGATAAGGCTTATTCAGCATATAGTCATAAGCTTGTTCCACAAACAAACTTACCCCTGATAATACCCCAAAATCGAGGGGACGCATACATACACGGATATGGGCATAAAAAGCCGGATTCTCAAAAACTTGGGCTTGATTGCTAAAATCAGCGGCCATCCAACGAGCTAAGGTGGCAATATCTGTAGAATGAGTCATAGTAATTTGGGATTTTAGATTGTGGATTTTGGTACAGAGGCTCAAAACCGCCTGATACAGATTTGCTAATTTTAAACCTTAGTATGTCATTAAACATCTATATTAAACTTTACCAAACATTCACTAAAAATTAACCTTTATCTAACCACAAGTTAATTGCTAGATTACCTTGTTCTGTGAATTTATACATTGTACATATAATTTTTCATCGTTTCTTAATTGAATAGAACCGTTGATTTTTCGGAGCTATTGAGCGAAATATTAAGTCCCATAAATTTAGGAGTTTTTTGTGAACAGAGTTAATCTTAAGCTTACCAGCTTAAAAGCCTTAGGTGCAATTTCATTGATGACCACCACCTTGGCTGTGTCAATGTCTGCGGTTTTCTCCCAAAGTGTGAGTACAATCAAGATTGATGGTTCTAGTACCGTGTTCCCTGTTACCGAAGCAGTAGCAGAAGAATTCCAAAAATCGCAAAGAGGTAAAGTTAGAGTTACCGTTGGTGTTTCTGGTACTGGTGGTGGCTTTAAAAAATTCTGTCGCGGTGAAACAGATATCTCTGGTGCTTCCCGTCCCATTCTCCAAAAAGAAATTGATGAATGCAAAAAAGCTGGTATTCGCTACGTTGAATTGCCAGTAGCTTATGATGCTTTAACAGTTGTGGTTAACCCCGGCAATACTTGGGCTAAAAACCTGACAGTCGCTGAACTCAAGAAAATTTGGGAACCAGGCGCACAGGGCAAAATTAATAACTGGAATCAAGTCCGTGCGGGATTTCCTAATGCACCTTTGAAGTTATTTGGACCTGGTGCTAACTCGGGAACTTTTGACTACTTTACCGAAGCTGTTGTTGGTAAATCCAAGTCTAGCCGGGGTGATTTCACAGCCAGTGAAGACGACAACGTACTTGTACAAGGTGTTGCTCGCGATAAAAACGCCCTTGGTTTCTTTGGTTTTGCTTATTACACAGAAAACAAAAACAAACTCAAGTCAGTATCAGTTAATGGTGTCACCCCCTCGGAAACAACTGTAAAAAACGGTACTTACAATCCATTATCCCGCCCTATATTCATCTATGTTAGTGACAAGGCTGCTAATAAACCAGAGGTGAAGCAGTTTATCCAATTCTACTTACGGAATGCACCTAAGTTAGTGAAAGAAGTAGGATATGTAGCTTTACCAAATTCAGCTTACACTACTGCTCAAGGCCATTTCAATAAAAAGAGATTTGGTAGCATATTTGGTGGTAAAGAATCAGTTGGTTTAAAGATTGACGAATTAATGCGTCGTGAAGCTAAAGAATAAATCTAGTATCAAATAAATACTGTAGAGATGTTCCATGGAACGTCTCTACAACTCAGAATAAAGCAACGATATCACACTTTTCTTTATCTCAAGTCATCATCTGAGATCCAATTTCTAACATGATTAATGCCAAGCAAACTCAGTTTTCGCCAAAAATAACAAGGGATTTACGAGAACGGGCAATTGAATCTATCTTGTTTTTAGCTGCACTTTCCTCAGTCGCAACTACAATCGCAATTATTGGTATTTTGCTTTATGAATCCATTCTATTTTTCCAGAAAGTATCTTTATGGGAATTTTTAACTGATACCCAATGGACACCATTATTTGATGACAAACATTACGGTATTTGGCCACTTGTTTCGGGAACTTTTGTCACCACAGTTGTGGCCTTATTAGTAGCAATACCATTGGGAACAATTATTGCTATTTACCTCAGTGAATTTGCTCCTCCCATAATCAGGGAAATAGTTAAACCAGCCTTAGAACTACTAGCCGGCATTCCTACAGTAGTTTATGGTTATTTTGCATTGTTATTCGTCACACCATTATTACAAAAAATTCTGCCGGCTTTGCCTGGTTTTAGTATGTTGAGTGCGGGACTAGTTATCGGTGTGATGATCATTCCTTACGTTAGTTCCCTGAGCGAAGATGCTATGCGTGCAGTTCCCACACATCTGCGTGAGGGTTCTTATGCCACTGGGGCTACCCGTTTACAAACAGCCTTACGAGTGGTATTACCAGCGGCTATTTCTGGAATAATAGCAGCTTACATTTTAGGGATTTCTCGTGCAGCAGGTGAAACTATGATAGTTGCGATCGCCGCAGGTGGTCAACCCAACCTCACCCTAAACCCATTAGAACCAGCCGCAACCATGACAGCCTATATTGTCTCCGTCAGCCTGGGAGACTTACCTCATGGCAGTCTAGAATACGAAACTATCTTTGCAGTCGGACTGACTCTAGTGCTAATGACTTTGTGTTTCAACGTCATAGGTCATCTTCTCACCAAACGTTATCGAGAAATTTATTAATTAGAGAACAATTAATTATCAATTGTCAATTGTCAATTATCAATTATTTACATGACAACTCTGAATATTCAGCAAGTCCGCAAGACTATTGCCCGTAATAAGCGATCGGAATATATTTTCAACATCATTGGCTTTTTGTCAATGCTGATTGGTATTGTCACACTAGTAGCACTGTTATTTGACTTAGCTAGTGATGGTTTACCTCGACTTTCCTGGCAATTTTTAACTTCCTTTCCTAGTCGCAAACCGGAAGAAGCTGGTATCCTTTCCGCTTGGGTAGGAACTCTGCTAGTCATGCTAGTAACGGCAACAGTAGCCATTCCTGTAGGGATAGCATCAGGAATTTACTTAGAAGAGTATGCCAGAAAAAACTGGGTTGCTGATTTAATTGAAATTAACGTCACCAACCTCGCAGGAGTTCCCTCGATTATTTACGGACTTCTGGCTTTAGGAGTATTTGTTTATGGGTTAAATCTTGGGCAAAGCGTGGTGACGGCTGGGTTCACCCTAGCATTATTAGTTTTACCAGTGGTAATTGTTTCTACCCGTGAGGCTTTACGAGCTATCCCCAATAGTATCCGTGAAGCTGCTTATGCCGCCGGTGCTTCCAAGTGGCAAATGATTTGGGATCATATTCTCCCTTACTCAACAGGGACAATTATCACAGGAATTATTGTCGCTATGGCGCGAGCCATTGGTGAAACTGCACCTTTAATTACCATTGGGGCGCTAACATTTATTGCCTTTTTACCAGAACCACCAGTTACAGGGCAGTTTCCTTATATTTCTTTTTCTTGGTTACTTGCGCCCTTCACAGTCATGCCTATTCAAATGTTTGATTGGATATCTCGTCCCCAGGCTGACTTTCAAGTGAATGCAGCTACCGCAGGTATCATCCTCATTTTTATTACTTTGGCTATGAACTCTGTCGCCATGTATATCCGTTATCGTATCCGCAAAACAATCAAATGGTAAAAACAAAATCCGCAACTTTACAAAGACCAATCAAAGCTTCTGTTAATTACCTGAATTTTTACTATGGTGGCACAGTCCACGCCCTGAAAGACATTAATATGTCCGTGGGTGAAAAGCAGGTAACAGCACTGATTGGACCTTCTGGATGTGGCAAAACTACTTTGTTACGTTGTTTCAATCGAATGCACGATTTGTATCCAGGAAATCGCTATCAAGGGGAAATTGCCTTAGAACCAGATGGTATTAATTTACTAGGTAAGAAAATTGACCCTATTGAAGTCCGGATGCGGATTAGTATGGTATTTCAAAGACCTAATCCTTTTCCCAAGTCAATCTATGAGAATGTGGCTTATGGTTTGCGGGTAAGAGGTGAATCTAGGCGGAGAGTTATTGATGAAAAAGTAGAGCAAGCGTTACATAATGCAGCGTTGTGGAATGAAGTTAAGGATAGATTACATGATTTAGCTTTTAATCTTTCTGGTGGTCAGCAGCAGCGTTTATGTATCGCGCGGGCTTTGGCAACTGATCCGGAAATTATTCTATTTGATGAGCCAACATCTGCTTTAGATCCCATAGCTACTGCTAGTATTGAAGAGTTAATTACTGAACTTAAAAAAACAGTAACTATTTTGATTGTTACCCACAATATGCAGCAGGCAAGCCGTGTATCTGACTATACAGCATTTATGTATTTGGGCGAATTGGTAGAGTTTAACAAAACTGAGATCATTTTTGATCAACCCGTCCAGGAAAGAACGGCTGACTATGTAAATGGTCGTTTTGGTTAAAAAACTGGATGACAGCCGATGATAGTATAAAAATAAACCTAGCAGGATAGATAGAAGAATATCTCCAGCTAGGAATTTTTTATGTTTGTCCATGTTTGAGGGGTGTAGCATTAATTAATGAATGGTCAATAATGCTGTTCCCTAGATGTAAGTATGTATAGTAATTGGTCAAAAAAAGTTAAGAAAGGTACGGTAATGGGTTAATTTTTTGTTAAAGATTAAAAAATTAATCATCACAAAATTTAAATTCTCTGGTTTGAGCGTTGCCGAAGACTAGCATAGCTATCGCTGTTTCTGATATTTTAGTAATCTAAATAACTTGTAATATTTTAATGCTTCCCGACGGAAGTATTGATTAAAGCAATCACATATTGATTAAATGTAAAATTATGGCGCTCATAGTTCAGAAATACGGTGGTACATCTGTTGGTTCAGTTGAACGAATTCAAGCTGTTGCGAGTAGGGTTGAAAAAACTGTCAAAGCTGGAAACTCTGTTGTCGTAGTGGTTTCAGCGATGGGGAAAACCACTGATGGCTTAGTTAAACTAGCTAATGATATCTCTAAAAGCCCTAACCGTCGGGAAATGGATATGCTGCTTTCCACAGGAGAGCAAGTTACCATTGCCTTATTAAGTATGGCATTACAGGAAATTGGCCAACCAGCGATTTCTATGACTGGCGCTCAGGTAGGTATTGTTACCGAAGCCGAACATAGCCGCGCCCGAATTTTACATATTGAAACAGAACGCTTGATGCGGCATATCAAGGGTGGTAAAGTTGTTGTTGTGGCTGGATTTCAAGGAATTAGCAGCACAGAAGAATTAGAAATTACAACTTTAGGACGTGGTGGTTCTGACACTTCAGCAGTAGCTTTAGCAGCAGCTATCGGTGCAGATTTTTGTGAAATTTATACAGACGTGCCAGGGATATTAACTACAGATCCCCGGCTTGTTCCCGAAGCCCAATTATTAACAGAAATCACCAGTGATGAAATGCTGGAATTGGCTAGTTTAGGCGCGAAAGTATTACATCCTCGGGCTGTGGAAATTGCCCGTAATTATGGCGTTCCTTTGGTGGTACGTTCTAGTTGGACAGATCAACCGGGAACTTGGGTAACAACGCCACCAAGACAAGATCGGCCATTAGTAAACTTAGAATTAGCCCGTCCTGTGGATGCTGTAGAATTTGATATCCAACAGGCTAAGGTGGCTTTATTGCGTGTTCCTGATAAACCAGGAATAGCAGCCCAGTTGTTTGGAGAAATTTCCCAGCAAAATGTTGATGTGGATTTAATTATTCAATCTATTCATGAAGGTAATAGTAACGACATTGCTTTTACAGTAAATACATCAATATTAAAACGGGCGGAAGCTGTATCATCGGCTATAGCTCCAGTATTGAGAAATCATCCTAGTTCAGATGAAGCAGAAGTTATTGTTGAGAAAGATACAGCAAAAGTGAGCATTGTCGGCGCAGGGATGATTGGGAGGCCAGGAGTAGCAGCGCAGATGTTTAAAACTTTAGCTGCGGCTGGTGTGAATATTCAGATGATTTCTACCAGTGAAGTCAAGGTGAGTTGTGTCGTTGATGTTGTAGATTGCGATCGCGCTATAATAGCCCTCTGCAACACTTTTGAAATTAATTCTTCCTCTACGTCTCTCCCCGCTCCTACTACGGAAGCTCCTGCTGTGCGCGGTGTGGCTTTAGATATGAACCAAGCCCGGATTGCGATTCGACAATTACCAGATCGTCCGGGTATGGCAGCAAAATTATTTGGATTATTGGCAGAATGTAATATTAGTATAGATATGATTATTCAATCCCAACGTTGTCGAGTATTAGATGGTGTACCGCGTCGGGATATTGCTTTCACTGTCGCCAAAATAGATGTAGAAAATGCCCAACAAAAACTTACACAAGTAGCAGGAGATTTTGGTTGGGGCGAAGTAATATTAGATAGTGCGATCGCTAAAGTGAGTATCGTTGGTTCTGGTATGGTAGGACAACCAGGAATAGCTGCTAAAATGTTCACAGCTTTAGCTCGAAATAATATCAATATTCAAATGATTGCCACTTCAGAAATCAAAATTAGTTGTGTTGTGGCTATTGACGAAGGTGTGAAAGCTTTACAAGTTATTCACGCAGCTTTTGATTTAGCTGGAAGTGAAAAATTTGTTGTTCCTGTCTGAGAATAAGGGAACAGGGAACAGAAAAAACTCATGTTGAAAAACATCTTTTTTTAACTGAGTTTTAAACTGGTGCAAATGAGTGTTTCTTATCTGTTTCCTATTCCCTATTTCGGCGTTGCTGAATTAGGGTATGAAATTCAAAAATCAATGATTTCAAACTCTTACTCTCTGTAGACTCTGCGCCTCTGCGTGAAACAAAATCATACTCTTAATCAGCAACACCCCTATTTCCTATTCCCTTTGTTTGTAAAGGTGCAGTGTCTGCACCCAAGAAGAAAATTTCTACTATAATCACAACAGCTTATCTTGGTATACTCAATGATTGTTGGTAATAATCAACCTATCCTCATCCTCATGCTTTTCATAGCTGCGGTTATAGCTGCTTATACATCTATCAATTTAGTAGAACGACTTTCTGCTGAATTATTACCAAAATGGCGATCGCTCTGGATCTGCACTAGTATAATAACAATGGCAAGTTGTATTTGGTTAATGCACTTCATAGCCATGCTTACCTTGCAACAACCATTATTAATTACCGACAATATTACCACCCTATCTTGGATAGAAGTAATCATTGCCTTTGGAATAGCAATCCTATTAAACAAACTCTTTACATTTAAATTAAGCGAACAAAAAGCCTTAAAAGCCAGCGAAAATCGTTTCTTTTTAGCTCTCGAAGGAACAAATGTAGGCATTTGGGATTGGGAAATTGATACAGGAAAAATTTATTTTTCTCCTCGTTGGAAAAGTATCTTAGGTTATGAAGATCAAGAACTACCTAATACCATAGAAACATGGCAACAAAGCCTGCATCCAGAAGACAAAGAACAAGTCATGTCAGTTTTAAATCAATACCTAGAAAATAAAATTCCCATTTATGAAATAGAATTCCGCGCTCGACATAAAGATGGTTCTTATCGTTGGATTTTCGCACGGGGTGTTTCCTTACGGGATCAAAAAGGTATACCATATAGACTCAGCGGTTCTCATGCCGATATTACCGAACATAAACAACTAGCACAAGAACTGCAAGAATCCCGACAATTTTTGACAAGTATCATCGAAAATATCCCCTTAGCACTTAATGTTCAAGATGTCAAAAAAGATTACCGTTTTGTAATTTGGAATCAAACCTGTGAGCATATATTTGGTTTAAAAAGTAAAGATACTATTAATCATAATGTCAATGAATTATTAACCACCCAAAAAAGTGATATATTTCTTTCACCGCTCCTAGAAACCCTGAACCACAATCAAGAATTACAAACTTCTGAAGAAACAGTCAATAGCTACTTTCAAGGAAAAATGTTGCTAAGAACATTAAAAGTTCCCATTAGCAATCAAGGTGAAATTACCCATATACTATCTATTTCTGATGATATTACTAGCCGCCGACAAATTGAATCAGCCTTACAAGAAAGTGCTGAACGAGAAAAAGCACTAGCTAAAGCAATTCAGAGAATGCGGCAAACATTAGATATGAAAACTATCTTTACTGCGACAACATCCGAACTAAGACAAGTGATTCATTGCGATCGCGTTGTTGTTTATCGTTTTCGCTCTGATTGGAGTGGAGAATTCATCGCTGAATCTGTTGGTAGTGACTGGATTTCCCTCTGGGATGAACAAAATAATAACCCTAAATTTCAGGAAAATGCTCTTGCAAATGAGCGTTGTACAGTTAAAGATTTTGATAGCAACGCAAAAGATGATAATATTGAAGATGATTTAAACTTAGTCAAAGATACTTATCTACAAAGAACCAAAGGTGGTGTTTATAGTCAAGGTGTCACTTACCGCGTTATCGAAGATATTTATGAAGCTAACTTTGATACTTGTTATCTACAACTTTTAGAACAGTTTCAAGCTAGAGCATATATTATTGTGCCGATATTTTATAGTAATAAAATTTGGGGACTACTCGCAATTTATCAAAATTCCCATCCCCGTCACTGGAAAGAAGCAGAAATAAAAATAGTAGTCCAAATTGCTAATCAATTAGGAGTTGCTCTACAGCAAGCCGAATTATTAGAACAGACTCAAAAACAATCCATAGCATTACAAAATGCTTTAATAGCTGCTGATGCCGCGAGTCACGCTAAATCAGAATTTTTGGCGAATATGAGCCATGAACTCAGAACACCTCTGAATGCGATTCTGGGCTTTACCCAAGTTATGAGTCGTGACACAAAACTATCCAATGAACATCAGGAAAACCTAAAAATTATCAATCGTGCCGGTGAACATCTACTGACAATTATTAATGACATTCTAGAAATGTCTAAAATCGAAGCTGGTAAAACCACACTTAATAAACACAGCTTTAATTTTCATGATTTTCTTAACGTCTTATATAACTTCATCAAATTGCGAGCAGAATCTAAAGGGTTAGAATTAAAATTTGACTATGCTCCTGATATTCCTGCTTATACTTATGGAGATGAAGGAAAAATCCGGCAAGTTTTATTAAATTTGTTAGGAAACGCCATTAAATTCACCGAAAAAGGTAGAGTGAATTTACAAGTCAAACAAAATTGGATCATGGAATATGGAGAAAACAATCCTGTTTATAAAAAACTAACTTTTGAAGTTTCTGATACTGGTTTTGGGATTTCCCCAGAAGAAATTAAATTACTATTTCAATCCTTTAAACAAACAGAAATCGGTCGTAAATATCAACAAGGTACAGGCTTAGGTTTGGCTATTAGTCGTAAATATGTAGAACTAATGGGCGGAAATATTCAAGTTAATAGTCAATTAGGAGTAGGTAGTACCTTTACATTTGATGTAACTATCGAAGAATCCGCAGCCAGCAATGTTAAAATCCCTTTAATAGGAGAAAAAGTAATTAGTATTGCTCCGCATCAGTCTGAATATATAATCTTAGTTGCTGAAGATATCCCCGATAGTCGTTTATTATTAGTCAAATTATTAAAAGAAATTGGCTTTACTGTGTACGAAGCTGAAAATGGTGAAGAAGCAGTTAATTGTTGGCGTACTTGGCAACCACATTTAATTATTATGGATATCCAAATGCCCATAACAGATGGTTTGACTGCTACTAAAATTATTAAAAACACACCCCAGGGAAAAAATACTAAAATATTAGCTTTAACTGCTAGTATTTTTGAAGAAAACCGCCAAGCAATCTTAGCCGCAGGTTGTGATGATTTTCTTTCTAAACCATTGCACGTGCCAGCTTTATTAGAACAAATTAGTGAACATTTAGGTGTAGAGTATGTTTATGAAAATGTAAGTCCAGATATAGCATCTGCACCTGTCCAAAAAATGTCTGAGGCAGAGGTAATTGCTATGTTATTAACAATGCCCAGAGCATGGTTAACTCAATTAAATCAGGCTGCTGCTCAGTGCAATGATGATAAAGTTTTGAAATTAATCAATCAAATAGCACCGGAGAATAATAGTTTTGCTAACTTTATTAAAGACTTAGCCCTAGATTTTCAGTTTAAAAAAATTATGGAATTAATGCCAGAAAAATTATGACACAATCCGCAGATATTCTCATTGTTGATGATACACCAGATAACTTAAGATTTCTGTCTAAAATTCTCACAAATCAGGGTTATCATGTTCGCAAAGCCTTAGATGGAGAAATGGCTATTACTGCTTGTGAGCATCTGTTACCAGATTTAATTTTACTAGATATCATGATGCCGGAAATAGATGGATATACTGTCTGTCAACGCTTAAAAGCTAATGATAAAACCTGTAAAATTCCAGTAATTTTTCTCAGTGCGATTAATGATGTTGTTGATAAAGTCAAAGCTTTTAAAGTTGGTGGAGTTGATTATATAACTAAACCATTTCATCCCGAAGAAGTTTTAATTCGGGTAAAAAATCAACTCAAACTCAGAATAGCAGAAACAAAAATTATTAACCTTAATCAGGAATTAGAAGCCAGAGTAAACGCACGAACTTTAGAGCTAGAATTAGCTAATCAAGAACTACAAAAAGAATTAATAGAAAGAAAGAGATTGCAAGACAAACTACTACATAGAGCCTTACATGATCCATTGACAAATTTATATAATAGAACTTTTCTAATGGATAAATTAGAAGAGGGAATTAAACTAGCTTCAGAAAATGCTAATTATCAATTTTCTGTATTATTTTTAGATTGCGATCGCTTTAAAATTATTAATGATTCTCTAGGGCATTTGGTAGGAGATGAATTACTCATAGCCATAGCTAAAAGACTACAATTTCTGATGAGAGATATTGATATTCTAGCCAGATTAGGAGGAGATGAATTTGCTATCTTGTTAGATAATGTTGAAGATATCAACTATGCTCAGGAAATATCCGAAAAAATTCTTCAGCAGTTTTCATCTCCTTTTCAATTATCGAGAGCAGAAGTATTTATTAACGGCAGTATCGGCATTGTTTTAAGCAATAGTAAATATTCTAATCCGCAAGAAATCCTCAGAGATGCAGATACTGCTATGTATCAAGCTAAATCATTAGGTAAATCTAGATATTGTATTTTTAACCCAGATATGTATGAACAAGCTATCAAAACTTTGCAGTTAGAAAATGATTTAAAAAGAGCAATTGATAAAAAAGAATTTATTGTTTACTATCAACCCATAGTTTCTTTATCTACAGGTAAAATTAATGGCTTTGAAGCCTTAGTTCGCTGGGAACATCCTACTTTGGGAATGATTTCTCCCATGGATTTTATTCCCGTAGCTGAGGAAATAGGTTTAATTAGTGAAATAGATAATTGGGTATTAAATATAGCTTGCTGTCAATTACGCAAATGGCAAGAACAAAAAATAGCCGATGAATCAATTTATATGAGTGTTAACCTTTCCGTTCGACTATTTTCTCAACCCAATTTACTAGAAATTATTGATAGTAGCTGGAGAAAAAATAACTTAAATCCCCAAAATTTAAAATTAGAAATTACTGAAAGTGCAATCATGGAAAATAGAGAAGTTGCTACAAAAATTCTCCAACAACTCCGCGATTCACAAATTCAATTATCTATTGATGATTTTGGCACAGGATATTCTTCATTGAGCTATTTACATAAATTTCCTGTAAACATCCTCAAAATTGATAAATGCTTTATTGATTTTTTAGATAGCAGTGACAAAGATATGGGATTAGTTTCGACAATCATTCAACTAGCTCATACAATCAAGATGAAAGCGATCGCTGAAGGTATAGAAACAGCCGCACAATTATCGAAACTGAGAAATTTAGGCTGTGATTTTGGCCAAGGCTATTTTTTCTCTAAACCTTTAGATGTAAAATCCGCTGCCAATATCCTAAAATCAAAACTCCAGTGGTAAGAATGAACCAAAATTATTTGCTCAAGAACAAAGCCCGTAATTGTAATATCAACATAGTGCCACCTGTGAAAAATATACCAAGTAAGATATTTTTCCAACTACCACTTTTGTCTGTATCAATTATCAAAATACTTTCGACTAATAAAGAAGGTAGGAATATACCAATAGGTAGCAAAAACCTAGAAAAACTTACCTTTTTCTTAGACACAATAGTTAGAAACATTAAGCAAATTCCTAAAGGCATAAAAGTTAGAGCATAGTAAAACAATTTCTGTTCTAGAGGAATTAATTCCAATAAATTGAAAGATAACAAATTAGAGAATTTATCTATATATACATTGAGAATTCCTTGAGCATAAGTAATGATTATATAATGGGAGTTAGTCGTTGTAAAAATATCAGGGATACTTAATCTTATATCTGTGCCATTTTCTCCAGTAATTGGTGTTCTTAACCGTAAATCTAGATTTTCTCCCTGTTGTCCTAAAGTAAAATTGCGCTGAAGCATACCAGATGAAAGTGAGATTATACGTGCTGGACCTGTTTGAGTTGTATCAGCAGTAGAAAGATTAGTAATTATTGTGAATTGAGAAGTTTTCCTAATTCTTTTGTTTAATAATTTAGCAGGAGTTTCTGTTTTTAACCAATAGCTAGAACTCAAAGCAATACCTTTCTCATCTACAATTTTTTGTGACTGTCCTTGTGGTAAGAGTTCAGGCAGTTTTCCAATTTGATCTTGATAGCCTTTTTTCTCAGTTAATTGATAAGAACCTATTAAAGAATCTTTGATATTATTTAAGTTATTTTTATTATTAAATAATCCAGAAATATCTTGCTCAGAAAATTTTTTATCCGCAATATTAACTTCTGAGATATATCCATGCCAAGGTTTATCACCTGTTTGTTCATTACCAATTAATAGTGGATAAGTTAGATTCCAATTACTTAAATGTATTGTTCTTTGCCAAGGAATTAAAATTAAAAATGGCAGCAGTATATATCCAAAAAACAATAATGTTATCTTTTTAAAAGAATTTTTGATACTACTGCTTTCTACAGAAGACAAGATAGAAATAAAGCTTTGTGAGTTCAATATATAAAAACAAATTATACCGACAATCCCACCTATTATATTATTAACAATATCGTTAGGAGTAGGTGATCTAGAAGGAAGAAACATTTGCAGAATTTCAACGGTAACTGATAAACCAGCACTTATAAATATGACGGTAAATAATTTACTTATTCGCTGCATATTTATTTTACGCAAGCAGACAGTAGCACTAAAGCCTAAAGGCATAAATAGTAAGATATTGTTTACTAAGTCTTCAAAAGAACTAGCATTATCGAAACTGGCAATAATTGTTTGTTTGGAAAAATTATCTAGAGGATAAAAATCAAAAGGATAAAGTGTAGCTATGAGAATAGCCAAGATACTAATAGTTAACAAAAAAAAGTTCTTCATGGATATTAATTTACTCAAGAAATTAGATATTTGTGTAATAATTGTGTTGAGAGCTACAAAAAATTATTTTGGTAAAATTACATACATATTTTAAATAATTAAACAATTAATTAGCTGTTAAAGGTTAATTATGAAAACTGAACCTTTTTTATATTATTAACAAAGCTATAATAATGGGAAAATAAATTACAAATATTTGATAAAGCTACCATGAAGATAAATTTATAAAAAAAGCGTATCTATACTGAGAAATAGACACACTTAAACTTTTATATGAGGCTACACAGAATAATAATTATCCTTATTTAACGTAAGTTGCTAGTTAGGGAAATTGTCTGAAATGGCTAACGCCACGCTTCGCTAACAGAATGACAAATTATACCTTTTCCAACTTTTCAAACTCTTAAATCTATTTAGAGTGTTCCAAACAATAAATGATCCAAAACCAGAGATTGCTTCATTCCGCTCCGCTCCATATGGCTAACGCCACGCTCCGCGAACGCAATGACAATTGGGCATTTTTTTACTTGGAATACTCTTAGAGACGTTTCATGAAACGTCTCTACAAAATTTTTGGACAACGCATATTTAGGGCTTGCTGATTCCTGATGTGAGGAGGAAATTAAATAGATAACCGATGCTAATAATCCCGAAGGTCATAAATGTAATAAAAACTACTAGCAATTGAGGTTGCAGTACCTTTTTGAGAATAACTATCTCAGGAAATGATAAAGCTGTAACCGCCATTGTAAAAGATAGCACCGTTCCCAGGGGCATTCCTTTGTTAACTAAGGCTTCAGTAATGGGTAAAACTCCAGCCACATTAGCATAGAGAGGAACACCCAGAATTACAGCAATGGGAACAGCTACAGGGTTATTTGCACCAGCCCAACGGGTGATAAATTCTGTGGGAACATAGCCGTGAATACCCGCGCCCACACCGATACCAATAACTACATATATCCAAACTGACTTAAAAATCTCGGTAGATTGAAACTGTCCTTGTTTGCATCTATCACCCCATGTTAATTTAGTGATTTGCAAATCATCATCTTCATTATTTGGCTGTTCACGTCTGGCTTTTTGGAGTTCCCAAACAAAGGGTTCTACCCATTTTTCTAGTTTTAGCAAACCAATAATATAACCTGCGGCGATCGCTAATCCCACACCAAAGGCAATATACAACAATGTCACACGAAAACCGAATAACCCCCACAGTAAAACCACAGCCACTTCATTTACCATTGGGGCAGAAATTAAATAAGAAAAAGTTACTCCTAAAGGTACACCCGCTTCTAAAAATCCGATAAATAAAGGCACAGCAGAACAGGAACAAAAGGGCGTAACAATTCCTACAGTTGCTGCCATAATATTACCAATAAATGTGCGTTTTCCACCCAACCAAAACCGGACTCTTTCAGGTTCGAGAAAACTTTGAAATGTACCTACTATAAAGCTAATTGTTAGTAACAATGTCAATACTTTAGGAACATCGTAAAAGAAAAAATGCAAACTTGATCCCAAATGTGAATCTACTGATAGCCCCAAAAGCCTGGTGACAATTTGAGTAGCTAACCAATCATAAGGATAGAATGGATCAAACATGAGACAATCTCCCAAATAATTGCAATAAAAAAATGTAGAGTTTCACTACACAAGTTTCTGGATTTGATCAGGGGGTAAAACTTGACCTTTACTAACCACTTTGCCATTAATTGCTAAAGCCGGAGTTTTCATCACACCCCGTTGAGCAATTGCAATTGGATCTGTAATCTGTGTGACTTCAGCATCTAGTTTAAGAGTAGTAAGTGCCTCTTGCACATTGGCTTCTAGCTGATGACATTTCTTGCAACCTGTACCCAGAATTTCTACTTTTAACATGATTTATTCCACCTTTTCTAAAATGACACATTCATGATTAGGATCGGCATCTTCGGATTTTTGAAGACAATGATTAACTAAGGGTAATAATTCATCTCGTAATTCCTGAAGTTGTCGAATATTATCTTCAATTTCTTGCAATTTTTTGGATAATCGTTCGTGCATTGCTTGGCAAGTTAGAGACTGCCCCTCTTTCAGTGTCAAAATATCTTTGATGTTATCCAGACTCAACCCTAATGCTTTTGCCCGACTAATAAAAGCTAGGCGTTCTACATCTTTGTCACTGAACAGACGATAACCAGATTCTGTACGCTGTGGAGGCGGAATTAACTCAATGCGCTCATAGAAGTAAAGGGTTTGGGGATTTAACCCCAATTTGCGGCATATTTCACCAACTTGCAGCATTTCGTTACCCTCTCGACTCAAGTATGTTGATTCTAAACCTTATACCTGAGTATAAAGTCAAGGGTCGAATTGTTAAATTTTGTCTTGTTCTACGGATGATTTTGAATGTGTGGCAATGTAGTTAGGTAAAAACTGTTTCATTCGTGGTTTGTCATCATAGTTAAAACCCAGTTCTTCACCTTTAGCAAAGGCCGCTGCCGCAGTCATACCTTCACGGGTAGCAATGTACATTAATCCAGCCGTAACAGCACGTAAACCAGTTTTGCAGTGAGTAAGTATAGGCTTGGGTAATTGATCAATTTGAGTCAATATCTGATCAATGAGTTCGTCACTCAGGAGTTCAGGACGGAGAGGAATATTCACATAGTTGAGTCCTGCAACTTCCGCAGATTGTTGTTCATCACTGCAAAAGTCTTCTTCTTGAGGCGCTCTTAAATTTAGTACCGACTTAAATCCAGACTCAGCCGCTTGTTGTAACTCTGTAACTGAAGGTTGTCCTAAGAAAATGGCCAGGTCTTGGTTGATATATTTGATGTTTTCCATAAGTTGCTATTATTCAAAATTCAGTGAGCTAATCTTAAACCCTATACATTGGTATAAGGTCAAGGGGGATCTGGAAGTTTTAGTAAAACATTGTCTACTGAATAGTTTGATTAAGAAGCTTTGTATATCAATGCAGTTATTTTTGATGCACTCATAAACACTTAGTTTACTGCTGCCATTGCCCTCGTCGTCGTATCAGCAGTAGTAGCTGAGAAATTAAAACCATAATTGGTAATTCAATCAAGGGGCCAATGACTAAGACAAGAGCAATTAAAGGACGCTGGGGAAATGCAGAAGCAGCAATTGCTAGGGAAAGTGGGGAATTACGAGCCAAAGTGGTGCAGCTAAGACAAGCAACCTCTTGGTATGACAACCTTAAGTAACGTCCCACCGATTGAGCTAAGACAAAATTAACCACGAAGAACAGAACAACAGGGATAAAAAGCTGAAATATTAATTCTGGATGCTGTATGACTACCTTTCCTTGTGAAGCGAAGATGGTAGCGATCGCTAAATTAAGGCAGATTACTTGAAATATTGCCATCTTTGCAACCACGTGCTGAAAATAAATATCACCTTTCCAACTGAGAATTAATTGTCGGGAAATGGTTGCTACAAACAAAGGTAAAATTAATACCCAAAACAAACTATCAAAAAGTTGAATCAGGTTGATCTCTACCAATGTCCCGGCAAAAATCAATAGGTACACTGGTAGCAAAATAACTTGTAACACTAGATTTAGTGGTAGTAGGGCAGTTGCTAAAGCCACATCTCCACGCGCAATACTTGTAAAAAGAAGATACCAATCAGTACAAGGTGTAACCATCAACATAATTAGCCCCACCCTTAAATCGGGGCTATCTTGCAAAAATAGATAACCATTAACCCAAGTGAAGATGGGAGTCCAGAAAAAGTTAATGATCAGGCTTGTTGATGCCACTTTAAAATTCCGTAACCCCCGTCCAAAGTCCTTTAAAGGTATTGATAGGAAAGTTGCATACAGCATCAAAGCCAATAACGGCACAATTATCTCTGGGGCTAGATTAGCAAACCATCTTATCTGAGCTAATCCCAATCCCACAAAAACTGAAAGCAATACTAACAATGGCTGCGTCTTGTCAAATAATGGCATTATTATACTTGGGAGCTAACAATACTATTGCCAAACCCCTGAAACCCTATTGATATCGTCACGATTTTATTGGGTTTCAGACATATTTGGGAAAATTGGCAATAGTATTGTAAAAAGATATCACTGAATTAGGGAAAATGCAGATTCTAATGCCTGCAAGCGGCTTTCTCCCTGACTAATTTGGGCTGACAAAGACTCATTTTGTGTTCGATGATCCTTACAGAATCGCTGTAAATCAAGTTGGGAAATTCGCTGCTGCACTTGTTCAGCGGTGACAACTATCCAAACGTGACGATGATGAGCGATCGCATCTTCGACAATAGATTCAATGGCCAGCGCCGCCGTAATGCCAATATTGGGAACTTCACTCAAATCTAACACCAGGGCTTGATAGTTCTGCACCAACGTCATCCGCCGAGAGATACTTTTAGCCGCACCAAAACTCATTGGTCCCCCCAATTTCAGTAATAGAATATCCCCTTTTGCTTGGGTGAGGATTTCCTGCTCAGTGGGAGTGAGATTATGATTTCCAGTCGAGTCAGTAATGACTTGAATATTATCACTTTGGACATCACTTAACCGTTTAATAGTCAGGACATTAGCAATAAACGCGCCTACTAATACCGCCGTAATCAAATCCACAAATACCGTTAAAATCAACACCAGATACATCAACCCCGTACCCTTGACAGAAATACGGGGCGCACGTTTGATAAACCCCCAATCAAGAATATCAATACCTACCTTTAACAATAATCCTGCCAGCACGGCATTAGGAATCTGCGCCGTTAAGGACCTGCCCAAAACACGACTAACAGCAGTACAAAAGCGTGAATTATCCCAGATAAAGGCGTTTTTCCCCCAGCTTGGACATTCACCACCGTCCGCATAGTCGCACCAGCACCAGGTAAACCCCCAAATAACCCCGCCAACATATTACCAATCCCCTGGCCAATCAATTCTTTATCAGAATCATGCTGAGTGCGGGAAATACTATCAGCCACCAAGGAAGTTAACAGAGAATCGATCGCTCCCAATACCCCTAACATCAGCCCATACCGAAGCATATCTGCTAACTCGCGGATACTAAAGGTGGGCATTCGGAAGGTAGGTAATCCCCTGGGAATTTCACCAATGCGAGCCACATTTGCATCTTTGAATACCACCACTGAGATAATTGTTACCACCACCAAAGCCAATAAAGGGGACGGTAAAATCCGATTTAGTTTGGTAGGAACAATAAAAACAATCAGCAAAGTTAGTAATCCCAGCCCGACAGCCACCCAGTTAGGATTACTCAGGTAGGTAGGTAGTTCTTGCAAAGTTGTGACTACGCCACCCGTTCCTGTATGACCCAACAAGGGGGGTAATTGCAGCAAAATGATAATTACGCCAATCCCGGACATGAACCCAGAAATGACCGTGTAGGGCAGGAGGGTGATGTATTGTCCCAGGCGCATCACCCCAAATAGAATTTGTAGTAGCCCACCCAACATGACTACGGTAAATGCCATTGCTAACCCTGTATCGGGATGACGCGCCACTAAAGTAGCAATCACGGTTGTCACCACTACAGTCATTGGTCCGGTGGGTCCTGAAACTTGGGCTGGTGTTCCCCCAAATAGAGCAGCAAAAAAGCCGACAATAATAGCACCATAGAGTCCAGCGATCGCCCCAGCACCGGACGCAACCCCAAAGGCTAGGGCTAAGGGTAGAGCGACAATGGCCGCAGTTAAGCCACCAAAAAGGTCGCCGCGCCAATTGCGAAAATGAATTTTGTTAATTAGGTTGATGGACACTGTATTATTGCTCTGAATTAGAATTTTTAGCTTGATTACAAAAAAAGGGAACAGGGAACAGATAAGAAATACTTATTTGCACCAGTTGAGCAACAGCAAAACCCAACAGAATTTTTGATCATTTTGGGTTTGGTTCTATACAACCCAACCTACTCTATAACTGCTTTTTTCCCTTTCTGTTCAAGGTGGACTAAGGGGGATAAATAAGTGCATCAGATAATCAATAACCACTTTGCCAATAACCTTTTAACGAAACAGTAAAACAGGAATATTGCTGCTTCTCAGTAATTGGGCTGTTGTACTACCAATTACTAAATGACGAATGCGGTTATGTCCGTAAGCTCCCATCAGTAAAAAACTGATATTATGCTCAGAAATATATTTATTAATTACCTCTTCTGATTCACCTTCTCTAATATCAGAAATTATCTTCAAACCTGCTGATTCTAAAATATGTCTAGCTTCATTGACTCTGTTTTCTGCCCTGGAATATGTTTCATTTTTAGTTACTTTCAACAGATGTATTTCTAAATTGTGAAAACAAGGAGAATTGACTAAAAATTCTAGTGTCTTTTTCCCTGTTAAACTACCATCATAAGCAACTAAAATTCGTTCGATGGGTCTATATTCACGGGTGGTAACTAAACACGGTTTTTTGGTACTACGGACAATTCGCTCTACATTTGCTCCTAAATGTGCAGATGCAAAATCTGCGGCTTCTCCCCGTTTACCTAAAACAATCAAATCGGCATTTTCTTCAAATTCTTGAAAACAATCCACGAGGAACCCAGTTTTATTGGTGACACTAAAATTTTCTAAGCCTTCTGCTTTAAGAGTTTCAGCGGCATTTTGTAAAATCAATCTTGCTCGTTTATTGTTTAGTTTGGCTTTTTCATGTTCTAAATTCACTAATTCATTTAGTAATTCTTCAGAAGCACCAAGTCCCAGACTACCGCTGAAATTACTAGTAGAAACTACTTTTTGGCTGCGAATATCGGTGACAAACAAAACATTGATTTTCGCATGGAATTGATTAGCAAACCAAGCTCCATATTTATAAATGTTTTCGGCAAAGGCTGAACCATCGGTACAAAGTAAAATATTTTTCATGCTGGTTTTATTCTCTGGGAATTAAAGGGTAAAAGGTAAACTACTACTTTTTCAAAGTACCGGATTTTTGAGAAGTTGCTAATTTGTTCAGCAAGGTAGCACTAGCTTCATTGAGTCCAATGAGTTCTACTTCTGCTCCATTGCGGCGAAATTTCAGCACTGCTCGATCAAGTACCTCTACTGCTCCTTGATCCCAAAGATGAGCATGAGTTAAATCAATGGTGACACGATCAACCAGTTCTGTAAAATCAAAAAATCCGAGAAATTCATCTCTTGATAAAAAGAAAATCTGTCCAGCTACTTTATAAGTGCGATGTAAACCATCTTCACTTAATACTTTATCTACAAATACCAATTGGGCAATTTTGTTAGAGAAAAATACTGTACTCATGACGATACCTGTCACGACACCCAAAGCAAAATTTCGGGTGAAAATTGTTACAAACATCGTCGTTAACATGACGGCGGTTTCTGTGCGGGGAATGCGAGGAAGATTTTTGATCGATGACCAACGAAAAGTACCAATTGACACCATAATCATGACAGCAACTAAGGCAGCCATGGGCATTTGCTTTACCCAATCTTGCAAAAATAAAATGGCAATTAATAGGAAAATACCCGCTGCTAAAGTTGAAAGTCTGCCTCTACCACCAGACTGGACATTAATAACTGATTGTCCAATCATTCCACATCCAGCCATACCGCCAAAAAAGGCAGTAACTATGTTTGCAATACCTTGTCCTTTGGCTTCTTGATTTTTATCGCTGGGGGTATCTGTGAGTTCATCTACTAATGAAGCGGTGAGGAATGAAGCTAACAAACCAACGATCGCTAAAGTCAGAGAATAGGGGAGAATAATCTTTAATGTTTCCAGGGTGAATGGAACTTGGGGTAAAGAAAAACTGGGTAACGCGGTGGGTAATTCTCCCATATCCCCAACTGTGGGAACATCTAATTTGAGAGCGATCGCGGCTATTGTCATTACCGCTAAAGCTACTAAGGGTGAGGGAACTGCTTTAGTGAAGCGAGGCAAAATGTAAATAATCGCCAAGGACAATATAGTTAACACATATACGGTAGGTGGGACATTACTTAGTTGAGGCAACTGGGCAAGGAAAATTAATACCGCTAAAGCATTGATATAGCCAATCATTACTGCCCTGGGGACAAATCGCATTTGGCGACCGAGTTTGAGCAACCCAAATACAACTTGAAAGACCCCTGTTAACAAGGTGGCGGCGAATAAATACTGCAAACCATGATCTTTGACCAAATCAATCATTAACAGCGCCATTGCTCCTGTAGCGGCGGAAATTGAGCCTGGTCTGCCGCCTAAAAAGGCTGTGATGACGGCGATCATAAATGAAGCATACAGCCCAACTTTGGGATCGACACCGGCAATAATTGAAAAGGCGATCGCTTCTGGAATCAAGGCTAGTCCTACCACAGCACCCGCCATAATGTCTCGCTGGGTGTTAAAAAACCATTCCCGCTTCAAAATTGTTCCGTTCAAGTTTCCTCCTCACGTTTTCATCAAACTAAAATTGTCAGTGCATCATTTGCACTCAAAGTATCCCATTTGCCTATATAATTCCGTCATTAATAATTCGTAATTCTTGGCAATTACAGAATTACCTACACAGAAATTTTTGGCTATTTTCAAACACAAATAGTAGCCAGGAGCAAAATTAAAAAAGCTTGTGTAAGCTGCTTTTTTTAATTTTTAATTATCAATTTTTAATTGAACAGATTTAGACAAGGCTAATCACTTAAAACCATATTTAGAAACTTGATGCGCTTACCTTTACCCTCAAAGTTGTAACTAAATCTTCAGGGTGGACAGTTTCTTTGTATATTAATGGTTAAAAGCTTTTCTGGTCTTAACATCTGACTTTATTTTACCAATTACGAAAATATTAACAATACTTGTTTAACAAGCGTTTGATTATGAATTTTTACAATATCATGGAAATGTTAATCTCGGCAAGAGATAATAAAAATATTGGGCAACTAAAAGTAGCTAATACACAAAGTCTGTAAGCCTTATTCAGCAAGCCTTAAGTAAAAATGGGTGAGCAAAAATGCCCACCCCAGAAACCTTGTATAGATATGTACAAACAAATTATTAACGACCAATAACTTGACCTTCTAATTGCAGTAAAGCTTCCACTCGTGCTTCAGTAGCTGGGTGACTAGAGAAAAGATTTCCCAAAAACTTCCCAGAAATGGGATTAATAATTAATAATGGTTCAAAAGCTGGATTAGCATTCAAAGGCATTTGTTTGGCTGTAGATTCTAACCGTTGCAAAGCCCTAGCTAATGCGCGAGGATTACCTGTTAATTTGGCCGCACCAGCATCAGCAGAAAACTCTCTAGTCCGGGAAATAGCCAACTGAATAACTGTTGCAGCTATGGGTGCAAATATAACTGTAGCTAATACACCCAAAAAATTTCCACCTCTTTCATTATCCCGTGAACCGCCACCAAACCACATACTGTAACTGAGCATTTGCGCTAGGAAAGAAACAGCCCCAGCGACGGTAGCCGCAACTGCTTGAGTTAAGGTATCACGATTAATAATGTGGGTAAGTTCATGGGCTATTACGCCTTCTAATTCATCTTCTGGGAGAATATCTAAAATACCTGCGGTGACAGCTACAGCAGAGTGTTCAGGATCTCTTCCTGTCGCAAAAGCGTTGGCTGTTGGGCTAGGAACAATGTATACTCCCGGCATGGGAATATTCGCACGGGTAGATAGTTTTTGAACGATGCGATACAGTCCCGGTGCTTCTGCTGCGGTGACAGGTTGGGCTTTATATACTGCTAAAGCAATCTTATCTGATTGATACCAAGAGAATAAGTTAGTTGCTGCGGCTAACCCAATTCCGATAACTAAACCCCCTATACCACCAATTACCCAATAACTAATTGCTATTAATAAACCACTCAAAGTAGCTAGTAAAATAGCAGTTTTCAGTTGATTTCCCATCTTAATAACTCTCCTGTTAATGCTGTGTTAATTTTTGTAACTTTATCTGGACAACAGCATCTTTTTAGCCACTCCTCAATTGTATCGAGTTCAACTTTGAGGTACAGTGATGAAAACCTGTCGTCAGAGTACGGTTTTCTCGCTACATCAGTAAGAATAGAATTGAGTTTAGTTTAGTTGCTATTTTATATTTTTAAGATTCCTTAAATACATCTAAAAATGGTTGATAAGCAAAGGCGCGATTACGCTTTTGTCCTGTAATTTCTTTTAGCAAATCTAAGTCACACATTTCCTTAATTAGTGTGTTTGCATTCTGTAGAACCATCTAGGCGACCTAATGCTAAATCTGCTTGAGACAGTAGTTGCCACATCTCCTGATCCATATTAATTTCAGGCACAGGAGGAAGTGAATTAGGTATAAAAGCTTTATATTTTGCAGGTTGCTCCACGTAGCGACCTGCTCTGGCAAGGTTGCTCATTATTATCGGTTTCGTTAACACAATATGATTTATATAGCTATATTATCAAAAACCCTCTTGTTTCGTTAATATAGTTATGCCCAGCAAAATATATGATATTGCTATGCTAAAACCTAACTCCCCCTGTAGAAAGTATCTGTCTACAAATCGCACTTTCAGGAATTAGGAATGTTATTAAGTATCATTTGGATTTTATTGATGGGCTATTTTAGCGGACAAATTGCCCGTCGGTTAGGCGCTCCACCTTTAATTGGGATGATTTTAGTAGGAATTATACTAGGTTCTCAAGTAGGAAATGTCATCAGTCCAGATGTATTAAATGCTGCCGATGAATTAAGAACTGTGGCAGTGATGATCATTTTAATGAAAGCTGGACTAGGGTTAGATAGAGAAAAACTGGCTCAACAGGGGACTGTGGCCTTACGGTTGGGATTTTTACCTGCAACTACAGAAGCGATCGCGATCGCCCTCGCCTCTATGGTAATTTTTAAATTAGACTTTCCCACGGGGTTACTTTTAGGCTGTGTCATTGGTGCAGAATCTCCCGCTGTCATCGTTCCCGGAATGCTGAGACTGAAAAGTTTAGGTTGGGGTGTAACTAAAGGTATTCCCGATGCTATTTTAACAGGTAGCGCCTTATCTGATGTCCTGCTATTATTAGTTTTCAGCCTCTTACTGAGTTTTTTGGGTAAAGGAGGAGTTGAGCAAATTACCCTGTTTGGGGGTTTGACTTTAAATGCACTGCAATTACTCCCACTGCAAATTATCATGCAGATATGCTTAGGAATTTTGTTAGGTTACTTAGCTGCACGGTTATTAGTTTCTCTATTAACTAAACAAAATTGGACTCAAAATGCCGTTCAAGATACGATTATTGCGGCGGGAATAGCTTTATTATTGGTAATAGTTGCTCAAATTTTACCTTACTTTTCTGGTTATTTGGCAACAATGGCTTTAGGATTTTTCTTAATAGAATTAGATGCACCTTTAGCGCGAAATTTGCGGGGTGGATTTGATAGTTTATGGGTAGTAGCAGAGATTTTTCTGTTTGTTTTATTGGGTGCAACTATTCAACTGCAAGTATTAGGAAAAATACTTTTACCTGGGATTTTAATTTTAGCAATTGGTTTATTTTTTGGTCGGATGATCGGTTGGTATTTATCCACATTAGGTAGTAATTGGAATTGGCGCGAAAGACTGTTCTTACTACCAGGAAACTCCGCTAAAGCCACCGTACAAGCTGCCATTGGGGCGATTCCCCTAGCCCAAGGAATAGTAGGAGGAGAGATCATTTTAGCGATCGCTGCCCTCTCTATTTTAACCACTGCACCTCTAGGAGCTTGGGCAACTATGGCTTTTGCACCTAAATTATTAACCAGAGGAGAAGTTGACCCCACAAAAGTCACAATTACCAATCATACCCTGTTCCTAGCTGCCGTAGACACCTCTAACTTATCAATTGAAGTGTTAACAAAAGTAGCAGATTTAGCCCGTCGTAGTCATGGTAAAGTCATCGTTTTACATATAGTTAATATCTCAAATGAGCCAGCTATCCAACAATTAGAAGTACAAGCCAAAAAAATGCTCTCGGATATTAAATATGATTTTTTGACAACAACAGGAACAATTCCCGAAGAGATTATTCGCATTGCCCAAGAATATCATGTTACCGCAATTGTCATGGGAAAACGCGGACATCAATCTTGGGAAAAAATGCTGATTGGCTCAGTATCACAAGCAGTCTTAGAAACAAGTCCCATTCCAGTCATCTTATTAGAAAATCGCTGTAAATAACTCCAAACATACACACATACCGAAGTACAAAATTATCTGCGTTTATCCGCGTTCATCATCTTCTATCTGTGGTTAAGATAATTAAAACTCCCTATTGAAAAATTCATCAATAAAGAAAATGGTGCAAACACAATCTCCTATCAACGAAAATTCCCTACCAGAAATATTACCCGGAGGGAACAACCCAGATGCTTTTGAATTAGCCGAAGCATGGTATCCAGTTCATTATCTTCAAGATTTAGATAAATCAAAACCAACTCCCTTCACTCTTTTAGGTAAAGATATTGTCATTTGGTGGGATCAAAAAATTCAATCTTGGCAAGTATTTATAGATCAATGTCCCCACCGTCTCGCACCTCTTTCAGAAGGGAGAATTAACGAAGATGGATTATTAGAATGTCCTTATCATGGTTGGGCATTTGCTGGAGATGGAACTTGTCAAAAAATTCCCCAACAAGTCCCAGGTGGAAAAGCAGAAACCTCTCCAAGAGCTTGTGTTTCATCCTTACCAACAACAGAGAAACAAGGATTATTATTTGTCTATGCTGGTAATCCAGAAAAAGCTGTAAATACGAAAATTCCTGTAATTGAACCAATAGAAGCAGCACCGGAAGGATGGGTAATTATTAACACTTTTCGAGATGTTCCTTATGATGCTCTGACATTATTAGAAAACATCCTTGATCCCAGCCATATTGCTTTTACCCATCATCTCACAGTTGGAAATCGCGCCAATGCTGGATCATTAGAATTAGAAATAGTTGAATCTGGAAAATATGGTTTTGAAGGTATTTGGAAACAAGGTTTAAAACCTGGACAATCAGGAAAACTTTCCACAACATTTATTGCTCCTGGTTTAATGTGGCATGATATTAATGCTGAAAAAGGCAGAATTTTAACCGTTGTTTATGCTGTCCCCATTCGCAAAGGTGAATGTCGAATAATTGCCAGATTTCCTTTTAAATTCAAGTCTAAAATACCCAGATTTTTTATTAAAATTCGCCCCCGTTGGTATGTCCATATTGGTCAAAATGGTGTTTTAGAAGATGATCAAATTTTTCTCCATTATCAAGAACGTTACTTAGCAGATAAAGGTGGTAGTTCTAATTTTAATAAAGCCTTTTATCTAGCTACAAAAGCAGATACTTTTGTGGCTGAGTTTCGTCGCTGGGTAAATCAATATCATGGCGAAACATTTCCAGAAGAATCTTTACCACCCCGGTTACTAAATAGAGAATTACTGCTAGAAAGATATCATTCCCACACAGAAAAATGTGCTAGTTGTCGCCAGGCTTTAGGGATAATTCAACAATTAAAATTTTGGTGTGGTGTTCTTACCATCGTTGCTTTAGCTAGTAGTCCTTTATTCGCATTTTTGGTAGAAACAAAATCAATTTTATTAGTAATGACAGAAACATTGATTCCTCTCTTATTAAGTGCAGCATGGTGGAAATTAAGTCAGTTGGAAAGGCAATTTTATGAGGGAAGAATTATCCCTCCTCGTAATTTACTGGAGAAAAAAAGATAAATTGGTGGTTTCAAATTTCACTTAATACTATTGTCAACGTTCAAATATGAAAGTTTGAATTCATACTTTTGGTATCAATCGGGCTTTGATATTTTAGATGCTGAGTGAGGTATTGTCTGAATCAGGATATCCAGGATTTTAGGATTTACAGGATGTTTGTTTGAGTTGCGTTTTTAGGGTTTGAGGATTCTATACTTCTCGGTTAAACTCAAAAAACTGCAATGTGACCTAGATTAGTGCTTTTTGCTGCTTGATAGGGAATACTAGAATAAATACTCCTTGTCAGATAAAGGTGAGTTTTAACAAATGGACTGGACAACTATACTCAAAGCACAGCAGACTGATTTTATTCAAAGACTGAAATCTGGTGAATTACTCCATTGTGAGAAGGAAGGCCAGCATAGTGAATTGACAGTTATCTCTGGAGAGAGGTTAAAGCAATTACGGGATTTTTGCTGGGAGATGGCTAATAAATTTAAGCAACAATACGATGTTAAGAACATCTTCTTCAATAATATGAAGGGAAAGCTGGGTGAGGAAGTTGTTAAAATCCGTTTAGGTGATTTTGTAACTGAAATTGATTATGAAAAACGCATTGGTGGAGATGGAAAAATTGATTTTACTTTAACTTCTGATTCATCTATTGGTATTCAGGTTAAAACCCGTTATGGATATTTTGATAAGGTTCAATGGACAATTGATAGAGAAGAAATTGAAAAGAATGCTGTTTTAGTTTGTGTTTTATGTCAAGAGGAATTTAGTGACATGGAAAAAGAATATGGTCTTATTATAGCTGGGTTTTTACCAACGAATATGATGAAATCAACTGGTGATAAAACTTTAGTTGGAATAGATGAATTACTTTATCCTGGTGGTTTGCGTGGTTATTTAGAGAATTTATCATTTTATGATGCTGACAAATATATCAACTTAGGTGATGAGTGTATTGTAAAAGAAGATTATCAAGGTGCGATTACTAATTATAGTCAAGCATTGCAGATAAATCCTAAAAATGCTCAAATATATTTTAAACGAGCAGAAATTCATCATCACCTGGGAAACTTCCAGAATGCTATAAATGATTATAGTCAAGCAATATACATTAATCCTAAAGACGCTTACTCTTATAATAACAGAGGAATTATTTACGAAAATTTTGGTTATATAAACCATGCTATAAACGATTATGAGAAAGCACTAAAAATTAATTCTAAAGAAGCTGTAATCTATTTAAATTTAGCAATTACTTACTATAACCTAGATGTAGATTGCAATTATTACAATTATATTATAAATAGAGATGAACTAATCATCAATTATTTGAATCAAGCGTTAAATATTAATCCTAACTTATATAAAGCATACTATGTTAGAGGAAAATTTCGTTTTCAAATAGGAGATGTATCAGGTGCATTTGAGGATTTTAATATTGTATTAAAATTTGATCCTGACTATGCCTTAAATATTTATACATATCTTGCAGAAGTATACTACTATCGGGGAAATTACTATAGCGAAATAGGAAATAACAAAAATGCACTTGAAAATTTAAATTTGGCAGCTAATCTATATAAAAGAATAAATAATAAATTTAGTTATGGAAGCACTATTAACTATATCCAATATGTTCAATCAAAATATTTTGAATATAATTTTGAAGATGATGAATATTATCAATTGATTCTGAATTCAACCAATAAATCATTAGAAGTAAATAATGTTGATCTAAAATCAGCAGTAGGTATGAATTATACCCGTCTTCGTGACTTACTTGCAGCAGGGAAATGGAAAGAAGCAGATGAAGAAACTCGACGGGTAATGTTAGCAGTTGCGAAACGGGAAAGGGAAGGTTGGTTAGATACTAAAAGTATTGATAATTTTCCCTGTGAAGACCTGCTCACTATTGACCAATTGTGGGTAAAATATAGCGATGGTAAATTTGGTTTTTCTGTGCAGACAAAGATTTATCAAAGTTTAGGGGGAACGACAAATTATAATGGGCAAATTTGGGCGGCGTTTGGGGACAAAGTAGGATGGAGAAAAGGAGGCAGTTGGTTGAGGTACAGTTATATTACTTTTGATAAGAGATCACCAGAAGGACACCTACCCGTGTGCATACGACTGAGTGATGTAGGTGGATGGTTATTGGGAGGTGCTGTCTTCTTTCGTGTCGAGACTTGTAACCTTTTTCCAGTACAGGAAAGACAACCGCAAATTATATCTACACCACAACCGGTAAACCAAGAGGTACAATTAAAATCATCCCGTGGAATGGATTATATTAAACTGCGTGACTTACTCAAAGCAGGAAACTGGAAAGAAGCAGACGAGGAAACAGAACGGGTAATGTTAGCAGTTGCGAAACGGGAAAAACAAGGTTGGTTAGATGATGAAGATATTGATAATTTTCCCTATGAAGACCTCCGCACCATTGACCAATTATGGGTAAAATACAGTGATGGAAGATTTGGTTTTTCTGTTCCAATACC
>NZ_VIKW01000038.1 GCF_009711975.1 Anabaena sp. UHCC 0204
TATTTAATTTCTTAATCCTGAAAATCCTAAAATCCTGGAAATCCTGATTCAGACAAATATTTAATTTCTTAATCCTGTACTTCGACTTCGCTCAGTAACCAGATATCCTGATTCAGACATATTATCTAGAAATCGGCATTCTTGGAGGTGCGGTTTTCCACATTAAATCAATTTCTTCAGGTGTGAGTTGATAAGCTTGATTAACCAAATCAGAAAGACGATGTTCTAAACTTAAAACTTCATTTTTGCGACTTTGAATTTCTGGAACATAATCATTATGAGCCTTACGTAAAGCCGTAAAAGCTGGTATACTTAAAGGATCTGAAGATTTTTTAGCAGTTTTTGGTTTTGGCATTCTTTTTCTAACTTCTTCTACAAAGTCCGCAAATTCCAAAGTTGCGAAATCTTCTAGTTTATTTCCCAGTTTCTCAATTTTGTATTCTATTTGCAACCAATCTAATACTTCTTTATAAACTTGTCCGTTGATTTTGGTAATCTCAATTAACCGCGTGACAATTGCTTCTACTTCTGCGCGAATTTCTGCTGTAGGTTGTGCAATAGGTAGAGTTTCCATTAACTCACCAACAGGTGTTAAAGCATCATCTTTCATGTGTGATAAAAATCGCCAATTATACCACCATATAAGAGGAGAATTGAGAACTCCGAGAATATATAAATCACCTTTCGGCAAAATAAAACCTTTATTATTTGTAAAAAAACCATCACTATCATAACTGTAAGCTGGATGAAATTGGATTTCCTGATAAATAAGTTTAGGTTGTTCAAAAAGATGATAAAATGCTGGTGATGCTTGCCATTGCCACCATAACTGTTTACCTGCTCTAGCTTCTAACTTATTTCTATAAATTTCTAAATGTTGTTTAATAATAGGATATTGTTCTATATCTATATCTTTGTGTCCAAAAATTATCCAAAGTTTATCCCATTCAGGAATCCATCTTTTAATATCCTGTCCTCTTAATAATGGTTTGATAATTTCTGATGATTTTGGGTCAGATTGAATTAACTTATGCTTAGTAGCTTCATCTATTATAAAAGCTTCATTAAAACCTGTCTTTATTCCATAACAAGGTTTAACTCCAGCAAACTCCTTTAACGGAACTCCTACCCGTTGAATTTTCCGCATTAAATCATCAACCGCAGGAGGTTCTAAACTCCAAGCATTAGCAGTAAAACGCGACCAAGGAATAGTATAACTGTTTTGTGGATTCTGCACATATTGAGAGAGGTTAATATTTTTCAACTCCTCACGGGGAACAGAACAAACTAAAACCAATTTTTTCCCATTCTCTGTATTGAAAACTTCAGATTTCTTCGCTGCGATAATACAGGGAAAAGTATCAGCGTCTTCAAAAATTGGTGCGTGTCCAAAATCAATAATTTGTTCAAACACACTTGACTGAGAAAAGAACCGACGCAAAGGTTCACCATAACCAGAACGCAACCATTTATTAGTCACAATATAAGAAAGAATTCCTTCCGGTTTGAGTAAATTTAAACCCTTCTCATAGAAATAAATATAAATATCCGCAACTCCATCATAAGTTTGATAACTTTTATGTAAATAAGGCTTAAATGGTGATAACAACTCCTGACGAATATAAGGAGGATTTCCAATTACCACATCAAAACCACCCTCAGCAAAAACTTGAGAAAATTCACTTTCCCAAATAAAAGGTAACTCTGTAAATTCTAAATCAGCAACTATGGAATTACCAATTTTAATATTATCATCCAAATAAGTTAAAGCTTTTCCCTGAGTTGCAGTTTTTAACCACAGAGATAACTTAGTAATTTCTACCGACTCAGGAGATAAATCCACACCAAATAAATTATTACTGAGAATAGTTTTATCTAATTCAATCTTTACTGTAGTTTGATGTTTCAGAAATTGCAAATTATCATTAACTCGTTGATACTGACTTGCAAAATAATCAAAAGCTGCAATTAAAAACGCACCAGAACCACAAGCAGGATCAACAACTCGCGTTTTTACTAATACTTCATCTCGGTAACTTTCCCAAAATTGAATTTCTTTTTTTTGGTGTTGTGCTGTATCTACAAATTCCTCTAATTTAAACTTTTCTCTTAATTCATCTTCGCGTTTTTGCAAATATCCACCAATTGCAACTTCAACAATATATTGAGTAATATAAGCAGGAGTGTAAAATACTCCTAACTTTTTCCGTTTACCTTGTTTCTTATCAAATTCCTGTTTAGCAACATCCGCTTTTAATTCTTCTAAATCTGTAATTGACTGTTCAAAAATTCGCCCTAAAATATCTACAGAAACTTCCGAATCAAAATCAAAGCGCGTCAGTTGTTTAAGTTGATTACATAAAGGATCTGGAATATTTAATTGTTCATCTAAAATTGGATCATGTTTAAATAAACCACCATTGTAACCAGGAATTGGTGGATCTTCATTACCTTGGTCAACCCAACGAAAAACAGCTTTATAATTTTCCCAAATTGGTCGAGGATTATAAGCGTCTTTACTATCATGGGCTTTAGTAATTGTCTTTTCTGGTAATAGTCCTCTACTTTCACAAAAAGCAATAAATAAAATTCTGTCTAAAGTCTTTTGTGCTTTCTCAATTAATACTTGATCACGATTAGGAATATCTAATGAAGCAAAAAAACGAAAATGTTTAACGATATTTAATCTTATTTGTTTATATTCTTTATAAAGTTCTTTAGTAATGTCCTCTTGTGCTTCCTCAGAAGTCGCTAACAACCTATCAATTGTAGATATATCTTTAACTGGTAAAAAGCTTTTCCGACAAAGCAGAAAATAAAATCTTTTAAAATCCTCTAAATTTGCCAAATCAACTAATAAAAACTTTTCATAATAAGCCGGAGTCTTATTAGTATGATATAATCGCAACTCTCGATAATTAGAAATAATAATCCAATGACAATCAGGAGTATAATTAGCATAGCGCCAACCCTGATCAACTGCGGATTCTTTTCTCCCTGGTGCGGGTCTATCTAAATCATCTTTTGTCCCTTTTAATTCAATTGGTGCAACAACTTTACCCTGTAATTTTACCTTACCTTTATTATTTTCCGTTGCGGTGAAAAATCCCAAAGCAGCATCAGCAGTACCCCCACCGTCAGCAATAGTTTGTTCTGCATGAATTTCCCAAACTTTCCCACCACCTGCAATAATGGAAGAATAACCTAAAACGTCTTGAAATACATCTTTGAGAAAATCACCATGTAAAGAAACCTCTTTTATTTGGTTAAGAGTACCTGAATTAAAAGCCTCAATCCATTTTTTAATAATTGTGTGCCGTTCTTCTAAATCTGAAGGAAATTTAAAATTACCCAAAGCATTTTTTAACGCTTTTTTCTGAAATAAAGCTTTAGAAACTTGTTGATTCATAACTATAATTTCTCAATGTATGTAAATTTAAATTTAGATCCCCTACTTCTTAAAGAGGTCGGGGATATGAAAAATCACTTTTAACAAGGTGGTAACATATCAGATAAACAAATTTGCAAATCAGGAAACTCTAAAGGTGACACTGTTTCAGTTTCACCAAAAATTACCTGACTTTCATAACCATTTTGAGTCTGGTTTCTGAAAATGTGTAATTCACGTTTCACCACATCCAAAACCCAATAATCTTTAATTCCTGCCAAAGAATAAGCTTGAGCTTTAGTTTCACAATCTAATTTTAAACTACTATCTGCAACTTCAATAATTAAATAAACTTCCGATGGTGTAGGATGATGATCTGCATATTCCAAAGGATCAATTTTCACAACCGAAATATCCGGTTCTGGTTCAGACCGTTCATTCAATTTTACTGGGTCTTGAACACATATTAAAGCCCGATTTTCCAATCTTTTTTTTAGTACATAGTTTATTCTTCCCGTTGCTGAACGGTGCGCTGTTGTTTTTACACTTTTACAAAGTATCTTTCCTTCTAACAATTCTACCCGTTCGTCTGGTGCAAAAATACCCGCGTCATTCATGCGGTGATATTCTTCTACCGTCCACAAACGCAATTGTAGATTTGTTTCCGTACTTTGCATAGCGGCTTTAATCACCTTGAGGTGTTTAGATTCACTCTTATTTAGTCTAATATATTTCTTACTTTGCGCCTTTGCTCCTTTGCGCGAAACTTTCAATATATTGTGGTTTACTTACTGCTGTAAATTCAAAAATGAAATCCCCGGTTTCTTCAAGAAATCGAGGATCTAAGAATATGATATTTTTGATTACTTCTGCGTGATATATTTTAGCAACCCTTCACAGGCATCCATTAGTAAATCAATAACTTGATTAAAGCCCTCAGTTCCCCCGTAATATGGGTCTGGAACTTCCTTGAGAGTGTGTGTAGAGCAAAAATCGCACATCAACTTAACTTTAGAATGATATTGCCCAGAACGGTCAACAGCGAGGATATCATCATAATTATTGCGGTCCATTGCCAAAATCAAATCAAACTCTTGAAAATCCGAGAGTTGAAATTGACGAGCTTGGCCTTTGAGTTTAAATCCTAACTTATTTTCCGCTGCGGCGCTCATGCGTCTATCCGGTGCTGCACCGATGTGATAACCAGCAGTACCAGCAGAATCGCAAAGAATTGTTTTACTCAAGCCCCCTTGGTCAATGAGATGATTCATAATATTTTCTGCCGAAGGCGATCGGCAAATATTACCAAGGCAGACAAATAATAACTTATAGGTCATGTATTTTAATTTTTGTGTCAGTTGTCAGTTATTTTATACTACTGACCACTGACTACTAACTACAGATTACATTCCAGGTAACTCTAGTCCACTAGTTAAATCTTCCATACGTTCCCGCATGGTTTCGGTAGACTTTTTATAGGCATCTTTCATGGCCGCAGCAACTAAATCAGAAAGCACTTCTGCACCTTCTTCTAAAGCAGATTGAGCAATTTCTACGCGTTTGGGTTCTTGGTTGCCACTGACAACAACTTTAACGAGTCCACCGCCAGATTCTCCCAGAATCTCCATTTGCTCCAATTCTTCTTGAAGACGCTTTGCACCTTCTTGAACTTGCTGCGCTTTTTTAAAAGCTTCGGCTAGTTCTTTCATTTTGCCTAAGCCAAAGCCAAATCCTTGTCCTTTTTCTGCCATAACTGGTTATCCGCTGTACGGTTAATTACAAATCAAATTCAATTATAGATGCGCGGGGTAATTGGTAATGGGTAATTGATAATTGTCAATTGTCAATTGTCAATTGTCAATTGCCTTTAGTAAACTGCTTGAAACTCACCCAACATCTTCACTTCTGGTTCTAGCCAAATTGACCAACGTTCTTGCACCTCATTTTGAATATGACGAATTAGATGGAAAATATCACTGGCTTTAGCTCCGCCCCGATTGACAATAAAATTAGCATGAAGTTGGGCGACTTGCGCTCCACCTAATTGATAGCCTTTGAGTCCAGTTTGTTCGATTAACCAACCCGCAGTATAAGGTTTGGGATTTCTAAACACACTTCCACAACTAGGATAGCTGTAAGGTTGGGTGCTGAGGCGGTGTTTTTTATGTTCCTTAGTTCTCTCTGTTACTTGGACAGGATCTGCACCTGGTTGGAGTTGGAAGGTGGCTTGAGTTACAACCCTTTTACCACCTTGTAGCAGTGAACTGCGGTATGTGTAGCCTAATTCCTCTGGGGTGAGAGTGGCCAAAGTTCCATCTGGTAAAAGAACTTGGGCGCTAACTAACATATTTGCAATACAGCTATTATGCGCTCCAGCATTCATGACCACAGCACCCCCGACAGTTCCGGGGATACCCACAGCCCATTCTAATCCTTCCCATCCCAAAGCGGCTGCGTCCCATGCTAAACTGGGGATAGGCTCTCCAGCGGACACAGTTAATTGACCTGTAGTTGAGTTAAAATTTTTAGAACGGAGATGACGAGTAGCGATAACTAAACCGGGTATACCGCGATCGCTCACCAACAAATTAGAACCAGCGCCTAATATAGTTACTGTTAAATCATTTTCTTTGGCGTACTCAATACTGGCTTGCAACGCTTCTAAGTCACGAGGAGAAACGTACCATTCAGCTTGTCCCCCAACTCGGTAAGAAGTAAACGCTGACAAAGACGTTTGGGTTCTGAGAGTACAATTAGTTCCTGGTAAGTAAATTAATTTACTATTATCCACATGATCTTGCATTTGGCTTTGTGGAGTCAAATCAGAAAATTCGCAGACCTTGCCAAATCCCTGGGAAGTTATCATCTTTACTTCAATGTGTGAATTTGTGACATTTGTTATTTATTTACCGTAAAAATCCGGTATTTAATGAACTTATCAAACCCTGCTAGATGCAGTTCTTCATCCTAAGATGTAGCAATTGCTGGTTCGCTCATCGTGGCAATAAGTTCAGGAATAGCCTGATTCAAATTACCCGCACCTAAAAACAGTGCTAAATCTCCCGGACGTAGGGTTTGCAGTAAAAACTCACTCACTAAAGGTAAAGTTTGTTGATAAACTACTTGAGGGTTTTGTTTGCTAATTGCAGTGGCTAAATCTTGTCCACTGACTTGTCCTAAATCAGGTTCACCTGCACTGTAAATATCAGTCAAGACTACTAAATCAGCATGGGTAAAAGACGCAGCAAATTCTTCTAAAAATGTTAGTGTTCGAGTATAACGATGGGGTTGGAAAATTGCAACTACCCTTTGTTCAGGTCTAGCTTGAAGACGGGCTGCGGCTAAAGTCGCACGAATTTCACTAGGGTGATGAGCATAGTCATCAATAAAAGTAATCCCAGCCGCCTCACCGCGGAACTCAAACCGTCGTCTTGCACCTTCAAAGGTGGCAATACCTTTGGCAATTTCCCCAAATTCTAAGCCCAAGAATCGGCCTACAGCCACTGCTGCTAAAGAATTGCTGAGGTTATGATGACTCAATAGCTGTAAATTTAATAAACCCAAGGCTTTACCTTTTTCCCATACCAAAGCAGTTGTGCCGTCAGCACGATAATCTATATTGGTAACGGTGTAGTCAGCCCCTTTCTCTGGGTCAAGACTATAGCTAATAGTTGGTTTTAAGCTATGGCGCACTGTATCACAATCAATACTACCCACTAAAGTTTTGCAACCTTGAGCAAAGGTTTGGAAGGTACTAACCACCTCTTCTAAAGTTTCGTAGTGATCAGGATGATCTAATTCAATATTAGTAATAATGCCAATCTCTGGCGCGTGTTTTACCAGAGAACCATCAGACTCATCTGCTTCTGCCACTAAATAACGGCTTTCACCCATTCTGGCATTACCTTCCCAAGCTTTGACTTCACCACCAACCAAAATAGTCGGATCAAGTCCAGCTTGCAACAGCATATAACCAATCATGCTACTAGTGGTAGTTTTGCCATGAGTTCCTGCCACAGCAATACTGTAATAATCAGCAATCAAAGCGGATAGAACATCAGAACGATGAAAAATTGGGCAACCTAATTCCAGAGCAGCTTTATATTCCAAATTATTGGTATTAATCGCTGTGGAACAAATTACTTGGGGTAAAACTGTTTTCGCTGCCGATAACTTTTCTGGTGAAGTTAATAAAACAGCATCAGCCGCTACTTCCGGCAGAAAAAATTCCAGATTGTTTGCTTCTTGCTTACTAAAAATGTGAGCGCCTAAAGTTTCTAACTTGTGCGTCATATGGTTAGGACGCAAATCTGAACCAGATACTGGTAATTGGCGCTTGGTTAAAACATAAGCCAAAGCAGACATTCCAATCCCACCGATTCCAATGAAATGAAATGGTCTACCACTAAAATCTATAGAAATACTCATCTTATTCTCCTCTTACACCACACCATACCGAATCACATAAGACACGCGTATCATAACAGGATTTTGATTTTTACAGATACTAACTATCCCATCCAAAATGTTCATCCCTGCTGAATGATTAAATTTTGACTTTGGTTTTTTTCTTTGAGCGAGATTATCCCCCTGTCGAAAATGATCACTATTTATAATCCGCTCCTATGATTATTCTGAAAATTTCTGCTACATCGGGAAAGAAAATTATGTAAATTTAAATACATATTTTGGGTACTTTTTGACAACTAGTAGTATGGCCTTGAGTATAGCAACTTGCATCACTTGCCTAAAGCCTCTATCGGAATTGACTACAATAGTACATTGGTAGTGAAACTATTATTCAATTTATAAAAATCATGATTGGTGATTGGTGATTGGTGATTGGTAAGAATTATTTCTCCTATTCCCTACTCCCCTGCTCCCTGCCTCTTCTCTGTCACCTGTCACCTGTCACCTGTCACCTATCCGCTGCCCCCTCGACTCTCATGGTTTATAAATAAAATCTGTATTTTTTTTTTGTTCTCAGACTTTCTCGTTATAAATAGCCTCCCTCTTTGCGATATGATTGGGGTCAACGATATCAACTTATAGGCATAAATACAGAGGGGCAAGACACTGTGATTAGAGTTGCAATTAACGGTTTCGGGCGCATTGGACGTAACTTCGCACGCTGCTGGGTAGGTAGAGAAAACAGCAATATTCAACTGGTCGGTATTAATGACACATCCGATCCTAGAACTAATGCTCACTTGCTTAGATATGACTCCATGCTAGGTAAATTGCATGGTGTAGACATTAGTGCTGATGATAACTCCATCACCATTAATGGTAATACAGTTAAGTGCGTATCTGATAGAAACCCCGATAACTTGCCCTGGAAAGAGTGGGGAATTGACCTGATTATCGAATCAACAGGTGTATTTACCAGCAAAGAAGGGGCTATGCGGCACGTAAATGCCGGAGCTAAAAAGGTTCTGATTACCGCTCCTGGCAAAAATGAAGATGGTACTTTTGTAATCGGTGTAAATCATGAGGATTATGACCACAACAAACATAACATCATCAGTAATGCTAGTTGTACAACCAACTGTTTAGCTCCAATTGCCAAGGTATTAGATGAAAAATTTGGTATCATCAAAGGCATAATGACCACTACCCACAGCTACACAGGTGATCAGCGTTTACTAGACGCTTCCCACCGTGATTTGCGTCGGGCTAGAGCAGCAGCTATCAACATTGTTCCTACTTCCACTGGTGCAGCAAAAGCAGTAGCTTTGGTACTTCCTCAGTTGAAGGGTAAGTTAAATGGTGTTGCTTTGCGTGTACCAACTCCTAACGTTTCCATGGTGGATTTCGTAGTGCAAACTGAAAAGCGCACTATTACCGAAGAAGTTAACCAAGCTCTTAAGGCTGCGGCTGAAGGTCCTCTGAAAGGCATTTTGGGTTACACCGAATTGGAACTTGTATCTTCTGATTATCAAGGTACAAATGAATCTTCTATCGTTGATGCCAATTTAACTATTGTTATGGGTAATGACATGGTGAAAGTCATGGCATGGTATGACAATGAGTGGGGTTATAGCCAACGTGTTCTAGATTTGGCTGAATTAGTAGCTGCAAAATGGGCTTAATTGTTAATTGTCTTTTGTCAGTTGTTCGTTGTTTCAATACCACTGACCACTGACTATTGATTAATGGGCGCAGGCCTTTGACTAATGGGCGCAGGCCCTGCGCCCCTACTGACCGAAATGTTGAAATCCCTGGCTGAGGCTCAGAACTTGGTCGGGGATTTCTGCTTGTTGATACTGGAGAATTACTGTTGAGCCGGGGGTGATTTTGCCGATTATGGCTGCACCTGTGCCTAGTTGTTGCACTAATTTTAATGCAGGTTCTAGTGGTAAACATAGGACTAATTCAAAATCTTCGCCACCATAAAGGGCATATTCTAATGATTTTTCTGGTGTTAGCCACTCTTGAAAGGCTGATGGTAAGGGTATTTTATGAGATTCTATAATTGCACCGACGTGACTGGCTCGGCAAATTTGTAATACTGCATCTGCTAAACCGTCGCTGCTATCCATACCAGCTACAGTAACTTGAGGTTGGGATTCTCGGATTTTTTGGAGGATGGGTATAATATCTAAACGTGGTTTGGGGCGCTGGTGTGCGGTGATTAAAGCCGCCTTTTCTTCAGTTTTGAGGTGTTGTCCGATTTTTGGGTGTAAGAGTAATTCCAAGCCTACATGAGAACCGCCATGAGTGCCTGTGACGACTATCACATCTTCTGGTTGAGCCGTGGAACGCCGGATCATGAAATTGGGGTGAGCTTGACCAAAGGCAGTAATTGCTAAAGTGGTAATGGGCGATCGCACAATATCACCACCAACTATAGGCACATTGTACTTTTGCAAGCATTCTGTCATTCCCGCATATAGTCTTTCCACCCAACTAACAGTTACATCACCAGGTAAACCCAATCCTACTGTTATTCCCACCGGAGTCGCCCCCATTGCGGCTAAATCGGATAAATTAGCCGCCGCAGCCCGCCAACCAGCATCCTCTGGTGAGGTGGTAACATCACTAAAATGCACGCCGTCAACGAGCATATCTGTAGTAACTATTAAAGATTGGTTTGGTAAGGTTTCCAAAACTGCCGCATCATCTCCAATTACATCTGGTGGACAAAACCGTTGTAATCTTTCTAAAAGACCTTGTTCACCAATATCTCGAATTCGTAGGGAAGATAAATCTTTATTCATAATAAAATTTACTGATTACTTTACAGACTAAAATAAAAGTATCATCTAGGAGACTATTGATATGGTTTCTACAGTTGGCATCACAGACACCATTAAAAGTTTGAGTGATTTACAAATTCGTTGTAACTTACACCAAGCAGAAGATGAAAACTTTTTTAATGAATGGTTAACAGACTTACCCCAACTTAATCCACAAGAACAATCAGGTGTTACTCGTATCAAACAGCGTTATGATTATCATCGCGTTGATGGTCTATTATTAGAAGGGACAATTAATCTTTTAGTCGTTTCGCCACTTTTGGAACTTGCAGGTTTTTTAGATTCTCCTTACCGAATTCGCTCACCTTATGGGATCAATTTAGAAATTGAAGAACCTGAAGAAACAATTCGCGGTTTTATTGATGTCCTTATTGTACAAGAAAAACTTTGGATTTTTGTGGTTGAATCTAAACGAAATAGCATTCCAGTTGTCACAGCAATACCGCAGTTATTAGCCTATATGTTAACTACTCCCCTCCGGGATAAATCTGTATTTGGTATGGCTACAAATGGCGATGAATTTATATTTATAAAACTCGCTATCACAGACAAACCTCAATATGAGGTATCCCGCACATTTTCCCTGTTTCCCCGACGACATGAATTAGGTGAAGTTTTGCAAATTTTAAAACGATTAGGAGAAGCTGTTATTGCATAATAGTGGTATGAATTATGTTATGCCTACAGCACGCTGCACGAACGCGCAAAGTCGCAAAGTTTGAGATTTTAATTTTTTAATTTCATATTCCAATTCTGGGCGTTGCTGATTAAGAGTATGATTTTGTTTCACGCAGAGGCGCAGAGTCACAGAGAGTAAGAGTTTGAACTCATTAATTTTTGAATTTCATACCCTAATTTAGCAACGCCACTTTTTTTGTTAAATTCTAATCATGGGTTGTTCCATCTGGCATAATTGCACCAGTGAGATTTGCTTTTTCTAGATTTGCACCGCTGAGATTTGCATCTTTTAAGTTAGCTTTTTCTAGATTGGTACTTCTCAGATTTACTCCTCGCAAGTCTGCTGAAGTTAAGTTAGCTCCATCTAATTTTAAAGCCTGGAGAGATGCACCACAAAGGTTTGCTTTACTCAAATTAGCACCACTAAAATTACCGCTAAGAGTGACACCAATCAAATTTACTCCACTAAGATTAGCACCACTGAGATTTGTTACACCATCAAATTTTGCACTTATCAAATTTGCTCCAGACAATTCAGCAGCTGTTAAATTGGAACTTTGTAACGCTGTTTGCATTAAATTTGTATTAGTTAGTTTCGCAGCAGTTAAATTAGCAGAAGATAGATTTGCTTCACTTAAATTTGAGCCACTTATATTTGACTGAATGAGTTTCGCATTATTCAAATTTGCTTTAGTTAAATTTGCGCCATTCAAGTTAGCCTGGCTTAAATCTGCACCTTGGAAATTAGTAAATTCGAGGTTTGAATTTGCTAAATTAGCACCAGTTAAATTTACTTGACTTAAATCAGCACCAGATAAATCAGCCTTTGCTAAAGAAGCACCAGAAGCAATTAAATAAGCATCAGCTAGAGAAATAACACAATCTTTAGGTAATATTGTTTGTAGATTGTAAATAGCTTTTTGGAGATTTACATCTTCAAGATTTGCACCTTCAAAATTTGTTTCTAAAAGATTAGTATTACTCAAATTAGCATTATTAAAATCTGCTCTAATTAGCTTTGCTTTTCTCAAATTTGCCTTACTCAAATTAGCTCCCGTTAAATTAGCACCGCTCATGTTAATTTGATAAAGATGCGCTCCCGTTAGGTTGGCTTTTATGAGTTTGACATTTTCTAAACTCACTGAGTTGATTTTTATATTCTCAAGATTGGCATTATAAAAATTAGCTTCATTCAAGGTAGAATTAGATAAGCTACCATTACTAATATTTACACCCTGAAGATTTGCACCATCTAATTTTCCATAGGTTATACTAGCACCTTGAAGATTAGCATTTTTGAGATTGGCTTGACTAAAATTAACTCTACTGATACTTTTCCCACTCAAATCTACACCAGCTAAATTAATTCCTGTAAAATCTCGTTCTCCAGCTTCATAGCTGCACCAAAACTCTTCTGCACTAATAGGAATATCCTGACAATCTTCCTCTGCTACATAAATCCTATTCACTAACCACATTATTCTCTCAAGCTGAAATTCTAAATCTCTGGAATTTCTACTATTTTCCGTCTCTTCTGCAACTAAATCAACTTCTTCATTATTACTTTCAACAATATCAATATTTTTAATAATAACTTCTTTTTCTATCAAAATACCTTGACTTTCTCGCCGTTCTACCCTTTCAAAAAACTCCTTGACTATTTCTGCATCATCCAGAGTTTTTATCTCAGTTGAATTTTCATCACCATTCAAAACTTCACTCACATTAGACGACAAATTTAAACACTTTTGCAACTCAGCCACTTGAGCAGTTAACTGGATTATCTCTTGTTGCATAGTTTGAATTAGTTCTAATTCAGGTCTATTGTTAAATTCCTGTTTTAGTTCATCAAAATACTGTTTTAACCAAGAAATATTTTTGCGTCTGAGATTTTGCTCGGCTTCAACTTGAAAAATCCGATCTGCCAAAGATGCTAAATTGAGTTCTGATTCCGAAGTATTCATGAATTTTGCTAACTGTATTATTTCTATATTTTAGGTTAAGTTTGTAGTTGGCACTTTAGTGCTAAAGCACCAACTACGAACAATAATTAATTAAGCTGCTTGTGGCTGAACTAAATTTTCGATGCCTTGAATAACAGTTGCGGATTCAATTTTGTCACCAGCTTTGAGTTTATCTAAAACCTCTTGACCTGCGGTGAGATAACCAAATACAGCATAACGACCATCTAAAAGATTACGTCCGGCGGGAGTAAGTTCTGGTTCAAAAAGGAAGAAGAAAACTTGGGAAGAACCACCATTTGCTTCACCTTCAGGACGTGCCATAACTAAAGCCCCAAAGGATGAAAAAGGCAATACTGGCATATCTAAATATCGTCCAGCTTCTTCGAGGGTGATACCATAGGTTGGTTCTTTTTCCCCTTGGACTAAAATTTCCAAAGGAATAGCGCGATATTGGCCAGTTTGAGGATCTATAAAACCGACTTCTTTACCAACAGGATCTCCGGTTTGGAGGAAATAGGATTCTTCAGAACGGGTGAATTCTAAGCCGTTATAAAAACCGCGTTGTACCAAATCAACAAAGTTACCAGCAGTGATAGGGGCGCTATAGCCATCTACAACTACAGTGAGATCGCCTTTATTGGTTTTGATGGCGATCGCAGCGCGTCCTTTGAGTTGGGGTAAATTACTGTACTCAGCAGGGACTTCAAAGGGGAACTCCGTCACCATTGATTCTTCTAACAAACTGACAAGATTCAATAATTTGGCTCTTCCGTCAAGAATGGGTTCTTTTTGTTTGGTTTTAACTACTTCTTGCAGTTCTGTGATGCCAGATTTCAATTCAGTAATCCAGGCTTGGGCTTGAGGTTGGCGTTCTTCCGGAACGCTGGCTAATATTTGCGAAGGTTTATCGAGTATCCGCAATGCTTGCTTGAGGTCATTAGTAACTGCTCCCCATCGCTTATTTGCCCGCAGTTGGTTAGAAATATCTTCTAAACTAGCTTGTAGTTTACGTACAGGTGGATTATCTATCGGGAGTGCATAGCGCAATAAAGCCTTACCGTCAGTAATTGCGTTTCCCGCTGGTAAACCGGCGTTACTCGTGGGAGTCCACCCAGCGGTGCTTATGCCTAAGAATATTGTTAATAGCAATATTGTTTTTAGGCTGTTCTTGACCCAGGACTTTAATAGGTTAAACATGAAATTTCTCTTTCTTCAGCATCAAAGTGTTGATTGGAAGTAACTTATAAATTATCTTCCCACATTGGGGGACTGAGGATGGACGAGGCAGGGGGGCAGAGGGGCAGGGGGCAGGGGGCAGGGGAGCAGGGGAGCAGGGGAGCAGGGGAGCAGGGGAGCAGGGAGAATATTTTTTCTACTGACAACTGACAACTGACAACTGACAACTAACAACTGACAAATTATGACCCTGGAAGGGTACAATAAATGCCGATTGTCTTGCAAAATTTGAAAATTTCATGATCTCTAGTAACGACTTCCGACCTGGTGTTTCAATTGTATTAGATGGTTCGGTTTGGCGAGTGATAGATTTTCTTCACGTTAAGCCAGGCAAGGGTTCTGCTTTTGTACGGACAACACTAAAAAATGTCCAAACTGGGAAACAGTTAGAAAAAACCTTTCGGGCTGGGGAAAGCGTTCCTCAGGCGACTTTGGAAAAGGTGACAATGCAACATACCTATAAAGAAGGCGATGAGTTTGTCTTTATGGATATGGAAACTTATGAGGAAGATAGATTAACTACAGCGCAAATCGGCGATCGCGTCAAATACCTCAAAGATGGTATGGAAGTTAACGTGATTCGTTGGGGTGAACAGGTGCTGGAAGTGGAACTACCTAATTCTGTGGTTTTGGAAATTGTCCAAACAGATCCTGGTGTCAAAGGTGATACGGCCACAGGTGGTACTAAACCAGCAACTCTGGAAACTGGTGCAACTGTTATGGTTCCCTTATTTGTTTCTCAAGGGGAACGGATTAAGATTGATACCAGAGAAGATAAATATTTAGGCAGGGAATAATTTTCCTATTTTTTTAATACCAAGTTGGAATAGTGAGGATGAAAATCCAAAATCTCAAATTGGTACTAATGATTTCAATCCCTTTTTTAAGGGATTAAATCCCTGCCTCACTGAGGATTTTAATTTAACAGTTAGGTCGAGGTAAAATAATTGTGACATTAGACTTTAATGAAATTCGTCAGCTACTAGTAACTATTGCCCAAACTGATATCGCGGAAGTTACACTCAAAAATAATGAATTTGAGCTAACGGTACGAAAGGCTGTCAGTTTTAGCAATAATGGGGTTAGTGCTGGTGTAACCCATGTATCTACTGCTTTACCAGAAGTGGTGATCAATAAAGTTGTGGATAATTCGGTAACACAACAAACTCATTCTCCTTCACCAATTGATCAGAGATTGGTTGAGGTGCAATCTCCCATGGTAGGGACTTTTTACCGCGCCCCAGCACCGGGAGAACCGCTGTTTGTGGAAGTGGGCGATCGCGTTAAAGCCGGTCAAAGTGTCTGTATCATTGAAGCTATGAAGCTCATGAACGAAATTGAAGCCGAAGTCTCTGGACAGGTGATGGAAATTTTAGTTCAAAATGGTGAACCAGTGGAATATGGTCAACCATTGATGAGAATTAACCCGGATTAATTGACAATTGACAATTGACAATTGACAATTACTAATTATCAATTATCAATTATCAATTATTAAAGCGGATAATTTTTCTGAAAACTTTCGCGGGTGAGTGGTTGTTCTAATTCCACACCTTCACCCCCTAAAACCTCTAAGGGTTTCCCGTTCACTTCAATATATACTTGAGCTTTAGGGTTGAGACTGGTAGCAGTATATACAATTTGTCCCACACGCCCAATCATGGAAGTGCTACCTCCACCAGTGGTAAAATTTTCCGATAAGTTGACATGAACATCATTATTGTCCGCTTTTAGTCCCAGTAGTTGAGTCCCTTGAGGAATAGTGGTAGAGTCTGTTCCTTCTGTTGGACCGGCTAATAAAGTTTTAAATGCTGATTCTAAAACCTGGTTGGGCTGGGTAGCAGCAATCTTTAGCGGTTGGGGAACTAAATCAATATTATTATCTTTGGATCTCAGCCAATATATACTAGCAGTCTGTTCATTAACTTGTGGGTTTGTTGGTTGCTGTACTGGATTTTGAATGGTTTGTGAAGATTTGGGTGGTGTGGGAGTATCTGTAGTCTGGGAAGCAAACCAAGCTACCCCACCGCTTACAGCTACTACCGCTGCGGAAACGGCCGCTACCGCACCTGACGAAATTCTATTAGTTCTTTGTTGGTTATTCATATATAAAACCTACTTGACTGAAGGTGGAAATAGTATTTGCTAAGATAAATAGCCTGTTTATATAGGTTATATCTTAAATAAATGCTTTGATTTGTACATAAACTGCTTTTGTTAATGTTTCTTGTTTTCGCTCTATCCAATTATTGTAGAGTTATCTTTTCTAGTCCGTCACTTTTCTCTTTATATAAATCTCATCGTTTCTTGAAAAAGTTTTTAACTTCTTAATTTATTAATCACGTTCTCAAGGGCGATTTCCTGAAAAATGTGTTTGCAAAATATACAATAGTAGGGGCGAAGCATTCGGAAAATAACCTTAGACAAAAATGAATAATTAGTCACCCGAATGCTTCGCCCGTACAGGAACATTCGGAAAATAACCTTGAACAAAAATGAATAATTAGTCGCCTGAATGCTTCGCCCGTACAGGTTAATCTAAACGTGATTTTTGTTGTTTAAAGGTTGCCAATAGCTGGCAACTAAGGCCATCATTAACCACCAGAGGGTATTAACTTCGGGACGATACCAGACTGTATCCACTAGACCATGAGCGAGCATCCCTAGCATAGTAGCGATCGCACCAATTAACCAAAATCCTTCTCTATTTCTAGTATTTCTTAATCGTCGTAGCTGCATATATCCGGTATTAAAAGCGACGACTAATAACCAGATAAAACAAGTAAAACCTAAAAAGCCGGTTTCGACAATTGTCTCTAGAAATATGGAATAGGCACTTAAGGCTGTATAACGAGGACGTTGATATTGAGGATAGACATTATTAAAAGAACTATGACCAGGACCAATGCCTATGATTGGGCGATCGCGGATCATCTCAAATACAGCGTCCCAGACATTCTTCCGAAAATTATTACTGCTATCTTGGCGACCAGCAAATATACTTACAATCCGCAGCCGGAAAGGTTCAACAAAGATCACTCCCATGACCAATATTCCAATTACACTCCCAATCAGAATTGGTAATGACCAAGTTCGCCAAAATGGTGGCATTTCTATACTCCACCAATAAATCAGCAATACCGCTACACTAAACAATCCCACCAATAAAGCAATCCAACCACCCCGACTAAAGGTAAGAACTAAGCTGGCAGTATTGACAATAAACATTGTTAGTGCTAGACCTTTTTTGATCCAACCTTGCCAAGCAACAATGGCCACCAAGCTGAGAACCACCGCAGGTAAAAGATATCCTGCCAATAAATTAGGATTACCCAAATAACTGTAAACCCTGGTAGTCTTAGCTAACGGTGATTCTGGGTCAACCCAAGTAGCTAAAGCTTTAGCACCAAAAAACCATTGTCGCAACCCATAAACACTGACAATCAGGGATATATGCAAATAAAGGGTAATTAGCCAAGACCGAAACCGATGAACTCTTAGCACCCTAGCACAAAGGGCAAACAGTAACAAATAAAGAGTTAATGTTCGTAAATCACTCAAAGCAGCTTTTGGGACTGGTGATAAAGCTGTTGCTATAACAGCAATACCCCAATACAGCAACACTAGCAGGTGGATAGGAGTGACTGAAGCTACATTTGCTGGTGTGGCTTCATCAGATAAAGTTAACAGTATCCAAAAGCCCACACAAGCCGCTAGTAATAAACCAATTAAAACACTAGAAACAAAAGGTGCAAGTCCATAGATGAGGCTAAGTAAGCCAACTGCAATGACATCTCCCCACTGCATTAAGATACTAGTTTGTCTCCAAGGACGTAAAATACCCACTAGAAACCGATGTAGGTAACTGCTAGACAAATATTCTTTGAGTGGTAAAGAAGATAAAGTCAATCTTTCCCAGACTAAATTCATGAAGAAGCTCAGAATAAAGAAGTTAAGTTTTAAAACCCAATTAATTGTAAACTAATAAATTATAAATCTAGGGAAATAATGTCGAGACGTTTCCTGGAAAATCTTTATTGAGAAACTTGCCAAATTTTAATTAAATTATCTTCACCACCACTAATGAGTAACTTCCCGTCAGGACTAAAAGCGAGGGAGGTGACAGTATTACCATGTCCTGTTAATGAGATCATCTCTTCCCCTGTAGCTACATTCCATAATTGAATGTGGTGATAGTTTTGTTCTCCAGAGGTATTCCTTCCCGCAGTGGCTAAAATTTGACCATTGGGACTAAAAGCAAGAGTATTCACATTATTAGCTTCTTGGGTGAGAGTAGTAATTGCTGTGAGGGTTTGGAGATTCCATAATTTAATAGTGCGATCGCGGCTGGCAGCAGCTAAAATCTTACTATCAGGACTAAAAGCCACCGCTATAAATGTTTGTGAACCAGTCGTTAAAGTCCGGACAGGTTTTTCTTGATTAATATTCCATAATTTAATAGTTTTATCGAAACTGCCACTTGCTAAAGTGACACCATCGGCATTAATATCTACAGAACGTACCCAGTATTTATGATCAATTAAAGTGCGAATTATTTTTCCTGTTGTTAAATCCCAAATTTTAATAGTTTTATCATCACTAGCACTAATTAATGTTTTATTATCAGCACTAATAGCTAAACTATGAATCGCATCAGTATGATTAGTTAAAGTGTGAATTAATTGATTTGTTTGTAAATTCCAAATTTTGATGGTTTTATCATCGCTACCGCTAACTAATCTTTTTCCATCATTAGTAATAGCTACCACATTGACATTTTGAGAATGTCCTTGCAAACTGGTAATTTCTCTACCTGTAATTACATCCCATAATTTAATATTATCATCACATTTACTATTATCAATTTTCTCACAATCACCACTACTAATAATGATCTTACCATCTGGACTTATTACTACCGAGGAAACTTTACTTGTATGTCCAGAAAGCGTATTTATTAGCGATAAATCTTTTGTGGGAATTGGTGTACTATTGCGAGATTGACTTAAACTAAAAGAAAAATTTGTTTTTAATTTGCGAAATTCTCGATAGCCAGATTCTCCCAATGCAAAAAAGACAATTACCCCAAAGATAAAAATTAAATTTCTGACTAAAATATATTTTTGTGGATATACCTTAGACTTTTTACTAGCTATTTTAGGAATTTTACTATTTGCTGCGGGGAGAATATGAGTATGTTTTTTCATCAAATCTCTAATGACTTCATCAGCAGATTGATAACGATGCTGGATTTCTTTTTGGAGTAGCTTATCTATGATTTCTGCTAATTCTCTACTTAGAGGAAACCGTAAATAATTATGCCAATTTCCCACCCAACCATAGCCATATTCCGTCCATAATTGAAAAGGAGACATTCCTGTTAATAGATGAAAACAAGTAGCACCTAAGCTAAATAAATCACTCGCAGGATAGGCTTTTCCATCTCTAATTTGTTCAATGGGAGAATAACCATGTGAACCAATAGAAGTACCATTTTTTCGTTGTATTCGTGCCGTAAATTGTTTGGAAGAACCAAAGTCAATTAGGGTTAATCTACCATCACATTTGCGACGAATAATATTTTCTGGTTTAATATCACGATGAATTACACCATGTTGATGTACAAATTTGATAATTGGTAATAAATCTAATAAAATAGATTGAATATCCCAATCTCGATAAACTTTGCGAGAATTCAATTCATTTAATAAATTTTGACCATCAATAAATTGCTGAACTAAATACAAACAATTATCTTGTTCAAAGTAAGCTATTAAAGTAGGAATTTGGGGATGTTCTCCTAATTCCTGTAATCGTTTTGCTTCTTCTGAGAATAACTGAATTGCTTTTTTTTGTGACCAAGTACCTTGAAATTTAGGTGCTAGTTGTTTAATGACACATAATTCATTTAATTTATCAATATCTTCGGCTATATAAGTTCTCCCAAATCCCCCTTCGTCAGAAAGGACACGGATAACGCGAAATCGGTTTCTCAAAAGTGGCACTAGAGGAGTATGACAACTTTGACAAACCTTATTTTTATGAGGATTTTGAGGATTTGAACAGTCGGGATTTAGACAGCAGATCATAATCTATAAGGTGCATCTGCATGATAAAATATATAGATAAACCTGGAGTTAATTGAGGCAATTAGTAATTATATTTAACCTATAAATTGAGAATTTACTTTTCCTGGATAAGGAAAAGTATAAAAGATGTATTATTGCCAATTTCCTCAATTATATATAAATTAAAATAAAAGATAACGGCATTTTGCCATTATTATATATATGTATATTTTGGTGAAAACTAAATTTAGATTTTAAGTAAAAACAATTATTTCTTGAACTATATTTTATTATTCAAAGCCTTAAAAAATCTGTATTGATATTTACAAAGGTGTAAAATCATGATGGGAATTAAAAAGATTTTGTCTAGCTTTTAATTTACGGATTGCAATAGCCGCGCGTGTTGCAGGTGAAGTATATAGGGGTGATTGTTCTGAGGAATTAATAGTGGGATTTTTGGGACGTTGCTGAGTTAAATAATTACTTAAATTTGCCTGATTTTTTCCCCCACCTAAAGCCATAATTACATCTTTAGCACTTTTAAATCTTCCTCCTAAAGAAACCTTGACCATTTTCCCTAAAACTTCAGCAAAATCATCACTGATACTTACTTCTTTTTGCCAACAAATTTCCCCAGTACGCAGATTATGTTCAAAATCTAAAGGACCTTTACCAGTCAATAAATAAATACAAGTTATTCCCAAAGCATAAATATCACTCGCATAAACTGGCCGTAGTGATAACTGTTCTGGAGGTGCAAAACCATTTGTACCAATGAAGTTAGTAGAAACACTTTTATTAACTGAGTTACCATAGGTATCTACAAGTTTTTCCTTAACAGCACCAAAGTCAATTAATACTATCCGTTTATCATCTTGACAACGCAGTAAATTCTGGGGTTTAATATCTCGATGAATAACATGATTTTGATGGATATAGTTTAAAACTGGGAGTATTTCTTGTAAAAACTCTTTGACATCTTTTTCATTTTTTCTGCCATTTCGTCTTACTTCCCGCGCTAAAGTATGACCATGTACATATTCTTGGACTAGATAAAATTCCCCATTACTTTCAAAATAGTCAATTAGCATGGGAATTTGGCTATGACTACCTAACAGGGATAAAATTTTAGCTTCTTTTTCAAATCGTTGACAAGCTTTTTGCAAACTTTTTGGTTTAGTAACTCTAGGATAAAGCTGTTTAATTACACACAAAGGATTTCCTGGTAAAATTACATCTTTTGCTAAAAATGTAATTCCAAAACCACCTCTACCTAAAACCCGTAATACTTGATAGCGTTCTCGAAATAATACCTGAGAACCGCATATTTGACCAAGTTTAATATGCTGTAATGTATAATCTTGCAGGTTTGTGATATTTCGAGTAAAGGGATTCATTTTAATCAAGTCGCAGATTATAATATCTTCAATCTTATGATAGATATTCTCAAGTGACATGAGTATGACCGGATATTTAAAAAATCGGCGTTGCTGATAGCCTGCGTGGCGATAGCCATATTGAGGTATGAAATTCCTAAATTGAACCTTTAAAACTCTTACCTTTGCGTCTTTGCGCCTTTGCGTGAGACTAAAATTCATACCGTTAATCAGCAACGCCAAAAAATCCTGTACTCTTAAATTAAATCCGGTTTTGCGAACTAACGGAAAATCAAGGGTGAAGGAGAAATATAATTGAGATAATATCTAGAGATGCAAAACACATCTGAATTTTATTGTGCTTATTGTGGTGAACCAAACTTAACTTTTATTGACTTTAGTGCAGGAATGCAACAAAGTTATATAGAAGATTGTCAAGTTTGTTGTCGTCCTAATATTTTGTATATTAGGATTGATGAAGATACACTAGAAGTTGAAATTGATAGTGAATACGAAGGCTAATTTTTAGATATTTATCAATTGCGAGAAACTCTGTAGAGACGTTCCATGGGTAGGGATTCTCGTCTCTACATTGTTTTTCACCAGATGTCTATTATATTTAGGACTTACGCAATAACTCCCTGAAACTCTTATTTCGACCTGTCCTCTGCGTCCTCTGCGTCCTCTGCGGTTAGTTTCTTCATGATTTTGCGTAAGTCCTGATATTGTTCACTAAGGAACATCAATAGGAATCAAACCATTTTCTGGGACATAACTAGAAAAACAACCATCATCAGATAATACCAAAACCAAGCGGAGAGGATAATCTGGTGGAACTTGCAAATCAGCCCAGGGTACTGATATTTCTAAACAAGAATCTAACGCAGCTTGGGCGCGAGTAGCACGAGGACACCATAAATAATTGTCTTCTGCTTCTTGAAATTGAACTGATTGACTGAGTAAATTAACTTGTAAATGATGGTGAAATAGATAATTCAAAGGTGCGTTGTCTGGTAGTTCTGCTAGAGGTATGGAACTATTCACCATTGTTTTATCTGGATAATACCAAAGTAAGTTTAACTCCGGTGGTAAGTCTTTTCCGGGAACAGCACCTGCTTTAAAATCTACTCGCAGGTAGAAATTCAAATGGTCTACCCCATACCATAGACGCTGAATGAGGCTATTGTTGTGCATTGTTCCTCTTGCCCCACCAACTTCTATGCGTCCGGCTTTGTCCCAATCTTGTTCATCACCTTTACCATCTATGACAGGATGAATAAAGCCTTCTGGTTTATGCTCGGAACGGGCTTCATGGATTTCCAGTGGTGTTTGCAGATATGCGGGTATGGGTTCATTCAAGGCTTTATAAATGCCATAGAGATGTTCCCGAAATAATTGGTCAAATATGGCATCTTGGTTAGAAGAATGTCCTTCTCCAAACCACCAAAACCAGTCTGAACCTTCAGCGGCATAGAGGGCTTCCCAGGCTGCGGGGTTGTTTTCTTCTGTGGCTTCGGGATGATTTGCTAAGACTTGTCGCGCTGCGGTGAGATAATCCCAGGCGCGGTTTTTTGCTGGATCTCCTATCCAAGTGGTAAAATTACCGTCTACCCAAGAACCGCTATGGAGTTTTTCACTTTCGATAGTTGCGGTGGGGGGGAATTTGCCAATAAATTCGGAGACGGTGACAAGTTTGATATGGGGTTCATTACTCAAACTTTCATACAGTGTTTCCAGGAAGTCTTTTCCGTCATGGGGATAAAATTCCCAGCAATTTTCCCCATCTAGGGCAATTGTAACTAACCAAGGTTGATCATCGCCACTTTCTTTTTGTTGTTTAGCGATCGCTTGGAAATGTCCCACTAAATCTGCTGCTGCTTTTTTCGCCGGCATTGCCCCGTAGGTAAAGCCAATTAAATCTGATAGTCTATGATCACGGAAAACAATAGCAACATCACCGGCTGGAGTTTGCAGACGATAGGGACGATAAAGCAATTCTGGTTGCTGGACATTTCCCGCAGCGTCACGATGAAAAAAGTGTTTTAATGACCAACCTAAAACGGCTTCATCTGAACAAATCCATTGAAAACCTTGTTTAATAATATACGGTAAAATTTCTGGACTAACGGATTGTTCCGAAGGCCATAAACCTCTTGGTTCTTGTCCAAACCTGTCTATATATAAATCCCAGGATTTTTGTAAATGTCGGGGTATATCTTCCACCCACTGAAACCGCTGTTTAGGTAATGTCATTTGCGGCACTGCTACTCGTCCCGCATTCGTGTCCGCTAATAGGGGTAAAATGGGGTGAGTGTAGGGTGTGGTGGTAACTTCTAGTTGCCCACTTTTCTGCATTTTCCGGTGTTGGGGAATAATCTGACTGAGGATTTGCCGTTGTTTGGAATAAATGCGCTGGCGATCGCCTAAACTGAAATTACGTCCTTTTTCTAACCACGCTGCAATTTCTGGGTCATTCCAAAATAAAGGATCAATCCAAGCTAAATTATGCCACGCTAGTAAATCACCATAATCTGATAACTGCCAATTTGCTAGACACCAATTTTCTCCTTGTTCCTGCCGTTGATAATATAATTGGGCATAACGAGGATGGGGATCAATCAAGGTATGATGGTTAGCATCAAAGAAATGTTGAATAATAAACTCTTTCTGTTCACGACTTAAGTGTTCTACAGGTGTCAAACTAGCAGTCAAATAAGGGTCTAAAGCCGTACCCGCAACATAATCTTCCAATTGCAATATTAACGAAGGAACTAAATTCACCGTTTGGTGTAACTTAGGATACTTCTCTAACAATAATACTAAATCCAAATAATCCTTAGTGCCATGTAAACGTACCCAAGGCAAGCGATACTGCTGACTACTCCCCGGAGAACTACCATTTTCAGGAGACTTGTACAACGGTTGATGTTGATGCCAGATAAACGCAACGTGCAGAGGATGAGACATAGAGTTTGTTGAATAATAGGGAACAATTGATAATTGATAATTGATAATTGACAATTCACAATTATCAATTATCAGTAATTTAGATGATTTGTTCTACCTCGGCAATTTCGGGAATCATTTCTTTAAGACGGCGTTCAATACCCATTCTCAAAGTCATTGTAGAACTCGGACAAGAACCACAAGCACCCTGTAACCGGAGTTTCACAATGGGACCATCTAATTCTACAAGTTCCACGTTACCACCATCGGAGATTAGGTAAGGACGCATTTCGTCTAATACAGTTTCTACGTTGTCTATCGTTAGTTCCATAATTTCAGACCTGTTGAGTTAATAAATTGGGAATTATCGAAGTTGCTAATGATCTAGTTTAGGCTGGTAATGGGGAATTAGTCAGTTGTTCGTGGTCAGTTGTCAGTTGTCAGTTGTCAGTTGCAAAAGAATATTTTTCCCCTGCTCCCCTGCTCCCCTGCTCCCTGCCTCTTCTCTGTCACCTTTCTAAGCTGCTACCAATTCCAGTAGCTTTATATTAAAATAAACAAACTCAGTAATTGATTGAGCAGTTTCACTTTCAGCACCTTCATACTCTGTGACTACCTGCTTCGTCAAAATGTAATAATTTCCAAACTTTTGATATGTATCTCTAAATTTGAGAATGCTGTTAACATCACTTGTTTGCGAATTCCGAAACACCACATCATAGACAGAAGGAATATAACCGGAGTCTGTATCTAGGAATTCCCAAGAATTAATCTCCAAAGCCATCCGACCCATGACGCGAATTTCTTGGCATATTTTTTGATTATGGATTTGATAGTGAGAATCAGTAGTTTCACCTTTGACGAAAACCGTGACTGTATCTGCTGTCTCACTTAAACTAAATTCATGTTGACTGTAAGCATTTTCAAAATTGCTTCTTTGACAGCGTGTGACTATTTCCTGTAACTGAATATCAATTCCTGCTTCTATTTGTTTATCTGCAACTCCTGTAATTTCTATATTCAAGCTACGGTCAATCTGAATTTTACCGTTGTAAACTTCATCTTCCTGTAGCAGTTGCACATCGGCAGCATAACCAGGAAAGTTTTCATCCCAAGTGTAGCGACTTTCGTAAGCAGTTTGGAATATAATTCCTGCTGTTGACTGAATTGCCATATAACCACTTTGACTGCACTTTTCTAACAGTTTAATTCAAAGTTGATAATTCCTATACAAAATATATTCTTGTTTTGGCGATCGCCTTCAATAATTTTGACTTTGGCACAACAATACCGTTCAAGTCTAACTCCAATATAGCACAAACTCGAACTATGTCAATAATCAATCGCCCAAATGTTGAAACTTCGTTAAATTATTGACGATGTTCTCAATAACTCTGAGAATTACCCCAGGCTTATTGAGAATGAACTATTTTGCTGGATAACCTATTTGAAAAACTTATTGATCTAGAAAACCTCTGTAAGTGTACTAAAATGTTGGTTTCAGGGAATACTGAGAAATTATCCCAAAGTTGATCTAAATATGAAAATTCAGCATCTCATTCATCACTTCAAACTCGCTTTATTCCTGATTTTGGGAACACTAACGACAGAACAAGAACTTTACGCACAATTAGTGCCTGATAATACATTACCAACAAATTCCGTTGTCATGTCTATTGATGAACTCAATAAACTTATAGAAGGTGGGACAATTAATGGTGCAAATTTATTTCACAGTTTTGCAGAATTTAATGTCAGTGAAAATGGCAGTGTATATTTTCATAATCCCATAGGGATAGATAATATATTAACTCGTGTAACTGGTGGTAATATATCTCATATTTTAGGAACATTAGGAGTAGAGGGAACAGCAAATTTATTTTTAATTAATCCTCATGGAATTCATTTTGGTAATAGTGCAAGTTTAGATATTCACGGTTCATTTACAGCGACAACTGCGGATAGTATTAGATTGGGTGAAGATGGATTATTTAGTGCTGATCTTTCCCAAAATAGTAATTTACTTTCTGTCCAACCAAGTGCATTATTTACGAATGCTTTAAAAAATCAGCAAGCCATTATTAATAATCAAGGAAATCTCCAAGTTGATGAGAGCAAAAATATAACTTTATTGGGTGCAAATATAATCAATACAGGGACATTAATCGCACCAGGGGGAATGATTGAATTAACAGCTACAGAAAATATTTCAATTATAGGAAATATTTCAATTCCAGGAAATATAACTACATCTAGTTTAGATAATGACGCTGGTAATATTGCCATTACTTCGGAATTCGGAAATATTGAGATTAGTAATAGTAACTTAATTAGTACATCTTCGATAGAAGATGGTATTAGTAGTGGTAGGGGTGGAGATATAACTATTCAAGCCGGAGGAACTGCGATTGATAAACCAGCCATTAGTTTAACTGATACCACAATAGATACAGCAGCTTTTGGTAATAATGGAAAATCAGGAAATATTTTAATTTCTGCAACTAATAATGGAGGAATTAAATTAATAGGAGAAAATCAACAACCGCGAATTTATGCTGATACCTTTGCTAGTGATTCTCAAAATCAAAATCAACGAACAGGTGGTAATATTAAGATTATTGGTGGGGATATTAATATCAATAATTATATCATAGATAATACAGTTCATAAAAATACCTATGGAAATGGTGGTTATATCAAAATTTTCGGTAAAAATATTACTGTTGAGAACAACAGCAAAATTCAAACAAACGTTAAATCTAATGCTATTGGTGACAGTGGTCATATCTATCTACTAGCAGATGATTTTCTTTATTTTCAAGATTCTGAGATTATTGCTAATAATGAATCTGAAGGTGTTGCTGGTAAAGTAGAAATCACAGGTAATAAATTAGTATCTTTAACTAAGACTAAAATTAATAGTAGTAGTAAAAATAGTGATGAAGAAAATGGTTTTAGTTATATACAAGTAACATCAGAAATTGGTTCAATTAATTTAAATTCTGTCACATTTGAGACTAATAACTCTGGTACTTCCTACGCAGGAGATATAGAATTAAATGCTGGTGATACCATTAATATTAATAATGAAAGTAGTTTAAATAGTCAGGGTAATTATGGTCGAGTTTTAATTAATAGTCAAAAACTGAATATTGATAATTCCACCTTTAATACCAACAATCCTAGTAGTGATAGTGATGCTGGTTATATGGAGTTTAAAATCACGGAATTAGCAGAAATTAATAATAGTCAATTTACTAGTAAAGGAAATCTTGGCTATATCTCTATCGAAAGTTCTAGCGTCGTGATTGATAACTCAATATTTAACACCACAAACAGCAGCGTTGAAAGTGGAGAAAATCAATTAATTCATTCTGGTAATATATCAATTAATGCTGAGAATCAAATATCTATTCTTAATCATTCCCAGCTAAATGCTTTTACAGAACGTCAAGGAAATGCAGGTAATATTATTCTCAATTCTCCCAACGGCTCAATTATTATTAACAATGGTTCTGGATTAAGTAGTAACGTAGAAAAAACAGGAATAGGAACAGGAGGTTATATTGATATAGATACTCAAAAATTACAACTTTTGGGAAATTCAGCAATCAAAACATTAGTCCAACCAGGAGGAGAAGGAAACGCCGGAAATATTAATCTCCGAAATTTAAATAGTTTAGAAATTAATCATAGTGAAATTTCTGCAACATCTATTGATGGTCTCGCGGGAAGTATTAATATAGATGCTAAAAACTCAATAGAAATTAGAGGAGAAAAAGGTATAGCGGTAGAATCCACCGGTCAAGGCGAAGCAGGAAGTTTAAATATTTATACTTCTAACTTTATTATTGCTGATGGTGCGAAAATATCTGCATCTAACACAGATGGAGCAGGAGGTAGTATTAATATTTATGCTGATACATTTACAGCCACCAATGGGGGACAATTAATTACGAATACATCTGGTAATGCTAAAGCTGGAAATATTACTTTACAGGTGAAAGAAAATATTACCCTAGCTGATGCCAATAGTGGCATTTTTGCCAGTACCAATCCTGGTTCTAGTGGTGATAGTGGTAGTATTGATATTGACCCCGAAATGTTTATGATTAAAAATGGTGCGGGGATAGGAGTCAATAGTCAAGGTAGTGGCAAAGGTGGAGATATTTATCTACAAGCTGGGACACTGATATTAGATAATAATGCTTATATTACTGCGGCTACAGCGAGTAATCAAGGTGGAGAAATTAATCTCACTATTAGAGATTTATTATTATTACGTTATGGTAGTAATATTACTGCTACAGCAGGGAAATCAGGTGCAGGAGGAAATGGGGGAAATATTAATATTAGTGTTCCTTTTATTGTAGCTTTGCCTAGTGAAAATAGCAATATTACAGCCAATGCTTTTCAAGGAGATGGAGGAAATATCAACATCACTACAAATACTATTTTTGGTTTAAAGTTTCGTGATCAAGAAACTGAATTTAGTGATATTACTGCTTCTTCAAAATTTGGCTTGAGTGGTGAAGTGATAATCAATCGTTTAGATGTTGATCCTGCTCAAGGTTTAGAAGCATTATCTACTAATTTAGTTGATGCTTCTAGTCAACTTGCTCAAAGTTGTCAAGGTGGTGGAAAATTAGCACGTCAACAAAATCAATTTATCATTGTCGGGAAAGGTGGATTACCATCTCAGCCTAGCGATTTATTAACTGGAACAACTCCTTTAGTAGATTTAATAGATCCAGTTTCTACTCAGGAAACAAGTCAAGAAAATATTATACCAGTTGTCATTAGTAAAAAGTCAGAAAACAGCACAAATCGGGTATTTCAACAAGTACAAGGATGGGTAATTGCTGATGATGGTAAAGTAATTCTCACAGCCGAAGCACAAAAATCAACATTGCAAAATACAGGTTTAAATCATCCTGGTTGTCAAGTTTCTGTGGGAGGACTTACGCAGTAACTAGGAAATGTAAAGGTAATTCATGAATTACCACAACGATAAATAGAGATTTCACGTAATTTTTTTCTATTTCCTGTCACCTGTAACCTCAGATTGGGCAATAATACTACATTTTAAAGATGTGAAGACCGATCCAGCTATGACCCCAGATATTTTTACAATGATGTTATTAGACAAAATTATTCTAAAAGCCTATGCAGCCTAATAACCCCAATCAATTTACAGAAAAAGCCTGGGAAGCGATCGCTCAAACCCCCGATATCGCTAAACAGTACCACCAACAGCAACTAGAAAGTGAACACCTGATGAAAGGGTTGCTAGAGCAGGAAGGACTGGCCAGTGCGATTTTTACCAAAGCCGGTGCAAATCTGCAAAAAGTCCGCGATCGCACAGAGCAATTTATTCAACGTCAACCCAAGGTATCTGGAACTAGCACTTCTGTTTATTTAGGGCGAAGTTTAGATACACTGTTAGATCGGGCAGAAAAATATCGTCAAGAATTTAAAGACGAATATATTTCTATTGAACATTTACTGCTGGGTTACGCCAAAGATGACCGTTTTGGTAAAGGTCTCATCCAGGAATTTGGTTTAGATGAAAACAAACTCAAAAATATTATTAAAGAAATTCGGGGGAATCAAAAAGTGACAGACCAAAATCCAGAAGGTAAGTATCAATCACTGGAGAAATATGGCCGCGATCTCACAGAAGCCGCCCGTAAAGGTCAACTAGACCCTGTAATTGGTCGTGATGATGAAATTCGTCGGACGGTGCAAATTCTCTCCCGTCGTACCAAAAATAACCCGGTTTTAATTGGTGAACCTGGCGTTGGTAAAACTGCGATCGCTGAAGGTCTAGCACAACGCATAGTAGCAGGTGATGTTCCCCAATCTCTCAAAGATCGGAAATTGATTAGTTTGGATATGGGAGCTTTAATTGCCGGAGCAAAATTCCGAGGTGAATTTGAAGAACGGCTCAAAGCAGTATTAAAAGAAGTTACCGAATCTGGCGGAAATATTGTTTTATTTATTGATGAAATTCATACCGTTGTCGGTGCAGGTGCAACCCAAGGGGCTATGGATGCCGGTAACTTATTAAAGCCGATGTTAGCACGGGGTGAGTTACGCTGTATTGGGGCGACAACTTTAGACGAATATCGCAAATATTTGGAAAAAGATGCAGCTTTGGAAAGACGCTTCCAACAAGTTTATGTAGATCAGCCAAATGTCCAAGATACAATTTCGATTTTACGCGGTTTAAAAGAACGCTATGAAGTTCATCATGGGGTGAGAATTTCTGATAGTTCCCTCGTGGCTGCGGCTACTCTCTCTAATCGTTATATTAGCGATCGCTTTCTCCCCGACAAAGCCATTGATTTAGTTGATGAAGCCGCTGCTAGACTGAAAATGGAGATTACATCCAAACCCGAAGAACTCGACGAAATAGACCGGAAAATTCTCCAATTAGAAATGGAGAAACTCTCCTTACAAAAAGAAATTGATCCTGCTTCCCGCGAACGTTTAGAAAGATTAGAAAAAGAACTAGCTGACTTCAAAGAAGAACAAAGAACTCTCAGCAGTCAATGGCAATCTGAGAAAGATATTATCACCAAAATTCAGTCAATTAAAGAAGAAATTGACCGTGTTAACTTAGAAATTCAACAAACAGAAAGAAACTATGATCTCAACCGGGCTGCGGAATTAAAATATGGCATATTAACAGACTTACAGCGAAAATTAGCCGCAGTCGAAAGTGAACTTTCTCAAACCCAAGGCACAGGCAAATCTCTATTACGAGAAGAAGTCACAGAAGCCGATATTGCCGAAATTATTTCTAAATGGACAGGAATTCCTCTTAATAAATTAGTGGAATCAGAAAAAGACAAACTCTTGCATTTAGAAGATGAATTACATCATCGTGTCATCGGTCAACATGAAGCCGTCACCGCTGTAGCTGATGCCATTCAACGTTCTCGCGCTGGACTCTCTGACCCCAACCGTCCCATTGCCAGTTTTGTCTTCCTCGGTCCAACAGGTGTGGGTAAAACCGAACTCGCTAAAGCCTTAGCAGCCTATATGTTTGACACAGAAGAATCCTTAGTGCGGATTGATATGTCCGAATATATGGAGAAACACGCCGTCTCTCGCTTAATTGGTGCGCCTCCCGGATATGTCGGTTATGAAGAAGGAGGACAATTAACCGAAGCCATTCGTCGTCGTCCCTATGCGGTGATTTTATTCGACGAAATCGAAAAAGCCCACCCTGACGTTTTTAATATATTCCTGCAAATTCTCGATGATGGTAGGGTGACAGATGCCCAAGGTCGAACAGTGGACTTTAAAAATAGTATCATTATCATGACCAGTAACATCGGTTCTCAATACATCCTTGATATATCTGGAGATGACACCCGTTACGATGAAATGCGTAATCGAGTAATGGAAGCAATGCGTAGTAGTTTCCGTCCAGAGTTCTTAAACCGTTTGGATGAACTAATTATTTTCCACAGTTTACAAAAATCAGAATTGCGGAATATTGTCCAATTACAAGTAGATAGGTTAAGACAAAGATTGAGTGACAGAAAAATGTCTTTGAAATTATCTAATTCTGCTATTGACTTTTTAGCAGAAGTAGGATATGATCCTGTATTTGGTGCAAGACCATTAAAACGAGCTATTCAACGGGAATTAGAAACCCAAATAGCTAAAGCCATTTTACGGGGTGACTTTAGCGACGGTGACACCATTTTTGTAGATGTTGAAAATGAGCGTCTTTCCTTTAATCGTTTACCCGCAGAAGTATTTACGAGTTAATTGCTTGACAATAGGGAATAAGAAGAAGATATTTCCTAATCATCATCTGTAGAGGCGTTTCCGTGGAACGTCTCTACGATAAAAGGTTTAATTTCAGTTTTTATTAAATTTTTAATTCCGAGAAAGCGGTACTATAGCGGTATGCACTTGAGTGAGATACAGTCAGCCAATTGCAAACCCTGTAGGGGCGCAGGGTCTGCGCCCTAAATTGTATTGCATCCTACCGATAACCGCTATAGTACACAACGGCGTAAATAAACCAACCATTAAGAATTCTCAAAAAGCTTGTGTTATCTGCTTTTTTAATTTTTAATTTTTAATTTTTAATTCCGCCCTGCGGTACTAGCCTTTTTATGCCTTTAATCATTGCATGATATGGAATTTGCCACGAATTTTCTAACCCCCAAAGATATTGTAGATACTTAGTAAAGCCTAAAAAATTTGATTTCCCATTTTCATCAGATACCATTCTTACATATTGGTAATATCTCAAATTTAAACGATCTAATACGCTATTATTCTCCTTCCTCATAATCTGATATTCACGATCTTCAAAGTTAGAAATGGGTAAATTGATTATCTGCGTCAAAATTGAAGATGGGATAGAAATATTTAAAATTTCCTGTAAAGCCGTGAGCAGATTTTTTAGTCCCCAAACAAAGCGGTATTCTTGGGCTTTGATAACTAACTGATTCCAGTCAATTTGATTTTCTGAAGCATTGATAATAATTGCAGCATCAGCTAGTTTATTACTTGACATAGCCTGATTTTTTAACCCTGCACAAATATACAATAACTGATATGTTGGATTTAAAATATTTATTTCTAATTCACCCAATTGAGTAATTATTATATTTTCCCAAAAATCATGTTCAGCTTTTTCTGAAAAGCCATCTGCGAATAAATGCCACCGCAAAATCAAAAATTGATTGGCACTGTTTTTAAATCCTATCGCTTGGGAAAATAGTAAAATTTCTTGAGGTATCTTTCCTGTCGCTTCCCAACCAAGATTTTGCAATAAATTAATCCCCATTAAAGCATCTGAGGAATGAATCAATAATTCTAAATTAGGCATCATTCGTAATCCATTATCGTGGTAATAATGGAGATTTAACGCGGCATCTTTAAGTAATAGAGTTTTAATTCCCTTTTCTGAAAAAGACTGTAAAATTGGGGCAATGGCTTGAAATAAAACTTGATTTTCTACCCAAGTGCGTCGGTAAACTCCCTTCAGTCTTCCTATATGCACATCTATCACTTCCTGTGCAGATAAATTGCGATAAAGTAAAGGCAATAAACGATAAGATTCAGTATCTAAATCTTCAATATCAACAGTCTCTCTCCATTGCTTCCAGGAATCAAACCCCGCTTCTTCTGATAAGAATGCTGCTTGCAAAAGCAATTTTTTCTCGTTAGTAAGTCCAGAATTTTCTTGATTATTCATGATTATACTTTTATCCCTGGAATATTAACTCTAATCTTGTAAACTGAGGTAGAAGCTGTAATATAAAGACTTTGGTAATCTTCATCTCCCCAAGCACAATTTGCTGGTACTTCTGGAGTCACAATTGTTCCTAAATGATTTCCTGCTAAATCAAAAACCCAAACTCCACCACCACCAGTACAGTAGATATTTCCTTGCGCGTCTATCTTCATTCCATCTGGTAAACCGGGTTTTTCGACTTTCATATCATAAAAGATCCGTCCATTGCTAAGTGTTCCATCAGATTGAACATCAAAAACTCGGATATGACGGCGTTCGGAATCATCTATATACAGCTTTTTTTTATCAGGTGAAAATGCTAAACCATTTGGTTTGAGAAAATCATCAGCTAAGAGAATAATTTCTTTGGTATCTGGTGAAAGTCTATATACTCCTTGAATTGGTTGTTCCTGTTGTTCGGGTTTAATCCCATAAGGGGGATCTGTAAAATAAATAAACCCGTCGCTTTTAACAACGACATCATTAGGACTATTGAGTTTTTTACCTTGAAATGTATCAGCTAAAACGGTAATTGAACCATCATTTTCTGTGCGGGTAACTTGACGTGTACCATGTTCGCAAGCAATCAATCGTCCTTGTTTATCTCTAGTTAAACCGTTGGAATTATGGCTAGGTTCTCTAAAAATTGTTAATTCACCATTAGGTGTGAGTTTATATATTTTATTGGCTGGAATATCGCTAAATAGGAGATACTTTTCTTCAGTAAACCAAATCGGTCCTTCTGTAAATTGAAATCCTGTAGCTACGCGCTCAATTTTCGCATTTTTAGGAAAGAGGGTTTTAAATATTGGAGATTTTGCCTCTAATCTACCTGGTGCTAATTTTTGAGTAAAAATTGCAGCTATTCGTTTGATTTTTCTATTAATCCGTTGAACAATATGAAACATTATATTTATGCAAAAAAAATAAATAGGGTTGTTTATTCAGGCGGATTTTGAGCAACACGATAATTATATAATGTTGTGCCACCATCAATTTTTAGAACCGTTCCCGTCGTGAATTTTGAAAAGTAATCTGAGGCTAGATAAACAGCCGCTCTACCAATATAACAAGGAGAGATAGAACAACCATGCAATAGATTATATTCGATACTCAATGGTTGTTTTTGCTCATCTTCCGCTACCCAACTGGGAGCAATTCCATTGACTCTTATTTTGTATGGGGCTAAGTCTACTGCTAATTCTTTGATAATCATCCCTAATGCTGCTTTGGAAGAACTATAACTAGGCCAACGAACAACTGTTTCTTGGTGGATAGAAGTCATAAAAATAATAGAACCTTGAATAGAATTACTCACCATCATTTGGGAGATAAGTTTGGTAAGGTACATGGGACCAAATACATTAGTTTGAAAGATTTTTTGCCATTCTCCTAAATCTAAGTTATTTATCCCAATTGTTTCAAATTGAATGCCTACATTATTGACAAGAATATCAATTATGATTTTGTTTTCCTCTAAAATGCTATATAAATAATCAATATTTTCAGGTTTTGATATGTCTAAAACAAAGCCTCTTACCTTAACTGGATAAGTATTTAATTCTTTTTCTAAGTTTAAACATCCTTCCTCAACAATATCTGTGAAGAAAATATTTGCACCTTGTTTAGCCATTTCAATAGCGATACTTTTGCCAATATTTTTTGCTGCTCCGGTAATAAGAACATTTTTTCCAGCTAAAAGCTGATTATCTAAAACTAATGAAGGCTCTACAGTTTTGACTAAAATTTTCGGTTTGAGAGTAGGTATCGGATCGAGGAAGGCTTTTGATGCGGCTTTAAAACGCATTCTAATGTTATTTAACTTGGTTTTTAAGTTCATATCATATCCGTGAATTATAAGCCATCAATTTGAATATCCTAATCTTTAGTGCGACGACGATCTAGTGATGCTTTGAGAATCTGAATATATTCAGTCTGATATTGTTTTTTCTGAATTCCTTTATTGGTTTCATGCAGTCGCCGCTTGGCTACTAAATCGGGTAACATCATTGTTTGGAGTCCTATCTCTGTCAGACGTACTTGCCAACTAGCAAATTCGGCTAATTTCCAATGAGTTTCAAATAAACCAACCCGAAAAAAAGACTCTCTTTTTATTAGCAGTGCTGAAGGAATATGTCCCGGCATTAATTTATCGGGAACGTACAGTTTTGCTTTCAGATTGTCTGCCAATTCTGGACTAATAAACTGTTCAACCTGTCCAAATACAACATCAAGATTGGGGTTATTTATAAATGCTGCCATTTGGCGTGTTAATTTATCCTCTACCCAAAGGTCATCTGCATCAAGAAAGGCAAAATAATCGCCTTTGGCTAATTCTAAGCCTCGATTACGAGCCGCCGCAGTACCACTGTTGACTTGACAACAATACTGCACTACAGAACCAAATCCCTTGGCTATTTCTGCACTAGCATCAGTTGAACCATCATCTATAACGATAATTTCTAGGGGCTGATAGGTTTGAGCTAGTACACTTTCTATGGCTTGGGCTAGATACTTTTCGCAATTGTAAACTGGAATAATGACGCTGATTAAAAGGTTTTTGTTCATGCTTATTCTTGCTCCAATTTTTGATTGCGTTTACGTTCAATTGATTGTCTCATAATCTTTTAACGGTTGAATTCAAGGAGGACTACCAAGATATTCATTAATTGGCATATCTAATAAAATATTAGTTGGAGATATTTGTTTTTTTCGGATTCTATCTAAACGTTTCTTGTATATTTTGATAAATCCCAGTTCAACTAAATTTTTCCCCTCAGTCATATTTTTTTGATGTTTTCGATAAAACAGCATTACCTGATCTATAAGAACCTTGGATATCCCATTTTCCCAGGCTCGGATAAACCAATCTACATCTTCAGCATAATTGAGTGTTTCGTCAAAAATGCCAATTTTTTCAAATACAGATTTCCGATAAATTGCGCTCCCTAAATTAATATAGTTGTAAGGTTTATAGACAGGTTCAAATATAGGTTTTTTATCAGATGTCAGTTGTGATAAATTCATTTGTTGAATTAATCCTTGTACAATCTCTACCGAGGTATTATCTGCCAAATAATTTCCTTGCACTTTCAGTTTATCATCCGACCAAATATCGTCAACATCCAAAAAGGCAATTGCATCACCATTTGCTATTCTTATCCCTCGGTTTCGAGCAGCCGATGGACCACTATTTTCTTGATAAATATAGCGGATACTGTCCTTGAATTCGGCAGCTATTTCCGCAGTTTTATCTGTTGAACCATCATCAATGACAATAATTTCTAACGGCTGATAATTCTGATTTTTGACATTTTCAATGGCTTCTACTAGATATTTTTCTCCATTAAAAACTGGAATAATAACGCTAACAAATAATTTTTGATTTTCCATTTTCTATTGTTTTGTAATGAGATTGGAAATTACTTGAGGGATTTGCTCTAAATCAGTCCCCAGTTCTAAATAATAACAAGGAACTTGTTTCAAGACTTGCATCATAATTTGACAAGCTTCTTTCCCCGCACCTGCTAATTGAATCATCGTACTTGGTACAAGTGAAGCTAAAGCGGCAGCGGCAGAGGTAGCTGTTAAAGAAGTATCTTTTTTTCCCGTAATGCGGGGAACTAAAACTGCCCGAATGGGACAACTTTTCAATATTTTTTCCGGAAAATGTTCGTTAATAAAATAAACGGCTTTTTCTGAATCTAGGCGATCGCTATTACTAATAGCTTCAGCCAAAAATGGTAATCTATTCACATCATCGGCATTTTTTTTGCCTGTATTGTAGATGCTAAATACCGTTGGTATAGGTTCACAGGTAATTAAACTGTAATCGTCACTGGCATAAAAAAGCTCTGAATTAATACAACTTAAAGCCGTTGTTGATTTTCCCGAACCTCCTTTTCCTACTAACAACACACCACCGCTGGAAAGTCCCACCGCACCTGCATGAACCAGTTGTATTCCCCGTTTACTCATCCAGACATTCAAAATAGTTCGTAGCGGTGAACCGGTTTCCCAATAGGGAATTTGTTCTGTCGTATCTACCCAATAGATGCCTAAATTGCGATCGCTATCTAACAAACTCAATGCAAACGCACCCCATTGGAAACTCGTATGAATGCGATCAGTATTGAATCCGTAAATTTCTCCACGCTTAGGATGATGATGATTTCTACCCCAAGGTGGTGGTGGCATAATTGTGTTTGTTGATGTACTATCCCACAAACAAACTGTTAAATCGGGATTAACAACAGGCTCAATTTCTAAATGTCCTAAAGCCGGAGTTTGATAAGGAATTAAAGCCTCTCCAGCAAATCGCAACTGAATTTTAAAACCACCAATATCATAAAACCGATTAACTGCACCACCCACAGATGCTTCGGCTTTTTTGTATAGTTCATAAATTGAATCAAAAAAAGCGATTGGGTCTTTTTTCTCTGTTTCAATTAAGTTTTCTGATTCTTCAATATCGGGTTTCATTATTTATTTTCACTTATATTTTTAACATTGATTTGGTTGGGTTGAGATCAGAAAACCCAACCTACATAAATTCTGTTAATTGATTTAAACCTTGGCACTCGGCCAACCCATTTCCGGCTCTACATCATGGATGGGATCTAAAGCCAGCAATTCTTCCATATCTGTATATTTATTTAAAACTGGTGGTTCAAATTTTAGCTTTTCTGTAGCTTCTGTTGGAGAGTTATCTTTATCTGTATAGGTTTGATTTTCTCCATCAGTTGTATCAATACTAATTAAATTTTCGCGCTGCAATTCGGAAATTAAATTGTTAATAGCGGTGGCAATTGTTTCGCTGCTGCTGTCGTAACCACTAACTATTTTTGCCAAAATCTCACCTCTGGAAAGACCTCTAGCTAGTTTTTCCCAAATATCTGCTCCGACTGTCACCAAACTATAATAATCTCCCCCCTCCAGATTGACGATAACTACTTCACCTTCAATCATTTCGTGGACAACCTTCGGGACATTGATTTTAAATTTTTCAGATAAATTCATTG
>NZ_VIKW01000039.1 GCF_009711975.1 Anabaena sp. UHCC 0204
GGTATTGAATGAGTAAATAAATTCCCCAAATAGCCATAGCGCGGAGATAGGTACTAGCGCGGAAAGTACCATTAGCGGTAATTGCTTCCGGGGTGCGGAATTGCAAACCATTGTCGTAAATTTGCCTAACCACAGCCTCAGTTAACTGCATGGCTTCATTTTTCATCTCCATTTGCACCAGGAAGGCTGCTAGACCAAAATTGATTCCTGTCCAAACCTCCAAAGGATGTGTAGAATTGGGATTTTCTGGTAAACCATTGGGAAGAACACCGTTAGCAGCACCAAATTGACCATTTTGGAACTTGAGAAAACAGGAATCATAGACTTTTCTCAACGCAGAAATAGCATGATCATGGGGGACAATATCTGGTAAACTCAATAAACGAGCGTAAAATTGCCCACACAATTGATCAGCCATCACCACATCAGAACCACTTTCACTATCCAAACGGTAATATTCACCATTCCAAAGTTTGGCTTGGTATATTGGTTTAGATTCATTTAACCAAGTTTGATAAATTGATTTTTGCGTTTTTGTGTCTTTGTAGTCTGTTAGAATATCACTGATTGCGATCGCACTTTCTAAAGCAGCTAACCACAAACCACCACAATAAGCACTCACACCTTGTAAACGCCAATCATCGAAAGTTTGGTCAGGAGCGCCGGAATTTTCTGGTATACTGTCACCATCGAGATCAAATGTTTTCACATAATCGAGAGTTTGGACAATAGCATCCCAACAATCTGCTAAAAATTGGATATCATTTGCACCAGTGAAGAGAAAATCTCGATATACCTGCAAAACAAAATCACAACCTAAATCTTTCCACAGATTACAATCTTGATAACTAGTGTAATTGGTTTTTTCCCAAACCCATTCATTGGGTGCGCCTAAATCGTGGGGTGTCGCACCGGCAACTTTACGAACTGCGAGGGGACTTTCAGATTTGATAGTCAAATAATAACCGATAATTCTAGTTCTATCATCACTTTGGGGAATTGCTCTGGCAAAAGCGCGAATTACCGATTTTTCCAATTCAGGAAATAACATCAACAGTCCAAAAGAACCGTATAACCGCACATCTAAACTTTCATACCAACGGTAATCTAAACATTCTAACACAGCGAATTGACCAACGGGATCAATTTCTGAGGCGGCATTCCAGAGAGTTCCTCCGCTGGTTAAATCGTAGAGTTCGTTAAATAAAGCCATTTTGAACCAGTCAGGTAAATCTGCTTTTTCTAAAATGGGATTTTGCCAATTTTGGATGAGCGATCGCCAATTCTGATATTCTTTAAGTGCAGTAGTCGCAATCTGCCAAGCATTCTCACCATTACAACCAAAAAAATCTGTATATCTGCGGTAATAGTTCACTCCTGCTGCAAATTCTGTGACGGGAAAATCCCAACTTAGCACAAAAGGAACTTCCAAATTTTCCCCAGGTTGCAAAGTAAAACGCACCGCAATTGCTGCACCTAAACGAGTATTTTCATCTGCGGGAGTTTCATCTATATAATTAGGTAAAGAACCATTTTCAGAAAAACTTTGCCAAATATCTTCACCATTACCCACAGGATTAAATCGGGAATGATGAAATATTTCCACTTGAGGATTTTTTAAAGTTGAAATACACCAAGTTCCGTCACCTTCTTGAACAGTTTGATTATTAGAAACTTGACCTAAAACACAACCAAAATATTGATCATCTTCTGCTAGACAATTATAATTTCCTTGACTTTCTCCCCAACGTGGTAGATATTCATAAACTGGACTACCATCATCTCTCACTCTAACTTCGGGAGATTTTAAAGTATTAGTAAACCAACCCACCATGTTTTCCCAAGTTAGCATGATGCTAATAGTAATTGGTGCATTTGTGGGGTTATGTGCTTTCCACGAAAAAACCGCGACAGGATAACTAGTTTCTTGATAATTATCTGCCCAAATTGGCGAAAATTGCTCACAGATTAATTGTGATTTAAAGACATTTTCATAAACAAACCAACTGCGGGGATAAAGTGCGTGATATGTTCCTGAATTCTGTTCCTCAGATGTTGGATACCATTGCCAAGATTGCAGTGTATGATCTTCTGGAGGTTGGGTAGATAATGCGTAAGCTTGTCCAGATTCAAAAACACTAAATTGACAAGCAGGAACATTTTTGAAAGTATGTTCTCCCCCGTCAATGTGCCACAGGTTAAAGTCTCCCCGTGAAGAACGTCCTATACACCCTGCACCAAAGCCACCAAGGGGCATTCCGTGCCAGGGACCATCATCAATATTACTAGGATAACGGACGGTGTAGGGCTGATCCCAGCCTAAGCCAATGGGACGTTTCCAGGCGCAGGGGGGTATTTGGGGGTGGTTTGTCATGGTTTGAGTTTCACGGTTGACGCTAATGAAGACTAGCGCGATGTGTGATTTTTCTCAAGTCGTTAGGAAAATATTTTTATTATTTTCGGAAGTTAGAAAAAAAGGGAGGTTTATATTTTTATTTCGTGCAAAGAGGCAAAGGAGCAAAGACGCAAAGGTTTAAATTATATTCTTGTAGTTTTAACTTATATGTTAGAATATAAACATCCCCAAAGTAATAAAAATACGCCCATGATTACTCAAGTGATGATTCAACCCTCATCCTGGGTAGAGTCAGGAATCGAAATCAGCAAAGTTAGAAATTTGAATTTATTTAAATTTAGTTCAGAATTACAATCTCGGTTAGATGAACTTTCTGAGAAAAATAAAGCAGGAATGTTAAACTCAAAAGAAGAGGCTGAATTAACAGGAATATTAGAACTGGATAGGATTTTTACTTTGCTGAATGCAAAAATAATTGCTGAGTAATGACTTTGATTTTCATTTATAAGGAAATACTAAAAATGTTGGCAAGTTACATTGATAAAGCAATGGAATTAGCAGTTTATGAAATTATTGAAGACGATAGTAGTTATTGGGGTGAAATTCCTGGTTTACAGGGAGTATGGGCAAATTATCAAACCTTAGAAGGTTGTCGTCGTGAATTAAGAGAAGCATTAAGTGATTGGTTAGCTTTGCGTTTACGTTTAGGGTTAAATATTCCTGTAATTGAGGATATTAATTTAAATCAAATTACACAGTTTGTATAAAATGCCTAGACTAACACCTGTTTCTCAAAATTATTTGATCAACGACAAGCTGGAGTTTCTAGAGAAGAATGGTTAGGAGGATAGAATAATGTTAAGCAAATTAGGAGATGAATTCTTGAATTTTGCTATATTAAATGTAGTTGAGTTAATTTGAGGTTAATACAAAAATGACACAGGAATTAATAGACCTCAGAAATAGTATTTTAGAACAGCGTTATGCCGATGCTTTAGCTATTGTTGATGAGTTAGAGGGGATGAGTAAAAAAGCAATTATACAACAAATAAAGTCTTTTTTAAAGATTTTACTAATACATCTCATTAAAAATCAAATTGAACAACGGCTAACCAATTCTTGGGCAGCTTCTATTAGAAATGCAGTGGTAGGAATTCAAGATATCAACTTGAAGGAAAATAAAAAATCCTATTATATTAATGTTGATGAATGGGAAGATTTAATTTTAGAGGAAGTTATAGAAAAAGCTATAGCTGATGCTAGTGATGAGGTTTTAAATGGTGCATATAATCAATTTCAATTGGAGGAAATCATTGATAAACCGGAGTTGATAGCAAAAGGTTGTCAATTTTTAGGTTTGACTTATGAACATTCGGCTAAAAGTTTACCGAAAGCGATCGCGGAAGTTTTAATACAGTTACCCGGTGGGGAAAGTTGGTTTAATCGTAAGTAGTTAACGATCCCCTAGTCGAAGATCCCCAACTTCTTATTTTAATTGTAATTTTTACTAAAGATTAAAGTAAGAATTCGGGGATCTAAATTGCAGGTTTAGCGACGTGCAAAGATTGGGAAAAAGGCGTTGCTGATAGCCTGCGTGGCGATAGCCATATTGAAGTATGAAATTGAAAAATCAAAGATTTCAAACTCTTACTCTCTGTGACTGGAGCGCCTCTGCGTGAAACAAAATCATACTCTTAATCAGCAACGCCTAACAAAAAAATATTTATTTTTATTTTGGCATATTTAGGTATAATTTGGATAGATATGTTGAATTAATTTGAGGTTAATACAAAAATGACACAGGAATTAATAGACCTCAGAAATAGTATTTTAGAACAGCGTTATGCCGATGCTTTAGTTATTGTAGATGAGTTAGAGGGGATGGGTAGACAAGGTATTTTAAGAAATATTCAATCTTTCTTAGTTAAATTAATAATTCATCTGATTAAGAATCAAGTAGAACAACGTTTAACTAATTCTTGGGCAAATTCGATTCGTAGTTCAATTCGAGAAATCAAGAAAATAAATTTGCAAGACAATAAAAGTTCTTATTATGTCAAGATAGATGAATGGGACTTAATGCTAGAAGAAGAATTTGAAGAAGCTATTCGTGATGCTAGTGATGAGGTAATGAATGGTATTTACAGTCCATTTAAACTTGCCGAAATGGTAGATAAAGAACAGATAATTAATCAAGCCAAAGTTCTCTTAAAATTGACTTATGAATATTCAGTTAAGGAATTACCGGCTGTAATTGATGATTATTTAACTCAATTACCTGGTGGTGAAGATTGGAAGTTAGGAAAAAGGTAAGGTTTATATTTATAGGACTTACGCACAAGTTACGGAATAATGAACCACGAAGACACGAAGAACACGAAGGAATGAGAGTTTCAGAGATATTTTGCGTAAGTCCTAATTTAGTTTCGCTTACCTTCACGACGACTTACCAAATCCTCCACCTCCAGGAGTTTCTATCACAAAAACATCCCCAGATTGCATCTCTGCTGTAGCTGTACTATCTAAATACTCCTCAGTGCCATTTTCACGTTTTATCCAGTTTCTTCCTACTTTTCCCTCTTCTCCACCATGTAAACCAAAGGGAGGAATTAAACGATGGCTAGAAAGAATATTAGCTGTCATTGGTTCTAGAAATTTAATGCGACGAATTACCCCATTACCCCCTACATATTTTCCTTTACCACCACTATGAGAACGCAGACTAAAACTTTCTACTTGTACAGGATAGCGGGTTTCTAAAACTTCTGGATCTGTCAAGCGAGAATTAGTCATGTGGGTATGAACTGCATCAGTACCATCAAAATCAATTCCTGCACCAGAACCACCACAAATAGTTTCATAATATTGATATTTTTGGTTTCCAAAAGTGAAATTATTCATTGTTCCTTGGGAAGCAGCCATTACACCCAAAGCACCATATAAAGCATCAACAATAGTTTGAGAAGTTTCCACATTTCCTGCTACAACGGCGGCGGGATAAATGGGGTTTAACATACAACCTTCTGGAATAATAATTTCTAAAGGTTGCAAACACCCAGCATTGAGAGGAATATTATCATTAACTAATGTTCTAAAGACATATAAAACCGCAGCTTGAGTTACAGCTTTGGGAGCATTAAAGTTACTATTTAATTGTGTAGAAGTACCAGTAAAATCAATTTTAGCACTGCGATTTTCACGATCAATTGTTACCTTAACTTGAATTTTTGCGCCATTATCCATTTCATAAATAAATGCACCGTTTTTTAAAACATCAATTGCTCGCCTAACAGACTCTTCTGCATTATCTTGAACAAACTGCATATAAAGTTTTACAGTTTCTAGTCCATATTGATTGACCATTTTTAACAATTCTTGTACACCCCTATTATTGGCAGCAATTTGAGCCTTAAAATCTGCTATATTTTGATCAGGATTTCGGCTAGGATAGGAATGATTTAATAAAAAATTTCTCACTTCTAATTCTTGAAAATCTCCCTTATTAACTAAGAGAAAATTATCAAAAATAATTCCTTCTTCTAAGATAGTGCTACTATGGGGAGGCATAGAACCGGGAGTGATCCCACCAATATCTGCTTGATGTCCACGGGAAGCAACATAAAAGATAATTTGTTTATTTTCAGTATCAAAAATGGGCGTAATAGCGGTGACATCAGGTAAATGTGTACCCCCGTTGTAGGGGTTATTTGATAAATACACATTTCCTGGTTTGATATTATTCCCTTCAGCATTAATTAAACTGCTGACACTTTCACTCATAGAACCTAAATGCACAGGAATATGAGGAGCATTAGCAACCAATAAACCCGAACTATCAAAAATCGCACAGGAAAAATCTAACCTTTCTTTAATATTCACTGATGCGGCTGTGTTTTGTAGTACAATTCCCATTTGTTCAGCGATAAATTGATAGAGGTTTTTGAAAATTTCTAAACGAACAGGATCTGGTTGAGACATAGAATACATAATTAATTTCCTCTTAACGAATCACATTTTTCGACATCAATAAATACTTTTCTGGTTTCTTTTTTCTCTGCGCTCTCTGCATCTCTGTGGTTAGGTTAAAAAATAATTCATAAAATAAACCACAAAGAACACAAAGGTAAGAGGAGTGAAGAGAGATTTTTTATGGGTGATGATAATTAGTTAATACGTTCCACAATTAAATGATTTTGTTCATTTAACTGTGCTTTCCAATTAGGTTCAACTACAATTGTGCTGATTTTCTCGACAATAATTGCAGCACCTTTTATAGAATCTCCAGGTTGTAAATCTTCTCGTCTATAAACTGGTGTATTATGCCATTTATCAGCCGTAAATATCTTGACATTTTCTACAGGTTTGGGTTTCTCTTTTAATGTTCTTTGCCGAATAATGACAGGTTCTTCAGGAGTATCCATTTTTTGCACAACTTCCACAGAAATAGATTCTACAATTAAAGGTTTTTCTGTTTGTATAAAACCATATCTTAACCTATGTTCATTTTCAAACTGGTTTCGCATTTCTGCTACAGCTGTAAAAAAGTCAACTGTTAAAATTGAATTAGTTCCTGCATATTTCAAATTGACTTTATTAATTACCTCTAGTTGTAAATTACTATCCTCCTGGTTTAACTCTTTTTTTGCTGCAATTTCCAAATATTTAACTAACTGCTCTAATTCAGGAATTAATGTTGGAGTTAAATGTTTTTCGACTCCGGTAATTTTATTTGCTCTCACATCTGCTAAACCCATTCCATAAGCAGAAAGTACACCAGCAAAAGGATGTAAAAATATTTTTTTCATCCCTAAAGTATCAGCAATTAAACAAGCAACTTGTCCACCTGCACCACCAAAACAACATAGTGCATATTCACTAATATCATAACCTCGTTGGAGGCTAATTTTTTTAATCGCATTAGCCATATTTTCCACAGCAATACTAATAAAACCTGCTGCTACTTGTTCAGGGTTTCTATTATTTTCGGTGAAAGATGCAATATTTTCAGCTAATTGTATAAATTTCTGATTTACTATTTTTTTATCTAAGGGTAAATTACCTTCGTTACCAAAAACTGCGGGAAAATATTGGGGTTGAATTTTCCCTAACATGACGTTAGCATCTGTAACTGTTAATGGTCCACCACGACGATAGGAAGCAGGACCAGGATTTGATCCAGCAGACTCTGGTCCTACACGATAGCTAGAACCATCAAAATATAAAATTGAACCACCTCCCGCAGCGATGGTATTAATTGCTAAGACGGGAACTCGCATTCTTGCACCGGCAATTTCTGAGTCTAATTGTCTTTCATATTCTCCTTTAAAATGGGCAACATCTGTACTTGTTCCTCCCATATCAAAGGTGATTATTAATTCAAAACCTGCTCTTTTACTGGTTTGTACTGCACCGACAATCCCCCCAGCCGGACCACTTAAAATGCTATCTTTACCTTGAAATTTTTCGGCATCAGTTAATCCTCCATCAGATTTCATAAACATTAATTTTACATTTGGTAATTGACTAGCTACTTGGTTTACATAACGACGAAGAATGGGAGTTAAATAGGCATCAACAACGGTGGTATCTCCTCGACTGACGAGTTTCATTAATGGACTAACTTGATGGGATACAGAAATTTGTGTAAAGCCAATTTCTTGAGCAATTTGGGCTATTTGTTGTTCGTGTTTGGGATAGCGATCGCTGTGCATAAACACAATGGCACAACTTCTAATTCCTGTATTATAAACTGTTTGCAAATCATGTTTAACTTTTTCAGGATTTACTGATATTAATTCATGTCCATGAGCATCATATCTTTCATCTACTTCAATTACTTGTTCATAAAGTATGGTAGGCAAAATAATCTGACGAGCAAAGATATTCGGACGATTTTGATAGCCAATTCGTAACGCATCTTTAAAGCCTTTGGTAATGATTAAAACTACCCTGTCTCCATGTCTTTCTAACAGTGCATTTGTTGCTACTGTTGTTCCCATTTTCACTACCTCTATAGTTTGATAGGGAATAGGTTCATTAGCAGAAATACCGATAATATCCCGAATTCCTTGAATAACTGCATCTTGATATTGTTCAGGATTTTCTGAAAGTAATTTATAGACTATAATCCATTCTTGGTTAGGGAGAGGAATAATTAAAAAACGTTCTTGATGTTTTGAAAGTCTGTTTATTATTGTTTGATTATTAGTAACAGCAACTATATCTGTGAATGTGCCACCTCTGTCAGCAAAAATTTTCAGCATTTTTCTATTTATTGGTGTTGGGCTAATAAATAGACTAACTGATAAATAGTATTTCTATTTCAATTCTGGAAAATTTGAACTACAGATGTAAAAAATTAGTTATCTGATTCTGGGGATAAGTTAATCTATAAATATGGAAAGAATTTCTACAGATATAGTCAGGGGTACACCGAAGCATACCCCATACTCAAAAGTAACTAAGAAATGTCTTTCAATTCAGCGGTACGGACTGAAAGCATTTGTGTTTGACTACCTCTTTGGACTTTTATTTGCAACATTTGACCCAGGGTACTGTCTTCTACTACCCTTTGCAACTGTTCAGCACTGGTGATTGCTTTATTATCAATTTGGACAATCACATCTCCGCGACGAATACCCGCAGTTGCAGCAGGAGAGTTAGGGACAACCCGCATTACCAAAACACCTTTAACTTCAGGAATCGCAAACATAGAGTTGGGATCACTGTTATTTTGTTTTGCTAATTCCGGTGTTAATGTTACCATTTGCACACCTAAATAAGGGTGAGCAACTTTGCCATCTCGTTGTAATTGTACGGCGATCGCTTTAGCTTTATCAATAGGAATTGCAAACCCAATCCCCATCGCATCTGCGCGAATTGCGGTATTAATCCCAATCACTTCTCCTAAACCATTTAGTAATGGTCCACCGGAGTTACCAGGGTTAATAGCTGCGTCAGTTTGAATGAAGTCTAAGCGTTTATCGCTGATACCAACTTGGGCGCTAGAACGTTTCAATGTGCTGACAATGCCCAAGGTGACGGTATTATCAAATCCTAACGGATTACCGACAGCGATCGCCCAGTCTCCTACCTGAACATTACTAGAAGAACCCAAAGGTGCAATAGGTAAATCATTACCAGCATTTATTTTGACTACAGCCAAATCTGTAACCTCATCAATGCCTCTAACTTTACCTTCAAAAGTGCGACCATCTTTAAGACGGACTGTGACTTTATCAGCTTTATCAACTACGTGAGCATTGGTCAGAATTACTCCACTTTTATCGAGAATAAAACCAGAACCTAAACCCCGTAATTGTTCAGTTGGTGATTGTTGGGGAAAGCTATCACCAAAAAACCGCCGGAAAAATGGATCTTCCATTAAAGGATCATTTCGGCGAGTAATCGTTCGTTCTGTATCAATTCTGACTACTGCTGATCCCACACGATTCACCGCTGCTGTCACAAAACTACTACTACCAATGACAGATGTAGCCGGCAATGACTTTTGAGCAACTTTTGTTGATGACTCAGTGACAGGAGTTGGACCCGGTTCTGCTACTGAAGGTAATACCTGTAGAGAGGTAACAGTCAACATCACTCCCATAAAAATCGCTAAAACATGGGTACTGAGTTGTCGGATAGACCGGGATAGTTTGGAAAATCGCATAATCACAACCTAATCTACAAGCCTAATTTTTACTGTTTCTTGATAAATCTATCTACACCTATTTTGACAGATCCGATCAGGATTCTGGTTTATTGACATTTTCACTCAACTTTAAGTTTCTGGGATTTTACGGAATCTCTGATTCACTTAGGTGTAGAGCATATTTTTTCATCTTCCCAGGCGATCGCTGGGTTAAAATATTAGTGAATGCCAAAATGCCAAAACAAATCTTAACATAATCACCCATGAATGGAGCAAACCCACTAACTAGCGAATCTTCATCTACATCAGAGCAAGCAGAACACACACACCATCACCACCAAGCCGATTCTGCTCATCCTCATGTCCACAGTGAAGAATCTTTACGGCGGATTATTAACCGACTTTCCCGTATAGAAGGACACGTTCGGGGCGTGAAAACTATGGTACAGCAAAATACCCCTTGTCCTGATGTATTATTACAAATTGCCGCTGTGCGTGGAGCATTAGATAAAGTAGCACGCATTGTCTTAGATGAACATTTAACCGAGTGTATTGCTAGAGCCGCCCAAGAGGGTAATATTGAGCTAGAAATTGAACAACTCAAAGCCGCTTTAGATAGATTTTTACCTTAATTTTTCACTGCTGGCTAACTGTTCATGACTCTGAATCAATATCAATTTCACTATTCTTTAACTCATCACCCAAACAAACCAATAATTCTGTTTTTACATGGTTTTATGGGTAATATTCATGAATTTAATGAAGTCATCGAATTACTAAATGATGATTTCTCCTATCTCATTCTTGATTTACCAGGACATGGTAAAACTCAGATTTTAGGTGATGATGAATGTTATCAAATGGCATCTACAGCCCAAGCTATTATTAACTTATTAGATGAATTAAGAATTGACCAATGTTTTTTAATTGGTTATTCCATGGGGGGAAGATTAGCTTTATATCTTTCCCTCCATTTTCCCCAGCGATTCATTAAAGTTATTTTAGAATCTGCTTCTCCAGGTTTAGCAACAGAAGCAGAACAATTAGCTAGAATCAAAAGTGATATTCAAATAGCTAGAAAATTAACCCGAATAATCAGTAAAGATGATTTTTATAACTTTCTCAATAATTGGTATCAACAGCCAATCTTTGGAAATATCAAAAATCATCCTCAATACCAATCTATGATAGAGACTAGATTAGCAAATCATCCTTTAAATTTAGTCAAATCATTGCAGTTTATGGGAACAGGTTCTCAACCTTGTTTATGGGAACTGTTACCTAAGAATACTATTCCTATCTTATTAATAGTTGGTGAAAAAGATGAAAAATTTATTGATATTAATATATTAATAAATGAGAAATGTAACTGTACTAAATTACAAATAATTCCTCAAGTTGGACATAATATTCATTTAGAAAATACTTTAGAATTTGTTCAGAATATTCAAAGCTTTTTCTGATAAATGCCATTTCTTCGTCTAACGAGGTAGAATAAGAAAGAATTAACCGCAGATGAACGCAGATAATTTTGTACCTCGTTAGACTAGTTCAGAGGGAACAGAAAAAACTCATGTTGAAAAACATCTTTTTTTTGACTGAGCTTTCAACTGGTGCAACTAAAGTTTCTTATCTGTTCCCTGTTCCCTATTCCCTATTCCCTATTCCCTATTCCCTCTTCCCTCTTCCCTTTTTTTTGTAACTATTTTCGATATAATTTCCCATCTTTAACTTGCACCACTGGATAATTACAGCGTCTGACTAACTGCTCATCATGGGTAGTGATAATCACCGTTGCACCAAAGGAATTTAACTTTTGAAAGATTTGAATTACTTGCCAAGAATTATCAGGATCAAGATTTCCCGTAGGTTCATCTGCTAATAATAAAGGTGGTGTTCCGACAATTGCTCGCGCAATACTTACTCGTTGCTGTTCACCCCCAGAAAGTTGATCAGGAAATCGGTCAGCTTTAGATAATAAACCCACCAATTTTAAAGTTGGTTCTAAACGACGTTGAATTTCTTTGCGGGTATAACCTTGTGCTTGCAATACAAAAGTTACATTTTCCGCGACTGTGCGCTGGGGAATGAGTTTATAATCTTGAAAAACAATCCCAATGCGCCGACGCAATAATGATAAATTATAGCTTTCTAAAGTAGCGACATTAATATCATCAACTATTACTTCTCCTTGGGTAGGTAATTCCGCACCATATAGCATTTTTAGAAGTGTGGATTTACCAGAACCACTAGCACCTGTAATAAATAAAAATTCTCCCTTTTTGACTTGGAGATTGACATCAAGTAAAGCGTGATGGCTATTATGAGGATAAGTTTTAGAAACAGAATGCAACTCTACCATTGTCCCAGTTTGACTTTGAGTTGTTTCCTCTTGACTATGAACTTTTTCAGTATTTCCCATGCTGGTGAATATTGGCATAGTTATAAGGATTTTGGTAGGTTGGGTTAAGCGACAGCGCCACCCAACAAATGCTTATAAATGTTGGTTTTCCTAAATTGAATCTTTAAAACTCTTACCTTTGCGTCTTTGCGCCTTTGCGTGAGACTAAAATTCATACCGTTAATCAGCAACGCCGACTTTTTTAACTATTCACATCTTACAGTCCAACGATAAACTAAAGATTTTAAGGCAAATTCTGGTAAAGCTAACATCCGTCGCCACCGCCAAGGTTCTTGATATAATCTATAGAGCCATTCTAAATTATTATTTGCTAACCAACCCGGAGCGCGTGTTTTTGTTCCTGACCAAATATCAAAACTACCACCAACACCTACCCAAATTGAATGGGGACATAAATGGCGGTTTTGAGCAATCCATAATTCTTGACGTGGTACTCCCAAACCAACAAATATCACCTGTGGCTGTAGTTGAGTGAGAGTTTGTAATAACTGTTGTTCTTCTTCTGGAAAATGATAACCAGAATGTGTACCTAATATTTGTAACTGGGGAAGTTGTTTTTGCCATAAATCTGCTGCTTTAGCGGCTACTCCCGGTGCGCCCCCATAGAAAAATATAGAAGCAGATTTTTTTTGTTGAGATACTACTTGTAAAAGATTTTCTGCTAATTCAATTCCTGGAAAGCGTTGTACATCTTGTCCTAATAAATATTGTAAATACAGAACAACTCCTGCTCCATCAGGAATTACTAATTCAGCATTTTGAATTACCTTTGATAGAGCGGGATTACGCTCTGCTTGCATGGTCATTTCTGCATTGAGCGTAACGACATGAGTTCCTTTCTCTTCTCTTAAACAATCTAGTAACCAGTCGGGATAATTTTTCATTATATGAACTGGTAAACCCAATACAGAAAACGCCTTAGGCAATTCAAACATAGTCTATTTAAAATTAAACTTAGAGGAAGTTTTATGAGTTTTAGTTTACCAAATTTTTTCCTCAATGGATGATTTAAATTTCCTATTGATTATGGTGGTGATTTCTGATATACTTAAGTATATATTATCAGTGAATATACTGTCTAATTATTAGGGCCGAAGATCCTCTGGACGATCAATATCCGCTAAAGGTTGCAGATAACCTATTGATAAATTCAATTTCTGGGCTTTTTCTACTGTTTTTGGGAATACTTGAGCCGTACCCCAATGAATATTCGTAAATAATTCTGGTATTGGTGGTTGTAAGCCTATTAAATAATAACCACCGTCTAGGGCTGGTCCTAATACGAGATTGCAAATCCGTAGTTGCTCAAAAGCTGTTGCTAAAACTTGGGAATTAACACCAGGACAATCTGTACCAATGATAATGGCTTGTTCTACATTTTGATTAAACGCACTTATAAGCGATCGCTCCATTCTTTCCCCTAAATCTCCCTCACCTTGAAATTGATATACTAAATCATTCCCTAACCAGTCTTGCATTTTTTCCAAATCACCACCTGTAAACCGTACTTCTACGGATACTTTGGTCATTTTTTGCAATTCTTTCACCTGAGAAATAGTATATTCAGTCATCTGCTTGTGCAAATTAGCAGCACCAACATCACCCAAAGCCGGGATAAGCCGGGTTTTTGTCTTTCCTGGTTCTGGATAACGGGTAAAAATAATTAGGTGTTGTTTTGGTGAAGTAATCATTCAAAATTCGCTGCTATTAAAGATACCGCAACTATAGGCGCTGTAACTGCACGAAGAATGCGACGACCCAGAGAAATAGGTGCAAATCCTGATTTTACAGCTATTTCTATTTCTTGATCTGTCCATCCTCCTTCAGGACCAATAGCGATCATAATATCATTGGCGGTGTTATTAATTACCTGGTTTAAATGGGGAAAATTACCACGGGCTTCACACAGATAACGGTGAGCAGCGATACTTTCCTTGACAGCGGTATTAAACGCTACAGGTTCTAAAATCGTAGGGACAAAAGCCCGTTCTGATTGTTCAGCCGCTTCTGAGGCTATGCGTCGCCAGCGTTCTAGTTTTTGGGGACTGGGATTTAATAAGGTGCGATCGCTCAAAACAGGTAAAATACAATTTACTCCCAATTCTGTACAACACCGGACAATCTCATCAAATCCATTTCCTTTCGGTAATGCCATCATTAAGGTGATAGATACAGGTAACTCTGTTTTCACCTCAAGTAGTTCTAAAACCTGTCCTTGTTCCCCTTGTACCTGCGCTAACCACCATTTACCCATACCATCCATAGCAATAAATTTATCATCATCTCGCAACCGCAACACCCGCAGCAAATAATGTTGTTGTTGGGGTGTTAATAAAAGTTGGGTGGCTTGGAGTTGATTGGGATTAATAGTAATGCGTTGGAGTTGAGACATAATGTGTCAGCATCAGGATTTAGAGACTAGGAAAATAATCACTATTAAGAATATCATCAGGAGTAAAAGGACATTGTTCCGGGAAAATCTCACTAGATAAACCTGATTTCTGAATTGCTTGTTTTCTAGCTTTGAGATAAACTGAATCTAAACAATTAAGAAAATAATTATAAAGTGTTTTAGAACGACAAGAAAATTCTAATTCATCTCGAAAATTAGAAATCTCATTTTTCCAACCTCGTTGACAAAATTCTTTTTCAGATTCCCAATAACAATAAAGTAAAAGATGAATTAATAATTGCTTGAGATAACTTTCTACCTTTCGTCTTTGTTCAATTCCCAAAGCTTCTATCTCTTCTACCAAATGTTGCCAATCTAAATTTTCAATATCTTGATTTTGTAATTGTTGAAGAGTTGTTTCTATCCATAAATAATAATCTTCTTCATAAAGGGTAGGTTGAATAGATGGAAAGATTTTTGTAGTCATACCTTATCCCTCAGAGAATATATACTAGAATTTCTTAGTTTAACGAGGTACAAATTCATCTGCATTTATCCTCTTCCATCTGCGGTTAATTCTTGCTTCTTGTACCGCACTTAAATAGGAATTGATATAATTAATTTTAACATAATTTCCAGCAGTTCAGAAATTTCATCTCACGCAAAAACTCCAAAAACAACTTTGCGTCTTTGCTACGGCAGTCGCTCATGGGGGAAACCCCCAAGACCGCGCTGCCTCGCCTTTGCGTGAGAATATCTGTCTAAGTAGGGGAACAGAAAAATTTAAAGGTATATGAAGAAAAGTAAAATCGCCCAAAACTCTCTTCTTCCTGTTCCCTGTTCCCTGTTCCCTGTTCCCTGTTCCCTGTTCCCTTGCCCCAACGACAATTTTTAACGCCCACCTACTTACAGAGTTTGGAAATACTTCTCCAAAGCCTCATGAACCAAATCAGTCATTGGCCGTTCTTGTTTTTCAGCAGTTTCCTTAAGTTGCGCGTAAAAATCATCCCGCAGACTGACTCTATGACGTGATTTACCGCTGCTAGTAGGTTCTCCTGGTGTGTAATTAGCCACAAATTCCCTAATCGCATCAAAACCCAATCTGTCGCAAAAATCCCCAAAACTTTCTTTGGGTGTGCGTGACTTTTTAAAGAAGACAAAAATCGGTTCTAGGAAACTTTCAATATCATTGTGGTGCAGTCTTTCCACAAAAGGTTGAGCCAAGCGGGTTTGATTTGGTGAACCACCCAACCACACTTGATAAGATTCCGCAGCACTACCAACAAAACCCAATTCTGCCATATAAGGACGAGCGCAACCATTAGGGCAGCCTGTCATTCTGACCACAAAATGTTGATTTTGTAAACCCAATTTATCTAATAAAGCCCGAATTCTTTCTAAAATTCCGGGAATTGCTCTTTCTGATTCTGTGATTGCTAAACCGCAGGTAGGCAAAGCCGGACAAGCCATAGCATAGCGGGTTAATGCTGCTATTTGGTCGGGATCAGCCACAACACTGCATTTGTCCAGGATCTCTTGAATGGCTGCTTTGTCTTCTGGTGCAATGTCGTAAAAAATCAGGTTTTGATTACCTGTGAGACGAATAGGGAGATTAAATTGTTCAACAATTGTCCGCAAAGCGGTTTTTAGTTGAAATGTCTCGTCATCTTTGACACGACCGTTATCAATGGAAATACCCAAGAAGAGTTTACCGTCTCCTTGTTCATTCCAGCCCAGGAAGTCTTTATATTTAAACTGGATCAGGGGTTTAAAAGGTTCGATCGCTTTACCGAAATATTCTTCTACCTTGGTGCGGAATTTATCTACACCCCAATCATTAATTAAATATTTTAACCTAGCGTGTCGTCTGTCGGTGCGATCGCCATAATCTCTTTGAGTGGCAACTATCGCTTTTACCAGATTATATACATCAGCTTTGGCTACATAACCAATAGGATCGGCAATTCTGGCAAAGGTTTCTTCCTTATTATGGGTTCTACCCAAACCACCACCAGCGAAGATATTAAATCCTGCTAATGCGCCTTTTTTATTAGTAATTACTACCAAAGTTAAATCTTGGGAATATAAATCAACGGAATTATCACCAGGGACTGTGACGCAAATTTTAAATTTGCGGGGCATATAATGAGTTCCATAGATTGGTTCTACGGAATCATGAATAATAGTGCCGTTACCGTTACTTTGTCGCGCTGCTTTGACATCTGGGTGTTCTTCGGCGCTAATGGCTTTTTCCCCATCTAACCAAATTTCATAATAAGCACCAGTTTGGGGAGAAAGTAAATCAGCGATATTTTGGGCATATTCCCAAGCATACTGATATTCTGAGCGATTTTTAAAGGGAGCAGGAGGAGCCATAACGTTGCGGTTAATGTCACCACAAGCACCCAGAGTTGAACCGAGATTTTGAACAATTGTAGCGATCGCTGTTTTTAAATGCTTTTTGAGAATACCATGTAACTGAAAGCCTTGGCGAGTAGTAGCTCTGAGGGTATGATTACCATATTCATCAGCTAGTTTGTCTAAAGCCAGATATAGCTGTGGTGGTACTAACCCCCCAGGATTTTTTGTCCGCAGCATAAACTGGTAATCTTTTTCCTGTCCCTTGACACGATTATCACGATTATCCTGTTGATAAGAACCGTGAAACTTGAGAATCTGAATTGCGTCTTCAGTAAAGTGGGTGGTGTCCTGGAGGATTTCAGTAGCTACAGGTTCACGCAAAAAATTACTATTTTCTTTGAGACCTTCGACTTTGGAAGGCTTACGATTGGTAAGCGGGGAAGCAGCAGAGTTAACCATTACAGTAGATACGTTTCTCAAATAAGGCGTAAGTTAAGGCCAAAGTAGGAAATTATTCGCACATCTTCAGCGAGATAACCCCGAAAAATTGGTCGGAACTATGAATAAGAATATAATTTTAACATTTAAAAACCCGGCTTCGTCGGTGATTCAACACTTCACAAAACCGGTTATGAGTTTTTCTGTAACTTCCCAATCTCCATGACTAGAAACTGTAGCCAATCCCAGCATTAATACTCACAGCAGAAGCAGGACTATTTTGATAAGCACGTAATCCAACCTTAGCGTTGGTATACAACAGGAAGTTTTTACCAACTTCAGATTCTACTCCCGCACCTACAACTACAGAATCTCTATTCCCCAAAGGTGTGGCTTTACCATCAGTTTCTACAAAAGAATAGCCACCGGTCAAAAAAGCATTAGTTCTATTCGCAATGGGTACGTCTACAGAAAGTTCTGGGATGATAGCACTCGTTTTATCACTCCAGAGGACGTTACCACGGGCAGAAAGTGGTGTATTTCCTAATTTCAATCTTCCTGTCAGATTACCACCCAAGTTAGGGGCATCATTTGTTTGTCCTCCTTCGGTGACACCAGCGGCTAAACCCACACCTACATAATTAGCATTAGTGCCTTTTTCGTTTTCAGCAAATGCTTTGCCATTTGTCATTAATACTGATGAAATCGTTAGGGAAGATAAGGCTGCTAAAGTCACAAATGATTTAAATAAATGTCGCATAAAATTAACCTGCTTGTAAATTTTTTCCTTTAATTACTATGTCGTATTCTCTTTTTAAATGTTCCAAAGATTTATAAAATTGCTGGAAATTAAGATAAGTTATTTAATCAATAGCGAAGAAGAAAGAGTTAACCGCAGATGGAAGATGATAAACGCAGATGAACGCAGATAAATTTGTACCTCGTTAAGAAGAAATGCTATATTTAGGGTAAATACTATATTTTTACGTCTTTAATATTGAGATAAAATTATGTCAACTGCTACTAAAGTTTTATCTGGTTTGATGGGTGTATGTGTCGGTGATGCTTTAGGTGTTCCTGTGGAATTTACTAGTCGTGCTGAACGCATGAAATCCCCAGTCACAACGATGCTAGGTTACGGGACATGGAATCAACCTCCCGGAACTTGGTCTGATGATAGTTCTTTAATGTTCTGTTTAGCAGCTTCTTTATGTAGTGGCTATTCTTTAGATGATATAGCCACATCATTTTGTTCCTGGTATCGAGAAAATTACTGGACGGCTCATGGTAACGTCTTTGATATTGGTAATACTACATACCAAGCTATTATCAATTTAGAGAAAGGGATTCTACCTTTAGAAGCAGGTGGAAGGAGTGAAAAAAGTAATGGTAATGGTTCATTAATGCGAATTTTGCCAATGGCTTATTTACACGAAACTTTGAGTTTTCCAGAATTAATTAACAGGGTACATCAGGTTTCTTGTATTACTCATGGCCATCTTCGATCGCAAATGGCTTGTGGGATTTATATTAGTATGGCAATAGAATTACTAAAAGGGGCTGATTTACTAACAGCTTATTTACAAGGTGTAGAGCAAATTCAAAAAATTTATAATGATAGTGAGTATTTTGAGGAAAAATCACATTTTCAGCGAGTTTTTAGCGGTAAAATTGCCGAATTACCGATAGAGGAGATTAATTCTGGTGGTTATGTAATTGACACCCTAGAAGCGTCTATTTGGTGTTTGTTAAATAGTTCGTCTTACGCTGAATCGGTTCTTAAAGCTGTGAATTTGGGAGGAGATACAGATACTACTGCTGCTGTGACGGGTGGATTAGCAGGAATTTATTACGGGGTGGAAAATATTCCCCCAGAATGGGTTGAACAAATTGCTCGCAAACAAGACATTATTGATTTAGCCAGTCGTTTTGCAGCAGCTTTGTGAAACAGTGGTTAGAGTAGGGAACTACTCCAACCAGCAAATATCCACATTTTCTTTAGGTCACACTAAAGACAGAGAGTAAACTTGTCCATCAATTAACAGTCGCGTAATTCCTTTAGCTTGTAAATGGTTACTAGCTTTATGGAGCATTTGACTGTCGGGAACTTTGATTACGCGATCGCGCTTGGTAGAAAAGCGTTTAGCTACTCTGTGGTTATCAAAAATCGGCAGAGTTTTCTGTTGATTTTCCAGACTAGGAATTTGACCTAAATCACCAAAATCCTTGAGTGGCCGAGTAATTAATTCCGCAGAGCGATCAATTACCAAATAGCAAGTTTTAGGTAAATGAGCAACTGACAATGGTAAAACTTGAACAGATGTTTCCCCATTTCTGCGTCTGGTGACTAGGGGTATTGGCTCTTCATAGTCTTCATCCTCAAAGTCCTCATCATCTCCATACAAATCATCATCTAAATCGTCATCATCTAAATCATCAGGTTCATCCAATAAGTCCTCATCCAAAATTTCCGCAAACAAACTCGGCTGTGAATTTCGAGTTTCTACCTCTAACTTTGGTTTAGGAATAATTGGCGTTTCCTGTGAGTTGTGTCTGACAATTTCTAACTCCTTCACAGCAGGAGGTTCTTTGACGACTGGAAGCTTGGGTTTTTCCACCGCTGAGGAGCGTGTTTTTACCCGTCTATTCGCTGGAATGGGTTGAGCGAAATCGCCATCACTATCACTATCATTTTGTGCTGCTATCTCCAGCTTTTCTGGTTCTGGGTTCAATAACTCCCCATAGCTGCTGGTACTAGTAGAAGTTGCTTCTTCAAATGGTGGTTGATTCAACAGTGGTAACTGCTCATAGCTTACCTGCGCTCTGCCTTCAGGGGTTCTGGCGGCGCGTTTTAAAGAGACGAGAAATTCATACTCTTCTTCTGGTAAGGTACTTTTGAGCAGTCGGCTAATTGTTGAGTTACTCACACCATAGCGTTCAGCCAAAGTCGAGGTTGTTTGAGCAGTTTCTCGATATAACTTGAGAATTTCTTGTTTGTCAGGATCTGTTAGTTTTCTCACGGTAGACACCAAATTTTGTTAAGTTCGTTTGCGTCCACGGTCTCGGCGTTTAAGACTCAATGATGCGTCGTATTCTAGAACAGCGCCCATACCGAATAACACTCCACTAAACACCCAGAATACTTCTAGTATGTCTCCACTTTGATAATTGTCGCCCTGAGCAAATTTAAACCACATATCTGCAATGTAGAGCGAAAATGCGGCTGCTGCAATCATGCGCCAAGATAGGGAAACTTTCCCTCCCCAAAAAGCTAGAAGCATCGTTGTGGCAATAATTAATAATGCCACATCGCTAACTATGTAAAACCAATTCAGAATAAAGGCGATCTGATCAGTGGATGTTTGCGGTTTTTGGGAAATCAACCAAGCCAGAAAACTTCCTAATCCTCCAACTGCTACGACAATTAGCCATTGCCATGCTTCTAGATTGATGCGTCGGGAGAATAAAGCTAAAGCCATACCTGTACCCAGGCATAGATAAGTTAGGACAAAAAACACATCAGCAATAGATACATCTGGTTCTTGACCTAAAATTATTTCTATATAGCCAAAAATTAGTCCACCTATAAAATAGGCAAACATTCCTAAGCCGATTGAGAGCCAAACTTTCCGACTACTAACCATTTGGGTACTCCGCCAGTTCCTCCAGCATAAGAGACTTGCACCCAAGTATGCTATAGCTTCAAAAATATTTGTGCCAATTACATACCAATCTGCGCGAACTTCTCCTTTCCCTTCTACAGGGATTTTGGCGCTAAACAACAAAAAGTATAACAATGCTAAAACAGCCCAACTAAGACACGCCAAAACGAGATTTTGAGTAGTTAGCAGGGATTTAGCGCGGGATGAATTGTCGTAAGATTTACTCATAGAGATTAACTAGGTAAATGCTCTGAAGGTAATATTTTTTGCACACTAAATGATATATCTCACAATTTTTGCATTCTTGTGACACATAATCGCCAATGAGCAGTTTTTTTTTTGCAAATCAATATCCACCCTAATGCCAAAGCTTATTAAGTGGAGATTTTTTTAACCAACTAATAAAGAGTTCTTGCTCTTCTTCTGGCATATCTTGTAATCGCTCATCTAGTTGATGAGCAAAGTTGGTGTCACCAAAATATGTTTTTCCTAAACGGTGCAGTTCTTCTAGAAGAATAATCACATGAGTTTCTTGCCAAGCTGGCATTGTACTCATCTGTGATAAATCCTCAGTGAGGAAAGATTTTACTACATCGGCAGAAGAGATATTGGGAAATTGTTTTTGCTGTAACGTCCCCGTTATATCTTTTGTAAATAGAGTGGCTTGACGACTTCCTAATAAATCTTCAATATCCAAATAAACAGCTTGTAACAGTGTAATAGCAGCTAATGTTAAAACATCAGTTTTAGTGTGACTACCAGTGTCACTACTGATTTGGTCTAACTTCACCTTTCCCCAGATACTATAGCGTTCTGGTTCTTCTAATAACACACAAGCTTTTCCTCGGTTATCGGTGAGCGATCGCCAAAAAGTCTTAGCCTCTTCCTCTTCACTGGCCTTAAAAACCGTAATCAATCGAAAAGTCTGCCCCTGATAATAGAGGATCGACACTTGTTGATCTTCTTTTTTCGGGTGCTGAATCGTCGAAATTTCAACATCCTGCCGTTTGAGAATAAACATAGCACTAGCAAATAACTCCTCGCAGGGGCTTTTTTGATAAAGAATATGTAATGGTCTGCTGTATCATTACAATAGAGTATAATTACTTAAGTAGCCAGGTAAGGAGTATTTAGCATTGACTAGATACTCGATTAGGATAGGATTCTAGGAAAGTATCCATATTCATAGGCAATTACTCCTTGACATCACAATATATCTGAATATTGTATCTATTTTGTTTTTAGTGTACCTCGACTCATCAATCACTGAAACTTTATTACTGAATTGACACTTCCCTGACTCAAGAGGAGGGGATTCTTAGTGATTAAGTTTTGGCGCGTGGTGTAAAAACTTCAGCTTAATCTCCAAGGTTTTCAGCCTTTTTTCTGATCAAAAATGAAATTTTTAATTTGCTATTGCCTATTGTCATAAAAAGGTAATATAATAGGGAAGGTTTATCTTGAAAAAATAAATCATAGTGATGGGTACGTAGCTCAGTTGGATAGAGCATCCGCCTTCTAAGCGGACGGTCACAGGTTCGAGTCCTGTCGTACCCGTTTTCAAAACTTACACATTGGATGTATGGTTTTTGGGCATTTTCATGGGATTTTTTGATGATTTTGGAGTGTATCTATATTTATCTAAGAAAACTCCACAAACAAGATGATCCAACTGCACCAAATCAAAACGAATTTTCCTCCTCCCACTCCCTGCCCCCTGCCCCCTTCCCGATAAGTTCTCAACTCAAATAGGATCGCTATAGCTACTAAAAACGCACAAAAGTTATAGTTATACAACAACATTAAATGATCGTCAGATTTTAGTAGCCACCTGAAGTGGGAAAATCAAATCATGCCAAAAGTAGAGTTAGAGAGGAAAAGCTGATAATATGCACCTGAGTGAAATCACCCATCCTAACCAGTTGCATGGTTTGTCAATTCGGCAATTGCAACAAATTGCCCATCAAATTCGAGAGAAGCACCTACAAACCGTAGCAGCCACTGGGGGGCATTTGGGTCCGGGTTTAGGAGTTGTAGAATTAACTCTAGGACTTTATCAAACCCTAGATTTAGATCGAGATAAGGTGACATGGGATGTAGGACATCAAGCCTATCCTCACAAATTAATTACCGGACGCTACAGTGACTTCCACACTCTCCGGCAAAAAGACGGCGTTGCAGGTTATCTCAAACGCTGCGAAAACAAGTTTGATCATTTTGGTGCAGGACACGCTTCTACAAGTATTTCTGCCGCATTGGGAATGGCTTTAGCCCGCGACTTAAAAGGAGAGAAATTTAAAACCGTTGCGGTGATTGGAGATGGTGCTTTAACTGGGGGTATGGCGTTAGAAGCTATTAACCATGCTGGACACCTACCCAAAACTAATCTTTTAGTGGTTCTCAATGACAACGAGATGTCCATTTCTCCCAATGTGGGAGCAATTCCTCGTTATCTCAATAAAATGCGCCTGAGTCCGCCGGTGCAGTTTCTCTCTGAAGGGATTGAGGAACAGCTAAAACATCTTCCTTTCCTTGGTGAATCTATTTCTCCAGAACTGGAACGGATTAAAGAAGGAATGAAGCGGTTAGCTGTTCCTAAAGTCGGTGCAGTTTTTGAAGAACTGGGCTTTACCTACATGGGTCCAGTTGATGGGCATAATTTAGAGGAATTGATTGCAACATTCCAACAAGCTCATCAAATTACTGGGCCTGTTTTGGTTCATGTTGTCACCACTAAGGGTAAAGGTTATGAACTAGCTGAAAAGGATCAAGTAGGCTACCATGCCCAAACCCCCTTTAACTTGACTACTGGTAAAGCGATTCCTTCTAGTAAACCTAAACCTCCTGCTTACGCTAAGGTCTTTTCTCACACCTTAGTAAAACTGGCTGAACAAAATCCCCAAATCGTCGGTATCACAGCCGCAATGGCTACTGGTACGGGTTTAGATAAACTCCAAGCGAAACTGCCTAATCAATACATTGATGTGGGTATTGCTGAACAACACGCTATCACTTTAGCAGCAGGTTTAGCTTGTGAAGGGATGCGTCCCGTCGCTGCTATCTATTCCACTTTCTTACAACGGGCTTACGACCAAATTATTCACGATGTTTGCATCCAAAACCTACCTGTATTTTTCTGTTTAGACAGAGCAGGAATTGTTGGTGCTGATGGTCCTACTCATCAGGGTATGTATGATATTGCTTATCTGCGTTGTATTCCGAATATGGTAGTCATGGCTCCCAAGGATGAAGCGGAATTACAACGGATGGTTGTGACTGGTATTAACCACACCGATAGTCCTATTTCTATGCGTTTCCCCCGTGGTAATGGTCACGGTGTCCCCTTAATGGAAGAAGGTTGGGAAGCTTTGGAAATCGGTAAGGGGGAAATTCTCCGCCAAGGTGATGATGTGTTAATCGTCGGTTACGGCACAATGGTTTATCCAGGAATGCAAGCGGCAGAAATTCTCAGCGAACATGGTATTGAAGCAACTGTGATTAATGCCCGTTTTGTCAAGCCTTTAGATACTGATTTGATTTTACCTTTGGCTAAACAAATTGGCCGGGTTGTCACTTTGGAGGAAGGTTGTTTAATGGGTGGCTTTGGTTCTGCGGTGACTGAAGCTTTAATGGATGCTAATATTTTAGTTCCTGTGAAGCGGATTGGTGTACCTGATATTTTGGTAGATCATGCCACACCTGATGAATCTTTTGCGGCTTTAGGGTTAAGCAGTCATCAAATTGCTGAAACTGTTTTGCAAGCTTTCTTTAAGAAAGAAGCTGCTGCTGTGGTTTAGTTAATTTTTTCGTTCCCATACCAAAAGTATGGGAATGGTAATTTTTTGTCAGAATTAGGATTTTCAGGATGTGAGCGATCGCCTGCTCTATCTACAATCCGGGCGATCGCCATTTTTCTACTTGACAAGCTGGAAATAATTTTGTACACTTATGTTATAAGTAGAAATCTGTGGGCGCATATATAGGGTTTTATATTTTCTGAGTTGATATTTTCGGAACGCGGATGAACGCAGATAGACGCAGATTGTCTGAATCAGGATATCCAGGATGTCAGGATTTACAGAATGAAATCACAAAATATCTCTGAAAACTTCTTTCCTTGGTGTTCTGTGCAATTCATTATGTCTTTATTTATGCGGAAGTTTGATATATTTTAAAATACCTAAAAATGCCTATTCAATCTCACATCCTGTAAATCCTAAAATCTTGGACATCCTGATTCAGACAATAATACACCCTTGGATTTTTCTCAAGACTATCATAACATAACCATCTCAGAAGTCAAGACCCTTGAAATTACGTTGAGTCATTCGCAGCGATTCTCAATAATTTGAGGGTAAAAAAGGGTGTTTAAACTTTTTTGGAAAAATTGAGTTAAGAATTGTTAAGGTAGATCACGCCAAGACGCAAACGGTGAGATGAAGAAAACAAGAAATATGAGATAATTTATTCTCTATTTGCGTAATTAGCGAGTATATTCTTGTATATGCTCTAAATATCAACGTATCTACCAAAACCTAACCCATGAATCAGATATGTTGTCTGAACCCAGACTGTCATAATCCACCTGTTCTAGATACGACAAAGTTTTGTCCTAATTGTGGTGTTTCTTTAGTTATCCTCAGAAACCGTTATCGTCCTGTTAAACCTTTGGGTGGTGGGGGTTTTGGGAAGACTTATTTAGCTGAAGATGTTGATAAATTAAATGAGAAGTGTGTTATTAAACAATTTGCACCCCAAACTCAAAATACCTATGCTTTAAAAAAAGCTAAGGAGTTATTTGAGCAAGAAGCAATACAACTAAAAGACCTCAAACATCCCCAAATTCCCCAATTACAAGCTTATTTTGATGAGGATGATTGTTTATATTTAATTCAAGATTTTATTGAAGGTGAAAATTTATTAATTGAGTTAGCAAATCAAGGAACTTTTAACGAACAAAAAATCCGGGATTTGTTACTTGATTTATTACCAGTTTTACAAATAGTCCATAGTAATAACATTATTCACCGCGACATTAAACCAGAAAATATTATGCGTCGTCGCAGTGATGGGAAATTATTTTTAATTGATTTTGGTGCTTCCAAACAACTGCAAGGTACAATGCGACCAGGTACAAAAATCGGTACTTTTGGTTATGCTGCTATAGAACAAATGGAAGATAGAGAGGTTTATCCTGCTAGTGATTTATTTAGTTTGGGTGCAACTTGCTTTCATTTAATGACTGGGGTTTATCCTGGGGATTTGTGGAACAGACAAGGTTACAGTTGGGTGAAAGATTGGCGTAAACATTTACAGCAATCTGTGAGTTTAGAATTAGGACAAATTTTAGATAAGTTATTAAAACTAGAAAATCAAGACCGTTATCAGTCAGTAGAAGAAGTTTTACAAGCCTTAAAAGCACCTCCAAAAACTAATTATTCCCGTCGTGGTTTTTTGCAAATTGCAGGTTTAGTGGTTGGAGGATTTACCATAGCCGTAATATTACCAACTATATTTGGGAATAAGAATCGAAAACTTACCAAACCATTAGTAATTCTAAAAAATATCACCTCAGCAATTTTAGTTAATACCCTGACTGGTCATTTTGACGGAGTTAATTCCCTAGCAATTAGCCCTGATGGTAAGATTTTAGTTAGTGGTAGTGGTGACAAAAAGATCAAAATCTGGAATTTGCCAACAGGAAAATTGAAATCTACCCTCACTGGTCATAAGACCTCGATTAGTTACCTAGCCGTCACCCCCGATGCTAGGACTTTAGTCAGTGCAAGTTGGGACGACACTATCAAAATCTGGAACTTGCAAACGGGAAAATTGAAATCTACTCTCACTGGTCATAGTAACGGGGTTTATTCCCTAGCAATTAGCCCCGATGGTAAGATTTTAGTTAGTGGTAGTGGTGACAAAAAGATCAAAATCTGGAACTTGCAAACAGGAAAATTAAAATCTACCCTCACTGGTCATTCTAACTGGGTTAGTTCCCTAGCGATTAGCCCCGATGGCAAAATTTTGGTCAGTGGTAGTTATGACAAGACTATCAAAATCTGGAATTTGCTAACGGGAAAATTGAAATCTACCCTCACTGGTCATTCTAACTGGGTTCATTCCCTAGCAATCAGCCCCGATGGTAAGACTTTGGTAACTGGTAGTGCTGACAACACTATCAAAATCTGGAACTTGCAAACAGGAAAATTAAAATTTACCCTCACTGGTCATTCTGGCTGGGTTCGTTTTGTAACTATCAGCCCTGATGGTAAGACTTTGGTCAGTGGAAGTTGGGATGACACTATCAAAATCTGGAACTTGCAAACAGGAAAATTAAAATCTACCCTTACTGATCATTCTAATGATGTTAATGCTTTAGCTATTAGCCCTGATGGTAAGACTTTGGTCAGTGGAAGTAATGACAATACTATCAAAATTTGGCGGTTGGAATAACCTGAATCAGGATAACCAGGATTAAAGGATTTACAGGATATCTTTTTTGCGTCTTTGCGTGAGGAAATAGATAAATTTTGTCTGAATCAGGATATCCAGGATGTGAGGATGTAGAGGATGAAATTGCAAAATCTCTCTAAAACCTCTTACCTTCGTGTTCTTCGTACCTTCGTGGTTCATTCTTCCATGACTTGTGCGTAACCAACCATCATCAAACAACATCCTGAAAATCCTAAAATCCTGGACATCCTGATTCTGACAAAAAAAGGTTAAATTATAATAGTATCCCACTTACAGGATTGAGAAATAATGACCACCGTAATTAATCAATCCCTAACCTTAGCAGAATTTCTCAAACTCCCAGAAACAAAACCAGTCAGGGAATATATCAACGGGGAAATTATTACTAAACCCATGCCCAAAGGAAAACATAGCCGCTTACAATTAAGACTATGCAATAGTATTAATGATATCACAGAAAACGAAAAAATCGCTTATGCTTTTCCTGAATTGCGTTGTAGTTTTGGTGTACGTTCCGTAGTTCCTGATATCGCGGTTTTGAAATGGTCAAATATTCCCTTTACTGCTGAAGGTGAAGTCCCTAATGATTTTTTCATCCCTCCAGATTGGACTATAGAAATTCTCTCTCCTGAACAAAATTCAACTCGCGTGATCGATAATATTTTATATTGTTTAAATCATGGTTCTTCATTAGGTTGGTTAATAGATCCTGAAGATCGTTCTATTTTGATTTTTCGCCCTCATCAACAACCAGAACTATTACGCGGTGATCAGCAGTTACAAATATTAGAATGGATAGATTTACAGTTAACTGTAAATCAAATATTTGGGTGGTTAAAAATGATGGTTTAATTCTAGTTTCTAGATTATACGGCGTTGCCGATCGCCATATTGAAGTAGGAAATTGAAAAGTCAAAAATTGCAAATTCTTACTCTCTGAGACTCTACGTGAGGTAAAATTATACAAAATATTTTATCAATCCTCATACTGAAGTATTAGCTGGGTTTAATGTGGTTGAGGGTGAAGCAATAAAATATTTACCAGCGGTAATAGAGTCTCTGATGGGAGAACCTGCTTAATTCCCGAAGATATATCTAAAAATAGTTAACATCGGCATTTGTGTTTTCTGCAAGGACTAGATACTTTAGTGAAGTGCCAACGTACTAGCTAAACAAATATCTATGAACGTAAATGCGATCGCAATTTTGTTTCCTGCTATGGTATCTACGCCCATTAAAGAGCCAGTACCAGTATTTTTGACGATTCTGGGCATTATGCTGATTGCGCCCCTGCTGTTTGAGAAAATTCGGCTACCGGGGATTGTGGGATTAATCTTAGCGGGGGTGATTGTTGGACCTAACGGTTTGGGATTTTTGGCACGGGATAACACTATTGTCCTTTTAGGTACAGTTGGGTTGTTGTTCCTCATGTTTATGGCAGGTTTGGAAACCAGCCTCGATGACATGAAATATAATGCAGATAAGGCATTAATCTTTGGAGTAGCCACCTTTGCTGTCCCCATGGTACTAGGCACAGGGGCGATGTTAGCCATAGGTTACGGTTTTTTACCTGCAATTTTAGTTGCTTCCTGTTTCGCTTCCCATACTCTGCTGGCTTTACCTGTGGTAAGTAAGCTGGGAATTATGCGATCGCCTGTTTTGACGACTACTCTCGGTGGTACTCTGATCACTAATATCCTGGCGTTGTTAGTATTAGCTATTGTCGTCAGGGCGCACCAAGGTAATTTAACTTTACAGTTTTGGTTATTTCTCATTCCTTCACTGATTATCTATACCTTCCTCACACTCTGGGGTGTTCCCCGTCTGGGAAAATGGTTTTTTAGAAAATTTGGACATGATGAAGGGGCAGAGTTTACCTTCGTTCTTGCTACTCTGTTTGTAGTGTCTTATGGAGCAGAAGTAGTCAAAATTGAGCCGATTATTGGTGCTTTTTTAGCGGGAGTTGCGATTACCCAATTGATTCCCCAACTTAGCCCTTTGATGAATCGGATTCAATTTATTGGTAATACTCTGTTTGTACCATTTTTCCTGATTTCTGTGGGAATGTTGGTGAATCCTGGGATTTTGATTCAAGAACCGCGATCGCTCATTGTCTCCGGTGTGATGGTGACAGTGGCTATAGTTGCTAAATACATCCCGGCTTGGGGTGCGGGTAAGTTATTTGGATACAACTTTGATAATATTATGGTCTTGTTTGGGCTATCTGTAGCTCAAGCAGCTTCTACTTTGGCAGCAATTACCGTTGCTTACAATATTGAATTGGTTGATCAATTAACAGTGAATGGGACGATCGCCATGATTTTAGTTACCTGCATTGCTTCCCCTTGGGTGACAGCAAAGTGGGGACAAAAACTGAAAACAGGAAATGTTGTTCCCCAAAAGCGCGAAAGTGGTAGTTTAGGCGATCGCGTTTTAGTTCCTGTTGCTAACCCAAATACTGAAGATAACTTGTTAAAGTTAGCAATCCTCTTAGCTAAATCAGCCGCTGGTACACTTCTACCTCTACATATCATCATCGAGGAAGGTGAACCAATTTCCCCAAATGCTAAGGTTAGACAAAATCAGTTACTTTCCACCGCAGAAATGATTGCTCATGCAGCAGTTACTAATGTTACACCCATTGGTAGAATTGATGAATCAATAGACAAAGGTATTGCCAGAGTAGCACAAGAACAGCAAGCAAGTGTGATAGTCTGCGGTTGGAAAGGTTACTCTACTTACCAAGAAAATTTATTTGGCGGCGTAATTGATAAAATTGTCCAACGCAGTTCTATGCCTGTTTTGGTAACTCGTTTTCCTTTACCTATTGAGCATACAGCCAGAGTGTTTCTCGCTTTCACCAGCCAACAAGCTAATGCTAGTTCTTTTCAAGAAAGTATCAAATTAGCCAAAAATCTCGCCGCAGAACTCAAAGCATCTTTACAACTATTGGAAGTTGTTAACACAAAAGGAGTAGATATTGATTATATTGATGCGGGACTAGCAGCGGATACACCTATTCAAAAAGTCCGGGGTAATTTTGTTACAGAAGTATCACGGTTACTGAATACAAATGATTTATTGTTGTTAAATGGTTCTGTAGCCCAGAAAACTCAGATATTTTCACTTCTTGGTCATGTCCCCGAAGCGATCGCTCGCAATCACCCGCAATTGGCAATGATCATTGCATATTTACCTCAATAAAAGGTGACTGACAGGATATAGCGATTTCCGGCGTTGCTGAATAAAAGTATGAATTTATCTCACGCAGAGACGCAGAGGCACAGAGAGTAAGAGATGGACGCGGATAAACGCAGATAAATTTGTACTTCAGTAGATGAGGAAATGCTATAGCCTGGAAACCTATAAAATTGTAGAAGCTGGTAGAATGCAAAAGGTGAATTTACAATAATTTAAAGCTGATAATATGCCGAAAATGCTCAAAATATCCAATGGTAGTGCGATCGCTCCTTTTTCTGTAAGTATCACCAGATTACAGAATATTATTTTTTCGGTATTCCTCACCCTCATAATTACTTTAATAGTTCCTGCATCTGCTTGGGCTTCTAGCTTGGGAATTGAGTCTGGACATCTCTCTCCTTGTCCAGCTTCTCCAAACTGTGTTGTTAGCCAAAATGCTGATGCTCAACACGCTATTGAACCGATTACTTATCATATAGACAGAGATAAAGCTAGAGAGATATTACTTAAGGTTCTGACTGTTGTTCCCCGCACAGAAGTGATAGAACAAACAGATAATTATATTCATGCTCTTTCTAAAAGCCGCATTTTCAAATTTGTTGATGATGTAGAGTTTTATTTTCCCAGCGATGAGTCGGTAATTCATATTCGTTCATCATCTCGCGTGGGAGAGTCGGATCTTGGTGTGAATCGGACTCGTGTAGAACAAATTCGTTTAGCTTTACGAGATTTAAATATTTAATTTGACCTGGTATCTGAAACGAAACAGACTTTCAGTGCCTCAAATTAAATGGCTAATTTTATTTCACTCTAGGGAATTCTTGAATAGAGATTGCAGATAGTTGAGAATTGAAAAGGTAAAAATATGAGAATTACTACCAATTTAAAAGAACTCTATGAAACCGATGATAGTTTATGGTTAGAAGAAACTATTGAATTATTAAAACACAAACAGTTTAATCAACTTGATTTAGAAAACTTAATTGAGGAATTGACAAGTTTGGGTAAAAGAGATTTAGCTAAAGCCAAAAGTCTTTTAAGGCAAATTATTATTCATTTATTATTAATTCAATATTGGCAGGTAGAATATGAAAGAAACTATCGTCATTGGATTGGAGAAGTTAAAACTTTTAGATATGATTTGAATAATCATTTGACGACAAATTTAATTAATAAGTTAGAGGATGATTTAGGGAATATTTATGAAAGCGCGGTTGATTTTGTGAAAAGTAAAACTGATTTAACTGTTTTTCCAGAAAAGTGTCCTTATACTTTGGGTCAGTTGTTAGATGATGATTATTTACCTGAAAGATATTCATAAGGTAAAATTTCAATTTATTTTTTTGCGTGAAATTAAATAATGAATGAACCACGAAGAAGCGAAGGACACGAAGAGAAGAGAGTTTCAGAGAGATTTTTCGTGAGTCTTGGCAATATTAAAGGTTTTTTGGTGGGTTTGATCAATGGAACATAGAAGCAACTATCGCTCCTGCATGGGTGATAGACTCCATTGTATTTCGCGCTGACTCATTTATTCTGTCCATTGGGGTGGAGTGGTGTAACATTTGTGGTGAAGCTGCTAGTTGTGCGTAAACACCCAATAAAAAATCAGGGTCAATAACTGGTACTCCATTAGTTTGGAAATAAGCATTTCTAGTGATAACTAAAACCGGTTGACCTTGATAAAGAACAAAGGGAGGGTTGGGGCAATAAATGTTATAAGGACTATGTGTACCGTGTTGACCACCATATAAGCTATGAGAGTTACGGATACTATAATTTCCGTGATAACCACCGTATATTCCATGAAGATTATTTATCGAATTGGGATCATGTTGGTTACTTGACAATAATCCGAGACACACATTATCAGCACTCCATAACTGAGCGTTACCATTAATGGCAATGAGAAATTCTAAAATTGACATTGTTTTAACTGGTATGGTTATTTTTTTGAGAATATACTAATTAAAGCATAAATAAATTCTGTAAGTATCCATGAATTCACCTAATATTGCTCCTTTGCGCCTCTGCGTCTTCGCGTGAGAAAAAGGTAAATAATCAACTCTTTTGATTTTTATTGAGTCCGTGCAGACGGACTTTGTTTGTGTAGCCGCAACTTCTAGTTGCCAGAACTTAATATTTACCTCTTTCTTTGCAACCAAGAAAATACTTCCTCAACTGTGATGATTAAATTCACACTTTCTAAAACTGGTAATCTATCTTTTCCAGTTAACAAATCTGGTAAAGTATTAGGCTGATAAACTAAAATTGAACGTTCACTTGGATCAAGCAACCAGCCAAGTTTAGTACCATTTTTAATACAATGTAAAATATTACCAGTTACCTTAGTCTGACTTTGGCTAGGTGAAAGAATTTCAATTACCCAAAGAGGTGCAAAATTAATTCCACTGCTAATAATATCACCGCTTTCATCTAATGGTATTTGATCAGTCGCAATCACCAGAACATCGGGAACTACAGAACGATTTCCACAGCTACAGCGCATTTCTGGAAAAGCTTCATAGTCACTTGTTGCCGTGTCAATAACTGCAACTAATTTTTTTTGTAATAAACTGTGTTTACCGCCACCCATTGGTTTTTGAATTACTTCTGAATTAATATATTCCCAAGCTGGTGATTCATCAATAAAACCCAGCTTTAAAAATTCTTCTATGGGAATGATTTTTGCCACTGTTGTTGTCATTTATTTAACCCCAGAATTTAAGGTATTAATATAAATAAGGGTAGGCATATTGCCCACCCTCATTAATTTTAGATGCTCTATACAATTTATACCAAGCCACCAGCAGCTTGAAAACGAGCGCGAGCGCGTTTAAATGCCTGTGTTGCTTGGATTTGTGCTTGACGATCGTCTGGTTTAACTTGATTCAGGCGAGTTTGTGCTTCATTAAAAGCAGTACGAGCTTCTTCAAGTTTAATTTTGTCGCCACGTTCAGCACCGTTGACTAAAATTGTGACTTCATCTTCATCAACTTCAGCAAAACCGCCTAAAAGAGCGATCGCTTGCCAATCTTGATTTTTGTTACCACGAACACGCATTACACCTATATCCAAAGCTGTCAACAGTGGTGCGTGTCCAGTTAAAATACCTAATTGACCAGTGGTGCTAGGTAAAACTACTTCTTCAGCTTCAGCATCCCAAACGGTTTTGTCTGGGGAAATTACACGAACAGTAAATGTCATTTGTCAGTTGTCCTTTGTCAGTTGCTTTTTGTCAGTTGCACGAAAACACTTTACGGGCGGGGAAACCCCACCCCTACTGACTAATGACTAACCTTTCATTTTTTCGGCTTTAGCGATCGCTTCGTTGATATCGCCTACCAAGTAGAAAGCTTGTTCAGGTAAAGCATCCAACTCACCAGAAAGAATTTGTTTAAATCCTTTAATGGTGTCTTCCAACTTCACATACTTACCAGGAGAACCGGTAAATACTTCAGCTACGAAGAAAGGCTGAGACAAGAACCGTTCAACTTTCCGCGCCCGGGCTACAACTAGACGGTCTTCTTCAGACAATTCATCTAAACCCAAAATCGCAATAATATCTTGGAGTTCTTTGTAACGTTGCAGAGTTGATTGTACAGCCCGTGCAGTGTTGTAGTGGTCTTCACCAACAATGTTGGGTTGTAGCATGGTAGAAGTAGAATCCAAAGGATCAACCGCTGGATAGATACCTTTAGAAGCCAAACCACGGGACAATACTGTTGTTCCGTCCAAGTGAGCAAAGGTGGTTGCAGGTGCAGGATCAGTTAAGTCATCCGCAGGTACATATACAGCTTGAATAGAAGTAATAGAACCTTCGGTGGTAGAAGTAATCCGTTCTTGTAAAGCACCTACGTCTGTACCCAAAGTAGGCTGATATCCTACCGCAGAAGGCATCCGACCCAAAAGTGCGGATACTTCAGAACCAGCTTGTACAAACCGGAAGATGTTATCAACAAATAGCAATACGTCTTGCTTGTTGACATCACGGAAATACTCAGCCATTGTCAAACCAGACAAACCAACCCGCATTCTTGCTCCGGGTGGCTCGTTCATTTGACCATAAACTAGAGCAATTTTGGATTCATTGAGATTATCTTTATTGATAACTCCAGATTCCATCATTTCGTTATAGAGGTCATTCCCTTCACGAGTGCGTTCACCCACACCCGCAAATACAGACACACCACCATGTTGGGTAGCGATGTTGTTGATCAATTCCATCATGATCACGGTTTTACCAACACCAGCACCACCGAACAGACCGATTTTTCCACCGCGTCTATAGGGAGTCAGCAAGTCAACAACTTTAATTCCTGTCTCAAACACAGAAGGACTGGTTTCCAATTCTGTGAATTTAGGAGCATCACGGTGAATAGGTAGAAATGCTTCAGCGTCTACGGGACCACGATTATCTACGGGTTCGCCCAAAACGTTAAAAATTCGTCCCAAGGTGGCTTTACCAACGGGTACGCTGATAGGAGCGCCAGTATCAATAACTTCTAAACCACGGACTAAACCATCTGTGGTACTCATAGCTACAGCCCGGACTTGGTTATCGCCCAGTAATTGCTGTACTTCAACGGTTAAGCTGAGATTTTGTCCAGCTTCGTTGGTGCCGGTGATGGTTAAAGCGTTGTAGATTTGGGGTAATTTACCGCCAGGGAATTTAACGTCTACAACTGGACCAATGATTTGGGTAATGTAACCAATGTTTGTTTTTTCTGCGGTGGTGACCATGCTGCGCCTAAATGATTGAAGCTATTTTTGAGAGTAGGTCGTCAAAGACCTAAGATCAAGCGATATCATCTCTTAGGTTAGCACCTAACGCCCCCACCTTTGCCTTAAATTCATTATTAAGACTAGATCACCAATTTGGTGAACATCTGGAACTGCAAAATAAATTACTCCTAGAAAAAAGCATAAAAAGAGAATCTGTGGGTTGACAACAGATTTTAGATTTGTTATAATAAAATCGATAAGGAAGAACTATCTTAAAATAAATAGAAATAACATGATAGGGGTTTAGCAATGCTAAACCCTTATATTAGTTTGAACCAAAGATATCAAAATCAGGATATCCACCAATTATAAGGATGAACAGGATGCAAACAGGAATGACAATCGGATGACACGCTTTATACACGATCAATTCGCCAAACAATATCTAACGGAACTATTAACACCCTATGGACAAGTAGAAACCAGCAAAGATATTACCGCCGAAGTCAGACAAATTGATGTATTATTTATTCCTTCACCCCAGCCTACACAAAGCCTAGAAACACTAGGATTACTAGGGAGAATGGCCACAAGTTATGCCGTATTTGAACCATTCCGTAACCCTGTCAGCAAAAGTGAAATTCGCAGTTGTATGGGTAAACTGTTTGACATTCACGCAGACCTAGAACGGCAAGCTAGACGCAATGATACGCGAATAGATGAAGCTGAATTACCCCAGCTATGGATTTTTACGCCTACAGCATCAGTAGAAATCTTAGAGAATTTTAATGGTACTCTGGATGAAACAAACTGGGGAAAGGGCATCTATTTTTTATCAAAAGGATTAAAAACCGTCATAAAACCTCGCGGTAAGTGGGAAACTCAGTGGCTTTAGCCCTGAGAGGGAAGCGACACGAGCGGTTTTAACCGCTGTAGTATTTCTAATCTAGTTTATATTCTCTAATTAGTCTCTGTGTAGCCGATGACTGAGATACCCCCCAGTTTACGGCAATCTTCTCTAGCTTTGCTTTGTCTTCTTCGGACAAATAAATAATAGTACCTTTTTTTCTAGACATGATGACAATCTAATATTGATATGATATGATTATATTATCACAGCATTGCAGTTCAAACAATGTCTAAAGTTAAAAAGTCAATGGGAGTACAACAAGTTTTGTTGTCCCCCGATGATGAAACAAAGGCAGTATTAGAATATCTCTGCCAGCAGTCGGGAAAGCTCTATAACAGTGGTGTTTATTTTGCTAGACAAACATTTTTTAAAACTGGAAAGTTGTTGACAGGTAAATTTGATTTAGCTTATGAACCTTCAGTTTCTAAAACTATGGTCGCTCAATCAATGCCTTCTACACCTGCACAACAAACTTTGTTGTCTGTAATTGAAGCATTCAAATCTTTTAAAGAATTACGTTCTTTGTTTCTCAAAGGTCAATTACATTTTCAGCCTAAAGCACCTGACTATCTAACAGGTTCTAAACTTTTCAAAGTTGCTTATCCTAACAGTGGGGGACAAAAGCCAACTCTAATTAATGGACAACTTAGATTTTCTTTAGGATTAACTGTTAAAAGATGGTTTGGAATTTCTGAATTTTTTCTACCAATGCCGTCTAATCTAGACATTGCTCATGTCAAAGAGTTTACTATTCTACCTAAAAACGGTGCTTTTTATTTGGAAATGTCTTACGAAGTTGAAAAGAAAAGCCACGTTTTAGACATTAATCAGGCATTATCTATTGATCTAGGAACGGCTGATAATTTAGCAGCTTGTGTTGATACATTGGGTAATTCTCTATTGATTGATGCCCGTGCAATGAAGGCTATGAATCAGCTTTGGAATAAAAAAGTATCTACTCGCAAAGAGGGAAAACCAGAAGCTTATTGGGATAATTGGCTAGATTGTGTAACCCGTAAACGTAACCATCAAATGCGAGATGGGATTAATAAAGCTGCAAAACTAATTGTTGACCATTGCTTAAAATATGGCATTGGTACTTTAATAATTGGTTGGAATGAAAGCTTTAAATCTAACGCTAATATGGGGAGAGTTAACAATCAAAAGTTTGTCCAAATGCCTTTAGGTAAACTTAAAGATAGGTTAAAACAACTCTGTGATTTAAACGGGATTAGATTTCAAGAAACTGAAGAAGCATATACGTCAAAAGCTAGTTTTTTAGATGGAGACTCCCTACCTAAGTATGGTGAAAAACCAGAAGGGTGGAAAGCATCAGGAAAGCGTGTTAAGCGTGGCTTGTATCAGTCAGCTAATGGTTCAATTGTTAATGCTGATCTCAATGGTGCAGCTAACATTTTACGAAAAGTAGCCAGCAATTTAGGCATAGACCTAAGCTTACTGGGTAGACGGTGTTTGACGACCGTAGCGAGAATTAAACTTTGGGCTTTGCCTAAGTTTACTCTGTCAGCAGAATCTCAGTGTCTTTAGACCTGAGAGTGTCAATATTGCAATTCATCAACTACCCAGTACACCCGAAACACTGTTTTTGCGGGTTTTAGGAAAAGGAAAAGTACAAAGACAAGCGGTAGAAGAATTAGAAGCACTAGCAAATGATAGTCCCTTTCTTGCGGATATTATACAATTAGTAACAAT
>NZ_VIKW01000003.1:0-48679 GCF_009711975.1 Anabaena sp. UHCC 0204
AAAGGTTAGTTTACTATCACTGCTCATTTCTACTATGAAACTGTTTCACTGAAAACGGCCAAAGTTTACTAATTAGTTGTCCTTAATACTTCAATTTTTTAGAGTGCTTGCTGAAGTTGTATTTCCTGCTGCGCTCTAAGTTTTGCTTGTGCTTCAGCCTCAGCTTTAATCTCTGCTTCAACAAAAGAAGCATATAACTTGATATCTGAGTTTACAGTTTCAAAACTAACAGCCAGTGCAAAAGGTACATCAGCATTAGTATCCTGGTTCCATCCCGTATGTCCAACTACAGCAATACAAAAGCCTTCGCGTAGCTCATAGGATTTTACAGTCGCCCAATCTTTCTGAACAGTTCCTGTACTTCGGGACAATTCCTTAACGATGCCATCAATACCATTTGGGCGTGTTTGACCCTTAGCTAACTGTCTCTTTCCCAGTGTCCATTGAAACAGCCCCTCATCTTCCTCAGTTTCGTCTGGTGCATTATAATTTTCAAGAACTCTATCAAGGAAACAATCAGGATCTTCTCCCCGTTTGCTACAAGTCCAATCTAACCAAGTTGATAGATATTTCCTGCGATTGCGTCGGGTACGACGAGGTTCAGCCACATAAGAAAGTGTGATTTCAATCAGAATGTCAAACCCTTCCCCTTGAGGTAGGAAATTTTCTGGCACTTTTACTTGGTAAACCTTAGCTTGTCGAGCTTTAATGCGCTCTAACCCTCTAGTTGTTAGTGTTACACGATTTGGGGAATTGCCCAGAGCGCGATTGATATCTGGAATACCATAACCCATAGTCCGAATGGCATGATAAAGTTCCTTTGCATTCAAACTATTTGTCCAGACTGGTAAACGTGCTGATTGAACTATGAGTGCGCGGTAAAGCAGTGTGCTTTCTTGAGGAAATGCTGCTTCCAAGGCGGCAGCAATATGTGTGACTTTAGGAGCAGCAAATGATGTCCCTACAGCATCGGCACTGACAGCTTGACCACCATCACGGGTTGAACGAACCAATTCTGGGCAGACTGACTCTGGTGTAGTAAAATTTGGTAAATTTGGAGAGTCAATCACGTAGTCACCCCCATATTCAACCACTTCTGGTTTAATAGTGTCCCAAATGCCTGGACCTGAGCAGGAGAAAGAAGAAGGATAATTCTCTTTTGCGATCGAACTTAAGGGCGGACTACTATAAGTGTGGTGAGCAATAGAACCAACAGTTAGAGCTTGAAAACTTTGAGATGGGTTAGCAACTCTTGCAGAAGGTTGCAGCAGATATCGTGGATAGTTACGACCTGCTTGTATATGAGCGAAAATTGAAGGGCGTGTGACATAGTTTGCGCGTGCCTCAATATTACCAGCAGAAACAATGAAGAGAACATCATTTTCCCAACTCAGCTTATCAATAGCTGCTGCCCAAGGAGTCATTGATTGAGTGCGACATGGCGAAATTCCACCTATTGAGTGGTTATAAATTCTGGTTCTAGTTTGGCGATAATAAATATCTACAATTTCCTCTAAAACATCAGGCGGAAATAGCAGTCTAGGTAGTTGCTTTCGGTCATCGAGAATCCTGGCATTTTGAAGCCAACACACTGCCTGCTGACGACCTGTTTTAGGAATGCCTCGTGGGTATAAAACTGCCCCCGCAACCCTTGTTCCATGCCCACCATTTTTAAAATAATCATAATCAGCAGTCATATTATTTTCTCCAGGCACCCAAGATGTAGAGAGAGTAGGGTAAATAGCAACTCTCAGTTTAGGGTGAACCTCTTGAATGCCACTGTCGATAATACAGACTTTGGGTGCGTTTGGCTGAGGTGGTTCTAATTCAAACTGTTCGTGATCTGATCCAGAGGTATTAGGTGTAACGGATGGAGCTATAAATTCATCAGCTTCACTGACATCGAATATATATGGAAAGTTGAGGACAAGATCCTTTAAACCTTTACCGAGTATGCGAATCCGGCAGGAAAAGCTATCAGGTAGGCGTGAAATACCCACTTCATCACCTAGAATAGACCGCAAAATTTCTCCACGGTATAGTGGTTGTCGAATAAATTTCTCAAACTGGTCTTCTCTCACTAAATACAGATCATCCCACTCTTCAGATGTGAGATTATGGTTATCCAACCATTCATCAATCTTTTTTTGAAAATCTGCATCGCTCTTACAGCGTTCCCGCTTAGGACATTTAGAATATTGTTCTTGAATGTTGATGCAAGAAATACCTACATCCACAATGTATTCTTGATGATCTGAAATCTGATCCCACTGGGATTGAAGACTAGGTGAAAGAATATACTCCGGTCGCTTAGTCCCGTCCAAAATTTCCCATATTTCTGGAACCTTGCCACCACCCCTCTGGGAATCAATGAATTGCTGAATCTTTTTTCTGAGTTCCGACAGTCCTATATCTGCCGATGCTCCAATAATGTAGCCTTCCTCCAGATCAGCAACAATCTCAATCCCGAAACTTTTCAGGGCATCTGCATCAAATAAATTGGGATCTATTTGTAAAATGAATGAAACTGCATCTGGGAGATCAGGTTTACCCTCTTCCTTCCTTTTTTCGCGTTCTGCTTCCCAATTTGAGACAATAGTTGAGATGGAAGACTTTAGCTTGCCACCATGTCCACCAGCATTACCTCGATTCGCCAGAGTTGTTGCAGAGATTTTCCTCCCACCTCCTGTAGGTGGAGCAGCAGTTCCTTGATTTGTCAAACGTAGAGGTAAATGAGAAAATTGATTCAATTGCTCAGACATGGGAAATTACAACGTCTTGAATAGATGCCTCAAAGTGTTCTTGGATGACAAGTTCTTCTCGATCAAGGATGGCGCGTTTTGCGGCATCTTGAGCAACTCGAACAATCTGTGCAGCTGAAAGTTTATCCAGTTTTTGCACAATCGTTTCCCAGTTGATTATGCCAACCTCAACAGAGGAAAGTGTCTGTTTTAATATAGCCTGAATTTCTGCTGTTGTAGGCTTTGGCACTTCAATTACATCATCAAATCGTCGCCATACTGCTTCATCCAGAAATTTAGTCAGGTTTGTAGCAGCAACAAGCAATCCATTCGATGCTTCGTATTCATCAAGTAGTTGTAAAAAAGTATTAACAACACGCTTAATTTCGCCAACTTCCTGAACGTCTTCTCGTGATTTAGCAATCGCATCACATTCATCAATGAACAACAAACAAGGAGTTTGAGATGCTGTTTCAAATACTTCACGTAAATTAGTTGCTGTTTCTCCCAAAAATGAAGAAACCATTGCATCGAAGCGTACTTTTACAAGAGGAAGTCCAGTGTTCCAAGCTAGGCGTTCAGCACCCATTGTTTTACCACAACCAGGAGTACCGTAGAGCAGAATTTTTTGGCGGTAACGTAAACCGTGATGAGCTAGTCTGTCACGAGCAACATATTCTCTTTCGATACGGCGAAAACGCTCTTCCACAACATCTGAAAGAATCATGTGGTGTCGCAAACGCTCTCTAGGAATCGCAACAATGAAGGGATGGTTAAAACGCTGTTTACTTGATAATAAAGTTAGAGAGTGGGCATCAGGTGTTTTTGAAATAGCTTCTCTAGAAGATGTAGACGGAATGACACCACGAGATATATCAGGTGAAAGCTCAAGTTTCTCTGGAGGAGATTGACGATTACTTTTGTGAGCAATATTTTGGAGTTGTTCAGCGAGGAGAGTGTGTCCTTTTTTGCGTTCGTCCTCAACGACTACAGAGAGCATACTTTGGATCGCCGTTTGATCTTCACTGGCGATCGCTCTAAATAGCCGTTTTAACAACTCTCCTTTCATTATGTTTATTTACCGTACTGTAGTATAATCTTGTTTCTTTTTTCTGCACAAGGCAATATTGCTTGTAAATATACAATTCTCTGTTATCTTACATTGTCTTACTGCTTCCTGTAAGTGCCTTTGTGAAATTCTTAATAAGCAGAAAGATAATCACTGTTGGCCTATTGACCCTCATAACCCAAGTTGCTAGTTATCAAAAAACGCCTTAGAATAAGTACAAAATAACCATAATTTGTACTGCGTAATACTCTAAACATGAGATTCTGTATCAAGGAGATACAATTCTCAGAGTAACTAGCAACTTGCGTTAATGCCGAAACTATAGGGTTGCAAAGGATTATTATTTTCCTTGCCTTTCATAGTAACTAGCAACTTGCGTTAATGCCGAAACTATAGGGTTGCAAAGGATTATTATTTTCCTTGCCTTTCATAATACGAAGCGACTACCATTTTCAGCTAACCACTGCTTCCTTAATCCAAAGTCGGGCAAAACACGCTCTATATATTTCCAAAACTGGGTATTGTGATGAGATTCATGTAAATGCACTAATTCATGAACAATAATATATTCTATTATTCGGGGTGGTAGGAGTATAGTTAACCAGTGGAAATAAAGGTTTCCTTGGCTACCACATGATCCCCAACGAAAACCTAAGTCTCGGATTTTGATGATGCTCGGAGCTACACCTAGCCTGGGTGAGAATAAATTTACCCAACGTTGTAACCAAAGTTCCGCGTGTTGTGTGTACCAATGAATAAAATGCTTTCTGGCATGGTCTTGTTCATTAGACCTAAGCATAAATCTACCTTGGTAAAGGCGTAAAGGAGTGGGAGATTTTGTTGATACTAAGAATAAGCGATAACTGCGACCTAGATAATAAAATCCTTCACCGTTGACAAACTCTTTCTCTGACTGATTTTGGGCAAGTAATTCTTTTTCTGCTAATTTCGTGTAAATCCAAAAGCGTTTCTCTAAGGCAATTTGCTCAATTATTTCCAAAGGACAATCATAAGGAGCATTGACGATTAATTCTCCACCTCGGTCAATGGTAATACCTACTGTTTTTCGTTTGTTACTCCGATTTAATACAAAGTACAAATCATCAATTACCAGGGATTCACTCATATTATGGTTAATTTCCCATGAAGGTGTTTGGCTAATTCTAGGATGCGATCGCTCACTGCCTGTTGTCGAGAAAAGGGTATCACATCTTCGTCATCTAAGAATCGGACAATCCACCCCCGCAATAGGTTTTGAGCATGGGCATTTCTCCAGAAATCAACTATTCTAATCTCTTGACGGATGTGTTCTACCATTTCTATTGTGATCGCTGCCAGTTTGTTAAGTTCTATATCCAGTAATTCCTGTCCTGGATGAACTTCTTCTACCAAAATGCCTAAAAATGGCGCTTGGGTTCTGGGGTCAAGGCCAGTTTCATCTGCGGGACGACCTTGGCGCAAATCTTCAGTAAATTGGCGTAATGCTTCTACTAATTCTGCCCATTTATCCTGAAACCTTTCTAAAATCTCTTCTAGGCGTTCGCTTAATTTTTTGTAATAAGACGGGTCTTCCTGAAAGTTTTTGCTGATATGGTAACGGGCAGCGTGTTCCATTTCCGATGCTTTGGCACGATCTGAGGTTCGAGAGTTGACAGCACTCTCAAAATCGGCATCCATAATCGAGATTGGGGGGACTTGAGGATCTATGCCACTAGCTATGATGTATTCGTCTATGAGTTGCCGGACTTTATTTCCTGCACCATAAATATTCAGTTGGAAGTCCCGGTAAAGATTGGCAGCAGCCTTATTGATATAGCCGAGGATTTTGGCATCTTTTATGTAAGGTAATGCTTCTGGGCGGGGCATGACAATATCTAGACTTTCCAAAAATTGCTTTAACTTGACTACAAATTCAGCCCGGATTTTGATATCTCGTAGTAAGTCAATGCAACTATGAACATCGGTAATGTCGGGAATACTCCGACTTTGAAAAACTGCAAGTACACGCTGATAGCGATCGCTCAATTTGGGTAATTCATCTGTCAGGCTGATTAAAGCCCCTTGGACATCTTCAGCACTATAAACTGCCAAAGCTTGTTTCAAATGTCGAGCCACGCCATAGTAGTCTACAACCAAGCCACAGGATTTACGGGAATAGGTGCGATTAACACGAGCGATCGCTTGCAGTAATTCATGTCCTTGCATTGAGCGATCCAAATACAATACTTGCTCAATGGGGGCATCAAAACCAGTTAGCAACATACTTTTGACGATGATGAAAGCCAAACTATCTTGTTTGCTTGGATCAGGATGTAGCAGTGATTTTTTAAATCGGTTGATGTAGTCTTCTACTTTGGATTTATCACTCCACTGCTTCCAAGCCGGATCGTCATTGTTGCCACTGGAAATGACACTTGCAAACTCTAAACCTTTGATTTGCTCTAATTGCGGATAAATCCGGGTTAAAAACTCAGTTTCGGGATTTAGTGATGGTTGAGAAGGGTCAAAACTTTCCAATTGGGCTACTAATTCTTGATGAGCAGCAACAAAAGCCTGTTGATAGCGGACTGCGGCCAGGCGACTACTAGCCACAACTTGGGCTTTAAAGCCATTGGGTAGCACTGTTTCTACATAATGGCGTAACATATCCTCTGCCTTGGCTGCTATAAGTTTTGGAGCTTCCAAGACGTTGCCTTCTGTGGCGTATTTGGCGCGAATTGCTGCTAATTCTTGAGGAGTTCTTTCCCGAAACATATCCTCGAAAAGTTGATCTAGCGATCGCCCATCTGCTACTTCTGCCTCAGCAGTACGTCCTTCATAGAGAATCGGTACAGTTGCCCCATCTGCCTCTGATTCTTTAATGGTATAGCGATCAATAAACTCCCCAAAAATTTCGTAGGTACGCTTGCGGTTTCCTGCCAAAATCGGAGTCCCTGTAAAACCAATCCTGGCACAATTGGGTAAGGCTGCCATCAAGTTAGCGTGTAGCTGACTAGCTTGGGTGCGATGGGCTTCATCTACTAAAACTAGGATATCTTCTGAATTATTCAAAATCGGAAATTGCTCGGTTTCCGTCACCAGACGAACCACTTTTGGATTGAGGTTATAGCTAGAAGAATTTTCTGCCACTTTGCGAACAGTATTCTTGCCCTGACTAGATGGGTATTTTAATATGCTGCTACTGCTTTCTGTAGTATCTTCATCTCGCTGTTGATATTTCTGAATTGTGGCAAAGATTAAATCTGGACTAGATTGACGCAGCAGGGTTTTGAGTTCTTCAGTATTGATTGCTTTTAAAACTGTTTCATTGGTGAGACTGGCAGTATTACTAAGTTGTTTTTGTAAATCTATTCTGTCTGTGACGACAACAATTTTAAACCGCCGTAATTTTGGTAAAGTTCTCAACTTTCGTACCAAAAACACCATTGTTAAACTCTTACCAGAGCCTTGGGTATGCCAAATAATTCCGCCGCGTTGATCACTTTCACCATGCTGACTACGAGTTTTACCATTTTGCAAACGGCGCACTGACTCCTGTACGGCTCTAAACTGTTGATAACGAGCCACTATTTTGATATTCTTGCCATCTGATTGTTGAAATAGGGTGAAATTTCTAACTATATCCAGTAAGAGGGCTGGACGTAGCATTCCCGCTACTAAAATTTGCTGACTACTGAGTTTTGTTTCTCCTAATTCTGCTGCTACCTCAGCCATTGATACAGGACTGGTATCTTTCCATTCTAGATAATGTTCATAAGATGCGCCAATTGTTCCTACTCTGGCTGCATGAAAAAAGGTAGAAATCAAAAATTGATTGTAATGAAATAGTTTTTCTACACCTTCATCGTCTGCAATTTCTTCTCGTTGATTTGTATAACGTCGTAACTGGTTAATGCCTTCTGCCATTGGTTCTGTGCTAGAAGGACTTTTACATTCTATTACTACTAAAGGAATGCCATTTATAAATAAAACAATATCAGGAATTATATAATTTTTACCACCAGGAATATCAACACGAAATTGATTAATAATTAGGAAATCATTGCGTTCAGGATGGTCAAAATCAATGAAGCGAACGGTCTGATCTCTGCCTCCGTCCCATTGTGGATCTCCTTCTGTTACAGTTCCTTGAAGTAACAAATCAGTGGCTATTTGATTTGCTTCCATGAGTTTGGCAGTTCCCAACCTTTCTAAAACACCAATAGCGGTATTGATACGACTATCATCTAGCCAGGGTTGTCCGTTGTCATTAAGGTTAAGTTTACTGATGGCTTTGTGCAGTCTTTCCATCAGCAGCACTTCCCGGAAGTTTTGTCTTTCGGTTAGGTAAGGAACATCTATGTCACCCTCGATATATTGCCAACCCATAAGTTGAAGTTGGTTAATCAGAGGGAGTTCAACCTGGTTATATTCTGAAGGCTTGCTATTCATTGCTTACCTTCATATCTATTAGCATTAGCGTCTGAAAGGAAGTCGGGAAACTGCAAATCTAATTGTTCCTTTAAAGCGGTAATAGATGTGACTCGTTTAAAATAGTCTTTATCAATCATTTTACGTACTGATAGCCAACCTAGTTTTACCGATTCAGCTAAGTGGAGAGTTTGACAAAATAGTTGCTGAAATATTTCAGGGATTCCTAACGCAGAATTTATCTGCTCACTATCACAAAATGCTTGTAATACCATCAGCATTTGCTCTGAACTAAGTAAGGATGCTACTAAAAGTAAATTTTCTCCATTAGCTTGAACTACTGCATACGAAGAATTTATAAAACTATCAACAACGGATTGTATATAATCTTTTGTAATTGGTATGATTTCGTTAGGTGATAATTCATGTTGAAAATTTTGAACTAATACTTCAGGAGATAGTTTTTTTACTCTTTCTACAGCCATATATCTAAGTTCAACTACATTTAAGGCATCAACCAAAATGGTTGTAGCTGCTGCATTAGCAACGTTTTCAATAAATCTTCTGGTTTTTGTTTGGTGTGCTTCACTTAAAAACTCCCAAGCTTTTATATGGCGTAAATAACTGATCATTTTTGCCCAATTTGGATCACTAACGCCATCGGCAATTTTTGATAACTCGGTTTTAAGAATATCTTCTGATTCTTCAAAGTACATCTTTGATATTGCCTGGAGCGCAGCAAACTGGCGATTGCGTTCTGTTTTTGGTCTGTCAGTAAGTAGTAAATCTTTTGTCAATCCAATTATTACTCCACGAACCAAAGGTCTACGAGCGCGAGCTAAAGGACCACTGCGTAAAGTTATAACTGCCTCATCTACATCCATTGGGAAAAGTTCAGCACTAATCTGATCCCATATAGTTTTTAGAGCAGCTCTGCCTTGCACTGGAGGATGTTGCAAAAGGTGCATCACGGCATTCCGTAAATGATAACGTGCTAATTCAGCAGAAGCTTGAAATGTTTCTTCCAGAGACTGCATAGAGGGATGAGCGCATCTATTTCTGTCTTCAAGCAATCTTTTTAAGTCATAGTATTCTAGAGGAGAAATAAACTCATATTCTTTCAAGGCTAGGTCAGGAACACTTTTTTCAAAAGCAAGGATTTTACTGATGTTGTTATTGTCTTGATTATTAGCACGTAAATCTTCAAAATCATCTAATTGTTTCTTGGCATTTTTGTGTCCTGTTTGTTCAAGTTGGCGCAGTTTATGGATAAAATCAAAAACTACTGCATTCCAGGTAGATACAATACAAGAGCGAAAAGCTCCGGCTCGGTAGCAGGTCACGGCTTCTTGGATATACTCTTTTGTAGACTTGTCCCGACAACGAAGGACTAACTCGTCTAAATCAGCTAAACGTTCACTCATTTAAATTTATTTCCTCCGAAATGTTCATGCACTAATTTTTTGAGAAGTGTTCACTCGAACTCGACCAGTTAACAGATCATTCATTAGTCCTTTTTTTTGAAGTCTGAATTTTTCGAGATAAGTTTCTTCAGTAAAAATTCTACTGTTATATGTATTAACAATTTCAATTATAAGCTTTTGTTCATTTTGCGGTGGTATGTGAACTAGAGTTCCCCGAACAATTCCGTAGTTAATACCAACTTGTGCTTCAGCCAAACCAATTTTTTTACAGTTCCAATCTTTTTGTACAACTAAAGAACCAAGAGTAAGAGGGGCAAAAGCAGGTAATAACCTGCTAGATGCTTTTAAACGAATTCTAAAGACTGTATCTGGCATCATAAGATTTGGAGGAGTTGATGCAACATGAACAACTACACCAACTCGATCACGTGGTCCTTTGCGAGTTATGAGAATGTCATCCACCGCTACAACCCCTTGTTCCCGTGGTTGTAGACTTGAAGGTAATTTTTTGTTTTCTAGAGGATTATAGCCATTCCAAACGATAGCAGTAGTTTTAAGTACACCCCATTCACCATCAACCACTGGTTCAGGATCGCACACAGGACTCCAGCCACTACTAAGATTTGCAATATGTTCACCAAATAGCTCAATTTCCCAATCTTTCGGAATTCTCCCCAGTAGCGAATTTTTAAACTGTTCAGGATGTGCGATCGCATCCCGCAATTCTCCATTTTCATCAAGTCCACGAGTCAGCAAGTCGTGAAGCAGTCCGTCTTTGATTTGCTTGAGTTTGGCGATAATAGAGGATGTGTGTGCGATCGCTTCATCTATGGTGTCGAGAATTTCAGCAATACATTGTTGTTCAGTTTCCGGTAAATAAATAATAGGTAAATTTGCCAGTTCAGCCTTGCCAATTGCTTCAAAAGTCGAACCTTGTGCAACTTTTCTAAGCTCACTAGCCCAATAATTCAATAAATGCCAGCCAAACTTGGGTAATGTGCCTTTTTTAAATCGAATAGCAGCAAGTCCCCGACCAATACAATAAACACGATCAGCTTTGTTTAGTGTACCAACTGGCGCTCTAACACTAATCAGAACATCATTGATTTCGCATATTTTTTGGGGTTTTGTACAGTAAAAGCTATGCTGTGGGGTTACTGCTCCGAATTCAGCAGAGCCTTGGAGAAAAGGAATACCATGTCCTGCGTCAGTTACAAATAAAGAATCAGGAGATTGTCCCATTTCAAAACTTGCTAGTTCTCCAAGCGGAACAGTTTTGAGGTCAGATAACATACCCCAACCCCCTCAAAAACCCATCCAACCGCTTCGCTGCATCATCCCTTTTTGCCTCAATATCGCGCAAATTCACCCGATATTTATCCCACCAATTCTCAAGACTAGAAATTACCTGCTGACGATGAGCATTAACATAACGATTTAATTGATTTTCTAAATCATCCTTAGCAATATCTAACACCAATCGCTGACATTGTTCCATCATCAACTGCTTTCTAGCATTATCCAACTGCTTAATTAAATCTTCCTTCAACTTAGTCAAAATTTTCTTAACCTGTAACAATTCCTGCTTGAGTTTCTTAATTTCAGCCTCACTCAATTGCTCCTCATCTTCTAATTCCCCTTCTTCACCTTCTTCATCACTCTTTTTAGTCGCTGCTAACTGACTTTCTAAATCTGCTTTTTTAGCTTCATAATCTGCCAACTGTTGTAAATATTTTGGCAATAAACGCACCACCAATTTATGACCTAAAGGGTCAGAACCATTACCATTTTTATTATCACTATCCAAATCTGCCCGAATTGTTTCCACCCAACCTTCTATCAAACCATCAAAATTTTGAGCAGCAACAGTTTTCAAATCATACTGGATTTCATTCCACCAACTAGCAATTACCCCATTAACTTGAAATTCATCCAAAAACAACAGCATTTGTTCTTGAATTGCTTGTTTTCTTAAACTCTCAGCTTTCGCTTCTATTTCATTTTCTACGAACCCTTTAAAACTTTGATTAGCCACAGAAGTCAAAGTATTTTCATTATTCTCTAACCATTGAGACATTGTTACCGCTACTTGGTAAGGTTCGAGAATTTTAATCGGACGCATTGCTTCAGTAAAAGATGTCAGAAAATCAGCACGAACTTTCATCAAATCTTTAGTTTCTGGTAACTGCAACAATTGGTTTTCGTGAATTTCCCACCAACTCAAAAAAGCATCCTTTAGCCTTTTTTCCTGCTGTGCTATACCTGGATATGATTCTACAAAATCTTTAATTTGACTACGTTCTGTGAGAGTTGGTAAAAAATCGAAATAATTTTGATTCCTTTCTATAAAAAAAGCACTGGGTTCAAAACCATGAGCAATAAAAGGTTCTTGTTTAGCTGCCACTTCCGCTTTAGGCACACCTCCTAAAAGATGCGCTCTTACATCATGGGGTTCGGTCGGTGGTGCATTATCAGCATAACGGCGAATATTGCAATTGTAATCATTTTCAGCCAATTGTTGTTTAGTAACTACTGCTGCATAACCAGGAACATTTACAAACGCCTCAAAAGAGGAAACAATTTTTTCAATATGCTCAGGTTTCAGGAAATTTTGCGCTCTACCAGATTGAAATTCGGCATCAGCATTAATAAATAAAACCTTACCTTGACGATCTTGAGGTTTTGCTGCTTTTGAACCTCTCATTACCAAAATACAAGCAGGAATACCAGTTCCATAAAATAAATTTGGTGGTAAACCAATCACCGCTTCTAACAAATCATCTTCAATAAATTTCTGGCGGATTTCCTTTTCTACTCCACCCCGAAACAACACACCATGAGGCATTACTGTTGCCATCATTCCCGTACTTCGCAACACTGCTACCATGTGTTGAACAAACATCAAATCTGCTTTTTTACCATTTTCAGGACAAAAGCCAAAACGGAAACGCTCGTTAAACTTTAATCCATCAGTTGAATAATTTTGACTAAATGGCGGATTACTAATTACCCGATCAAAACGCATTAGCTCTCCACCTTCTAAATGTAGTGGATTAGCAATAGTATCATCATTTTGAATAGCTTTCTCATCAGTAACAATGCCATGCAAAATCATATTCATTTTACAAATTGCCCAAACTCCACCATTAGCTTCTTGTCCATAAAGACTAAGATTTTTGGCATTACCTTGATGTTCTTCTACATATTCCTTAGAGAGAATTAGCATACCTCCTGAACCTACACAGGGGTCATAAATTCGCATTTTCTGTTGTGGTTTGAGTAATCGCACCATTAACCGCGATACGTCACGGGGGGTATAAAATTCGCCGCCTTTTTTACCTGCGGAATCAGCAAAATGTTTAATCAAATACTCATAGGCTGCTCCCAACAAATCAGGAAATTCAAAATCCTCATTACGCAGAGGAAGTTTACCAAAATGCCGAATTAAGTCCCGCAATTTTTGGTCAGAAACTCTGGTTTTACCTGCTGTTTTATTAAAATCAATGTGGCTAACAACGCCTTCTAAAATTGGGTTTTCATTTTCCAGCGCACCCAAAGCTTTATTTAAGCCATTACCAACATCACTATGTAATTCTTTTTCGATATAATTCCAACGCGCTCTTTCTGGGACAAAGAAAGTCTTGTCATAGTAAGCAGATGATTCAGCACGTTGTTTTGCTTCTGCTTCTGTTCTACCTTTAAGTATATTCGCTGCTATAATCTGCTCATACTGCTCCTCAAACACATCAGAACAGCGTTTTAAAAAGAGCATTCCAAAGATATACTCCTTATACTCAGAAGCATCCATCTTGCCACGCAGAATGTCAGCAGCAGCAAATAGGTGACGTTCTAACTGAGATAGGGTAATTTTTCTCATAAAGGCAATAGCCTGGATACTTATAAAAATAAACAAACTCTTGTGCAATTAACAGATTAGCGTAGATGGGAAGCCTTTTGTCATTGAACAGGAATCTATTAAGCTAACCTACTTGCTAAGTTCTGATAAATAACATCTAACCACACAGGAATCACAGCCTTACCTTCATCCAGGGATGCGATCGCTCTTTTCCGATCAAATTCTACCAAAGAAAGCGAATCATCCTGAGATAACAACAACATATACCGCTTACCCTCACCCGAAATAAACAACTCTGGTTCTTGTTCCTTCAGTTGTTTGAGAATAAAACAAGCAATATCAAAACTGATACCCGTAGACAGCCAATATACCAAAGCAGCCAACTCCACCAAATTAGACCTTGAATAATAAATACTGCGTCCCGTACCCGTATCACTAATTACAGGTACAACAATCCCCTTCTCTCGCCAATACTGAATCTGGCGAAGGGTACAACCTGTCAATTGAGCCGCTTCCTTACTTGTGAAAAAAGTTTCTTGCATAAAATACTATTTTACAGAAAGCGGCTATAATACAAATATGGTTTTATTAGACAAATTTGTTTATTAGGTATGAGCCAAATTACCGTTCAGTGTCGTTTAGTAGCCAGTGAAACTACCCGTCAACAACTATGGCAATTGATGGCAGAGAAAAACACGCCATTAATTAACGAATTACTCATGCAAATGGGTAAACATCCAGAACTTGAAAAATGGCGGCAAAAAGGTGAACCTCCTAAAGGTCTTGTCAACAAACTGTGTGAACCCTTGAAAACTGATCCGCGCTTCATGGGACAACCTGGAAGGTTTTACACCAGTGCCACAGCATTAGTAAACTATAGTTATAAATCCTGGTTGACGTTGATGAAGGATTATCAATCCCAACTGGATGGTAAATTGCGCTGGTTAGAAATTCTCAATAGTGATGCTGAATTAGTAGAATACAGTGGCGTTTCATTAGATACTCTTCGTGCTAAATCTGCGGAAATATTGGCTCAATTTGCACTACAAAAAACCAACGGAGATACACCAAGCAAAGGTAAAAAGTCTAAAAAACGGAAAAAATCTCAAAATATAGATAACGAAAGCAATTTATCAGAATACTTATTTGATACCTACGGAGATACAGAAAATAATATAACTCGTTGTGCTATTAGTTATTTACTTAAAAATGGCTGTAAAATTAACGATAAAGAAGAAAACCCCGAAAAATTTGCTCAACGTCGCCGTAAAGTAGAAATCCAAATTCAACGCCTCACAGAAAAACTAGCAGCCCGAATACCCAAAGGACGAGATTTAACTGACACCATAAGGTTAGAAACTCTTATTACCGCCACTCAGACTGTTCCTGAAAATGAAACAGAGGCAAAATTCTGGCAAAACATTCTGTTAAGAAAATCTAGTCAAGTACCTTTTCCAGTAGCTTACGAAACTAATGAAGATTTAGTGTGGTCTAAAAATGAATTTGGGCGGATATGTGTAAAATTCAGTCGCTTGAGTGAGCATACATTTCAAATTTATTGTGATTCTCGCCAACTTCACTGGTTTCAACGTTTCCTAGAAGATCCACAAATTAAGAAAGATAGTAACAAACAACATTCTAGTGCCTTATTTACCCTGCGAAGCGGTCGTATTGTTTGGCAAAAAGGAGAAGGTAACGGAGAACCCTGGAATGTTAATCACTTAATGCTTCATTGTTGTATAGATACTCGTTTATGGACACGGGAAGGAACAAATTTAGTCAAAGAGGAAAAAGCTGAAAAAATTGCCCAATCCATCAGCAATACTAAAGCCAAAGGTGAGTTAAATCATAATCAGCAAGTTCATCTCAAACGCAAAAACTCCTCTCTAGCCAAAATTGATAAACCCTTCCCTCGTCCCAGCAAGCCTTTATACAAAGGACAATCTCATATCTTAGTGGGTGTGAGCTTGGGTTTAGAATATCCTGCCACCGTTGCAGTTGTAGATGGTACTACGGGCAAAGTTTTGACATATCGGAATATTAAACAACTACTTGGTGATAATTATAAATTACTCAATAGGCAACGACAACAAAAACACCTGTTATCCCACCAACGCCATATCGCTCAAAGGATAGCAGCACCAAATCAATTTGGAGATTCAGAGTTAGGAGAGTATATAGATAGATTACTAGCAAAAGAAATTATTGCGATCGCACAAACATATAAAGCTGGCAGTATTGTTTTACCGAAATTGGGAGATATGCGAGAGCAAATTCAGACTGAGATTCAATCTAAAGCTGAACAAAAATCAGATTTAGTAGAAGTCCAAAAAAAATATGCCAAACAATACCGAGTAAGCGTCCATCAGTGGAGTTATGGCAGATTGATTGCAAATATTCAAAGTCAGGCAAAGAAAGCAGGAATCGCTATAGAGGAGGGAAAACAACCAATTCGAGCGAGTCCACAGGAGAAAGCCAAAGAATTAGCAAAAAACGCCTATCAATCTCGAAAAGCCTGATTGACAAAACACCGAACCTTGAAAATATAATAGTAATCAACAATAGCGCCGCAGTTCATGTTTTTGATAAACCTCTGAACTGAGATAAATGTGGGTTAGTTTGACTGTTGTGAGACAGTCTTGCTTTCTGACCCTGGTAGCTGCCCACCTTGAAGCTGCTGTTCCTAGTGAACAGGAATAAGGTGCGCCCCCAGTAATAGAGGTGCGGGTTTACCGCAGTGGTGGCTACCGAATCACCTCCGAGCAAGGAGGAATCCACCTTAATTATTTATTTTTGGCGAACCATAAGCGAGGTCAATTTACCTGGGGGTTCTGCCAAAAGTCCAAATCCCTTATCTAGTCTGTGTTTCAGATGTCAAGATGCTTTGATAATGTTCCCTTAAGAGGAAAATTTAGAGCAAATTTAGGACATTCGCCAAAATTGCTTTTGGAAGTGTCACTAGATAAGGGTTTGGTCGGGCGGAGTTTCAACACCCCTCCCGGAGTGGGGCGGGTTGAAAGCAGCTTTTCCCTTGACCACCACTCAAACTAACAACAGAGTTTCAACACCCCTCCCGGAGTGGGGCGGGTTGAAAGCTGAAAATTTAGCGGGAATTAAAAAGGAATGGAATGTTTCAACACCCCTCCCGGAGTGGGGCGGGTTGAAAGTTGCAAATACTTTTGCTTCTAGAGTACAAACCAGAAGTTTCAACACCCCTCCCGGAGTGGGGCGGGTTGAAAGCTTAACCATCTTTACTGTCTCCTTTACTACTTTGGTTTCAACACCCCTCCCGGAGTGGGGCGGATTGAAAGATGTTTATGCAAGAATATTAAAAAACTTTTAGGTGGGTTGAAAGATCGGAAGGTCGTCGGTTTAATTTGGACAGAGCTTATAATAGTAAACAAACTATTGACCGTGAGGGACAATAATTTGGCAATGCGGACACCAATTTGGCAATGCGGACACCAATTTGTCAACGCGGTCAAATAATTTGTCAAGTGACAGTCAAATATTATTTAATAAATAAGGCCAGCAGTTGGATTTGAACCTACGACCTTCCGATTACAAGTCGGATGCACTACCACTGTGCTATGCTGGCGGATTTGGTAAGAAGGTTTTTTATTCCCTCACCGATTTCATATTATAGCTTCATGTAAATGATTTGTCTAGAGGGTAAGCAAAATATTTTTTTGGCGGCCAAAAATCAGCAAAACTAGCCACCATGCTGTAGATCCATGCAAAAATATTTGGTACAGTTCAATTCTGTATTCCTTGTGACACGGCTATGCAAAGGTGCAGAAAAACATTTGTTCTTTACAGATAATCAAGCATGGCAGCATTGATCGGCAGAGATTTATTAAGTTTAGCGGATCTGAATTCTGGGGAACTGCAAGAACTTCTGGAATTAGCAACTCAACTAAAATCGGAAAAACTGAAGTTGCATTGCAATAAAGTCTTGGGTTTGTTGTTTTCCAAAGCTTCAACACGCACTAGAGTTAGTTTCACAGTAGCAATGTACCAACTGGGGGGACAGGTAATTGATCTTCACCCTAATGTCACTCAAGTAAGTCGAGGAGAACCTATCCAAGATACTGCTAGGGTGTTAGATCGTTATTTAGATGTTTTAGCAATTCGCACCTTTGCTCAACAGGAGTTGGAAACTTTTGCGAAATATGCGAAAATTCCGGTAATTAATGCCCTCACCGATTTAGAACACCCCTGTCAAATATTGGCTGATTTACTGACAATTCAAGAAAAGTTTGGGAGTTTGGCAGGTTTAACTTTAACTTATGTCGGTGATGGTAATAATGTCGCTAATTCCCTGATGTTGGGTTGTGCTTTGGTGGGAATGAATGTTAGGGTAGCTTTTCCGTCTGGATATTCACCAGATGCGGAAATTGTGGAAAAATCGAGAGCGATCGCTAATAATAAAACTGAAGTTCTATTAACTCATGATCCCGAAGCAGCAGCCAAAGGTGCATCGGTACTATACACTGATGTTTGGGCAAGCATGGGACAAGAAACAGAAGCTAATAACCGGTTCCCTGTTTTTCAACCTTATCAAATTTCTGAACAATTATTAAGTCTTGCTGATCCAGAGGCAATTGTTTTACACTGCTTACCAGCCCATCGTGGAGAAGAAATTACTGAAGAAGTAATTGAAGGTTCACAATCACGGGTTTGGGATCAGGCAGAAAATCGCCTACACGCTCAAAAAGCTTTACTTGCGAGTATTTTAGGAGCAAAATAACAGTGTTAATAATTGACAATTGACAATTGACAATTGACAATTATTAATTGGTAATGGGTAATTGGTGAAATTCTTATCTGTTACCTATTATCATGAATATTTAATTAAAGCTTGTTAAGGGAAGATTTTTGTAGTACCAATGTTCTATGGGCATTTATTATTTACTTCCCGAAAAAATTATGGAACGTCTCACAGATCCCCAAAAACAACTATATGAATGGTTGGTTGAATATATCAGGTTGAATCAACATTCTCCCTCAATTCGCCAAATGATGCAAGGGATGAATTTGAAATCTCCTGCACCTATTCAAAGTCGTTTGGAACATTTACGTAATAAGGGTTACATCGGTTGGAATGAAGGTAGAGCGAGAACTCTTCGCATACTTCATCCTGTTAAACAAGGTGTACCAATTTTAGGAACTATTGCGGCGGGTGGTTTGATAGAACCGTTCACAGACGCGGTAGAACATTTAGATTTGGCTAATTTATCATTACCTCCCCAAAGCTATGCTTTACGGGTTTCTGGGGACAGTATGATTGAAGATTTGATTGCCGATGGTGATGTGGTGTTTTTGCGCCCTGTAGCTGAACCCAATCAGTTAAAAAATGGGACTATCGTGGCTGCGAGAGTGGAAGGACATGGAACAACCTTAAAACGGTTTTATCGCGATGATGATCTTGTGACTCTCAAACCTGCAAATCCTAATTATCATCCAATAGAAGTATCAGCAATGCAAGTAGAGGTGCAAGGTTCTTTGGTAGGTATTTGGCGTAATTATAACTAGTCAGTTGTCAGTTGTCAGTAGTCAGTTGTCAGTGGCAAATGAAAAACAGGTGACTACTGATTATTACGAATTACCAATCACTAATTACCAATTACCAATTTGCAAATTTATGTACCTGACGCAAAATGCAGTATCGAAATTGCCTAAATTTAAACTCAAATTACCTTATGCGGGTGAGAAAAAGGGCAGTTATCAAGTTAAGCAACTATTACCGGGATGTCCAAAAATGCCTTTATCTCTGCAATTGCGGGGATATCAACGCCAAGCTGTGACTAGCTGGTTTGCGAATCATGGCAGAGGGACATTAAAAATGGCTACTGGTAGTGGTAAGACTATTACTGCATTAGCGATCGCTTGTGAATTGTACCAGCAAATTGGTTTACAAGTCTTGTTGGTGGTTTGTCCCTATCGTCATCTTGTTAGCCAGTGGGGTAGAGAATGTGAGAAGTTTAACTTACAGCCGATTTTAGCATTTGATAACTTACGCAGTTGGCAAAGTCAACTTTCTACACAAATCTATAATCTGTGTTCTGGTTCTCAAAATTTCGTAACGGTAATTACCACTAACTCGACTTTAATTGGTGATGGTTTTCAGACACAACTTAAATATTTTCCCCCAAAAACTTTAATTATTGGTGATGAAGCCCATAATTTAGGCGCACCGAAATTAGAGGAAAGTTTACCCCGAAATGTGGGTTTACGTCTAGCTTTATCAGCCACACCAGAAAGATATTTTGATGATGATGGAACAGAATCTTTATTAGATTATTTTGGAAATATTCTCCAACCTGAATTTAGTTTACAGGATGCCATTTCTCAAGGTGCATTAGTCCATTATATCTATAATCCGGTGTTGGTGGAGTTGACGGAAACTGAAAGTATCGCTTATTTAAAACTAACTAAAAAAATTGGGCGTTCTCTCCTGTATCGAGATCGAGATATGGGGGAATCAGGAGATTTTGAAGATAATGAAGATATCAAATCATTATTAATGCAAAGGGCGCGGTTAGTTGGCACTGCGGAAAATAAATTAATCGCCTTACAAGAGTTAATGGCTACTCGTCGAGAAACTACCCATACACTATTTTATTGTAGTGATGGTTCTCAAGAAATCGGACAACGTTCATCTCTGCGTCAACTCAAAGCGGTTTCTCAACTTTTGGGAGGAGAATTAGGTTATAAAATCAGTACCTATACAGCAAATACTTCTTTGGAAGAAAGGGAAACTTTACGCCGTCAATTTGAAAGTGGAGAATTACAAGGTTTAGTAGCAATTCGTTGTTTAGATGAAGGTGTGGATATTCCCGCAATTCAAACCGCAGTAATTTTATCAAGTTCAGGAAATCCCCGGCAATTTATCCAACGTCGGGGACGAGTTTTACGTCCTCACCCTGGCAAGGAAAGGGCAACTATTTTTGATATGATTGTTTTACCGCCAGATTTAGATAGAGAAACTATTGAAGTCGAACGGAATTTATTAAAGAAGGAATTACGGCGGTTTGTGGAATTTGCTGATTTGGCTGACAATGCTGGGGAAGCGAGGATGAAATTATTAACTTTGCAAAAACGATATGGGTTATTGGATATTTAACACAGTCAAAAAAATAGCGTTGGTGAATGAAAGTATGAATTGGTTTTCAGTTTATATTTAATTTTGATCATCTACTTATCAGTAAGCCCTAATTACCAAGGGCTACCAATCATTGTAAAAGCAGCCCAATAATAGGGATGGGATAAACTTTTATTAGTTCCTTTTAATTCTGGTGGTAAAGAAATATCACCTCTTGTACCTCTTAATTCTCCATTTGTTACATTTACTTTATCTTGAATCATCGCTATTTGTGCTTGTCTTAATGCTTCAGATTTAATTGGTACATTTCTTAATTTCTGATAAAATTCGTTCATTAATCCTAATGTTCCCTCATCACTAACATACCACAAGCTGGCTAAGGCAGATTTGACTCCAGCTTGTACTGCTAAACCCGCAAAACCTAATTCTACTTGTTCATTTCCTAATGCTGTCCGACAAGCACTTAAGACTAATAATTCGACTGGAGGATTTCTAAATCCTAAGTTACGAATTTGGTTAATTTTTAATTTTTCTGTTCCCCAAAATTGAATATATGATTGATTAGGATCTTTAATATTAAATTCTCCATGAGTTGCTAAATGAACTATTTGTGTAACTCTTTGTTGTCGTTGTTTTTGGAGATTATTAATGGTAAATTCTTGATTAATAAAATAGCGATTTTCGCCAAATTCTTTGGCTACTGTTGGTAATTCTATCTTAACTCCTGGTAAATCATCTTGATTAGAATTGGCAAAATCCGAAGCTCCCATGATTAAAATTTGCGAATTTTTTAAAGATTCGTAACGAGTATCCATTAAAGACACACTGGGAATTAGTCCCATGTTATATTTTTCGACTAGATAATTTTTACCATCGTATAAAGCTGCAAAGGGAAGCGATCGCAAGTTATTATCAACGGAAAACAATAAGGTATCTATTTTTTCTGCGGTTAATACTGCTTCGATAGGTGCAATGAGAGAATTATAAAGCTTTTTCCCAGACTGCTGATAACCAACACTAGAAAGGTCTGTAATTTGGTTACGGAAAGTTTTTACATCAGCAATTATTTGTTTTCTGTCGAATTTGACATTACGATGAATTGCTTTTCCAGCAGGTGTAATTACCACTAAGTCTAAAGATTCAGGTTGTGATATGATGTAAACGATCGCTGATTGCTTTCCAGTTTGTAGGGCAATTTTCTTTAAAGCTGCGCGGATAGTTTCTGCTGTTTGTGGTTGAGCATTAAGTTCTAATTTTTCTTGATAATATTCTGTATATTCTCCAGATATGAATTGTTCAATTGAAGAAACTGCACCTGCTATATCACCTTGAATAAGTTGGTTTGATGCCGTTTGCCGAAGAAATTCACTACCAACTAAAAGAGGTTTTAAATTAGTTACTTCTGTGCCAATTTGTGCAACATTATCGGCTTTATCAATAACTGGAGGTTCTATATCTTCTTCATTCAAGGAAAATAGGCGAATATTTTCTTGAGTGTAAGTTGATAAAACCGGAAGAGTTGGCATTATAGTATTATTAACACCAGATGTAATTGCTCCGGCTGTACCGTGAATATCAGCATTACCAATAATAAAAGGAAGTACACCTGGATGATATATAGTAATATCACCACCCCCTAAACCTCCAGCAGTAGAAATAGAGGCACTAATACCATTTTGATCAATAAATGTACCTGTAGAGCGGAACGTATCTAAGGCGATAATATCAACGTTACCACCAAAACCATTTGTTCCACCTTGAGTATTAATGGATGTAATAATAGTTGTAATTGGGTCAATTGTGACATTTCCACCGTTACCAATGCTAGAACTAGAATCTATTTGACCAGTAATAATTTGGTTTTGGGCTAAGATATTAATATCTCCTCCACCATTAGCAGAACTAGAGTTAAGATTATTTGTGGTAATGTTTTGACTAGTTAAAGTTATTTCTTGTCCGTTGGCAGTAATATTGCCTGTGGTAATATTTTGATTAGTGCGTAAATTCAAACCACTTTGATTTGTATTAAGATCGCCCAATGTTGTATTTCCGATGCCAAAAGTTTGGGTAATACTCGCAGCATTGATATTTTTGCCAGTGACATTAATAGCTTGATTAATAGCAAGATTTCCTAAAGTTAGATTATTGCCTAAGTCACTATTAAAATTGATATCACCACCTGCACTGAAACTCAGATCATAATTACCGTTGATGCTATTGGTGCTAATAGAGTTATCAGCCGTGAGAGTAGTATTATTAATGAGGTTAACGGTATCGTTGAGGTTAATATTTCCACCGATAGCTTGAATATTACCATTTAATTCAGTGAGACCAGATGCGTCAGTAGTGATACTTGCGGCGTTAACATTGGCGAAAGATGTTTTTCCACTACTATTAATATTTAAATCTCCGAGAGTTTCTATATTCCCAACTGCTTGTGTAAAAATAACGTCAGCACCACCAGCATTAATCGTCAAATTCTTATTACCATCAACTGTGTTATTGAAGGTGATCCCATTAGTGGTGATAGTGGAATTATTGGTAAAAATAACTGGGTAATTATAAGTTTGAGGATTAATGGTAGTAATATCTCCACCGATAAAAGTGGTAGCCTCAAAAGTGATAGCTGGGGTAGTGATAGAGTTATTTATAGCAACTGTACCAAACAATGGCGATCGCAATATCACCGGATCATTAAATATAAGATTATCTGCTAATGTAATTACACCGCTACTATCACTACGTCCAATGATAATTGAGTTAAAACCATCCTGAAGATTGCCTATTGCGGTACTGTTAAGATTAAAAGTTCCAATTGCACCATTCCCAAGACCAATAGTTGTGTTAGGTGTTAGAGGTTGAAGGGTTAAATTTCCTGTACCTTGCAAGCTAATATTAGTTAAATCGAGAGTATCTGTAGTGAGGGTAATATCTCCCGTTTGATTAATAATAGAAGAAAGTGAGCCTTCTCCATAAATTCCTAATTTGGTAGCAGGAGCAGTTCCAGTTAAGCTAATTTGACCTGATCCTGTGGATGTAATCTGTGTTCCTTGACGAAGTAAAACTGCATAATCTCCATTATTAGTTGCACTATCTCCATCAATTGTAATATTCCCTGTTCCACCTGTTGCAACTGTACTATTAAAGAACTCTACAGCAGTATTAACAGATCCTTGTCCAGATACTCCTGTGAACGTAATTGAGCCATTGTTGGATGTGATGTTACTATTTTGAACAAGAACTCCATCATTACCTGTATTTATTTCTTCTTGGTCTCCACCTTTTCCACTCAGAGTAATTTCTCCATTATTGGACTGTATCGTAGAATTATCAATAAAAATTCCTGCAAAATTTCCTGGATTTGTGCCAATTTGATTAGCATTCAAAACAATATTTCCGCTATCAGTTGTAATACTTGAACCGGAATAAATGTTAATGCTACGAGTCGTATCTAGGTTAATATTTCCAATTCCGGTAGTTTCTAATCCACTACTATTAACCAGAAAAATATCATCCCCGGTGAAGTTAATATTTCCGTTGTCAGTTGTAATCCTTGAACCAGAATTTAGGGTAATACTTCTGTTGGCATCAAATTGAACATTACCTGTTCCTGTTGTGGAAATAGCCGCATTAGAATTAATATCTTGACCTGCTAGAGTAATCTCACCACCACTACCACCAGTATTAGAAACTGCATTTAGATTTCCTGTATTGATTGTTCCGGTTGTTGAGAGGGAAATATCACCACCATTACCGTTAAATTGAACCGTATCAGTGGAACTAGAATTTAATGTGCCAGCACTTGTATCAATATTGCCAGTTCCCGTTACTTCTAGAGTAATATCGCCCCCATTATGCAAACGGGAGGTAGATAATATATCACCTGTATTGATGTTGCCATTAGCGGTTGTAAGGGTAATAGCACCACCTGATCCATCATTATTAGCCCCTGAGTTGAGACTGCCTCCGGTAGTATTGATATTGCCATTACCACTATTGACGGTGAGGAAAATATTACCGCCTTGAGATCCAGTAACTGTTGTATTTGAGAATGTTATGATATTTCCTGTGGTAATGTCTCCATCTTGAGTGAAGACAAAAATAGTTCCTCCAGAACCATTTATAGCGGAGGCATCGAGAGTTCCACCTGTTGTATTAATGCTGCCTGTGCTACCTGTGGTATTTAATGTAATGTTTCCGGCTGTACCAAGCCCATTGAAGATTTCGGTTTTTAACGTCCCAGTTGTAATATTACTTCCACTTGTAATTTGAATTGCTCCGCCGTTGATATTACTACCAATTAAGTCAACTGAAGTATCAATCTCACCTGTGGTAATGTTGCCTATTGCATCGAGAGTAACTGTCCGACTGGAGTTGAAGATATTCCCACTGTTAATACCTCCAATACCTGCCAAAAGTGTGATAGTTGCATTATCAGATCCAGTAAGTGTAAAACCTGTGGAGTTGATAGAACCTAAAGGCGATCGCACTGTTATAGGATCATTAAATGTTGTATTACCCGCAAAGGTAACTGCACCACTACTATCAGCCCGTCCAATGGTAATAGAATTAAAGCCATTAGTAAAACTTGCTAATTCTGCATTATTGAGAAATGTGGTATTTGCCGCTCCACCTCCACCAATTGTCATTCCTAAATTGACAGATAGAGGCTGAATCAGTAAATTACCTGTACCTGAGAAGGAATTATTACTTGGATCAATATCTGTTGTATCTGCTGTCAGGCTTAGATTCCCAATTCCTGAATTAATATTCACTGCAAGAGCAGAAAAATCTACTGAATTTGTACTATTTGCGGAGAGACTTAAATTTCCCCCTCCTGAATTGAGGGAAACACTCTCTAAGAAAATACCATCCCCATTCACACCGTTACCAGTTAGAGTAAGACTTCCTCCTCCTGAATTAATATTTGCTCCTTGGATGAAAATTCCAGTTCCATCACTTGTACCATTCAGAGTAATATTTCCTCCACCACTGGAAATGCTGGAGGAGTAGTCAATGCTAATTGCCGGAAACTCAGTAGCATCATTATTAATTCCTGTCAGGGTAATATTCCCACCACCTGAATTAATTGTTACTGCTTCAAGCTCAACACTGGAATCAGAAGTAGCCCCTCCTCCCTGTAAGTTAATGTCGCCTCCGTTGGTAATGAGGCTATAATTTAAACCATCTTGAATTGAACCAATACCATTATTCTCAACGTCGGCAATAATATTTAAACTACCGCCATTGGTTGTGATATTATTCAAAAGAATATAATCACGAGCCTGTGCAGTTAAGCCCACACCGGGCTGAGTGATGTTAATTCCTGTTTCAAACCAAATACTACCTTCTGCTTGCAGGATGACATTGCTAGTAGCATTATTAATCAAGTCAGCATTAATGTTAGAACTTATTCCGTCACTATTGGGATTACTAAAAACAGAGACATTAGCAAGAGAAGCACTACCACCGGCAGCAACTATATTAATATCTGTAGGATCTAGTAGGAGCGTTCCTAAATTTCCGTTAACTGCAAAGGTATTAACCTGACCATTAAAATCCAAAAACTCTTTACCGGATACTTCGACAAAACCGCCATTACCGCTTGTTGAACCACCTTGGGCGTTAATATTTCCATAGAATCGAGTGGTGTTATCTGCCCAAAAAATAACTTTACCACCATCACCATTAATTAAGGCATCAGCATTAATTGTTGAGTCGGAATTAACAAAGGTAAATTGTGAATTCGGTACTGTGCCATTACCTTGATAATCTCCACCGATTAAGACAGTACCACCACCATTTGTACCAGAGGCGTTAATATTACCGTCAATTACCCCAACTTTTTCGCCTAAAACATTGACTTTTCCACCAGTTTGACCAGAAACATCAATATTCCCGGAGGCTATAGTTGTTCCCCCATCAGCAGGTACAATTACCCCAGAACTGGTTAATACTACCTCTCCATTACTATCAACTGTTACCCCAGTAGCTTGACTGACATTGCCTCCTGTCAATAATTCTGGTAAAGAAAGACCAGTAATATTACTTGGTGCAGAAGTTTGTGTAGGGTTAACTTCTAAACTTAGTAAATGTCCTGGTTGAGAAATTTTAACTAAACTTGTACCAGGAACTGAGGCAATAGTAATATTGCCCTCTGGTGCGGTGAGAGTTCCCGTACTAATGACATTACCGCCAATTAAAGAGAGATTTTGCCCAGTTCCTACTTGCAAAGAACCGGTATTAATAATACTTCCTGGTTGATTAATATTAAAAGCAAACTGACTGGGATCTCCCAGTAATGTCGCATAATTATTTAAACCAGTAGCATTAAACCAAAGGTTATTACCAAAGCCAATGCCTGTAGCCGTTGTAGCGGTAAAGTTAGCAGGTACATTTAATTGAGAATTTGCACCAAAAATTATGCCTGATGGGTTGATTAAAAATAGATTAGAATTAGCACCTGTAACTTGGATTAAGCCATTAATTATAGAAGCATCACCGCCAACAACACGGCCGAGAATATTTTTAATTTGCGGATTTGATAAAAAATTAGCAATTTCGTGCTGATTTAGACCAAATTGGGTAAAACTGTGAAAAAGATTGATTTGATCTTGCGAAAGTGTCCCACCAGTGATGTCAATTTGATTACCATTCTGGTTGATAACTGTTCCTGTCCCGTCGGTAGCTGAAGTTACAGATTGGGCTTTTACTGATTGTGGGAATAGACCCATTAATAGTATTCCCAATAACAATAATTTTTTCCGTAAAGATATCATTATTTTACTACTCTATTGGCACTGAATTGTACTGGTGAGATACTTGAAATCCAATGCGGAAATAATACCAAAATATTACCGATTTTAAAAAATAGCTATAAATCTTGTTACATAAAGACTGCAAAGATTTATGGATAAAATTGATTGAAAAGTTTACAGGCTCACTTACATCCTCTTTAGACTGTTAATCTTGCGAGAATGCCACGTACCACAATTCCCACGCAAAAGGTACAAGATATGAGTAATATAAAATAGATATTCGTTCTGCATCGCAGACAGTAAATCTCTACTTACTATTCATCAAACCCCTTGGAGTTAGTTCTATGTTGACTTTAAAAATCGCTGTTTATATTGTTGTAGGCTTGTTTGTAAGCATTTTTATATTCGGGCTTTTATCTAATGACCCAGCCCGTAACCCTGGTCGCCGGGATTTAGAATAAAAATACAACAGATCACTCCTAGCGGCTGGAAGGTAGAAACAGGCTAAGATATAATTCAACCTTCCGGCTATGTTTTGTTTTTTGGTCGGCTTGATTGCCTTAAACTATGTTTCATCCAGTATTGCCGCCTCAGCGACCTCCAACTCTTGAATCATTAAAACCAGTTCATCATCTTACTGCTGATGCTGTTGTCAAGGTTGAAGCTGATGAACAAAAATTCATCGTTGACAGTAAAAACCCGGATCATCAGCATCAGTCAAGTACCAGCTTAGTCAATGCAGATGATGTGACGAAAACTTTTTCGCCATTATCTCCACCAGAAAACTTAGCTCCTGAATTTTCACCAGCCTCTCTTCAAGTTGCAGATAGAGTTAGTAATATTACAGGCAACCGGCAAATTTTAGCAGAAGCACCAACCCCCCCAGCAGAACAAAGTCATGTGAATTTACAGGAATCGGGGGGAAATTTTTCTCTGTCTGTTGGTGAAAAGACACCTGATTTACCACCAATACAAAATATTATTGAGTTTAAACTGCGTGATTCCCAAAATCAACAGTTAACACCTAGCAACCTTGAAACACCGCCTCTACAAGTTTTACCGGCGCAAATCCAGGGAAATATAACTCCCGGAAGAGAGAGGGTTGTGGAAGTTGTTGCCGATCGCCAGGAGTATGATGAGATTAGACAAATTGTTACTGCTGAAGGTAACGTTGTCGTCAGATTTGATGGAGCAGTGATTGATGCCGATCGCCTGCAAATCAATTTGGAGAATTTGATTGCGGTGGGAGAAGGTAATGTTGCTTTAACTAGAGGAAATCAGATATTACAAGGACAACGTTTTACCTATAATTTTATTCAAGATAGTGGGGATTTGGAAAATGGGAAAGGTGAACTTTATATCCCCACCACGGAAACAGATTTTGCTTTTACACCTACGCTACCTACGGATATTACAGCAGGTGGTGTACCGAGTCGCCCTTTGAGTAATCGGGTTCGCGCTAATCAGCCTGTTGCTGGTGTTAGCAGTCCAGGAGGAATAGAATTTAGTGCTAGTGGTCAGTCAGATGCGCGGAATGTCGCTCCGGCTAAATCTGGTGGTGTTGTGAAGCGGTTACGATTTGAAGCCGAACGGATTGAATTTTATCCACGAGGTTTTCAAGCGCAAGATGTCCGAATTACAAATGATCCTTTTTCACCCCCTGAACTAGAAATAAGAGCAAATAAAGTCACGGTGACGCGGGAAGCACCGTTAATAGATAAAATTAATACTGAGCGTCAACGGTTAGTTTTTGATCAAAATGTTACTATCCCTATTCCTATTAGCAGTCGGACAATAGATCGTCGGCCGCGACAGGTAAATCCGGCAATTGTCTCTCCTGGTTTTGATAATGGTCAACGGGGTGGTTTGTTTGTAGAACGCAGTTTTGAACCGATTAATACAGATCAGACCCGTTTGATTATTACACCCCAGTTTTATGTGCAGAAGGCTTGGGACGATAGCCAGAATTTGGCCAGTTTATTTGGTGTGAATACTAAGCTGAATGCTGTTTTAAGTCCGAAAACTGTTCTGGAAGGGACGGGGGAGTTAACTAGCTTTGATCTCAATGATGTAGAAAATAATTTGCGCGGAAGTTTGCGGTTAAGGCAACTTTTAGGAGATGTGAACCCGCATACATTGAATTTAGAATCTAGTTACCGCGATCGCCTCTATAATGGTAGTCTTGGCTTTCAAACTGTACAAGCTAGTGTTGGTGGAGTCATCACTTCCCCAATTATTCCTTTAGGCAAAAGTGGTATCAATCTTAGCTATCAAGGCGGCGCTCAGTATATCGAAGCGAATACAGATCGTCAAGATTTACTCTCCCCAGACCGAAAAAACGATCGCATCTCTCTAAGTCGTCTGCAAGGTAGTGTGGCGTTAAGTAGTGGGATCAGTTTATGGCAGGGAAAACCCTTAGCAGCTACAGCAGAAGCTGGATTAAAATATACACCTAATCCTGTAGTTCCCTATTTGCAAGCGATCGCAGGTCTAACCGGAACTACTAGCTATTACAGTAGCAGTGACAACCAAAGCACTTTAACTGCTACTATCGGTCTGATCGGACAAATTGGGAATTTTTCTCGCCCTTACTTAGATTATACAGCCTTTAATGTTAGCTACTCCCAAGGAACTAACAGCGGTTTATCACCCTTCCTTTTTGACCGTTCTGTTGATAACAAAGTCCTAAATGCTGGCATTTCTCAACAAATTTATGGTCCATTCCGGTTAGGATTGCAAACATCTGTCAACCTCGATACTGGCAAAGAAACCAGCACTGATTATATATTAGAATACAGTCGTCGTACCTATGGTATTACTCTCCGTTATAATCCTGTACTAGAATTAGGTGGTTTTAGTATCCGCATCAGTGATTTTAACTGGAATGGTGGCACAGATCCATTCTCTGCTGGAGAGCTTAAACCAGTTGTTGGTGGAGTCGTCCGTCAAGATAATTAATTTCTTTCTTCTCCTGACAACTGACAACTGACAACTGACAACTGGCAACTGACAACTGACAACTGACAACTGACTTAAAGAATGTGCTGTAAATTTAATGGTAAAGTAACTGTAAATGTCGTGCCAACATTGATTTTACTTACCATATTAATTTGTCCTTGATGGGCATCAACACATCTTTTAACAATTACCAAACCTAGTCCATTACCTTGAATTGATTCAACATTAGAAGCCCGATAAAAAGAATCAAAAATTTTATTTTGGTCAGATTCAGGAATACCAATTCCTTGATCTTGAATTTCAAAAATTGCTAATTCATTTACATAATCACAAATAAGTTCAAACCGAATCTTACCATTTATTGGTGAATACTTAATTGCATTAGAAAGTAAATTTCTAAATAAGTGATGTAATAATCTTTCATCCATCACCGTATTTGTATTCTGACTATGACAATTAAAAATTATTTCATGCCCGCTATCTTCAATAAGTTCAAATTCTTCAATTAGTTCTTGACAAAATTTTTCTAAATTAACTGATTCAGGATTATAAATAAGTTTTCCTGCCTCTGATTTACCCATGAATAAGACATCTTTCATGAGTTTTTCCATTGATTCTACAGCACCATAGATGCGTGTTAAATATTTAGTTCTTTTGTCATCTGTTAAATTATTACCTTGGAGTTCTATTAGCTCGACTGCGGTTTGAATTACACTTAAAGGATTGCGGAACTCATGGGAAACAGTAGAAATAAATAAAGATTTAAGTTGATTGAGTTCCTGTTCTTTTTTTAAAGCCTTTTCTAAAGATTCTCTTTGACGACGTTCGCTTAAATCCCATAATACAAGCACAACACCACTAATTTCATGAGGTCTTCGCATCAACAAAGAAGCACTATTACCTATGGGTAATTTTGTGCCATTTTTAGTAATTAAACAAGCAAATTCTCTTAAATGCAAAGCCTGTTTTTCTCGCAAGACTTTTGTCACAGGATTTTCTATAATTTCACCTGTAACTTCATCAATAATTTTAATAACTTCAGATACATTATTACCAAGAGCTTCTGTTTCTTGCCAACCAGTGATTTTTTCAGCAGCAGGATTAATAAATGTGATTATTCCCTGTTCATTAGTAGCAATAACAGCATCACTCATTGAATTTAATAGAGTTGCTAATTGATCTCTACTTTCCCGCAATTCACATTCTAGTTTGTGTTTTAACAAAGCAATTTCTATAGATATACGTAAATCTCTACTCGTAAATGGTTTAACAATATAACCAAAAGGTTGGGTAACTTTTGCCCGTTCTAAAGTTTGTTCATCACCATAAGCAGTTAGGAAAACTACAGGTATATCTAATTGTTCATGAATATAATTAGCAGTAGCAATACCATCCATATCACCTTTGATAATAATATCCATTAAGATTAAATCAGGATGAGTTTCTAAAGCATGGTTAATGGCCGATTGTCCAGAAGAAGCTTTAGCTGTAACTATATATCCTAATTGATTAAGTTGACTAGCAATAGTTCTAGCCAGAATTACTTCATCTTCAACTACTAAAATTTTAGCTAAACCCATTTCTTATTTATTCATGCAAAGTGAATTGTGAAAATTGAATATTAAATATAGTTCCTTGATTACGTTCTATCGTGATAGAACCTTCTAGTTGTTCAGTAACTAAATCATAAACTAAAGATAATCCTAAAGAAGGAGTAGTATGCCAATCTATATTATCAGCTAAACCAATCCCATTATCTCGAATAATCATCTGAATATCCCGATTATTGTTATGTAAGCTAATACTAATTTCTCCTGATTCTTGATTGGAAAAAGCGTGTTTTAAAGCATTGGATATTAATTCATTGATAATTAATCCACAGGCAATAGCTTGATCAACATTTAAAATAACTGAATTAATATCAGTTTTTAAGCTTATTTGACCAGGTTCTATTTGATAGGATATAAGTATCCCTGTCACCAGACTATTGATATATTCTGCAATATCAATTTTACCAATATTAGGATTAGTATATAAATTTTTGTGAATTAAAGATATTGATTCAATACGATTTTGACTCTCTTGGATAGCTTTGAGAATTTGTGGATCTTTAATTGTTTGTGCTTGGAGGTGTAGTAAACTAGAAACAATTTGTAAATTATTTTTAACGCGATGGTGAACTTCCTTTAATAAGATTTCTTTTTCAGCTAAAGCACTTCTTAGCTTTATTTCTGCTTGTTCTCGATGTAGAATTTCAATTTGGGCTTGTTGTAATATGTTAGATTGTTGAATAGCGATCGCAATTTGTACCGTTAATTGATCAAGTAAATCTAATTGATGTTCTTCCCATTCCCGAAAGTTAGCACATTGATGAGCAATCAGCAACCCCCAGGGGGAAGAACCTATATTGTTCTCATTCACTTCTAGTAAAATGGGGACAACTAAATTGGCTTTGACTTCAAATTGTTCTAAAAGTCGAATATGACAATCAGTTAAACCAGCTTGATAAATATTAGAAATTGCCCGGTTATATCCTTGATAATAATTTGATATTCCCCTTGATTGGAAACAAGAGTCATGAATTTTAGTACCCAAAGAAACTGTCCACTCAGATAATACAGATTCCGCCATAATTTCACCACTCATATCTGGTGCAAACTGATAAATTACAACCCTATCAACCTGTAATAAATCTCGTACTTCTTCAACAGTTGCATTGAGAATATCTTGGAGATTTAAAGATTGGTGAATTCGCTCAGAAACCTTTCGCATCAATTTCTCGCGTTCAGCTTGAGCTTTTAACCTTCTTTCATTTTGCTTACGTTCTGTAATCTCTTGGCCAATACCGATAGTGTGTCCATTGGGTAGTTTCACATTAGTCCAAGATGTATCAATAATAGAACCATCTTTTATATGAGTTATAAAATCATGCCAAACAGGTTGTCCAGACTGAATAAATTCAATCACTTCTTGACGATATTCTTCATTAGGATAGAATTCGGACAAAATATTACGACTTTGAAAATCTTGCAAAGAGTATTTTAGAGTTTCTTCAAATTTGTGATTGACCCAGTGAACATCATAATCAGCACCAATGAGGGCAATCATTAAAGGAATATTCTGAAATATGGACTGTAAAAACTCATTTTGTTCTTGAAGTTTAACTTCCGAGTTTTTACGCTCAGTAATATCATTAAATAATTGTAATACCGCTGGCTCATTATTATATTTTAAATATCGCCAATATGCAATTACCCATAAATTAGTACCATCTGCTTTATGTAATTGAATTTCATAATTATGCAAAAATCCGTCATGATTAAATTCTGTTAATAACTTATTCCAATCAGATTTATTGTGATATAAGTCGGAAATTTTTGTTTGTAATAAATCATCTGGAGAAAATTGAAATGTGTGTAAAAATTCTGGATTAGCATATATAATTATGCCATCAGACACACGAGAAATGACTAAAGGAATAGGAATTGCTTGAGAAATTACGCGAAATCTAGCTTCACTATCTTGCAGTTTTAATTCTACTTGTTGACGCGCACTTAAATCACGTATATAAACTAGTACAGCATTTTGATTACCATAATTAATATTATTACAAATAATTTCTATAAAAATAACCTTTCCATCTTTATGAATATGTCGCCATTTTCCATAATTACATAATCCAGAACGATTTCTAGCAACATAAGCCAGCAACATAGGCATATCTTCCACTGGATGAATGTCAATAATCCGCATTTGTAAAAATTCGGATTTTGAGTAACCATAATGAGTTGTGGCTGCTTCATTGACATCTAAAAATTGTAGTGTATTACAATCATAGATCCACATAGGACTAGGATGATGAGTAAATAGTAGCTGATAATTCCATTGACTATTTTCCAGAAATTTCTGTTGGTGTAAATCTAAAAATCTGATTACTTGTTTAGCCAAACTTTTTAAAGCTTTTTTTTCTTTAAGACTCAATGTACGAGGCATATTATCCATAATAGATAACGTTCCTAGAGCAAACCCATGGGCATTAATTAGGGGAACTCCTGCATAAAATCGGCAATAGGGATTAGAGACAACAAGAGGATTATTTGCAAATTTTGGATCTTGTAAAGTATCTGGAATAATAAAAATTTCTCTTTCCAAAATAGTATAACTACCAAAAGCTAAATCACGGGGAATTTCCGAGATAGCTATTCCCACTTTTGACTTAAACCATTCTCGCTGTTCATCAACTAAACTAATCAAAGCAATTGGTGTTTCACAAATATCTTTGGCTAGTTGAGCAATTTCATCAAATGCTGTCTCCGGTGGGGTGTTTAAAATCTGATATTGATTCAGTAATTTTAGGCGTTGACGTTCATTATTAGGTAAGAGCATAATTTTTATGTATGATTTAAGAAACTATACAAGTAAGTATTTATAGCACGAATTATTTAAGTTATAGTATCAAAATTACTTTATAAAAATCTAGCTAAAGATAGATGACAATATATAAATTATATCAATAAAGATTATAGAGCATGAAATTATATTAGGACTTACGCACAAGTCACGAAAGAACGAACCACGAAGGAACGAAGGACACGAAGACAAGAGGGTTTCAGAGATATTTTGCGTAAGTCCTATATATATCTAACGAAAAGACTGTAGTGTATGAGGTATGAAATCCATGAAACTAGATATTGTCCCCGCATTAAAGCGTCGTCAATTCTTAATGAAAGCCATAGTAACTACTGGTAGTGTGATGACGGCAAACCTGTGGTCAAAATTAGCCATAGCCCAGACACCTGCATTTATCACATTAGACAAAAACCGTCCAGGTATACCCTACGGTGTCGCTAGTGGCGATATTAACAGTAATAGCGCGGTGATTTGGAGTCGTAGCGATAGCTTCGCTGGCCATAGGCAACGCTCTGCCAGAATGATTATAGAATATGCTACTGATGAAAATTTCCGTAATAGTCAACGAGTTATTGGCAAAGTTGCGACCAAATACACTGACTTTACTACCCGCACTTACTTAGATAATTTACCACCAGGTCAAGATATTTTTTACCGTGTCACATTTCAGGATTTAGTTGATACTAACATTTCTAGCGCCCCTGTGATTGGTCATTTAAAAACCGCACCTCTAGGAAAAGGAAAAGATATATTATTTGCGTGGTCTGGAGATACCGCAGGACAAGGTTGGGGAATTAATTCTGAGTGGGGTGGGATGAGAATTTATGAATCTATTCGTAAACTTAACCCCGACTTTTTTATTCATTCTGGTGATTATATTTATGCCGATAATCCCATTCAAGCGGAAGTAAAATTAGACGACGGGAAGATTTGGAAAAACATCACTACTGAAGAAAAATCAAAAGTTGCGGAGACCCTGAAAGAATTTCGTGGTAACTATATTTATAACTTGTTAGATGAAAATATTCAGCGATTTAATGCCCAAATTCCTCAACTTGTCCAATGGGATGATCATGAAGTTATAAATAATTGGTATCCTGGACAGATATTAGATGATAACCGCTATCAAATTAAGGATGTTTCCCTATTAGCATCACGGGCAAGACAAGCATTTTTAGAATATACACCCATTCGTTTTAATTCCCAAAATCCAAACCGGATTTATCGTCATTTTAATCATGGTGAATTGCTAGAAATTTTCATGATCGATAAACGCAGCTATAGAGGTAAAAATTCTCCTAATAATCAATCAGTAGCCAGTGAGAAAACAGCATTTTTAGGTAATTCCCAAATCAATTGGTTAAAAAATAAATTAAATAATTCAAAATCAACTTGGAAAATTATTGCCAGTGATATGCCAATTGGGTTAATGATCAAAGATGGAAAAACCGACTTTGAAAACTTAGCTAATGGTGATGGTAAAGTATTAGGAAGAGAATTAGAATTAGCTGATTTATTGCGGTTTATTAAACAAAATGATATCCGCAATGTGGTTTGGTTAACTGCTGATGTCCATTATGCCGCAGCCCATTATTATGATCCTAATAAAGCCCAATTTACTGATTTTAAACCTTTTTGGGAATTTGTAGCTGGACCTCTTAATTCTGGCAACTTTGGACCCAATCAACTAGATAATACTTTTGGTCCAGAAGTAAGATTTCAAACTGCATCTCCAGAGATAAAACTTAATCAACCACCAAGTTCAGGGTTACAGTTTTTTGGCATGGTAAAAATTGATGGCAAAACAGAAGTTTTAACTGTTACTTTGCATAATTTGGAAGGTCAAAAACTTTATAGTTTAGATTTAGAACCAGAGGTTTAAGAGGTTGTTTGATAGCCACGCCAGCTATCAAATAACTAAGAAATGCTATATTATTCTTTTAGTAAGTATCTCTAACTAGCAATTATGACAAAATACATCTTATGGGGAAGTTATTGCGAAGACGTTTTAACTAAACGTGAACCCCACCGTCAAGCCCATTTAGCAGGATTAGCTAAACAGAAAGAATCTGGTATTTTAATTACCCTTGGTCCGACAAAAGATGTAACCCAAGTTTTTGGTATTTACGAAGCCCAAGACGAAAACACCGTTCGTCAATTAGTGGAATCTGATCCCTATTGGCAAAACGGTATTTGGACAGAGTATTTTGTGAAAGAATGGATTCAGGCTTTTTAACCAAAATTACATCAACAGTTTTAGGCTGAAAAAAGTTGGAGAAGGTGCAAGGAATAAGCGATGAAATCATCAAAAACCTTTCATTTACACAGATTCGAGACTATTCTGATCTCCTGCTAATTCTTCCGCGGTGACTGGGCGCAGGCCCTGCGCCCCTACCCTTTTAATGCCTTTTGAAAATTGCGCCGATAGGATGGATTTGCTAAAAATAACGCAGGCCATAGTAAAGCCAAACCGACACGGTTAGGTAAAGTTTGATTAAAATTAGTTCTGCCAAATCCAGTCCAAAATTTCCATACACCACCGATATAAACCACTATTACTCCAAAAATCAGGAAATTAATCATCTTCTACTCCCTTAATACTTTTATTGGCATTGCAGTTGCTTAATTCTAGTTTAAATTAGAATCACCAAGTATAGTATAAATTTAGGCATTTGAAATATCTTGTCAATGGCTGAAAAGCTGACGCTGGATTAATTTTTAATTTTCAATTGTTTATCATAGATGTTTCTTACGGAAGTTCCTTAAATATTAATCTCTGTATGAGACTAAAGGAAGAAGAATATCAGTTTTTGACAGGTTAGGAGGATTTATGCGTGCAGTGCTAATGGCAGGTGGTTCGGGAACACGGTTACGTCCTTTGACTTGCGATTTACCCAAACCAATGGTTCCTATATTAAATCGCCCAATTGCTGAACACATTATCAATCTCCTTAAACGACACCAGATTTATGAAGTAATTGCTACATTGCATTATTTACCAGATGTGCTGCGTGATTACTTTCAAGATGGCGGTGATTTTGGTGTACAAATGACCTATGCGATTGAAGAAGACCAACCCCTGGGAACAGCAGGTTGTGTAAAAAATATCGCTGAACTTTTGGATGAAACTTTTTTAGTCATTAGCGGTGATAGTATTACAGACTTTGATCTAACTGCGGCTATTGAATTTCATAAACAAAAACAATCAAAAGCCACTTTAATTTTAACCCGTGTCCCTAACCCAATTGAATTTGGTGTAGTCATTACAGATGCTGACGGACGCATTAACCGATTTTTAGAAAAACCTTCTACCAGCGAAATTTTTTCTGATACCGTCAACACTGGTACATATATTTTAGAACCAGAAGTTTTAGACTATTTACCAGAAAATACTGAATGCGATTTTTCTAAAGATTTATTTCCCCTCCTACTAGCTAAAGATGAGCCGATTTACGGTTATGTTGCCAGTGGATACTGGTGCGATGTCGGTCACTTAGATGCGTACAGAGAAGCCCAGTATGATGCCTTAGAAAGGAAAGTCAACTTAAAAGTAGCTTATCCAGAAATTTCACCTAATTTATGGGTAGGACAAAATACTTATATTGATCCTACAGCCAAAATCGAAACCCCCGCAGTTATTGGTAGCAATTGCCGGATTGGGGCGCGGGTACAAATCGAAGATGGAACAGTCATTGGTGATAATGTCACCATTGGCGCTGACGCTAATTTAAAGCGGCCGATTATTTGGAATGGGGCAATTATTGGAGACGAAGCCCAATTATCCGCTTGTGTAATTTCCCGTGGGACTCGTGTAGATAGACGCGCTCATGTTTTAGAAGCTGCTGTAGTGGGTTCTTTATCTACTGTGGGAGAAGAAGCGCAAATTAGCCCAGGGGTGAGGGTTTGGCCGAGTAAAAAGATTGAATCTGGTGCAGTTTTAAATATTAATCTGATTTGGGGAAATACTGCCCAGCGGAATTTATTTGGACAGCGGGGAGTCCAGGGATTAGCCAATATTGACATTACTCCAGAGTTTGCGGTGAAGTTGGGGGCGGCTTATGGTTCGACTTTAAAACCTGGTTCAATAGTCACAGTTTCCCGTGATCAACGCAATGTTTCGCGGATGGTGACACGCTCTTTAATTGCTGGTTTAATGTCTGTAGGTGTGGATGTCCAGAACCTCGATACAACAGCTATTCCTATCGCTCGAACTGTGATCCCGACAATGACAGTAGCCGGGGGGATTCATGTCCGGGTTCACCCAGAACGCCGTGATTATATCTTGATTGAGTTTATGGATATTAAGGGAATTAATATCTCTAAAGCCCAAGAAAAGAAAATTGAAGGGGCGTATTTTAAAGAAGATATGCGTCGTTCCCAAAGTCATGAAATTGGCGATGTCGTATATTCTAGCCAATTAATGGATTGCTATGGCAAGGCTTTTGAGAAGTTATTGAATGTGGATACTCTGCGTAATAGTCGGGCAAAGGTGGTGATTGACTATGTTTACGCTGTGTCTGGGGCGGTTTTGCCACAAATGTTAGATAAGTTTGGGGCTGATGCGGTGGTGCTAAATGCTAGTTTGAATAAAACGGCAATTTCTAACGCTGATAGAGAAGGATTGCTAACTCAATTAGGCCATGTGGTGGAAGCGGTAAACGCTAATTTTGGTGTGCAGGTATCGGCTAATGGGGAACAACTGATCTTAGTTGATGAATCGGGGTTTTCTATTCGGGGGGAAATGCTGACGGCGTTGATGGTGGATATGATGTTAACTGCAAATCCTCGCAGTTCGGTAGTTGTGCCGGTTCATGCTTCTAGTGCGGTGGAATTAGTCGCCCATCGTCATGATGGTAAGGTGATTCGGACTAAGGCCAATCCAACAGCTTTAATGGAAGCTTGTCAGAAAAATCCGAATGTGGTTTTAGGTGGTAGTGGGGAAACTGGGTTTATTTTTCCCCAACTGCATCCAGGGTTTGATTCCATGTTCTGTATTGCCAAGCTGATTGAAATGTTAACGATTCAAGAGCGATCGCTCGCAACTGTCCGTTCAGAGTTACCCCGTGTTATTCACAGAACCTACACAGTTCGCTGTCCTTGGACTGCTAAGGGGTCGCTAATGCGTTATTTGGTGGAAACGCACCCCGCGCAAAATTTGGAGTTAATTGACGGTGTAAAAATTCGTCAGCCCTATGATGATAATTGGCTGTTGGTTTTACCGGATGCCAGTGAGCCGTTAGTCCATCTCTATGTTAACAGCAGCGATCGCGATTGGGTTGATGAAACTCTCAGAGATTACCGCGCCCGTGTGCAGTATTTTGTGGAACGCGAACAGGAAAATTACCGTTTGGATATCTAGTTTTTGAGCATTACAGCGATTTTCGGGTAAATGAACCACATTTTATATCTCACGCAAAGACGCAAAGGCGCAAAGGAAGAAAGGAATAGAAAAATCTGCGTGTGGTACAAATACATGAAAGCTGCTGTAATTAGTAGGGGCGAAGCTTTGGGCGATAACCTATCGGTAAAACTATTGATTTTCTGTCCGAATGCTTCCCTCTTATAACTTCGTGTTTTCTCCTGTTATTGATCGAGATTTTACGGATGTTTACCGCAGTGGATGTATTAATTATCATCCACTAGGAAACTATATAACCGTTATGTCTAATTATCATCAAACAGTTGCGCCAGATATCAAGCACTTAGCAGCTATCAATAATATCGCCTTTATCAAATATGAACAGGGAGACAAAGAAACAGCGATTCAACAATGGCAACAAGCCGTAAAAATTAATAATCAATCTGCTGAATCTATCTTAGCTTTAGCCGTAGCTTTGTATGGTCAAGGTGAACAGCAACAGGCTTATCAGTTAGCGGAAACAGCATTAAAGTTAAACAAAAATTTTGCCGATTTTCACGTTATGAAAAAGCATTTTTGGGGTCAAAGTATAATTACTGATGCTCAGAAAATGCTATCTACTCCTAAAATGAAAAACTTATTATCACAATTACCTTAAGCGTTAAAAATTGTCGTTGGGGTAAGGGAACAGGGAACAGGGAACAGGAAGAGAGTTTTGGGCGATTTTAATTTTCTTCACATACCTTTAATTTTTTCGGTTCATCTACTTACTTAAACCCTTTCTTTGTCTGATAGCGTAGCGTGGCGCAAGCCATATCAGGATGTCCAGGATTCTAGGATGTACAGGATAGAAACAGAAATTTACTCACCAATTCCCAATTCCCAATTCCCAATTCCCAATTCCCAATTCCCAATTACCCATTCCCAATTCCCTTACGGATATATCCCCAAATTGGTTTCTGGGTCAAAAAAATGGAGCTTATCAGGTATGAATGATAGCCAAAGTTGTTCACCGAGATTGATGAATCTATCTGGTGGAATTCTTGCTTGTAGGGCTTGTCCTTCTATATTAGGTAAATCAGGATCTGTGATTTTTACAGATAGAAAAGTATCATTTCCTAAATTTTCTACCAAGTCTACTTTGACTGGTAAATTTTTAGTTGCAGGTACACTCAACAATAGATGTTCTGGACGAATACCTAACATTAAAGTTTGTCCGTCGTATTTTTGTAATGCAGTTCCCCACAAATCTGGGAGGGTAAAACGAAAGTGAGGATGACTAATTAATAAAGGTGCGTGAAATTCCACCGGGATAAAATTCATGGGTGGAGAACCGATAAATTCGGCAACGAAACGGTTAGCAGGACGGTTATACAGTTCCAATGGTGCGGCAACTTGCTGGATTTTTCCTTCTGACATGATAGCAATGCGATCGCCCATTGTCATCGCTTCAGTTTGATCATGGGTGACATAAATCGTAGTTGTCCCTAACTGACGCTGCAATTTGACGATTTGAGTACGGGTTTCGGCTCTTAGTTTGGCATCTAAATTAGACAATGGTTCATCCATTAAGAATACTTGCGGATTACGAGCGATCGCTCTTCCCAATGCTACCCTTTGTCTTTGTCCCCCGGAAAGTTGCTTGGGTAAACGATTTAATAACGCCTCAATTTGTAACAACGCCGCTACTTTTTGCACTCGTTCATTGACAATCTTTTCTTTCGCGGAAACATACCAAAATCCCTTGGGTAACTTCCTTGTCAACCCTACCAATAAATTTTTACCCCATTTACTAATTCTTTTTTCCCCAACTTCCCCATCACCAAACTGACGACGTAACCCAAAAGCGATATTGTCATATACAGTCATGTGGGGATAAAGGGCGTAATTTTGAAACACCATAGCGATGTCTCTATCTTTGGGCGGTAAATCATTAATCAGGCGATCGCCCACAGCAATATTACCACCAGTCATCACCTCCAAGCCAGCAATAATCCTCAACAAGGTACTTTTACCGCAACCTGATGGACCCACCAGCACCATAAATTCCCCATCAGCGATCGTTAAATTAATCCGACGCAAGACACTAACACCATCAGTACCATCTGCTTGTGTCTTGACTACATCCCCTTTCCGAGAAGGGAAACTTTTATAAACATTTTCTAAGATAACTTGTGCCACGATTGATTATTCACATTATTAATAATTAGGCTACGTAGGGGCGCAGGGCCTGCGCCCTCAACTCCTCAACTCCATCGAATCAACTGCATTTTATCTACGACATTGAACAAAGCGCACAAACTGCGCCCTCAACTGCATTGTATCCACCAAACAACCACATTGAAATTTGACATTCCATTAAGCCAAGTGCATGAAAATCATTTTTAACAACTCAGCGCGAGTAAAAGGTTTAGTTAAATATCCAGAAGCACCGACAAATCTAGCCTTCACCTTATCTATAATCCCCTTATTGCTGGTAACAAAAATAATAGGAACAGTTTTAAACATTGAATTATTGCGGATAATTCGACATAGTTCATAACCATCAATTCCTGCCATATTTAGATCCAGTAAAATCAAATCCGGCTTATGTCTAATAATTGACATCACAGCCTTCACAGGTTCATTAATAGTCACCAAAGCAAAATTTTCATCTTCTAAATAACGGCTAATTTCCTTCAGAATAGTGGGACTATCATCTACAGAGATAATTTTGTAAGTCTTTTGTGTGGTTTTCGTATTTATTTTGACTTTTTCAGAATCATCATTGATATTTTCATCAACAGTTTTTGGTAACTCAGCAACATCCTGTACTAGCGGTGGAACTGCTAGATTATCCTCAGCAACAATTGACGTTTCTCTGTGGATATTTGTACTAGGTGCTACATCTAAAGTCAATAACTTACCCCGCACTAATTCCGTACTATTTTCAGCAGATAATAAGGAATTTACGCAGGTTTTTGGTAATTTATCAAACGGGGGATCTGGTTCATGTAAGACTATCGAACCCTTAACAATATATGGATATAAACTCAAAGTTAATTGCAATTCATCCTGATTCATAATAATCGCTAGATGACGCAAACTAAAACCCTTCATCCAATTGATGAGATTTTCCGGGAGTGGTGGTAATCTTTTATCATAAAATTTACTACTAACTAATAAATATGGACGTTGGTAAGGAGAAGAAATATATCTACCCAGATATCGCCAATTTTGTAACTGATTTTGGCATTGTTCAACAATATTATTGATATCTAACTTACAAATTTTGGGGATATTATTCAGTGGTTCTGCTAGTTCATAAGTGCCTGTTTTAATCAATAAGAATGATTCAATTACTTCTTTAACTAATTCTTGAATAAGTAATGCTGCTTGAGTAGAAAGAAGATGTTTTTCAGTTATCAGCCAACTAATCGCTTCATATTCTGGGGATTGATTTGGTAAATGATGATCCTCATTTTCAAACATCAAGCGCATTTGTGTACGCACTTCATTATCTACTAAAGGAACTTCTTGACTAAGACGACGCATCTGTCGTTCTAATCTATCAAAAGGTTCTACTGAGTGAGTAGCATAAATAATTTTTCCTTGTTCTATATATATCAACCAAGATACAGAGTTACTAAATACCTGTAAACAGGTACTTTCATAACAATTAGTTAATTGTCTTAATAAACCCTGTGGAGATAGTCTTGTAAACGTGCCGATATTCTTCATGATTTTTACATTTTTTTTTACGGATAAATCAACATACTCTTGGAAAAGATTAAATATCAGGTTGTTCTCCGAGATCACTGGAAAAATTATCACCATAAACATTATTGGATGATGAATTTTCCTGAGAAATTATGCTAAGAAAAAATCACAATTTGAATGTAACAATTTTTCATATTTAGCATTTTGAGTCTTGATCATTTGTCTGTATTAAAATCTCCAGCTTGTTATATTTTGTAGTTATTTTAACTTAATACACCACATAATACTATCAAGGATGCTGAGATTTGATTGGTAATCTAAATTCATCGAATTTCATACTTATATTTCTCCTCTTCCTAAATTTAACAACGATGAATTTAATTACGTTAAAACAGACAAAATTCCACATAGAATCTTTAAAAATTCCTGGAGGTAAATGTATATATTGATTATTACTGGAGTTTGCAAGTCAAGGGACTAGAACATATAGGTAAACAACCACGCCTCAAACCCGTTTTACTTCTGACTTAGTAAATTAGCAACTCCTGTCCTGAATTCTTCCATTTTAACTTTAGTCAAGATCAATGATGGTAGACACTTTACAACAGATTAGGATTAAAAATCCTCATAAATTACCAATAACCAATTAGTGATGAGGAATTGCAAAAATATATGGTTAACTTTGCCTAAATCAATATCTTTACTTAAAAACTAAAGTATTTACGGCAAAATATCAGAAATTTAGTCATACTCGCGCCAGAAACTATATACTTTGAGTAAAAGGAAAATAAAGCTTTGGACTATAACATAACACAAAAAGTTATGATTGATACATTTAACCTTGATGAAGTTGTAGAATTTGCGGAAAATCCCGAACCCCGTTGTCCATGCGTACTATTGCTAGATACATCTGGCTCAATGCAAGGGGAACGAATCGAAGCTCTAAATCAAGGTTTGCTGAGTTTAAAGGATGAATTAGTCAAAAATTCCTTAGCAGCCAGACGGGTAGAAGTAGCAATTGTGACTTTCGATAGTAGTGTTAATGTCGTGCAGGACTTTGTAACTGCCGATCAATTTAACCCGCCGATTCTCACCGCTCAGGGTTTGACAATCATGGGTTCAGCAATTCACAAAGCATTAGATATTATTCAAGAGCGTAAATCCCAATATCGGAATAATGGTATTGCTTACTACCGCCCATGGGTATTTATGATTACTGACGGTGAACCCCAAGGTGAACTAGATCATGTTGTCGAACAAGCATCCCAAAGACTACAAGGCGATGAGTCTAATAAGCGTGTCGCCTTCTTTACAGTTGGTGTAGAAAACGCGAATATGAGCCGATTAAGTCAAATTGCTGTGCGTAGCCCACTCAAACTAAAAGGATTAAATTTTATTGAGATGTTTGTTTGGCTGTCGGCGAGTATGTCAGCGGTATCTCATTCCAAGGTAGATGAACAAGTCGCACTACCGCCAATTGGTTGGGGATCTGTTTAATTAAAATAACAGCTTGTTGTTTATAGTTAACTAGCTGTGGGAAAGAAAATATATGAATACATCAAAACAGATTTCTCAATGGCGCATAGTAGCCGCATCTATATGTGGAACTAGCCATTCAAAAAACCAGCAACTTTGTCAAGATGCTCACCATTGGCAGGTATTAGCAAATAATGTGTTGTTGGTAGCAGCAGCCGATGGGGCTGGTTCTGCTAAACTAGGAAAGGTGGGATCAATGATTGCTGTAGAAACGGCAATTGAACATCTAGCCATGCAAGAGATTGGCGGTTTTGTACTGGCCAATGATCATCTTTTGCAGAATCTGCTCACGGATGCCTTATTGGTAGCCAGGAAAGCCATAGAATCTGAGGCAGATGCTGGTAAAAATCAACCCCAGGATTTAGCAACTACCTTAATTCTGATGATTGCTACGCCACAGATGGTTGCTGTAGCGCAAATTGGTGATGGTTTAGCTGTGGCAAAGAATAGTACAGGCAACCTCATCGCATTAACAATACCTAGCAGCGGTGAGTACATTAACGAAACTACCTTTTTAACATCTCCTGATGCCTTAGAGACAGCACAAATCAAAGTATGGCGGGAAGAGATTGTTAATGTTGGTGTCCTCACCGATGGGTTACAAATGTTAGCATTGAATATGATTGTTGGTGAACCACACAAACCTTTCTTTTTTCCTTTATTCGAGTTTGTAGCGAACGCAGAAGATAGAATATTAGCAAAAGAACATTTAGTGAGGTTTTTAAGTTCTGAGAAAATAACTCAGCGCACTGATGATGACTTGACACTAGTTCTAGCTGCATTTGGCAATCCTTGATTCATGGTAATCAGTTATTAAAAAAAGGAGTTAAGAATGGAGGAGTGCAGTAGTTGGAGCATATTTTCACCAAGAGACTACATGGTGGTATGAATTATGTTTCTCGCCAAGGCGCAAAGTTTGAGATTGTAACGCCAACTATTGCTTACTATCTGTAAAGTTCCTCAATTCCGATCGCATGGCGTAAGCCATAATTTTACTAACTGTTGACCGAATTTTAATAACCCCACATAACCTTAATTCTTCCATGCAGGTACTACGTCGTCTTCCCAACCCCGAAATTCTCAACATCTCTGTCAGTGTGGGACATGGTGGTGAAGCTTGTATCTATGCAGTGCCATCGGATGAAAATTTGGTAGCTAAAATCTATCACAAACCAACTATTGCTTATGCCCAAAAACTCCAGGCGATGCTGGCCAATCCACCGGCTAATCCTACTGCAAATTTAGGACATATTTCTATCGCTTGGCCACAGGAGTTATTAGAAGCGGCAGATGGTAGTGGTCAGATTGTTGGCTTTTTGATGCCCAGGATTCAGGGAATGCGGCCAATTATGGATTTTTATAATCCAGGAACGCGCCGACAACATTGCCCTTTATTCAATTATCAATATTTAATGCGGACTGCTCGCAACTTGGCAGCGGCTTTTGCGGCTTTACACGCCAGCCGATATTGTATTGGTGATGTGAATGAGTCGAATATCTTGGTGAGTGATACAGCGTTGGTGACGTTGGTAGATACAGACTCGTTCCAAGTTCCCGAACCATTACAGAATTTTGTCTATCGTTGTTCAGTGGGTAAACCTGACTATACTCCCCCAGAACTACAGAATAAAACTTTTGCTGACTATGACCGCCAAAGTCATCATGATGCTTTTGGTTTGGCTGTGCTGATTTTCCAATTGTTAATGGAAGGAACTCACCCATTTTCAGGTATATTTCAAGGTAGTATTGAGCCGCCGCCTTATGAAGGCAGGATACTTTCTGGTCATTTTACTTATAGTCAAAAGAAACAAGTACCTTATTTACCAACGCCGATTTCACCTCGTTGGGATCTCCTACATCCCAGTTTGCAGGAATTATTTGTGCGTTGTTTTGAAGAAGGTCATGACCATCCACATTTACGCCCTAATGCTCAAACCTGGTTATCAGCATTAACAGCGGTAGAAGAGAGTTTAGTGACTTGTACTGCTAATCCCCAGCATCTCTATCATAATCATTTAGATAAATGTCCTTGGTGTGAACGGACTAAGCGATTAGGTGGTAGAGATCCGTTTCCATCAGTAGGAGCGATCGCTTCTAAACAACATCTCCAACCCCGTCGCAAATCTAAACGTCGTTATATTCCTACTCCACGGTTTACCCAACCTGTAGGATCAAACTCCCCTGTCTATCATTGGCAACCAGTATCTAACCAGCCGTTTTATCATAGTTCATCTGCCAAAAAACACAACTCGAAGGCTTATGGTGTAATTTTTGGGTTAATGGGAGTCGGTCTTTTGGGCTATTTGGACGTAATGATTAAATTTACTCGTCCTTTTGTTTCCCAAAATCCTTATACTCAGCAAAGTTTGATATCTCGGAAAGATAATCAGATTTCTGAGCCGACAAATCTCTCTTTTAAAGATTACTCTCAACGCGGTGACAATGCTTATCAACAACAAGACTATCCACAAGCAGTTGCCAACTTTACGAAAGCTATCACAAAAAATCCTCAGTATGCCAGAGGTTATGTAAATTTGGGTAATGCTCGCTACAATTTAAATGATTTTGAAGGCGCATTAGCTAATTATAACCAAGCATTGAAACTGAACCCTCAAGAAGTTAAAGCTTATGTAAATCGCGGTAATGCCTACTATATGTTAGCTGATTATAGTAGCGATCCTGACAAAGAATATAAACAAGCGATCGCTGATTTTAATACCGCTATCAGCATAGATAAAAATGATGCGGAAGCTTATATTAGAAGAGGTATTGTGAGATTTGAAATTACCAAATATATCAATAATTCTCTTCAAGAATATCAAAAGTCAATTGCTGACTTTACCCAAGCAATTAAAATCAATTCATCGAAAGTAGAAGCTTACTTTCAACGTGGTCTTGTGCGTTATCAAATTGCTCAATACAGCAGCAATTATGTAGGAGAATATAAACAAGCGATCGCTGATTTTACCGAAGCCTTAAAAATCAATCCCCAACTGGTCAAAGTTTATCTAAAACGTGGTATGGCTTATTATGAACTATCACAATATGGGGAAAGTGAATCTGATAAAAACCAAATCCAAGCAGTTGCAGATTTACAAACAGCGGCGAAAATCTCCCTTGAAGGAGATGATATGGATAGTTATCAACAAGCTTTAGGTAGCATTTGTATTGTTGTTGCTAATAAATGTGACAATGTGTTACCCAAATCAACCCTTGTTAGACAAACTAATTGACATAGTATGGCAAATTGAAAATTAAAAATTGAAAAAGATCCCTGATTTCTGCAAGAAGTCAGGGATCTATTCTTTTCTATATTTATGGCTAGGAGAAGGTGACAGGTAATAGGTAATAAGT
>NZ_VIKW01000003.1:48985-312723 GCF_009711975.1 Anabaena sp. UHCC 0204
GCCTGCCTACTTAAGAAGGTATCAATTGTCAATTATAAATATTTTACAGATAAAATATCTTAATTTACTTCTTCTTCATTCTTTTGATGAAATTTATAGGTAAATTATATTTATCAGTTGCGGACAGAAAACAATAATCCCTCTTAATTTTCTGCATTCATTGTGCATTCTCTTCATTTCACAGTAGTTAAAGAAAAAACCACCTGCAAATCTTTGAGGTAATTATATGAAAGCGGTAATTTTAGCAGGGGGTCTTGGTACACGATTAAGTGAAGAAACCAGTATCAGACCCAAACCAATGGTTGAGGTTGGTGGTAAGCCAATTCTCTGGCACATAATGAAGATTTACTCGGCTCACGGTATTAATGATTTCATCATCTGTTGCGGTTATAAAGGGTACATCATTAAAGAATACTTTGCTAACTATTTCTTACATATGTCAGATGTGACATTTGATATGCGATTTAATCAAATGAATGTCCATTCTGGATATGCTGAACCTTGGCGCGTCACCTTAGTAAATACAGGTGATAGTACGATGACTGGGGGACGTTTAAAGCAAGTTCGTGAACATATTGGAAATGAAACATTTTGCTTTACCTATGGTGATGGTGTCAGCAATATCAATATTACAGAGTTAATTAAATTCCATCGAGAACAAAACACACTAGCGACACTCAGCGCCGTCCAACCAGCAGGAAGATTTGGGGCGATTTCTCTAGGATACGAACAAACAAAAATTACCAGTTTTCAAGAAAAACCTGAAGGTGATGGTGCTTGGATTAACGGTGGCTATTTTGTTCTCGAACCCCAAGTAATTGATTTTATTGCTGATAACTCAACTGTGTGGGAAAAAGAACCATTAGAAAAGTTAGCGAATTTAGAAGAATTATCTGCTTACAAACATCATGATTTTTGGCAACCAATGGACACATTAAGAGATAAACACTATCTAGAAGAACTTTGGAAAAGTGGTAAAGCTCCTTGGCAAGTTTGGTCATAAATAGTTGCATAGGAACAAATAAAAGGTTTAGTCATGAAATCAAATTTTTGGCATCAGAAAAAAGTGTTTGTCACAGGACACACTGGTTTTAAAGGTGGTTGGTTGTCAATGTGGCTACAAATGCTAGGGGCCCAAGTGTGTGGTTACTCTTTAAATCCGCCAACATCTCCGAATTTGTTTGAATTAGCTCATATAGCTGATGGGATGACATCGGTAATTGCAGATGTGAGAGAATTAGACAATCTCCAGGAAGTAATGCAGACTTTCCAGCCAGATATTGTTATTCATTTGGCGGCTCAACCTTTGGTACGGGAATCTTATCAAAACCCGGTAGATACCTATGCCGTAAATGTGATGGGAACAGTTAATGTACTGGAAGCAGTTAGGTCTGTATCTAGCGTCAGAGCGGTAGTTTCTGTCACTTCTGATAAGTGTTATGAAAATCGGGAATGGATTTGGGGTTACAGAGAAACAGACCCTATGGGAGGACATGATCCTTACAGTAGCAGCAAAGGATGTGCTGAATTAGTCACCACAGCTTACCGTCAATCTTTTTTCAATGCGGCTGATTATGCTCAACATAAAGTAGCCATAGCTTCCGTTCGGGCTGGAAATGTGATTGGTGGAGGAGATTGGGCAAAAGATCGTTTGATTCCTGATATTCTTAGAGCTTGGTTAGCAGGAGAGGAAGTAGTAATTAGAAATCCTCAAGCAGTGCGTCCTTGGCAGCACGTACTAGAACCATTGCATGGTTATTTAATGTTAGCTGAAAAATTATTTACTCAAGGTTGCACTTATAACGGAGGCTGGAATTTTGGTCCAAGTGAATCAGGAGTAAAAACTGTTGCTTGGATATTAGAAGAACTGCAACAGCTTTGGGGTAATGATGCTAATTGGATTCAAGATAGGAGATTTCAACCCCATGAGGCTAATCTTTTAACATTAGATTGTTCCAAAGCTCGTAATCAACTTGATTGGGAAGCTCGTTTAGATTTAAAAACAGCATTGGCTTGGATTGTTGATTGGCATAAAACATGGCAACAAGGTGATGATATGAAGCAAAAAACTCAAGAGCAAATTCAGGAATTTATGCAATTGTCAAAATCTCTAGAACAGCCTATGTTGGTTTTGCGTTAATTGCTAAGAGTTAGGGAAATTTCAACTTGTATAATTGGTGAGAAATCCAAGTTAAAAAATACAATGTATAAATTACCAAGTGTTTGTGCATGAAAAATTTTAATTGGGAGGTGTTTAATGTTTGTCAAAATTAAAGAGAAAATATCTCTGTTGCAAATAGAGTTGAATTATATAGCACAACGTTGGCAAAATCGGAGCAGTTTACCTGTTATTGATTCAGGCGATCGCAAAATTCTTAATGCTCTCAAACGTGATTGTATTTATATCACAAATCTCACGGATTTAGGGTTTGGTTATACTCCAGAATTGCTTAATGCTGCTGATATTCTCTTACCAAGTATGGTAAATACTAACTATAGCTATTCAGAGAAAATTCCGCCCAAAATTTATACAGTTACAGATTTAGCGGAATTTTCTAATTGGGGAAGAGAACCCAGATTACTCAATCTTATTGAGAATTATATGGGTGTTTCTATTGCCTATCATGGTGTACATTTACGCAAAGATTTCGCTAATAAAGATCAGTTTGCCACATTACTATGGCATAGAGATATAGAAGATCGGCGAGTGATCAAGGTCATCGTTTATTTAAATGATGTAGAAGAAAAACATGGTCCTTTTGAATATGTACCATTATCTTATACTTCTTTATATAATCCTAATTATTATCGGATTAAATCTAAGATTAATACTTCAGAAGGAATAAATGATGAAACACTAAATCAGATTATCCTCAAATCAGCTTGGAAATCTTGCCCTGGTGCTGCTGGTACAGTGATTATTGTTGATACCCGCAGACTTTTACATCATGGAACTATCCGGACTCAAGAACGTTCAACATTATTTTTTGCCTACACTACTAAATCTCCTAAACAACCACAACTTTGTAATCATTTCTGGGATGATTCTTATTTCAAACCAAATTTGTATAGTGAATCTGTTCAGGAAGAAAATGATCACGTATTATCTGTTGGTAAAAATTAGCATCTCTTAGTTTTATCAGGACTTACGCAGTCACGAAAGAATTAAGAAAGAAAGAATGAACCACGAAGGAACGAAGGAAACGAAGAGAAGAGGGTTTCAGAGATATTTTGCGTAGGTTTTAATTAAAAGAGGTTTTTTTCTTTTTCGCAAAGCAAATCCAGTTATCGCCAATTAGTAGGTGAACAGAAAAATTTAAAGGTATGTGAAGAAAAGTAAAATCGCCCAAAACTCTCTTCCTGTTCCCTTGCCCCAACGACAATTTTTAACGCCCACCTACTTTATCCATTGATTACTATCCATCTCAACCAATATTATTATCCATGATTTTTACCTCCACTAATCTTTCTGGTGCTTTCATTGTTGACTTAGAACAAAAATCAGATGCTCGCGGTTTTTTTGCGCGGACTTTCTGTGCTGATGAATTTGTAGCACATGGTTTAAAACCTACGGTTGCCCAATGTAATCTTTCTTTTAATCATAAAAAAGGGACATTGCGAGGAATGCACTATCAAAGTCTTCCCGCAGCCGAAACAAAATTAATTCGCTGTACTCAAGGAGTTATTTATGACGTAATTATTGATATGCGTCCTGAATCTCCCACTTATCTAGCGCATATTGGTGTAGAACTGAGTGCAGAAAATCGCCGCGCTCTTTATGTTCCAGAAATGTTTGCTCATGGTTATCAGACTTTAACAGATGATGCTGAAGTTATGTATCAAGTGGGTGAATTTTACACTCCTGGATATGAAAGAGGTTTGCGTTATGATGATGCAATTTTAGAAATTTCTTGGCCGTTGAGTGTTACTGAAATATCCGATAAAGATCGGAATTGGCCTTTACTAGAATCTATGTTAATAGGAGTTTAATCATGATTATTGTTGATAAAGCCTTACAAGCGCGGGCTGCATTAGGTAAACCTGTGAAAGTAGCGATGATTGGGGCTGGTTTTATGGGTCGAGGCATTGCTAATCAAATTATCAATTCTGTGCCTGGAATGGAGTTGGTAGCGATCGCTAATCGGCACATTGATACAGCCAAACGAGCTTATTTAGAAGCGGGTATTGAGGATATCAAGGTTATTACGAATGTAACTGATTTAGAAGATGCCGTCGCTGAAAATAAATATGCAGTCACCGAAGATGCCATGTTGCTATGTGAAGCAGAAGGCATAGATGCAATCATTGAAGTGACAGGAACAATTGAATATGCAACTCATTTGGTCATGTGTGCGATCGCTCATCAAAAGCATATCATTTTAATGAATGCCGAACTTGATGCCACACTCGGACCCATCCTCAAAGTCCATGCAGACCGCGCTGGAGTCATCCTCAGTGCCTGTGATGGCGACCAACCAGGGGTAGAGATGAACCTATACCGCTTTGTCAAAAGCATCGGTTTAAAGCCCCTTCTCTGTGGCAATATCAAAGGTTTACAAGACCCCTATCGCAACCCCACCACCCAAGCAGGCTTTGCCGAACGCTGGGGGCAAAATCCCGCCATGGTGACAAGCTTTGCCGATGGGACTAAAATTTCCTTTGAGCAAGCGATAGTGGCTAATGGCACAGGGATGAAAGTAGCCAAGCGCGGAATGTTGGGATATAACTACACAGGTCATGTTGATGAAATGACCAAAATGTATGATGTTGACCAACTCCAAGAATTAGGCGGTATAGTTGATTACGTTGTTGGCACTAATCCCAGTCCCGGAGTGTTTGTATTTGCCACCCACGAAGACCCCAAACAACGCCATTATCTCAATCTTTACAAATTAGGTGAAGGACCCCTCTACAGCTTCTACACCCCCTATCACCTCTGTCATTTTGAAGTTCCCCTGTCTGTTGCCCGTGCTGTCCTCTTCCATGATGCTGCGCTTGCACCAATCGCTGGACCTGTTGTTGATGTCGTCACCACTGCGAAAATTGACCTCAAAGCGGGAGAAACTCTTGATGGTATTGGTTATTACATGACCTATGGACAATGTGAAAATTCCCCAATTGTTCAACAAGAAAACTTATTACCAATGGGTATATCTCAAGGATGCCGTTTGCAGCGCGATATCCTCAAAGATCAAGTTTTAACTTACGATGATGTCGAATTACCAGAAGGCAGACTTTGCGATCAATTACGGGCTGAACAATCAGTTTATTTTGCACCTGCGAAAACTTTAGCACTCACAAAATAGTTTTAAAAATCAGTATCAAGATAATTCAGAGGTTTCCTGATATTTTCATCAGACCTCTGAATTTACATATATAGCAAAAATTAATTGCATAATCAGGTGCTAATTGATTGGCATCGTGAACACGGAATTTCGGTGCATAATCACTTTTATAGTAGAGCGATCGCTACTTTTAGGAAATAGGGAAAAGAGAGGATAATTACCAATTACCACTCACTCAATTATAGGGAATTCAGTATGAAAATTGCTCTCGTTCATGATTACTTAACTCAACGCGGTGGGGCAGAGCGTGTATTTGAATTACTGTGTAAACGCTATCCCGATGCTGACATTTTCACCTCATTATATGATTCAGAAAAAAGTATTGATCTAGGTGAAAGAATTATCAATACAACATTTTTGCAAAAAATTCCTGGTGCAACTAAATATTTTCGGATGTTAGCCCCCTTATATTTTCCTGCATTTCGGTCTTTGGATTTACAAGATTATGACCTAATTATTAGCAGTAGCACAAGTTTTGCGAAAGCAGTACGGAAAAAACCCCAAGCTAGACATATTTGTTTTTGTCATAATGTTACCCGATTTTTATGGGACACAGAAACTTATTTACGGGAATACGGAGACTATAGATACTTTGCTCCCCTCATCGAAAAAGTATTTCAAATGATGAGAAATGTAGACCTGAAATATGCTCAAGAACCAGATATGTACATTGCCAACTCTAGCATTGTGGCCAGGCGCATTCAACAGATTTATAACAAGCAAGCCATAGTTATTAACTATCCAATTGATACTAGCAACTTTGTTTTTTCTGATACTAAATCAGAATACTACCTAGCATCAGCGCGGATGATAAGTTATAAACGTCTTGATATAATAGTCGAAGCTTTTAATTGGCTAGGCTGGAATTTATTAATATCAGGTGATGGACCAGAAGAAGAAAGATTAAAAGCTCATGCTTTGCCCAATATCCAATTTCTTGGTCATGTTAGTGACAAAGAACGTAAAAATTTATTCTCTAAAGCCAAATCAATAATTGTTGCGGCCTTAGAAGATTACGGTTTAGTTCCAGTCGAAGCAAATGCTAGTGGTACACCAGTAATTGCTTATGGAGCAGGTGGAGTATTAGATACTCAAATACCAGGTAAAACTGGCGTTTTTTTTAATAGACAAACACCATGCTCTTTACAAGCAGCATTACTAGAGGCCGGAGGAATATCTTGGGATTATGAAACCATTCGTAATCATGCTGTTAGTAATTTTTCCGAACAGTCATTCTTTAGTAAAGTTGAGCAAATTATTGATCAAGCTAGTATCGCAAGACGGAATTAAAAATTGAAAAAGCAACTTCTACCAGCTTTTTGAGAATTTTTAATTGTTAGTTAACTTCTGTCATTGTGTGCTGGATGTGTGCATCACTGATTCATTTAATTTTTTAGGTGTTTGCGTAATGTGTCGCAGATAAGGATAATAAAAGTGGTTCAAACTAGTCTAAATCCAAATATAAATTCAGCATCAGAAACAGAACCAGGTTATGGACAAATATTTGCCGTACTGCTCCGGCGATTTCCCTGGTTATTATTAGTATTGCTGAGTTCTACAGCTATTGCTGGCATCATTACATTAAGAACAGAACCCAGCTTCAAAAGCACCATGCAATTGTTAGTAGAACCTAACTATCAAGGTAAGAAAGAAGCTGATACCATTGAAAGCCAGTTTACTGATGCTAACGTAGTGGTAGATACTGCTACTCAACTGAACTTAATGCAGAGTTCTGGACTAATTCAAAAAGCAGTTGATAAACTCAAAAATGAATATCCAGACTTAACTGTAATGGATTTAAAAAAGTCCTTGACCTTAACTCAAATTAAGACTCCAGAGGATAATATTGCTACTAAAATATTTCAAGTTGACTATAGCGATAACGATCCAGAAAAAACACAAAAAGTGCTGACTGCCATTCGGCAAGTTTATTTAGAATACAATAAACAACAGCAGGATTCACGCTTGCAAAAAGGTCTACAAGTTATCAGAGATCAATTAAGAAAAGCTACTGATGAAGTAACTGCTTCAGAAGCAAATCTGCAACGGTTTCGCAGAAATCAAAATCTAATTGATCCGGAAACTCAAGCCAAAGCCATAGAGGCAACTTTAAATACTATCCAACAAGAACGACAAACAACTCGTTCCCAGTATGAAGAAGCGATCGCCAAGCAAAAATCTTTGCAATTACAACTTAACCGTTCTCCACAAAATGCTCTAGTTTCTTCTCGTTTGAGTCAGTCTACCCGCTACCAAGGTTTACTTAACGAAATTCAGAAAACAGAATTAGCCTTAGCACAGGAAAAACTACGCTTCACAGATGATACTCCCAGCGTTCAAAAATTGAACGAACAATTACAAAGTCAGAAACAACTTCTACAAAAAGAAGTTACTAGAACATTAGGACAAAGATCCAATCGTGTATTTAGTCCTGGAGACAATCTTTTAGAACAAGGACAACTTGGTGAAATTGATCTTAACCTCACAGGTCAATTAGTAGACACCCAAACTACCATAGTTTCATTAAGCGCCCGTGATCAAACTTTAGCAACCAAAGAAAAAGAACTACAAGCAGACCTGAAACGCTTTCCTTCTCTATTAGCTTATTACAATCGCATTCTTCCCCAATTACAATTTAGCCGGGAAAGATTGGAACAATTATTAAGAGCCGAACAAAAATTACGCCAAGAACTTTCTAAAGGTGGATTTAATTGGGAAGTAGTAGAAGAACCTCAAGAAGGTATTAAAACTGGTCCCAATCTCAGACAAAACCTCTTATTAGGAGGAGTAATTGGCTTAATGTTTGGAGGTATTGCTGCCTTTATTCGTGAAGCCTCTGATGATGCTGTCCATACTACTGCTGAATTAGAAAAACAAGTTTCTTTGCCATTATTAGGAACAACTCCTAAATTGCCACCGGCTAAACCCAGAGAATCAATGATCAAATTGCCATTTGGCAAACCAGAAGTTCTCGCTCCTTGGACAATTCAGGTACTACAATCTCCTCCTCGTTGGGAATCCCTTGATCTCATTTACAAAAACATTGAACTGCTCAATAATGTCTCTGATTTAAGATCCTTAATGGTGACATCAGCGTTACCAGATGATGGTAAGTCAGCTTTAGCATTAGGTCTAGCCATGAGTGCCGCTCGCTTGCATAAAAAGGTATTACTAATTGATGCCAATTTGCGCTATCCTAACCTGCACAAACAATTAAATCTTCCTAATGAACAGGGACTTTCTACATTATTAGAAAGTGAAGTTACCTTACCAAATCAAATTAGTGTCCCCTACTCCGGTTCATCTTATATTGATATCTTGACTGCTGGACCTATCCCTACTGATCCTGCCCATCTTTTGAGTTCTCCCCGGATGATCCAATTGATTGCTGCATTTGAAGAAAACTATGATTTGGTACTCATAGATGCCCCCTCAGTGCTGGGTTTAGTGGATGCTATGCTCACAGCGTCATCTTGTCGAAGTGTGGTGATGATGGCGAGTATTGGTAAGGTGACACGCACCCAACTTAATCAAGCTACAGGTATGTTGAGTAAGTTAAATTTGATTGGGGTTGTGGCTAATGGTGTTTCCCCATCTGATAGCACTTATGTACCCTATGTCAAGCCAAAACATTTGGTATTACAACAAGTAATGGAAGAGTAAACCAAGCTATTTCCTAATTATTCAACCAGGTTTTATATTATTGACCCCTCATACTTCATGGGGGTTTTTTATTGACGAAAGTTATTTGGTAATAGGTAATTGGTGATTGGTAATGGGTAATAGGTGATTGGTAATTGGTGATTAATGAGTAAATTTCTGTTTTCATTCTGTTAATCCTTTAATTGGTGGATACATTTATAAGCATTTGTTGGGTTTCGCTGTTGCTTAACCAAACCTACACCTCATAAATCGGGATAAATATCCGCAATAGTCAGATATCCAATTCATGATAAAAATCTAGTTTACTGTTACTTGTATAGCATTCCTTAGTCTAACGAGATACAAATTTATCTGCGTTCATCTGTGTTTATCCTCTTCCATCTGCGGTTAATTATTTATTCTTATATCTCACTTAAACAGTAACTGCTACAAATGATAAATAACAAAAAAATATGTTTTGCAAGTCACAAAATATTGGTTAATTTTATTTAGTTACAATTAATTCAATTTATCATAACTTGATATTTTATAGAAAAAAGGAATATCTATTTAAAGAGTAAATAAAGAAGTTGCTTATTGATGATCTATTTATCGAGAGTCTTATATTCTAGAGATTGAGACACATATTCCCAGCCTCAAGCTAAGGACAACCTGACTATTTTATAGTGGAGATAACCATAGGGAAATACTGATAATAATTTCCTCTGCGGATATTTCCAGTCAACCTTTTACTACTTTATTCCTGACAATATATATGACAACTTCAGTTATTCCTAGTCTAAATAATAACCTTATTATCTCTCCTGAATTTGACACTATTAATCCATCATCTTGTACCTTAAAATGGCGCAGAGGAAAGTTATTAGTGAAAACTTCTACACAATCACCACAGCCCTATTTAAATTTAGTAGAAGATGCAGAATCCCTAGTCAAGTGTTTAAAACATTCTTCAGTGAATTTAGTGAGTGTAGATCCAAAACTCGGTAATTCTCTATTGAGATTTTGGGCAAATGCCTGTAAAAAAGCTAATAAACCCATCTTTATCAATATTCCTAAATATCAGAAATTACCCAAAAAAGGTAATCAAATATTCAGAATTTTCCAAAGAATTATTGATTGGAATTTAGCTTTATCTTTGTTGCTGTTGACAAGTCCATTCATGCTGGGATTATTTATTGTCATGCAGGTATATTCTCCCAAATTATTGTTTGATTATGAATGGTATGTTGGAGAAAAAGGTCAACTTTTTCAGGCAATTAAGTTTAGCTCAATTGCTAAAAATGAAATTACAAATTTTCTACCTGGTGTAGGTAAATACTTTCTGGAAAATGTGTCTAATTTACTGAATGTGTTACAGGGTAAATTTTACTTAATTAATAATCCTTGTTTGTCGTTAGAGGAAGTAGTGAATCTAAACTTAGAAAAATAGGAGTGATGATTTAAAATTCACTGGACTACAATCTAGGATAAATATATATTTATCCAAATGATAAAAATTTCCTGGTTTGATATTTTCAAGCATGAATTATGTAGCTAATTCAAAACAAAAAACCTATGCAGATAGAGCTTTATAACGATTTTCACCAAAGTTGTAATTGCATTTATGGTTTTTGTCATCTTATTCGGAACAACTCAATTTAAGAATATTTATTGTTCTTTTAGTTGATGCTTCTGTGCTTAATTATCAAAATAACAACTTCAAATGTTTATGGATTCTAAATTTATACCCTCAACCGTGAAAATCTTGCAATCTACAAGTTTTTGGCAAAATAATCGGTTAATATTGCGAGAATTTAAACATTTTCGGTTGGTGGCAATTTTAGCTGTAGTTTTTTCAGTAATATCTGCCAGTTTAGAGGGATTTGGTTTAGGATTTTTGTTGGTATTTCTACAAAGCTTAACCACTCCTGGTGCAGAACCTGTGCAAACAGGAGTTGAATGGTTTGATATTTTGATTTTAGGAATTAATGCTTCCGCAAATGAGCGATTATATCGAGTATCGGCTTTAATTGTAATTACCACCTGTATGCGTGCATTGTTCAACTACCTGGGACAATTGTGCATTCAGTTTAGTGAAGTCAGCTTAGTAGACAATTTCCGCAAACGAATTTTTGAACAATTAGAAGCTCAAAGTCTCAGTTATTTTGGCCAGAAAAAATCTGGAGAATTAATTAATACACTCACCAGTGAAATGGAGAGAATTAGACAGATTTTCGGTGGTATAGCTTTTTTAACCACTAGAAGCTTCACACTGATAGTTTATTCTATTTCTTTGTTTATTCTTTCATGGAAACTCTCTATAGTTTCGATTTTGCTATTTAGTCTTTTAGCGGTGGGATTATCTACACTAAATAAACAAATTAGAGAACGTAGCTTTGCGATTACTACAGCTAATGATAATTTTACTTCTAGGACACTAGAGTTTGTCGAAGGTATCCGCACAATTCATGCTTTTTCTACTCAAGAATTTGAGCGAAAACGATATTATCAAGCGAGTGAAAAAATAGTTGATACTTGGAAACGAGTTTATTGGATTTCCTTGGTAGTTAAACCTCTAGCAGAGAGTATAGCTACGATGATTTTGATTAGTATGATTATTGTGGCAATCGTCACAGGTTTAATGAAAGTTTCGGCTTTGTTAACGTTCTTCTTTGTACTGTTCCGAATTATCCCCATGACTCAGGATTTGAATGGAGTAGTAGCTTTTTTAAGTACCCAAGCAGGAGCAGTAGAAAATATCAAGAATCTATTAAAACCTGATGATAAAATCTATTTTCAAAATGGAAAACTTAAATTTCCTGGTTTGAAAAGATCCATTGATTTAATATCTGTTGATTTTGGTTATAATCCCAATCAACGGATTTTACATGATGTTACTCTCTCGATTGAACAGGGGAAAATGACGGCTTTAGTGGGTTCATCTGGTGCTGGTAAAACTACATTAGCAGATTTAATTCCTCGATTTCATGATGCTACTGAAGGCTCTATTTATATAGATGAAGTTGATATTCGCAAATTTGAAATTAACTCTCTTCGTCGGAGAATAGCAGTTGTTAGTCAAGATACATTTATTTTCAATACTTCTGTTTGGAAAAATATTGCTTATGGGACACCAAAAGCCACAGAATCGCAAATTAGAGAAGCGGCTCGACTGGCAAATGCTCTTGAATTTATTCTAGAAATGCCTGAAGGTTTTAATACACAATTAGGAGATAGAGGGATTCGATTGTCAGGGGGACAAAGACAAAGAATTGCGATCGCTCGCGCATTACTCAGAAATCCCGAAATTTTGATTTTAGATGAAGCTACAAGTGCTTTAGATTCTGTTTCTGAGCGTTTAATTCAAGAATCATTAGAAAAACTCTCTGTTGGGCGGACAGTAATTGCGATCGCTCACCGTCTTTCTACTATTGCTAAGGCTGATAAAATTGTCGTCTTGGAACAAGGTAAAATTGTAGAACAGGGTAAATATCAAGAGTTACTAGAACTTAAAGGGAAGCTTTGGCAATATCACCAAATGCAATATGAAATTAGACCTACTAGCGATAGTTAAGCTGATCAATAATCAAGGTTCATTACTCAAGCTTTTCAGGGATGCAGAGAATTGATACGGGAGGAATAAAATAGGATTTCTAGATTGATTCTCAATCGCAATTTATAGATATTCACGAGTTAACAAATGTATGCAAAATGAATAATTCTTTGTGGAACTTTTTGCCATTGAGTTTTTCTAAAGTCAGAAAATCTGCCGATTCTCACAATAAATTAGTAGAAAAGTCACCCAATCAGCCAACACTTTTTTGTATAGCCTATGATTTACCACCCTTAAAAACACCAATTGCTCATAGGGCTAATAAACTATTAGGAGAATTTCAAAAAACTTGGCAGATTCATGTATTAACAGGTACAACTGGTGGTTATTTATCAGAAAACTCTCACATACATTATATCAAAAGTTTGTATCCTCAAACTTTAATTAAATGGTTAAATAAACTGAGATTGGAGAAGATAATAACATTATTGATTTGGCCAGATCCAGAAATATTTTGGTTTTTACCTGCATTATTGAAAGGCTACCAATTAATTAAGCAGCAAAAACCCGATGCTATTTTTGTGATTATGATGCCCTATTCTGCCGGGTTGGTGGGAATTGCACTTAAATTCCTCACAGGGTTGCCTTTGGTAATTAGTTTAGATGATTCACTTAGTTGTACTGATATGCACTCTAATGCCGTCAGTTGGTTACATCATCATCTTGAACGCTGGTTAGAAAACTTTTATGTCCGACAAGCAAATGCAGTAGTTTATGTTTCTCAATTCAATTTAGATTTAGTTAAAAATCGTCAATCTGCATCTCAAAAATCCAAATTTAATCTAATTCGTTGTGGCGCAGATCCAGAGGATTTTACTACTCCTATTGAATTAAAAAATGATAACTCATATTTCGATATTGTTTATACAGGTGGGATGAATGGCTGGTATGAATTTTATCATCTTCCTTCCGAAAAAAATTTAGCTAAAAAACTTTATAAAGCCTGGCTAGAATGGGGATATTATCACCGCTCGAAACTTGATTATCGCAGTTCTAGTCCAGTTTTTGTGGGTAAAGCTATCAAAAAAGTCATCTCTCAAAACCCGGAATGGGAAAGCAAAATTAAACTTTCTGTGTATGGTAATAGTTTTCCAGAATTTGTAGTGAATCGGGTATTACAAAATCAAAATATTGCAGATGTAGTCACTGTATTAGAGCCATTACCTCACTTCCAAGCTATTCAATTAGCTAGACAGGCAGATTTATTATTAATAACTTTACCAAATCGTCTAGACGGAACTCCAGGGGGCAGAATTTCCTGTAAAACCTATGAATATTTGATGACAGATAGACCCATTCTAGCAGCAGTTCCTCCAGGAGAGAATAGAGATTATTTACAAGATAAACCAGGTGTTTGGTTAGTTGAACCAACAGATATAGAAGCTATTATGCAAGTAATTTCTTATATTGCTCAAGCTAAATTTGCTGGTGATCCTCTCAGATTTAATCGCTCTCATTTATATGCAGAACTGAGTTATAAAAATTTAGCTCAAAACTATTTACAAATATTCAATGATGTCTGTTTTAAATCAAACTTAAAATCATGAAAATTACATTAACTTGCAATACGAGTTTAGGTAAAGGAGGACAAGGAATTTGCTTAGAAAATGCAGCTTTAGGTTTAAGTGAAATTGGTGATTTAACTGTATTATCTGCTGATTTAGAAGCACCAAAAACTAATTTTCCTGTTTATTCAATGGGATATTCTCGTTGGAGTCAAAGATTACTAAATACGCCATTTTTACGTCGTCGTCATGATTGGGCTGTATTAATGGGGGATTTATATTTTGATAAACAAGTAAGTAAAACTTTAAAATCTCAATTTTGCGATTTAATTATGGGGGTAGCAGGACAAACTAATTTAGGATTTAAAACAGCTAAAGCTAAAGGTGCAAAAGCTTGGCTATATTGTTTAAATAACTATTTACCTTTTATGCAGTCACAAATTCACCAAGAATTAGAATTTATTGGTGATTCTACTGTAGCAAAAATGAATCCAAAAATGCTAGATCGTTTTGAAGGTGAATGTCAACAAGCAGATTTAATTGTAGTGCTTTCTGATGTTGCTAAAAAAACTTTTATTCAAGCTGGATATACATCAGAAAAAGTTGCGGTTCTCAGACCTTTTGTAGATACTAATAGATTTCATCCTGTGACGAAGGCTGATCAAGTTTTCCGCGTTTTATATGTAGGTACAATTGAACCAAGAAAAGGAGTTATTTATTTAGTTAATGCTTTTTTACAAGCTAATATTCCTAATTCCGAATTATTGATTGTGGGTGGAACTACAACTCGTGGATTGAAAATATTCATGGAAAAAACATTAAGTCAACATATAAATATTAAACAAGAATTTCGGGATTTTAGTCAGGATGATCCGACGGAGATATTTGGTAAATCTTCTGTTTTAGTTTTACCTTCTGTAGAAGATGGTTTTGGTTTAGTTGCATTAGAAGCAATGGCTTCTGGACTACCTGTAATTGTCACGTCTCAATGTGGTGCGGCTGATGTGGTAAATAATGGAGTAAATGGGTTTATTGTACCACCTAGAAATATAGAAGCTATAGCTGATAAATTGACATTTTTAGCGGAGAATAAAACGATTAGATCAGAGATGGAAAAATTTGCCAGAACTACTGCTAAACAATTTAATTTAGAAAATTATCAACAACAATTGCGCCAAATCTTTGTGCAAGAAGGGTTATTAAAATAGCTTAGTAACTTTAAAAAATATCTAATTAATTTTGTTGGCTAGGAATCTGTTCTGTTTTAATAGGACTTACGCAAGATTGAACTCAAAACCTGATTCTTGCGTAGGGGTAATTCATGAATTACCCCTACTTCCGTTCTGTTTTGCGTAAGTCCTGTTTAATATATCAGGAAAGGACAGAGATATATTTCACAGGATGGTATATTTTTTATATTCTCTTATTAATAAGACTCTGGCTACATTGAAACAGGACTTACGCAAAATCATGAAGAAACGAAACGCAGAGGACAGGTCGAAATAAGAGTTTTAGAGAGTTATTGCGTAATTCCTATGAAAAAGTGAAGGTATTAATTAATCACTTGCTCTTAGTATCTGTTAACAAACTGATGTTAATTTATAGCAAATTGGAGATCAATGAGGTATAAAATCTAAATTGAAACATATACACAAAGCTAGTTTTACTTCTGACTCCTGTACGGGCGAAGCATTCGGGTGATAACTTATCGGTTTGTTCCCAAATTTATTTTCCGAATGCTTCGCCCCTACTTGGACAAAAATAGTCGAAAAAATAAAGCCTTAATTTCTAAGAACTTTAAACACAGTTTTTATTGTTTGATCATGGCGTAATTCTCATATTTTTATTTATCAGACTATTTTGATGATGGATAATACCGTAGTTCATGAAAAGAGGATACATCATTGCTCTAGTATTAGTCTTGAGGGTGGTGGTGGGTTAGAAACTTATATAACTTCTTTGATAAATTCACAAATTTATGAAGTTAGTAAAAATTTGATTACTTCTCTCAAGAATATGGATCAAAGTCAGTATAAATTACTGCATTTTCATGATCGAGAAATGTTGATGGAATGGAAGGAAGAATGTCCAGCAGTCTTTACATTACATAATCATTCTAGCTACTGTCCGAGTGGGACAAAATATTTAACAGATCGTCAAAAGCAGTGCGATCGCATGATGAACCCTCTAGGATGTACTTGGGGACATTTAGTTGATGGTTGTGGTAGTCGTAGAATTCCCAACATTGCACAAAATTTGTGGAGTACGTACCATCCTTTTACAGTTCTTAAAAAACTAAGTATTCCTATTATTGCTAATAGTCACTATGTAAAAAAGCAAATTATTAAAAATGGTATATCACCTCACCGTGTAATTACATTACCCTGTGGTGTACAACAACCTAAAAATTACACAGAACCATTAACTAAAAATATTCATCAACAACAAAGAATTTTATTTGTTGGTCGAATTGTTCCTGATAAAGGAATTGAATGGTTGATTAAATGTTTAGCAAACACTGATCAGCGTATTTATCTGGATATTGCTGGTGATGGTTGGGCAAAATCTGATATGGAAAAATTAGTAGATCAAATGGGTTTGAGTCATCGGATTAAGTGGCATGGTTGGTGTCAAGGAGAAGCACTAGCACATCTTTATCACCAATGCTTTGCGGTGGTATTTCCTAGTCTTTGGCCTGAACCGGCTGGGCTAGTAACCCTAGAAGCTTATGCTCATTATCGTCCTGTTATTGCCAGTGCAGTCGGTGGTATTCCTGAATATGTAAAAGATGGTAAAACAGGTATTCTTGTATCACATAATCACATTTCTCAATTGTCTGATGCGATCGCTGAATTGGCTACAAATTATCAAAAAAGCCGACTTATGGGTGAACAAGGTCAGATTTTATTTCAGCAAGAATTTACGATTGAGGTTCATATTCAAAGATTAATGGCAATATATTCTCAAACTATCACTGATTTTGAATTTCAAAATTGAAATATTAAATATAACCAATAGAAAAACATCAATGTATCTTCCGTCTTGTGAGGGCAACGAGCAGACTATGCTAACAAAAATCAAATAGGAGTTCTAGATGATAAATAATCGTTTACCGAAAATTCCCCTCAAGATATATTTTTACTGTGACTCTCAAGAAAATATTCCTATAGGGGATAAATTTCAACATCTATTAATTTGTCTAGCTGAAGGTTTTCGAGAATTAGGAATATCGTTTTTTTCTAATGCTAATTATTGGCAAAATTCCTTAGAAACATCAGAATATCTGTTTCAATATCATGATCATGTGACACCTGATGATTGTTCTATTGTTATCCTTACCAATTATTGGTATCATACTCGTCAACAATTGCCAGAAAAATTATTTCATCCACAACGTCAATATATAACTATTTATTTGGATGGTGAAGATGATGATAAAACCTATACTAAAAGACCAGAATTTAAGCAATTTGACTTTATTTTCCGAACTCATCTGAATAGTAAATTAACTTATGGTGATAACTTTCATCCTTGGGCATTTGGACTGAGTAATCGCATTTTGCAAGAACTGAACACAATCCCAGATTTTGCTGATAGAAAAAAACAAATATTGGTAAATTTTCGACATTGGAAATCTGGACATTCTGTCAGAAATATTAGCTGTAGTCAACTTATTCCCCAGATTAAAGATATTCTCTCTATTAATGACGTAGTTGATGATCCTCGTCATCATCCTCAAGTAGGATATCATTATCTACAATATTTACAAACTGGTGGTAGACACTATCCAAATTATTATCAACGGCTGCAAGAATCTGTTGCTTGTACTTGCTTTGGTGGTTTTTTTGTACCTACTTGGCCTAATAATCCTGGTAACTTAGTTAATCGCATGATTAAACAATGTTTAGCCAAGTTAAACTTACAATCAAAAACAATTGTCCAATGGGATAGTTGGCGATTTTGGGAATCTTTAGCCGCAGGATGTGTTACCTTTCATGTGGATTTTGAAAAATATGGAATTTCTCTACCTGTAATGCCTGAAAATTGGCGACATTATATTGGTGTAGATTTGAATAATATCCAAGCCACAATAGATAGAATTGTAGAAAATCCCGAAGTTCTCGAATATATTGCTAAAGAAGGCAGAATTTGGGCCATGAAATATTATACTCCTGCGCCTACTGCTTTACGTTTATTAGAAATAGTTTCCCAAGAACAAACAAAAATTCCCGATAGTTTGTTTTCTCCTGTTACTGTCAATGCTAAAAATTAATGAGGTAGAATTTATGTCTATAAATATGAATTCACTAGAACCGCTGGTGAGTGTAATCATTCCTACCTATAATCGCCTAGAATATCTCAAACAAGCAATTACTAGCGCCATTCAACAAAAGTATCAAAATCTGGAAATTATTGTTTCTGATAATTGTAGTTCTGAAAATCCTCAAGCAATGGTTGAATCTTTTCAAGATTCACGCATTAAATTTTGGCGACATGAACAAAATATTGGGATGTTAGGTAATCAGTTTAATGCTTTTAAAATGGCACGGGGAAAATATGTTGCTAGTCTTCATGATGATGATATGTGGAATGAGGATTTTTTATCTAAACTTGTACCCCATTTAGAAACAAATCCCGATTTGATCTTAGCATTTTGTGACCAATATATTATAGATGGTGATAGTAAAATAAATCTTGCTGCTACTGAAAACAATACCCGTAGTTATAAGCGAGATCAAATTGTGGCTGGAGTTCATCAAAATTTTACTCAAATTGGCTTGGTGGATAAAAGTATCCCCACTGCGGCTGCTTGTGTAATTCGCAATGGTGTCCTTGATTGGGATAGTATTCCTGCCGAAGTTGGGGGAATGTGGGATTTATATTTAACATATCTGTGTTGTGTTTCTGGCTATGGAATTTACTATGTTCCTGAAAAATTAACTAGATATCGGGAACATGAACAAACTGATACTCTGTTGAGTGGTAGTCGTAATACACAAGCAAAAATTCGTAAGGCTAAAAGTGAGATATTCTGTTATCAAATTTTTATGGCAGATAAAAATTTACAGGAATTTCATCAATACTTTAAAAAACAATGGTTAACAGCGAATACAACTTTAGGTATTGGTTTATTACGAGATCAACAAATCTCCGCAGCCCGTCCTTATTTTTGGCAGACTTTGAGCGAACAGAAGTTTAATTTACGCACTTTGGTAGCTCTGATTCTTAGTTTTACTCCCCGGATTTTGAGTAATAAAATTTTAAAGGTTTCATAATCGGTAAATTCAATAAATTCCAGAGGTGATGAGTGAGACTTTGTATTGTTACTCACAAAATTAAAAAAGGTGATGGTCAAGGAAGAGTTAATTATGAAGTTGCTCTAGAAGCAATTCGTCGGGGTTATCACTTAACGTTATTAGCTAGTGAAGTTACTCCAGAGTTAGCAGAAAATAGTGCAGTTGATTGGATTTCTATTCCCGTTTCTGGGTATCCAACAGAATTTATCCGCAATTTTATTTTTGCCAAAAAAAGCGGTGATTGGTTAAAGAAAAACCGTGATCATTTGGATTTAATTAAAGTCAATGGTGCGATTACGATGGGTGCAGCAGATGTGAATGCTGTGCATTTTGTGCATAATTCATGGTGGCGATCGCCTGTGCATATTTCCCGCACCCGTAAAGATTTGTATGGGTTCTATCAATGGTTATTTACTGCGGCTAATGCTTATTGGGAAAAACAGGCTTTTCAGCAAGCAAAAATTCTAATTGCTGTCTCTGAAAAAGTAGCTCAAGAATTAGTAAATATTGGTATTTCCCGCCAGAAAATTCGCGTCATTGTCAATGGTGTAGATTTACAAGAATTTTCCCCTGGTGTCTCTGATCGTACTGCTTTGGGATTACCTGAAAATGTAACTTTGGCTTTATTTGCTGGGGATATTCGCATTCCTCGCAAGAATTTAGACACTGTACTTCATGCTTTAGTAAAAGTTCCTGAACTACATTTAGCAGTTGTGGGAGATACAAAAGATAGCCCGTATCCCGCAATGGCAAAGATGCTGAATATTAGTGAAAGAGTGCATTTTTTAGGTTATCGCCATGATATGCCACAAATTCAACGGGCATCAGATTTATTTGTGTTTCCTTCCCGCTATGAACCCTTTGGATTGGTAGTGATTGAAGCGATGGCTTCGGGGTTGCCAGTAATTACTGCGACTACTACCGGTGCAGCAGATTTACTTAATCCTGATTGTGGCATTGTTTTAGCCGACTGTGACGATGTTGATGCTTTAGCCGATGCCATGGAGTTGTTGAATAGCGATCGCTCATTGCGGCAAAAAATGGGTCAAGTCGCCCGTACTGTCGCTGAACAACATAGCTGGTCAACAATGGCACAAACCTATTTAGATATATTTGAGGAGTTAATTACCCATGAGAAACACAGTTCTCATCCCCACCTATCGTCGTCCGCAAGATTTAGCCCGCTGTCTGAAAGCCCTGCAACAGCAAACTAAATCAGTTGATCAGGCGATCATCGTTGTCAGAGATACAGACACAGAAACCCAGGAGTTCCTTGACCAATTTCCGTACTATCTCCTACCCCTCAAAATTGTCACTGTTACCCAGCCGGGAGTCGTAGCCGCCCTCAATGCCGGACTAGCCCAAGTACAAGGAGACATTGTTTCCATCACTGATGACGATGCTGCCCCCCATCCTGATTGGTTAGCGAAAATTAACTCTCACTTCAGCGTCAATGGTGCTATTGGCGGCGTTGGTGGCCGTGATTGGGTTTATCAAGGAGACAAGCTAGAAGCTGGTTCTCGTTCCATAGTGGGCAAATTGCAATGGTGTGGGCGTGTGATTGGCAACCATCATTTAGGAGTAGGCGCACCCCGTGAAGTTGATGTTCTCAAAGGTGTGAATATGAGTTTTCGGACTCAAGCGATCGGTAAATTGCGATTTGATGATAGAATGCGGGGTACAGGCGCACAAGTACATTTTGAAATGTCCTTTACTCTCACTCTCAAAAGAGCCGGATGGAAAATGATCTATGATCCCAGCATTGCTGTAGATCACTATCCAGCCCAACGTTTTGATGAAGATCAACGCCACAATTTTAATGACATCGCCTTAATTAATTTAGTCCACAACGAAACCTTAGTTTTATTAGAACATCTTTCTCCTTTCCGTCGCATTGTCTTTTTATGCTGGTCGGTTTTAGTAGGAACAAGAGAAAGTTTAGGAATATGTCAATGGCTGCGACTTTTTCCCAAACAAGGAGAATTAGTAACTAAAAAACTGCAAGCATCTTTACAGGGTAGATGGTTAGGATATCAACAATATAAACAAATGGAAAAACACCATCTGAGCTATTAATGCAGATTTAGTTAGGTTCAGTTTTTTAGCCAATATCGAAATTAAAGTGATTTCTAAACCGATACTTTTCAACACTGTTTTAAAAGAACAATTTTCGCCCCAAGATCGATCTGCTCAAAGTTGGATCATTATCCTTGGCTTTATCTTTTTAACAACAGCTTGCTACTTTACCAGTACAGCCAGTTTACGCTTCGTTTTTCCCGCAATGACATTTTTAGTCGCCATATTTTTATATTTGCGACATCCCATTCACTATATCGGCTTTACCTGGTGGGTGTGGTTTCTCACTCCTTTAATTACTCGTTTGGTTGACTATAAAATTGGCTGGGACCCTACCAGACAAATGTTAATTGCTCCCTATTTAGTGGTATTTATCACTATAATCACCTTCTTTAAACATCTACCTAGCACGTTTCGTCAAGGTGGACTGCCATTTGTTTTGGGTTTTATAGGGGTTTGTTATGGGTGTTTAGTGGGTTTAGTTTATAATCAACCAGTAGCAGTAATTCGCAGTTTTTTAGATTGGCTAAGTCCCATAATTTTTGCTTTTCACCTCTTCTCTAATTGGCGAGATTACCCTAGCTATCGCCAGAACATTCAACGCATCTTTATTTGGGGTGTATTCATCCTTGGTGCTTACGGTATTTATCAATTTGTTGTTGCTCCTGAATGGGATCAATATTGGTTACTGCAATCGAAAATGTTTACCAGTGCTGGAAAACCTGTACCTTTTGGAATGCGGGTTTGGAGTACATTACATTCACCTGGTCCATTTGCTACTGTGATGCAAGCTGGGTTGCTATTATTATTTACTAGTTCCGGTCCTTTCATCTTTCCGGCTTCTGCTGTGGGTTATTTGTCGTTTTTACTCACCCAAGTCCGTAGTAGTTGGGGTGGTTGGTTGTTAGGAACAATTATGATTTTTGGTTCTGTAAAACCGCGCATTCAAATGCGGTTAATTACCATAATTTTAATGATGACAATCTGTGTTGTCCCCTTGGTAAATATTGAACCTATTTCTAAAGTGATTACGACTCGCTTAGAAACTTTTTCTAACTTGGAAAAAGATGGTAGCTTTAAGGATAGATCCGCAACTTATGATCGCAACCTCAATTTAGCTCTTTCTAATGTAATTGGTAATGGTTTTGGCAATATTTGGAAGGTGAATGAAAAAACTGGACAAATAGAGGTAATTGTAATTGATAGCGGTATTTTAGATATGTTTTTCACTTTGGGTTGGATAGGTGCAATTCCCTATCTTGGTGGATTAATATTGATAGTTATTAGTGTTAGTAATTACGCCGAAGGACGTTTTGATAGTTTTCTCAGTGCTGCTCGCGCTATTGGTCTGAGTTGTTGCGCTCAGTTAATTATTTATAGCGGGATGTTGAGTATAGCCGGGATGATTCTTTGGGGATTTTTGGCGATCGCTATGGCCGGACATAAATACTATAGTAGGCAACAGGTGACAAGTGACAGGTAATAGTCCTCCTGAATCCTGCTATATAGCTAAACCATAATAACCCTGACTTTTTCGTGAAGTCGGGGTTCTGCGGCTGGGAATTTTTATAAATCAAATGGAAGTGCTATAGGCTGATAGAATGTTCTCACTTTGATAGCAAAGAGGTATGTATGAATAAAATTAACTCCTTGGCCATTGTGGGAGGAAATCACGGCAACGAATTAACAGGAATTTATTTGGTCAAAAAGTTTCAGCAATATCCCAATTTAATTTACAGACAAAGTTTTGAAACTCTATCATTACTTGGTAATCCTCAAGCTATTATTGCCCGCACAAGATATATTGAGAAAGACTTGAATCGCTGCTTTATTGAATCTGAATCTCTAGATACAAAAACATCAAGCTACGAAGAATTAAGAGCCAAAGAAATTCAAGCCATACTACACCCACCAAACCAGAAAATTGTAGATGTAATTATTGATTTACATACGACTACTGCCAACATGGGATTATGTATTATTCTGGGTAGTGACCATCCCGTATTACTTGGATTAGCGGCTGATTTAAGTGCAATTAATCCTCTAGTAAAAGTTTATCTCCATCCACAACCCAAAGGCAGTGGTTTTCTCCGTTCCTTGAGTGAATTAGGTTTTGCTCTGGAAGTTGGTGCTGTACCCCAAGGAATTTTAAATGCTGAATTATTTCAACAAACTGAACAGCTTATTTATGCTATTTTAGATTATTTTGAAGCATATAACCAAGGTAAAAATTTGCCAAAAAATCAGATTATGACAGTTTATCAATCCATGGGAATAATTGATTATCCTAGAAATACAGAAGGAGAAATTCAAGCTATGGTACACCCCGAACTTCAGTTTAGGGATTATGAACCATTGCATCCTGGTGATCCTATGTTTCTAACTTTTGCAGGTAAAGAAATTTTATATCAAGGAAATTCTACTGTCTATCCCATTTTTATTAATGAAGCCGCTTATTATGAAAAAGGAATTGCTATGCACATTAGTAAAAAAGAGTTAATTCAGATTAGCTAATCTAGCATTTCTCACAAATAAGTAGGTGGGAAAACTTATACAGCACTTCCCTCTGTTATGAGGTACAGTTTTTTATTGTCAAACCCGTAGGGGCGGGGTTTCCCCGCCTTCCATTGTATTTCATTAGAGCGGGAAGTGCTGTAACTATGTCATTGCGAGTGGAACGGAGTGGAACGCAGCAATCCCAAGAGTTTTGGGTAATTTACAGTTCGTTACATAGTTGGGTTGATTAGCATCTACCTACTTAATCTAGCATTTCTCACAAATACAGCCGATTGTAGATCAATGAAGTACAGAATCTAAATTGAACCCTATCCTGTAGGGGCGAAGCATTCGGACGATAAATTATCGGTTTTTCCCAAGTTTATTTTCCGAATGCTTCGCCCTTACACCAAATACTTCACCCTTACAATTCTTGATTGAAACATTTTTTAGTAGAGACATTCCAGCGGAAAGTCTCTACAGAAGTCAGGAAGAAGAACAACAATCTCGAACTTTCAAATTACCCATTAAATCTATAAATAAGCACCTTCCCTTTCCAATTTTCCTCTACAAATACAAGATATTCACCATTAGCACGGCGAAAACCACGGATACCATAGGGAATATCAACCCAGCCACTTTCCTTCCCTACTTCTGGTCCTGGAGTCATCTTTCTCACCAATTCTCCTGTTGCAGATTTATAAACATATACCTCTGCCGTTTTTACAGTCACTGCAAATACATAATCACCAGCTATACTCATGGCTGCGGTAGAAACTTGCCCCTTACCTGTAGTGTCATAGGGAACTACAGTTCGCCATTTGGGAGTGCGATTTCCTTTACTCCAATTATCAAACCGAGCAATTTCCGATCCTATAACTTTGGCATCATCAGCAAATGCAGGATGTTCCATCGTAAAACCTGACAAATACATAATATCTGTTTCTGGAAAATACTCAATCCGTCGCAAGTCTTTAAAAATGCTAGGAGTCTGGATTTTCTGCATCGAACTATAGTTATAAATCGGGTTTCCTTTAGCATCTATTCCCTGCAAAGGATAACGACGAATACCATCTTGAGTTCGCAAAGTTTTCCAAATATCACCTTTACTATCTACCCACCAACCACCCATATAGGGATAATCTTGGCTGCTGTCATACTCATTTTTTTCAAATGCACCATTCCCATTAATATCGCGCCAAATCCATTCTCCTTTTGTCGGTTGAGAAGGTGGCCAATTTCCCGAAATAGCTTGTTCACCTTTATCATTAGTACCTACAAACATCCCCGCCGGAATCGCAATTTTACCGTCTGTATTTGGTTGAAAACGATAAATTTGTAAAAAGCTGCCAAACATATCTGTCAGGAATAAAAAAGGTTTTCCCTGAATACGCCGCATCCAAGTACCATCAGGTGATGTATGCAAACGTGGATCTTGAGGATATTTAAAAGGATTAACTGTGTAAGCTTTATAAGTCCAATCTTTACCAGGTGGCTTACTATAGTCCATCACATATTCTTCTTGTTTTGTGAATAGATGAACACCATCTGTTTTGGGATCAGTATCGGCATTATCTACAAATATTAATCCTAGTAATTGCCATTGTATTTGTCCTGACAGGGAAAATTTTCTTAAATCTGTTCCTGATCTATTGAAACCATTATTGTTTATATAAAGATTACCTGTGGCATCTGCACCGACTCCGGTAATCCCATAGAGTTTTGAATTTTTTACTTCTCCTGGTACACCACTAAAAATACCGTTTTTATCGCCAAATGTATCAACGCGAACTGGCTGATTATTAATATTATAAATCAGCACTTGTTGACTAACACCATTTTCTCCTATTAACAGCCGACCTCGATTATCAATAGCTAATGCTGATGGTTCGTCAATATCTATAATTTGTTGGGGTAATTTCTTTCCTGTCTGAGAATAATTAACAACTTTTCCAGGAGTGCTACCTTTTTTCTTTTGAATAATCCATAACCCACCTTTTTTATCAATGGTGATATTTCCTGGATTGGTAACAGAAAAACTAGTTATTTCCTCCATTGTTTCGGTATTATAAACCCGAACCATATTTTCATTAGCATTGCTAACAAATAGTTGATTATCTATCGTTGCTAATCCAGTCACTGCATTACTTTTGCTGGTAATTAACATACTTTTATCCCAGCCATTACCTTTACCAAAAGGGGCAGGTTTCCCTTTTAAGTCATAGCGTCTAACACAGTACCATGTCTGACCTTTGGGAGGATAATCTTGTTTGGTTTTATCTAGTCCTCCTTGAGACATAGCCAAGTAAATATATTTGTTATTTACTGTTATGGCTTTACCACCTAACCGATACCAACCATGAGTATCTTCAAGGACAAAAATTGGTTTACCATCTTTATATACTCCTGCTTCACTGCCAGCCTCATCCCAAATACTGTTTGTATAAATTGTTCCATCATCTTTAACATACATTCCTTCAATGTTGTTTTGTACTCGCAATTTACCATTGCCAATAGTATTACCCAACCAAGAAGTTATATAGGTAACTTCAGAAGTTTTAGTTTTAGCTATTTTAGGTGTTTTAGTTGTAGCAAAATCCATGGCCATTCCAGCAAATGTCACCATAAGACCACAAGTAACACCAAGTAAAATGTTGAATATTATTTTTTTGCGCCAATATTTCCTGTTAACCAAACTATTAATATATTGATATATTTTATGGCAAGTTTTCCTAATATGCGTAAAAAATGTATTGTTCATGACAATTTTTCTGTAGTTTGATAAACAGTTGAATTTCCAGTGATTTATCTATTAAAACTAGGTCATACCAATTTTATGTGCGGCTGCACAAAGTCCATTAATTCATCCGCGTTTATCTGCGTTTATCTGCGGTCAATTATTCTTGAAATCTGATCTTATGCAGCTTCATCTTAATTTGGGATAAGACCGTAAAAATCCGGAAGAAACAATGGATAACTATTAAATAGTATTGATGCGCTCGATATCTTATTAAACCAACCATGCAGTTTCTAAAATGTATCCCATAAACTAGCAAATAAATCCAACTAGGAAGATAATTTCATCAAAACTTTATTAATTAAATATCCTCTTCAAAAAAAGAAATTATACTCAATACATGAATACTGATTATCTCTAGATATAATTGTTATTGCTCACTTCATAAGTATTAGCAACATTTCATACATTTTTATTAATAAAAATAATTCTTTTTTGATAGACAATTCTTGTTAGGCTATGCCACAAATATCAAACTGTTTGTTTAGAATTCAGTATAATATTTACAGGTAGTAATTTTTCTTAGTTCACAAAGAACTCTTGCTGAAAGAATATTGACACTTGAAAATTAATTGTTTATAAATAAATTTGCTATCTTCTATCTGCTCTATATTAGACATTTCCCACAAAATCTAAAGATGTTCTCTAGCAAGTCTTGACAAGGTTTGTGGATAAGAAATATTTAATTTCTGGAGATGTCTATGAGTATCTTTTATAAACACAGACTATTTCCTAGATGAATATATTTTTTTGCTATATATTTCATATTTAGACTGGTTTTAATCTTGAGTGCTGTATTAGAAGATCATGCTGAAATGAGTTATTTGGGTAGGGGCAAATCAGGAATATAGAAATTATACATTATTGGTGAACAATAATATCCCTGACTTTTTCTAAAAGTCAGATATCCGATGCTGGCAGTCAAATAGGATTACTAAATTATATCTATAAGAGGAGATAATTAAGTGGAAAGTAAAGATACAAAATTGGATTCAGCATCTGCATCTATTCTAACTTTGGGTACAGGTTGGTTTCCGAAAACTCCCGGAGGATTAGAACGGTATGTTTATGAACTCACGCATAAATTAGCAACACATAAAGACCAAGTAGAATTATGTGGAGTTGGTTTACCTACAGATAATAAACATATACCCATAAAGTTAACTAATCTAGCTTTTCCAGATACCAAGATTAGTTCTAGACTGTGGTCAATTCGCAATAACTTTAAGAAAACAAGATTAGGTAAACCTGATGCAATTAATCTACATTTTGCATTATATAGTTTTCCAATTTTAGATATTTTACCTAAAGGAGTACCAATTACCTTTAATTTCCATGGACCTTGGGCTGCGGAAAGTCAGGAAGAAGTAATTAATCAGAAATTGAGTATTTGGTTAAAAAAGCAGCTAATAGAACAAAGCACTTATAATCGGTGCGATCGCTTCATTGTTCTTAGTAAAGCTTTTGGTCAGATTTTGCATCAAAAATACCAAATTCCCTGGCAGAAAATTCACATTATTCCCGGTGGAGTTGATATTGATCATTTTCAAAATCATCTATCACGTCATGATGCTAGAACCAAACTAGGCTGGCCGACTAATCGGCCTATACTATTTACTTCCCGTCGCTTAGTTCATCGGATGGGAATTGATAAGTTATTACAAGCGATCGCTATAATTAAACCAGGAATTCCTGATATCTGGTTAGCTATAGCCGGTCGTGGTCATATTCAACCTTTACTTCAACAACAAGTTAGAGAATTAGGTTTAGAAAATAATGTGCAGTTTTTAGGTTTTTTACCTGATGAACACTTACCTCTAGCTTATCAATCGGCTGATTTAACTGTCATGCCAAGTCAATCTTTTGAAGGGTTTGGATTAGCAATTATTGAATCGTTGGCTTGTGGAACTCCGGTTTTATGTACACCAGTTGGCGGTATGCCAGAAATTTTACAAGCATTTTCTCCAGATTTAATTACTGAATCTATTAGTATTGAAAGTATTGCTGATAAATTAGCACAAATTCTGTTAGGTAAACTGCTTTTACCTTCTAGAGAAGAATGTCGTGATTACACAATCAAAAATTTTGATTGGACTAATATTGCTCAAAAAGTCCGTCATGTCCTCCTAGCTTAATGTTATAAATCAATATAAGATGATGAAAATTCTATTTTTAGATCAAAGTGGTAAACTGGGTGGGGCTGAGTTGTGTTTAGTAGATATTGCTAAACCTTATGGAAAAAATGCTCTTGTCGGTTTATTCGCAGATGGTGATTTTAGAAAGTTACTTGAAGAAAATAAAATTCCTGTAGATATTTTGACTAATCAAGTAATTAAGGTGAGGAAAAATAGCAGTTTTTTCCAAGCATTAGGTAGTTTAAAACAACTCACTCCTCTTATTTTTAAGGTGGTTCAACGCGCTCAAAATTATGATTTAATTTATGCTAATACTCAAAAAGCCTTAGTGGTGGGTGCTTTAGCAAGTTTTTTATCGCGTCGTCCTTTGGTTTATCATTTACATGATATTCTTTCGACAGAACATTTTAGCCAAACTAATTTACGGGTTGCTGTTACTTTAATTAACCGTTTTGCATCTTTAGTAATTGCTAATTCTCAAGCGAGTAAAATAGCATTTTTACAAGCTGGAGGAAAACCAAATTTAATCGAAGTTGTTTATAATGGATTTGATCCTCAAAATTATCGCACTAATGAATTAGATACTCAAAAATTAAGGCAGAATTTAGGGTTAGAAGATAAATTTATCATTGGACATTTTAGCCGTCTTTCACCATGGAAAGGACAGCATATTTTAATTGATGCACTTGACAAATGCCCCCAGAATGTGGTAGCTATTTTAGTAGGTGATGCACTTTTTGGTGAACATGAATATGTCAAATATCTACACCAAAAAGTTATAAAATTAGGACTAGAAAACCGAGTCAAGTTTTTAGGATTTCGTACAGATATTCCCCAATTAATGACAATGTGTGATTTAGTTGCACATACATCAATTGCCCCAGAACCTTTTGGTAGAGTTATTGTTGAAGGTATGCTTTGCGGAAAACCTGTTATTGCAGCTAATTCTGGGGGGGCAATGGAATTAGTAGAAGATGGCATTAATGGTTTTTTAGTTACACCAGAAGAACCTCAAGAATTAGCCCAAGTAATTAATAATTGTGTCCAAGAATCTGCTAAAATAGCAAATATTGCTAATAATGCCAGAATTAGTGCTAGTGAACGTTTTGATGTGAAGAGTATTAATCAGCAAATTCAACAATTGCTAAAATCATTAGTAATTGATAAGGAGTTAATTTAGTTTAAAATCTCTCTTTTTCCAGATCAAGATATTAGATATCTCCAAAAATTGGTGTTGCTGATTTGAGGTATAAACGTGATTTTTAATAGACATCTCCAAAAAAGGGCGTTGCTCAATTAGGGTATGAAATTCAAAAATCAATGATTTCAAACTCTTACTCTCTGTGACTCTGTGCCTCTGCGTGAAACAAAATCATACTCTTAATCAGCAACGCCCAAAAAAGAATGTAGAGACGTTCCATGGAACATCTCTACAAGGGTTCTGTTTAAGCTGCTTCCCGCAGTTTGTTGGATACAGATACTTCGGGAAAGGGTAGGGAAAGTTGTTCTACTGGTGATGTTGCCGCTTGTTCTAATACTGTGACTTCAATATTTACACTGATTAAATAATTACCTGTATCTGCACCTACAGCTTCAGAAACTAATTTAGCTATATCTGGACGTTTTGCAGTTAAAGGATCACGGATAATACAACGATCCCATTCATGCTTGGCGGTGGGGTTAAGACTGAGAATATAATGCTTCATCATAGGTATAGTCCTTAAAATCCATCTTCTATAAGTCTTTCCAGGTTTGAAGACTATTTTTATAGTATAGTACAAATTTACTAAAATGGGAAGAAAACAATCGAAATTCCCCCCTAATCAGAGAAGCAGCCTGATACATAAAGGCATAAAAAAGCAGATACGGCTTATAAACCGCATCTACAGATTTTGTTTTGGAAAGCAAAGAGGGTTAATTAAGATTTATACCAATTTTAGGTGAGGCTACATAGAATCATCAAATCCATTAATTCATCCGTGTTTATCTGCGGTTAATTATTATTAAAATCTCTAATTCTATGCAGCTTGATCTGAATTTGGTATTAGGTCATTAAAGATGCCTGATAGTGTTTAACTTTCTGGTGCTGCAATTGATGGAAATTCTGAGTAATTAGACAACTGTGCATCATTGATCCAAATGGCTTGTTGCGGGACGGGAATGGAAACTCCGACGCTATCGAATGCAACTTTTAAGCGGCGACGATATTCTCTAGCGACATCCCATTGTTTAAGAGGTTGGGTTTTAATCCAGACGCGAATCATCATCCCGCGATCGCTAAAATTGTCAATTCCTAAAATACTCGGTTTTTCAATGATTTGTTTTTTCCATAGTGGATCTTGATTCATATCCCAAGCCACATTTTCGATTAATTTCAAAGCCTCATCAATGTTAGCTTGGTAGGAAACTGGTATAGTTAAATCAGCCCGTGACCAACGACTAGAGAGATTAGCAACTACTTTAATTTCACTATTCGGAATTGTAATTAAACGTCCTTCCGCATCTCGAACTTGAGTCATTCGCAAATTGAGGTTTTCTACCAATCCTCCCACATCTCCTACAGTAATCACATCACCAAGGGCATATTGATCTTCTAAAATAATTAAAAAGCCGTTAATAGCATCTTTAATTAAACTTTGAGAAGCTAGAGATACAGCTACACCAATTAAACTAGCACCTGCTAATAAAGGAACTATATCTATCCCTAATGAAATCAAAGCGAATAAAATACCAATTCCCATCCAAATAAGAGTGGTAATGCTTTTCGTTACTCCTGAAAATGTAGAAACTCGCAATTGCATTCGTTCAGAAGTTTCTGAATTTAATAAAGCACCACCGCTAATTAAAGTTGTAGTAAACTTGTCAATTAGAGCATAACTAAAACGAATTGCTACGTAAGTTACTAAGAGTACAATTCCTACTTTAACAGGAATTTTAGCAACTGTAAGCAGCGCCATTTGTAATGCTCGTGTATAGGGAAATAAACCCAAAATTATAAAAGTGCCACTTCCCCAAATACCTGTTTGTGTTAATTGCAATAACCTTTTTTTAACTTCTGCTAAATGCTGATATTGCTGTTGATTTAGTTGATTTGTAATCGGTTTTTCTGTATCTTCATCTGAAGAAATTGGTTCTATTGAATCTTTTCGAGAACGACATTGCCAGCTATATATCAATAAACTTGATAAAATCATTACCAAAGCTAGAATACCTGCTATTCTACCTTGATTTAGTAAAGATGAAGTTTGGCGTTCTTCCTTAGCTGTTTCCAACTCTTTTTGCAAATCGCCAGCAATTTGATTAGCCATTGTTAAAGAGTCTACCTGACGTAATCTAGCATCTTCAGAATTAACTGTCATCAGGTATTTGTCATTCACATAAATTACTGGCAAATCGTTAACTTTACGAATCTGCACATTAAGTTCTTGCGCTGATGAATAAAAGTAATCTCGGTTAATTTGCTGTAAATTCCGGTGGATATTTTGTAACCTTTCGGAAATATCATTTTTTGAGGCTGCAATCTGAAATAAAGGACGACCGTCTAAATAAATCCATTCGGAAACTGTTGAATTTTCAGAAGCATTACTCACACTGCTAGGAGTTTGTAAGTAGGGTAAAAGAGGAATCTGGGCTGTAGCTTTTGGAACAGAGACAACGGTAACAGCCATTGAAACTACAATTGCCAAAAATTTTAAACGCACTCAAAAACCTCCTTGAGTAAAAACTATTCTTGGGTACTCATAGAGTTATTATCAACACACAGATTATATTATCTACCTTTGGTCAAATCTCCCTTAAATGACCTTTATTTCTATCTAAAGATAGGTAAAATATGTTGATAGCCATGAATAGCCCATCTGTTCATAATACTAATAGCAGATATTAGGAAAAAATGACAACTTAGATAAAAATGGTGATCAGTAAAGCTGGTTTTTTGCTGTTGCAGCCTACCTGATTCGGTAATTACAGCGAAAATTTGCCACTTGTGAGAAAATCTTGTTACAGTACCTTAAGGTTTATTGACCTTTTTTCGTTTTTTAAAGGATAATTTTTCATGACCGCAACAACTCCCAGATTAAAGCACGAGGTTAAAGACCTCGCCCTTGCTCCCTTGGGAAGACAACGCATTGAATGGGCTGGAAGAGAAATGCCCGTATTGAAGCAAATCCGCGATCGCTTTGAGAAAGAAAAGCCATTTGCAGGATTGCGCTTAGTAGCTTGCGCCCACGTGACCACAGAAACTGCACATTTAGCGATCGCTCTTAAAGCCGGTGGTGCTGATGCAGTTTTAATTGCTAGTAACCCTTTATCAACTCAAGATGACGTAGCAGCCAGTCTTGTAGCTGATCATGAAATTTCCGTATTTGCTCAAAAAGGCGAAGATAGCGCCACCTATAACCGCCACGTGCAAATCGCATTAGATCATCGCCCCAACATCATTGTTGATGACGGTAGCGACGTGGTAGCAGAATTAGTTCAACATCGTCAAAACCAAATTGCAGATTTAATTGGTAGCACCGAAGAAACCACCACAGGTATTGTGCGGTTACGCGCCATGTTTAACCAAGGCGTTCTCACTTTCCCCGCGATGAACGTCAACGACGCAGACACCAAGCACTTCTTTGATAACCGCTATGGTACTGGTCAATCTACCTTAGATGGAATTATCCGCGCTACAAATATTTTGTTAGCTGGTAAAACTATTGTAGTTGTCGGTTATGGCTGGTGTGGTAAGGGAACAGCCCTCCGCGCCCGTGGCATGGGTGCAAACGTCATCGTTACCGAAATTGACCACATCAAGGCAATTGAAGCCGTTATGGATGGTTTCCGCGTCCTCCCAATGGCAGAAGCAGCGCCTCACGGTGATATCTTCATTACTGTGACAGGTAACAAGCACGTCGTTCGGGGTGAACACTTCGATGTGATGAAAGACGGTGCAATTGTTTGTAATTCTGGTCACTTTGATTTGGAACTTGATTTGAAATATTTAGCCGCTAATGCTAAGGAAATCAAGGATGTCCGTCCTTTTACCCAAGAGTATAAATTGACAAGTGGTAAATCCGTTGTTGTACTTGGAGAAGGACGTTTGATTAATTTGGCTGCTGCTGAAGGACACCCCAGCGCAGTTATGGATATGAGTTTTGCTAACCAAGCTTTGGCTGTTGAATACCTGGTGAAGAATAAGGGTAGTTTAGCTGCTGGTTTGCACTCTATTCCTAGAGAAGTGGATGAAGAAATTGCTCGTTTGAAGTTGCAAGCTATGGGCATTTTCATTGATAGTTTGACAGCGGATCAAATTGACTATATCAATTCTTGGCAATCTGGAACGTAAGTCATTAATTAGTTGATTTTTTGGGGATAGGCGTTTTGCTTATCCCTTTTTTTCTCGTTTTGTGTTATGGATTTATTTAATGAACCACGAAGGAACGAAGAGCGCGAAGGAAGAAGGGAAGAAGAAGAGAAGAGGTAATTTTGCACTGGGATTACTTTTTTTTATTTCTCACGCAGAGGCGCAGAGGCACGGAGAGAGGATATAATAAGGGGAGGGTGTTATTGTAAGTTTGTATGTCAGCGAAAGATTTTTTTCACAATGCAGTTAGGTTAGCTTTAGAAAAAGATGGTTGGTTAGTTACTGATGATCCTTTATATTTTCGACTGACAGCATTAGTTAAAATTAGGATAGATTTAGGAGCAGAAAAGTTAATTGGTGCAGAAAAAGATAATCAAAAGATAGCGGTGGAAGTAAAAAGTTTTATAGGACTTTCAGCTATTTCTGAATTTCATACAGCTATTGGTCAATTTTTAAATTATAGGATAGCATTAGGACAGCAAGACCCTGAAAGAATATTATATTTAGCTATATCTCAAGATATATATCAAGAGTTTTTTACTGATAGTTTCATTCAAACTGTTTTACAAACTTATGAGATTAAATTATTAGTTTTTGATATTAACAAGGAGGAAATAGTCTTATGGAAACCTTAAATTATCAAGAGATAGTAAAAGATATTATCTCTAAATACGCAAAAGACCAAGCAGAGGAAGATTTAGAAAATACAGAAATTGTCTTTGATACAGAACGGGATATTTATTTATTACTATATACAGGATGGAAAGATGAAAATAGAATTTATGGTTGTCCCATTCATATTAGTATTAAAGATGGAAAAATTTGGATTGAAAGGGATTTTACGGAAGAAGGAATTCCTCATCAATTAGTAGAGTTAGGTGTACCGAAATCAGATATTGTTTTAGCTTTTAGATCACCTTATGTGAGACAGTTTACTGGTTTTGCATCAGTTTAGATATCTGAATCAAGATTTACAGGATTTTCAGCTATTGATACTTAAGAACCTACCATGACACAAAAAACCTATCCTCTAACTTTCGAGCAAATTCTTAATCTTGTTTTACAACTTCCCGCACAAGAACAAGAAGAAATTATCCAACAAATAAAGATCAACTCACCAAAAAAGCAAGAAGAAGATTTATTGACTGTTTTTGATAGAATCGGTAGAAATGCTCAAGCAAAAGGACTTACAGAAGAAATTTTAGAAGAATTATTAGCTGATGAATCATAAATTAATTGTCATTGACACCAACGTTTTAGTTAGTGCTGCACTCAGTCCAGATGGAACAGCCCGTAAAGCCCTAGATAAAGCCTATAAACAATTCAAAATAGCTCAAAGTGAGGAAACCTATCAAGAATTAAAAACACGCATTTACAAACCCAAATTTGATAAATATATCTCACATGAAGAACGGGAAGATTTTTTAGAAATAGTCAAAAAATATAGCAAATTTATAGAAATTAGAACTCAAGTAGAAATCTGTAGAGATCCAGATGATAACAAATTTTTAGAACTCGCAAAAGATTCCAATGCCGAATTTTTGATTACAGGAGATCAAGACCTTTTATCACTTAAAAATCTAGTCGAATATCAAAATAAGGTCATTACTCCGAGAGACTTTCTAAACCTTGATTAAATTATACTTATATTATTCAAATTGTTTTATGGAAGGAATGAATTATCCTGAATTGGTCAAAACTGTATTAGCAAGACATACAGAAAATCATACTTCCAAAGTAACAGAAAAGGAGTTAATTTTTGATTGTGAAAGAAATAGTTATTTAGTAGTTCATGTAGGATGGGAAAATAACGAAAGGGCTTATGGGACAATTATTCATGTAGATATTAGAGATGGAAAAATTTGGATTCAGAGAGATTTTACTGAGGAAGGGGTAGCTAGTGAGTTGGTAGATTTAGGAGTGCCAAAAACGGATATTGTTTTAGGTTTTAAGCCACCTTATATGAGACAGTTTACTGGTTTTGCATCAGTTTAGATTTTTGTATCCTATAAACAATTGTATTTTTCGCAAAAAAGCTGATAATGCTGCTCAAGAGCTTGTTTATTGGGTTTATAATCTTTATTTTCTGGAAGTAGTATATGTTTTTCAGCTAAATCATCATAGGGAGTATTCTTTAAATTAAGTGATATTTCTATAGTCATTTTATCTGGATTAATTGAAAGTAAATGCGAGTCAAATAGTGTATGTATATCTGCTCTTAATAGTAATCCATTTGTTAGATCATTGTTGTTAGAGACACTATAGGGAGTGATATGAGCAGCCTCTAAAACTTGTTCTACATTACAACCAGTTATTACACATTGGCAATTGTAAATTTGCATTAGTTCTTCACGAAATGAAGATTGTCCCTGACGACGTAGAATAGATACAAGTATCCGATCTTTTACCTTTTCTAAATTGTCTGGATCAAAATTATCTATAAATGAATTTATTTTATTGTCTCTTTCTATTTGTCTTAAAAAATCTTCAGGAATTTCCCAAACTCTTACTTCACCCAGTGCATTACCAGCTGCAAGCAATTTTCCATCACAACTCAAGGTAATACTAACTACATTTGAAAATTCTAAAGTATGAATTAATTCTTTTGTCCTTAGATTCCATATCCTGATTTCCTGGGAATTATCACTGACAAATATTTGATATTTATGATTTATAGCAAAAGAACGAACACAATACGAATCTTCAGATAAAGTATAGAGTAACTGTCTAGTTTCTAAGCTCCAAAATCTTATTCCAGCAGTACCACTACTAACTAAAGTCTCACAATCAGGAAGAATTAACAAGTCAATTATGGATGAACCATGTTCTGTAAGAGTGTAGAGTAATTGTTGTTTATTTATATCCCATACTTTGATTGTTTTGTCAGAACTACCAGTAACAATAATTTTATTATCGGGCGAAAAAGCAATGCAATTAATTCTTTGAGAATGTCCAGTCAGTGTAGATATTAATTCTTCTGTCTCTATATCCCACAAATAAACTGTTGTATTTTTACCTCCAACACTTTTATATTTATTAGTTCCACCACAAGCAATAATTTTTCCATCATAGCTAAGAGCAACATAATTGATAGGATCTGCACGTTTAATAAAAGTAGTTATTAATTCACCAGTTTGTAAGTCCCAAATTTTAACAGTTTTATCTAAACTACCAGTAACTATATTTTTTCCATTAGGGCTAATTACTAAATTTAAAATACATTGTGAATGTTCATGAATAAAATGATCTAATTCTCCTGTTTTTAAATCCCAAATAAATATTGCACCACCATAAGCATTTACTAGCTTTTTATTATCAGGTGTAATAGAAATTCCATAAACCCATATAGCAGGAGTGTCTTTTGGATGGGATATAAGAGTTTTATATTGCCAATTGCTTGAATCAGTATTAACAACCATAAGTATTATCCTTTATTTTGTAAAGAGTATTTAACTTTAAAATTAGACCTATTTGCAAGAGTATATCACTTTTTAGATATCTCATTTAGTTGTTTGTTAAATTTATTTTCACAATAATCTAGCAAGTGTTTCTATTTCATTTTTAATTTCCTTAATTTGTTCTATATCAATATAACCACTCGTATCAAGTATTTCTTGCGCCAGAGAATCTTTATAATCGGCAACTTTTTCAATGTTGTTTGATTCCTTTAATAAAATACATCTAACCTTTTTGACTTCATATTTTAAGTTATCTCGGTATTCTTTACTCTTACGATGACGAAAATTATATAATAGCTTTAAATTATCTTCTTCATTACTTTTATTTAAAGACAAGATATGCTCTTCTTTTTTTATATGTTCTGCAAATTGATTGAGTTTATCAACTAAATCAAGAGCATATTCTTTCCAGTTAAGTGGCTGCTCTCGCAATTTTAATGTATTATTCTCTTCTGTCAATTGTTTTATTTCTAGTTCATACTTTTGTATTGACTCATTCTTTTCTACTAACTTTTTTTCTGCAAGTTCAGCTTGCTCTTTTAATATATCTATTCTTCGCTTATTAAACAAATAATTTATACTCGCTCCAAACAAAATACATAAAATACTAATCATTAAAAAAGTGTCCCAGTCTTTGACAAAAATTTCACGTTTTCGAGCTAAAAAATCATAGGATATTTGGAGTAACTTGTTCCACATCTCTGTTTATTCCTTATATTTTTTTGCAAAATGGGTAATCAATTAACTTTTTTCTTTAAATATAAAGTACAAAATTTTAAAGTAAAAGTCAAGGTGAAATATAAATAAAATACTTAAAATACTGAAAATCATTGAATAGCAATAATTTTACAAGAATTTAAACTTTTGTATTTTAAAATATTTGACGTATTTTACTTGTGTTAAATCTAAAACGTTTGAGATAAATAAAATAAATTCAATTCAATTAGGAAGATTATTGAATCAGAAAGCGGTTTCTAAGATATTCATAAAAAGTGAAATATTTTATATATCTCACATTTTATATTACTTTTAATTTTCTTATTTAAAATAAAATAAATAATAAGTATTAATAATATTACGACATTCTCACACGCTTAGAACCTGAACGCCGCTTATATCTCGCTATTCGTCAAGAAACCTACTCAGAACTATTTCAAGAACCAGTTGGTAAAATATTATTAGAAAATCAACGCCTTTGTTTACTTGTCTTCGACTCCAAACAAGAGATTATACTGCAATGGATACCTTAGAAAATTATCGCCAAATCATTCAAAAAATCTTAACCGAATATTCCCAACTTCCCTACGCTTACGGGGAACTAGAAAGACAACTAATAATAGATCAAACCGCCAACCATTACCTACTACTCACATTAGGCTGGGAAAATAATCAACGAGTGCATGGTTGCTTAGTTCATATTGACATAATCAACGATAAAATCTGGATTCAAAGAGACGGAACAGAATACGGTATAGCCAACGAACTTGTTAACGCTGGTATTCCTAAAAATCAAATAGTTTTAGCCTTCCAGCCAGCCGATATCAGACAATATACAGAATTTGCAGTTACTTAAAACCTTACAATTCTTCCTTTGCGTCTTTGCGCCTTTGCGTGAGATAAAAACCCAAAAAATCCCATCATTAATTATCAGGAGGATGCCAACTTAAACTAATCCAAATTGCCCTAGCTTGGACAACATCCTCATTATTTAATCTTAAAGCTAAAACCGTACCTCTGCCAATAGCAGTTATCCCAATAATATGAGTACCACCATTTGCCCATTGAAAATGATCTAACCATCCTTGTTGACGAGGATTAAACAAAGATACAGATTCATTAGTTACAGGATCATTAACAGTTATTTTCGCTCCTTTAAATTCATTACAACGATAACAACAAGCAGATAAATTTTCTCGCTCATCATTTCCCCCTAAAGAACTAGGCAAAATATGATCCATAACTAAAGGCATACCTGTTAAACGGCTAGAAGTGCGACAATATTCACATCTATAGCCAGCCTCATTAATAACTTGTTGACGAAGAGATTTAGAAATAGATGACACTGGTATTATACTAATTGCTCAAAATCTGGAAGAGAAAAACCTTTCCACTTTAAAAGTGCATAAGCATAAGCTTTTTTCAACATTAAATAATCAGCACTCACTCGCAGAGATTTCAATAATAACTTATCTGATTCACTTAATTGATTATTTTGATTTTTTTCTAAAAGTTGTAAATGTAATTCTTGCTGACTTTCTGGAACTTGACTTTCAGCAATAGTTAGTAAATCCTCAATAGTTAATTCTTGCATAGCCATTAATTCCCCTTGTAATTCCAGAGGTGCATAATCAACAGCAGGAGGAGCATTAATTTGTGTAGTCATAATTTATCCTGGTATTTGACCTATATATATTTTATAACACTTCTCTTCCTTTGCGTCTTTGCTCCTTTGCGTCTTTGCGCGAAATCAAAATCTTCAACCCAAAGTCAAAATACCCTCTGGAAAATCCACCACCAAACGCAAAAACTTCAACCATTCAGAACCTAATAAAACTTCCGTAATATTATCCCCCACATGAACAGGAATTTCATACTCTTGTCCAGCCAATATTACCTTACCTAAATAGATATTAAATCTTGATTCACCTTGTGCTGTTTGCATAGGTTCATTACCAAGAAAAACCCAATCAAGTCCATCCAAATCTTGAGTATTAATTGCCATAAACTTGGTAAATCCTGTATCTAACATCGCATCTACAGGCAAATTTAACCCATCAGCAGTAATCAAATCAATTTCAAAGAATAGCTGCCCCTCACCACCAAAACTTCCCTGAATCATATTCTCCCAGTCGTTCCTGTTTCATTTAAGCAAAACACATAATTTTTAGCATTTGGGTATTTTTCAAGAACTTTTTTATGAGCTTGAATATTATCTTGATCAAGAAAGTATTCACCACTATTTGGTTCTATGCCAATATACCAGCCATAGTGACTTTCAATATATTCAGAACGGACACGCTCAAAAATTGCCCGACAACGTTGATAAAATATTTCATCTTCCGCTTCTCGTCTAGCTAATTCTTCTGGTGATATAGTCAATTCAGGAAAAATTCTTCCTCTTCTTACCACTTTTTTTGATGTTATGTGAGTCATACTATTAACTTGAACTCTAGTTATTATCTTAACTTAAATTGTGCTTAATTGCGACTATTACCATTATTTAAACATAAATTTTAACATGATTTCCCCTATTTATTTTCATCATTAAAAGCTGCTGCTAACTCAGGACTACTAATAGCTATAGAACTTTCATGCCATTCATGAATAATAGCATCAATCAAATCCCAAGCCTCATTAGAAGTATCAGTTAAGCGAAAAGCCTCACTCACTTCTTTAATAAAATCTTGCAATTCATCAGCATCAAATACGCTCAACCATCCATAAGGATGTTCAGAACCTATTTTTTGACCCAATAACAACCGAAACGCCACCGATAACACCTCAAAAACAGCCTTACTTTGTGTTACCCCTTTCACAAGATAAGCCACATCCTCACGACGCAACAGGGCAAAAGATTGATCATTTCTAGTAATAGTAATTGGGTGTTCATAAGCTTTATCTAGAATTCGTCCAGGTTGACGATTCAACTCAGTGGCTGTCACTAACTCATCTGAGTAAGCATTGCTAAAAATTGCCATTGACATGATACCTGCGTTTTCAAGAAACGCTGACTTAATCTGAAGATGATATTACGTACTATTATACGTAGTCATTATTATTTGTCAATAGGTAACATTACAAAAACCTTTGTTCTTGCAATTCTTCCTTTGCGTCTCTGCGTAAGACAAAAATATTCATAACAATTGCTATAAGTAGTAATGCAAAATAAATTGAACATTTTAAAAATCCCTAAATCAATCAATTTTGTAGGGGCAAACCCCCTGTGGTTGCCCCAAATACCGGGGTAGGCACGGGGGCGCTACCCCTACATTAAATCCAAATCTTTTATATAATTAATTTTGCCTGCCTACTTACTAGAAAGATTCCCACCCAATCATCTCATGCTAACCGTAACCATATATGACTCTTAGCCAATTTCATCCTTATCTTTCCCCAGAAGAATATTTAGAAACTGAAAAATCCAGCCCTATTAAACATGAATATATCCAAGGGCAAATTTACGCAATGGCTGGTGCTAGTGACGCTCATGTGACAATTACCGCTAACTTAGTCGCCCTTTTAAGAAACCATATTCGTGGTACAGGATGCCGTCTTTACGTCGCTGACATGAAAGCGAGAATTGAATCTCTCGATATTTTCTATTATCCTGATATTATGGTAACTTGCGATTCAAGAGATACACAATTTGAATATTTTAAACGATATCCGAGTTTAATCATTGAAGTTTTATCACCTTCTACAGAAGCCTTAGATAGAGGTGATAAATTTAGTGATTACCAAGAATTAGACACTTTGCAAGAATATGTTTTAGTTAGTCAAAATCGTCAACGAATTGATTGTTTTCGGCGTAATACTGAAGGAAGATGGGAACTTTATAGTTATAAAGGAAATCAAGAATTAGAATTAAAGAGTGTGAATTTTTCTGTTCATTTAACTAATGTTTATGAAGACGTTACTTTTACTACTAATTTGAGTAAATAAAAGATGATATGGTATTATACTAATTGCTCAAAATCTGGAAGAGAATAACCTTTCCACTTTAAAAGTGCATAGGCATAGGCTTTTTTCAACATTAAATAATGGCTCTTCGGTAGTTGTTATGGCACAACCAGTCATAAATTACATCAAAATCATAGGCATATTATTAAAGACCTCCCTTTTGGAGAAAAAGAAGTATTTTTAGAAGTTAATCACCGACAGTTTAAATGTGAACAATCTAAAAAACCGTTTAGTGAAGATTTAGATTTTGTAAAAAAGAAAATATCTTTTACAAACCGCCTTGCACATAAGACAATACAAGAAGTTTTAGAAAATGATATTCATAGTGTAGCAGCAAAAGGTATAGTAACAAAAGACATTTAGTAACAGAATTAATGCCAAATGCTCAAGTTGTAGCCGATAGATTTCATGTAATGACACAGATAAATAAAGAACTAGATACACATAACAAGTACCGAAGAACCATATATGTATCTGGCTTAATATAAGAATAATCTCAAGGCTGAATTAGAAAAATAATGAAGAAAATTTTACGTTGGTTAATTTTAGGGGGAACGCTGTTTTTTTTGTTAAAAGCCCTTAAAGATAATTGGTTGGAAGTGAGTGCTATTCGGATTAATAGCACAGGATGGTTAATATTAACAACTGCTACGAGTGTAACTTTACTAGCACATATTTGGGCGGGTTGGATTTGGACTTGGGTACTAAAGGAGTTAAATCAATCTGTATCTTCTATTGAGTTTATTCAAGTTTATTTAAAAACGAATATTGCAAAATATTTACCTGGTAATGTTTGGCATTACTATGGGAGAATTATAGCAGCTAAAAATGCTAACATTCCGACAAATATTGCTACATTAAGTGTTTTATTAGAACCATTATTAATGTTAGCAGCAGCTTTAATTATTATTGTTTTATTTGGTAGCCAACTTCTTGTTAACAATGTAAATTTTAATTTATATATTCTGCAATTTCTGATGTTAATAATTGTATTAGGTATACTTCATCCCCGATTTTTAAATCCAGCCATTCAACTTTTAGATAGGTGGAAAAATAAAAAATCTCATCAAGAAAAACAGTTAATTAATAGTTTTATAATTAAAGACTATCCCCTTAAACCCTTATTAGGAGAGTTGGTTTTTTTAGGGTTACGTGCTGCTGGTTTTATTTTAACTATCTTGGCCTTAAATTCCTTGAATTGGGCGCAAATTCCCTTATTAGTGGGGACTTTTAGTTGTGCGTGGGTATTGGGGTTAATTATTCCTGGTGCGCCTGGTGGTTTAGGCGTATTTGAAACCACAGCCATATTACTATTACAAAATCATTTTCCGACAGCTTTAGTGATTAGTGCGATCGCTCTTTACCGTCTCATTAGCATCTTAGCAGAAACAGTCGGCGCGGGTTTAGCTTGGTTACATGAACGAATTAGCAATTAAATAATTTCCAATGCTTCCCTTTCTTCCTTTGCGCCTTTGCGTGAGATATAAAGTAAATAAAAGGTGGGTTTCGTTTCCTCAACCCAACCTACAATTTTTTCAACGTAAGTGGGGTATTTATTTCTTAATCTCCAGTAATAGAAAGTTCACTTACCCAAACCCTGGGAGAAACTCCTCCAGGTGTTAACTCCACCTCTTTCTCTACATAAACAATAGATTTCAAAAGTTCCAAGAAATCACCAGCTACCGTTGCTGATTCAATACTGATTTTCTCACCCTTATTAACTAACCAACCATCAAAAGGCAAAGAAAAAGAACCTTGTAAAGCCTTAACACCCGCATGAAGAGCTTGTAAATCATCAATTAAAATCACATTTTCCGCAGTTTCTAAACTCAATTCTTTTTCAGGAGTTCCTGCTGCAAAAACGTGATAAAAATTAGGACTGACACTCACTTTTGCGCCAATACTAGCATTACCTGTAGGTTGAGAATTTAACCGTTTAGCAGTTCCCGCACTATGCAAAAAGCTAGTTAAAATTCCCTTTTCTATTAACTTAATTTGCCGGGTTGGTGTTCCTTCACCATCAAAACTTTCTGCACCAATATTAGCCGGGTGTAAAGCATCATCATAAACTGAAAGTAAAGGTGAAGCAAGTTCTTTACCAATATCATCAGTTTTCGATAAACTTTGATTATCAAGAATACTTTGGGCATTAAATAAATTAGAAAAAGCCCCCAACAAACTTAAAAAAGCTTCAGGAGAGAAAACTACTTGATATTTACCAGTTTTGATTTTTTCATAATGCAAATGACTGATAGTTTTCTCAGCAGTTTCCTTTATACAACCAGCAATATCTAAATCAGCTACACTTTCCTTGACTCGATAAGCACCTCCACTGCGGGGTTTTTTCCCTTCCTCCTCAGTTTTGCTATACAAATAAATAGAAGCTAAAGAATGAGACTCAGTTCTTAAAGCCCCTTCACTATTGAGATAAAACCTGTCAATATCTCTTTGTGCTAACCCATTATAAGGTACTCCCTTAATAGCAGGATGAGTTGCTAACAATTCCTTTTCTGCTACTAATAGCTTTTCTATCAGTTCAGAAACAGGTGCTTGGAGGGCTTTTTCTTGATGTGTATTGGGGATAGGAATAGTTGCTTCTGGACTAAAATCAGGAACATTTTCCTTCACACCAAAAAAGCTCGCTTCATAAGCTGTTTTTAAAGCTAATTCTAATCCTTGAGGATCTACATCTGTAGTGCTGGTAACACCCATTGTATTTTCCTCGTTCCAAACTCGAACTGTTACTCCAGAACGATTGGAAGCTTTAACTTGTTTGGGTTCACCTTGGTCAACTTGAACGCTGGTATCATCTACTGTTGAGCCGTAAATGTCAAACTTCTTAATGCCAAGTTTGTCGGCATTTTCTTGGGCGTAAGTTGCGATTTCTTGTATTTTTGGCATAATCAAATCAACTTGGGATTTTAGATTTAACAAAAGTGCGGTTTTAAAATTGGATTTTGGATGTGATTATTTAGATTATTACTAAGGCATGAACTCATGTTACTCTCCGCGCCTCTGCGTCTCTGCGTGAGACATATATACTTTGTATTCACAAGCCAAAATCCAAAATTTAGTTATCTACCACCAACAGTAATAGAATCAACTTTTATATGGGGTTGTCCAACTGTGGTGTAAATGCTGCCGCTAACTGAACCACAAAAGCCGGGAGCTAGTTCTAAATCTTGGGAACATAGGGAAATTTTATTCATAATTTCCTTGGCTTCACCAATGAGGGTAGCACCTTTTAATGGTTTGGTAATTTTGCCATTTTCTATTAAGTAAGCTTCGTCAACACTAAAGTTAAATTGACCTGTTGCGCCGACACTTCCGCCACCCATTTTCTTACAGTAAATGCCTTTATCAACGGAGGCAAATAGGTCTTCTGTTGTATGTTCTCCACAATCAATATATGTATTTCGCATCCGACTAGCGGCAGCAAAAGTGTAATTTTGACGGCGGCCACTGCCTGTTCTGGGATGTCCGGTACGCACTGAACCGGTTCTGTCAGCGAGGAAGTTTTTGAGAATACCTTTTTCAATTAATAATGTTCTTTGGGCGGGCATTCCTTCGTCATCCATATCAATCGTGCCAAAGGCATTATCAGCCCGTCCTTCGTCCCAAGCTGTTAAACTTTCGTGGGCGATTTTTTCACCTTTTTTATCGGCAAATGGTGTGGTTTGGCGTTCAATTTGGGTGGTTTCTAACAAGTGTCCGCAAGCTTCATGGAAAATTACGCCGCCAAAGTGATTGGCCATGATAATCGGGTAAGTTCCTGATTCTACGTAATCTGCATAAAGCATTTTACCGGCTGATTCGGCGATTTGTTCGGAGGCTTGTTGATAATCCCAGGTTTTCAAGAAGTTAGGATCACTGGTGTTACCAGCCCGTTCACCAATGGAGGAACGGTTAGCACCGTCAGCACAAAGCAGGTTAAAGCCGACGGACTGGGTGAGGCGGATATCACGGGCAAATGTGCCGTCACTGGCTGCAACTAATACTTCTTGCCAATCACGGAAGTAGGAAGCGCGACGGGATTGGACGTGAGTAGCTTTTTTATTCAGTTGGGCTGTACCATCAAGGAGGACTTCTCCCATTTCGCGGATAGAACTACACAAGGGTAGCCAAGAGTCTTTACCACGTTTGCTGGCGTAGTCTCTGAGTAATTCTAGGTTGATTTCGGGGATGAAGGCACTTGGACCTGGTAGTTGTAATCCTAAGATGGAAAGAGCTTTTTCTAAGGCGGCTTTTAAACCAGCAAATGTGAGATTATTTGTGCTAACGTAGCAGTCAGCTTTGCCGCGAAATACTCGCACTCCTGCACCAGTGGCTAAACTGGGGGAAATGCTGGTGATGGTGTCTTCTTCGGCTAAACAACTGATGTAGTTGCGATGTTCTAAGAAGTATTCAATAAAGTCAGCACCAGCGGCGCGTCCTAGTCCCAAAAGGGTTGCCAGTGGGGCTTCCCAGGTTTCATCAAATCGTTCTGATGTGGATGAATATTGGAGATTCGGAAGTTGATTTGAGAGAAGTAGCGTGTTTGTAAGCATGAAGAGCCTCGTCTGCTGGCGTTATTCTACAGATGTGACCGAAAAAAATCCTGGTGTACTCAGTCTAACAAATCTATGAAAGCCGTTGTTAGCAGTTAGGCTGTAGGGTTTTCCGCCATTGTTGTGTGTTTTCAGTCTAGGCAGAATGACAATTGACAATTGATAATTGACAATTGACAACTAAGAACGCTTAATCAATTGAAAACCTCGATAAATCAATGACTATAGAGGGATGAAAGACCTATTTATACAAATTAAATGTATATTGGCTTAAGTTAGTTCACAGGTCAGGGTGTGAGAGCTATCACTAAAAATCAAATGGTAGATAGGATAAATGATATCGCTTGGCAAGCTCACCAGGGCAGTGTTGCAGCGATTATTCAAGTTTTAAATGAAAGGCTAGTTGTGTCTGGTGTCAGAACTAGAGCAATTTTGGCGGATGGTGTATTACAGCTTTTGTGTGAAGCGGCTACGGTAGATCAACTTGAGCAATCTATTTTAGTGCAGAAAATTCAGGAAATTTTGGAGTCCATTGCACCACGCAATATTCGCAAAGTCAATATTAACAGTCGGATTGTTCGGGAAGAGCAATTACTTTGGTTAGAGGAAATTAACGATGAGGGCGAAAATAAATTATTGTGGTGTCAACAAATAATACTCACCCAGCCAAATTTTTTTAAGCAGCTAATTCAAGATTTAACTGAATTCTATAGAGAATCAGGAAAACCTACTTTACCACAGTTTGAATCTTTAATCAAAAATAAAAACAAACACAAACGTTTAGTCAAAACTGCAATAGTAGGCGTTTCTGGTTTATGTTCACTGATTTTACTGCTATGGCTAGTTCGTTTTTGGTTAGATGATACAGTAAAAAATTTGACTATACTACAAGAAGCTCAAGTTTTGAAGCAAGGAAATCAGACAAAGCCAGATGTCTTAAACCGTACTGGTAATCAAAGTCTTTCTACCCCATCAGATGTATCACCAGATTTATTTGCAGATGCTGTGAGACTTGCTAACCAAGCTTCAGCCGCTGGTAAAACTGCTATAACTTCAACTCAGTGGTTGGAATTAGCTGCTACTTGGCAACGAGCTTCTGATTTAATGAGTCAGGTATCCCCTAGCCATAGCCGCTATAGAGAAGCACAGATTAGAACTAAACTATATAAAAAGTTTAGTGAGGCAGCGGAGAAAGAAGCAGATAAGAGTGAGTTGTAATATGTGAGGTTGGGTAAAATAACCCTCCTCATACTTTTTATAAGTTCGTCAATAATCTGGTTTTTCTCAAAATAAATGTTAATACGGTCTCTTCCTCAGCAATAATATCTGCCACCACTTCCATTCCCGCTTGAATGGGATATTTTTGTAAATCTCTTTGCAAATGTAGCTTTTCGGGTTCAATTGTTACTTCAAAATAAGATTCTCCTGTGTTATTCCCCTGGGGTAAAATCACATCTGCTGTAATTGACCTCACTGCACCTTCAAGTATACCATAATCAGGGTAAGGATAGGCAGAAAATCGCATTTTTACTTTGCCTATTTGGCAATTTACAACTTCTTGAGAATTGCAAACAAAGACTTTACTAATATCAGCAGTAGCGACACGAGCTTTAATAATTAAAGGGGTATGACTGGGAGCAATTTGAGCAATAGAACTACCAGGATTTACTACCTGTCCAGGATTTCGCAAATCTAATTTTAAAATAGTTCCAGTTGCAGCAGCGCGAATTATTGTTTTTTGAATTTGTGTTAAAACTTGTTTGAGTTCTTTTTCGGTGTTATTTATCTGGCTTTGAATTTCAAGTTGACGTTGAATTAAACTGTCTTTTTCTTGCTGTAATCTCGCTAAATTAGTTTTACCATTAGCGCGTTCAGTAGCTATTTTTTCTTCAGCGATGGAAATTACTGCATTACTCGGATTGAGAGATGAATCAGCTTTTTTACTTCTAGCGATCGCAGATGTTAAAGCTTGTTGTGTTTGTTGAATAACTTGTTTTTGACTTGCTAATGTGGCTTTTTGTGATTCTACAATTTGTGCTTGTTGAATTGCAGCTAGTTGAACTTCTTCTAATTGATTTTGGGAAATTGAACCAGTTTTAGCTATATCTTCATAACGTAAACGTTTGACTATTGCGGCTTTTAATCCTGCTTCTGCACTTTCTAAATTAGCCTGAATTGACTGCAATTCTAATCTTACTCGCAGTAATTCATTTTTAGCAATCTTTATATTAGCTTGTGCTTCTTCCCATTCACTACTAACAGCTACTTTTCTCTCTTGATAATCTCTTTCTGTACCCTGTAGTTCAGCTAAAGCAGATGCAACAAGGCGTTGATTTCTTTCTGTTTCTGTCGCAATTTGCCGATTTAAAGCCTGAATTTGAGCATCTAATTGTGCAAACTGTAATTGAGATTTTTGCACATTTCCTTGAAGTTGATTTTTTTGATTTTGTAATTGGGTATCATCCAGAATTACTAAAACATCACCTTGTTTGACTATTTGATTTTCTTTAACAGAGATTTTTTTAACAGTTCCTTCTATTGCAGCTTCCACTATTCGTACTTCACCAATAGGACGAACAGTAGCAGATACTTTGACAGTTTGCTGATATTTTGTGAAAGCAGAAATAGTCACAGCAGCACCAACAACACCAACTAAAAATAATCCTCCTAATCTTGTCCAAATAGCAATGTTAGGTAAGTATTCATCTGATTTTGCAGTTGGTAAAAAAGTGGGAATTGTTTGATTCATTGTTAATATACAAGGTATTTTTTATGAAGTACATTTTTTTATTTCACGCAGAGACGCTCCAGACGCAGAGAGAAATTAAAATATTAACTAAGTTTAATTATTGGGGATGCTTATTTTAATTCAGGATATTCAACCATTTTCATATAGATACCAATTTGTAGAAATAGTGATTAGTTGAAAATCAAATCTCCAGTTCAAAATGGTATAACCTGCTGCTCCTGTTTTTATGAAAAAGTTGAATATCCTGAAATATTCCTCAACTAAATTAGAAGCTGAGTTCTTCTGCTCCAATAGGTTTACAACCTACCCATAATGTGTGGAAAGGATCTCCACAGGTTGTACAACCACCAGAAACCGAGGACATATCTTCATCATTAAGTTCAACTAAACCAGCGGGGTTTGCTGGTAGCTGTTCCTGTTGTTCAGCACTTAAGCTATGACGATATTCCTCGTCTTTCCAAGCGCGAATGATATCTAGATTAGACATATTTTACCTCATTAAAAAATTCTACGTCTTAACTAGGAAATAGCGAAATATTCCCCAGAAGTCGCAGTTGTCAAAGTATGATTGATGACATTTTCACCAACTCCAGAATAATAATCATTCTCATTAAAAATGTCAAGTAATCTATCCGTGTACAGTAAATCTGCTTAAGTACAGGTTAGGGAATTAAAAACTCTAAATGCTCACCTGCTATGCTCAGTAGTTCCGCAGGAGTACCTTGTAGTTTTAATTGTCCAGCATCTAACAGGACAATCCAATCTGCGCGTTTAATTACTCTTGGACGATGACTAATCAAAATAGTAGTTTTACCTTGACGATAAGTGAGTAATTGATCTAAAACTAAACTTTCACTAAGGGGATCTAAACCTGCGGTAGATTCATCTAAAATCAAGATGGGAGGATTAGTAATAATTCCTCTTGCTATAGCTAATCTTTGTTTTTGTCCACCGGAAAGATTCGCTCCAAATTCACCTAAAATAGTTTGATATTTTTCGGGTAATTTACTAATAAAATTATCTGCATCTGCAACTTGACAAGCGGTGACTATTTGCTCAAAATTCACCTGGGGAAGACCAAGAGATAAGTTATCTAAAATAGAACGACTCCAAAAATTTGCATCTTGAGGAATTAATACTATTTGTTGACGTAAGCAGCTAGGATTAATATCAGAAAGGTTGTAATGATGAATGCGAATATTCCCAGACTGGGGATGATATAAACTAGCAATTAATTTTGCTAAGGTACTTTTACCACATCCAGATTTACCGATAATTGCAATGACTTTTCCTCCTGGTAAAGTTAAAGAAAAGTCTTTTAATAAATCAACTCTACCAGCATGATGAAAATTGATATCTTTACAAACAATCTCCGCGTTGTCGGGAATATTTACAAAAGGTTTTTGACTGACTTCTGAAAATTCAGGAGTTGAGTTAATTACCTCATTTAATCTTTCAGTTGCAGCTTGAGCGCGAGTAAAGTCAGTAATGAAGCGAACGCAGGTATTTACTAAACCTAGAATATTGGCATTTAAACTATTAAAAGCTAATAATTGACCGATAGAAAGCTCTCGATTAATAACTAAAATACTTCCATACCATAGCAGAATAATTCCACCAGCAGTAGATACCCAATTAGAAAAAATCGTATTTGTTAAAACAATTTGGACAGTGCGAAACATTAAATTTGATTGTCTTCCGTAGCGAGTTTGAAATTCTTGCCAAAATTCTGGTGCAGCATTGGTGGTTTTCACAACTAATGCACCTTTAAAAGTTTCAACTAATACACCTTGGTTTTCGGAAGCTAAACCCATAACAGTACGGATTTTTTGCTGTAAAGTGGGGAAATAAAGCACTGTTGAGAAAGTCATAATAATAGCTATGAATATGGATATTAAAGTCAGTTGAGAATTGTAGAATAACATCAGAATCAAAGAAGTTATGGCAATTAATAATTGACTTGGTAAGTTTACCCCAACTTGAGAAACCAATTGATTAATGGTTTGAATATCTCGTAATCTACTAACTACTTCCCCACTGCGACGAGATTCATAATAAGATAAGGGTAAACGTAAAATATTTCTAGCAAATTCCCATACTAAATCTAATTCTAAACGATGGGCAAAATAGGATACTAAATTTCCTTGCACCCATTGTAAACAGCTACTAATAAAACTCATTGTTAATATTCCTAATGCAATCGCTGTAAGTAATTGGGTGTCTCCACGCACTAAAACATCATCAGTAAGAATTTGAATTAAAAATGGTGATAATAGGGAAAGTAACCCGACGACAAAATTTAATAATAAGGCTTCTGCAAGGATAAAGCGATAGTTAAAAAGACGCTGGATTAATTTTTTAAACCCTCCCAACTTTTCCCGATCATCTGCTTGTTCTAGAAAATCTACACGGGGTTCTAATAGTAGCATAACACTATTAGTCCAACCAGTTAATAAGGCTTCTTTAGTTAAATATCTTACTCCAACTAAAGGATCAGCTAAGATATATTTTTGATTTTTACGCCCATATAAAACAGTCCAATGATTACCTTTCCAATATATAATTGCTGGAAGAGGAATTTGTTTTTTATCTACTAATTCTAAAGCAGCTTTAACACCCCTCGCATTAAATCCTAATACCTGCGCTCCTTGTTTGAGATTGAGTAATGTTGTTCCTAATTGTCCTGTTCCAGAGGCTTCACGGACACGGGTAATTGTGAATAATTGTCCGTAATATTTGCAGATGGTTGCTAAACAAGCTGGTCCACAATCTTCTTCGTTATGTTGTAAAATTATTGGGTATTTCATTTTGATCACGCAAAGGCGCAAAGACGCAAAGATTAAGATTATTGTTTGGGTGGTTCAAGTAGGAGAATGGAAGGGATCATTTCGGGTTGATAAAGGCGTAAAAGTCCGTAACCAATACCCGCTAAACCTGTCATTAATCCTGGGGTTTCTATTCCTAATGGAACACCACACTGCAGGTGATTTTTTTGGATATCGTCTAATATTTGGGAAGCGATTTTTTCGATCTTTCTGGCGATTTCTGGGTAATCTAATTTTGCATTTGCTATTAATAATAAGTCAATGTTTCCTAAGTCTCCATGACAGAGACAATGGTTATCACCAAATCCTTGTTTGATGGTGGTTTCAATGGCGGTTTTAATTTCTTTATACATGATTAAATTCAGTGCATTCCCTGGGATACCCAAACGTCCTAAACCAATTCCGGGCGCACCGCTACACCATGCTATCATTGAACTATTTTTTACCTTCTCTTGCCGTAAATCTAACCAGTTACCTGTACTGGGGTGAAAATGACTGCGTTCGTAGTTAATTGCTGCTATGGCTGCGGTTTGAAATTCTTGTTTTTTGGTAGTTACAGCCAATTTCCACAACGCCCAAGCAAAGCCAGCACCACCATGTGCAAATCCTGTTAAGGGTTGATTTTCGCTGGCTGGAGATTGCCAACCGATACCAGTATCTGTAATTTGGGCTTGGGTGAGGAGGTGTTCCCCGCATTGTATAGCAACATCAAGAATAATTTGATCTGGAAAAATTCTATAAAAACTCAGTAAGCTACCAATACAACCAGCAGCACCAGCAATTATATCTAGTTGTTGATCTTGCTCAATTAAGGGTGGTAACTGTTCAACTAATATAAAAGCATCTGCAATTAAACCTGGTTCTCGCCATAATATTCCTAAATGGGTAAAGGTGTAAATTATCCCTCCCCAACCACTAAATCCGCCGATGAATTTAATTGAGTCGGAATCTCTATTAAGCTTGTCTTTAAGGGTGTTTAGGGCTGTTTTGGCTAGGTTTGTATAGCTATCATTTTGAGTAATTTTCCCCAGATATGCGAGAAATAAAACTACTCCGGGTATACCTGCATATAAGTCTGTCCCTAAAGGTGATAATGTCCACTGTTGATTAGGGGTAACGCTTAATCCCATCCAGTTCACAAATTCACCGTTTTTGTGCGCTAGGAGTTCTAAATGGTCGCCAATTTTACAGGCTGCTTCTAAGAATTGGTTTTTTGTGGTTGGGTTAGTAACTTGGATTTTGCGAGGTTTTTTTCCTAATTTAATTTGATGATTATCCGCAGTTTTACTCATTTCTAGAGTAGCTAAAGCTGCTTGAATAAACCATGTTTGTCGTTGTAAATCTTTTTCGCTGAGTTTATTTAAGCGATGATGTACTAATTCAATTCCTGATTCGTTGAAAAAGTTAGTGATGTGTAAATCTGTGTCTCGATGATATAAATCGCGGGAATGGGGATACGTTGTAAATAGGGGAATATCGTTTTTCCACAGTGCGTCTTGTTCTGCGGAAATGATTTGGCTCAGTTGCGGACGGTTTTTGACATCTATCCAAAGTTTATCAAATAAGCGATACCTTCGGTAAGCTTCGCTAACGCTCTCTAAGCCATCTCGTAAAAAATCAGGATGATAACTTTCTCGCAGTAACAAAGCATAGATTCTACTCGCACGCATCACCACCCGCACTTCATCTTCTGCAAACTGCGTTAAAATCTCCGTTAATTCTTGCCGATATTTTAATAAAATCTCATAAACTGTTTTAAATCCATTGATTATATCTTCTGTATATTCCCAAACATTCACTTCCTGCTGATTTAATTGGGGACGGTTTTGGCTACCTGGAATAACGGCCTGTTGACGTTCAACTCGCATCATATCTGTCCCTACCTGCACCAGTTTCGGGACTTTTTCCGGTGTCAACTGTCCTCCAGCACCCCCTAAACCACTCATATCAATTCCCGCAGTTTCCGTATTTCCCCAGGCTATCTGCGGTAACAAACCAACACGCAATACAGAATCTGCAACCATCTCTCTATCCAAAGTATCTGCTGCTGTGGTTGTTATCTCATGACGAGGATGAAATAAAGATTCTAAATCAATTAAAATGGGAGATTCTCCCGCTGCAATTAAGTTTTCAAAGTGAAAGTCTGTAGCTTCTAAGCTATACAACAATCCTAAATATCCACCTTGACGCTGATAAAATCTCTTTAATTCATCTGCTGAATGACATTCTTTAAAGTTAACAAATTCTACCCAACCGTAATTATCCCGATTTAAAATCTTTAAAGTTGGAAAATTTGGTTTAAAGCCTTTTGCATTTAACCACAACAGCAGTTCTTGAAAATGCACATCTACTGCTAATGATCTCGGCTTATAAACTAACTGCCAACCGCTGGCAAATTCTAGTATAATAACTGACTTACCATTATTATGGCTGTCACCCGCTCCCCATTTAACTTTAACTAATTTTTCAGGGTTTGCTGGTGGTTGAAATTGGTAACAAATATCTACCCAATCATGGCAAAAATGCTGAATAAATTCTAAGCTATTTTCTACCCAGCGATTAATTGTTTCTAAAACTTGTCTAGCTAAAACCGGGTATTCTTCCCACAATGCTAGTTGCACTTCGGGATTTTTCAAACGTTGTATAAAGCTGGAAAATCTTGATTGAGCATTATCACCCGTTAACAAACCTTGTAATCTGGCTACATTCATTTCTAATACTAAGGTTGCATTTACCATTAATAGCAGTTGTTCTGGTAATCCCTCTAATAAAACATCATGAATATCACTTAAATTTTCAGGAAGATTTTGTATATTATTTAATCCAGTTTCTAATTTAATCATACCTTGAGCAAGCAAAGGAGCGATCGCATTCAAAAACCCAAAATTAGGATGTGTAGATAAACTAGAACTCGATAATAGCGTTCCAATATCTTTATCGTCTAAATGTTTATAACTTTGCTGAATCTCTTTTACCCATTGCAAAGGTATAGAATCTACCGTTTGTCCCAAAATACGACAAAGTTGCGCTTCGTTAATTCCTTCTAGTGCTAGTTTTTTGGCAAATAAATCCGTGTCTGCAAAGCTTGATTCCGATTTCCAAAATTTAATTCTTTTTAATCCCAACTCAACATCATACACCAACTCATCGGAACTAACTGCAATTCGTTCCTTTAATGACATAGCACGAAACCAAGCGGAATCTTGACAGTTGACTTTTTTCATCTTCTCAGAAACTTACTCAGTGTTTACACGATCGCTTAACTATGATAATAATTATCATTATCTGGCTATCTGTGTAAAGCAGATTCAGATGAGGGTGTATCAGTGAGGATGTGATGTTAAAAGTTTTCTTAGGTTTAGTCTTAGCAACCCCAGTAGTTTTGATTTCTTCAGTAGCATGGGGTAGTGAAATAGCAGAAAATGATGATTTAGCACAAGTAACTTCTGTATCTCAGTTGTCTGACGTACAACCGACAGATTGGGCTTTTAGTGCTTTACAATCTTTAGTAGAACGGTATGGTTGTGTAGCAGGGTATCCCAACGGGACATTCCGGGGAAACCGCGCTATGACTCGTTATGAATTTGCTGCTGGTTTAAATGCTTGTTTAGACAGAATTAATGAGCTAATAGCCACATCAACTGCTGATTTAGTTCAAAAAGAAGATTTACTTCCTATCCAACGCCTAAAAGAGGAATTTACCCCAGAATTAGCCACTTTACGCGGGCGGGTGGATGCTGTAGAAAACCGCGCCGAAATTTTAGAAAGTCAGCAATTTTCCACAACTACCAAACTTTCCGGTGAAGCGATTTTTGCCATTACTGATGTTTTAAGTGGAGATAGTGATCCTTTTGGCGTGGGTGTACCTCGCAACAGCACTATTTTCGCTAACAGAGTCCGTCTTAACTTAGTCAGTAGTTTTACAGGTCAAGACGAGCTAAAAATTAGACTCCAAGCAGGTAGCACTCCACACCCCCAAAGGGCGGGAGGTTTTCGCTATGGTGCAGATCCTGTATTAGCGCAGTTAAGAAGCAGACAAACGACACCAGAAGGTGGACAAACCTTTAATCAAGAGTTTCCTGATCAAGCTGGTAGTGTAGAATTAGGGACGGTTAGTTATAAGTTTCCAGTAAGTAACAAATTACGAGCGGCTGTATTTGCAAATCGGGGTGAACACGTAGACTATTTACCGAATATCTTTAGTACAATTGGTGATGAAGATGGGGGTTCTGGTTCGCTTTCTACCTTTGCTCAATATAGCCCCATTTACCGTATTGGTTCACAAGGTGCGGGTTTGGGCTTGAATTATGAATTGAATCCGGGTATTAACTTGAGTTTAGGCTATTTAGCCGCAAATGCTAATAGTCCAGAAGATTTAACTCCTAATAGCAGTAATGGGACAACGGCCGGAGGTTTGTTTAATGGTCGTTATTCAGCTTTGACGCAATTAAGTATCCAACCAAGCAGAAATTTAGCTTTTGGCTTAACTTACGTTAATAACTATACTGCGGGAGCGCCGATTTTTCTCAATGATGTGGGGACAATTTCGGCAAACTCTCCGAATTTAACAGCGGATAATAGCCGAATTGGGACAAATTCCTATGGGGTAGCGGGTTTATGGAGAGTTTCGCCCAAATTTGCGGTGAATAGTTGGTTTATGTATACTAATGTACAAGGGAAATCAGCAGGTTCAGATAGTGAGAGTGCAGATATTTACAGTTATGCGATCGCTCTAGCCTTTCCTGATTTGGGTAAAGAAGGTAATCTGGGAGGTATTGTCGTCGGTGTTCCTCCCCATGCGACTCGTTCCGGTATCGCTAGACCTGCTTTTCGACCCTTCTTCGGTGGTGCAACTGACGTAATTAGCACTATCCCCAATCGTACCACACCGTTGCATTTGGAAGCTTTTTATAAGTATAAATTGAATAATAATATTTCCATTACACCTGGTGTAATTTGGTTAGTAGCTCCCAACCAAACCAGTAATAATCCTGATGTCGTCATTGGTACGGTGAGGACAACATTCACGTTTTAATTCAGCTTTTGGTTAACATGGCTGAGAAAAAAGGCGAGCATTTTGACACGGATGTTGTCATTTAAGAAATTGGGGTAATATAAGTTACTATGACCGGGAATTTTAGATTTTAGATTTTAGATTTTAGATGAGAAAATTTGGTATAGATTCCCCATCCTCTACTGACGGAAAAATACTCGCTGCGCTGCGTACGCTTCGCTAACGTCAATCCAAAATCCAAAATCCAAAATTGTAAATCCAAAATCGAGTGACTTACCCTCTGTACAAAATTCACATGATACCAATTTCCACCAACGCTTATCTGAATAAGTATCTGGGTACTCTGCTCCTCAGTTTAGGAATAGCAGGATGGAGTCTACCCGCTCAAGCATCGCCGCAACTCCTCTATGAGTTTTTAGAAGTAAATGGCAATTTATCTACTTGTCTCAACCAGGCCGAAACTGCCATTAAGCGATCTGGTTTGGTGCGTCAAAATACCAGACAAAACTCGATTAATGCTCAAGGAAGAGATATAACTGCTACCGTTTACTGTCGCCGGATTAATCCTCAGTTATCGGAAGCGGTATTAATGGTTGCTGGGACAAATGGTGTGTCTACGGCTAACTTTAATTCTGTATTCAATTCTATTGTCAAAGACATAGATGAGTCTCGTACAACTACAGTGTCTCAATCTACCTCAACCCCTATCAGTGATGCTGCTTTTGGGCAACTAATAGATGCTCTGGAGCGTAATTGGGCTAATCCACTGGAATTCCTAGCTCAGGCAGTTCCCCAAAACTACTTTACAGCAGCCCAAGCAACTCAAATTGTCAAAAAGATCAATTTTGAGAGTCGTAAGATATCGGCAGCAGTGTTACTATATCCCCAAGTTGTAGATCGTGGTAACTGGTTTGTAGTTGAGCAGACTTTTACTTTTGAGAGCCAGCGCCGGGAATTACGCCGTCAGATTGCTAATTTATCAAATAAATAATTGGCGATAATGGCAGAAAATAAACTATATTCAACTCCCCATCTGAAGATGGGGGTTGAAAGTATGAAGATTTGCGGCGCGGAAATTCATAAAAGATTTAAAATATAAAAAACTGAATTTGAGTAAAGTGAATCAAAGCCGTGACTCCAAACGGGACAAAGCTACCAGGTGGCAACACTACATATTATTCCCTGCTAGGATTGCATCCTTCCGCGTCGGTGATTGATATTCGTCGCGTTTACAGAGAACTTAGTAAACAGTATCATCCAGATACAACGGAATTACCTGCTAGTATTGCTACTGAAAAATTTCAGAAAATTAACGAAGCTTACGCCACCCTCAGTCATCCAGAAAGGCGTTTAAGTTATGATGTGAAAATTGGCTATTCTCGCTTTGGGGTAATTCAAACACCAACAGATTTAAACCAGTCTGTACATAAACCTTATGATTACTCAAAATCAATGTATCTGGATGCAAGCGATCGCCCCCTGTCATCAGGAGAAATATTTGTATTATTTGTGTTAAGTTTAACCATTGTGGGTTGTTTACTACTAGCGATCGCCATAGCCTTCCTAAGAGGAAAAGCAATTGTCTAAATCCAACTTCTCATTACCTTGAATAACTAATAATTTAGAAATTTTTAATTGCTTATGCTTCCTGCCGATACACCCCTATATAGTCATCCTCTACCACAAATTGAACAATGGCTAAAAAACCAAGGCTGTCAACAAGACGAAAACCAGCTACATTGTTGGCGGATTCAAAAATCAAGTTGGGAAGCAGAACTTTGGTTAGATACTGAACAAATCACAGTTCGATATTTCCAAGTAGGAGTAAAAACTCAAGATATTCAACGTTCTTTTAAATATTCCCTCAGTCGGGAAGATATCCAAGAAGCAGTTTTTGCCGGACCATAAATGGGGTAATTTTTAAATTAGCCTTACCTTGTCTTCCTCTGCTTTGTGCTACCTGTTTCTAAATTTTCCCAAACCGTCGTTCCCGTTGCTGATAAGCACATAAAGCCCGGTGAAATTCACCACGGTCAAAATCTGGCCAAAGAGTATCAGTAATATAAATTTCTCCATAGGCCATTTGCCAAAGTAAGAAATTCGATAACCGCATTTCTCCACTGGTACGAATTAGTAAATCGGGATCTGCTATTCCTGCTGTGTAGAGATGAGCTTCAAATACTTGTTCAGAAATTTCATCAGGCTGTAAAAAACCTTCTTTGACCTTTTGAGCGATCGCTCGACAAGCTTGTAAAATCTCCTGTCTACCCCCATAATTAGTCGCTATTGTAAAGCGGATACTGGAATTATCCTTAGTTTGAGCCATGGAACGGGAAATTTCCGTCTGGAGTGCCTGTGGCAAAGCTGACAAATTACCCACAAACTGAATTTGCACATTTTCCTCTACCATTTCCCGCAGTTCTTGTCGCAAAACTCGCTGGAATAGAGTCATTAAAAACTCCACTTCTTCCTGTGGTCTCTTCCAGTTCTCAGTTGAAAAAGCATAAGCCGTTAGTGCCTTAATCCCCCAGTCCTTGCAACAGTGCAGTAAATCCTTGAGAGCATTTACACCAGCCTTATGACCCATAATCCGCGGTAAACCTTGACGTTTTGCCCAGCGACCATTACCGTCCATAATTACTGCGACGTGCTGGGGTAGTAATTCTCGTTTTAAGTCAAGAGGTAAATATTGCAATTCAGTTTGTTGTGTTGTCATTTTTTATCTTGAGAAGCGGTCGTATCCCGAGGGGGAAGCAAGCTACGTGTAGCTTGTCTTAGACAAGGTAATCTAAGTAAACGAGAAATTAATTTTAGTGACTGACCACCAAGCTGACGAACTAAACTTAAAATACCAGGAGCTACAGCTTCCCGATCTACAGTTGGAGAAAATCGAGCTTCTAAGGACTCTTTAAGCTTTTTAATAGTTAGTGGTCTATATAGAGTTCCTTGTTCCGCTAAGGAAATAGAACCCGTTTCTTCTGATACAACGACACAAATACAATTTTCGACCCTTTCCGTAATTCCCATTGCTGCCCGATGGCGTGTTCCCAACTGACGCGAGGCTGTACGTCCTGAAAGTGGTAAAATTATACCTGATGATACAATCCGTGAACCACGAATTAACGTTGCTCCATCATGTAACAAAGTTTTCGGTTGAAAAATAGTTTGTATCAGTTCTTTAGAAACTTCGGCATTTAGCTTTACTCCTGGAACTGAGAAATCTTGTTCATCAATTGGCCCAGTAGTTTCTAATATTAGTAAAGCACCAATTCGGTTTTTCGATAATTCTTTAACTGCTTCCACAATTTCATCAATCACACTATCGGACTTAGGAATCGCCAAGCGATTATTGTGAAACAACTGCCAAAATTCACCACGTCCCAATTGTTCCAAAAAGCGGCGGAATTCTGATTGGAGTGCCACCGCCATAGCCACAGCACAGCCAATCACCAATTTTTCCAGGACAAAATTTAGCAGCGGTAATCCTAACCTGCCGCTGAGTGCCGAACAGAGCATGAGAACTATAAACCCTCGCACCATCCATAACGTGCGCCGTTCACTAATAATCACTAGGATCATGTATGTCAGTGCCAGGACTAACATCATATCCAGAGTCCCAAGGAGCAAGGACTGTGACCAATCTCCCAGGTTTATCAGCCATTGCTTCCACCAATCTCTCATGACATCTGGATTCTTATAGTCATTTGTCAGTTGTCAGTTGTCAGTTGTCAGTTGTGATTTTTTAACCACTGATCACTGACCACTGACTACGAACTATTTAAGTCTTTCCGGTAGGCAATCTTGTCGAATCAAGTCTTGATAAGTTTCGCGCTGCAAAATTAAATTTGCCTCGCCATTTGCCACTACAACAGCCGCCGGTCGGGGGAGGCGATTATAGTTAGATGCCATACTGTAATTGTATGCACCAGTTCCCATAACGACGAGAATATCATTTGCTTCAGTTTTTGGCAGTTGGGCATTTTTAATCAGAATATCTCCTGATTCACAATGTTTACCAGCCAATGTGACTGTTTCAGTGCAGGGAGCGGATATTTTATTAGCAACTACCGCCCGATAAACCGATTGGTAGGTGATAGGACGGGGATTATCTGACATTCCGCCATCAATAGCTACGTAGGTGCGAATTTCGGGAATGACTTTGGTCGCACCAATGGTGTAAGCTGTAACGCAAGCTGTGGCAACGAGCGATCGCCCTGGCTCACAGAGTAACTTTGGTAAAGGCAGATTTTCCGATATACAAGCTGCTTGCACTACTTCACAAATCGCCTTTGACCATTCAGCAATGCTAGGGGGATCATCAGATTCTATATATTTAATCCCTAAACCACCACCCACATTTAATTCGGTCACTGTCAAACCATGTTTAGCCGCATCCCTTAACCATTGCACCATCACAGCCGCTAAATCTCTATGTGGTTGGCGTTCAAAAATTTGTGAACCAATATGAGCGTGTAACCCCACACAGTTTAAACTAGCTTGTTGACTGACAAAAGCAAAAACTTCTTGTAAATCATTGGGGTCAAAACCAAATTTACTATCTAAATGTCCAGTGCGAATATATTCGTGAGTGTGACATTCTATTCCCGGAGTTAAGCGTAGCATGACCCGAATAGGCGAAGAAGCAGAATTTTCTGTTTGCTCCCCGGCTATTTTTACCAAAGTATGTAATTCGTGCCAGTTATCCGCAACAATAGTACAACCAGATTCAATTGCTAAAATCAACTCATCATGAGATTTGTTATTTCCATGTAAATAAATTTTGCTGGGACTCATACCCGCATTCAGCGCAGTATAAAGTTCACCACCAGATACTACATCAATTCCTAATCCTTCTGAGGCAACAATGGCACAAACTGCTAGACAATTCCAGGCTTTAGAAGCATAAAGTACCTGAGATTCCCCTTTGTAGTATTCCTTAAAGGTGTCTCGATATTGCCTACAAGCTGTCCGCAGGGTTTCTTCATCTAAAATATATAAAGGTGAACCAAACTGTTCGACTAGAGTTGTTACATCACACCCACCGATTTCTAGGTTGTCATGATGATTAACTCTAGCTGTCAAGGGTAAGAGTTGTTGGTTGGGTGAAACATCAGCACTGTTACTATGCTGTTTCTGTAAATATTGACGGCCAGAAAGTTGAACTTCGACGGGGTGAGTCGATACCATAATTAATAAGAGTTGTCTTTGTGAAAATTCAGGGCATGAGTATATGTCCCCATTCCCAGTTTACCCTCTCATTGGTAATGGATAATTAACCTTCCTCAATCCTCAAAAATAGTGATTTCATCAGACTTAAAAATTCAATCTTTAACTACAGACAATTTAACTGAATTGTTAGAACTGGATAAAGCCTGTTTTAATGGTTTGTGGACTATGGAAGGCTACCTCCGGGAGTTAGAAAGTCCTAATAGTCATTTTTTGGGTTTATTTTCACCTTTTAATGACTCTGAACTATTGGGAATGGGTTGCTTTTGGTCAATTTTAGAGGAAGCACACATTACAATTTTGGCTGTTCATCCCCTCTATCATGGACAAGGGTTAGGCAAGGCTATATTGTATTCTCTACTGCGGACGGCTGCCGATATCGGTTTGGAACGAGCTACTCTCGAAGTCCGCGATTCTAACTACATTGCTATTTCCTTATACCAAAAGTTTGGGTTCAAAACTGCGGGAAAACGACGGGGTTATTACAAAGATAACAATGAGGATGCGTTGATTCTTTGGCTTTCTGAACTACAGCAGCCACATTTTCTCCAAAATTTGGATCAATCATAGCAATACCTTATTCGGAAATTCCTAATTTAACAACTGCCTAAATGATTAATCTTCCAATGATTGGGCTTGAACTTCAACCGCTGTCACATCAATTGTTCCTTCTGGTGTAAAACGTTGAAATTGACTATTTTTAACTAATAGCCGCTCACCACAGTTGGTACACTGTACCTGACTGTTATTTACACCTGTTACTTCATATCCACAGACAGGACACTTGTCAGTGACTAGATTCTTTTCTAACCACCAGCGAAATCCAAAGAATGCTACCACAGGTAAAAATAACAATAACCCAAAAATAATTACTAAAGAATTAACTAACCAGCCCAAGCCTAATGATGCTAATAACCAGGCAATTGCTAACAGGGTCAGCCAAGGGCGGATTTTTTCAAAATTGAATTGCAAGTTTTTCAAGCTCATATCTCAAATTTTTGCTTCTAACTCTAGGATAGCGAGTTTAGCTCTTGGTTATGGAAGATGAGCAAAGCAGGATTTCTTGTAACCGCAGTGGGAAAGTCTCTATCCCAAATGCAGCGATCGCCTGTTCTCGTAGCCATGTTCCATGACAACGTTGATCATCACCTTGAAGTATTTCTATACAAGCTGCTGCTACTGCATCAGCATCACGGTGTGGAACTCTCCAACCCAGTTTACCATCCTGTAAGGGATCAGCAGAGCCATCATTATCTCCTGATAATACGGGTATTCCACAAGCCATAGCTTCTAAATAGACAATACCAAAGCCTTCTTGTGAAGGCATAATATAGGCATCAGCGAGACGATAGTGAAATATTAATTCTTCTGTAGGTACAAATCCAGCAAAGATCACGCGATCGCTCACACCTAAATCTTGTGCTAATTTTGCTAATCTAGGTTGATCATCACCACGACCAATCACCAAATATTTAACATCGGCAAATACCTTTAATATCTGTGGTAACGCTCTAATTGTTATATCTACGCCTTTATAAATATCCCCAGACCACAACCGCGTCACTGTCACTAATACTTTGGCATTATTTAAGCCATACTTTGTCATTAATTCTGGTGACTTAAGACCGGGAGTAAATTTATTTCCATCAATAGCACAAGGTAACATCTTCACTTTATTAGGGTCTATACCATTAGCAGCACAAGCACAGTCTCGACTATAACGGCTAATTGTCCAAATGCTAGAGGATGAAGCCAAAGCTTGTCTTTCTTGACTTTTCAGAACTTCCCAGACTTCTTTTCCATAAGTTAAAACAGTATAGGGAATTCCTAATAACTCGCATAAAGTTTTTGTCAAAACGGCTAGTTTAATATGTCCACAAAAAACGTGTTCAGGTCTTTTTTTCCACAAAAACCATAATAGAGATAATGCTAATTTGACTCTTCCTGTAGTAGGAGAATTACTTTGGAAATAGTGAAATTTTAACCGTTCTGATGCAAAAGGGTTGTCACAATTGGGACTATCTCGCAACAGAAATACATCTGCTTGATAAATATCCTCTAACTGCAAATATGCTCCTAAAATATCCTTAACATAAGATTGCACACCACCTTCCTGGCGGAAAATCTCTAAAAACAGGAATACATGATTAGTTTTATTTTTAACTAGCATTTTAAATATTAATTAATTTTGGTGCGGAAAAAGATTCTGAATTAATTGAGCCAAATGTATCAAATAATTGAATATATTCCGCTTTGCCATATCATAATTACACAATGGTGTCAATCAAGCAACCCTCAAAAATTCCTAAAAAGCTGACGTAATCTCCTTTTTTAATTTTTAATTTTTAATTCCGCCAAGCTGTACTAGTGTTGTTGTTCCAGACAATATTTAACAATTAATAAACAGTTTCTATTATTAGAATCACGTTCATAAACAACTCTATCTGCCAAGCGTCGGAGTAAAAACCATCCATACCCACCTACTTGTAGAGTCCCCGGTTCTGGTTCAGTGATGACATCAGGATTAAATGGATTTCCATAATCCCAAATTCTCATTTCCAGTCTATCAGTCCATAGACTGACTTGAATTTCTATAGTTGTTTCCGGTGGTAAAGAATGATGAGCATGACGAACGGCGTTGGTAAAGCCTTCTGCTAAGGCTAGATTGAGACGATAAAGTTGGCTGTCTGACCAGCCATATTTAGGTAAATATTGCTGACAAAATTCTTCAAACCATTGTTGCACTTGGTTCAAGAGCTTCAGATCGCTCTTGACCGTTCGATGGTCTTGCTGCACTATGCTAAGCATTGACCGTAACTTGAATAGAAAGTAAGTGAAAAGTATTTGTGTTTCTTGGTAATTTGATGATTTTACATTTTTGAATAGTGATTATAGCAGGTGACAAGATTAAAAATTTTTGGGGATATTTTTTTTGCTCAAGACTGATAGTGCGCTGACAAAAACAGTTCAAGTCTTAATCTCCCTGATAATTGCTACATATCCAAAAATTAAAATTTTTACATCTTAGATTTGGGAAAGTTGGGTGGTGATTTGAGATTGGGGATATTTCCACTAATCTCAAAATTTTCCCTCCACAATCCCAGATTAGTTAACGCCTGTTGATTTTCAAAAGCATATCTCTTTTGAAATATCAGTAACAAGTAGACCATAAAAGACTTGCGGCTATTTGTTTGTCAGATATTATCCCGTATACGCTCTTGAAAATCACAGACGTTACCAGGTTTAGTTTTGACTGAAACTTACCTTAGAACAATCCTAAAGTTAAGGATTTATCTAATGGAAGTGCAGCACCCACACCTAGCCACAGGGTAACAAGAGTACCAAAAAGAAATACTGTTGTTGCGACAGGACGACGGAAGGGGTTTTGGAACTTATTGACGTTTTCCAAGAAGGGAACAAGAATTAGTCCCAAGGGTACAGAAGCCATTGCTAACACACCTAATAGTTTACTAGGTAGTGAGCGCAGAATTTGGAACACAGGGTATAAATACCACTCTGGTAAAATTTCTAAGGGAGTAGCAAAAGGATTAGCTGGTTCACCTATCATAGCGGGATCTAGAGTTGCTAGAGCCACAATACAGGCAAAAGAACCCATGATTACCACAGGAAATATATACAGCAAATCGTTAGGCCAAGCTGGTTCACCATAGTAGTTATGACCCATGCCTTGGGCAAGTTTAGCTCTTAATTGAGGATCGCTCAGATCCGGCTTTTTTTGTGTTGACATTTGGGAATGCGCTCTCCAGCTTGAAGTTAAGTTAAAGCATTGGTGAAAGCTATCAGCTATACAGGCACTTTGCAGCTTTCAACTAGCTCAATTTTCAGATAGTAGTGGTTGTCTACAACTTACAAGTTATTTTTTCTCAGTTTAAAACAAACTACGATGATCTGGAAACTGAGTTATGCCTGTTTGCTAATAACTTTGATTACAAAGGTCCAGAAATACCTTGTTTGCGAATCATCAAGAAGTGGAACAACATGAAGACGGCAATTAACCAAGGGAGAACGAATGTGTGGGCGCTATAGTAGCGAGTGAGTGTAGCTTGACCAACACTAGAACCACCACGTAATAAATCGGAGATCAGAACGCCGACTACGGGAATTGCTTCTGGTACACCACTAACAATTTTTACAGCCCAATAACCAACTTGATCCCAAGGTAGAGAGTAGCCGGTTACACCGAAGGAAACTGTGATTACTGCGAGGATGACACCACTTACCCAAGTCAATTCGCGGGGCTTTTTGAAACCACCTGTTAGGTAAACGCGGAAGGTGTGCAGAATCATCATCAATACCATCATGCTGGCAGACCAGCGGTGAATGGAGCGAATTAGCCAACCAAAGTTGACTTCATTCATGATGTACTCTACGGAGGAGAAAGCTTCGGCGACTGTAGGCTTGTAGTAGAATGTCATCGCAAATCCAGTGGCGAACTGGATCAGGAAGCAAACTAGGGTAATTCCACCCAAGCAGTAGAAGATGTTAACGTGGGGAGGAACGTATTTGGTGGTGATATCATCAGCAATCTCTTGGAGATCCAAGCGTTCCTCAAACCAGTCATAAACGTTGGCCATACAATCCTAAGTTCCTAAAAATAGATTGCGGTTGATAAGTTTTGTTATGCGAAGCTTAGTCATGACCGACTATTCAACTAACCTCAGTTAGAGGGTTCGCTTCTCGCTTCATCCAAAAGCACTATGCTTTTACTTGTCCACGAGCGTAGATTTGGGTGTAACTCACCCTATTTTCGAGAAATCTTCCTGTCTCTAGTCTTTGCCAGTCAACTTTAACAATGTTGACTCCAAAGAAGATTTTATCGTTGATCAGGAAAAAGTTGGATTAACAACTTTATGAGAAGAATGCACTTCTTCTATAAAAAAAGTAACATAGTCGAGAGATAGATTTCATCAACAACTGAGCATCATAGAAAGTTTTAGGGAATTTGAGTCTGAGATGGAACTGAAAATAGGGTTGATTAACAAGCGGGTTGGGCGGCTAGGATGTTCACTATTATTGCTTTTTTCCTTGGTGTTTGGAGCATATATTTCTCCCGCTTCAGCTTTGACACAAGAACAGAAGCTGGTTTATGAAGTGTGGCGAATTGTTAATCGCTCTTATCTAGATGGTACTTTTAACCATCAAAGCTGGATTGATGTACGACAAAAGGCGCTGAAAAATCATTTTGCTAACCAGGAAGATGCTTATGCAACTATTCAGGAGATGCTTAAAAGTCTGGATGATCCTTTTACTCGTTTTCTTGAACCTGAAAAATATCGCAGTTTGCAAGTTAGCACTTCTGGAGAACTGACAGGTGTGGGTTTACAAATTGCTCTCAATCCCCAAACTGGTGGTTTGGAAGTAATTACGCCTATTGAGGATTCTCCAGCTCAAAAAGCCGGTTTAAAGCCACGCGATCGCATTTTGCAAATTGAGGGTTTATCTACAGAGAATCTGACTCTTGATGAGGCTGCGGCGCGAATGCGTGGACCTATTGGCAGCGTTGTCACTCTCTTAATTGGCCGGGAAGGCGAACAAGATCAAGAAGTGATCTTGGTGCGCGATCGCATTGCTCTTAATCCTGTTATATCTGACTTGCGATTATCCCCTCAAGGTAACAAGATTGGTTATCTCGCCTTGAGTCAATTTAATGCTAATGCTGTGACGGAGTTGGCACACGCTATTTCTATTTTAGAAAAAAATGGCGCTTCTGCCTATATTCTTGATTTAAGAAATAATCCCGGTGGACTCTTACAAGCTGGAATTGAAGTGGCTCGTCTTTGGTTAGATTCTGGCACAATTGTTTACACTGTCAATCGTCAAGGCATTCAGGGGACTTATGAAGCCTTTGGACCAGCCCTTACAAAAGATCCTTTGGTGATTCTAGTCAATCAAGGAACTGCCAGTTCTAGTGAAATTCTAGCCGGTGCATTACAAGATAATCATCGCGCCCAGTTAGTAGGCGAAACTACTTATGGTAAGGGTTTAATTCAATCTTTGTTTGAATTATCCGATGGTTCTGGTTTGGCAGTCACAATTGCTAAATATGAAACTCCCAACCATCGAGATATTAATAAATTGGGAATCAAGCCAGATCAAATAATCCCCCAACAATCCATCAAGCGTGAGCAAATCGGCACAGAAGCAGATGCTCAATATCAAGCAGCTATGGAACTGTTAAATAATTGACAATTGATAATTGACAATTGATAATTGACAATTACAAGATTGGTTGCATTTCTCGCAAAGTTGCTAAATTCAAGTTTGTGATTTTTTGGTAAGCTTGATCTATACAGGGTTTACCTCTGAGGTAGCCTGTATTAGCTCCTGGACAAATGTAATATAGAGTTTCTGGTGTCAAGCGATCGCACACCAATTGAATGCTTTTAAGTTGTCTTGTCCAATGAAAAGTTTTAGAAGTGCGTAGTGGCACAGGTTCACCAGACTGGTTAGGAAGTAAATGCCGCCCAGAAAATAATACGCCGTCAAATTCACGATAGTATAAACAAGAAGAGCCTGGAGAATGGCCTGGTGTCCAAATTATTTGTGTTGTGGCATTGAGAGTGAACTCATCTGTAAAAGTGGTGACAGTTAAACCAGGCAATAAATAAGCTTCTTGTTCTTGAATCAGAATTTCGCAATTTAAGATTTGCTGATATTCTGCGGCTTTGCCAATAGCACCACGATGGCTGAGAAAAAACCACCTGACTCCCCCATGTAAAGACAAAAAATCCTGGTTTATCTGTTCTAAAGCTGGGCAATCTATGAGAATATTCCCTTCATTTGTCACAATGAAGTAAGAAGTCCCTCCTAAAGTGTCCCGATTAGGTGGAAAAGCAAAAATACTGTGGGGTGTCAAATTTAGAGGGTTTTCCTCTGTAGATGTACTTTTTGAAAATATCAACCGTGGTGCTTTAGTCTTATGACTAGACTGTTGAGACATAAATGAAAAAGGAGTCAGAATACAGCATACAAAATTCAGAATACTCTACCCAGCAAGGGATCGAGTTTTAGCAAGGAAGAATCTTTGAAAGATAGTGAAATAACATGGCATTTTGGTTTCTCCTCGTCTTGGGGTTATTGACTTATTTGATGATGCAACACAGTGTTGCTCGGTCTACGAGAACCCCTGTATGGTTATTGTGGCTGGTTCTCATGACACCAGCATTTATATTGACTGGTTGGACGCTTGTATATGGCATCAAACAAGCTCCCCCTTCAATATTAATTCTCTGGGTATCAGTGGTTTGTTTATTGTTATATTGGCTATTGTTTTATTGGGGGCGGCAATTACCTGTAGATCCACAAAACCAATCTGAAGCAAATCAATCACAATCAAATGTTAGTTCTACAGCAGAACCAGTAGCAGTCCGTCCGATTCAGTTAGCAGAAGAAACTCAACTACGAAATTGTTTTCCCTGGTCTATATATTTTATTCAAAATATCGAGTATCGCCCCCAAGCAGTAATTTGTCGGGGACAGTTGCGAACTATGGCTAGTGCTGCTTACCAGCAGATTAAAGATAATATTGAAAGAGAATTTGGCGATCGCTTTTTAGTCATATTTCAAGAAGGAACAAATGGTAAACCTTTCTTTGTTTTAGTCCCCAATCCTCAAGCGGCTAAACAAAATAATCAACGCGATGCGGAAAAGATTACTAAGCCAGGATTAGCATTACTATTGTTAGTAGCAACTTTGTTCAGCACTACTTTAGTAGGATTGAGAATTGCCGGTTTTCAAGTCACACAACTAGAAGCTGATTTCACGTTATTTTTTCAGGGTTTACCATACTCTTTAGGATTAATTACTATTTTAGGAACTCATGAATTAGGTCATTATTTAACAGCAAAATTCTATAAAATTCGCGCCACATTGCCTTATTTTATTCCTGTACCTTTTTTCTTAGGAACATTTGGTGCTTTCATTAAAATGCGTAGTCCCATACCTCATCGCAAAGCTTTATTTGATGTGAGTATTGCTGGACCACTGGCGGGATTTATTGTGACTATACCTTTATTACTATGGGGTTTAGCTCATTCGGAAATAGTAGCTTTACCGGAAAAAATCGGAATGTTAAACCCCAATGCACTTAATCCCAAATATTCAATTTTATTAGCTATACTCTCAAAGTTAGCTTTGGGAAGTGAATTAACAGTAAAATCTGCTATTGATTTACATCCAGTTGCAGTTGCAGGTTTCTTAGGATTAATTGTTACAGCCTTGAATTTGATGCCTGTAGGACAATTAGATGGGGGTCACATTGTTCATGCTATGTTTGGACAACGTACCGCTGTTGTTATTGGTCAAATTTCCAGATTGTTATTACTAATGCTTTCGTTTATCAGAGAGGAATTTTTATTGTGGGCAATTATCTTATTATTCGTTCCCCTCATTGATGAACCTGCTTTAAACGATGTCACAGAATTAGATAATAAACGGGATTTACTGGGATTAATGTCAATGGTTTTGTTGTTATTAATTATATTGCCATTACCCCAAGCTTTAGCTCGTTTTTTGCATATTTAATAAGTTTTAACTGACTTTATATTAATGGCAATTTCCCACTAATTTTATTATTAAAGCCGTAGATTTGCCGACTACCGACTAGGGGAATTAGTGCAACTTCTTTTTCATCTCCTGGTTCAAATCTCACTGCTGTACCCGCAGGTATATCCAGACGCATTCCCCTGGCTTGTTCCCGATCAAAAATTAAAGCAGTGTTAACTTCAAAGAAGTGGAAATGTGAACCAATCTGAATTGGTCTATCGCCTGTATTTGCCACAATTAATTTAGTAATTGGACGACCGGCATTTAATTCGATTTCACCAACTGGGGTGATTATTTCTCCAGGAATCATAACTTTTATCCTTTTCACATGAAAATTAACGAATTGGATTATGCACAGTTACTAACTTTGTTCCATCAGGAAAAGTTGCTTCTACCTGGACATCATGAATCATTTCGGGAATACCTTCCATCACATCATCACGAGTTAACAATGTTGTTCCATAACTCATCAAATCTGCTACAGTTTGTCCATCTCTTGCGCCTTCTAAAATAGCAGCAGAAATAAAAGCAATTGCTTCAGGATAATTCAATTTTAACCCTCTATTCTTCCGTCTTTCTGCAACTAAAGCAGCGGTAAAAATTAATAATTTGTCTTTTTCTTGGGGTGTAAGCTGCACGTTTATCTCCTTTAAATTTGCCATACCCTGGGAATACAATTACCACGATTTAGTAAAGATATTCGTAAAATTTGCCAAATATTTGTAAACCAATTTCTGACTTCTGATGTAGAATTACCACGATATCGGCACAAAAATCCAGATTCTAACCGAGTTACCCCAGCGTCAGAGTTTTGAATAATTAAAGAACGGACTTGATCAATGATTTCTTTAGAAACGGGACTTCCTACCCAAACCAAACTACCTAAAACGGGTTTTCCTGCTAATCCGTGAGGACTATGAAATACTGCTTCGCTACCGGAGATAATTTGTCTATCAATCCATAATGGCATCCCATTTTGCCAGATTTCGGTGTGCGATCGCATTTCTCCTTCTAAAAATTTCTCTCCCCTCGCACTGCGTCCAAACCGCATAATCTCCCAGCCTAAATAATTAGCATCTGTCGCTAATTCTACTCGCAAATCTTGACGATAAATTGCCCCATTAAATAAAATCGTTTCTTGGGGTAAATATTCTAAACAAGCATTAGCATCAACTTGAATATTTACAGTTTGTCTAGCTGCTAAACCGTTACTACGATATATTTTCCCAGCAGCAGCCGTAGTAATTACAGCTTGAGTATAGGGTTGGAGGTGAATATCAGAGGATAGGCGATCGCCCCCCACAACACCGCCAGCCGTGTGTAAAATCACGCTATGGCAAACTCCTTGTCCTTCTGGGTAAAAGGGGCGTTGTACCTTAAATGGTGCTTGATTATGGTTATAAATTAACTGGGTAGCATCGTGGCGTTTAGCATAGACTAAGTTAAGTTTTCCATGCCAATTTTGACTGGACTTTGGACTATTAACAATCATTGATAAATGGATAAAGTTTGTCTATCTTCGAGCCAAAATTACGTAATCATCTAAAGCATAGTTCAACTCATGATTAACGATCTGGTATTTTTTTGCAAGTAAACATACAATAGAGGGCGCAGACCCTGCGTCCCTACAGACTTTACGATTTGCTGACTGTATCTTACAAAGAGTACATATCGCTATAGTATTACCAATAATTAATTCCTTCAATTTCGTATTTACTAACGTCTTCAATATCATTACGATATAACTCAAAAGAGCAACACTCACACTTTACTTCAACAGGATAGGAATATTCAATATCAACAGGATACATTCCATTTTCATCATATTCATATTTAAATTCTACCTCTTCATAAATTATCAAAGATTTGATATTGCAAACTGGACAATTAAGAACTTTTAACTCACCATTACTATTAGGAAAGTAATTACCTTTAGCGGCAATTGACGCTTGCTCTTCAACTAATTTAGCGTAATTTTGTGCGTAATTAATTTCCCAAAACATTTTATTATTCCAATAAGGAATATTATAAGTTGCTCTACATAATTCTTTTAATAAAGCAACTTTTTTCCTATCATAATCTTCGTCTTTAAAATGCTTAAGAATTAAAATTAATGGGTCTTTGTCGTAAGGCGTATCTTTATATTTCCATAAATGTAATGATGTTTTGTATTTAGGATGTTTTAAAACATTATTCACAAAAGGTAAAATATATTTTCCAACAAATATATCTAAAGTATCATAATTATAAATTTCCAGTCCTCTATGCCATACACTATTTCTTAAATATACTAATTTCTTAAGTAAAGATTCATAATTTTTTATATCATCTTCATTCCCATCAATATATTTTTTCAACAAACAACTTTCACTTATACTATTCTCCTCTGATTTGTTAATACATGGATATATTAAATATTTGCTTTCATCATATAAAAAACCTTTACATACCAATTCCGCAAAATGCTGAAAATGCAGTATACATTCAATGTATTGCTTATGATATTCTCTATGCTCTAGTTCTACTAAAAAATATTCTTTTGGTATATCTTTAAAAATATCGTTTTCAAGACTATCATTATAATAACAGACATTATCAAATAAACCTTTAAAACAATAATAAGTAGAAAAATAAGCTTTTAAAGCTATGTGTAGCGAAGTTATAGATAATTGAATATCATCTTCACTAAATAAAATATTTTTGTCGTTAAACAAGTTATCAATTTCATTCTTCATTTTTATATTTCCGTTTATTCTGCATATAAATTATCATAGTCTTTGATTTTCTATTCTAAATGCGAAAATTAACTAAGAAATTAACCAATTTTCCAACTGTAAATCTTTAACCCTCGTTAAATCAGAATCGTGAGAAACTAAAATTAAATTATGAATTATCGCAGTAGCAGCTATCAAAATATCTGCATCCTGAATAATTTTACCTCTGTTTGTTAAATCAGCATGAATTTCGGATGCTTTTTCAAAAATTCTCAGATCATCTAAAAACAAAATAGGATAATCTTGACAAAATTGTTGAAACCAAGCCAACTTCTTAGTCGCATTACTTCTTAAAAGTCCTCTTTGAACTTCATAGTAAGTTATGCCACTAATACCGATAAATTCACCTTGACGACGTATTTCTGTAATTTTCAATGCTACTTCAATATTCTGTTTTAGTGATGCTGAAACAATATTCGTATCTAATAAATAACCCATTTAACCACCACGTTTTACAGATTCATCAAAAATTTGCATTTGCTCTGGAGTAAAATCATTTAGCATTCCTGAAACTAAATGTAAAGACAAAATACTTTTAATCCGTTTCGTTAATTCTTCCTGAGAGATACTATTAACATCAGGAACGGCCACAGGATCAAAAGTACGATTAATTACTTCAAGCATTTCCTGTCTATCTAAGTTTTCTTGGTAAAGAGGATTATTGTCAATTAAGGTTTTGACAATTTCGGTTAATTTTTGATAATTAGATTGATGATTAATAATTTGAGTCATAGTTAAACCTCTTCAAAATAATATCTTTGTTAGACAAGCTGAACCCTATTATAACAGCTACAATATCCCTGAAAAAGTAGGAATCAACAAAAAAACAGCCGCCCCCTTGCGGAAGCGGCCATTATTCAAACTAGGAAAAGATTAGATTTTAGTAATCGAAATCTCCGCCACCCATACCAGCACCAGCAGCAGGAGCGCCATCTTTAGGTTCTGGCTTGTCAACAATGATACATTCGGTTGTCAACACCATACCAGCAATAGAAGCAGCGTTTTGCAAAGCAGAACGAGTTACCTTAGCGGGGTCAACAATACCAGCTTCCAACATATCAACGAATTCGTTGGTAGAAGCATTGAAACCAATGTTGAAATCCTTCTCTTTCACTCTTTCAGCAATTACAGCGCCGTTTTGACCAGCGTTTTCGGCAATTCTCTTCAGAGGAGCAGGTAAAGCCCGAACGACGATTAAAGCACCAGTCAACTCTTCATCTTTGAGGTTGCTTTGCGCCCAAACTTCCAATTGAGGAGCGAGGTGAGCCAAGGTTGTACCACCACCGGGAACAATACCTTCTTCAACAGCAGCCTTGGTAGCGTTGATAGCATCTTCCAAACGCAGCTTCTTGTCCTTCATTTCGGTTTCGGTAGCTGCACCAACTTTAACGACAGCTACACCACCGGACAATTTAGCCAAACGCTCTTGGAGCTTTTCTTTGTCGTAGGAAGATTCGGTTTCTTCCATTTGACGACGGATTTGTTCGCAACGAGCTTTCACACCAGCTTCATTACCTTCAGCCACAATGGTGGTGCTGTCTTTGGTGATGGTGATGCGACGAGCTTTACCAAGACTTTCTAGCTTGGTGGTATCTAGTTTCAAACCAGCATCTTCGGTGATCATTTGACCACCGGTGAGAACTGCGATATCTTCTAGCATGGATTTACGGCGATCGCCAAAACCAGGAGCTTTCACAGCAGCCACGTTGAGGACACCGCGTAAACGGTTAACTACCAAAGTAGCCAAAGCTTCTTTTTCGATGTCTTCAGCAATGATTACCAAAGGACGACCGGAACGAGCTACTTGCTCAAGTACAGGAACTAAATCTTGGACTAAAGCAATTTTCTTGTCGGTTAACAAGATGTAAGGCTCATCAAAAACTGTTTCCATCCGCTCTGCATCAGTAGCAAAGTAAGGAGAGATATAGCCTTTATCAAAGCGCATCCCTTCGGTGATTTCCAATTCGGTGGTCATAGACTTCCCTTCTTCTAGGGAAATTACGCCTTCTTTGCCCACCTTGTCCATAGCTTGAGCAATCATGCTACCGACTTCTTCATCGTTACCAGCAGAAATTGCTGCAACTTGAGCGATCGCCTTAGAATCTTCTACAGGACGAGCGTGTTCAGCAATTTTTTCTACTAAAAACGCAGCAGCTTTATCAATACCACGCTTCAATAAAATTGCATTTGCGCCAGCAGCAACGTTCCGCAAGCCTTCTTTAACAATGGCGTGAGCCAAAACAGTAGCTGTGGTTGTACCATCACCCGCAGCGTCATTAGTTTTAGAAGCAGCTTGACGAATTAGAGCTACACCTGTATTTTCGATGTGGTCTTCTAATTCAATTTCTTTAGCGATGGTGACACCATCATTAACAATTTGTGGTGCGCCGAATTTCTTCTCTAGAACTACGTTACGACCTTTAGGACCAAGGGTAACAGCTACAGCTTCAGCCAGAATATCAATACCACGCTCTAGAGCGCGACGGGCGTTTTCGTTGTAAATAATGCGCTTTGCCATATTAAGTCTAAATCCCGGTAATAAATTAAATTTCTCTGAAAATTGGTTAGTGGTGAAGAGGTAATTCGGAAAACTCTTTACCTATCACCCTTCCCCAATTAGCTGACGATCGCTAAAATGTCTTTTTCAGAAAGTAGTACATATTCTTCTGTACCCAATTTGATATCAGTGCCAGCGTACTTGGAGTACAGCACCTTATCGCCAATGTTAATGTCCATGGTTTGACGAGTACCGTCATCATTCCGCTTGCCAGGTCCAACAGCAGCGATTTCGCCAACTTGGGGTTTTTCCTGAGCATTATCGGGCAAATACAAACCGCCGGCGGTCTTTTCTTGGGGGGCGCTTACTTTTATGAAAACGCGATCGCCCAAAGGTTTAACTGTGGAAACGCTTAGAGATACAGCTGCCATACAAAATTTCTTGCTTTCTTAGCACTCTCGACTCATGAGTGCTAATTTAGCTTCATATCGAACCTAATAGCAATCATGGCTTGTGTACGGGTTTCCGAACTTAGGTCAGGGTGGCGATACTTAAGTGCAAATATCCAATTATTTTAGTTGTCAGGGTCTGTTGCGTAAGTAATGAATATTTTGATATGGACAACTTTATTTGCAAAGTTGGGAAATTGTTATAGAACTGTAATCAGGGATCTACTCAATGAGTAACAGCACAGTGATCCACAAACAGTCGTCTTATCCCTAAAACTACTACAGGGAAAAGGGAACAGGAAACAGAAAGTAATTAACAATTACCAATCTGTTGCAAATTAGCTAGTCTAGAACTTAGGAATGCTGTAAACAAAGGCGGGAGAGCGCGATCAACCCATCAGTTACCATACAGTCATTCCCTTAGCATCTTCACAAACCCAGCCAAAAACTTGCGTGTTTGTTGTTCTAGAACGATAATGGTAGTTTACCTAGATGGGGTCTGGTATCGCCAAAAACCCAGAAGTCATTAGAGTAGGTCATCCAAGACCAGTAACCTGGCAATTAGTATGGTGAAAAAATCTGCATTTTTAACCCATTACTAAGCCAAAAACTTCCCCGGTTGATTTTGAGCCTCTGATAGAGGCCTCACATCCGAAGGATAAGTAAAGCAGAAGTAAGCCAATGAAAGCGCGGGTGAGTTTTGAGCTAGGGTCATCTTGAGAAAATACCGACTTGTAAATCACAAGAATGATAATTTAATCAGGGTTTTTTAGCCTGCACCTTTCAAAGGGATATATAATAGCGCATTATAAAGACTACTGCTATACGTATCCTTACTAGACTTTTTCCATCCACTCATGAATCTGTTGAAAGTGACTAGCACTTTTAAGACTTCGGGGCGGTAAAAGTAAGTTAAGTGGGAAAAAAGACAACATCTCCAGTCATCCACCATACAGGATAACTATATCAATACCTTAATGGATCGAAGCGCGACAAGTGCCACTGTTATGAAAGAACCCAGCATGAAAGACCACAAACGACTTCTACTTATTGATGATGACCCTAACCTCATCTTGCTGGTGAAGGATTACTTAGAGTTCCGGGGCTACGAAGTCATCACGGCTGAAAATGGAAGAGAAGCTCTGGATATTTTAGAACATGAAGTTCCAGACATGATCATCTGTGACGTGATGATGCCGGAAATGGACGGATACACTTTTGTGGAACAAGTGCGACAAAATGAACGCACTAGTTGGATTCCAGTCCTCTTCCTGTCAGCTAAGGGTCAAAGTGCCGACCGAGTTAAGGGTCTAAACAAAGGTGCTGACGTATACATGGTCAAGCCCTTTGAACCTGAAGAACTCGTAGCACAAGTAGAATCTTCACTGAAGCAAACTGTTCGTTGGAAAGAACACCAAACTAAAGGCGGCGATAACGGTTCTCGCATCCAAGTTCCTTTCGATGTCCAGTTAACCCCAACCGAACTGAAAGTAGTACAGTTTGTAGCCAGGGGTTTAGCGAACCGAGAAATCGCTGAAGAACTAAATGTTAGTCAGCGTACCGTTGAAAGCCATGTGTCCAATATGTTGGGCAAAACCAATCTCCACAACCGGACTGAATTAGCACGGTGGGCGATTGAAAATCAAATGGCCTAGATAGGTGATAGGTGACAGGTGACAGGTGACAGGTGACAGGTGACAGGTGACAGGTGAACCAGCGCGGTCTTGGGGGTTTCCCCCATGAGCGACTGGTGAACCCGAAGGGTGACAGTGAAGATCAAGATTGATATTCTTTTTCTCCTACTCCCTGCTCCCCTGCTCCCCGGCTCCCCGGCTCCCCCGCTCCCCCGCTCCTATTCAACTCACCTGTTTTGTAGGAATTTCAACAATAAATTCTGTTCCTGCTTCAGGATGAGATAAAACTTTGATATCACCATGATGCTTTTCAATAATTTGATAGCTAATTGCTAAACCTAGTCCCGTTCCCTTATTTACTGGTTTAGTAGTGAAAAAAGGATCAAATATTTTACTTTGTATTTCTGGACTGATGCCAGGACCATTATCTTTGATTGTAATTCTTACTTGTTGAGAATCAGTTATTTCTGTTTTAATCAGAATTTGTTTATGGGTTTGTTGATTTTGCTCTAACAATGCGTCTATAGCATTGCTAATAATATTCATAAATACCTGGTTTAATTGGGCAGGGTAACATTCAACTAAAGGTAAATCACAAAAATCTTTAACCACCTCAATTCCTAGCTTGAGACGATTATTTAAAATTACTAATGTACTATCAATACCTTCATGAAGGTTAACAGCTTTTTTATCAGCTTGATCAAGTCGAGAAAAGTTTCGTAAAGATAGAATAATTTCCCGGATACGTTCAGTCCCAATTTTCATGGAAGCGAGAATTTTCGGTAAATCTTGACTAATAAAGTCTAGATTAATTTCTGATATATATTCTTTAATAGCTGAAGTTTCTAATGGATATTCTTGTTGATAAAGTTGCACCAAATTTAATAGAGATTCATTATAATTATCTAAATGAACAAAGTTGCCATAAATAAAATTAATAGGGTTATTAATTTCGTGGGCTAAACCAGCTACCATTCTCCCCAAACTAGACATTTTTTCAGTTTGGATTAACTGAACTTGTGTATTTTGGAGTTCGCGCACAGTCTGCTCTAATTTTTTTGATTGTAATTGAGCAGTAGCGTTAGCGGCTGATAAAGCTTTAATATTATTATAAGCTTTAGAGTGGTAACGAATACGGGCGATTAATTCCACTACATTGGGCAATTTAATGAGATAATCATTTGCCCCTGCTGTAAAAGCATCTGCTTTCAACTGTGGCTCTTCCTTGCTAGAGAGCATGACAATAGGGATATTACAAGTGGCTGGATGAGAACGAAACCAACGTAATAACATCAACCCATCAATATCTGGCATGATCATATCGAGAAGGATGACAGTAGGCGCAATAGATATGGCTTTTTGGATAGCTTGAGCAGGATCATTTACATAGTGGAAGGCAATATCTGACTCCGGAGAGAGTAGCCTGCAAACAGCTTCACCAATAATTAACTGATCATCAACTAATAAAACTGTGACTATATCTGTATTTATATGTACTGTAGATGGGGTTTGATTATCTGGGGTTAATAATGAACTTAGTGGCAATGGAGCTTTTGATATGGCCGTATGTGTTGATATCATTTGGCCCCTCCTTATAGTAGTTACAGTTTTGAGGATATCAAAGTAAGAGATTATTTTTACTTTGTCTACAATGAGAATAACATTATGTAATCAGGAAAACATATTTAGTTCGTAATTCGTAAACAAAATAAAACGGCTTACTTTCCATAGATACCAAGGCTTAGGGGGGATAAGCATTATCAGTAATTACGAGTAGTTCATGATGAACAAAATATATTTTTCAGTAAATTTACTAAATTGGTAATTAGGAAAACTTTCGCTTCAACTTTGGAATTAGCAGTTTATATGAGTATAGGCTGCACTTTTTAGCGTAGATATTTAATTAATAAGACATGAGCCATAGCGAATATGATATTTTTAGAATAATACTCAATATGAAGGCGATCGCATTCTCTAGAAATTAATTTAATTTACAGGTAGGGGCGCAGGTCCTGCGCCCAGTCAGGAGTAAAAAGGATATTTACAATGGTAATAGATACAAAATATAAAGATAAATATCAAACATATTTTACATCAGATCAAGCTTTATCTTCATATATGGCTTCACTATTAAAATTGGAAATAAATGATAGGCTACTTGAACCATGTGCAGGAGAAGGACATCTTTTAGAAGCAGCATTGAATATCAATAAAAATATCTCATCTCTTGCTTATGAACTACATCCTGAACACGCAAAATATCTCAAATTAAAGTTTAGTTCATCTCAGAATGTAGAAATACGAGAACGTGATACAATTTTTTGTTCAGATTTAGACCTTTGCGAATCTTTCGGACATAAATTTACAAAGATTTTGGGAAATCCTCCCTATGGAGGTTGGCAAGAATATGAGCGTCGTACTGATTTAAAAAGAAAATATCCCGGTTTTTATATTCGAGAGACATATACTGTTTTTCTGCTTCGTTGTCTTAAATTACTTGCTCAAAAAGGACGATTAGTATTTATTATTCCTGACACTTTTTTATATCTTCATAGTCATACTCCTCTCAGACGTTATATTCTAGAAGAGTTTATAATTGAAAGTATAGATGTATTTCGTTCCTCTCTCTTTCCAGGAATTTCATTTGGTTATGCAGGTCTTTGTATTATTTGTATACGTTCTGAGAAGCCACTATCTAGTCATTCTTTTTTTGTGAGACTTGTGGATTCTCTTGGGGATTTAAAAGTATTGACAAACACCCCAGCTAACTGCAAATTAATCATTCAACGAAATATTCTTCAGAGTCATTCCCTTGCTATTCCTATCTCTCGGAATGAATCAACTTTTAATGAACTATCAGATAGCAAGACTATCATCGCTGATATTGCTGACTGTGTTACTGGTTTCTACTCAGGAAATGACAAACGCTTCCTTTATAGAAGCTCAACTTTGATAAAGCGTTCTGCTGATTATTTAGTTGTTAATCCTGATGATATTGAACCTACACCTTCTACATTAAAAAATCCGTTAGATGGAATAAATGATGCAAAACACTTTATTCCTATTCTTAAAGGTGGTGGTTATAATTTTGTGAAACCAACTCAATGGTATATAGATTGGAGTAAGGATGCAGTAGAACATTATAAAATAGACAAAAAAGCAAGATTTCAGAATTCATCCTATTATTTTAAACGCGGAATTGGCTTTCCTATGGTAACATCCAAACTTCCTACAGCCGCATTAATTGAGGAAAGTCTTTTTGATCAATCTATAGTAGGAATTTTTCCAAAATCTTCAGTTGATTTATTTTTTCTCTTAGCTTATTGCAACTCACCAGTATTTTGGAGTTGCTTAAAAGCCATTAATCCATCTGCAAATAATTCTGCTAAATATATTTTGAAGACACCTATAATTTTACCAGATGAAGATACTCTCAAGCATATTTCTCTGAGAACTCAAGAATTAGTAGTAGAACTTATGCAAGGTAGTAAACAACCATTATGTGAAATTCTCAAACAAGAAATTATTGATTCTATTACACAATACGTTCATAAAAAGACATCTCATCACTTCATAGATCCAATGTGACTTTGTTGAGAAAATGTTAAACTCAAGATGATACGGTTCTTCTGTTTTTTTATGAAAAACTTGGTTCAAAATCATTGAAAGCTTTACTGTATGGGCATTTTATTGATATAGCGGTTATCGGTCGGATGAAATACAATCGAGGGCGGGGAAACCCCACCCCTACAGGTTTTGCGATTTAATGACTGTATCTCACTCAAGTGCATACCGCTATAATATGGGGATAATTGTTGATAACCCTTGTCCTTATTCCACAAAACGTCAGGAAATAGTTGAGAAAATTGATTAACAACTCACCCAGGAAATCCCAAAGTTAGGTTTTATTGTTGACCAAGCACTTTTGAGAAATGTAAAAATGCCGGATACGCTACAAATAGCTATTCAGCAAAAACTCAAAGCTGAACAAGAAAATGAGCAAATGAAATTTGTATTAGAAAAAGAGCGTCAAAAAGTTGAAAGAAAGAAAATTGAAAATTGGGCGTTGCTGAATCAGAGTATGAAATTTAAAAATTAGATTTTTTTAACTCTTAATTCTTTGCGCCTTTGCGCCTTTGCGTGAGGCTAATTCATACATTCAATCAGCAACGCCAAATTAGAATTTTATATACAGAGGTAACAAGAGGGGCTAAGAGGGGCTAAGAGGGCGCAGACCCTGCGCCCCTACAGGATTTGCAATTAAAAGTTGTATTTCACTGATTCTGAAAAATGCTATAAGATTAATTGTCATTACTAAATGATACACAAGGACTGTCAATTTCTACTGCTGGAGTGAATGAATTACAGAAAGTGACAGTAGCACAATTAACACTCAATTCATCGGGGTGAGTGCATTCTAATTTGATATAAAAGGCACATTCTTCACAGATAGTTCTATGTAATACTGGTTGTAAGTCAATGGAGGTTGACATAGTTCACAATTAAAGAAGTTAAGATAAAACCCACTACTTTGTATATTCTGTAGTGGGCGATAGCAGTAATCAACAATGTCAATTTTATTATCTGTTATTTTTGTAACAAATTTAATTACTGAATGTAATAATTGCATTATTATATTGCATTTATAGTAATTTAACCACAAATGAGTAGTCAAAAAATCAGACTTGACTAACTTAGATTGTTTTTATTAGTTTGTCGGTTTAAGCTATTTTTGGTACATAGAATAAATAGCCTATATAAATAATTGGCTTTTATCCCATATTTGACATTAAGCCTAGTGAGTGCTAAACGCCTGCCAGAAACTACTGCTCATGTGAGAGTTACCGGCCAATCTTGGCAACAAGGCTTTCTTGAAGGTGAAGTTAGCGCCGGTAATTTTCAGTGGCATTTCCAGTGGCATTTCCGCAAGGGAGAACTTTCTGTAAAGCCTTCCCAAGGTCGTGCTTTAATCAAAGAACCTCTAGGTCGCTTTTTAGAACAACAAGATTATCAATTAGAACCTGGGGGAGATTATGCTTTTACGATTCGGGCTGAACTTTAAATTAGAGCAGAATTCAGGATTAAAGACTTTGTACCTCCTGCAACCTGCTATGTGCTGTATTTTTAGCTGTTATTGGCAGTAAGTCGGTTGAGATAGCGTTCTATGAGGAGAATGGCAACAATGTCATCTATAGCTCGTGGAGGTTGACGCATACCCTTGGGTAATAGTTTAATTATGCCTTGGGGTGGGTACATTTGCCAATAGCGATCGCGTGCTTCTAAAGTTGTATAACGTTCATCAACTAAAATGATATTGATGGCTTGGCTTAATTCTTGATTAAGTTGCTGTTTCCACTGTTTAGCCGTTGTTTGATCTCCCATCACTATTAAGGATACGGGGAATCTTTGCAGTTGTGTTTCAATATTAGCGATCGCCTCATTTGCCAATACTACTTGATGATAGAACAGTTGCCGATCTAATCCCACCACCGCGATTCCACATTTATCACGACCAGGATCAAATCCTAAAATTACAGGTTGTGTATTAGTCATTTGTTCGTTATCAATTGTCAATTGTCAATTGTCAATTACTCAGGTACTAAACAGGATTTGTCCATTCAGAAGGGCTACTAATCTAACTCTCAGAGGACCGACAGTATAAGTATCTTCCGCCGCTATAGCTTTAATTTCTACTTCTTGCGGTGTCTGCTGTAATTGGGTAACAAAGCGTAAAAAAGTTCCTTCTATTTGCACACTTTCGACAATTCCCGCATTTCGGGCGCGAAATTGAGAAGCGGAAATTAGTAAATCTAGGCGTTGACGTAGTTGGTTCGATGTCATATTTTTTAAATCGGCTGTAGTCGTAGCCAGAATTTCCCCTGATGAAAATACTCGTTGATTTCTGGCCGCATCTGCAAAAAATTCTATTTGCTTTTCTCCTCTGACATAATTACCTGCTGAGAAAATTCGCACTACATATTCTCGACCATCTTGAATTTGTCTGATTAGTGCTTCAATTTGAGCTTTGGTAACACGGAGTATTTCTTTATTTGCTGGTGTTGCACCAGGTTCAGTTAATTGAATATTAGAATTGCGGTTAGCTTCTTGGAGAATTTGGATAATAGCTTGACGTGCAGCATTAGGTTTGTCAACAGTAATTAAACCTGCGGCTATCACTTGACCTCGAACTAAAGCTAGTTTACCTAAACGGAGGTCACGATAGGACTGATAATATTTTTCTAGTCTGGCTACTTCCTGTTCTAAAAATTCTTGTTGTTTCTCTAATTCTTTCAAGCGAGATTCTCTGGTAATAATAACTTCCTCTCGCTGTTTAATTTCTAGATTACGATTTTGAATAAGTTGATCTAATCTGGCAATTTTGCGATCGCGGTTTTCAATCGCTTTTTTCGCCTCATCAATGGCTTGTTTAGCTTCTGCATACAATCTCTGCCGTTCTGCCTTTAACTCTTCCACTGCTGTTTGCAATGTCTGTCGCTGATTGTAAAGAGTTTCTAATTCACTTCTAGCTTGTTGATACTGAATCACAATTTCACCCAGCCGACTTTGAGTTTGGTTAAGTCTTGCTTGGGTTTGGGCTTGTTGATTGAGGGTGCGATTTAGTTGAGCCTGTGTTGCTTTTTGTCTAGTATTTGCTGCCTGTAATGATTTATTAATTGCCTGTAGTTCTTTTTGTGCTTGATTTTGTGCTTGTCTAGCTTGATTTAACTCGCGCTCTGCTTGGGTTTTTTGAGCTTCTGCGGTTTTTAATTGTTCTCGCTTGTTGCCCAAATCTCTTTGAATATCTTCTAATTCAAATACACCCTGCCGCAATCCCTTATCAGCAGCAAAGAGAATTGCTAAAGTGGATGCGGAAATCAAAGCACCCGTAAAAATAGTGACAATTACAGCGGTTTTTTTCGGGCGTAAGTTGAAAAGTGAGAGGCGTGCTTTACCAACCCGTGTGCCAATGCGATCGCCCACGGTGGCAATTACGCCTCCCAAAATTAAAATTGCTGCAATGAGGATGTACCCGGTGGTCATTTTTAGCTACCGCAATGCTTCCAGATACAGCCTACTACGTTAAACCATTGTCTGTGGGTAAATGGAGTTAGCCAAAAGTAGAAATTATGCAATTTTTAGATTTTCCTCCAAATTATCGGTTCACTCTTGACGGTATTTACTCTACTTGGGAAGATCCCAAAACTGCACTACCTCGAAAATAGAACCTGTACTAACTCCATTTCCCCATCACCTTTAGGTAAATTGCTTACTTAAAGCAACAGGTTTATGCACAGTAATCTTCTTTTTATGAATTGAAATCATTTTTTTCTCGCGTAAATCGCCTAGTAATCTGGTGACAGTCACGCGAGTAGAGCCAATTGCTTCCGCGATCGCCTGATGGGATAACTTCAGATCAATGGTAATGCCATCAGCGCAAGGAACGCCAAAATCTCGACAGAGAATTAACAGAAAACTAATTAACCGTGAACCCATGTCTCGGTGAGCCAGAGTTTCGATCATCATCTCTGTTTGCAGAATCCGCGAAGATAGCCCTCGCAGCATTAACATTGATAATTCTGGATTTTCCTTCAGTGCCTGCTCAACTTGTTCAATTGGCGCTGAAAGCAATTCTACAGTAGTAAATGCCACTGCATGATAGAATCGATCAGACTTATTGCCTGTCAGCAGCGACAGCACACCAAAAACGCTATTTTCCCGGAGCAGAGCTACCGTTATTTCTTCTCCTGCCTCATACACCCTCGACAGTTTCACCGCACCCTTAAGAAGAAAATAAACTCGTTCGGCAGGATCTCCCGGAAAAAAGATCGTCTTATTGCGTTCAAACGTTTCCACAACCGGAGGAAAAGCCCCGGTTGCCATTTGACGAAAAACATTTGCTAGGGCTTTGTCTTGTGTCACGATCATCTCCCTTCCCCTACCCAATGCCAGAAAAACAAAAACTGATTACCTAAGAATACACCTGAAAAATCAATAAAGCACCGTTAACCTTTCTGTTTTTTCCTATACTCAAATCCATAATTCTTAGTCATTCGTTTATTATGATACATAATTATTGTTCTGTTTAGCTAGTAATTATTGATAAGTAGTTTCCCCAATTCTAGTGAAAAGGTGAACCTAAGAAGCTTGGAGATTTCTTGAGAATATTTGCAAACATGGTCATAATTTCCGGGGTCTTACTGCCCAATCTTGCAGCATTTTCAAAAATCCCTGTCCTAACAAAGTCAAACTAGGCTCACATTCTAGTATGCTCCTAATGATGAATTACATTAGCAACTTCTATGCTGAATCTGTCTGGAAAAAATGCCCTGGTTACAGGTATTGCCAATAACCGATCAATTGCTTGGGGAATAGCTCAACAACTGCACAAAGCAGGGGCTAATTTGGGCATTACCTACTTGCCAGATGACAAGGGTAAAATGGAAAAAAAAGTTTCTGAATTGGTAGAACCTCTTGCTCCTAGTCTATTTTTGCCCTGCAATGTCGAAAATGACGAGCAAATTCAATCTACTTTTGAAACCATCCGGCAAGAATGGGGGAAAATAGATATTTTAGTTCATTGTTTGGCCTTTGCTAACAGAGACGATTTGACTGGTGGTTTTAGTCAAACTTCCCGTTCTGGTTTCAAAACAGCTTTAGAAATTAGCACTTATTCACTTGTTCAGTTAAGTGGTGCAGCTAAACCTTTAATGACTGAAGGTGGAAGTATTATTACTCTTACATATTTGGGAGCAGTTCGCGCCATTCCTAACTATAATGTTATGGGTGTAGCTAAAGCTGGCTTAGAAGCAAGTGTTCGTTACTTGGCCGCAGAACTTGGACCTGATAATATTCGCGTCAATGGCATTTCAGCAGGACCCATCCGCACCTTAGCATCTTCTGCTGTAGGCGGAATTTTGGATATGATTCATCATGTTGAACAAGTAGCTCCCCTCCGTCGCACCGTTACTCAACTAGAAGTAGGTAATACTGCGGCTTTTTTATGTAGCGATTTAGCAAGCGGTATTACTGGACAAATCCTGTATGTAGATGCAGGATATGAAATCATGGGAATGTAATAAGATTTAATAATTGATAATTGACAATTGACAATTGACAATTATCAATTGCTTGCTAGTCCCTTTTCCCTCTTATGACAAATGACTAATCACCAAACTCCTCGAATAGCTTCAGTTCACCGCACTACTGGTGAAACAGATGTTCATGTCACCATTAATTTAGATGGTACAGGGATATGCAAAGTCTCGACAGGCATTCCCTTTTTAGATCATATGCTCCATCAAATCGCCTCTCATGGGTTATTTGACTTGGATATTCAAGCTAAAGGTGATTGGGAAATTGATGATCACCACACTAATGAAGATGTGGGGATTACCTTGGGACAAGCTTTATTTCAAGCTTTGGGTAATAAAAAAGGCATTGTCCGCTTTGGGAATTTTCTTGCTCCCTTAGATGAAGCTTTAGTTCAGGTGGCCTTAGACTTCTCTGGTAGACCTCATTTGAGTTATGGTTTAGAAATTCCTACTCAACGGGTGGGAACTTATGATACACAATTAGTACGAGAGTTTTTTGTAGCATTGGTAAATCACAGCCAAATGACCTTACATATTCGCCAATTGGATGGAATTAATTCCCATCATATTATTGAAGCCACATTTAAAGCCTTTGCTAGAGCCATGCGAATAGCTGTGGAAATTGATCCCCGTCGTGGTTCAACAATTCCTAGTTCTAAAGGTATGTTATAAAAATCATCTGTATCGGTTAATCTATATTTAGTTCTCAATAGTCAGTAGTTGCTAGTTTCACAACCATGAATTCTGTTGTAGACAACCCCGATTCTCAACAAAATCCCATAGATAAACAACCAGTAGTCCTGACTTCTGAATTGCGAAAAGTCTATCGCACGGGATTTTGGCTCAATCAAAAAGTTGTATCTCTCAAAAACTGTTCTTTACAAGTATACCCAGGAGAAACCTTTGGCTTGTTGGGTCCCAATGGTGCTGGTAAAACCACGCTGTTAAAATTGTTGTTGGGAATTATCCGCCCTACATCTGGTCGGGGATTATTATTAGGTAAACCGATAGGCAACGCTAAAGTCAAGCAACATATTGGCTACCTTCCAGAAAATCCCTATTTATACGACTATCTCAGTGGTTGGGAATTTTTGCAGTTAGCAGCAGGTTTATTTCAAATTCCCCAAAAGTTACAACGTCAACGCATTCCCCAATTATTGGAATTAGTCGGTTTATCCCAAGCTGATGCTCGCAAAAAGCAAATGCGCCGTTATTCTAAAGGAATGCTTCAGCGTGTGGGTATGGCTCAAGCACTAATTAATGATCCAGACTTGGTTTTTTTGGATGAACCCATGTCTGGACTTGATCCCCTGGGACGCTACCAAATGCGAGAAATTATTCTTTCTCTGAAAGCATCTGGTAAAACCATATTTTTTAATAGTCATGTGTTGAGTGAAGTTGAACAAATATGCGATCGCGTTGCTATTCTTGCTCAAGGAGAATTAATCTGCTCTGGTTCTTTAAATGAACTTTTAGGAAACCAAAACACATACCATGTCAAAGGTAAAGGAGGAGACGGGGAAATCTTGAAAAAATGGATCGCTAGTTTAGAATTTGGGGCTGATGGATCTTGGCAAGGTATACTCCAAGAAGATTACTATGATTTTCTGGCCAGTCTCCGATTAATGGGAGGAAAAATTATCACCATGAATCTATCACGTCAATCTCTAGAAGAGTTTTTTATCCACCAAATTCAAACCCGAAATCATCCCCTCAATTAATTTTATTTCCTAGTAAATAGGCGCAACAACCACAAACTTTTATGGCTTTTGCTTTATCTTGATTTGATATTCCTACTAAGTTTGTAATTTAAACAGCATCCTCAATGGAATCTTCATAGATAAATCAGCCATAAGTAGTAATATTATTCCTAACAGTACTGCTATATTTACAAATTAATCTATAATTTGTAACGGTTTCTATTTAGGTAAAAGTAAAAAAACAAAAAACAGAGTTGGAGGTGTAAATATTGAGCAAAAAATCAAATTCTAAATCTCATATTTTAGTGAAAATCTTTTAAACTAAACTGGAAAAATATAACTTCAACTAGTTCTAAAAATTGAAAAGTAAATTGTATCAATCAATAAAAAAATGAATTAACTTCATTGAAAATCCAAAATCAATATTCCCAATCAATAAATCATTTATGTCCGGAAAACTAAAGATTTATTAGAAAATAAAATTGTTGAGCCACTGCGATATTTAAGTATACTCAACATTAAACTGTTTCAACATAACTCTAAATATCATCATCTCCCCATCTCAGGTAAATATGCTTAATAAAGATTTGTGTAAATTTCTCACCCATTCAACTATGGGTTTAGCATTGTTAACAACTGTCAATATTGCTTTACCATCTGCGAGTTTAGCTCAGAAACAACCAGAAAAACTCGCTTCCAGCATGGTTACAGATTACTTATTAGGAGGTGGCGATCTCATTCGTGTCAATGTATTTGAAGTCCCAGAATACACAGGTGAATATCAAATTCCCCCCGGTGGTTCAATTAACCTACCTTTAATTGGTAGCGTACCTGTACTGGGATTAACCACTGAACAGGCCGCTGATACAATTGCTAAAAGATATGCTCGTTTTCTCAAACGTCCTCTCATTTCCGTCAACTTATTATCACCCCGTCCTATTAATGTATTTGTAGCTGGAGAAGTAACAAGGCCAGGAGCTTACACCCTTAGTCTACAAGGAGGAGCAGGAAACAACCCTGGCGTGCAATATCCAACCGTATTAGCAGCACTTACAGTATCCCAAGGGGTAACATTAGCAGCAGATGTAACTCAAGTTCAATTACGCCGCAAAACAGGACGTACTGGAGAGCAAGTAGTCTCTCTTAACTTAAAGGAACTCACCCAAACCGGGAGAATATCTGAGGATATTACCTTACGAGATGGAGACACCATATTTGTCCCTACTGCTGCTAGTTTAAATGTTGCTGAAGCCCGGAATTTATTTGCAGCTAACTTTGCAGCGAGTCAAACTTCACCCCGCACAGTAGTTGTAATTGGTCAAGTTTACCGTCCTGGTTCTTATCTTGTCACCCCTGGGAATGGAGGTGGTGCAGAGGGTGATAGTGCTGGTGGTGGTTTACCAACTGTAATGCGGAGTTTGCAACTAGCTGGGGGAATTACATCACAAGCTGATGTTCGCAAGATCAAATTACGCCGTCCTACCCGCACTGGTACAGAACAAACTATAGATATCAACCTATGGGAATTGCTACAAAGTGGTGATCTCAATCAAGACATCGTAGTCCAAGATGGAGATACGATTATCATCCCTACAGCTACAGAAATTAGTGTTGCTGAAGCCACTCAATTAGCTACCACAACCTTATCACCAACAACGATTGAAGTAGGTGTAGTAGGTGAAGTCAAAAATCCTGGTGCAGTCAAACTACAACCCAATAGCTCTTTAAATCAGGCATTATTAGCAGCAGGTGGTTTCAATGATGGTAGAGCTAGTAGAGGAACTGTAGATTTAATTCGTCTCAACCCCAATGGTACTGTTACCAAACGTCCAGTTCAAGTGGATTTGGCTAAAGGAATTAATGAGGAAACTAATCCTATTCTTCGTAATAATGATGTCGTGGTAGTTGATCGCAACAGTTTAACTAAAACAGGTGATAGAGTTAATACTGTAGCTGGTCCTCTAGGTACTATTTTGGGAATTGTTAGATTATTCTTTGGATTTTAATTTAGTTAAGTCCAAAATTTGGTTTTCTAGGTTTCCAAGCAAAAAATCTAGTAGTCTGTCAAATACATTTTGACGAATAAAGAAGAAACGAACCACGAAGAACGCAAAGAGCGCGAAGGAAGAAGAAAGAAGGAAGATTATTTACCCGTCAATTAATTACTTCTTGACAGACTATTAGTACCCCAGGGTGTAAGTCAATTAACTTTAAGATTATTCATGGGTGCAACTCCCAAGGGGATTTATTAGTAATTGTAACATGATGTAATAAGGGGTGAGGGAAAAGGAAAAATACTTTAGAGTAAATCATCTACCCTTCTTTCCTTTTCCTGGTGGTTGAGGCTTGATATTTCGCAAAAAAGCACCTAAATCTGAATTTTTGCTAATGCGACAGTTACCTTCACCAAACTCAGCCTTTAATTCTTCTTGATACTTTCCCGTTTCTTGAGGTCCAGAAACGTTCGATTTAATATAAGTTTTCGGTGTAAAATTTAATGATGGGTCAACTTTTTTTATAACCTTTCTAAAGTATGTATATGTATTTATAACCTGCTCTTTTGCTGTTTTGATATCACCTCCCTTCAATTCTACAAAACAGATGATCTTTTCATTGTCTTTTGCATAAAATACAATAAGATCACAAATTTTCATACCTTCTCTATCTAATCCTAATAATTTACGAAACTGACAATTAGGATTTGATTTCTCATCTATATGAAAAAATAAAACAGTTTCACCACTTGCTGGTTGTAAACTTACCTCTACTCCATTTTCTTTAAGGCTTGTCTTTCCTGGTAGTAAACAACATGATAACAATAAGGTATTGAAAGGCATTTTAAAATCACTCCTGAATTTAAGATTATAAGAGTGATTATAAAAAAACATGAGCAATGTATTCTGACACTTCCCCAAATGTTCCCCAATCTATCCTACCATCTTCATGTAAAATATTTTTAGCTGTACCATCTTCAAATAAATATACAGAAACTTTTTCTTGAGGAATAAAAGCATCTGTCCTATCTAAACAAAATTTTTCTTTTATACTTTCTTTATTTTCATATTTAGAGGCTTTAATCAAATTAGCTAAATGATCAACAATATAAGAGCTATGGGTTGTAATTAGAACTTTCAAACCTGCTTGAACTAACATTGCTAAAAATTCAATAATTTGTACTTGCGCTGCTGGGTGTAAATTCACTTCTGGTTCATCAATAATTAGTAATTCATTTGGTAAAGCAAAATAACGCAAGCACAAAACTAACGGAGCTAATTCTTTTACCATTGAAGAAGAAACCGCTATTTCTAATTTAATATTTTCTGATGGTTGATAAATAATTTCTTGATCAAAGCTAGAATTTTCAACATTGACTTTTCCTCCCAAAATATCATTTTCTAAAATTTCTGCTAATTTAAGATATTCCAAAACTTCTGGGTAAAGTTGTATTTCTTTTTCTCTTTCTGATGATGTTTTTATATATATACTTTCTAGTGTCAATTTTAAATCTTGTACTGGTATGCTTAATTTTATAGATGAAAGATTTTTTACATTTTCATCAATATCGTCAAAATTTTCAATATCTAAGTAATTTTCAATTTTTGTAGCTGAAGAAAAAAATGGTAAAATCCCTGTTCTTTCTGTAGGAAATATATAAGTTTCTAAATGCAAAAACCTGTGAATTGTTCTAAAAATTAATTTAAGCAAAATCTGCTCAAATGCTCTTCTAGGTAATTTTTTCAAAATATTTTCTTCGGAAACTGAAAGTATATATAAATAAATCTTACTGTCACCTAATTCCTTGAGAATATGTAAAGTATCTTTACTTTGAGTACCAAAAGATAACTGTTGATCTATAAAATCTTTTTTAAGATTATCCAATATTTCTGGTTTAGCTTCTGCTAAATCAAAACTCACTTTCATTTTTTCAAAATCAACACGCTCTGTAGCTAGAAATTTATTCATCCAGCTATGTGCTAAAGAAGAAACATCATTAATGTATGTTTCAATAAACTCTTCAGCAAACTCAATTAAATTAATCCGAACTGTTCCTTCTTGTAAAAATTCCTCAATTGCATTATCTATAATTGGATATCTATACTGAGTTTTTTTATCAAGATAAGCTTGCCAATATCTCTCACATCCATATTCACCTAAAATAGATGCTAAAGTATAAGCTGTCCAAGTTTTCCCAGTTCCATTACCACCAATAAACACAGTCAACGGCTTTAAATCAATTTCTGCTTTTTGAATAACACCTAAGTTAGCAATTTCTATTTTCATGGCAAATTTAATATTAATTAGGGTTAAGAATATACAATTGACTATACCCTGACATTATTTGTAAATTCAGCAAATCATACCTATTACTGAATTACATATCTGAAAGGTTATATCTGGAATCAGAGCAAAGCTGACACTTACCTTACAGTAGATTTAATATTTCCAAACCAAACTCTTAAGCTCTTCTTTGCGACTCTGCGCCTCTGCGTGAGATAAAAACTAAAAAAACGGAGAGGGGGAGATTCGAACTCCCGGAAGCTTTCACCTCACCTGATTTCAAGTCAGGCGCATTCGACCACTCTGCCACCTCTCCAGATTATTTGCCAGAATTGTGAAATACAAAAACTGACAAATAATATCGTAACATATAATTACAGAATTGGCACTACTGAAACCGAAGAATTATAAAAAACTTCCTCAGTAGCAACCTGGAAATCTTTACCGAGCCAAACTAGAGAAGCTTTTGTAACCACACCGCCTTCCAAAGAAACCAGAGAAAAATTTCGTAACTTGATACCGTCTTCCTGTACAATTCGGGGGACAGTAGCGGCATTTAAGTAAATAGTTCCTTCTGGACTTCTAAATACAGCCTTCCTTTGCACCTTTTTAGTATGGCGAAGTGCGCGGTGCATATGACCAAAAGCGACTAGGGAGACGGTTTTCTTCATGTTGAGACTTTGAGAAATCGCTTCCGCTAAATCAGGATCACCAAAATCACCGCCGAGAGGATGCCAATCTTTACCACAGGGGTCTTCAGGGCGATCGCCTAAACCACTTGGTCCATTGTGTCCTAGAAAAATAATATTCTCACAAGTAACACTTTTTACAACTTTGACGATTTTATCGGCGGACTCTTCCATGCTAGAAACACCATAGCGTTCTTGACAGATTTCCGCAAATCTCCATTCTGGTCCACCCCAGGTAAAAGGACGACCACCCACAACAGTTAAATTCCACTGGGGGAAATCCAACTTACCATAACCGACTTGGGTAGATCCTAATAAATCTAGCTGTTCCTGTACCCAGTCTTCCTTGGTGCGGTCATAAGGGCATTTTTTGCGTCCCCATTCAGTCGCCGAATACCATGCGTCGTGGTTGCCCATTACCACTGCTTTGGGAATATCCAGGGAAGCGATCGCTTTTACCACTTCCACTGACTCATTCCCGAAATCGCCGACAAATAACACTAAGTCAACACCGAGATGCTGGAGTGCTATGCCGTCTTCTTCTTCCCATTGGTCGTGAACATCGCCAATTACAGCAATTTTGACAGGTTTAGATTGAGTTTTCTGACTGGTCATGCCACTTTAAAAAGCCGTATATCTCCAGGATATGAAACTCCACCGGATTTGGGCATAAATTGCTAAGATCAATCTCTCCCTATTTTTGGTAAAAACTACTATAATTAAATTCACAAGGTATTCTTATTGTACAATCAAGCAGTTTTTAATTGTGTTTACAACTACACTTACTCAACCAAAATCAGGCATTCTCCCATTAGATTTATTTGCTGCTATTGAGGATCTGAAAACAGAACTGAATGCAGTGATATTAGCCCACTATTATCAAGATCCTGATATTCAAGATATTGCCGACTTTATTGGCGATTCTTTACAATTAGCCAAAGCCGCAGCGAATACCAAAGCAGATGTAATTGTGTTTGCAGGTGTTCACTTTATGGCGGAAACAGCGAAAATCCTCAACCCTGATAAATTGGTCTTGTTACCAGATATTAATGCAGGTTGTTCTTTAGCAGATAGTTGTCCTCCCAAAGAGTTTGCTGCTTTCAAAGCCGCACACCCAGACCATTTAGTAATTTCCTATATTAACTGCTCCGCCGAAATTAAGGCTATGAGCGATATCATCTGTACCAGTTCCAACGCTGTGAAAATTGTTCAGCAAATACCCCCAGAACAGCCGATTATTTTCGCCCCAGATCGCAACTTGGGAAGGTATGTAATCGAACAAACAGGACGGGAAATGCTGTTATGGCAAGGTAGCTGTATTGTCCATGAAACTTTTTCCGAAAAGAAAATCGTCCAGTTAAAAATTACACATCCGCACGCGGAAGCGATCGCTCACCCCGAATGTGAAACCAGCGTCTTACGTCACGCCAGCTATATTGGCTCTACAGCCGCCTTACTCAATTATTGTCAAATCAGCCCTAGCCAAGAATTCATCGTTGCTACAGAGCCGGGAATCATTCACCAGATGCAAAAACTAGCACCTAACAAACACTTTATTCCCGCACCCCCGCACAGTGATTGTAACTGTAACGAATGTCCCTTTATGCGGTTAAATACCTTAGAAAAGCTGTATTTAGCCATGAAAAACCGCACTCCGGAAATTACGTTACCAGAAGAAATCCGCATAGCTGCATTGCGACCAATGCAAAGGATGTTAGAAATGAGTGCGTAGTCAGGTGACAGGTGACAGGTGACAGAAGAAGAATTAGAAGGAGATCAGAATAGTCTTGAATCTGGGTTATTCAACGTTGTCAATTGTCAATTGTCAATTATTCTATAAAAACTAAATTAAATCAGCACGAGGTTTAAAAGTTTCTATTTCCCGCAATTTTTCATAAAGTTGTCTTTCTTCATCTGTAAGAGTTTTCGGAGTTACTATCTGAACTTCCACTAATTGATCACCCCGTTGACCATTATCACCAGGGTAGCCTTTATTACCGAGACGGAATCTTTGTCCAGACCTCACACCAGAGGGAATGGTCATTTTAACTGGACCATCAAGAGTAGGTGCTTCGACTTGTCCGCCTAAAACGGCTTCACTAGGAGTCACAGGAACTTGACAGAAGATATTAAAACCTTCCAGCTTAAACAAAGGATGAGGATCAACGGTAATTTTTAAGTATAAATCGCCGCCACTAATGCCTTGATTACGGAGGCGGATGGTTTGCCCTGTCACCATAGCTGGGGGCATAGTCACTTCGAGCGATCTCCCATCTTCTAAACGTATCCTTTCATTACCACCTTGATAAGCTTTTTCCAAAGGTAGGGTTAGCCTAGCTTCGATATCCCTACGGGTGGTACGAGGTGGAGTATTAACTGTATATGCAACTTTGGTTCTAGGAGTGCGGAAGGGGTCGCTTGTAGTGGTGTTTCCGGTGCTATTTTTCGGTTCTTTGCGGTTGCTGACACCAATTACTTGATTGACAAAGCTTTCAAAATCGTTAAATTGGCTGGGGTCTACCTCTTGACTAGAACGACCGTTAGCGCGGCTTTCCCAGCCTTTAGCCTTGGGAGTTTGTTTATTGCCAGCAAAGCCATTTTGTTGCCAATAGCGGCTAAATTGGTCATATTGCGATCGCCTGCTAGGATCGGAAAGAATTTCATAAGCCTCACCGATGGTTTTAAATTTTTCCTCAGCTTCCTTATTCCCTGGATTCAGATCAGGGTGATATTGTCTAGCTAAACGCCGATAAACCTTTTTAATTTCTTCGCTTGTGGCATCTTTAGAAACTCCTAAAATCTCGTAATAATCACGAAAATTCTGCAAATTTTGCATAATCTGTTATTTAAATGTTTGTTGTCAGTTGTCAGTTGTCAGTTGTCAGTTGTGCTTCTACTTATCACTGACACTGCAAATATTGAAAATTAGATTTTAGACCGAAGACAGTGAATCTAAAATCCAAAATCCAAAATCGAATTACAGCCAATCATCGTCATCATCCCAATTATCCTGGTAGCTGGGGCGTTTGCTGCGGGTAGGACGACTTTCATAATTGGGAGAACGACTTTCTCGATTTTCCCTGCCATAATCTCTGCTAGAACCTCGGTTAGATGAGTCTCGTTGCCGATAATTATCTCGATAAACATCCCGTTCTGGTTCTTTTTCTCCCACAAAGATGTCACGGATAGCACCAAATAAATCCTCATCTTCATCCTCAGCATAATACTGACGGACTTCTCGATTCAGTTCATACAGAGCATCTTGTAAATCAGCGTAAGCCTGATCAATTCCCCGATCTTCATCAGCTTGTAAACTTTCCCGTAAATTTCGGCAAATATTATCAATCCGTTGACGACGGTTACGGGCAAATTGCATTCCCATTTCTAAAGCCACTTCTCGCAATTGTCGTTCGGCTTGTAACATTAATGCTTCAGCACGTGTCCGTTTTTCGACTCGTTCTTTCCGTTCTCGATCAACATCAGCATACTTTTGAGCATCCTGAATCATCCGGTTAACTTCCGACTCACTTAAAGTAGAAGCACCTTGAATGGTAATGCTTTGTTCTCTGCCGGTGGTACGATCTAGGGCTGTTACCTGTAAAATCCCATTAGCATCAATATCAAAAGATACTTGAACTTGAGGAATACCCCTTGGTGCGGGAGGAATGCCATACAGTTTAAACCGTCCCAAAGACTTGTTATCTGTGGCCATGTCCCTTTCACCCTGAACCACATTGATTTCTACACTGTTTTGGTTATTTTCAGAAGTTGAAAAGATGTCAGAACGACGCACGGGGATAGTGGTATTCCGAGGGATAAGCTTTTTCATCACACCACCGATGGTTTCTAAGCCCATAGATAGGGGTGTGACATCTAACAGTAGTAGATCCTTGAATTCACCAGCGAGAATACTGCCTTGAATAGCTGCACCGACAGCTACAACTTCATCGGGATTGACGTTTTCACTAGGTTCAATACCAATTAAGTCTTGAACTAACTGTTTCACCATGGGCATTCTTGTAGAACCACCAACTAGGACAACTTCTTCAATATCTACAGGAGAAAGTCCGGCATCTTTTAACGCCCGTTTGACTGGTGTTCTTAATCTACTCAGCAAATCTACACATAAACCTTCAAATTGCGATCGCGTCAACCGAGTTTCTAGGTGTTTTGGTCCGTCCTCTGTGGCAGTGATGAAGGGTAAATTAATATCGGTGATGCTAACGGCAGAAAGCTCAATTTTGGCCTTTTCTGCGGCTTCCATTAACCTTTGCAAAGCTTGGCGATCGCGTCTTAAGTCTACACCTTCTACTTCTAAAAATTTTTCTGCTAACCAATCAACTATCTTTCTGTCAAAATCATTACCACCAAGTTGAGTATCTCCACTGGTAGATTTAACCTCAAATACGCCGTCCCCTACTTCCAGAATAGACACATCAAAAGTTCCACCACCCAAGTCAAAGACAAGGATAGTTTCCATATCACCCCGATCTAATCCGTAAGCCAAAGATGCCGCTGTCGGTTCATTCAGAATCCGTAATACCTCTAAACCCGCAATCCTACCCGCATCACGAGTAGCTTGACGTTGGGAATCATTAAAATAAGCCGGAACAGTAATTACAGCCCCGGTGACAGGCTCACCTAAATAACGACTAGCATCATCAGCTAGTTTTTTCAGCACCATAGCTGAAATTTCTTCTGGAGAAAATTCCTTATTTAGCCGGGGGCAAGCAACCTTAATATTGCCAATTTCATCTTTACGGATGGTGTAAGGTACACGCTTAGAATCCGGGTTTAATTCGCCATACTTGCGCCCAATAAAGCGTTTCACCGCAAAAAAGGTATTTTGGGGATTTAGGACAGTTTGCCGTCTGGCCATTTGCCCAACAACCCTTTCACCTTCTTTACTAAAACCAACCACGGAGGGGGTTGTTCGCATTCCTTCTGCATTGGCAATCACCACCGGCTTGCCACCCTCCATTACGGCGACTACTGAGTTGGTTGTCCCCAAGTCGATGCCAACTACCTTGCCCATGCGTTACTCGTCTCCTGTTGTGTGTCTTATTAATTTAATATGATAGGCTGGGATTGCCTTCAGCTTGGTGCTAAATAAGGTCAACCGTCCAGTCCAATAGTATAATAGTCATCATTAAATCAAGAATTTAGAGGCATTTTAGCTTAACGTGCTACTTGCTAAACTAGGATAGCATTTTAAGTCATTGGTCAGTTGTCATTGGTCATTGGCCAGTTGGAAAGATGAATATTGATCTTTACTCTTATCCATTACACATTATTTTTAGCCACTTTGAATTTAAAACAGCGGTTACAGAATCACTTATATGAGATAGCCAGAGAGCGTGATCCCTATATGGCGACTGTAGGGCATTTCTTTGTTCAAGAATACATTCACCAACAATTGTCACAATGGGGAAGTGTGGAAACCCACACCTTTCAAGTAGGTAGTAAAAAGTGTAAAAACTTGATTTTAAATTTACCCGCCACAACAGCAACCCAAACAGCAGATTTACCACCTATTTTAATTGGCGCTCACTATGATGGTGTTCCTGGTACAGTAGCAGCAGATGATAATGCTACAGGTGTGGCGGTTTTATTAGAATTTGCTCGCAGTTTTACAGAAACCCCCGCTAGATATCCTTTGCGGTTGGTAGCTTTTGATATGGAAGAATATGGGTTACTGGGTAGTGCTGATTATGCAGCCTACTTACGCCAACAAAATCAACCTCTCCGTCTGATGATATCTCTGGAAATGTTGGGATATCGGGATTCTACTCCTGGTTCTCAAAAATACCCATTTCCCCTAGAATTATTTTACCCAAATCGTGGTGATTTTATTGCTCTAATTGGCAATTGGCGAACTTGGGGCGATTTAATTAGTCTGAGTCGCAGTATTGATAAAGCTGGTGTACCTAGTCAATGGCTACCAGCGCCAAATCGGGGTTTATTAGTTCCCCAAACTCGTCTAAGTGATCATGCACCTTTTTGGGATCAAGGTTATCCCGCAATGATGATTACAGATACAGCATTTATGCGGAATCCACATTATCATCAGCCAAGTGACACTATTGCCACCTTGGATTTAGATTTTTTAACGGGTATTTGTGAGGGTTTGGAAATGGGAATTAGGGGATTTTAAATGTTAGTAATTTATTGGAGGTAAATTTGATGTTACAAATACAAATTAAATCTGACTCTCCCGACATTGAAAGTGAAAAAAACCTAGTTCAATCAGCTATTGAATCGGAAATTAAAAGCTTACAGCGTTCACTAGCAAAAACTAATAAGTTGTTAAATGAATTTGAAACAAAATATCACGTCTCATCTGAGCATTTTTTCACTGATTGGACAGCAGAAGACCTAGAAGGAGGAGACGAAGAATATGTAAGTTGGGCTGGGGAGATTAAAATAAAGAATAAATTAACTAATTATTTGCAAAAATTAGAAGCAATAGCATAAGTTACTCAACAATTACCAAGCTAATATTCTTGTCTGAATCAGGATGTCCAGGATTTAAGGATTAACAGGATTAAAACTTCTTTCGTTCGGCAATTCGGACGTTTCTGCCGTAAATAAGCGATTCCTACAGAATGCTTGGCTATCGCCTCAACAATCATCTTCTAAAATTTGTTAAGAGGCGATCGCACTGATTCCCCTTAAAATCCTAAGATTGCTTTCACGGAGTCAATTAATGGTTTTGCTGAACTAAAGAGACTTGAAACTTTCCCAACAATCGCAGATAAGGCATCTAAGGCAGTATCGGCATTTTCGCGCAATGTCAAATCGTTTTGCTTGCTTCCCAGCTTTCCGATGGCATCAATATATTTCAGTGCCTTGGCTTTGTCTTTATCATCCAATCCATTGTCTTCAGAATTAATAGAAGACTGTAGTTGTTTCAGCAAATCGGCTAATTCTGAGGTGTTTGCTTCTTTTGACTCTTGTAATTGATTGATGGTGTTAGAGACGTTACCCGAAATTTCTCCGAGGTTGATAACAGAACCGCTAATGTCCCTACCTGCATTAATATTTATTGATTTTTCAGACACAATTTCTCCTCCATTATTGACAAGGTTTTCGATATATACGTTCGAGTTTTTGGATGTGTATGATTCTCCAGCAAGGAGATTGTCAAGCCTTTTACGAAGTGACAATGCGTGTGTTCCTAGTTCTTCTAAAAAATCCACAAATTCCAAACCTCCAGTCTCAAGTAATCCTAACAAAATGTGTTCAGGATTAACATGATTATGATTAAGTCTTTGAGATTCCTTCACTGCTAACCTTAACGCATCAAGTGATTCATCAGAAAAGTTAATATCAGATACATTTCTGACAAATGTATGCTCAAAGATTTCCCAAGTTTCAGAGGCTATTCGACTTTTCAGTAAGCTAATTTGTTTTTTGATATCATTTTCTCGATCTCGAAAAGCTGATGCCATTTCAAAATCTTGTCTGTTTTCTGCTTTCTCTCTTTCAATAACAACTTTAGATAATTCAGAATTTAATCGGTGCGTTGAGGCTCGTAAAACCTCTAAAAGTTTCAATTCATCGGGTGTAAAAGCCTGACAAGTAAGTCTTTTCGTGGTTGTGGTTACTGTATTTTTTAAAGTTATTCCCATCGGAAGTAAGCAACTGGCAGCAAGAGATGTACTTTCCTTAAGTAGCCCTAAAAAGAGCAACTCTAAAGTTACTTTTCTTTGACTAAAATTAATGGCTTCATGAGATGAAACAAGAAGACATTGAAGACTCTTTTTTGTGAAATAATCAACGATAAGTATGATATCTTTACGTGGATCATTCAACATACGTATTACTGCCGTGCGAACTTTAGATAGATCCCCGACCAAATTTTCTAAAACCCTAGCAGCAACTCCTTCACCTTCACGAATTAGTCCTAGCAATAGATGCTCTGTTCCGACGTAGTTGTGTCCCAATTGGCGAGCTTCTTCTACCGACAGTTCTAGGACTCTCTTGGATCGAGGTGTAAAAGGGACTTCGACTCCGACAAAATCAGAGCCGCGTCCGATAATTTTTTCGACTTCAATACGTGCATCTTTGAGATTTACACCCATTGATTTAAGTACTTTGGCGGCAACGCCAGTTCCTTCTCCGATCAGACCCAATAAGATTTGCTCTGATCCGACAAAATTATGACCGAGATGACGAGCTTCTTCTTGAGCCAGCATGAGGACTTTAACCGCTTTGTCTGTAAACCTTTCAAACATATTCAACTGTCACCATAGTCAATGGCAACCCCATTTCTGCCCTCACTTGTAAGCAAGCAGAAATTGCATCTTGAATATTCTCTAAAGCCTCTTCTTTTGTCTCTCCCTGACTAATGCAACCAGGAATACTAGGACATTCAATAATCCAGACACTATCTTTGTCTCTATCAATCGTGACATTGAATTTCATACTAAGTGATAGTTAAGTAATACTTGTATCTTAGCTGTTAAAATCTGGATTATTCAACTAAATTTGTACAATTATAACAAAAAATTATCGCAGATTCTCATGAAAAGTCAATTGCGATCGCCTCAACAATCATCTTCTTATGTTTAGGATTATACTATCCGAAGGTCAGCGTAGCGATCGCCTCTTATCTTAATAGATATAGTAACTAATGCTATAACTACTATATATCTCATTCTCACATCACTAAAGATATGGAAGAACTTTTGACATTAAGGGAATTACTACTTAAAGGTGATATGACTGGAGCTTTGGCAATTGTTGATGAATTAGAAGAAATGAGTAGAGACGATAAAATCAACAACATTCGTAGTTATGCAGTAATTCTGATCATGCATCTAATCAAGCAAAAAGCAGAAAATCGCACCACGAAATCGTGGGAGCTATCAATTCGCAACTCTATACGCGGTATCCAAACCAAAAACCAGCGACGTAAAGCTGGCGGAACATACCTCAATACCGATGAATTACGCCTAGCAATTTCCGAAGCTTATACAGAAGCAGTTGATCGCGCCTCCTTAGAGGTTGAGGAAGGACGCTATGAACCTCATGAGTTAGCCAAACTAGTCAACCGTCAAGAGATATGCGATCGCGCCATGATCTTAATCTCTACAAATCTAGAAATTTAAACTGGGTGGTTAAGGATTCCAAATATTTAAACAGCGGCAATAAACTCTTCTACTGTTAACCCAGCAGTTCGTATCAGTCCGCGTCAAGTCAATGCGATCGCTTTCCCCGCCCAAAATATTTATTTTCGTAATTGATAGCGAATCGCTGCTACAAGCAGATCGCTCAGATAACTCTACAAAATGCAATGTCAAATTTATTCCTCACTCCTCGTTCGTACATCCACTACTTATTTTCTGCATCTAATTTTAGTTGAGAAAAAACTCGATAATCATTTAAATTAGCTTGCACATGAAAAGTTTGTTTGTGATCTTTCATATTAATTAGGGAATATTCAATATTTCCCGCATAAATAGCAAATGTAATATTAAATATCTCTAGAAAATTTATTAACCATTGACATTCGTCAACTGGATATTTTTCATAATAACTAATCAATTGGGAAATACGAATCTCTAAATGTGTTCTGGAATTGGAAGAAATCAAAATAATCTTGATTAAGAGAATAACTAATGTCAGGGAATGACCTTGAGACATCAATAATTTAAATAATAATGCAGGTTCTTTACTATTTTCTGTGGTCAAAATATCAATGATGCGATTACATATTCTCAGAACTAACCCTTTATCAATTATTTCTTCATCACTTTCAGCTTTCCATTCTGAGAGATTTTCTCGTAAATGCTGTTGGATAGGTTTAATAAATGCTGGTGTATCTCCAGCAGAAAATAATAAATATTTTTGAATATTTTCTTTGTATTCTCCCAATCTTTGTTTCTGCGTCTGTTGAACAAATATGTTAGCAATATTTTCATAACTTAATGAACCTTTTTTACTGACAATAATCTTGATTAATCTGAGAACATCATCTCCCAACATACTGGGATTCTTATATTTATTATTGCTATAATTATCAGAAGAATGAGAGTGAGCGACATACATAGCTAATTCAAATTTGAATTTTTCTCTTATTTGTTTAGCTACTTTTCTCGCTGCATTTCTTTGTTCTGGAGGATTTTTATCATCACAAGATTGAGCAAATAATAGATATGCACTGTATCTATTAATCCAATTACTTGGAGTGTCTTCCTGGGATCTATTGGTGAATATTTTTAATTCTTCGTAATCTCGGCTATTAATAAAGTTATTTAACCATATACTATAAGGATAGATGAAAGGAGAAATAAATACCTGATTTTCTCTTTGATAATCAGTGAAAATCCCTAATAAATCTTGGATATATTTATAATGTTTGGCTGGTTCCCAGTTATTGACTAAAATATAGCAACAGCGTTTAATGGTATTGTGAAATTCCTGTTCTTGTTGGGTGGAAAATATTTTATATGTTTCTGGTACATCCTCGTCTCTATGAATGCGTAAACTTTCTATAAATAAGCGTTTGAATTCTAGTAAGGTTTTTTCCGGTATTTCTTGTTTAACAGTTGTGAGTAAAAAACTATAAATCTCATTTTGATCATTTTGAAATTTTATTTGATCAAATTCAGCTTTAACAGTGGATTTATTTTTCTGACCTGTGGATAAATTCTTATCAATCATGCTAGTATCACAAGGCTGCATTCAAAATACAAAATACAAAATTAATACAGGGTGGGATTGGAAATGGGTGGTTTATTTCCACTCTGCTGTACTATCTTCCTTATTTCTAAGTCTAGGTATTCCAAAGATCAGCAGTTTGTTAGTAATCACAAAATACTGAATTAATTAGTATGTAATATTTGAATTTAAGTGTTACTTAATTCACGTCAAATATTGTTAAAGGAAAAAACTTACCTTTGGTCATTTGTAGTTCCTGAATGTTGAATCTATAAAATCTCCAAAAATAAAAATGTACTAGATCATTAGGTTTGAGAAAACCAAACCAGTATTCTAGCACATTTTTTTATTTACTTAATTTTAAATGGGGGTGGGGGGACTTGAACCCCCACGACCGTTTAAGGTCAACGGATTTTCATTCTCTTGCAGCTTTCGCTACTACCTATCTGCTGAAGCAAGTTTAGGTTTTGAGAATTGGACTCTCCCTTTACCCTCGTCTTAACGTTAGGGTAGCTCCCGTCGAGTCTCTGCACCTTCCCAGAAGTATAAATTTTCTGGGCTTGGCTCAGGATTGCCGTATCTATAACTAGATTTAGGTTTCCCTGAGTTTGAGAGCGGTCACTTAAAAGATTTCTCGATCAAGGCTCAATTCCTTAAGTCCGTAGCGTCTACCATTCCGCCACACCCCCAAAGGGTTATTTACTTTTTTTTACGCGGTTTTCACCTGCTTGTCTGTTATACCATTAGTTGCGTTTTTTGTGCAAGTAAATTTTAAAATTTTATTTGCTAACGCTAGTTGTTGGCATTGACAGAGAAAAATAGCCACAGACTCATGTTTAATGGCCGATATATATCGTATCACACATTTTAGATTTTTGATCTTTTTTTTTAAATAATTTAGAGGTGGGCATTAACCACCCTACAAATGTAGAGCCGAGAATCCCTGGACAAGGAACGGCTCTGCAAAGATTATGGAAGACGCAGATTTAATTTTCACTCCTATCTATAATTCCTCTAAACCAGATTCAGCTTATGATAGAAATTGAACCCTCTTATTTCTTTACTTTGCGGTAAGTATATGGTTGTAGCACTACTGTATCTGAGTTTGGCTGGCGCTTATTTGCTGGTAATACCAATTGCTGTCTTTTTCTACTTGAGCTTAAGATGGTATACGTGTGGTTCTGTGGAACGAGTGTTTATGTACTTTTTGGTGTTCTTCTTCTTTCCGGGTTTGCTAGTTCTTTCACCATTTGTGAATTTACACCCCCGTCCTCGAAAAATTGCTTAAATTAAGATTTGGTAGGTCATAATTCTCATGCGACGTATTGACGCGATTGGTATTGGCTTCGGCGTTTTTGTAGCCGGTGGCTTGGCTTATGTGGGTTTGCAGCTAGTGGGTTTAGACAGTCAGAATGCGGGAATTTGGAGTCAAGTATTCTTGATAGCTGGCTTAATTGGTTGGTTATGCACCTATATTTTCCGAGCCGTGGGGAATAAAATGACCTACCATCAACAGCGAGAAGCTTATGAAACAGCTTTTTTGCAAAAGCGCCTTGATGAACTTTCTCCTGAAGAATTAGCCAAACTTCAAGCTGAGATTGAACAAGAAAAAGAATCTCAGGTTTAGAGGTATTATTATGGTTCAGTTGTCAGTTTTTTGTTGATAAATGACAACTGACAACTAACCACTGACTACTGACTAGGTGAAATGACTGCTATTTCTCGTTGCTTTGAAACTTTGAGACGGAATCAGGAATGCGCTTTGATTCCTTTTATTACGGCTGGTGATCCAGATTTAGAAACTACAGCTAAAGCTTTGCAGGTTCTAGATAATTCTGGTGCTGATATTATTGAGTTGGGTGTACCCTATTCTGATCCTTTGGCAGATGGTCCGGTGATTCAGGCTGCTGCTACTCGTGCTTTGCAAAGAGGGACAACGTTAGAGCAAGTGCTAGAAATGCTCAAAGGGATTAGTCCGAGTTTGCGATCGCCTATTATTTTATTTACCTATTACAATCCCATTTTACATCGAGGCATTGATAAATTTCTTCAGCAAATTCAAGATGCTGGAGTAGCCGGGTTAGTTGTGCCTGATTTGCCATTGGAAGAGGCAGCAGGGCTAATAAAACCAGCGGCTGAGGTGGGAATAGATTTAACTCTATTGGTAGCTCCGACAAGTTCTCCTGAGAGGATAGAAGCGATCGCTCGTGCTTCTCAAGGATTTATCTATTTGGTCAGTGTTACTGGTGTCACAGGAATGCGAACCCAAATGCAAGGACGAGTTTCTGATTTACTCCAACAAATTCGTCATGTTACAGATAAACCCATCGGTGTGGGCTTTGGGATTTCTGACCCTGAACAAGCACGTCAAGTAAAAGCATGGGGCGCAGATGCCGCAATTGTCGGTAGTGCCGTGGTGAAGAGATTAGCAGAAGGAACACCAGCAGAAGGATTAGAGGCGATCGCTCAATTTTGCCACACACTCAAGACAGCCATCAAGAATCCCACCTAACCAAAGATAAAAATTGCCTAAATAGTGTATTTTTTTGTTATTCTCTAGTGGACAATCTGACTGTAATCGTCTTAAATAATAACAGCATATATTAGGATAGACAAAAAACTAACTGATACACTGAGTTAAAAATTGACTCTGAAATATAATATCAAAGTAGGCAACAAATTATGCGTGTGAGAGTGCGTCAGTTACAACTGAGTTACTGTTCAGTAGGATTTGAGGGGTAACAGCAATGAGTGAAAGTATGGCATTTATTGGCGGAGTCGCTGTAGCTGGGTTGGCGGCTCTAGTCCTGCTTAAAGGCACAAACACCCCTGTATCATCGAATTTTGCTGTCAGCCCCCAAATGCCAGGGACATTAATGGCACCCCAGGTAATGCAGCCACCTATGCAGTATCCTGTTAATTACGGGCAACCAGTATATTCCAACCAACCACCAACTGCTCCGAACTCAGATCAGCGTCTAGAAATGGAAAAGCTGAATATGCAGATGGAGCGGTTTAAAAATGATAATGAACAACTAAGATTACAAAATCAACAACTCCAAGTACAAGTTCAAAATTTCACTACCCAACAGTGGCAGTTACAACAAGCTCAACAACAAGTTAATCAACAAAAAATAGTTCCCTTCCCATCTGAACAAAATCAATGGTGGTCTTCACCAATGCTTTGGGCTGTGGGTGGTGCAACATTAACCATTGGTGGAGGTGTTGTGGTGGCTGGAGTTCTGTCATTATTTGCACCCAAACAGCGCCCAACTCGCACTGTCCAGGTAATTCATCCTTATAATGGATCAACACCACCTTTGACCCCCGTGCGTCGCGCTGAGTTTTTACCCTCTTCTCGCATAGAACCCAGAAGAGTAGAAACGGCAGAATACGACGAAATGCACTAAGCTATTGCCACCTATTTGCAGCAGCGATTTGCGAATTTTGGGCTGTCCAAGTAGGTATCCCTGACGGGACTGGAAGCATCAGCATTCGGGCGACAAATTATCGGTTTTTTCCCAGTAGGGGCGAAGCATTCGGGCGACAAATTATCGGTTCTTTCCCAAGTTTCTTTTCCGAATGCTTCGCCCTTACATTGAATGCTTCGCCCTTACACCGAATGCTTCGCACCTAGTAACCCTATTTAAACCCCATTTTTTGGTGTTTCTGATGGAGTTGTTTGATCTTGATTTACAGGTTGATTTTCCTTGGGTAATGCCTGTTTAGAAACATTATCAGCAGCTTGCTTAAACATTGGCTCTAACTTATCGCGCCAGTATTTAATATTAGGTAGCTTTTCTGGATGATCTCGATAAGCTAAAACCTCATCCCATTGACCATTATCAATGGCTTTATTAATATCCTTAGCTAACGCTTCTGCTTTTGCCCAATCACTCTGCCATTGATTAACAATATCAACTGTTTCTTTAACACTAGAAACAGCATTTCCCGAAGTTGATTTCAGCAGAGAAATTGCTCCTTGTATATCTCCTGACTCAAATTTTTGTCTAGCTTTTGCCACTGTTTTCGCCTTATCTTCAGTAGGTGGTAAAGATGCTTGAGGCGTGGGAATTACACTAGGTTTAATTGGCACGGAAGGAACTGGACGGGATGCAATTAAAGGACTATCATCTACAGTTTGAATAGCTAAACCCTTATCTCGACGGCATTCAATCCAGGTTTGATTATTAGAAATAATATCAGAATGCGCCCAAGCCAAGCGTCCAGATAAAAGTTTCACCTCCACCCAGCCTCGCTTTGTTCGCTTACCCGTCACCTCAAATTCATCTGCTGCACCCAAAGTTTTTAAAATATTATCAGAATTGATAGCACTGGGTTCAGAACGGATATTAGAATTAGCCGCAACCATAGCCAAACATTTATTGGTTGATTTAGTATTTCCCCCAGTCCAATTAGCAGTTAAATTCTGAAAATTGGGATATATATTTGTAAATAAAGCCGCTACACCACCTGCTAATAATATGCCAATTAATAAAGGTAAAGGATCGGGTTTATTAAAATCTTGGGGAATAGATGGTTGAGGATCAGGTTGAGAACGAACATGATTAGCGGGAGAAACCGCCATTGTTTTCTGTGTAAATTTTGAAGATGGACTTTGAGGAGATTGATAAATAATTTGAGGAGATGCAGGGATTTGAGAAAATTCCGGGCTGATATTTACCAACTCCCGACAAGTTTGTAATGCTTCCGTTGCTGTTTGATAACGTTCTTTGAAATGGTAGCGGACCATTTTCGTTAAGACTGCTGCCAACCCAGGATGAATAGGAATTAAATGCTGCCAGTTAATTTCCCCTGTATCTGGGTCTTCTTGCAATTGACTAGCGGGAATTCCCGTTAATGCCTGAATAGCAATGATTCCTAACGCATAAATATCACTATTGGGTCTAGGTTTACCTTGTCCTTGTTCTGTAGGCATATAGCCAGGCGTACCAATGGCTACTGTAGCTGTTTGTTGTCCTCTGACTGTCACTAGAGGAGAACGTAATTGTTTAACAGCACCAAAGTCTACTAAAACTAATTTATAATCAGCAGCACGGCGAATGATATTATCTGGCTTGATGTCGCGGTGAATCACACCTTCTTGGTGAACAAACTCTAAAATACTCAAAATGTCCAGCAACATTTGCATGACTTGAGTTTGACTCCAAGGCTGTCCGGGGATGAGTTCTTCATTGAGAGTATGTCCATCAATAAATTCTTGGACTAAAAAGAATTCTTGATTTTCGTCAAAATAAGCTAAAAGTCTGGGTATTTGGTCATGGTTACTCAATTTTTCTAAAGTCTCTGCTTCACTGTGGAATAGTCTTTTGGCAGTGGCAAAGATGTTAGAGTCAGAATTAGCTGGTTTGAGGTGCTTAACTACGCAAATGGGATTGCCTGGCCGTCTGGTATCTTGGGCAATATAGGTTTGACCAAATCCCCCCGTCGCCAAGATGCGAATGACTTGGTAGCGATGATCTAGTAATTTTCCTATCATAAATTTCCCTCTCCAGCTTTACAGCCTAATTTTGCCGATAGTAGTAAATATCTCCAAATTTCCCTTTCTGAAATCAGGTATCTTGAGAAAAGATTTAAAGTAAAAGTATAGTTCTTTCATCAAAACTAATTGTTAATTGTGCTTTCAGTATCCCTATTTACTAGCAATGCCACCTAAGATCACTAATTCTACCTCATGGCAACAAGCTGAAATCTTGATGCAACCTGCTTTTATTCGCGTAATTGATAATATTCGCAAGCACCTTGATATATCTAATTGGAAAGGTACTTACCAAGATGTGTTGACTTGGCCTGCTAACACGACTGATGAAACAAAAGCTTTAGTCACTCAGTTGGTGCAGGAAATTGAAACAGCAACACCGACACAAGCAGAGGAAATTAGAAAAACTCTTGCTAGTTTGCCAATACCCCATCCAGGATATCACTTACTTTTACAAAGTCAACAGCAACAAGTCAGTGTAGATTTATGGGATTTGTGTTATCAAGTATGTTTTTTGAATTATAGTCCAGAAAGTGTAGCAGTTGATATTGATACTAGCTTAATTGATGAATATGGGGATGTAGATTGGCAACACTTAGAAAATAAAACTCAGGAATTGGTGAAACAGGTGTTCGCTAATTTACCAGTAACTTGAGTTTAAATTCAAACTATGAGGATTCTATAGTTAGAATCAGCTTAGACGTTAGCTTATTTTTGCCATGAAATTCATTTCTGAACCGACGATTCTGGTCAAAATTGAAAAGATGAAACAACGGGTGCGATGGAAGCATTCGAGTATTTTACAGCAGGGAATTGATCAGACCTGCATGGTGATAGATGATGGTAGGCAAGAAATTCCAGAATTTTCGTTTATGGTTATGGGTGATACTGGGACTAAATCCTATCCTGGACATCATCCCCAACGCGAAGTTGCCAAAATGATGTTAAATCATGGTGATGATTCTCGTTTCGTGCTACACACGGGTGATGTGATTTATATGGTGGGTTCACGTGAATATTACCCAAGCAATTTTATTGAACCTTATCGGGAATTTCTAGTTGGTGGCGATCGCCCAGAAGATATTGCTTATAATCAAATGGTGTTTAAGTTGCCGATTTTGCCAGTGTTGGGTAATCATGATTACTATGATGTACCTTTACTCTATCGGTTGCTAACTGGTTCAACTTTGCCTTTGCGGCGGATGTTGCGTTACAAAGATATTGAAATTGGTTGGCATGGATCTAATCAAGGTGATGCTTATGCTAGAGCTTTTTTGGATTATTTAGCGGAAATTTCTCCAGCCGACTTAGAAAATCATTTAAATCAATATTATACCGCCAGAACTGATACAGATCGGTGTTTGCGCTATCAACCAGGAAATTTTACTCGTTTACCTAATCGCTATTATAATTTTCGTTACGGTGGTATTGACTTTTTTGCCCTAGATTCTAATACTTTCAATACACCTGCACCTTTACCTAATAATCAAGCTGGGGACAATTTTCGTCAGGAATTGACAAAACGTCGTCAGGAAATTGACGCAGAAGAATTACAGATGCTGGCGGAGTTTGACAAGCTAAATCCAGATAACCCTGATGAAGCGGAACTATTAGCTGAACTTGTGGCTAAATTAGACCAAATTAATGAAGTTAAAATTGATATTGAAAAGCAATTAGAATCTCATACTGATACTAATGTTGATTTTGAACAGTTAGCATGGTTAAGAGATAGATTAATTGCATCTTGGCAGAATCCAGCAGTGCGAGGACGGATAATCTTTTGCCATCATCCACCTTATGTTACAGAAGGAAGTAAATGGAATCAAGGACAAACTTTAGCTGTGCGTCATCGTTTGCGGGGAGTTTTGGATGAAGTTGCGAAAAGTTTGGGTAATATTACTCAGAATTGCCCCATAGTAGATGTAGTATTTAGTGGACACGCTCATTGTTTAGAACATCTGCGGACAGTTGATACAGGACACGCAGATGCTCATATTAATTATATAATCTCTGGTGGCAGCGGTCATCGTCCACGTCGTCAACGACCGCAGGGGGGAGAATTGCTAGAAACCTTTAGTAGTAATACTGGTATTTCCATTCGCAAAGTTGCAGATTCGCTGTTGTATGTGGGAAGGAGTGGTAGCGGTTTTGAGAAAAGAAAACCTTATTCTTGTGTGCGAATGGATGTGAAGGGAGGTTTTCCTGCTAAGTTTATAATGACACCACTTGTTACAGAGTTAGTTGAGGGAAAATGGTGCGATCGCTCTTTAAAACCTTTTATAATCTAATTTTCATCATCGTGGTAAGTTTGGGAATATTCGTCCTGAACCCCAATCTCTCCACAGCAGATACTTCTCCCACTTCCCCTTATCAACAGCAAGAACATCCCAGTCCTGATGGTATTGGTAAATACTATATGGGAAGAGAAATTGCTAGATTTATGGGGTATACAGGGGCGAGTTGGTTAGAAAGACCTAAACGTGAAGCACAGGAAAAACCCAATGAAGTTATTGGTCTCCTCAATTTAAAACCTAATAATGTCGTAGCAGATATTGGTGCTGGTACAGGTTATTTTACTTTTCGGATTGCTTCCTTAGTACCCCAGGGTAAGGTATTAGCGGTGGATATTCAAACACAAATGTTAGAAATAATTGGGTATATTAAACAAGACCTAAATATTACTAATGTTGAACCAGTATTAGCAATTCCTAATAATCCTAATCTCCCAGAAGAAAGCATAGATTTAGCATTAATGGTAGATGCTTATCATGAGTTTGAATATCCCCAAGAAATGATGAAAGGAATTATTAAAGCTTTAAAACCTGGTGGTAGAGTAGTGTTAGTAGAATATCGGGGCGAAAATCCCTTTATTCCTATTCAAAGATTACACAAAATGACTCAAAAGCAAGTTACTCAAGAAATGCAAACAGTGGGTTTAGTGTGGCGAGGAACTGAAGAAGTATTACCAAGTCAACATTATATGGTATTTGAAAAACCGCAGATTAAATCAGATGTCAAATCATAAATTTATCTGATTCTGCGGTCATTAGCCATAACCCTATGCTTGAGGGATCAAACAGGTGGTTTTATTAACATTATCCCAAACAATCCAGTTGAGACTATTGTCTAAACCTTCAGCTTGATTGGTAACTTTAAAATAGAACTTGTCACCGTTTTTAAACTGCACCGCAAAATCAGCATTTTGGGCAAAAACTACTATAAAACCTCTATCCCGTAAGCAATACATCGCCCAATTTTTCAAAGATTGTTTATGGGGTTCGTGGGGAATTGGTGGGTTAGTAATTACGTCTGCAATAGCTTTTAATATTTTTTCCATCTTCGCATTTAATGAGGATCACAACGAATTTCAATCATAAACCCATCGGGGTCATAAAAGTACACCCCTCTACCAGTCGGACGACTCACAGGACCGTGTGCAATGACTAGATTATTTTCCTGAATTACTGTCAATGCTTGGTCAAATAATTCTGGATCAATATCAAACGCCAAATGATATGCTCTGGTAAAGGATTTACTCGGATCTGAATCTGGTGGTGATAATTCTGGTTCTCCAAATAAATCAATTATTGTACCGTCAGGAGTAACAAAATTAGCGACTTTGCCAGTATTGACAAGTTCTATTAATGTTGCGGGTACTTCTTCTCCTGTAAGTTCATGTAATCCTAAAATATGACCGTAAAAACGGCGAGATGCTGCCATATCGGCGACATTAAAAGCAATATGATGGACTTTGCGTAAATATCCAGTGGGAATAGTATTATTAGCCATTTTTGATAATTGGGAATTTTTTCATATACTGTAACCCATCATAAGATGACCTTTAGCAAAGGTTATTAAGATGCGAGAAAACAAGCTTCTTTAGAAACAGAATTATCACTTGAGACTTTTCCTGTAGATTCTCCCTCTACTACAGAAGAAAGTTTAAATCAAGATTATTTACCAGAACAATATTGATCTTTCTTCATCTTCTTTCTTTGCGCCTTTGCGTAAGGCAAAAACGGAAGATAGAACCTTCCTAATAGCATTCCCAGTCAGAGACTGGGAACGAGGTTAGATTATTTACCGTTACCACCATTAATGATTAGAATGCGTTCAGCCAGCTTTTCCGGTACTTCTTGCAGATGATCTTGTTCCCAATGGAAAGAACCAACGCCTAAAGTGAGCGATCGCAATTCTACAATAAAATTCTGCATTTCTGCTTGGGGTAAATATGCACAAACATGATCCCAACCTTGCCAATCATGTCTACCTTCATAGCCTAAAATCTGCCCCCGTCTACCAGTCAACAGTTGCAAAACTTTAGAAGTAAACTCACTGGGATTAGTCACATCTACCTTTAAAATTGGTTCTAATAACGTAGGTTGCGCTAGAGTTACTCCCGTCTGCATAGCTAAACGTGCAGCTTGTTTAAAAGCTTGTTCGGAACTATCAACGCTGTGATAAGAACCATTGGTTAATGTCACCGCTACATCTACCATTGGGAAGCCTAACGGACCATGTGTGAGAAATTCCCGCACTCCCATTTCTACCCCAGGAATATATTGTCTAGGAACGACACCACCAACAATCTTTTCATTAAAATTGAAACCTTCACCTCTTGGTAGAGGATTAATATCTAAATAAACGTCTCCAAATTGTCCATGTCCGCCACTTTGATGTTTATAACGTCCATGAACTGAGTTTACAGATTTGCGAATGGTTTCTTTATAAGGAATTTGAGGAAGACGAGTAGACATTGGTAAATTATATTTGCGGCGTAATCTATCTAACGCAACTTGCAAATGTATTTCCCCTTGTCCCCAAAGAATCACTTCCTGAGTATCTCTATGTTGTTCCCAAGCTAAAGAAGGATCTTCCTCTAATAATTTAGTAATAGCACTGCTAAGTTTGACTTCATCATTGCGTTTTTCTGGTGTAATGGCTAATGCAAAAACTGGTTTTAATTGTTCTGCTTTTGGTAATGTTGTTACCTGGGAATTTGGAGAAATTGTATCTCCTGTTTTAATTCCTTCTAACCGACTAATAGCAACAATTTCGCCAGCTACAGCTTGATTAATTTGCTGTTGTTGTTGTCCCATTAAACGGTAAAGACCACCAGCACGAATACCATTTAAAACAATACCATCAGTTAATGTTCCTTGCCATACTCGCACGAGGGAAAGTTTTCCACCTTGGGGAGTGTAGAAGGTTTTGAGAACTTGCGCTATGGGAACATCATTAATTGTTTCTAAACGCCTTGCCATTGTCGTTTCTGGATCTGGCGCTTCCCGCAATAGTGCTTCTAATAAAGGTCTAACACCATAATCTTGTTCTGCAACTCCAAAGAAAACAGGTACTACTAAATCTGCACCTAATTCTAATTTTAAATCCTTGATAATTTCTTCTTGAGGTGGTTCGATATCTTCTAAAATTTCTTCGAGTAAATGATCGTCAAAATCTGCCAAAGCTTCTAACATTTCTGCTCTGGCTATATGTTCTTCTACTTTTAATTCTTCTGGAAAAGGGATAGAATCAGCAGGTGCGCCGGCATGATATTGATAGGCTTTTTCACTTACCATATCAATAAATCCTGTGAGTTGTTCCCCTTGCATGATAGGGTATTGGTGGGCGACGAGGGGACGGCTAGAAACTGCTTTCAGGGCGTTTAATGTTTCTAAAACATGAATATTTGCCCTATCCATTTTATTCACAAAAACGATATGGGGAATTTCCCAATCGTCTAGAAATTTAAATAGGGGTGCTAAGGTGAGAACTCTGTCGCGCATGGGTTCACAAACGACAATTGCGGCATCAACTCCCATTAAAGCATTGTATGTCTCTTGGGCAAATTCTACTGAACCGGGACAATCAATAAAATTGAAGTGAATATCATGATAATCTGTATGTGCGGTATTTACTTCTATGCTCATTCGTCGGTCGCGTGCTTCGTTGGCGCTATCTCCGACTGTGTTACCATCTTTGATGTTACCTTTACGAGAAATCGCTTCGGTGACAAATAATAAGCTTTCTAGCAATGTGGTTTTTCCACTTAAATAAGGTCCGACAATTGCTACATTCCGCGAACCGGATTTTACTTTTTCGTTCATAAATCCTCCTTTACGGTGATTCCCTCAACCGCGTTCTGTATATTTTCAGGAGTAATTCATTTTTTGTTCAGGAGAATTATTCCTGGTTCAATTTTTTATTATCCTACTTTTAATCTCGGTTATAAAAAATTGTAGCTTGTTGTAATAATCTATTTGAAGAAGTGTTAATTATCACTAAATTTGATACTCAATATCAAATATTTGTAAAATATTTCGTAAATTCTCAACCTTTTTATTTATTTATCGTCAGAAAAGATGTGATTTGGTGGAAAATCAATGCAATTATCATTAATTAAATATCCTGTCTTGGGGATAATCAGTTTGTTTTTATTAGGTGTGAATATCAAACCAGTATTTTCTACTTCTCACCCTAATGTCATGCTGGCACAATCTACAAGCCAAGCAGCTATCAACTATTTAAATCAAGGGTTACAGGCGATTCAATCGGGAAGGTTAGAAGATGCAATAACTGCTTTTCGTCAAGCTATTAAACTAGATCCTCAATTAGCAGCAGCACATTACAATTTAGGTTTAGCACTACGACAATCGGGAAAGTTACAACTTGCGGCGGATGCTTTTTATCAAGCGACTCAAGCTGATTCTCAATTTGCTTTAGCTTTTGCAAATTTAGGTGGGGCGTTATTAGAAGGAAATAATTTAAAATTGGCGAAAGATTATTTAAATCAGGCTTTGCAATTAAATCCAAATTTAGGTTTTGCTCATTATAACATGGGGTTAGTTAGGCAGCAGGAAAAAAATTGGAAAGAGGCGATCGCTTCTTTTCAAAAAGCCAGAACCTATAGTCAAAATGCGCCAGAACCTTCTTATCATTTAGGTATATCTTATTTACAACAAGGTAAGATTAATGAAGCAAAGGTAGCTTTTAATCAAGCAATTAAAATTAATCCCAAATATGCAGAAGCACACTATAATATTGGTTCGATTTTGTTTAATCAAGGTAAATTAAATGAGGCTTTGGCCGCTTTTAGAAAATCAGCCGCAGCTAATGCTAATTATGCTAATTCCTATTATGGGGCTGGTTTAGTTTTCATGCAGTTAAAGCAATACAAGGAAGCTGTCCAAGTTTTCCAATATGCTAGAGATTTATATAATATTCAAGGTAATTTACAGTGGGTGAAAAATTCCCAACAGTTATTACAACAAGCACAAAAATTGAATAAGTAGAAAAGTTCTGCCGAAATATCTCTAGTCAGAATATAGTATTTTCTCAGCTTTTAGACAGATGAATAACTCTAAGGGAACAAGTAGAAATTAATTATAACTTTTCTTAGTCTAATGAGGTACAAATTTATCTGCGTTCATCTGTGGTTAATTCTTTCTCATTGTACCTCGCTTGCATGGGAATTGCTATCAACAACTAACGGAGTAGAAACATGAGTAAAACTAAAACTCAAGAACCCATTAGCAACTTAGAGTATGATTTTATCAGTGTCCTGCACAATAAAGCCGTAGCTGTTCAAGCTTATGAAAATTATATCAAAGATGCAAAGGACGCTAATTCTCAACCTTGTGTAGAACTTTTCCAAAAATTACGTCAGTCAGAAATTGAACAAGCACACGAAATTCGTCATCACCTGCAAGAGGTTATGCAGCAAGGAAAGATGTAGTGAATGCTAGGGGCAGGTTTAAGAGGTTAATGATTTAAACCCGCCCCCAACATTTACCGAATATACTCTTTCAGTACACTGTTCCGATTGGGGTGGCGTAATTTACGGAGTGCTTTGGCTTCGATTTGACGAATGCGTTCGCGGGTGACGTTGAAAATCTGGCCGATTTCTTCGAGGGTTTTCATGCGGCCATCGTCTAAACCATAACGTAGTCTCAAAACGTCCCTTTCACGGGGGCTAAGACTATCTAGGACTTTTTCTAGGTCTTCCCGTAGTAAGTTCTTAGAAACTTGATCTTCTGGTGTTTCTCCATCAGATTCAATAAAATCACCTAGACGGGAATCTTCTTCTTTACCAATAGGTGTTTCTAAGGAAATTGGTAACTGGGCTGATTTAGCAATAAATCGCAGTTTCTCGATGGTCATTTCCATGCGAGTAGCAATTTCTTCTTCTGTGGGTTTGCGACCCATTTCTTGGGATAGGAGTTTTGTAGTTTTCTTAATCCGGGAAATGGTTTCGTAAAGATGAACTGGGAGGCGAATTGTGCGGGATTGATCAGCGATCGCTCTAGTAATTGCTTGACGTATCCACCATGTAGCGTAGGTAGAAAACTTATAGCCTTTTTCGTGATCGAATTTTTCAGCAGCACGAATCAAACCAAGACTACCTTCTTGAATCAAGTCTTGGAAAGACAAGCCACGATTCATGTATTTTTTAGCAATTGAAACTACAAGCCGTAGGTTCGACTGTACCATTTTGTCTTTCGCTCTGCGGCCAACGTGCAGACGATAACGAAAGGTTGGTAATGGTAATGAAACTTCTGCTGCCCATTCGCTGTCTCTAGGATCGCGTTCTAGGCGTTCACAAAGCCTTTCCCGCACTCGTTCTAGTTCTAGTAAATCGGCAATTTTTCGCGCTAGTTCAATTTCTTCGTCTGCACGTAACAAACGAATCCGCCCAATTTCTTGCAGGTACAAACGAATAGAATCTTCGGTGTAGTGCTTTTTCTTGGTTTGTGTCCGACGACGCGATTTAGCGGCTTTTCCAGACTTTGCGTCGTCCTCATCAGACTGAGGCTCTAAAAAATCATCAATTTCGCCATCATCTGTCAGCAATAAGTCCTCTTCTTCTTCTTCTATTAAGAGTTCTTCTAATTCGATCTCCGGCGGATTTATCATTTCTAGGTCAGGCTGATAAATATTATCGAGTACGTTGTTAGCCTGGTTCATGCCGCGTTCCTCATGCTCCTTGCAGAATCAGTTACTCAAGACATTTTGATTACTTTTGGCATTAAGTAATCTATAAACCGAAAATCGGGTTTTGGCTGATCACCCTAAAATATTTTCGGTGCTATTTTGCCTGTTTAAGGCAGGCTTGTTTACTTTTGTAATAGTCATACCGGGAAATGCTGCATTTTAACTTTTGATTGACTGAATCTATAAAACTAGATTCATGTTCTGCAAAAAGTTTGATCATGCGGACATAATTTGGATGACGTTTGACAGATTTAACTGTAAATACTGTTCCGATTGTAGCCTGTTTCACAAAAATTGCACTCTTTTTGTGCATTATTTATGAATTCATGCAGTCATACAAAGCCACCTTTATCAAAAAGATATTAAAAATGGTGATAACACCATTAAATCTTGTCGAAAACTTGTTGGTTTGGCAGTGGCATTCTCATTAAATTGAAAGGTAGGCACACTTGCTGCTTTATAAAACTTATACAAATTGTTCACAACTGAAAATATAGTGTCTATGTACTGCTTTAACTAAACCCGACGGCGGGTTGTGGTTTGTAAGCATTCGTGCTGGTTAAACCAACTCTACATATTCACTATTAGCTGGTTCGCTGTGCTTGTTTCCAGGCACTAACCCTTGTCTATGCTATACCAATAATCTGAACTAGGGAGTTAAGATTGTGGATATTTTAGTGGGCTGGTGAATGAATTAAGATTTCACCTTATTCACACATTAGCGCAGAGTTGAGATTTCTACCCTGTGCAACTTGACAAACTGTTCTTATTGTATACAACGATATTTTAATCAGTTGATAAATAATATTGTTGCTAGAGTTGCTGAGAAAGATTTTTAAGTGAATCTATCTATGTCAGCTACATATTCCCACACTGGGTGTTTTCAGAAATTTGCTGTCATCGGGTATAAAAAATTTGGTTATACTTAGTAAATTTTCTTGGTTTTGGAGATCATATTTAGTTACGCTATCTCAGCATAGCAAATGCTTTGCTTCTTTGTGAGGAAAATTTATGATTTTTGGTGAAAAAGTAATAGGGAATAGGTGACAGGTAACAGGAAATAGGCAGGGGTTCGGGTAAATAATTCTTACCCATTACCCATTACCAATTACCCATCACCAATTACCAATTACCCTTAGATATCTAAATCTGTGAGATTGAGTTTAGAACCATAGGTTTCAATGAATTCCCGTCTAGGTGCGACGCGATCGCCCATAAGTATGGTAAAGATGCGATCTGCTTCGGCTGCGTCTTCAATTTCCACTCGTTTGAGGGTACGGGTTTCTGGGTTCATGGTGGTTGTCCACAGTTGTTCGGGCATCATTTCTCCCAAACCTTTAAAACGCTGAATGGTATAGTTAGCATTGCTGGGAAGAGTACCTAGATGCTGTTGCAATTCCCGTTCGCTATAACAATACTGATAATTTTTTCCCCGTTCTACTTTGTAGAGTGGAGGACAAGCAATATAGATGAAACCTTGTTCAATCAGCGCCCGTTGATAACGATAGAAGAAAGTTAATAACAAGGTGCGGATGTGCGCCCCATCTACGTCAGCATCAGTCATTAACACTACATGATGATATCGTAATTGTGAGGCATTAAATTCTTCACCTTTGACACCTAAACCGAGTGCTGTAATTAACGATTGAATTTCGTTATTTTTATAGATTTTGGCATCGTCGGTTTTTTCGATGTTAAGAATTTTACCACGCAGAGGGAGAATTGCTTGAGTCCGGCGATCGCGTCCTTGCTTTGCACTTCCACCCGCTGAATCGCCTTCTACGATGTATATTTCCGATTCCGAAGGATCACGGGAACTGCAATCTGCTAATTTACCAGGGAGAGGAGAAGACTCTAATACAGATTTCCGACGTACTAATTCCCGTGCATGACGGGCAGCTTCAGCGGCTTTAAAGGCTTGAATAGCTTTATCGAGAATTGAATCAGCTACACCAGGATGAAAGTCTAGATACTCGGTGAGAACTTCACCGACAAAAGAATCTACGATACCGCGAACTTCTGTATTTCCCAGTTTAGTTTTAGTTTGTCCTTCAAATTCCGGATCTGGGACTTTAACAGAAATTACAGCGGTTAAACCTTCCCGAACGTGTTCACCACTGAGGTTAGATTCACCTTCTTTAATTTTATTCCGTTTGCGAGCGATCGCATTTAATGTCCGAGTTAAAACTGCTTTTAAACCTTCTAGGTGTGTACCACCATCAATAGTCCGAATATTATTAGCAAAACCTAGAACATTATCTGTGTAAGCATCAGTACACCACTGCAAGGAAACTTCTACCTGGACGTTATTACGTTCCCCCTGCACATAGATAATTTCTTCATGGAGAGGTTGCTTCTCACGATTCATGTAGGCGATATACTCTTTAATACCACCCTTGTACTCGTAAGTTTCTATTCTCGGTGTGTCGCTTTTGAGAATTTCTAAACGATGATCCGTGAAAATAATTCTGACACCTGCATTCAGATACGCCAACTCGCGTAAGCGTCCTGATAAAGTAATGTAATCAAATTCTATGCTCGTGGTAAAAATTTGTGTATCTGGTTTAAAGGTAATAGAAGTACCAGTTCTATCTTCTTTGTAAGGTTTCGCTACCAATTCCGTAACGGGGAAACTCCGTTCATATCGCTGGGTATGTACCTTGTGATCTCGCCAAACCGTAACTTCTACAAACTCAGACAGGGCGTTAACAACAGAAATTCCTACCCCGTGTAAACCACCGGAAACTTTGTAGCCACCACCACCAAACTTACCACCAGCGTGGAGAACAGTTAACACTGTTTCTAAAGCCGATTTCCCAGTTTTTGGGTGAATATCGGTAGGAATACCCCGACCATCATCTGTTACGGTGACAGAACCATCAGCATTGATATCTACTTCAACATGGGTACAATGACCCGCCAAAGCTTCATCAACAGAGTTGTCCACTACCTCGTAAACTAAATGGTGAAGTCCTCGCGGACCTGTAGTACCAATGTACATCCCTGGTCGTTTGCGGACGGCTTCCAGACCTTCCAGAACTTGAATCTGATCGGCACTGTAACTGCTCGTCATGAAAATTCTCCTGATGCTTGGGGTTAAAATCGCCAAAAGGCGAAAAAAGTCAAATCACCCCAACATTATAACATAAAAGCCTTCCTGCCGTCTGTAGCGCAATTTGATGATAAATTTTCATAGGGGTTGTAACCCTTTATCAATTAAGAATTAAAACGGTGAATTCTACATTTTTAATTTTTAATTTTTAATTTTTAATTGGAGAGAAGCGACTAATGACTAAATTAATTGTAATTTCTGGAGCGACGGCGACGGGTAAATCCGGTTTGGCTTTGAGTTTAGCAAAGAAGTTGGGTGCTGTAATTCTCAGTGCCGATTCCCGTCAAGTATACCGTGAATTTGATATTGGTACAGCTAAACCAACGTTGGCAGAACAAAAATTAGTACCACATCATCTAATTGATATTTGTGAACCGACTCAGACTATGACAGTAGCAGATTACCAGGAGCAAGCACAAGCTTTAATTAATAGTTTGAAAGTTGAGCCTCTGTTTTTAGTTGGTGGTACTGGTTTATATATCCGTTCTATTGTGCAAGGGATGAAGATTCCGAGAGTATCACCACAACCGGAATTGCGATCGCAACTCGAATCTTTAGGTCAAAATCAACTTTACCCGATGTTGCAACAAGTTGATCCAGTCGCCGCCCAAAAAATTCACCCTAACGATTTGGTGCGGACTTTAAGAGCTTTAGAAGTATATTATGTCACGGGATGTCCGATTTCTGAACAACAGGGAGAGAACCCACCTCCGTATCCGATTCTGCACTTATATTTAGATTGTGATGCGGAACGTTTAGATGTCAGAATTTGTAGGCGAACTGAACAAATGATTGCAGATGGTTTAGTTGGTGAAGTTGAATATTTGTGTCAGAAATATGGTGCTGATTTAACTTTATTAAACACTTTAGGATATCAAGAAATAAAGCAATATCTAGCTGGAGATATTTCTTTAGATGAAGCTAAAGAGTTAATTGTTTTACACACAAGACAATTTGCTAAACGTCAACGGACTTGGTTTAGATCCTGTTTGAAAATTGAATTGTTTGATGCTAATAGTTTAACTTTATCAGAACAAGTATCCCAACGAATTCAGAGATTTCTCAGTTCCTAATCAATTCTTGAACATTATTGCGTATCTATTTATAAAGTTATAATGAAGTTAATTTTAAGTAATTCACTATTGCCTAAATTAGGATTATTATATTATGATACTGGTGTTAATATTGGCATTTGGACAATATATGTAATATGGACAGCAACTCTATATACAGGTTCTATCAAAACAGCATTCAGGAATTCCCCCCGTCAAAAGATAAATTCTGTAAGACTGGCGGATTTAGCAATACCCGAATCCGGTAATATAAATGGGTTAAATAGCATTACTGCGTTTTTAATAAGCGTAGTGTTCACAAACAGTGATGGATCTGTAGCTAGTAAATCAACCATTAAAAGTTCTCAATAAGCTTGTGTAATCTGCTTTTTTAATTATTAATTTTTAATTTCGCTCTCGTATATTAGCTCCTCCAGCAATATCCCCAACTGATTAATTATCAAGAGCTTAAATTTTTATTCAAAAGGTAGATTCATAACCTAATTTTTAAGTTCTTATCTTGCTTGTAAAAACACTAACTTTCTTAGTTGTCAGACATTCTTATGAAAAAAACAAGACGGAATGATCCAAACTTTAAAAGACTTATCAGTCAAATTTCACCAGAGATATTAGCCACTTTAACAGATGAACAAATAGAAGCCATTTATAGAGGTTTTTGTGAGCGTAGTCAGGCTAATCATTTTATAAATTGGCGAATTTCATTTCCTATTCCTGGACTAAAATTATATCTAGTATTATTAGCCGGTGAAGAACGACGTTCACAAGTGCGCTTACGTCAAGAAAAAAGTTTATATCCTATTCTTACACCGATCAATATCTTATTCTTGAGCGGTTTTTTAGGTGTTATCTTTTCTTCTATATTCACAGTATTATTTTTTGTATTACCTGCAATTAATATCCCATCAACCTATACTCCTCACACCACGTCAATTCCTTGGATTGATGATGAACATGAATGCCAAAAAACTGGTAGAATATGGAATAATAATAAGTGTTGGGATGATGAACACAGTCCTGACTTTTAAGTAGTGTGTTATAATGACCTAATAATATCAGTTGCTATTTAGGGAAATTCTCTGCATCAGGTGGTTATCGAGTTTCGACTCCGCTCAACTACCGCGAAGTCGAGATAATGTCCAGGATTAAGACTAAGATTTTTTGACCGATTACCAATTACCAGCTTTAACTAGATAAGTAGCAACTTGGATTAATATGTCTGATCCAGATTTAAATCAAAACTCATTGAAGACAGATCCTGTAATCAAAAAGTTTTTAGCTCAGATTCCACCGCAAATAGCCAGCACTTTTACAGATGATCAATTAACAGAACTAAAACGTATATTTGGTAAGCGTGTTAATAATCCCAATCAAGTTAATATCAGGATATCAATTCCATTTTTCAAGAAAAGCTTTTATTTCGTTTTACTAATAGGTAAAGATAAGCGAGCTAAATAGCACAGAAGACATTAAATTTTGTAACATATTTTTTACCCGATTATCAATAATTTATTTAGTTAAAAATCCGGTGAGAAGATATTTTCCCGTTAAATTAGTAATTAGTAAATACCGAGAGGGAGTCAGTAACTCAGGGCTAAAGCCACTGAGCTTGTAAGAGTAATCAAGCAAGCTGTACTGACCAGACCACCCTGAGCGTAGTCTTATGGTAGCCGTTATTTGAGTCAAGACACCGGAGAATGCGACGCTAGTTTTCCGCTCTGTCGTTTGTAATTAAACAGTTTTAAAGTCACTGAAACAGTGTTACAAGCCTAACAAACTCAGATAACAAGGTCGAAGCGAACATTACCTGAGAAATCAGAGAGGCAGAAATGTCAAATTACGCATTAGTTATCGACACAAACAAACAACCTTTAAGCCCTTGTCATCCCTCGGTAGCAAGGAAATTATTGGATTCTGGAAAAGCTGCTGTATTTAGGATGTACCCCTTTACTATCATCTTAAACAAGTCATGCTCAGATGTTGTTAACCAAGCGATAGAACTCAAAATAGACCCTGGTTCAAAAACTACGGGCATAGCATTGGTTCAGGGAGAGAAAATCATTTTTGGTGCAGAACTTTCTAATCGAGGAAGTGCAATTAAAGCGTCCCTAGAATCCCGTCGTTCACTTCGCAGGGGGAGACGAAACCGCCATACTCGCTATCGTCAAGCCAGATTTTTGAATAGAACCCGGACAAAAAATTGGTTAGCTCCAAGTTTGCAGCATCGTGTTGAGACTACCTTAACTTGGGTCAACAAACTCATTAAGTTTGCTCCGCTCACAAGGATATCTCAAGAGCTTGTCAGGTTTGACTTGCAACAAATAGACAATCCAGAAATATCAGGTATTGAATATCAGCAAGGCACTTTGTTCGGGTACGAAGTCCGTGAGTATCTACTTGAGAAATGGAAGAGAAAATGTGCTTACTGTGGGATTGAGAATGTTCCCTTGCAAGTTGAGCATATTCATCCTAAAGCCAGAGGTGGCACTAATCGGATTTCTAATCTTTGTCTTGCTTGCGAGAAGTGCAATATCAAAAAAGGCACTCAGGATGTTGAGAAATTCCTGGCTAAGAAACCGGATCTTCTCAAATGTATTCTGGCACAAGCAAAACGACCTTTAAAAGATGCGGCGGCTGTGAACTCTACCCGTTGGGCATTGTTTAGCCGACTCAAAGAAACTGGTTTACCTGTTTCCACTGGTTCTGGTGGTCAAACTAAGTTCAACCGAACCAAATTCAACTTTCCTAAAACTCATTGGCTAGATGCCGCTTGTGTTGGGCAAATTGGAGAATTAGAAATTTTCACAAACAAGCCTTTGCTAATCAAAGCAACAGGGCATGGGACTCGTCAAATGTGTCGAACTGACAAGTTTGGTTTTCCATCTCGATATGTACCTAGAATTAAATTTGTTAAAGGTTTTCAGACAGGTGATATTGTGAAAGCAATTGTTACTACTGGCAAGAAAATCGGTAAATATATTGGTCGTGTTGCAGTTAGAGCAACAGGTTCTTTCAATATTTCCGCATCAAAATTAGTTCAGGGTATTAGTTATAAATGCTGCAAAATTGTTCACCGCAAAGATGGCTACAATTACGCATTTTAGAATTGACAGGGATTAAAATCCCTTGAGCCGCTTCCCTCTCAGCCCTAAAGGGACTGAGTTTCTCGCTTCCCACGAGGTTTTATGAATTACATAGGTTGTTTCCTGACTTCCACCAATGAATTTAATTTTATCTAACTACTTAAGTGGAGCGATCGCCTATAATATGAGCGCAGGTTTATCATTTTATGGAAAAACTCCTCAATGTCAGCTTTGTTGTGGAAAGAAAAAGCCTAAGAAGTGATTCTCGGTATCACCACTCTCCACGACAGCAGGGTTAGGAGTGTCATAGCTAATATACGCATAATTATAACCCTGACAATCAATTTAACCTAAAGCTACAAGAGGAGAATATATGGACCCAATCATTTTAATAATAATTCTAGCCCTAGTCGGTTATGGTTTGGCATCTGTAAAGATGGTAAATCAAGGAAATGTTGCTTTAGTGGAACGGTTGGGGCGGTATCATTGCAAACTTAACCCTGGTCCTCACATGATTATTCCCATCATTGATCAGATAGTGATGGAGGATACAACTAGAGAGCAGCTTTTAGATATTAAACCGCAAAATGTGATTACTAAAGACGGAATTTACTTAGAAGTTGATGCAATTCTTTATTGGCGCATTAAAGATATCGAAAAAAGCTTTTATGCTATTGATGACTTACAACAGGGGCTGACAAACTTAGCGACAACTAACCTCCGGGAAAATATTGCCCAGAACTCCTTGGAGGATACTAATATGTCTAGAGAGGAGATGGATAAAAGCATATTAGGCGCGTTGACTCCCATCGCAGCTACTTGGGGAATTGAAATTATCCGTTTAGATATTCAAAGTATCACCCCACCAGAAACTGTCCGCAAGTCAATGGAAGAGCAACAAAATGCCCAAATTAAAAAGAAAGCAGCCATAGAAGCAGCGGAAGGGGAACGACAAGCGGCAGTTAAACGGGCGGAAGGAACTAAAACATCCATAGAAATAATTTCTGAAGCCTTGCGTATTCATCCTGAAAGTAAGGATATTCTCCGGTATCTTGTTGCTCAAGATTACGTAGATGCGAGTCAAAAACTGGGTGCAAGCAATAATGCCAAAATCGTATTTGTAGATCCTGCTAACTCAACTGAAATGTTCCAGGAATTGATTGCTGATCCAGTACAAGAAAATCATGGTAAAAACCCTGCTAACGGTAATGGGAATGGGAATGGAGTTAATTAATAATTACTAATTACGAAAAATGGCATCTGCGACTAGAGTCACTTCTTGCATTTCTTGAACGTCGTGAACTCGGAGAATATCTGCACCATTAAAAATGGCTGCACAACAAGCTGCTGCTGTTCCCCAAACCCGTGATTTTGGATCTGGTTGGTTGAGAATATTACCGATAAAACTTTTGCGGGATGCTCCCACCAAAATAGGGGAATTGAGGTTTTTGAGCGATCGCAAGCGGCGAAAAATTTCTAAATTTTGCTGATGATTTTTAGCAAAACCAATACCAGGATCAATAATTATTTTATGTTCATCAATTCCCGCAGCGATCGCATTTGTAATTTGCTGCGATAAAAAATTATAAATATCAGAAATTAAATTTTCATAATCAGTCAGTTTTTGCATAGTTTGGGGATTACCCCGGATGTGCATTAACACAATAGGCACATTTAAACTAGCAACTGTTGTCAACATTTCCGCGTCAAATGTACCCCCAGAAATATCATTTACTATATCTGCTCCAGCAGCTATAGCAGCTTTAGCTACTTGCGATCTAGTTGTATCCACTGAAATAGGCACATCAATAATTGGACGTAGCAACTCCAAAACAGATAGCACCCGCTCAAGTTCAACTTCTAGGGATATTTGCTCTGCTCCTGGCCGAGTAGATTGTCCACCAATATCAATGATGTCAGCACCAGCCGCAACCATTGTTTTTGCCTGGTTTAAAGCGGCTGATGTAGTGTTAAATTTGCCACCATCACTAAAACTATCAGGGGTAACATTTAAAATCCCCATAATATAAGTTCGCTTTCCCCAAATAAAACAGCGTTCCCTGATGGTTAAGTTATTAGACATATAGATAATCCAAATTGATAATTAATAATTGATAATTGTCAATTGTCAATTGTTAATTGTCAATTATCCTAATCCCCAATCCCCATTATTGATAATTGACAATTCTGGCAAAACTATCAGCTTCTAGACTAGCTCCTCCAACAAGAGCGCCGTCAATTTCTGGTTGTGCCATAATTTCATCAATATTATTCGGTTTGACTGAACCGCCATATTGGATAGGAACTAGGGGATTAGTTAATTGACTGCGAATTAAGCCAATTACCCGATTTGCTTCTTTGGTTTCACAGGTATCACCAGTACCAATAGCCCAAATTGGTTCATAAGCAATGATCAAGCTGGTTTGATCGATGTCTACTAAGTCTTTTTCTAACTGGGTGCTAATGATGGATTCTGTTTCCCCTGCATCTCGTTGTTGTTTGGTTTCCCCAACACAGAGAATAGGTGTGAGTCCATGCTTTTGGGCGGCTTTGAGACGGAGATTTACAGTTGCGTCTGTTTCTCCGAAGAATTGCCGTCTTTCGCTGTGTCCAATAATGACATAACGTACACCAATTTCCGTAAGCATAGAAGCAGAAATTTCGCCCGTATATGCTCCATTCTCTTCCCAGTGGACGTTTTGTGCGCCTAAATTTACACGACTACCATGTAAGGATTTAGACAGCAAGCTTAAATCGGTGAAGGGAGGAAACAGTACCACTTCTCGTTGTGAGGGGGTTTCCTCCAGGTGAGGCAAAAATCCGCTTAAAAAGTCTGCGGATTCTGCCTGGGTTTTAAACATTTTCCAGTTACCAGCAATAACGATTTTCCGCACAGGTGATTTAATCAAAATTTTAATGCTACTAGATGCACTTTTTACTGTACTACTTTTTAGAACTATTCATAAAGCAGAATTCACTGAGTTACCGCAACAGTAGTCAGTAGTAACACAGCCTGAGTGTTTGTCTTTTAACTTAGATGCTGTATAAGTTATTGTTTACATACTATCAATCAAGCGGAGGATGCCAACCACTCATTACCCAACGCTTCCGAGCAACAAGAATTACTGAATTATTCATCCGGAGCTTAACTATTGTGACTCTACCAATAGCATTTACACTTTCTACTCTTGTACCATCAGCACTCCATCCAAAATGCTCAGACCATTTTTGTTTACGAGGGTTAAAAAGTTGTATAGTTTCACCACTCAAAGGATCTATAGATTCAATTGCATCACTTTTGAATTCATTGCATGAACGACAAGCTAAACAAAGATTTTCAAAAGTTGTTTCTCCACCCTTAGAAACTGGGTGAATATGATCATAAGTCATAGGAATACCGCTATTTTCCTCAGATGTTAAGCAATAGCAGCAACGTGATTTATCGCTATCTATAATTTTTTGTCTTAAACTTTCAGAAATATATGTAGACACAATAAATTAAGAATTTTATAGCCGATATCCTCGCCAATTAAGTAATACTGCTGCTTGGGCTTTACGTAACATAAATAAATCAGTATCATGTCGAAGTGACATTAACTCTAATCGTTCTACTTCCGTAAGTATACCCCTAGAGTTATGATCAAGCAGGATGTTATATCTGTCCATATCATCTGCTGTTTTCCGACTATTGGCAATTTGCCAAAGAGTATTATCATCTAGCTTATCTAATGCTGCAATTTCAGCTTGAAATTCCTCTGGTACATCATCCCATGCTGGTGGACTACCAACTTGTAAAGCATGAAGCATTACTTCTTGCAAGGGACGTTGAGTAGCATTAGCAGTATTAACTAATCGCTGATAGATAATTTCTGGGATTTGGAGAGTTACTGTTTCAGTGGGCATATTTTACTCCCATTGTAATTTACATTAATAAAACTATTAATATTTTAAGTATATCCTTTTCTATTAACTTTAGATTTATCAAGGTTTTATTTCCCGATTTTCGTCATTCCTGGGTTCTTTAAAATACTTAATAAAAGTATTATCTCATTTTTTAGCATATATCTGTTTTATATATTGAATTTCTGATCTTAAACCATTCGCATGAATCAAACCTACATAACCGTAATAATATTATACACTTAGTTTTCTAAATAAACAATATTTGGATAAAAAACAATTTATTTTAGTTAATCCTCTCATTAAGGACTTACATACTTTACAAATTAATTATTTGATGTTTTCCCAAAAATAGGTTGTTTCATATTTTTAGGACTTACGCAAGATTGAAGTCAAAACCTGATTCTTGCGTAGGGGTAATTCATGAATTACCCCTACTTCCTGTTTTGCGTAAGTCCTAATTTTAATCAATGATTATATTGATCGTAAAAAGTAAGAGTTTAGCACTGCTAAACCCTTACGAAAAATGTGGCTTTTGGATAATTTATACTTCGGTTTTTTGTTAATGGGTAAGTTCTACCCTAATTAATCCCAAATACAGAACCAACTGTAGACTTAATAGAGTTTCCAGCATCCTTTAAAGCCTGACTAAAGGGTTGCTTATTCTGCAAGAATACCCTCGCACAATTGCGTCCTGGCATACCCGAAATTGAGCCACCTGGATGTGTTCCTGCACCAGTTAAAAAGAGATTATCAATGGGGGTTTTGTAATTGGCTAATTCTGGCAAAGGTCGGAAGAATATCATTTGATCCATCGTCATATCAATATGATAATAATTCCCCTTGTATGCACCTAATCTTTCTCCTAATTCTGCTGGACTTTCTACCCTTCTAGCGATAGTTGCTTTTTTCACATTTGGCGAATAAGTCGCCAATTTATCAACTACTCTATCTGCAACTTTATTTTTCAATTCATCAGTCCAACCCGTCCCTTTTAAACCTGTACCTTCTGCACCAGCAATTTGATAAGGAGCAAAAAATTCAATCCATACAGTATGTTTACCAGGTGGTGCTAAACTGGGGTCAAGGGCGCTAGGCATGACGACATACATAGATGGGTCAGAATCGGGAATTTCACCTAATGTACATTTACTATGAGCCTGTTCTACATGATTCATAGAATCAGCAATGAGAATTGAACCAATGAGATATTCATCTTTATGATCATGATGAGAAAAATGCAAAGGTTCATCTAATGCTAAATCTATTTTCAGGATAGTTTCATTGTTGTTGATAATGCGGCGTTCTAACCTTTCCCATAAATCAGGATCAACTGCATCAATATCATTTTTATCAGTCATTTGTAAGAATAATCTTTGAGCATCAATATTAGAAATTACTCCATATTTAGCCCGATATTCTTGACCACCAGCCACCCTCACACCCTCTGCTGTAGCATCATTAATTAAAATCTTTTCCACGTGCTGCTCTGTGAGAATTACCCCACCTTTACTATTAACTAATTTCACCAATGCTTGCACCAAAGCACCCGTACCACCGCGAGGTCTAGCCATACCAGGATTATGACGCATGGCCATCATCATTACCCCAATTGCGAGATTTTTTTGAGAAGGTGGCGCACCTAATTCTGATGCTAATCTAGATAGGGGTGCTTTCAAAAATTCTTCATCAAACCATTCATTGAGAATATCTTCAGCACTATTGAGCATTGTCCGCACAAAATCAAAGCTTTTGGCTGGAGAACCCACTACAGAAAATAAATCTTTAACTTGTTGAAAATTGTAGTTGCCAAAAATATCTATAATTGATTTTGGTGGGGCATTAAACATAGGAATCATGGCGTTAATTGCCCGTTGCCAATAATCTGTAAACTCGGCATATTTTTTAGCATCTCGTTCATTGTAACGAGCGATTTCTGCACAGGTTTTTTCTAATGATTTATGAGCTAAAAAATATTTACCGTCGGGGTGAGGACAAAAGACAACTGGATCACATTCTAGATATTCTAAGCCATATTTTGTTAATTCCAATTCTTCAACAACTGGACCCAAATGGATAAATTCATGGTCAATGGCACACAAGTTAAATTTAAATCCTGGTGCTTTGTCTGGGATACATTCTTCTGTTGTCGCTGCACCACCAGGAACGGAACGTTTTTCTAGTAGTAGGACACTATAACCTGCTTTGAGTAAATAAGCTGCACAAACTAAGCCGTTGTGTCCAGCACCGATAATGATAACATCGTATTCTTGCATATTTTTATGACAGAAAAACCTGGTTTTTTCATATTATTATATTTACAGCAAATTGCAACTAAATTATTAAAAATTTTAATAACAATTAGTTAAAAAGAATATGGATACCCAATCTATGCAAGAAATACGGGATCTTGTTTCTGGTTTTGTACGTAATTTTGATACGTCAAATATCAAAAATATGTTGGTGATTAAATGATAATAGCATCTTTGCAGATAAATACACGAGTTATCGGTGATAGAAGCCAGGATGAGAGTTTAGGGTTGCAAGATGTCAACAGGGAAATATGTCCCAAGAATTATTATCAAAGGTATAAGTTTCTAGACAAAATTCTTGGAATTATGTCCTAAAAGCAGGTGCATCAAACTTTACTATTTTAAAATTTTGTATTATTTTAATGTGATAATCTCAACATATAAAGGTGAAATTTTCAGACAAAATTTTGTGGTTTATGTCTTTACATAACATCTAAAAATATTTTTGATATTGAAATATCCTATCATGTTAATTTAATAATTTCAACATATAAAGGTGAAATTTTCAGACAAAACTCTGTGATTTATGTCTTAATTTCATGTGCATAAAGCTTTATATCTATCGAATATTTAGATTATTTTAAATTTAGTTATGTACAAAACATAAAAGAAAAACTAACTCTTGAGTAAGAGCATAAAAAAAATGAAGAAAATAGTAATTGCAGACTTAAAATCTAATAATGCCGAAAGCCTTTTTCGTGAACTATCGCCGACTGAAGCAGAGATTGTATCGGGTGGTAGTGGTGGGAGTATTAATAATTATTTTATATCGGCTATGACAGGAAACTTAATTGGTTCACAAAATGACAGGAACGGCATAGATAAGAGCACTACCATCCGCGATAATAAGGTCAACACTATAGACTATTCCAGGGCTATATACATTATCATAAATTCTTGGTAATTAATCATGTGTAATTACAAAATTTATAGTTGAGGGTAAAACATTTTTTTAGGGTTTTTGTTTTCACAGATTTTACCCCTCATAAATTTTCATATCTGCTCATTTCTGGATTAGTAAATTAAGACAATGGCTGCAATCATGAATACTGAATTAAGTTCTGTTGAAGTGAATAGACTTTTTCATAAACTGACTTTAGAGGAAATGGAGTCAACATCAGGAGGTAATATGGTTATTCCTTTATGGAGTAGTAATTATAAAATTATTGATGATGGTTTAAATAGCTTAAATAGCTTAATAGGTACATATCTCACCCCATTCGGTTTTTACGATAACAAGATATTAACAATTGATTTTTCAGATACAGATGTCTATTTGATAGTTTAATCAGTTGCTAATAGTAATTCTTATTTAACTCCTGTGACTAAAAAAGAGGTTTTAAAGGGTGTTTATCCTTTATGAAACAAGCTGTTTAACCACCTTGTTACCCGTTAAGATAAATCTGTGGGTTATTAGCACATAATCTAGTACAACAAGGCGGAAATAACCAGACAATTAAAAATTAAAAAACCTGTTTAATATGCTTTTAAAATTTTTAATTTTTAATTCTGCCAAGCTGTACTAGTTTGACGCACTCTGCTAATATGCTGTATTAAACTGTCGCTTTTTCTAACTTTGTAGATACTGGTTGACGGAGATTTTCAATTACTAGATTAATAGGACCATTTGGACCTGTGACTAAACCCCGTCGTTGAGGTTGAATTTCTTGGGTATCAACTAATTGCATTGACCATGTTTTCAAAACTTTAGCTAATATTAATTTCATTTCCATTTGAGCAAATGCTAAACCTATACAACGTCTTGAACCACCCCCAAAAGGAATAAATTCATAAGGAGAAAATTGTCTTTCGATAAAGCGTTCTGGGTTGAATTTTTGAGGTTCAGGATAAATATCTTCCCGTTGGTGAGTTAAGTAAATTGAACCCATGATAACTGTACCTGGTTCAAGTTGATGACCGCAAATAGAAATAGGTGTTTTTACCTTTCTGGGGAAAGTTAGCATTGCTACAGGATAAATCCTTAATGTTTCATTACAAACAGCCGTTAAATAAGGTAATTTAAAAATAGTATTAGAATCAAGATTTTCTCCTAAACTATCCAATTCTGCTAATAACTTTTCGCGAACTTCTGGGAGTTTATGAATCCAGTAAAAAGCCCAAGAAATTGCTGTAGCTGTAGTTTCATGACCTGCGAATAATAAAGTCATTAATTCATCTCTTAATTCTTCATCATTCATAGGTTGACCATCTTCATCTCTAGAAGACATCAGTAAAGTGAGAATATCTGTCCGCTGAGGATCAAAGTTTTCTCTTCTTTCTTGAATTTCCTGATAAATGAGTTGGTCAGCTTGTTCCTGTTTCTTCAGTTGTTGTTTCCAAAGTTCCGAAATACCAATTACATCTTTTAATTTAGGAAAATAGAGAAAAGAAACTCTCCAAGGAACACTACTTTGTTCAATAATTTCACAAAGGAGATTTCTGAGTTTTTCAGCCTGTTCTCCTTCATAAATACCAAAAACAGCTTCCATCATGATCTGAAGAGTAATCTCTTGGGAAACATTTCTAATATTAAAAGGTTGATTTTTTTGTTGTTTATTGATAGTCTTTGTGGTAATGCTTTCAATTAATTCCGCATAATTTCGCATTCTTTCCCCATGAAAAGGAGGCATAATTAATTGACGTTGACGTTGATGAGCTTTACCATTAAGACTAATGACAGAATTTTTGCCCAATAAATATTCAAAAATACTATTCAAATCTCCTGGTGCTTCCAACTCTTTATGATCATTACTTAATACCTGCTGCATAGCTTCAGGAGAATGAACAAATAGAATTGGTGGTAAATTACTCTGTAATTTCAGAGCAAAAAGCTCTCCATAATTTTTAGCACATTCTCTCAGAAAACTCATGGGTCTGAATACCCAGTTTAAAACTTGAATAGTAGATGGTACTTTTGGTCCCGGTAGTATTTGCATACATTTCTCCTGATATGATCACACAAGTAATTATAGAATAACTCAACTTTAACTATAAACCCTTTGGGGGTAATTAGAACTTTGCACGAAACAAAAACCTAAAAGTTAATCAACTTATGCTCAATCCCCAGCTTTTGATAAAATTGCTGACGACAACCTTTAAGTACAATTTAAATATCAATAACTGACGATTTTTCACAATGACTCTGACTGGCTGACGATAACTGTGTGATATCAAATTAAGATAATAATATTTCCAGAATAATTGACCGCAGATAAATATGGATAATTATTATCCTATGCAGCCTCACATAAAATTGGTATTAACCCTTATTTTATCAAACTACCCCCTCCCCAATGAAAAATTACCTTTCTTCCTTCTTCCCTTCTTTCTTCGTGTACTTCGCTCCTTCGTGGTTCATTTAATCAGTATTCTTCAAACAAAGACAGAATAACCGAAAAATCGTAATTATTTGGGGTAACTATTTAACCTACTTATGGTGATGTTGCAAAAAAGCAATTAACTATTAGATCCTCAAAGATGTAAAATTTTGATTACATTAAACCAGAAACTCAAGTTTTTACGATTTTATTAAGGTACTCAGCATGACAGCAATTACGACAAAGGCAGCTTCCGCAGTTCCCAATTTTTGTGAAGGAATACAATATTTTGGGGAAGCATTGCCAAATTTTGAAAAATATGGTGCAAATCCAGTTATAGAATCTGGTAAAGTAGCGATCGCATCCCCAACAGATACAAATGCAGTATATCAAACTCTACTAGCGGCTGATGCCCTGCGCTACCTAACCCTACAAGTCACTGCTAGTAAGGCTTCTGGACATCCCGGCGGTTTTGCCAGCCAAGCGGAAGCTTATGCAGCTTTGGTCATGCTGGGACATAAAAACATTATCACCGAAGTCGGACACCACGCCCCCGGTTTCTATAGCGCCATGTTCTTAGACCGTTCCTTAGAAGACATGGGCATTTCTACAGTACAACAATTGCGCGATCGCTTTCGAGAAAAGCATGGATTATTAGGACACCTTTCCGGCTACATTCCCGGTATTCTCGCACCGGCTGGACCCCTGGGACAAGGACAACATTTCGCCATGGCCGCAGCACTGTTGCACCGTGATAAACTCTTCCCCTTCACCGTGGGAGACGGGGGACTGGGTGAACCTTATATCATGAGTTCAATGGCGCATTTCAACACCGCTTACCCCACCGTCACCAACTTCTTACCCGTGTTAGTGTGGAACGGTTACAGCCAAGAACACCACAGCATGGTATCTCTAAAAACCAACGCAGAGATGATAGCCTACTGGCAAGGTAACGGTTTTGCCGAAGTTGTATTAGTCAATGCTAAAGATTTTGACGACCAAAACCAAGCCGGTGAATATGTTGATAGTACCGCATTTTCCTTTGAGAACCGCCTAGAATTTACCAAAGCGGTATTAGTAGGCATGGATAAAGCTGCACGTTCAGCACTTAGCGGCAAATTGACCGTATTTATTATCAAACAACTCAAAGGTGCAGGAGTTCATGATTTAGGTGCAAAATCACACAACCTCTATCCTAAAGATACATTGGATGCACCCCACATAATTACAGCTTTAAAAAATCGGGCTTTATCTGTAGAAGCATGGCAAACAGTCCGCACCAATGCCGAACGTGCAGGAGGTGGACCGGCGGCTAAAACTGTGGTGACAGAATTTGAATTACCTTTAGCAGATTTAGGTAAATTACCATTAGAAGAATTTAAAGTGGGGGCAGTTCCTCAAGTTGCGACAACTGTGATGGGTAAGTTAGTGGGAGTAGTAGGAAATAAAGATAAAAACTTCCTTGTGACTAACGCCGATGGTAACGCCGCTTCAGGAATTGGTAATATTAATGAAGCATTAAAAATCATTCACCCCACCACAGATGAAACCTATCATCAAGCCCCAGGAGGTCAAGTTTACGAACCTTTGAGCGAAGATGCTTGTGCAGGTTTAGCGGCTGGTTTATCCTTAATGGGTGCGAGAACATTGTGGTGTTCTTACGAATCTTTTGCGATCAATGGTTTACCAATTTGGCAAACTGTCACCCAAGCAATGGCAGAATTACGCCGTCAAACTCCCTCGACAATTACATTATTTACTGCGGGGGCTTTAGAACAAGGACGCAACGGTTGGACTCACCAAAGACCAGAAATTGAAGCTTATTTTGCTTCTTTGATGAGAACAGGAAATGTCTTCCCATTATTTCCCCCAGATGCTAACAGTATTCAAGTCTGTTATAACTGGGCTTTGCAAACAAAAAATAAGGGCATTGTCATTACTGCTAGTAAGTCTCCTTTGCCAATTCGTAGCACCTTTGCCCAAACTGAAAAAGGCTTAAATGATGGTGCGGTGTTATTACATGAAGTGGCTGGTGGGAAGACGGTTGTATTTGCTGTAATTGGCGATTTGACTTTAATTCCTGTGTTTGAAGCGGCGGCTTTTTTAGAAACTGAAGGTATTGGTGTGAAGATTGTTTCTATTATCAATCCCCGCCGTTTATATCGTCCTCATGATACTGCTTGGGATACTTGTTCTGAACCTGATAACGGTTTTTTAAGTGATGCCGATTTTGAGCAATTGTTTGGTGGAGATGCCTTAATTGGTGTGACAGGTGGCGCTGCGGCGATGTTAGAACCAATCATGTTACGCAGTAATTCTCAGCGTGATTCTTTTGCCTGGAAGCGTGGGGAAACTACGGCTAGTGCGGGTGAGTTGATGGCTTTTAATGGTTTGACGGCGGAAGCGTTGACTAAGCGGGCTATTGAGTTGGTGCATTAAGATAACATTTCTGTAGGGTGTTAGCGATAGCGTAACGCACCGTTATTAATGTTTGGGTGCGTTATGGATTTTATCCTAACGCATCCTACTAGCTCTTTTTTTGGCTACAGTATTGCTAGGATAAGTGATGCCTACGACGAGCGCAGCTATCGCTTCACACATTGAATTAATCTAATAGAGTGATCGCGTTTTGTCAATTAACAAACATAGCAATCCTAAATCAATCATTTGTGAGAAAGAAAATACCTGAAACTCTTGTAATTCCCGGTTTTAATCTACATATTTTCTCATGATCCAAATAGGAGTTCTATAGATTTTCAGCCTCAATCAATTTTGTTTAATTTAGACCATGATTGAATTTGCTCTTTAAATTTATTCCACTCATCATAAACTTCCTTAAATATTGGGTCTTGCTGTGAGTAGATGTCCAGCAATAGTTTAGTTTCTTTTTGTGCTGCTTGCAGAATTTGTTGACTAAATTCCACTAATTCAACACCATTGTTAGACAGTTCTTTCAATGCCTGACTATTCTTATGCTCATATTCAGCTAATGTATTTATATACACTTGATGACAAGCAGCCCTAAAAATTTCTTGATATTGGGAAGGTAGTTTTTTCCAAGCTTCTAAATTGACTTGGATATCTGCTACAGTACCTGTTTCCCACCAACCAGGGTAGTAATAAAACTTTGCTGCTTTATGTAGTCCTAACTGCATATCATCATAGGGACCAGTCCACTCAACAGCCAAAAATTTTCCTTCTTTAAGTCTCCTTACAGACTCGTCTACTGAAATTGGTGTACCCAACTGATCATGTGTTGTCATGCCCAATTTTTGAAAAACTTCTGCACCCAATCCCGGAATACGCATGACTTTTCCTTTCAAATCATTTATAGAATTTAGCTTTTCTTTAAACCACCCTCCCATCTGTCCTCCCGTTGTTCCAGCGGCAAAAGGAATTACATTCAAACCCAATTTCTCTTTATAAATTGATTGTATGTAAGTCAATTCATCGTTAGGGTTCTTTTTATAACTGAGCCAAATAATCTGTTCTTGTGGATTTAAACCGAAAGGAATTGCAGAACCAAACATGAGGGATCTATATCTTGGTGTGTAGTAAATTGCATTATAGCCACACTGTATTTCGCCCTGATCAACTTTTCTGAGTATTTCACCAGTTTCTCCGGTTCTTTCTAGCTTAATCTCAAAGCGACCACCAGTCATTTGTCTAATCAGGTTACAGAATTTTTCTGGAGCTTCATAAAGGATAGTGTTGCTAACATTGTCGCTTAAGAAGGTATTCATTTTCCATGAGACATATGGAAATAGATCAGGTGAAGATGTAGTATTGCCAGATGAATTAGAGCGATTCATACCAGTTAACCAACCAGCTGTTAATCCGATCGCTGTAGCGCCAGAAATAGAGGCAAAAGTTCTGCGACTGAAATGATGTGAATTATGTGAAGATGAAGAACTAACTGGAGGACTTGAAGGATTAGTTGCAATTGAAAATGCCAGCCCTCTAAATGTGCCAGCTGCAGTCAGTATAGTTTGGATATCTTGTTGGTTACCTACAACAGGCGTATTACTTATGGTCTTTTGCAGGAGAGTAGTTAGTTGCTTTGCTCTCTGTTGACCTATCTCTTCACCAATGGTCTGTGTTAGCTCCGAAGCATAGACTCGAAGTTCTTCCCAGTTTACAAGAGGCTCTTGATTATCTTGGAGGTCTTTTGCAATTTGTACGAGACATTCTTCAATATTGTGGAAGTATGTCACAATGCGCTCGCGCCTTTCATCTGTAGCCTGTTTTAACCGCTCCGTAACATCAAACAGCTGCGTTATAACTTCGAGTATTTCCCCTACCACTTTTAGCCCCCCGTATGTGATTTTTGATAAAATTCTACAACATTTAGCAAATCTAACAACATTTAGCAAGTAGCCACTGTCTTAATTGTCAAGTGGATCGCTACAAAAAAAGAACCAGCCAGAGTAAAAACAAAAAGAATCAAGAGGAAAAGCCAAAAAACCCTGTATCTGTTCAAATTATCTCACTTAACCATCACCAGCGATTACTAGAGCGATCGCACCTGAAAACCTTACCCTGTATCTGTTTACGTTATCTCACTCAAGCATTACTGGGGATTAGTAGAGCGATAGCGAAGCGCTGCTGCAAGCAGTTCGCACCTGAAAACCTTACCCTGTATCTGTTTACGTTATCTCACTCAAGCATTACTAGGGATTACTGGGGCGATCCGCAGTCCAAAAACCTTGTATCTGTTCACATTATCTCACTTAACCATTACTAGGGATTACTGGGGCGATCGCAGCCTGAAAAGCTTACCCTGTATCTGTTTACATTATCTCACACAACCATTATTAGGGATTACTAGAGCGATCGCACATGAAAACCCGAAAACATTACCCTGTATCTGTTTACGTTATCTTACTCAACCATTACTAGGGATGTTTAGGGCGATCGTGTAAATATTAACCTCACCTGATAATTGTCACCCGAACTAAATCAAATCCTAGAATAAATAGCTTACGTGCTGGTAGTATAATATTAAATCGTCAATAAATTAATACACTCGAAATGGAATTATGACCACAGATGCAGAATATCAAACAAGAATTACTACTTATAATTGGGATGATTTAGTAAAATTATGGTCAGAAATTAAAACAAAAAAGACCTCAAAGTTTTGGGATGCAGGTAAAGCATTAGAATATTTGGTTTTACGTGCATTTGAACTTGATGGTGCTGATATAGCTTGGCCTTATACTGTGAAAATTCAAGGTAAAATAGTAGAACAAATTGATGGAGTAGTATATACAAACAGCCTAGCCTGCCTGATAGAATGTAAAGATACAACTGAAGAGGTTAATATTGAACCCATAGCTAAACTACGAAATCAATTACTACGAAGACCGGCAACAGCGATTGGTAGCGTATTTAGTCGAACTGGATTTACAGAAGCCACAGTAACTTTAACTGGGTTTGTCGCTCCTCAAACTATTCTATTATGGGGAGGAGAAGAAATTGAATATTCACTAGAAAAGAAATGTATATGTGAATTTCTAGTCAAAAAATATCGTGTTTGTGTTCAAAAATGTATCCCCAATTACGACGTTACAACGGAGAGTTTCTAATGACACTAGCATACATTCTTACAGAAAGAGATAGAGATATAGAAATTTTACAGAAATTACTACCAAAAAATTTGATTAAAGACATCAAATTTATACCTGGTGCAAGTTCTTATAGAGCGCGTTCTTTAGCTAGTTCACTGCTTGCTACTCGAAAAACACCAGTTGCTCTTGTCATAGATGCAGATACAAATAACGAATCTCAAGTATTTGAAAAGCAAGATTTAATTAATTATGTATTAAATCAAGCATCATCTGGTATTCCTTTTCAAGTTTCTCTGGCAGTTCCAGAAATAGAATCCATATTTTTACAGGATAAATCATTAATTGAAAAAATAGCAAAAACAAAAGATCCATTTAATGATTTAGAATGGCAATTTGCTCAAAGTAAACCTAAAGAATTTTTAGAGGCAATCTTAGGTAAAAAACAGTCACTAAATGACAAAATACTTAGAAATCTAAATGATGATGAAATTAAGATATTGCAACAACATCCATTAATACAAGAAATTAAGGGTTTCTTGTCATCAGTTATTGAGTCTTCTGTTGCTATTAATTAACCTAACTAGATACAGAATCTATATTCACCTATTTTAGATGCAGGATTAGAGTTTCAAATCACAGAAACTTACTTTTAACCTAGAAATTTAGTGAGTTAAACATGGATAATCTCTACAACTTACTGCAAAAGATCAAAAAAAGACCTGCAATGTATTTAGGTAAAAATTCTATTTTTAGCCTCCAAGCATTTTTAGATGGATACTATTTTGCCCGTCGAGAAATTGGTATTCCCTTAACAGCCGAAGAAACAGAATTTCAAACTTTTTTACAATGGATAAGACACAAATTCAATGTAGAAACAGGTCAATTATGGTCAAGTATTCTGCTTTTCCATTCAGCCGATGAAAAAAGCGCAGTAGATAGATTTTTTACTTTGTTTGAAGAATTTTATCAAAATCAGAAAAATCACGAAACAGCAAAAATTGATGAATTAGTTTCATGAAAATAAAAGCTAGTAAGTTGGGTTGACAAAACCCAACAATACCTATAATTAATAATGCTAAATTCCAACCCAAAAACCCTGTATCTGTTTACATTATCTCACTCAACCATTATGAGGGGTTAATAGAGCGAATTATCACCTGAATTAAATCTTATAAACGCCTTTCCCATTGTTGCGGATCACGTTTAACATGAAAACAACCAATAATAGAAATTGTTTCATCTATAATAATGTAAAGTAATCCATAGGGAAACTTGCGAATTAACTTTTTTCTAACTTGTTCATGAACAATTGGACAAGCAAAAGGATTACGTTGAATAGTTGAAAAACTAGCATCAACAACACGAATAAATTCAGAACCTAATCCAACAGTATGCTGTTCATACCAATTATAAGCATCCTCTAAATCAAGTTCTGCTTCTGGTGTAATGAAAATTTTGTAAGTCATATATTAACTAACGATTAAATTTCTGTTTCACTTCCTCCCAGCTAGAAACTTGATGAGGATTTTGATAATAAAGTTCTAAACGTCTCTCCAATTCCTGTTTTTGAGCATCACTAATAGTTACATTATCAGCATCTACAGTGATACTATCCCAAATATCTTGGACTAATTGGATTCTTTCGGCAATGCTTAATTGTAAAATGTTTTGAGGTAGTAAGTTCTCCATAAATCTTCCCACTTGAGTAGACAATATTTTTATTTTAACTCATCATTAGCAAGTAGGTTAGGTTGAAACTAAATTTGGTGATTTTGAAAAGTCATTGATTAATATTTACAATACTTTACAAATCATCACTGTTATCATGGCAGAAAATGACAACAACTGCCATAATATAAAAAAGTAGATTTAGCGAAATCACATTATGAAAAGTATGAATATTTCCTTACCTGACACCATGCGCGATTATATAGAAGAACAGGTAGCGCAAGGTGGTTACAGCAGCGTCAGTGAATATTTTCGGGAATTAGTGCGACAAGACCAAAAACAGAGAGCAAACGAACGTCTACAAACCATGCTCTTAGAAGGATTAAACTCAGGAAATTCAACAGAAATGACTGCTCAAGATTGGGAAGATATTCGTCAAGCAGTTCGTGAAAAAACTAACAAACGTCAAAGTGCAATTTAGCCATGATGTTTGCAATATAGTTTAAAATTACACTCTAGAAAAAATTATCTACAACTTAATGTGTCATTTGATAACATTCATGAACGTATAAAAGAAGCAGCAGCCAAACGCCTTCTATTTCTTCCTCACACCATTCGACAAATATCACGTCCAGAACGCATGATTACAACCAAAGAAATTCAGTCAATTGTGATGACAGGAGAAGTCATAGAAGACTATCCTGAAGATACAGGAGGTCATAGTTGTTTGATATTAGGCTTTGGACAAAATAACCGAGCAATTCACGTAGTTTGTTCACCCAAAGACGAATATTTAGCAATTATCACCGCTTACATTCCTGATTCAACACAATGGTCATCTGATTTCACAAGGAGAATTTAAAATGGAATGCTTATATTGTAAAGGACAAATGCACCGAGGAACAGCCCCATTTACCATTGATAGAAAAGGCTATCATATTTCTTGGGATGCAATTCCAGCATGGGTTTGTGATCAATGTGGTGAATCACTTTTTGAAACTCATGAAGTCGAATTAATTCAAGAAGCCCTCACCATTTTAGATCGAGAAACAGCCGATTTAGTAAGTTGATCATCACCTTAGTTAGTAGGTTGGGTTGACGCAAGAAAACCCAACAATACCCACTATTAATAACGCACTTATTATAACCCAAAACCCTGTATGTGTTCACATCATCTCACCTGATTTAGATCCCCGACTTCTAAGATTGATTATGGATATGATAGAAAAATCTTGAAAAGAAATCGGGGATCTTTGGTGCATAGTTTGTAATAGGATCATACCGAAAAAATTTATATAGGATTTAAGGTTATTCATAATGCTGCAAATTATCCAAGCAACCTGTACCAATGGTGAACTTATTTTAAATGAAAAACTAAGTTCTGAATTAGAAGGTAAAACCATACAAATTATGATTCTTGAACCCAGCGAATCTACAGAACCAATAGATTCTCAAGAATCGAAAATACAGCAATTCTTAGCGCGAGTTAATAACTACTCTTTCCCACTTCCCGCAGACTACAAATTTAATCGAGAAGAAATTTATGACAGATAAAATTTTTCTCGATAGCAATCTCTGGATTTATCTCTATGCTAAAAATCCGCCAGAAAAATCCCAGCAAGTTGTAGAAATCATCAAACATAATTCTTCATCCCTGTTAGTTAGCACTCAGGTTTTAGGAGAATTATTTCATGTTTTAACTAGAAAGAAATTCGCATCAAAAACAGATGCTATTACAATCATATCAGATATAGTGAATACTTTTCCAGTTCAGGCAATTAACACAACGGAAGTTATACAAGCATTAGAAATCAATGCAAAATATAACTACTCTTATTGGGATAGTTTGATTATAGCTACAGCTTTATTAAGTCAATGTTCCATTATTTACTCAGAAGATATGCAACATAATCAACTAATAGAGAATAAAGTAAGAATTATCAATCCATTTGTTTGATTTCATATCTTTTTAATTCCTGTAGGGTGGCTTAACAACAATATAAGCCACCATTAAGAACCCTGTATCTGTTCACATCATCTCACCCAACCATCACCAACTATCATGTAAATAAGAGAAGACAATAGAACCATCACAGATACACCACCGAAAAATTCACCTCACCTGAGAATTATCACCCGAACAAAATCAAATCCTCGAACAACTAGCCAAGAAAATTAGATATATTAATAATCAGCACACAAATATACAAACCCCTCCTGTATGAAATTTCAAGTAATATTCACCTATGATTCAGAATATCTAGGTTACGTTGCTGAAGTACCAGAACTTCCTGGTTGTGTCAGTCAAGGTAAAAGCTTAGATGAAGCAATAGAAAATATCAAAGATGCTATCAAAGGCTATCTTCACGTATTAGAAAAACATGGTAAACCCTATTTAACCAAAGAATCTCAATCATTTGTAGGGGAAGTAGTAGTATAAATGGGACGCTTATCAAATATTTCCGGTAAACAAACAGTCAAAATCTTGGAAAAATTTGGCTATGCTGTAGATCATCAAACCGGAAGTCATATCATACTGTAGCACGAATCAAAACCCATTTTATCAGTTCCTAATCATAAAGAACTAGCACCAGGTTTACTCAGAAGTTTAATTAGACAAGCAGGAATTACCGTAGATGAATTTTTAGGAAATAAGTAATACTCTCGGTGGGTTAGCAATAACATAACCCACCATTAATAACCCTGTATCTGTTCACATCATCTCACCCAACCATCACCAACTATCATGTAAATAAGAGAAGACAATAGAACCATGACAGATACACCTGGAAACATTCACCTCGCCTGAGAATTATCACCCAAACAAAATCAAATCCTATTTTGTGCATCTTCTGGTTTACAATATAAAAAATAACTTAATACTCCCTTAACTATCAATCAGTAGTAATTAGGGTAGAAATATTAAAATTTGACAACCGGAGTGATTTTGAATAAAGAGGATATCATCTATCAACAAATTATAGCAATTGCCAGTAGTTACGGAATATTTGATTGTATACCCTGTGCTAGAGCAATCAAAGAGTTTTTAATCAGACAAAATATTCATGGTAAACATATTAAAATAAATACAAATTCTCAAGATCCAATTTATGGCAGAATTTATAATGATAGTATTGGAGAATTGATTGCCACCACTGGTCATCATGAAGGTGTTATAATTGAGATAAATGACGGAGAACTTGTTTTTGACAATATTCACCATCAAGGCATTACCCGATTAAACTGGATACAGAATCTCTATTCACCTATATTAGATGCAGGATTAGAGTTTCAAATCACAGAAACTTACTTTTAACCTAGAAACTTAGTGAGTTAAACATGGATAATCTCTACAACTTACTGCAAAAAATCAAAAAAAGACCTGCAATGTATATAGGTAAAAATTCTATTTTTAGCCTCCAAGCATTTTTAGATGGATACTATTTTGCCCGTCGAGAAATTGGTATTCCCTTAACAGCAGAAGAAACAGAATTTCAAACTTTTTTACAATGGATAAGACAGAAATTCAATGTAGAAACAGGTCAATTATGGTCAAGTATTCTTCTCTTCCATTCAGCCGATGAAAAAAGCGCAGTAGATAGATTTTTTACCTTGTTTGAAGAATTTTATCAAAATCAGAAAAATCACGAAATAGCAAAAATTGATGAACTAGTTTCATGACCATAAAAATTACGGCGTAGGTTGGGTTGACACAAGGAAACCCAACAATACCCACTATTAATAATCCTAAATTACAACCCAAAAAGCCTGTATCTGTTCACATCATCTCACCCAACCATCACCAACTATCATATAAATAAGAGAAGACAATAGAACCATCACAAATACACCTGGAAACATTCATCTCACCTGAGAATTATCATTCAAACTAAATCAAATCCTCTTATTCTGGCATAATTACAGGAATAACTTGATTTTTATTGCGCCGATAGATCAGAAAATCACTATCAAAAGTTAACAAAAAACTATCATTATAAAGTTCAGACATCCTCACCAAACAAGCATCAGCGAAAGACATCGGTACAGACTGATAAATCTTGAGAAGTTCACCAATAATTACAGCTTCATCATCCAAATTAAAAGGTACTTTAATAACTCCATTCCTCACCAAATTTATCACAGCATCTTGACTACCATAAACATTTCGCAACAAAAAACAAGCCTCAGAAATTACAGCTTCACAAGTTAATAAAGGAGGCTCAATATTATCCCATTGTGATGTTACCCAACCATGAAACTGATCACGACGATTAATTATAGCCACCAATGGATCCGTATCTAGTAAAACACATCCCCTCATCATGCACCGTAACCATTCATATAATCTTTATTAGTAGATAAATCCTCGGCTGCTTCCACACAACCAACGTATTCTTGAGCCATAGCTAAAGCTGAAATACCTGATTTTTTGGGTTGATTAGATACCCCTTGTTTTTGCATTTTAGCTAACAAAAACTCTACAAAATCTAAGGCTTCTTGTTGTTTATCAGGAGGTAATATTTTTACCTTATCTATAATTATTTCTTCAACGGTCATTTGATTTGTCCTTGAGAATAAATTAATATTTACTGCTCTGCTTTTTATATTTTATCACATCCCTCACTCATTACAACCCGAAAATCCTGTATCGGTCTACATCATCTCACCCAAACATCACCAACTATCATGTAAATACGAGAAGACAATAGAAACATCACATATACACTTGGAAACATTCACCTCACCTGACAATTATCACCTGACCATGAGTTATAATCAAGATTAAAGTCATAACCATAAAATTACTATGACTCTCCAAATCCTAGACAAAACCACCACAATTTCCGAACAGCGATTTCTTCTACCTGGTTATTACACCTGGAAGGAATTTGAAATAATAGAAACCTTAACCGCAGACGCAGGAAATTTGCGGATAACTTATCTTGATGGGTACATCGAATTTATGACACTTGGTGAACAACACGAAAATATCAAAAAAATTATCGCTATTTTGATAGAAGCATATCTTTTTGAAAAAGGGATAAACTTTATCCCAGTAGGTAGTGCTACTCGTCGCGCAAAAGAAAAGAATGCTTCTTTTGAACCTGACGAATCTTATTACATCGGAGAAAAAAAAGAAAATCCAGATTTAGCAATTGAAATTAACATTACAAGTGGCAGTATTGATAAATTAGAAAAATACAAGCGGTTTAATATTACTGAAGTTTGGTTTTGGGAAAATAATCAATTGTCTCTCTATCATCTCAAAAATGATAATTATGAGCAAATTAATCAAAGTGAATTATTGCCATCTTTAGATATAAATTTATTGGCAAGTTGTGTTTTAATGCCTTCCATTATTGATGCAAGAACAGCATTTATTAAAGGTATTAAAAAATAGTAATTTGTAGGTTGGGTTGACACAAGGAAACCCAACAATACCCACGATTAATAACACTAAATTACAACCCAAAAACCCTGTATCTATCCACATCATCTCACCCAACCATCACCAACTATCATGTAAATAAGAGAAGACAATAGAACCATCACAGATATACCTGGAAACATTCACCTCACCAGATTTAGATTCCCGACTTCTAAGATTGGTTATGGATATGATAGAAAAATCTTGAAAAGAAGTCGGGGATCTTTGGTGCGTAGTTTATAATATAATCATACCGAAAAATTTTACTCAAATTAGGAGTTAAAGCTCAAGTTACTTTTTTAAATAGTCTGGAACAAGAATTATTTACAGTTTTTATAGCGGTTATCGCTAGGATGCAATACAATCGAGGGCGCAGACCCTGCGCCCCTACAGGCTTTGCGATTTGCTGACTGTATCTCACTCAAGTGCATACCGCTATAATTTATAACCTCATCATACTCCGCAAATTATTCAATTAATCGAAAAATATGCTAATCTACCAATGGATTTATCTGATGCTTCCCTAGTAATTTTAGCAGAAGATTTAGGACATGGACGCATTTTTTCAGTAGATTAGCGTGACTTTAATACCTATCGTTGGAAGCAAACTTATCCTTTTGAAAATCTGCTGTTTTGTTAGAAACTGATACACCTAAGAATTATCACCCGAACTAAATCAAATCTCCTACCCATAGGCTAAAATTAGTAAATAAGCCTTTTCACAAAATTGCCAGTATGCAAGTTAATACTCTTGGCTAACTATTCAACAAAATGCCAATTTAATAAGCATCTAGTTCGTAAGTTTAAGTTTATCTAAAAATAATTTGAATTGTATTTATAGATAATAATAAATGCTCGTTATATGTCAACCCATACAATATTTTTAGTCAGTTATTGATACATATTTTAATATTACTTAGTGAGTCTAGCTAATAGTTTGGCATAGCAACTACCGAATAGCCACATACATATATCAAGCTTATCAAAATCAATAAAAATCTCTCCCTATAGTTAGATAAAACTTTGAATCTAACTGCTATACAATGCGATATATGCAAAGATAAATATCTTTTCTGTGATTAAGATTGTTTTTAAATTCAATCAAAATCAGCGAAAATATGCTGTTCAATTTAATATTGATTAATTGTGAATTAGGTCAAAACCAGAAAAGGAGAGGAATATGAAAACAGTAATTGCTTGGTTGCAAAACCTACGCCCCCTCAAAGTTTTGACAGTTTTTTTGGCAGTAACTTTCCTATTTTTAGTACAAGCTTGTAATCGTCCAGGAATAGCTACACAGCCAAACCAACCGCCAGGACAACCACCAAATGCACAAAGATATGATCCCGCAGTAAATTATCCAATTCCTTCTTATCCAGTGGGAACTGATAAGTTTAGTGATATAGATTCCAGAGCAAAAAGAGCAGAAGAAGAAGCTAGAGATAGAGCAGAAGATTTAATAAACCAGGCTAAAAGAAATGTAGAAACAAAAGGAATTGATAGTCGAGAGCAATTTGTTCGTAATTATCAGGAAGGAACACCCTTAGATGAAAGAGTGAAACGTCTAGGTGAGGATATAGGTAGTTCAGCGGAAGAATTGCGAGAAGGTGTAACTAAGGGAACTCAAAGAGGAATTGAAAACCTCCAGGAAAATGTTACGAATGCTACTAAAGATTTAACAAAGAGTGTGCAGCGAGGTGCTGAAGATATGGGTAAAAATATTCAGCGAACAGGAGAGGATACGACAGATGTATTCAAAAGGAGTATGAGAAACGCTGATTAAAATTTATCTCAAAACAAGGGAGATCATTTGTAGGGTGGGCATTGCTCACCCTATATTATTATCTACATTTTTGCATAATTAGGGTTTGCTGAAAAAGTTATCTGTGAGGAGAGGGAACAGGGACTGGACAATAAGGAACAGAAAATTTCATGTTTTTAAACATGAGATGGAAATCGCATCTTTTAAAAACATCTTTTTTGACTGAGCTTTCAACTCATAACTGAAATTTCTTATCTGTTCCCTTTTTTTGTAATAAATGCCAATTCTGAAGTGCTAATCTGTGAATTTCTCGCCAAGGAATATTATGTTTTCGTGCTAAAACTGCACAATCTTCATATTCCGGTTGGACATTAGTAATTACCTTTTCTGTAGCTGTTCCTGTCCAGGCAAATTTTACAGCTATTGTCCCATAACCAGTTTCCACATTTTGAATTTCCCGTTGTAAAATTGCCCGTTGTTCAGTAGTGCGGCGAATCCCTAAAGTGCTAGTTTCTCGAAATAACACCTCTTCACAACTAGCTAACTTCCCTGGATGACATATAACAGTTAACAAAATTCCGGGACGTGACTTTTTCATTCCTATTGGTTGGGTAAAGACATCCACAGCACCAACAGCAAATAAAGCTTCAGATACATAACCGAATACTTGGGGATTTAAGTCATCTATTTGAGTTTTGAGTACAGTAATGGTTTCTAAATTTGGGGAATATTCCGCCAGATCACAGTTATCAGTCTGTAAAGATTCACTTTCACCAAACCAGAGCCGTAGTATATTGGGGATGGGTAAATCTAGAGAACCTGCGCCTAATCCTACCTGTTTGATAGTGATTGGTGGAGGTGAACCAAAGTTTTGAACTAAGGTAGTAGCGATCGCCGCCCCCGTTGGTGTTACCAATTCTCTGTCAATACCATTGCTATAAACTGGACAACCCCGCATTTCCCACAGCTTTAACACTGCTGGTACTGGTACTGCCATGAGTCCATGTGCAGCATGAACAGTTCCACCTCCCGTAGGGAAAGCAGAACAGTATAGCAAAGGCCAACCCTGGCGATCGCTGTCAATACCCAACCAATCCAACCCTAAACAAGTACCAACAATATCCACAATCGCATCTACAGCCCCCACTTCATGGAAATGAACTTTTTCAGGTGCAATGCCATGAACAGCCCCCTCAGCTACTGCTAACTGTCGGAATACAGCTAAACTCCAAGCTTCCGCTCTTGTTGGCAATTTCCCCTTGAGAATCATCTCCTCTATCTCTGGCAAATGTCGGCCGTGATGATGATTATGTTCATGGTGATCATGATGGTGATGATCAACCAAATCCACATGAATTTTAGTCGCTTGTTGAGTTTGACGGTGAACCAATTCTGCCCGTAATCGGTATTCCTGCTCAAGTCCCAAGCCATTGAGTTTTTCTGTCAAATACTCCAAAGGCACACCTAGACTAACTAACGCCCCCAGGCACATATCACCAGAAACCCCTGTCGGACATTGAATATAAGCGATTTTATTCATAAATTTATTTGTTAGTCGTTCGTTGTCAGTTGTCAGTTGTCAGTTGTCAGTTGTCAGTTGTCAGTTGTCAGTTGTCAGTCGTCAGTTGTCAGTTGTCAGTTGTCAGTTGTCAGGAAGAAGAAAACTCTTACCCAATCACCAATCACCAATCACCAATCACCAATCACCAATCACCAATCACCAATTACCAATCACCAATCACCAACCCCATTATGGCCAAAATTTTCACGATTCATCCTGATAATCCTCAAAGCCGCCGAATAGAGGAGATAAAGTTGGCGCTATTAGGTGGCGCTATCATGCTCTACCCTACAGATACAGTTTATGCAATTGGTTGTGATTTGAATGCGAAGTCAGCGGTGGAAAGAGTGCGGCAAATTAAGCAGTTAGCAAATGATAAACCTTTGACATTTTTATGTCCCTCACTTTCCAATGTGGCGACTTATGCCTTCGTAAGTGATACAGCCTACCGGATTATGAAGCGGTTAATACCAGGACCCTACACATTTTTGCTCCCTGCTACCAAACTAGTACCACGACTGGTGCAAAGTCCCAAACGCAAAACCACAGGAATTCGAGTGCCAAATCATAACGTTTGCTTGGCATTACTGGAAGCGTTAGGAAACCCAATTATTTCCACTTCGGCTCATGTCAGAGTCAATGACGAAGACCAGGAAATAGTTGAAGACGAACCACAACCAATTTTGTCACGGGTAGATTTATATGACCATTTGGATAAATTGGTAGATATCATTATTGACACTGCTGAAGAACCGACATATCAAGTGTCTACCATTTTAGACTTGACGGACGAAGAACCAGTCATTATACGGAGGGGTTTAGGTTGGGAAGCTGTAGCTGCTTGGGTTTAAGAATAAAGCTTTATGCGTACAACCCTTTGTTTTGGACTCGGTTGCGCTAATTTATGATTACCTTACTCCAATTTTGAAATTGTCATACTCACAGGCATGAGAATCCCCAGTCATGAAATTCCAGCAAACCTAATCATGACTAGGCTTTCGGTTATTTTTACCTAAGAGTGAATATTTCTATCCCATCTTTGATTTAGTTGCTAAAGAAAAAAGCGACACAATTAACAAGCCCTTAACTTTGGAAATTTCCTACAGTGTTTACATATCAGCAGTCCAGGTGATGAATCTTCACAGAATAAATTCTCAAAGATTCTCGCTAATGTGACTGGCCTTAAATGCTGTATCTGCGTTTGAGTTAAGGTGCAATACCAATTTTACAGAAAAGTCATGAAAGCTAACATCGCCAATCTGCCTAATTCTACATCTGCTTTTAATAGCTATATTTCTCTTGAAGAATTGTCTGTTGCTAACACCGATACATTGGTGCAACTTTTATCCGATGAAATGCAATCTCAAGTCAAACCTACATCAGTTGGTGTGCAAGCTGTAGTCCAGCGGATAGCCAAAGAAGTAGAACGGATATGTGATAAAAGTTCCCGCATTCAAAACTCAGGACAAATTCAGTCTTGGCAAATTACTTTAGGAAGACATCGTTTACAAAAGTGCTTGCGTTACTACCAACTCGGTGCTAAACAAGGACGTGTGGAATTACATAGCAGTTTGGGCGCGATCGTTTATCGTCACGTTACTGTTGCTGGCTCAGATTTAGGCTTTGAGGCTCGTTACAATCTCATTGAAGATTTTTTACAGGCTTTTTATATCGAAGCTATTAAAGCTTTTCGTCGAGAAACTGAATTACCTGAAGACTACACCCCCCGGACTCAGCTACAATTAGCGGAGTATATGGCGTTTACAGAACAGTATGCCAAACGCCGGATTAATTTACCTGGTGGTGCTAATCAACAGTTAATTGTTTTACGCGCTCAAGGTTTTGCCCGTCGTCAACCTCAAGAAACTACTGTAGATATTGAAATGGCTGTGGATTCTGCTAAAACAGAAGAAGCAGAATCTTATCAACGTAATGTAGCAGTGCAGCAAATTCGCTCACAAATGATTGCCAAGCCTACTTTTGACCCCTCCGAGGAGTCGGAACGCAATCGTGTGATTACCGAATTGATGAAATACCTGGAGTCTCAAGGACAATCTGATTGCATGGATTACTTGACTCTCAAACTCCAAGACCTTTCAGCACCGGAAATTGACCAAATTCTGGGTTTAACTAGTCGTCAACGCGATTATTTACAACAAAGATTTAAGTATCATGTTGAGAAGTTTGCTAAACAACACCAATGGCAATTAGTGCATCAATGGTTGGGTGCTGGTTTGGAACACAAGTTAGGTTTAACTTCCCAGCAATGGGATATTTTTTGGAATCAACTCACACCACAACAACAGCAAATTTTTGAATTGAAAACTGCTTGTCAAAGTGATCAACTTATCTCTAAAGCTGTTCAGTGTACTCCTAAACAACTCCAAAAACGCTGGACGCAAATGTTAGAATTAGCATGGTCTATTCGTAACGGTCATGCTGAAGCCAAAAGCAATTAAAGTTAAGGAGATTCAGCAATTCAGTAGGTTGGGTTGACGTAAGGAAACCCAACATTTTCATGAAAATGTTAGATATTACAATGTTAGGTTATGGCTTCGCCACACTTCGTTCTACCCAACCTACAATAATCTTTAATAAGAAGTTACTAATACTTCAGTAATTTTTCCTCGCTTTTGAGCATTAGAATTAATTGATCTAGCGGCTAATATTGTGTGAACAGAAAAATCACTATAAAGGTCACGAATAAATGGACAATCGGAATTAGATAACATAACTTTTACGCCCCTATCAGCTAATTCTGCAAAGATATCCCTGAGTTTTATTTGCTGATTCTCATCAAAGGAAAAATGACTATAAGCTGTAAAATTACTAGTTTTACTGACAGGATAATATGGGGGATCAAAATAAACAAAGTCATTAATGCCAGTTGCATAATTTAGCACTTCATCAAAATTAGCGTGTTTTATCTCTACTCCTTTTAGTGCTTGAGATGCGACTTGCAGAACTTCTTCCTGACAAATACCAGGATTTTTATATTTTCCCACAGGTACATTAAATTTTCCCTGGGAATTAACCCGATATAGTCCATTAAAACAAGTTTTATTGAGATAAATAAATCGAGCTGCTATTTCTAAATCTTTACTACTATGATTATTTCTGACATCATAGTAATATTCTGCGTTATGTTCTTGTTTATGCTTTTGTAGCAGAGTAATCAATTCCTCAATATTATCTTTAACGCACCGATAGGTAGTAATTAAATCTGCATTAATATCACTTAAAACTGCTTTGGATGGTTGCATAGAGAAAAAAATTGCGCCACCACCTAAAAATGGTTCATAGTAGGTATGATAATGCTTGGGAAAATAGTCTTTATATTGTGAAATCAGTCTAGTTTTACCCCCAGCCCACTTTAAAAATGGCCGGGGGTAAGTTTGTTTGGGGATTTGACTTACCATCTAATTGCAGTTAAGCTGAAAAATTATCTGTTATATAACTCCAGTTGCTTCTTGCCAGAATGACTTACTGATTATTTTTTTCTGTTGTCTACTTTGTAAAGTATCATAAATCAAATAGGATGGCTATATATTACAATTAGGTTAAACAAAAAACTGTAAACAAACCTAAACTCTATAATAAGGCAGTCTAAATTCAAATGTTTGATGGATTTTGGGATAACGTCTTTCGCTACCCTCGATACTTGATTAGTATCGTCTTGGGCATTTTTCTAAACACCCTTGAGCCGCTGTTTCCACTGCTGAAACGTCCACTAACGCTAATTGCTATTATAGGCTTTTTTGCCGGCGGTCTTTTTTTCGTAACACTTACCCTCCGGGCAATGTTGGGGTTGAATACAATCTAGACTAGCACCAGAAAAGGTTTAGTCTAGTGGACTGTTGCTGTTGATTTTATCAATCTCAAGCACTGTCCGCTCTAACTTGCATTTAGAATCATGTTGTTTAACCTCTGTGAGAAGGCGGAATTTATATGGCTACAAATCGCCGCGTTTCCCGCGTTGCTGAATTAATTAAACGGGAAGTTAGCCAAATGCTACTCAACGGTATTAAAGATGACCGTGTGGGTACAGGAATGGTCAGTGTCACTGATGTAGATGTTTCTGGGGATTTACAACACGCCAAAATCTTCGTCAGCATTTATGGGACAGAAGAAGCTAAGGCGGAAACAATGGCTGGTTTAAAGTCAGCTACAGGTTACGTTCGCAGTGAACTAGGAGCTAGAGTGAGATTACGTCGCACTCCAGAAGTGCAGTTTCTGGAAGATCACTCTATCGAACGAGGTACTAAAGTGCTGAACTTGCTAAATCAACTGGAACAGGAACGAACATCGTTAAAGGTGGATGAAGATATGGCTGATTAATTTCCGGTGATTTTCTGGTTGTTTTGAGATAATTATGGGTGTTATAAATCTTGTATCTTAGGATAGATGTTGAAGTCTGTAACTCCATATATATTATTACAGGTAGCGTTACAGCAAAGATAAATCCTTTTAATGGTTTTTACACAGGTTAATATGAAAAATGTTGAAAATGGCAATATTTAGGCTGGATAATTGTAGAATTAGCTCCTCTAATATTCGGAATATGAAGCTCAAATAGCATAATTGTCATGTTTTCTTGACAAACTTAACATTTCTTTAGATAATTTAGAGATGTATAGCGTCAAAATGATAATAGTTCCGTATAGCAAACTACAAAACCCTGGAGACAGGTTTAATTATTGCCATCTTTGTTCCTAGTTAATAACGGGAACGCTATCTAAATGTAATTTTGTGAGTAAAAACCATGAGTGTGAATACGGTGCCTTCTATCAATTACAATTACTACTCTCTGGACGTTATTCAGGATGAAGCACGTCGGTTAGTGGAAAGGGGAATGGTTGGTCGTCAGCAACCAATATATACTCTTTGCCAGTTTATTCCAGCTAGAGAGTGGGTTTGTGTGGAATGTGAATTAGAAAAGTGTGATTTTTTACTACGCGATCGCATTGGTGATCTAATCGGACGCGAAGAATGGGACAACGACTAATAATTTTGTTTATTTAATAAACTGCTGTTATTTTTTTTACCATACTTGTTTGTAGATCCTAACTATAGACAGGTATATTTTTTTCTATTTTAATTCAGCAAGCCCAAAATATTAATTGAATTTTAAAGATAAAAAAGGGCAGGTATTAAACCCACCCTGATCATAATTCGTAGCTGGAGTTACGAATTAATTACCAATTATTGGTGCATTTAAAGAAACAGTTTCCAATGCTTTCCCAGCGGTTAAAGTTGGGACAGAATCACGCAATCTTGCTGTCAATTGTACAGTTGTAGCATCGTACATTTGTGTTAGCAACTTGGGATAAAAACCAATACCGATAATGGGTATCAACAAACAAGCAATGATAAAGACTTCACGGGGTTCAGCATCAATCAAAGCTTGGTGAGAAACTAACTCTTCGTTTTCTTGACCGTAGAAAATTTCGCGCAACATTGAAAGTAGATAAATTGGGGTGAGAATTACACCAACCGCCATCAAGAAAATGACAATTACTTTGAATGTTGGGTTATAAGCATCGCTTGTGGCAAAACCGACGAATACCATTAATTCTGCGACAAAACCACTCATTCCTGGCAATGCTAAAGATGCCATTGAACAAGTTGTAAACATGGCGAAAATCTTCCGCATTCTTTTACCGACACCACCCATTTCATCTAACATCAAGGTGTGTGTGCGATCGTAAGTTGCACCGACTAAAAAGAACAAACTTGCCCCAATTAATCCGTGAGAAACCATTTGTAAAACTGCCCCACTTAACCCTAAATCGGTGAAAGAGGCAATACCAATGAGAACAAAGCCCATGTGAGAAATTGAAGAGTAGGCAATTTTCCGTTTTAAGTTCCTCTGGGCAAAAGACGTTAAAGCAGCGTAGATAATATTTACTACCCCCAAAACCACTAATGCAGGGGCAACATAAGCGTGAGCATCAGGGAGCATTTGGGCATTCATGCGAATTAAGGCATAACCACCCATTTTCAACAAAATACCCGCTAGTAACATATGCACAGGCGCTGTAGCCTCACCGTGGGCATCTGGTAGCCAGGTATGGAGGGGAATGATTGGCAACTTGACAGCGTAGGCAATGAGGAAGCCAGCGTAGAGTAAAAGTTGTAAATTGAGGGCATAGTCTTTCAAGGCGAGCGATCGCATATCGAAAGTCACCGTATCGCCATAAAATCCCATTGTCAAGGAAGACAGCAAAATAAACAGCGAACCGCCAGCAGTGTATAAAATAAACTTGGTTGCTGCATATTGGCGCTTTTTACCTCCCCAAATTGACAGTAGGAAGTAAATTGGTACAAGTTCCAATTCCCACACCAGGAAGAATAACAGCATATCCTGGACAGCGAACACAGCAATCTGGCCGCCATACATGGCCAAAATCAAAAAGAAAAATAATTTTGGCTTTAGTGTCACAGGCCAAGCTGCTAGAATCGCCAAGGTGGTAATGAATCCAGTCAAGAGAATCAGAGGCATAGATAAGCCATCAGCCCCTAGAGACCAATTCAAACCCAATTGGGGAACCCAGGGATAACTCTCCACCAGTTGCAAATCGGGGTTAGAGAAATCATACCCAGTATAAAAAGCATAAACAATCAGCGCGAAATCTATCAGCCCGACAATGAGGGAATACCAGCGTACTGTTTTGCCGTCTTTATCTGGAATGATAGGAAGTAGTAGTGATGCGGCTATTGGGAACAAAATAATCGTTGTCAGCCACGGGAAATTAGCTATATTCATCACAATCAATCTGCAATTAAAATCATGTTTGGCAAAAAGTCACTAGTTATTAACTAACAGCTTTTTGGCAATTTTCCCTTCATTGTTAGGTTGATTTAATTAAATTGGCAATACCCTGTTTTTTTGTTGAGGAGTCTTTTTTGACAGTTAGGTGTGGAGAATCTGGATTGGAATACTCCCAGTCAAGTCAAAAATTTACCCTCCAAAAGCCGCTAAACTGGTATTTATGCGATGGAATACAGGCATCGCTAAAAATACACGATGAAAGTCAGACTCTTGATACCACCAGCATAAATAGAGAAATAAATGAAGAACAAAACCAAATTACTAACTTTTGCGACTATCACCCTCACAGTTTTTGCTGTCACGGTGGGAACAGTCATCGCCCAGACAAAACTCACCAGTCAAGCTAAAGTAACTATCAATGGTATTGGTTCAGTAAAAATAGGGATGAATCTTCCTGAAGCTGCTGTTGCTGCTAATACTCGTTTATCGGTTAGTTACGCTGGTAGTGATAGTTGTTACTACCTACAAACAGAGGGAGAACTCACAGGTGTGTCATTTATGGTGACAAAAGATGATGTTAAAAGTCGGATGAAATATGTTACTAGCGATGTTATTGCTAGAGTAGATGTAGACAACCCCAAAATTACTACCGTTTCTGGTGCAAAAATTGGTGATACAGAAGCGCGAATTAAATCACTTTACCCTGGACAAATTCAAGTTACACCCCATGAATATAATCAAAAGGGACATTATCTAACTTTTATACCCAGAAATAAAGCTGAACAAAAATATCGAGTTATTTTTGAAACTGATGGTCAGCGTGTGACTAGATACAGAGCAGGTAAACTACCAGAAGTGGAATATATAGAAGGATGCAGTTAGGTTTTTTATTAAAATAGATTGGTAAGGTTGAAAAGGAAATTCGATTATGTCATCTCCAGCAATTATGACTGTAGTTAAAATGATGGAATCTTTATCTGAAGATTTACAAAATAAAGTTGCAGAACATTTGAGAGAATATCTGGAAGGTTTGCAAACTAAAAAACAATTTCTAGTGATTCCAGGTACTCCAAAAGATGGTAAAAGCAAGTTTTTGGAAGAACTTGGAAAACCAATGGATAAAGAATCAAGTTTTTGGGAATCTATAGTACAATTTCGGCAAGAATTAATAGAGGAAGAAATAGCAATTAATCCTGATGAAGTTTGGGGAAATATCCGTGATTATGTTCCAGGATGCGAGGTAATTTGGTGATTTGCTTTTTATCTAAAATCCTGATGGGTTGGGTAGAATGAAATACAGAAAAATATTAATCATCTACCTCAACACTATTATTTATTACTCCTGATTTTGTTGCAACCAGTTGATTAAATCATCAACAGCAGTAAAATCTAATAAAGCTTCTCCCAGAGATTCTAACTGATCAATAGATAATTCAGTAATTGCTTGGTGAATATCTTCTGAGATTTCTCCGAAACGTTTTTTAAGTTGTTTCAGAACTAAATTTTGCTCACCTTTTTCATAACCAATGCGTTCACCGGTGGTAACATAAGTCATAGTGATCTCCTGTTCAAACGCTTTAAATTCTTGCCAAAATTCCCTTTCTAATGGTTTTGGTAATAACATTACCCAGTCTATAAAGCGGTAAAGGTTACGGATGTCTTTTTCCTGTAAACCTTTTTCATACAGTCTTCTAATGAGTTGAAATTTCCAGTTTTTCCGTTCCTGTGGTTTTTTAGTTGTTGCTTGGGTTTTGAGATGTGCCATTACCACTATAGCAAAAGGGTTATTACTCCTTTCCAACTCTTCCCAGCGATTTTGATAGTCTAATAATTTAACTATCCCAAACTCAAAGTTTAATTTGGTGTGAGGATAATTATAACTATATACCGTCGGTCGCCATTTGGGATCGGGATCACATAAAATTGCTAAACTAATGGCAGGTTTACCAAAACGGTCAAAAATGCGAAAATTATAGGTAAACATCCTTTGAGGAAAGATGTCTTCTGATGTACCTTGTACTTCCAAATGGATAAATAGCCAAATTTCGCCACCTTTTTTAGCGAACACCTTAACTAATTTATCAGCATATCTTCTTCCTTGTTCTGCATGACGGGATATTTGTTGAAATTCCTTATCGAGAAATTCATAGGGTTTATTCCAGTCAATTAATGCAGATGTTTCTGGGAAGAAAAATTCGATAGCTTGGGGAAGATATGCTTCTAATATTTCTTTCCAAGGACTATCTTGATCTGATCTTTCTGGTTTTTTAGTCATTGTTGACGTGGTAGATGATATATTTTTAATATCATATTTGTCTGAATCAGGATATCCAGTATTTTAGGATTTACAGGATGTTTATTTATGTTTATTTATTGTTAATAATTTCAGAGTGAGACTTTGTTGAGATTTCTAAGATTTAGTTTCGCGCAAATACGCAAAGGAGCAAAGGAGCAAAGAAGCAAAGAAGAAATTTAAGCTGCATATCTAATAATTTCTAATTCTGCTCCTTTAGTAATTGCTAATTCTGCTTTTTCTAAAACTTGTTCTGTAACTGCATCACTTAAATAATATTCACCACAGTTATCACAAATTTCTGCGGGAACTTTTTTTAAGACAATAATACATTCATCTCTTTCTAAGGTGACGGTGACTAAACCGGGTTTAGTTTCTCCATGTTTACAAATTACACATTTCATTATATTTTTCTCCTAGTTGTAAAACCATCTAACCAAATATTAACATCAGGAATATAAGCTGTTACTACATATCCTGTATCTGTAGCTTCATCGTAGGAAAATACAACATGAAGCGGTTTACCTTCTACAAAATCTAATATTAAATAACTGGGGTATGGTGTATCATCAGGATTTTCTTCTATTATTTGTCCATAAGCAATTACAGTTTCTACTTCTTTTTTGCTAATGCGACGATAAAACATTTGTTGGATAGCATGACGGGAGAAGTTGGTATTTTAACAATACATGAATTATTTTTTAATCTTAATTAATTATAAATTATTTTGTCTGAATCAGGATACCCAGGATTAGAGGATTTACAGGATTTTTTATGAATATTTATCTGGGAATGTTTCAGATTTTAAAGATAAGTTTTTTTCTTTATCCTGAAAATGCTTAATTGTCTGAATCAGGATATCCAGGATTAGAGGATTTACAGGATTTTTTATGAATATTTATCTGGGAATATTTCAGGTTTTAAAAATTAGTTTTTTTATACATCCTGAACATCCTTAAATCCTGGAAATCCTGATTCAGACAGTAGGGTGTGGAAGCGTTACGTAACGCACCAAAATTAATTATATCTAATCTCATGAATTAATGTGCGTTACGTCGCATTCATAATTTAATGTATATTTTATAATATTTTCGCGCTCCTAACGCACCCTACAGACTAAAAACCAAAATAACTTGCAGAACCAAAGGAATATGATATTTTGTAACAATTTTTGTTATTTCAAAATAAAGTAGTAGAATGTTGTCCGTACTCTATTTTCATCTTAACTAAAACTATGGATTGGACTTTATCAGATGCACCTGAATACGTCATCAAAAATATTGAAATTTTAAAACAAATATGGAAAGAAAGATGTGATGCTATTGAAAACAACATAAAAGGAGATTATAGTCGTCATTTATTATTTGTTCTAAACGATCTACATGAAGAAATAGATAATAATAAAAATAGGGTTTCTAAAAATGCTTATGCTAAAAAGTTTTTTAAAATGCAAATTGCTAGTTATTGTATTTTTAAAAAAGAGCAGATTGAAGAATTAGACAAAATCAAAAGACAATGGACGCAAGAAGTCAACCAAGAATTATATTTTCTTGCTGAAGCTTTATCTTCTGATGATAATCACAAATTTGAATTAGACGATATTCCAATATTAATTCAACGTATAGAAAATAAATTAACATCAGAAGATAGTTTTGGAGAAATTATTAAAATTTTATATGAAAAATTGATTGAAGAAAAATTAAATTCTAATCACATAGAATTTCTTGTAGATACAATAATTATATTATTTAATACCAAGGGGATGTCTGATTTAAGAACACAATTAGATGAGCAATTTGAAAAATTTGAAGAGATATTAACCTCCTCTGATAAAGATATTTTGTATCCAATGGTATTTGGATCACCATCAAGAGATACAAAATATATTGATGAATATAGGGAAGAAATTATAAATTATTATGAGAATTTAACTGTTAAACAAAGGGTGAGTTTTTTACAAAAAATTTATTGTCTAGAACCTAAAGCATATAAAGTTATTTTCAGCATAAAAGGTGTAGATTTTAAACAAAAAATTAAGATAGGTAATGTTGAATTTTACCGTCCTAAAATAGATGGAACATATATTAAAGACCCTCTAAGTCTAGAAAGTAATTCTAATTACTGTGTTGCAGTTAATATGAGAGGTGTGGATAGTAAATTTATGAGAATTAAAGCTCAACAAATGGCTGAAAGAACTATAGCTGTCCTTTCACATCGAGAAAGGAAAGAGCAAGCCATCATTTTATCAAAGGACTGGATTATTTGTAATACTCCAGAAGGAGAAATTCGAGGTTTTAGCTTGAAATTTCCAAGGATGGATAGGACACAAACTATTACACCTAAATCTATTGACGAACAAAATAATCTACAAAGAGTTGGTCAGTGGATATCTTCTGAAAATAGATGTCATCCAACTATAGCAAAATGGTTATCTTCTACTGACTGGTACAGACAAGCAACTGAAACTTCACAAAGTCCTCAAGAAATATTAAATTCATGGTTTGCTGTAGAAAAATTTTCTGAAGATTCTAAAATACTTTCTAAACGACTTCCTAAAATATCTGATAAACTATCAAAAAATAAGACTTTTAAAGAAACTATAGATTTATGGCTTGAGGGTGATGGTATTAGAACAGTGCAATTACTCCTTGTATTGAGTGAATTAAAATTTCATTTATTTCATCAAGTAAGACAAGCTGCACTTATTTTTGTTTCACCTTTTTCATTTGATGAATTGGAAATAGGAAAGTCTATAAATAATGAATTACGAGAATATCTATCTGCTCATAAAGATACAATAGATTTTTTAGCTAAGTTTATAGAAAAACTTCCCGAAATAAAAAGACAACTAGATACTAAAAACAAAGTATTTCCAGGATTAAATGAATTAAATAAAATCTTTTATAACAATGATGATTGTGAAAAATACTTAATTGAAAAAATTATTGAACTCAAAGATGATGTTTATAACATTTATCGTATTCGTAATATGCTTGTTCATTCTAGTAGTACCAAAAGTAAGCTCTTAGATTATTATGCAAAACGTAGCCGAGAATATTGTCACTCCTTGTTATATGCTATTGAATATAAAATTTATCAGACTTCTAACGATGATGAAATTATGCCTTTGGAATTTTATTTTCGAGAAATGGTAATTGATGCAAATATTGCCTTAGAAGCCGTAAAAAATAATCAAATGGATAAGTTTAGAAATTGGGCTTTATCGTAAATAATTTTAGCACCCTCTTTTCAACCCCAACCCAAATTTCTCTTTGTCTCTTCCTTCGCTTCCTTCGCTCCTTCGTGGTTCATTAACTTTGCTCCTTAGCGACTTTGCGCGAAACCTTATCCAGGGGCGGACAAACCGCCCCATTAAAATCAGGTAACACCAAAAACAATCACCAAGCCCAAAACAGCCCCAAAAACGATCAAGGCATAGAATTGAACCCGACCGCTTTCTAGGTATTTCAAACCTTCACCACTGACAAGAGTAAAGAACCCCGTGAGATTGACAGCACCATCAACAACACGGAAATCAACTTCCATCACTTGTCTAGCCACACGACGCAAACCGAGAACAAAGACACGATGATAAATGTCATCAAAGTACCACTTGTTCAAAGATAGATCGTATAGCGGTTGGATGTTTTTAGCGATCGCACTCGGATCAATTTTGCGAGCCAAATACATCAACACAGCCAAAGTAATCCCAATTACAGAAACCGCCACAGAACTACCCGCCATCACGTAAAACTCATGGGGGTCAAACTCCGCAGCCTTTTCCATAACTTCCGCTAAAGTTTCGCTAGGAGGAAAGATAAACTGCTCAAAATAATTGGCGTAGGGAGTCCCCACCAAACCAATCAACATTGAAGGAATAGCCAATACCACCAACGGTAAACTCATCGTCCAAGGAGACTCATGAGGCTCATGGCTGTGGGAGTCATGGGAATGACTTTCCAATTCACCTTTTTTCATCGCCCCAGGACCAAAATTAGGTACTAGTTCTGCTGTCCCTGATTTCTCAGCTAAAGCAGCCGCAGCATTTTTGAGTTGGGTTTTGATTTTCTCATCATTACCCCGGAATTTACCTTCAAATGTTGAGAAATACATTCTAAACATATAAAAAGCTGTAATCCCTGCTGTCACCCAACCAATAAACCACAGGAAGGGGTTAGCAGCAAAAGCCGCACCGAGAATTTCATCTTTTGACCAGAAACCAGCAAAGGGAGGAATCCCCGCGATCGCCAAGCAACCAATCAAAAAGGTGAAACTTGTCACGGGCATATATTTCCGCAGTCCGCCCATTAAACGCATATCCTGCGCTAATACAGGGTCATGACCAACAACTGCTTCCATGCCATGAATTACCGAACCAGAACCCAAGAAAAGCATCGCTTTAAAATAAGCGTGGGTCATCAGGTGGAATAAACCGGCGCTGTAAGCACCCACACCCATAGCCATCACCATGTAACCAAGTTGGGAAATGGTGGAATAAGCCAAACCCTTCTTGATGTCGTTTTGGGTAATGGCGATAGTTGCCCCCAAAAACGCGGTAAATGCCCCAGTATAAGCAATTACGTTCATTGCTGCTGGGATATTTTCAAAGACTGGGTACATCCGGGCGATTAGGAATACACCCGCCGCCACCATTGTTGCCGCATGGATCAGGGCGGAAATGGGGGTAGGACCTTCCATTGCGTCTGGTAGCCAGACATGGAGGGGGAATTGGGCAGATTTAGCCACAGGTCCCAGGAAGACAAGAATCGCTAAGACAATGGCGAGGAAATTGCTAATAGAACCGGTTTCTACTAGGTTGGAGAGGCGATCGCCCATAATCATGAAATCAAAGCTGCCTGTCGCCCAGAACAGCCCCAAAATCCCCAATAGTAAACCGAAGTCACCCACCCGGTTGGTGACAAATGCCTTTTGACAGGCATCTGCTGCGGCTTTGCGATCGTACCAAAAGCCCACTAGGAGGTAGGAACACATCCCTACCAGTTCCCAGAAAATGTAAACTTGTACTAGGTTGGGGCTGACCACTAGACCCAACATGGAAGAGCCAAATAAGCTGAGATAGGCGTAAAACCGCACGTAACCTGGGTCATGCGCCATGTAGCCATCGGTGTAAATCATCACCAAAACGGCTACTGTTGTTACAATCACCAGCATTAGGGCTGTCAGGTGGTCAATAGTGTAGCCCATCGTCAGGTGAAAATTGCCTGCTGCTGCCCATTCTATCGTCCAAAGATAAGGCGCATGGCCTTGAAATTGACTCCACAGCAAAGCTAACGACAGCCCCATAGCTGCTCCCATTAGGGAGATAATTACCACAGCATTCAACTGTCGCAGGCGGTTTGTCACCTGATTGATCGAGATTAGCCCTAGACCGACTAGCATTGCTCCCAAGAGAGGTAATACTGGAATCAGCCAGGCATACTGATAGATTACTTCCATCACTAACGCCTACTTTTAGAATTCTGTACTAAGAAATGAGAAGGTTAAAAAATGAAAATTCAATTGGGTGAGGTTTTGGATCTGGGAATTAGAGACTAGGAATTATTTACTAACCTCCACTGCTTCTGATCGCCCAGTACCTTCTAGTTAACTTGAATTTTCGCACTTCAACCTCCAGTTAACTGAAATCATTCAGAACTGTTAATAATTGTGACACACACCCTTGAGGATAAAATACCCCACCCGATACCCTTTGGGTGGGGTATTAAGCATGGTTTTAGATTTGGTCAGTTGTCAGTTGTCAGTTGTCCGTTGTCAGTGGCAAAATTCTTTCGCATCCCTGCCCCTCTGCTCCCCTGCTCCCCTGCTCCCCTGCTCCCCTGCTCTTACCTCCTAACTCCTGACTCTTGATTCCTGACTTCTGCTATATCAATTTTTTCGTAACTCGTATAATTGAGTTTAATTGCTTCTAAGGCTAGACGTAAATCTTCTTTACTACGAAACCCTTCTAAACGTTGTTTGACTATACCTTTTTCAATTAATAGTAAAGTCGGTAGTGATTTGAGTCTATAAGTAGTGGACAACTTGAAATTTTGATCAGCGTTGACTCCCACTAACTTGATTTCATTACCACATTGGGTCTGAAATTTTAGTAAAAGCGGGTGAATAATTCGGCATAGTCCGCACCAGGGCGCTTCAAAATTAACTAAAACGGGAACTGGAGATTCTAAAACTTCTTGAATAAATGTTTGTTCACTAACCGACAACACCATGACGCCTCTTGAGTTATAAGGTTTTTATATCAAAATTAGCTGTCAGCAGGAGTAATTGACAAATTACCAATTACTGAGTACCAAAATTAAAGTCAGTATGTTTTCCTGCTGACAAAAAAGCCAGCGCGACATTCACGGTGGCTGTTTTCAATGTTCAGATCCTGATTGATTTTTGTTTCCCGTTTTCACCAAGGTAGAAGGCTACTTTTTGTTTACGGGTGTAGATTTCGCCAGAGTTTAATGAACAAATTTTTTTCCTAATCCCGGTGAAAAACAGTCTAATGATAGATGTTTAAGTTTATCGTACATTGTTTTGGTAGCAAGTGATCAGCACAAAATTTTGTTAAATTTATATTTTTTGTAGATCATGGGGATCACACTAAACTACCATATTATCCTACTTGTTGCCACTAATAACAAGGGGTGAGACCACCATAACAAACCAGTGAAAATGATAACGCCTACATAAGCAGGACATAGAAATTCTTGCCAATTGAGAGATTGACGGCCATCAATAATTGCTTGAAAGGGGATAATAGAAGTCCGCTGTTTGACGACTGCAAAGGCTTCTCCATAGCGTTGACTTAAACGGCGATCGCCATGCCATACTCCAAATAAGTGATGTAGTATCAAACCCATGGAAGTGACAAGGGTAAAGCTAGTACCTAACCACAGGGTATGAGCTATACACCAAATAACCTGTCCTACCATTTGGGGATGACGGGTAATACGGATAATCCCTGTTTCATAAAGATGAACTTGGGGCTTTTGAATAGCCGCAATTTCTAGTAGATTGAAGGTAGCAGGATATAAAAACAAAAAAGATATTGCTGATAGTACCCACACTAATGTTCCCACACCCGGTATACCTTGTACTTGCCAAAGTTGCCAGCCATCATACCGATGATTAAAAAAGTAAACGATTAATAACACAGCCAAGGGGAGGCTGATTAATGCAAAGACAATGCGATAAAGCCTCGGTCCAATATATTTTTCTGCCCAAGGACGCACAGCCGCACCTCCACTATGGGCGATCACAAAAGCTAATTGCAACCCCAGCATGACAAAATGACTGGAGGTAAACCAAGGATTGGGCATCATAAATAAAACTCAATTCAAATTTCTGTGAGGAAGAAGCTACTATTGGTAAACATCTTGACTTTTAACAGATTATACATAGGAGAATTTTTGTCAAGATGTTATGATAATGTCTTTTTTGGATTTAGTCTTCAAATGTTAACAATGCCATAAATCATGCCTAGCCAGAAAGCTATTCACCGTGATTTATTTTTAAATTTGCTCCTGTTCCCGTTTCTAGGTTAAGCCTTATGTCTGACCTTCCTTTTACTTTAGATCAGTTACGGATTCTCAAAGCGATCGCCCAAGAAGGGAGTTTCAAGCGTGCTGCTGATAGTCTTTACGTCTCCCAACCTGCTGTCAGTTTGCAAGTTCAAAACCTGGAACGGCAACTGGATGTCCCCCTATTCGATAGAGGTGGCCGTCGCGCTCAATTGACTGAAGCGGGACATCTACTCCTCAACTATGGGGAAAAAATCCTCAGTTTATGTCAGGAAACCTGCCGCGCTATTGAGGATTTACAAAATCTCCAAGGTGGGACTTTGATTGTCGGTGCTTCCCAAACTACTGGCACTTATCTGTTGCCAAAAATGATTGGCTTATTCCGACAAAAATATCCAGATGTAGCGGTACAACTGCACGTCCACTCTACTAGACGCACGGCTTGGAGTGTGTCCAATGGACAGGTTGATTTGGCGATAATTGGTGGGGAAATTCCCGCTGAATTAGGGGAATCTTTAAAAACTGTTCCTTATGCTGAAGATGAATTAGCACTGATTTTACCGACTTCCCATCCCTTTGCTAAATTAGAAACAATCCAAAAAGAAGACCTATATAAACTACAATTCATTGCGCTAGACTCCCAATCAACTATCCGCAAAGTTATTGATCAGGTTTTAGCTCGTTGTGATATTGACACGAGGCGGTTTAAGTTTGAAATGGAACTAAATTCCATCGAAGCTATTAAAAACGCTGTCCAATCGGGACTAGGTGCTGCTTTTGTCTCTACTTCGGCGATCGCTAAAGAATTACAAATGGGTGTTCTCCACCGTACTCCTATTGAAGGTGTTGTCGTGAAGCGCACACTTTGGTTAATATTGAACCCTAACCGCTATAGATCCAAAGCGGCAGAAGCCTTTAGTCAAGAAATATTACCCCAGTTTGCTAACCCCGGCTGGACTCAGGATATGTTGAAGTTGTCACAAATGAATCTTGTAGTCAATACATTGGATATAGCAACATCTAACTCTTCTGACCTCAGTTAAACATCTTGTTTAACAATTGACAATGGATAATTACCCATCCCTAAAGACTATAGCGCAGGGCGGAATTAACAATTAAAAATTAAAAAGCAGATTAAAAAAAGCTTTATACAAATTTTTAATGGTTGGGTTACTTACGTCGTTATGTACTAAAGGCTTGAAAGTAAGGGAAAAAAGAGGTTTCAAGCCAAATTAACCAATTGACAATTATCCATTGTTAATACTCCCTAGTTCTAAAAAGACAGGATTCTCGAAGAGTTAGCCATGCAATAGACTGAGGAACTTATGTCTGTGATAGGCAGTCGTTTCAATAGAAACTCCGTAAACTCTGTGTACTGTATTTCTTGATATAGCAGTACAAATGTCAATTCACATACATAAGGATTTCTATGTCGCTTAAAACTTTGTTAGTTTTCTTGAGTAAAGGTACTTTTACCCTTACCAGTGTGTCTATTTTAGCTGCTGTGTCTTTTCCCTCTGAGGTTTTTTCTGTCACTTCTCAATTAGAGAATCTACAAGAAGCTAACTCATCATCACCTCAGTTACAGGAAAAGCAAGAATTAAATTTATTACTTGCGAAAAAAAATAAGGATAAAGATAAAGATAAGGATAGAAATAGGAATCGTGATGACGATGATGACGATGACGACGATGACGACAAAAAGAGAAGAAATAACCAGCGTTATAACGATGACGATGATGATAAGAAGAGAAGAAATAACCAGCGTCACAGAGAATATCGTAGAGAAAAAAATCGTTCAACCAAATATTTTCGGAAGAACAATTGGAGTACATATCTGAAATGTGGAAAGTTAAATAACTCGCGTCAAAGGGCTTTAGTTATCCAAATGGATATTCTCGAAAAACCCGTGACTAGATATGCAAATGCAGTTTACACTGTATATGCCCAAAGACAAAATAGGTGGGTACAAGTTTATAGCAATACAGGCGCAAGACTAATTGAAAAGCAAGCAGGAAAATTCATTTTACAACCGGAAATAATTGAATTTAACCAACTGCAATCACGTAATATTGATTTATCAAATACAGAATTGAAAGTTGTAGCTCAAATTCGTTATGACTTAGCCAACCAAAGGGATCAAACAGTAGTATTTGAAAATATCTGGAATGCTAGAGATATTACTGAAATTCGTAGTATTAGTGAGTTAACTAATATTAGCTATACAAACACGACATTTACAGAAACTGTTAACAGTTCCACTTTCAACACGACCAACACTTCAACAACAGGAACAACAGTTGCCACATCCACAAATAATAAATCAATTACTTTGATGAATGATTTCCGTATTAACTATTTAGGGGTAAATTACAGAGGTAATACTTCTACTTGGTCTTATTATATGGAAGAATTACCACGTTCTAGGGATTTAAGTAATTGGGTATTAGGTTTACCAAGTTGCGTTAAAGTTATCGGTGCAACTCCAAAAGCCGAGTTTGTGAGATTAGATCCCAATGCAAAAATTGGCGGGATTAAATGGCAACCAGGCAAGAGCTTTAAAAAAGGAGTATTTTCTGTAACACTAGATAGAAGATATTCTGAGGGAATAATTGATGTAGCGGCTAAAGGTCCTGATGTTGCTAGAGGTGTCATTACAGGTCCTAGTTGTAGTACATTATAACTATGACATTAAACTAAGTTTTAGAGCGATCGCCTCCACCACTGAAAGAAGCATAATCACAGTTTCTCAGATTGATAAAGAGATATTTGTGCGATCGCTTATTTATTTAATCCCCCTTGATGTTCACAGCGAAACCCCTTTTGTTCCCAAAAAGACATATCAACATCTACTAATTTAATAATATGTGAACATTGGGGATATATAAATTGACTTAATATCGCCCAAATCAAACTACGAATAACATCTAAAATAGTTTTGTACCAATATTCCTGATTAGCAGGAACGCCTTTTTCTTTGACAACTGCCGATTCTACCCAAATCCCATGAGAACCCAAGATAATCCGCGCCATTAAATTAGCTCGAAAAAAATGAGTACCAGAAGTAATTAATTTTACTTTATGTATTCCCCAATTCCGTAAAATAGGTGTTCCATAGTAAAAATTATCAAAAGTAGAATTAGCGCAATTTTCTAAACTGACCTGTTGAAAACCTGCGGCTTCACGCTGAAAAATCAACCAAATACAAGGATCTTGAGAGCCACTAGAAATTAAAATAGGGATGTGGGGAGATTGTTTAGCTAGTTGAGCGACATGAATTTCTCGACGAATACTACCACCCAACACAAAAAACGCGTCTACTGGCTTTAAAGAAGCAGAAACTAAGGTTATAGTAGTAAAAACCAGCCAACTAATTAGGAGTAGTCTTAAACCCCACAATAATTTCTGTAACAAGCGCCACAATTTATGAAATTTGCTCAGACGAGTAATTAATAAGTTCAGGGTTAATTTATGTTTCATAAATAACTAATAAAACTTTAATTATCTATTGATAGAAATCACAGCTACAAAAAAAAGAAAGTGGTATCTTAGAAAGGATAATTAAGCATTTACGAATGTTACTAATGCTTTTTTCATACATTTGGTTGTGTTGTTATATAGAAAAGTGATCAACTCAAACCATATTTGTTAACATCCAAAGAGAATATACTACTCATCATTCACAAAAGGCTAAAACATGGATCAAGTGTAGAGATGATTAGAATAGAAAAACTACAAGAGATCAGGATTTCCTGATGGATAAACTGTCAAAAACACAACTATTTCATCTGATATATATATGAACCAATCTGCGAAACGTTACTCACCCCTCCAAGCAGCTTTGATTGGTGGAGCGATCGCCACAACTGCGACTCTATCTGTATTCAGTCAAGGTTGGACACGCTACGTTCATGCGGCTTTGCAAGATAGTCCCAAAGTATTAGTTGACGAAGTTTGGCAGGTTGTAAATCGTGAATATGTTGATGGAAAATTTAATCAACAAGATTGGCAAGCAATCAGACAGAGTTTATTAAGTAAAGATTATACCTCTCAAGATGAAGCCTATATAGCAATCCGCGAAGCTTTGCAGAAGCTAGATGATCCCTACACCCGATTTATGAACCCCAAGCAATATGAAGCTTTGACTGATCAAACTTCTGGGGAAGTCTCTGGGATTGGTATTCGCATGGAATTGAACGAAAAAACCAAGCGTCTTACCATTATAGAAGCTATAGAAAATTCTCCAGCACTCAAAGCCGGACTCAAGCCAGGCGATGAAATTTTGGCAATTAATGGTAAATCTGCCTTAAAAATGACACTGGAAGAAGCCTCAAGATTAATTCGTGGCAAAGAAGGTACTTCTATAAACTTGGATCTGGAACGACCAGGTAACAAATTTAGTATAAAATTAACAAGGGCAACAATAGAAGTTCCTACAGTTAGGTATACCCTGAAAGAAGAAGCTGGTCGAAAAGTTGGGTATATTAGATTACAAGAGTTTAGCTCTCACGCTGCTGATCAAATGCGTGTAGCCATTCGCAAATTAAACGCTCAAAAAGTGGATTCCTATGTATTAGACTTACGAGGTAATCCTGGTGGTTTGTTGGATGCGAGTATAGAAATTGCTAGAATGTGGCTAAACGACGGTAATATCGTGAAAACCGTAGACCGTAAAGGATTCAACGACGATAAAAAAGCTAATCGTACAGCTATAACTAATCTCCCTTTAGCAGTTTTAGTTGATGGTAATTCTGCTAGTGCTAGTGAAATTCTGACCGGCGCACTCAAAGACAATAAACGGGCTGTGGTTGTTGGTAGTCAAACCTTTGGTAAAGCTTTAGTACAGTCAGTTCATAAATTAGCAGATGGTTCGGGTTTAGCTGTTACCATTGCTCATTACTACACACCTAATGGTACAGATATCAACAAAAAAGGGATTGTACCCGATATTAAATTAGACTTGACACAAAATCAAGAGCGCCAATTGGCTTCTAATCCAAATTTGATTGGTACAAATAGTGATCCCCAATATCTTCGCGCTATTGCTGCTCTTTCTCATGGCAAATTAGCACAACCAGTCACAAATCCAGATTCTCAGTCTATTAGTGTCCGCGCTGAAGACTTGAAATTTTAGCTTAACCGACAGAGTTTTAATTCCATCCTTTGGGGTGGGATTAAATTCAATTTTCAGTTATTACTTATTTTCTTACCACTTCATCTGAGATGCTCAATTCCCAGCCAGTTGATATAACCACCGATTACCCATTTACACCAAAGGTAACGGTGGTTATTCCCATATATAATGGTGAAGCAGATTTGCCAGAATTACTGAATTGTCTATTTTCGCAAACTTATCCCCAAGATCAAGTAGAGTATTTATTAATAGATAATAATAGCAGCGATCGCACCCTGACCATTCTGCAAACAACCGCGGAAAAGTCCCCAATTGCTATTCACCCTTTAAGTGAAAATAACATTCAAAGTTCTTACGCAGCCCGCAACACAGGTATTAAAGCTGCTGGAGGTGAAATCATTGCTTTTACTGATGCTGATTGTCGTCCCCAACCCCAATGGTTAAAGACATTAATTCAACCGTTTATAAGTTCTGAAGTAGTCATTGTTGCTGGTGAAATTGTGGCTTTACCAGGGACAAGTTTATTAGAAAAATTTGCAGATAAACAAGAAACATTATCTCAAAAACATACCCTTACTCATAAATTTTGTCCCTATGGACAAACCGCAAATTTGGCAATTCGTCGTCACATTTTCCACACTTCAGGTTTATTTCGTCCCTATCTTTCCACAGGAGGAGATGCAGATATTTGCTGGCGAATTCTTAAAGCTAACCTTGGTAAATTAGAATTTGCTCCCAACGCTATTGTTCAACACCGTCACCGCATCTCCATGAAAGAATTAGCCAGTCAATGGCGACGTTATGGACGTTCTAACCGTTATTTACATGAATTACATGGTGTTGAGTTAATGAAGGAAATGAACACAAAAGAATATGGTTATTGTCTACTGCGTTGGTTCTTGAAAGAAGTACCAAGAGAAACTATTAAAAATATTATTGGTAAAGCTAAATTGATAGATTTATTAAATACTCCCATTGGTTTATTCACTGCAAAAGCGCGTTCGGAAGGACAAAGAGAGGCGCAGTTACCAGAAAATGCCAAAATCATTGAATGGTTGTAGTCAAATTAATTGACAATTGACAATTGATAATTGACAACGTTTAATAACTAACTCCTTCTTCTTGTCTCTTATACGGGCGTATCTCTGACGATAATTGCAAGCATCAGCATTCGGTGTCAGGGCGAAGCATTCGGAAAATAAACTTGGTAAAAAACCGATAATTAATCACCCGAATGCTTCGCCCCTACTATGACTAAATTATGGGTATAAACGGGATCGGTGCGGATCGAACGCACGGCCTAGCGCTTAGGAGGCGCTCGCTCTATCCAACTGAGCTACAACCCCAAAGATGAACCAAATATTATCATAGCAGTATTTTTAGTGAGACTGCCAGTAATTATCCCAATTATCACCACCGATTTCTAAACCGCAAAGATTACTACTTGCATTGAGGATAACTTGAGATTTACCACCATTAATTTCTCGTAATTCTAAATTTAGTTCCCCTTGCATTGTATCTCGACAACAAAAAGTTAAACCATCGGTTGTTGGTGCGCGGAGTGGTGTTCCTGGTAAATGAGTAGTTCCTGTCAGTTCAACTTCATAATTTAGGTTTTTGGCTTGCATTTGCCATCTACCCCAAGGCTGAATTTGCCATTTTACTTCTGAGTTCCACGGAACAAATTCATAAAATTTGCCTTGGTGGTGGATACCAATCATCGCGACGGATTCCATCCACCATAATACACCACGTCTGCCACCGCCGGCTGTTAAAGCTAAGTCGGGTTGATTAATAAAAGAATTGCAATTTAGCCAAAACCATTTTTGCGGAAATGCACCACCCCAATTTTTTTCTGAGTATGCTGGGGCGTTTGTAAACTCATAAATTTTACCATGCCAATCTATCCAACCACTGGCTAAACCGTGAGCCATTAAAATTTGCCAACCGGGTTCAAATATCTGCGAAAATGATAGCCAACCTGCGGTTGATTGCTGGAGGCTATTTTGATTTCCCCATGCGTATACGGGTTGAATTTCGTACTCCCAACGGCAATAATTACCAGTAGCAGGATCAGTAATTATACCTTGATTTAAGGTGGCTGTAGCTTGATAACCTTCTTGAATATGGTGGGAAAATTCATTGGGGAGGAGATACAGGGGAGATACTTGTAAGTTAGTTTTTCCCCAATGTCCTAATGCTAAGTTATCCCTACTTGCCCAAAATTTGTGGACATCAGGAAAGGTGCGACAGAGGTATTCATCATTTATGCCCAGGATTTGGGCTGCACCACCGCTGTAGGGTTGATTACCGCTTGGATCTTCGATGGAGTACATGAAGGCGATAGTTTGACCAATTTCGGGCAGTGTGACGCGGTAATACCAACCTTCAAAGAAGCGACGACTGCTACCGTCCCAATGATAGCCGCTGTGGGGGGTTTGGGTTAAATTAAGGAGGTTTTTGGGAATATTTAACATAGGTGATATTTTATTGCTGCTTTGTGGAATAGGCAACGCGGAGACTTTGGACTAAGATAATGAGGGAGGCGATCGCCATTAAGAATCCCCAAAACCAATAAGGTAAAAACAAATATCGCTGCATTTGTCCTGTATCTGATAGTCCTAGCGGTCCTGCGGTATAACTAAATAAATAATCAAGTTGATGATAGGTACTTACACAAGCTTGCACACCTAAAAATTTAATCGCAAACCCTTGTACCCAAAGAGGTGTTTTGAACGCAATTGCTAATATCATTAAACCTAACAGGGGAATGGCCACAAAACCAAACAAAGAACGCACCCAAATTAATGTAGATAGTAGTAAAAATCCACCTAAAATCTTCAAACTCCAAGAAGCTGTCTTCAAACTGCGAGAAGCAAGAATTAAGCTTGCACCAGCAAGAGGTGGACCCATTGGACCAGCAGCCGCAACTAAACCGATACCCAAGTAGCCCCATGTTCTACTTAAAGAATAATGAGCTACACCAGAACCGTTACCGAAAATCTCTAATCTTTGGAAATTTCCCCCTAACATCAAGGCCATCAAACCATGACCCATTTCATGAAACCAGGTTGCTAGTATAGAAAAGGGGTATAAAATATAATTACCTATGGGTATTTGCCACATAATTGCAGTAACGACACCTGCTATTACTAGCCAGGTTAACCCCATTTCTTCTACTTCTACTGGAGTTTCTTGAGTAAATAGAGATTTGAAATTTTTACTTGGTTCTCTCATTAGTGGCTATCCTTGCAGTAATTACACCAATTAGTTGAGTATTCTTGAATCCATCCTAATTTACTTCTAGAGCAAGTAGTCAAATTCCTATAAAAATTAATCTTCGTCAGTAAATATTTTATAAAATAACGTAGTTATGACGTTTTTCTATATCTGCTGACCAAGTTTGGTTCTTCCTAAATTCAAGTTACAATAATTTGATAATTATTAAAAAGGGAAAAAATATGCAGTCCCCTCTCTACCTTTTCAATATTGAAGAATATCTAGAATTAGAACAAACTAGCGATATTCGTCATGAATATTTTGGCGGTGAAGTCTTTGCTATGGCTGGAGGTAGCAAGGAACACAATATAATTAGTCTAAATGTTGCTAGTAGCCTACGTTCTCAGTTGCGGGGTAGTTTCTGTAATGTCTTCATGTCTGATATGAAAGTGAGGATAAATTTAGCCAGTGATCATCAAACTATATTTTACTATCCTGATGTTATCGTTAGTTGTGATACTGAAGATCAAGACCGTTATTTTTTGAATTATCCTTGTTTAATTATAGAAGTTTTATCACCAAGTACAGAAACTATAGATAGACGAGAAAAACTGGTTAATTACCGAAGTTTAACAAGTTTACGGGAATATGTTTTAATTTCTCAGGATGAAGTCAAGGTAGACATTTATCGTCAGGATAAACAAGGTAATTGGACAATCCAAATTTTGATAAATAGGAATGATAAATTAGTTTTAGATTCGGTTGGATTGATTCTAGAAATGGCAGATATATATGAAAATGTCATCAATCTATAAAAGTAACAGTAACTCAAAAATTAGATTATATATGATTATAAAATCAATAAATGCAATATTGATCAAATATTTTAGTTTTATCGAATAGACTCCCTCCGTTCTGAATTTTTGCGATCAAAGATGATCCATTCTGCTTTTGTCATGGGACGGACATTTTCTAATCTTTTAATTGCCCAAGAATTATAATCAATATTGAGATCACATCCCATCCAGCGACGATTAAGTTGTTCTGCAACCACAAGAGTTGTTCCTGATCCTGAAAATGGATCAATAATTAAATCTCCTTCCTGAGACGATGCAAGCACAAATTTTCTTAATAATTCTTCTGGTTTTTGAGTTGGATGAGGTGTTGTTTCACCCATTCCATTACAAGTAGTAGGAATCTCTATAACGTCTTTAGGCTTTGCACCTTTTGGGTGAGGTGTCCAGTTATTATATTTTTTAGTTTTACCTTTTCCATAAGCACTTGTTTCTGCTTGGGGATGGGTAGGATATTTTAATGTATGTGCGCTATAAGGAATTCGCACATCGTCAATATTAATTTTAGCTTGATCTGATTTACGAAAATGAATGATACTTTCATGGGATCTTCCCCAATCATTACCTAAGTTAGCTTTGTTTTTATAATGCCAAATTAACCAACGACAATTTTTAAAATATTTTGATGCCGGATATTTTAAATCAGCTAATATTTCGGAAAAACCACAAATGTAAAGAGATCCGGTGATCTTGAGAATACGTGAAGCTTGACTAATCCATTCAATTGACCACTCAATATATTTTTCTTGGTTCTCAAAATTATCCCATTCAGCTTTTTTAATATTATAAGGTGGGTCAGCAAAAACTAGATCAACGCTTTCTGAATCAAGAGAAGCTAACCAATCTAACGAATTACCTTGATAAATCTTTCCGCAAGGATGGGTATATTGTAATTGAAATCCTTTTGTTAAAGGTGATAATTTTTGTTGACTGATTTGTTGATCTATAACTCCCATCACTTTTATTTATTACTATTATAATATTGGTATCAATAAGAATTTTCCCAGATATGAAGTAGTCATTGTTAATTTATTTAAGAATAAAGTTTGTGATTTGGATCTAACCAAACAATATAAAACACATTTTCAATAAAAAAACCATGAACTCTACCATATTCGTTAGATGAAAGTTGAAACTGATATGGTATATCTACTAACTGTTCTTCATTCAGAAGACCAAAACTAGTTTCAGTAGTATCTTTCCAGTTTATAGGATGACAACGCAAATTTTTGGCATTTTTTACCGTCATTTCGTTAACTGTCATACTTGATAAATCCCGCAATCTCTGAAGCAAAGTTTGTAAATATTTAGCATCTTTATCCTTAATCGAAAATTTATCATTATCATATTGAAAATAAGTGTAAGAGAAACTAATTCCTTTCGCAGTTTCAATTTTTGTAGGGTTTATTCCTAGTGATGAACTTTGATTAATATTCAGTTTTTTAATTTTATTCTTTTTCTGCGGCACGTTGCTTGTAATACTCCCTCATTGACTCTTTACTAATAATTGCATTACAGGGGGAATCCATAGGAAGATTACCTCTAGCATTAATCCAAGGATCTTCTCGATGAATCATTTGCTCTAACTCAAAAGTATCACAACCAAAATAAATTTCTGTTACTTGTTCTAAAAACTCATTAATTTCATTAGAAAAATTTGGTTTTTCAACTTCTTTTAAAATTGGCATCCATGCGAATTGTTTATATTGTTCATATAATTTAGGAATGACTGAACCATGAATCCATGCTTCAAAATCATCATCAAATAAAGGTTGATCATAAATAGCTAAATACCAAGCTTGAGCATAATAAACAAGTTTTTGCAGTTTCAAGTTACTGATATATGAGCCTGTTTCTCTAGCTTGCCAAATAAAGTAATTGGCAATTGTTTCTGCTGTTAATTGTGAAGTTCCGACTGTTGAAATCATGGTACTAATTTAAACATTTAGGGATAGAGGTTATTTTCCTAAGACTTAGGTTTAATCTCAAATTAAAGTTGGGAACGATAGAAAGAAACATCAAATTCCATAAAAAAGTTAGTTTGTCCCAAAATTAAAGGTGCATTTGGTTTACTTACCCATGCAAAAGCCAATCTAACTGAGGGAAATTCACCTATTTCAGCATTTACGAAAAATGGCTTTGCTTTCATCCCATACTCCACCTAATTGAAGACCTATTTCATAAGGTAAAATATTGATAGTCGCACCACTATCTACTAAACCAAGTCCTTCTACTATTTGATCTCCTCGACGTAAAATTAATGGAACTCTTGGTAAACTATCAAATTCGTTTTGGCTGGGGTGGCTTGTTGAATACTTAAACCGCATAAACTTTAATCATTAGAAACTGATTGATTTAGTGCTTCCATGAGAATTTCTCCAGCCCCGAAGTTGTTATAAGGCGTTGGTAGGTGATAGGTTTTGAAAGGTTCTAATGGAGAAATATCTTCAGCAGTATCCAAATCTTCTGCAAGGATGCGAATTAATTTGAGCTTTTCTGGTGCTGAAAGTTGTCGAACCGACGGAAGTAACTCGGTTAATGTCATATTTTCCTACTGGATGTGTTTGAGGTTGTGTGGTATGTAGAGTCAGAGTTATTTTATTCTATTTTATCTAATAGCGATCGCACTTCCCAAAATCTCACCACAAGCGATCGCACTCCCCAAATTCATCCTACAAGCGATCGCTCTCTCCATAATCACACTACAAGCGATCAGACTTGGCATTATATTTCATTGATATAATTCAACGCAATTTTACATAATCAACCGCAATTCTACATTTGGTTAAGTAAAGATAATTGGCATTCTAAAACATATCTAACTGGCTTACGAAGCTTTGAAACCTTACCTAGTTTTACTGCTCTTTCTAACCAAGTACGCATTAAAGTTAAAGGAATGTTTAAACGTTCAGCTAACTCTTTATCCGTAAATTCTGTATTCAACAACTCTTCAAGATGAGGTAACACTATATGGAAAGCATCGTATTTGTTAAAATCACTCTCAATTTCAACAATGCTATTTACAGCATCATTTTTGTTACCAACTATCTCATATTTATCCTCACTCAGTAAAACTACTTCTGGAGTTAGTTGACTAGCTACTTCTTTATCAACTTCAACTGAAACTTCTGCGTTGCTATCTAGATAACATTCGCCATCTCTTGATACTGGATTTATTTCTCGCTCATAAAGTAGAAAGTTTGAAATTGATAGAGGTCTTACAATTGTTTGGGAAGTAATTTCTCCGGTTTTGACCTGTTCTCTTAATTGCATTAGTAATCGACCGAGAACATTTATTCCAATAAGAATTTCTTCATCTACTGGTTTAGCTCCCCAAAAATCATCTTTTCTCGAGTCTTCAACAATTGGTTGATTTTCTGTCTCAAGTAAGAGACTACTAAATTTTTCCCAATTCTGAATGAGCTTTACCTGTAAGCACCAGCGCATAATTTTTGTCCGAACTAAATCCCAGTCGACACGGGAATTATCACGATAAGGCTTACTCCTCATTTTTGCTGTCATGGGACTTCGTTCAGCAATTATTAAACGCTGTACGTCAGGTATATGAGGAAAACGACAGGCTTGATACAATGCTTCAGAAGTAAGAATCCTAACACCGTTGACAAATAATGGGTATCCTCCTGCCATGTTGGATAATCCACCAAACCTTTCAGCCGTTTTGCGAAAAGTAATACAATCTTGCCTATTGTATGTTCTTGATTCAGGAAGCTTTAATGCTGCTACCATCTTAAATTTCTCCTATTCAGGGATTGGAGTAATGTTCATTAACTATTCTAGGAAACAGGGGATACCACGCATTTAGTGGATAAGCTTTATTAGGATCACCCCACCATAATGCCAAAGGGCAGTTATTGGCAATATTACGATATGTTACCAAAATTGCGCCAAATCCTAGTGACTTAAGATAGTCATACCCTAAAGGTCGCATACTTGAATTCGGATTTTTTGGCAATGAGACAATGTAAGCACCAGCTTTTAGAAACGCGGACTCAATAACTTTACGATCAGTAGGTGAAGAAAATATGTTGTCTTCAATTGGTACATTATTAGGACGAAATAGAGATGGTAGAGATTTATTTGTATTCTGGCGATCCTCGTTTACTTGTTGAACAAATCTATCAACTGATTCATCTTCAGAAATTTCGCTTGTCCAAAAGCAGTCAAATCTTGATGGTTTCCAACGATTATTATGAAATTCATGTAGTCGCCAAAATTCTACTATAATATTCTTAGCTTGAGCCTTTTGCTTAATTAATTTTTTTGAGTAATCGTATCCATCAGTATGAATTCCTAAAAATATTAAATGTAAAGTTGTTCCTTCAACAGCATTAGACAGCCAGGAATCAATATCACGTCGTACTCTATTTCCTGAATATAAACAATCATCCAAATAGATATATATAACAGGTGATTTACCGCAATCGTCAAAATTAAGACCATACAAATTCTGTAAAGATTGTTCAGTAAGACTTAATAAATCGTTCTGACTATTTCCTTTAGTTTGAACTCGTAAAAATTGAGCATTTTTTATTGTTTTAGCGGGGTTAGATCCGAAAATTGCTTGAAAAGTCAAAACAGCAGTAACAAATTCTTGAGCTACTTGGCGAGAAATATAGTAATTTTTGAGAATTCTATCCATTTGCTCAAGAATAACCTTTTGAGAATTTTCATCAAAGCCAAATTTATCAAACTGCCTCACCCATTTTTCTACATGGTTTGGATCAATAACAGGAATTTCACCCTGTCTATAATCGGCAATTGTCGTTGCTATAGAATTAAGAAGAATTTGATGCTGATTAGACATAAAGGCTTTGATTTTACAATGCTACTTTTAATTTAAAAGAGAAAAGTGGGCAATGCCCATCCTTCTATTATTATCCTTGTACTACAGGTTCTTTTGCCAAAAACTTTTCCAACTCAGTTAAAGCATCAGCATCAAACAAACATGAGCAGTTTGGGAAATCTCCTCAAACTGCTAAAAAATATATTACCCTAACCTTCCTCATTCCCCAATCTTTGTAACAATTCCTCACGGGATAAATTACCCAAAGAAAGAAGTAACTGAGTACGTTCAGCAATAGGAATATTAGCAATCTTTTCCACCAAACCAGATAACTCAGCATCTAAACTACCAAAACGCCCTTCCAGAAGAGAAGTTATCAAAGAAAGTTGTCCTTCTTGCTTTCCTTCTTGCTTCCAGTCTTCTATTTGTTGTAAATAAGCCGGTGACAAGTTCATAATTACTTCCTCTTCTTCCCTACTTAAATTATCTCTCAATTCTAAATTCTTGCGCCAGTCCGCTAAAATTTCTAACAAATTCTCTCGAAAAGGGTTATTTTCTGGTAACTCAGTTAACTCCTCCACTGCTCTTTTTTGTGTTCCTCCTTTCCCCAAAACTCTCAACCATAAAGTGTCCTCATTTTCTGGTAACTGATGAATTACAACTATTGCTGTTTTCAGAATATTCGGCAGAAAATAAACACCTTGAACCCAATCTTCTCCCATTTCAACTGCACCTAAACCAGCAATCATCCGAGATGAAAAAGTTGGTGTTAAAATCCATAAAATCGGTAAATCTGATTCAGCAATATTTCTGTTTTCGCGTTTTGCTTTCCTGACTACATCGCCATGAACAGCATATAATTTAAGTAAACAACTGCGAATTTCTATTTCCGATGGTGGATTACGAAAAGGCTCAAATAAACATTGAGTTTTTGCCATCTTCCCTAATAAACCTAAAGGGAGATTTTCCTGATTTTGATCAGAAAATGGTTCAAACCAAACATCAATTTCTTGAACTTCACTTTTAACTTTTTCGCTTTTTTTAATTGTTCCTAGAGGCGTTAATAATTCCTCTAGATATTCTTTGGCGAATTGATCATGAGATTGTCGAGTCATTTGATTATACAAAAAATCACACTAAACATGAAAAATGTTATATAATAAGTATGTTACTGTAGTAATTATACTTTTAATAGTAGTTTATACTCTAAAAATTAAACTAATGTTACAATCAATCGAAGGCATTTACAAAGACGGGAAAATTGAGTTAACTGAAACGCCAACAGGCATAAATACAGCACGAGTAATTGTTACCTTTCTTGATGCAAATGCTTCTATAAATTTGTCATCTCGCGGAATTAATGAAGAACAAGCCGCAAATTTAAGAGCTAGATTACAATGTTTTGCACAAGATTGGGATCAACCAGAGATGGAAGTTTACGATGCCTTATAATCGCGGTTCAGTAGTGCTGGTTTTGTTCCCAGACTCAAACTTAAAAACTGCTAAACGTCGTCCTGCTTTAGTTGTTCAATCTCACAATATTGGTACTGGTTTATCCCAAACTATTATAGCTATGATTACCAGTAATATTTCTCGTGCTGGACACCCTAGCCGAGTATTTGTGAATATAGCAACACCAGAAGGAAAACAAACGGGATTAATTACTGATTCTGTGATTATGACAGACAATTTAGCAACTGTTTTAGATACAGAAATTGATAAAGTTATTGGTTTTTGCTCAGAAATGTCTTTAGTAGATGCAGCACTCAGACATACATTAGAAATTTAACGTGGTGTTTTGTATAAAATAGTGTTTCTGCATTTGGTAAAAAATGGCTATTGCTCTAACAAATTATCTAAAATAATGTTAATATTTAGAGATTTTGATTCAAGCACAGTTAAACGATTAATATCGTTACCAGGTTTAACCCAGTAACGATGTTTAACGAGAATTATCTTAGCTTTGCGCTACAGGTTCTTTCGCCAAAAACTTCTCCAACTCAGTCAAAGCATCAGCATCAACCTTAGTCTGCATAGGACAGAACTTAGGTCCACACATAGAACAGAACTCAGCGGTTTTATAGATATCTGCTGGTAAAGTTTCATCGTGATATTCCTTCGCTCTTTCTGGGTCCAAAGATAACTCAAATTGACGATTCCAGTCGAAATTATAGCGAGCCGCTGAAAGTTCATCATCTCTATCTCTAGCACCAGGGCGATGTCTAGCAATATCCGCCGCATGAGCCGCAATTTTATACGCAATTAAGCCATTACGCACATCTTCAGCATTAGGTAAACCTAAATGTTCTTTAGGTGTCACATAACATAACATTGCAGTACCATACCAACCCGCCATTGCAGCCCCAATCGCTGAGGTAATATGGTCGTAACCAGGAGCAATATCTGTTACCAAAGGACCGAGAACATAGAAAGGAGCTTCCGAACACTCTTCCATTTGCTTGCGGACATTGAACTCAATTTGATCCATAGGTACGTGTCCGGGACCTTCCACCATCACCTGGACATCATGTTCCCAAGCTTTGCGGGTGAGATTTCCCAGAGTTTTCAGTTCTGCTAACTGGGCTTCATCGGACGCATCATGGGTACATCCTGGGCGCAGGGAGTCGCCTAAACTGAAAGAAACATCATATCTTTTGAAAATCTCAATGATGTCGTTGTAGTGGGTATACAGGGGGTTTTGTTTGTGGTGATGCAACATCCACCGCGCCAAAATTCCGCCACCACGAGAAACAATACCTGTAATCCGGTTTCTGACTAAAGGTAAATGTTCAATCAAAATACCCGCGTGGATGGTTTGATAGTCTACCCCTTGCTGGGCGTGTTTTTCGATGATGTGGAGAAAGTCGTCAGCGGTGAGATTTTCGATAGTGCCGTGAACGCTTTCTAAAGCTTGGTAAACTGGAACAGTCCCAATGGGAACAGGTGAAGCGTTGATAATTGCGGTACGAATTTCATCTAAATTACCGCCACCTGTGGACAAATCCATGACGGTATCAGCACCGTATTTTACCGCCAAGTTGAGTTTATCAACTTCTTCTTGCAGGTTAGAGGAGTTGGGAGAAGCGCCGATATTGGCGTTGACTTTGCACTTAGAAGCGATACCGATCGCCATCGGTTCTAAGTTAGTGTGATTAATATTCGCAGGGATAATCATCCGTCCCCGTGCCACTTCGGCGCGAATCAGTTCAGCCGGCAGGTTTTCCCGCTTGGCTACGTATTGCATTTCTTCAGTGATCACACCCTGACGGGCGTAGTGCATTTGCGATACGTTTTTTTGTCCACGTCGCTTGGCTACCCATTCTGTACGCATTATGAAATTCCTCAAATATACAGCTTCCCTCCGCTGGTATTACCCAGACTCAGGTGTTAAGGGTTTGATCTCAGCTTGGTTTCTCAAGCACCCCTAGCATGAATGGAATTGTAGCATTTCGGTTATATTTGGGGGGCAGGACGTTATAAATTGTGAAGATTTGGATTGTGTGGTGCTAACTAATGGCGTTGCTGAATTTAGATATGAACTTTAAAAATTCCATGTCTCAAACTCTTCCTCTTTGCGCCTCTGCGCCTCTGCGTGAAACAAATTCAAACTTTCATTCAGCAACACCTAACTAATTGTACCATCTGGCATAATCGCTTCATGCAAATTTGCGCCCATCAGATTCGTACTACTCATTTCGGCTCTCATCAAATTTGCCTTACTTAAATTAGCACCAGTTAAGTCTGTTCTCGCTAGATAAGCATCTACTAAATCTGCTTCAGTTAAATTAGCCTGACGCAGGATAGCCCGACTGAAATCAACTTTACTCAACCTCGCAAAACTGAGATTTGCTAAACTCATCTTGGCTTTAGCCAGTGTAGCACCGGGCATAATTGCTCCAGATAAATTTACCCTTGTCAGTTCAGCTTCACTGAGATTTGCGCGTTCTAATTTTGCATTCATGAGGTTAGCACTTTGCAAATTAGCGCCCTCCAGATTAGCGTCGGTGAGAAACGCACCTTGTAAAATCGCTGCACTCAAATCCGCACCACTCAAATCCGCACCACGTAGCATAGCCTCACTTAAATTAGCACCACTCAAATCAACCTTAGCTAAGTCTGCACCAGTTAAATTAGCGCCCCGCAAGTCAGCTTTATGCAGGTTAGCACCCCGAAGAATAGCACTACTATAAGCTCTTTTTTCTTCTCGCAAATTAGCGCCACGGAGGCAAGCACCTGTTAAATTAGCGCCACTTAAATCAGCACCACGCAAATCAGCACCCATTAAGTTAGCATCTAAAAGATCAGCTAAAGTTAAGTTAGCATTCCGCAAATCAGCACTCTGCAAAGTTGCACCATGTAAATCAGCATCATGCAAGTTAGCACTGATTAACCGCGCTTGATTAAGATTTGCACCACTGAGATTTGTAGAAATTAGATTTGTTTGAGTGAGAATAGCCCTATTTAGATAACTAAAAATAAGAATGGCATTACTTAATTCTGCCTTATTTAAGATAATACCAATCAAATCTGCACCAAATAAATTTACTCCATTTAAATTTACTTCACTAAATTGGATTTCTCCATTTGCATATCGTTTGAGCAGATCCTTAGCATTCATATTTTTCTCCTTGTAAGCGCCACATTTTTTCTTGAATTTTATAAAAATTAATAATGATTAAAATTTGTTTTTATTGCTGGTTTTTCATATTCTCTATAGGAGGAACTATAAATTGACAGGTACTAGCCTCGTGGTCATCATCTTCATAAATATAATCATCAACTTCAGTAAATAGTATGGGATTATTAGTATTAACTAAGGGTCTAGTTTCTGGAGATGAATTATTATTTAATAGTTGATATGGGTTGGTGCTGACTGATATCTTACTATATAAACTTCGCATACATTGAATTATCGCCCCAGCAGCTTGAATATTTTCATCTATCTTTCCTAAAGATTTAACAGCAGTATTTAGTTTAGATTCAAGTTCTGAGATAGTTGAACAAGAAACAAATAATCTTTGCAATAAACTATCAAGTTCTTCTGTTCTTAGTTTAAACCAATCTTCCTGATTAAAAGTAAATTTATGATCAAGTGCAGAAAATATAACTATTTTAGCCCTTAATGGATTAGTATATTTCATAAGATTTTGTCGTAAATCAAAATAATTATATTGTGACGGTTTTATATAATTTGCTGATATTTTTTCTGGTTCAGAAATGATAGATTTTTTTTGAATAGGTTGATTTAATAATAATCCCGTTGCTTCTTCTTGATCAGATGGAGATAATATTCCTGTAGCTTCTTCAGAGTTTAAATATAGTTTTTGAATTTCATTAACAATTAGATTTGCAACTAGAGCGTATTCACCTGGTTTATTAAGAGTGTTGACAACATTAGATAATGTGGAATTTAAGTTATCAATAGTTGGATTTAAATTACATAATTCCCGAATTAATTTTGTTAATTCAAATCTATCGAGTGTATCTTGATCATTCTCCCAAATATTTTTACAAGCACAGAATATCAACTTTTTAATTCGTTTTGAGTTTTCATGCTCTTCTAAATAGTTTGCTACTTCATTAAGACTAGATAGAGTTATCATCGGTAAATCTCCAGCGCAGGTATCAGATAAAAATAGATTATAGCTGGATTTGCGCTCTAGTGAGTAGCAAAAGTTTTCGATTAGTTCAGTAAAAAGGGGAGACGATAAGTCAACTTATTTCAAAAAGCAAAAAAGAAACCCAACATTATTAACTGTAGAACATTTCGATACCCCTCAGCAGGAACTATATGATAATATTTTTCATCTGTGAGCTATTGTGTTTCCAGCATATACCAGATTTAATAAAAAATATTGTCAAGTAAATAGTAAGACTTAATTAACAGTATTTATCAATACCAAAAAATAAAAAAATCATCATGCTGTGGATTGCAGGCTCTACTACGCTCATATTTAGTGTCTAAATTCCTTGTGTTCTTGCTTGCGTAGAGGAAAGTTGATCTTGCTGACAAGATAGTTTCTTATTTAGAATGGGAAGGAAATCTAAAATTTATGAGAATACTTCTTGATTCATTGTACAGATTTATGGTATTGATTAAGACTGTGAGATTATTGCTTAAATTTCCTGTTAAACGAATTGGAGGCTAGAATTGAAAAGTTCAACATTGATGAAAGCATCGGCAGCAGGTTTAGCTTTGATGGTCAGTGCGGGCATAGGATTAAGTGTAAACGCGCAAACAAAAACCATAACTATCTATTCTGGTAGAGGGGAGAAACTGATTAAGCCATTGCTGGAACAGGCAGAAAAAGATTTAAAGTTGAATATTCAAGTGCGTTATGGTGATACAGCAGAGTTAGCGATCGCTATTCTGGAAGAAGGCAAAAATAGCCGTGCAGATATATTCTTTGCTCAAGATGCTGGTGCTTTAGGTACACTAGAAAGACAGAAGCGCACACAAACCATTCCCCCCAACTTACTAAACCAAGTAGATGCCCGTTTTCGCTCACCCAAAGGACATTGGTTAGGTATTTCTGGACGCGCCCGTGTATTTAACTACAACACCAATCTCGTCAAAAAGAACCAACTACCAAATTCTATTTGGGACTTAACCCGACCACAATGGCGTGGTAAAGTAGCATGGGCCCCAACCAATGGCTCATTTCAATCATTTGTCACAGGTATGCGGGTACTAGAGGGAGAACCCAGAACTCTGCAATGGCTCAAAGCAATGAAAGCCAACGGAGTCAAAGATTACCGCAACAACACAGCAATTGTCGAAGCACTAGGTCGGGGAGAAGCTCACATTGGTTTGGTAAACAACTACTACCTAGCTAACTTCAAAAAGGCTAATCCTAACGTTCCTGTAGCTGCTCACTACACCAAAAAAGATGCAGGTTCAATGATTAACATTGCCGGAGTAGCAATTTTGGACTCTAGCAAGCAAAAATCTGACGCAGCAAGATTTATCAGTTACCTACTCAAACCAAGTTCACAAACATACTTTGCCAAAGGTACTAATGAGTATCCCTTAGTTAAAGGTGTACCAGGTCCAGCCAACCAAGTACCACTGAGCCAGATTAATCGCCCAAATCTCAACCTAACGAACTTGAATGATTTGCCAGGAACATTAGAATTATTACAGGAAGCAGGAGTTTTGTAGAAATTGAAATCGGTTCGCCCTCCATTATTTTTGACATTAGCGGCTGGAGTAGTGGCAGTAGCCATTGCTCTACCGTTAGTTTATTTAGTCATCCGTACCATAGGTATTGGTGGGGAAGAGTTATGGAAATTAATCTCTCGTCCTCGGAATATCTCAGTTTTTTGGAACAGTGCAGCAATGGCCGCAACAGTAACCGTATTTTCTGCGCTTATTGCTGTGCCATTAGCATTTTTAACTGTGCGGACAGACTTACCAGCCCGCAGATTTTGGTTAATAGTCACAACATTACCCCTAGCAGTTCCTAGCTATGTGGGTAGTTTTGCGTTAATTGCCACTTTAGCGCCCAGAGGTAGCTTTTTGCAGTTATTACTAGCACCTTTGGGGGTGGAAGAATTACCTTCCATTTATGGTTTTCCAGGTGCAGTTTTAGGTATTACTTTGTTTACCTATCCATATCTGCTATTAAGTGTCCGTTCTGGACTGCAAGGTATTGATCCTTCCTTAGAAGAAGCTGCCCAGAGTTTGGGCTATAGCAAGCGGCAAACCTTCTTTAAAGTTGTTTTACCCCAATTGAGACCATCCCTGATTGCGGGGGGATTGTTGGTAGCCTTGTATGCCTTGCGTGACTTTGGTACACCTTCCTTGATGCGGTTTGATACCTTTACCAGGGTAATTTTTCTGCAATACAAAGCTAGTTTTAACCGAAATTCAGCGGCGGCTTTATCATTAATGTTGGTGATATTGGTGTTAGTAATTTTATGGTTAGAGTATCGAGTGCGATCGCGCGCAGCATATTATAGTCGTGGTTCAGCTTCCCTCCGTCCACCAAAAATTAGCAAATTAGGTATTTGGAAATGGCCAGCCTTTGCATTTTGTCTACTCATTACTAGTTTAGGCTTGGTGTTACCAGTGGCTATTACCTTATTTTGGTTAAGCAGGGGATTAAACACAGGCTACAACTTTCCTAACTTAATACATGCTGCCCTTAACTCAGTTTCCGCTGCTGCATTAGCGGCTTTAGCTACCATCTTCTTTGCCCTTCCCGTGGCGATTTTATCTGTCCGCTTTCCCAGTAAAATTACAGCCATGATTGAACGCTGTTCTTACTTGGGATTTGGTGTACCGGGAATCGTTGTCGCCTTATCTTTGGTATTTTTTGGGGCTAACTACGTGCCATTTTTATACCAAACTCTACCAATGCTAGTGTTTGCCTATTTGGTATTATTTTTACCACAAACAGTAGGAACAGTCCGTACATCTCTATTACAAGTAAATCCCCAACTAGAAGAATCAGCCCGAAGTTTAGGGAGAACAGCTTGGCAAAGTTTAAAAGATGTCACCCTACCTTTAGTACAACCGGGTATACTCAGTGGTGCAGTTTTGGTATTTTTGACAGCTATTAAAGAACTCCCTGCAACTATGCTATTAGCACCAATAGGTTTTAATACTTTAGCTGTGCAAATTTGGCAAGCTACAGAGAATGTAGACTTTGCTGATGCGGCGGCTGGTTCATTAGTTATGCTATTAGTCTCTATAGGTGCAACTTTATTGGTGTTATCTCAAGAGAATATCAAAAAAGAAAAAGTCAATCCTAAACGAGAACTCCAAACCAAGTTTTAATTTCAGCAACGCCCTATTTTGAATTGTTCCCTATTCCCTGTTTTTTGAATTGATATAATTGAGCCATGCAACAACCAATCCTCCAGTTACAGAATGTCACCAAGCAATTTTCCCAAAGTGTTTCTCCAGCGGTAAATAATGTATCTTTAACATTGCCACAAGGAGATATCTTGGCATTGCTGGGTCCATCTGGTTGTGGTAAAACTACACTTTTGCGGTTAATTGCTGGTTTTGAACGTTTACAAGCGGGAACAATCCAAATAGCCGGACAGGTAGTCAGTGATGCCTCAACTAACATACCGCCGGAACAGCGCGATATCGGCGTTGTTTTTCAAGATTATGCCCTATTTCCCCATCTCAATGTTTCAGAAAATGTCGCTTTTGGGTTACAACAATTTGGTAAAGAACAAAAACAAAAGCGCGTAGCTGAAGTTATAGAATTAGTCAGACTCCAAGGTTTAGAAAAACGCTACCCCTATGAACTTTCTGGGGGACAACAGCAGCGAGTCGCTTTAGCTAGGGCTTTAGCGCCTAAACCCCAGATTATGCTTTTAGATGAACCATTAAGCAATCTAGATATTCAAGTTAGATTAAGATTGCGGGAAGAAATCCGAGATATTCTCAAATTAGCAGGGACTTCAGCTATTTTTGTTACCCATGATCAAGAAGAAGCACTAGCTATATCAGATATAGTTGGAGTTATGCAGCAAGGAAATTTAGAACAATTAGGTACACCGGAAGAAATTTATACCCATCCAGCATCCCGATTTGTAGCTGAATTTGTGACTCAAGCTAACTTTCTGCCGGCTCGTCGTCAAGGTAATTTATGGGAAACTGAATTTGGTAATTTTAGCATCCCCACTGATCATAAATACGATACTGGCGAAATCATGATTCGCCAAGAAGATTTAATTTTAAACCCAGCTACAAATGCACCTGTTGTGATTAGTACCCGACGCTTTTTAGGACGTGAATATCAATACTGTTTAAAAACCCCTTCTGGAAAAGAGATTCATGCTCGCATTATGGCTAATCAAGCTTTAGCAGTAGGTACACCAGTAGAATTGTCTATAGCAGATAATAAAGTACATATTTTTCCCAATTAACAGATTAGAAACCTCCAATTAAAAAAACACTCAAACTCTCATACCTCTGTATCCTCTGCGCCTCTGTGGTATGCGTTTCACGCACGCTACGCTAACGTTTCTTCGGGAATTTATTTTTTAGAAATCCCTTAAGCTTTACCGCTGCCGATAAAATACAATAACGCCATTCTGACAGCTACACCGCTAGTAACCTGCGATTGAATTAAGCTAAATTCGGGATCATCCATTAAATCAGAACTAATTTCTACACCGCGATTAACCGGTCCAGGATGTAAAACTTTGACATTAGGTTTACAGAGTTTTAATTTACTGCGAGTAATGCCAAATAGTTGATGATATTCCCGTAAACTGGGTAATAAATGGGCTGACATTCGTTCTTTTTGTAAACGCAATGTCATCACAAAATCAGCATCTTTTAAAGCTGGTTCTAATTGCCAATGAGTAAATAATCTTTGTGAATTTTCTGTGCATCCTAAATATTCAGCAAAGAATTTAGGCAATAATGTGGGAGGTGCGGCTAGATGGACTTGGGCACCACTAGCGGTGAGACTCCAAATATTAGAACGGGCGACGCGAGAATGTAAAATATCACCAACAATGGCAATTTTTTTACCTGCTAATAATTCTATTTTAGGTTGTGCGGGATCAATTAATGTACAAATCGTAAATAAATCAAGTAATCCTTGAGAAGGATGTTCATGTTGGCCATCACCAGCATTGAGGACACTAACTTTTACACCTAAACGATCCATTTCGTGAGCGATCGCTTGAGGAACTCCTGCATCTTTATGGCGGATTACCATTATATCAGTTCCCATGGCTAAATAGGTTTTTGCAGTATCTAAAATTGTTTCTCCTTTTGTCATAGAAGATGTCGCTGCTGCAAAATTCAATGTATCTGCACTTAATCGTTTAGCCGCAATTTCAAAACTACTGCGGGTACGGGTAGAAGATTCAAAAAATAAATTTGCTACAACTTGTCCTTGTAATGTAGGGACTTTTTTCGTCCTGCGTGATAATACCTCTTGAAACGAAGCCGCCGTTTGTAAAACGGCGTTATATTCAGCGGTTGTGAAGTCAGCTAGAGAGAGAATGTGATGACGATTCCAGGTAGTAGTAGGCATTAAGATTTGAGATTTGAGATTATTGAGGTAATTGACAATTACAGCAGATTGCAGGTAAATGGGTTACAAAATTTACAACCCAAGGCATATACCAAGAGACTTTTAACCCTGTTTCCTGTTCCCTGCTGTATCAATTACCTAGCTTTCAAGTAGGTAAATTAAAGACTTTTAAAGCAATAGAGATCATACTCAGAAAAGTTAAAAAGCCAATGGTATCGAGGAGAGTTGTCACTAACGGACCACTCATTAAAGCTGGATCTAGTTTGAGATGCTTTAAACCCATTGGTAACAAAGTTCCTAGTGTAACAGCCACCATTGTATTTGTGGCCATAACCGCCCCAGCAATTAAAGCTACCCATCTTTCTTGGGGTTTAGCCCAAATCAGGGAAAGGGCAATCATCGTTATCCCTAAAGCTACAGCAGTTCCTAAACCTGCTAAAAGTTCTTTGCGGAGGATTTTTGAAGTATCTTCCGGTGTGACTTCTCCGACACCTAAGCCGCGAATGGTGACTGTGAGGGCTTGTATACCGACAGTTCCACCTGTATTAGAAAATATCGGCATGATCACAGCCAGGACTGGTACAGCCGCAATGACTTGTTGAAAGGGAGCGATCGCACTGGCAGCACCAATATACAATCCCATAATCCCCAATAACCAAGGCAACCGTTTCCGAATTGTGATATGTGGGGGAGATAAAGCTTCTTCGTCACCACTTACCCCCGCCAATTTTTGGATATCTTCTGTGGCTTCTTCTTCTAAAATATCAACGACATCATCAATCGTAATAATACCGACTAATCGATCTTCCCTGTCAACTACAGGCATGGCGATTAAGTCATAACGCTGCATCACGCGGGCGACTTCTTCCTGTGAGGTTTCTGTTCTCACTTTGACAACGTGGGAACTGGCAATATCTTCAATTAAGACATCGGGAAAGGTAAATAAAAGTTGACGCAAAGAAACAACACTCACTAAAGTCCGATTATCATCCGTGACATAAGCATAGTAAATTGTTTCCTTATCTTCATCTTGCAAGCGGATTTTACTGAGGGCTTCACCAACAGTTAATCCTCGTCGCAAGCGGACATATTCCGTCGTCATTACCCGTCCCGCAGTCCCTTCTGGATAGCCGAGAATCGTGGAGGTAGCTTGTCTTTGTTCGGGGCTGAGTTGTTGTAATAACCGTTTGACTACTCCTGCTGGTAATTCATCAAATAATTCTGCCCGTTCATCGGGACTCATTTCTTCAACAAGGTGGACTACTTGGGCATCATGGAGGGAATTGATTAGTTCTTCCTGTATTTCTGTGGGTAAATATTCAAAGACATCTATGGCTTGATCTTTGTTGAGTAATCGAAAAGCGATCGCTCTTTGTTTTTCAGGTAATTGGGTGACGTACTCCCCCACATCCACTGGCTGTAAACAATTTAAGTCAAATTTAAGCTGATTTAAATCAGCAATATCCAAGGAATTACGAACTTCCTGTGTAAGCATAATTAAAATCTCCTAAAGTCTCCCCCGCGCTGGGAGACTGTCTCGCCAGCTTAGAGGAGGATACTACTGCCATCTGGTGGACTTTTGTCCATAACCTTTTGTAAAATTGAATAGCGATATCAAAATTTGCAAAGCACTGCTAAGTGATTAGTTTAGCCCGAAATTTACTTTTCCGATAGATGCTGTCAGGATTCCCCAAAAATAAATTACCCAATAATTGTAAAGGGGATTAGCGATCGCATAACCCACCATTTTTAAAGATTTTATCAAGAAATAGAGATGTTCCGGTAGAAAATCTCGGCTTTAATTTATTTCTTCAAAAACTTTTGCTGCATCTTCATCACAAAAGTATTCACTTCTGGGATATTCATTCTAGAAGCAATGATCGCAAATACCCCAATTCCCACTAAAGCAGATATAGATAATTCGATTAGTAAATTAATTAAACCCTGTTTACCTAACATTTGCTGAGAAACAAGTAAAGTCCCAAAACTAGCTGCACCAGCCATCACACTACCAACTGTTAAACCCAAAATTGGTAAACACCATTCTTGCCAAGGTAAACCATTAAGTTTACGATTCAGCAAAAATAACAACATCAATATTGAACTACAATTAACTCCCACTGTGGCTAAAACTAAACCAGGCGCTCCAAAAGGTTTAACCAGTAAAAAATCTAATCCAGCATTGAGAAGAATATTAAATATGCTAATTTTAAAAGGTGTTTGTCCATCACCTAAAGCGTAAAATACTCTGACTAAAACATCACGTCCTAAATAGACAAACATTCCAATTCCATAGGCAATTAATAGAGAAGATACTAATTCAGTTGCTTCTTGTTTAAAAGCTCCTCGTTGATAAACTATCTGGACAATTGGCACAGATAAAGATACCATTAAAGCCCCTAAAGGTAGCATGGTAACAGCAGTTAATAAAAGTCCTTGACGAATGCGTAATTTTAACTCTTCCCAATTATCTGGGTGAGAAAGTTTGGCAAATATCGGTAATAAAGGCAGTAAAATAATATTAGAAATAATCCCCAAGGGAGTTTGCACTAAAAGATTAGCATAGTTAAAACCTGCGGCTGCACCAGCAATAGGACTAGCAAAATAAAGGTCAGTAGCGACATTAATCGGCATCATTCCTGATGATATTGTCGCTGGAGTCATGATTTTAATTACTTCTTGGACACCAGGAGCTTTAAAATTAAATCTCAGCCGTAATGTCCCCAATCCTAAGCGCCATTGGACAATTAACTGGACTAACCATTGCAGAATCCCTCCTGCTAATGTTCCCCAAGCTAATACCATGCCACCAATTAAAGCATATTCAGGATTAATAATTTCTTTGCCATATTGCCCTACTAAAATAGCAATACCAATGATAACAGTAATACTTGATAGTAAAGGACTAATGGATAATAACCAATATTGATTAGCTGCATTTAAAGTTCCAAAACCAATGCCAATTAAGCCAGCAAATAAGGCTAAAGGGGCCATGATTTGAATTTGGCGGATAGCGATCGCTCTTGTAGTTGCTTCTAAGCCATAACCAACTATATCAATAATATATTCAGCACAAAAAATTTGAATAAATGTCACCACAATCAACAACCCACCAACAAGAGTTGTTACTGTTTCTACTATCGGTGCAGCTTCTTCTTTTTTGTGTTTGGCTAAAACACTAACAATGGCACTATGTAAAGGTCCATTGACACCACCAAGTAAGATTAACAGAAAACCAGGGATAATATAGGCATAACTATAAGCAGTAGCAGCCGCACCTACACCAAAAGCTGCCGCAATTATTTGTTGTCTAATTAAACCAAATACTTTACTAATTAATGTTGCTGCGGCAACAATACCAGCAATGCCAGCAAAGGAACGAGAGGGTTTTTGATCTTGTTGTGTCACGAATATTATTGGTCAGTTGTTAGTTGTCAATTATTAGTTTTCTATCTACAACCCAAACTATCTTTTGTAGAAATACCTGTTACCGGATTTATACCACTTGCCCTTTCACAGAGTAGTGATACTTGATAACGATCAATAAGTGCATCTGTGAAATCAGCACCAGTGATATCCGCATCATAAAAACGGCTGCGGGTTAAAGTTGCTTCTGTGAAAATAGTGTTCTTTAGATTAGCATTATCTAAGGTAACTCGATCAACCAAAGCACCTGTTAAATTTGCACCTTCTAAATTTGCTTTTAATAAAACGCCTTTAGTCAAAATTGCATTAGTTAAATTCGCACCTTGGAAATTTGTTCCCCGCATTTCCGCTGCCACAAAAGTTCCACCAACTAAATCAGTATAAGAAAAGTCACGATTTTCTAAATTAGCATTACTGTAATTAATGGTATTAATTTGAGCTAAAGCTGGTTGGGGATTCATAATTACCCACAAAACCGCCAAAATTAAAATTAATATCAAACCTAAAAACTTTAAAAAAATCTTGTTCATAAATTTGTTAATTGTTTGTTGTCAGTTGTCAGTTGTCAGTCGTTTTTTTAACCACTGACTAATGACCACTGACTACTGACTATTTCCAGTCTTTACCAATGCGAATTGTGAGATCAGATTCCAAATCGCCATTTCCAGAAACTTCGATTTGTCCTAGTCCTAAAACTTGTTGGAGGTCAATTCCTGGTTGTCGGTTGCCTCTTTGGACAATAATCTGAGTTTGGCGTTGGGTATCTGGCCAATCGGGAATTGCATAAACATTAGTAAAACCTTTCTGCTTGAGATAGGTGATTACTTTTTCTGTTAGCTGGGGTTGATTAGTCGTATTTTGAACAGCTACTCGCTGAATAGAAACTGGCCGATTATCTGACTTAATACCGGGTACATCTACGCCAACATAATTATTTAATAAGTTTTGTTGGCCAGTCATATTTAACCAATAGCTATTGGGATCTTGACTGAATCGGCTGAAAGTACCAGGTAACATGGCCATTTGGAAATTATCCCGTTCCACATTGACGGAGAAATTTGCCAACGCCATCATTTCTTCCATTTTCAGGTTAGTGTCAAAATATTTTCGCATAATGCGAGTTAATTGTGGCAACCTGGGTAAAACGGTGGGACTATTGAGACGTTGCAATAAAGCAGTTATTAGTGCTTGTTGTCGCTGTACTCTCGATAAATCTCCCAGTCCTTCTTCCCGAAAACGGGCAAATTGTTCGGCTTGTTCACCGTTGAGACTTTGCCAACCACTGACTAAATTCATCGAAAAGCCACCAGCCTGATCTTGATAATTCATTGTTTGGGGTACAAATACATCTACCCCACCCAATTGTTCAACTAACTGCCGAAAACCGCTGGTAGAAATACGGATATATCTATCTATGGGGGCATTATTTAAACTGCGACTAACTACCCGTGCGGCCAAAACTGGACCACCTTTGGCGTTAGCTTCAGATACCTTAGTTAATCCTTGTTCGGGGATTGCTATCATTGTCCCTCTGGGAATTGACAGTACCCGAATTGATTGATCACTGGGATTTAGCCTGACTAACATCATGGTATCGCTGTTACCAGTAAAACTTTCTGGTGAACCATCTACAGTCCCAGGAACTGGTTCAATACCCATAATTAAAATATTCATGGGTTTTGATAGTTTGTACTGGGAAAGCTTAGTCCATAAATCTCCAGGTACTTTTACTTGATCTTGTCTATTAGAGCCAAATTCATCATCTTTGGTTTGATCTAGATTACTCCATAGAGGAGTCCATAGTGCTAAACTTGATACTAGTAATCCAGAGAGAATGATCCCTAAAACAACAGTTAATACCCACAATAACCATCGTGGTACGGATAAGCCCAAGCGGTCATATAGTTCGTTTGGAATAGCGCCCACCGAGTCAACGACGTTATGAGAAGAGTTAACGAATTGTTGTGTTTTAACCGGCGGATTTGGCGCTGGTATTTGTTGAGATGTTACCTGATGATCCAGTTGGTGAACAGGTTGCTGTTTTACTTCCTGTTCTGGTGCTGGGACTTGCTGAAGCGTTACTTGATTTTCTGAGACTTGAACTTGTTTAATCACAATTTTCTCCCCACTCAACCACTCCCTAAAGGTATGTTACTGCAAGCTACAAAGATTGCAATTTAAAACTCACTATGCAAATTCTAGATTTGAGAAAAGTTAATGCCAGACTTTTTTTGGTGAAGTCGAACTCAGGTGTTTTTAATACCTTGTCCATGTTTGGTAGGTTGAGTTAAGCAACAGCTAAACCTAACATTTATAAGCATTTGTGGGGTAACATCCGTCAACCCAACCTACAAATCAAGACTTTTTTTGATTTAGACAAAGTATGGCGTTTTACTAGGTAATAATTGAAACATATACAACCAATCAAATTCAGCAATGGATACAATCCAAAATTGAATCAATGTACACTTATATTGTTCTAAGTTCAGTGTGTATGACAGCATGAATAATTTATTTTTTCCTGTAATTCTGGCTGGCGGTAAAGGTGAACGTTTTTGGCCTCTGAGCCGATTAGACCGACCTAAGCAATTTTTAAGTCTTGATGGTAGCTCTAGAAGCCTCATGCAAGCCACCGCTGATCGGTTGTTAACACTAACTGGCGGTTGGGAAAACCTGTGGGTAATTACTTCTAGTGCAATTGCTCAAGGAGTACGAGAACAACTTCCCGATCTACCAGAGTCAAATTTGTTAATCGAATCAGAGGGACGAGATACTGCTGCGGCCGTCGCTTGGACAAGTTTAGAAATTAAAAAGCGTTATGGAGAAGACGCTATTATTGGGTTTTTTCCGGCAGATCACTGGATTGCTGACCCGGAGGTGTTTGCAGAAACTTTAGCTGCGGCTACCGAGTTGGCTACTAGTAAAAGAGCGATCGTTACTTTGGGGATCAAGCCTAATTTTCCATCAACTGGCTATGGTTATATTGAACAAGGTGAAAAGATAGGTAGCTTTAACGACTTGCCAGCTTATCATGTCAACCGTTTTACTGAAAAGCCCGACCGAGAAACGGCAGAAACTTTTTTATCAACGGGACGGTTTAGCTGGAATAGTGGTATGTTTGTTTTTCGAGCCGGGGTTGTTCTGGAAGAATTACGCACCCATGCACCAGAAATTATTGAACCCTTAGAACAACAAGGCCCTGATATTTATCCCCACCTGCCTAAAAAAAGTATAGATTATGCGCTGATGGAAAAAACAAGTCTAGCATACGTTTTACCGGTGGCATTTGGTTGGGATGATCTGGGCGATTGGAATGCGATTGAAAGGTTACTGAAGCAGGATGATAATCCTAATGTAGAACTTGCTACCCATGTGGGCTTGGATACCCAAGGAGCAATTGTTTATGCCTCCAATCCTGATGATGTCATTGTGACTATTGGTTTAGAAGATGTGGTGATTGTGCGCGATCGCAATGTTACCCTGGTAGTAAAAAAAGATCGTACTCAGGAAATTAAGCAAATCCTTAAAACCCTGCAAAACGATGGACGATTTACAAACCTATTGTAAAAATTAAAACTCTTGGTAGATGGCTCAAAGTATTGTTATTCATTATAACTAGACTGTCGATAGTATTTTGTGACAGTATATGTCAATTAACAGATTTGAGCCTTTTTTTTCGGCGATCGCAATCAAACTTTATTATTGCTGATCAAAAACATAATATTTCCCCAATGGGTGCGGGGGAGCAGGGGAGCAGGGGAGCAGGGGGAATATATTTTCAACGGACAACGGACAACGGACAACGGACAACTGACTACTGACTACTGACTACTGACAACTGACTACTGACAAATTACCAAAAATGTTCTTAACCCAAACTGTTCCTCGTCAAAGAGAAATTATTGAAGTATTCCTCCGCAATGGCTGGGATTACATGAGAAGACTGTTGACTGGTGGTAAAGCTGATCAACCCCAATTACCACCGCCTGCTGTGTTGAAAAATATTTTGATAGATTTGGGACCTGTTTATGTAAAACTTGGTCAACTGCTTTCTACCCGTCCTGATTTACTTAGTGCTGCTTATATTGAGGAACTGTCAACTCTTCAAGATGAAGTTCCTCCAGTTTCTTGGTTAGAGGTAGAAATACTTATTCGTAAACAGTTAAAAAGTCCACTGGAAGAAACATTTACTACTATTAATCATATTCCTGTAGCGGCGGGATCAATTGCCCAAACTCATCGCGCTACTTTAGCAAATGGGAAAGAAGTAGCTCTCAAAGTGCAACGTCCGGGAATTGATGAGACCATTGCCCAAGATATCACTTTAATTCAAGGGATTGCGGATTTGGTTGCACGCACAGAGTTTGGACAGACTGCTGATATTAAATCAATTGCGGAAGAATTTACCAAAGCTTTAGAAGCTGAGTTAGATTTCACCCGCGAAGCAGGTTTTACAGATCAATTACGGCGCAATTTATCCCAAAGTCATTGGTATGATCCCCAACAAATAGTAGTTGCGGAAATTTACTGGCATTTAACTACAGAAAAATTGCTAGTTATGGAATGGTTAGACGGTGTACCTTTCCTATTGGCAGATTTGGGAAGTGATCAAGAAAAGCGTAAAGAAATTACTACTTTACTATTTCGCGCATTTTTTCAGCAGATATATATTGATGGGTTTTTTCATGCTGATCCCCATCCTGGTAATTTATTTTATTTGATAGATGGTCGCATTGCTCTTTTAGATTGTGGGATGATGGGTAGACTTGATCCCCGCACTCAACAAATATTAACCGAAATGTTGTTAGCAATTGTTGATTTAGATGCTCAAAGATGCGCTCAATTAACTTTACAACTTTCTGATTCTGCACAACCCATTCTTTTGCCCAGGTTAGAAAGTGATTATGATCGAATGTTACGAAAATATCATAATGTGAGTCTGACAGAAATGAATTTTAGTCAGGTAATTTATGAGATTTTGCAAATTGCCAGAAATAATCAAATTAGATTACCTAGTAATATGGGTTTATACGCAAAAACTTTAGCAAATTTAGAAGGAGTAGCCCGCACTTTTAATCCAGAAGTCAATTTATTTGATGAGATTCAACCATTAATTACAGATTTATTTCGTCGTCAGTTGTTGGGAGATAGTCCAGTGCGATCGCTCTTACGCACAGCCCTAGATATTAAAACTCTATCTTTACAATCTCCTCGAAATATTGAATTATTATTAGACCGTTTAACCTCTGAAACTTTACAGTGGAACTTATCACTAAAAGGATTAGATGGTATGCGGCGGACATTAGATGATGCTGCTAACCGTCTTTCATTTAGTATCTTAGTAGGTTCACTGATTATGGGTGCTGCTATTATTTCTACTAAAACCCAAACATTACAGTTATCCTATATTAGTATAGTTCTATTTAGTGCGGCTAGTTTATTAGGATTATGGTTGATTATTAGTATTTTACGCTCAGGGCGTTTAAGGTAGTTTAACAATGTACAATTGACAATTGACAATTGACAATTGACAATTAATAAGTTATTCAATGCCAGTTTAGGAAGTGTTAATTTTTATAACTAATTTATCTAATGTGCTTACATAAGTTAAAAAATGAGGGATTATACTTAAAATTTTATTATTTCAGATTTCGTAACGGAAATCAAAGATTAATACCAAACTAACAAGATAGATTGCAAATGAAGAAAAATATTACTTTACCAGGTGATCCACTACCATCTAATTCCCGATTTTATATTGAACGCCCTCCCATTGAAAGCGATGCTTATACAGAATTACTCAAACCAGGGAGTTTAATTCGCATTAAAGCACCACGACACATGGGCAAAAGTTCTTTGATGTTACGGCTAATTGATCAAGCTCAGACAGAGGGATATTCAATAGTTACCATAGACTTTAAACTAGTAGATAGACAAACTTTTTTTAGTCTTAATAATTTTTTACGTTGGTTTTGTGCGAATGTAGCTCGAAAGTTATCAGTTATATCACTTTTAGATGATTATTGGGATGAGGAAATTGGCAGTAAAGTTAGTGCTTCAATTTATTTTGAGAGTTATTTATTAGAGCAAATTCAGAGTCCATTAGTTTTAATTTTACATGAAATAGATTATATTTTTGAGCATCAACATATTGCCCAAGATTTTCTACTTCTACTACGCAGTTGGCATGAACAAGCTAAACAAACTCCAATTTGGGAAAAAGTCCGGTTGGTATTATTACACTCCACCGAAGTTTATATCCCTTTAAATATCAATCAATCTCCGTTTAATGTTGGTTTGTCATTGAAATTACCAGAATTTACAGTTGAACAAGTGACAAAATTAGCGAAACAATACGAAATAGATTGGTTTGATAGTCAAGCTGTAGAAAAATTAATGAATTTGGTGGGAGGACATCCCTATTTAATTCATCAAGGTTTGTATTATCTCTACCAGCAGAAAATTTCTTTACCAGAAATCCTAGATAATTGTGTGCTTAATAATGGGATTTACAGTGAATATTTAAGAAGTTTACTAAATATATTACAAAAAAATCCAGAATTATCTCAGGCATATAATCAAATTGTCAATTCTACAGATGGCAATATATATTTGTCAACAAATTTGGTTTATAAATTAGATAGTTTAGGTTTGATTAAATTAAATGGCGAGAAGAATTATCAACCTTTTTGTGAAATGTATCGGTTATTTTTTCAACAAAATTTATTCATAGATGATAATAATATTAGGCTGGATAAATTAAAAAAAGAAAATGAGCAATTACAAGTATTAGTTAATATTGATCAACTGACTCAAATTGCCAATCGTAAATGTTTTGACGAAAACTTTAAATTAGAATGGCAAAGAATGGCAAATATCCAAGAACCTCTCTCTTTAATATTAGCAGATGTGGATGAATTTAAATTTTATAATGACACTTACGGGCATCAAAGTGGTGATGATTGTTTGCGTCAAGTTGCTCAAGCGATTAATTCAGTAATCAAAGATCCCAATATTTTAGTTGCTCGTTATGGTGGTGAAGAATTTGCTTTAATTCTGCCACAAACAGAGGCAGAAGAAGCCATTATAATTGCTGAAGAAATCAGAGAAACAGTAAAATCATTGAGAATTAATATTTCTGGATTAACTAATAAAACTCAAGCAATGCACAAAACTAGATTAACTATCAGCTTAGGAATTGTTTGTGTTATTCCGTCAGGATATTTTTCTATAACAGAATTTTTTGAAGCTGCTGATCAAGCACTGTATCAAGCCAAGCAATTAGGACGCGATCGCACTATTTTAAGTTCTAAATTTAAATTTGGCTATTATGAATAATCAATACTAAGCCTTGGCGACTAGAAGTCGCAGCTAAACAGATAAAACCCATCTACATGGGGTAGAAACCTTCATTTTATCTTAGTCCACGCAGGTGGTCACTGAGCCTGTTGATAGCGTAGCGTGGCGTTAGCCATAGTGTGGACTTTGTTTGTGTAGTAGCGACTTCTAGTCGCCATAACCATAAAATGTTTTAAATAAACTCTATGAATACTCATACATATCAAGTCGGTGGTAGTCTCATAAATAATGCTCCTAGTTATGTAGAAAGACAAGCAGATATAGAAATATATAACGCTTTAAAACAGGGTGAATTTTGTTATGTTCTCAATTGTCGTCAAATGGGTAAATCATCCTTATTAGTGAGAACTAAACATCATTTAGAGCAAGAAGGATTGAAATGTACATCTCTGGATATGACGAATATTGGGAGTGAAAATATTACCCCAACTCAATGGTATAAGGGAATAGTTGCTGATTTATGCAGAGGGTTTAAACTTTTAGGGAAATTGAACTTAAAATCATGGTGGCAAACAGGAGATGATATTTCCTTGCTACAAAACTTAAGTCGGTTTATTGCGGAATTATTAACTCAATTTCCCGAAGAAAAGTTAATTATTTTTATAGATGAAATTGATAGTATACTCCGCTTAGAGTTTCCGGTAGATGATTTTTTTGCATTAATTAGATACTGCTATAATCAAAGAGCAATAGATCCAGAATATCAGCGATTGACATTTGCAATTTTTGGAGTAGCTACTCCATCAGATTTAATTCAAGATGTGCAGAGAACACCTTTTAATATTGGTAAAGCCATTGAGTTAAAAGGATTTCAAATAGCCGAGGTAGATTCTTTAATTAAAGGATTAGAGTTAGTGATACCTAATCCACAACCAGTCATGAAACAAATTTTAGATTGGACAGGAGGGCAGCCTTTTTTAACTCAAAAGTTATGTAATTTAATCATTAACTTTAAAATAAGTGATCATCATCTAGATTTTGCTAAAGGTTATGAAGAGTTTTGGCTAGATAATATTGTTAATGAATATATTATTAATAATTGGGAATCCCAAGATGAACCAGAACATTTAAGAACTATCAGAGAACGGCTACTTTATCATCAACAGCTTGTCGGCAGATTATTGGGAATTTATAAACAAATTTTGCAAGGTGTAACAGTGAAAAGCGATGATAGTAGAGAACAAATAGAATTATTGCTTTCCGGTTTGGTAGTGAAAAAAGCAGGATTATTAATTATTAAAAATCGCATTTATGCCAAAGTATTTAATCTAGATTGGGTAGAAAAAAAATTAGCTAATTTACGTCCCTACTCTCAAACTTTTGCTGCGTGGGTAAATTCCCAACAAACTGATGAATCTCGTTTATTAAGAGGACAAGCACTTGAAGATGCTCAAGCTTGGGCTTGGGATAAAAGTTTAACAAATTTAGATAATCAATTTTTAGCTAAAAGTGCAGAATTAGAACGGAGAGAACAACAGCTTGTTTTAGTAGCAGAAAGAGCCAAAAATATTGAAATTCAACTGCTTGAACAACAAAAAAATGCTCGCTTACAAAAAGTTATTTTGGGAGTCATTAGTACAGCTTTTTTAACTGCTGTTAGCTTAGGAGGGATAACTTTCTGGTTATATCGTCAATCTCTTCAAAATGAAAAATTAGCAAAAATGAGCGAGATTGAAGCCCTAGCATCTTCATCAGCGGCTCAATTTACTTCCCATCAAGAATTAGAAGCACTACAGGGTGCGATTCAAGCTAAAACTAAATTAAACAATTTAAAAATTAACAATCCTGAACTAGAAAAACTAACAAATAATGTTCTGCGTCAAACAATTTATGGAGCGCAAGAATGGAATCGTCTCTGGACAGATGGTCTTAGTTTGATTTGGAGTTTAGCCTGGAGTCCTGATAGCCAGATGATAGTCATTTCTAGTCAGAATGAAATTTGGTTATGGCAACAAAATGGTAAATTAATTCGCAAATTTACACCGCAGAAGTCCACAGTGTGGGCAGTGGCTTTTAGTCCCGATGGTCAAATGATTGCTTCCGGTAGTGCCGATAAAACTATTAAACTTTGGTCATTAGATGGTCAAGAGTTAGCAAATATTAGTGTTAGTGAAGAAGTTAAAAGTATAGCTTTTAGTCCTGATGGAAAACTACTAGCAATAGGGATAAATAATGGTACTTTAGGAATATGGCAGTTAGCAGATAAAAAACTCAAGATTATTAAAGCGCATCAAACGACTATCTCTAAAGTTTTGTTTACGCCCGATGGTCAGAAATTAATTACTGGTAGTGCTGACGGGAAAGCAGTTCTTTGGAGTCTTAACGGTAAAAAATTAGTTAGTTTCAATCGTGGTCAAGATGGTGTACGTGGTTTAGCAATTTCTGCTGATGGTAAATTGCTGGCTACAGGTGGTAATAATAAAAAAATTGAGCTTTGGAGTATTAATGGCCAAAAGCTGAAAAACATTGAAGCCGGATATTCAATCATCGCCATGGCATTTAGTCCTGATCATAAAACCCTTGCTGCTGCTAGTTGGGATAAAGTGGTAAAAATTTATAGTCTTGATGGTAAAGATTTGGATACTTTGACAGGACATAAAGAAGCTGTGTGGGCGATCGCTTGGAGTCCTGATAGTAAAATTCTAGCTACAGCTAGTCTGGATAATAGTGTTAAACTTTGGAAGTTGCAAAATCCCTTAATCAAAGTTTTAAGAGGTCATCAATCAGACCTGGCAAAAGTTGCCATTAGTCCCAATGATCAAATTATCGCTACCACAGATTGGGATAACGTCGTCAATCTTTGGAAACCTGATGGTACGTTACTCAGAAGTCTTAAAGGACATGAAAATGGCGTAACCTCTGTTGTCTTTAGTCGTGATAGCGAGTATTTAGTGACTGGGAGTTGGGATAAAACTATCAAAATCTGGAAAACTGATGGCACTCTGATAGATACACTCCCAGGGCATACTGGGGGCGTTGAAGACATAGTAATTAGTCCAGATGGTCAAATTCTTGCTTCGGGTGGTTTTGATCGAACCTTACGGCTTTGGCAACGAGATCACAAAAAACCGTTTAGCTTTCGATTGCAAAAAATTATTGATGCACACAGTGAGCCAATTCTGGGTGTAGCATTTAGTCCCGATGGTCAGGTATTAGCAACAGGCAGTTATGATAAAACCATCCGCCTGTGGAGTCGAGAGGGGAAGCTGTTAAAGACCTTAGAAGAGCATAATCTAGCAGTTTTTGATGTCACCTTTAGTCCAGATGGACAGTTGATAGCCTCGACTTCCGACGATCGCACCATTAAATTATGGCAACGTGATGGGAAATTTTTAAGAACATTGGTAAATTCAAAATATAAATTAGGACCATTAAGATTTAGCCGAGATGGAAAAACAATTTTTGCCGCCGGTGGAAATAGCACAAATGCAATTCAAATCTGGGATCTGCAAGGAAAACTAATAATTACACTGTTTCGACATCTTGACGCTGTGTCTTCCTTAGCCTTTAGTGCTGATGGTAACACCTTAGTTTCCACTAGCCGCGATCGCACGGCAATTATCTGGAATTTACCCAAAATATTTGCTCTTAACGAATTAGATTATGCTTGTAATTGGATAAAAGATTACTTGCAGAATAATCAGGAATTAAAAAATTTAGAAAAAAATGATTCTCCTGGAGAGAAGCTTTCTATACGCCATCTGTGCGATCCTTAGTAGAGTGGAAAAACTCCAGGTCATTAAGTAGCAGGGGACAAAATTTTTATGCCAATTATTACAGCAGAAAACCTCAGTAAATCCTATCCAGTAGCAATTAAAGATCCAGGGATCAGGGGAACAATCACCCACTTTTTTCGCCGAACTTATCGCTCAATTCCAGCAGTTAAAGATGTTTCTTTTAGTATTGAACCTGGGGAAATAGTTGGTTTTTTAGGACCTAATGGTGCTGGTAAAACTACCACTTTAAAAATGCTAACAGGGCTAATACATCCTTCTCATGGTACAGTTAAAGTTGGCGGATTTGTTCCCTTTAATCGTCAAGAAGCATTTTTGCAAAAAATCACTTTAGTGATGGGACAAAAACAGCAATTAATTTGGGATTTACCAGCCCTTGATTCTTTGAGAATTAACGCCGCAGTTTATAATATTTCTGACAAAGAATTTCAACGTCGAATAGGTGAATTAACAGAAATGCTGGCTTTATCAGGTAAACTCACCCAACCTGTGCGAAAATTATCATTAGGTGAACGGATGAAAGCTGAACTATTAGCAGCACTTTTACACCGTCCCCAAGTTTTATTTCTCGATGAACCAACTTTAGGATTAGATGTTAATGCTCAAGTCGGAGTCCGTGACTTTTTAAAAGAATATAATCGGCTTTATCAAGCAACTGTATTATTAACTAGTCATTACATGGCTGACATTACAGCTTTGTGTGAACGGGTGTTATTAATACACGAAGGAAAACTCATGTATGATGGCAGATTAGATGGATTATTAGAAAATTTTGCCCCTTATCGAGAAATTTATGTGGAGTTAGTTCAAGCATTACCACTAGAAAAACTTATGTCCTATGGTGATGTGCAAATGGTGGAAGGAAGAGCCGTTAGATTTATTGTGCAACAAGAAGCATTGACTCGCACTGTTTCCCAAATTTTAGCAGATTTAGAAGTGGTAGATTTAACAGTCACAGAACCACCAGTAGAAGAAGTAATTGGCCGAGTTTTTCAAAAAGGGTTTAACTAATTATTAATAACCATGAAAAAAAATTTAAAAAAAGCCTTGATTTTTTTATCAGTATACTATGCCTATATGTTGGAATATAGGTCAGAATTAATATTATGGGTTTTATCTGGTTCTCTACCAATTATCATGATGGGTGTTTGGGTACAAGCTGCTGAAGGTGGTATATTTGGCTTAGAACCTGTAGATTTTGCTCGGTATTTTTTCGCGGTTTTCCTAGCTAGACAAATCAGCGTTGTCTGGGTAATTTATGAATTTGAAAAAGAAGTAGTAGAAGGTAAACTTTCACCAAAATTATTACAACCTATAGATCCAGTTTGGCATGATGTAGCTTATCATGCTGCTGAAAGATTAGCTCGAATACCTTTTATATTGCTTTTATCAATGTTATTTTTTGTTTTATATCCTCAAGCTTTTTGGTTGCCGAGTATAGCTAATTTATTGCTATTCATATTGGCAGGAATTATGGCATTTGCTTTACGGTTTATTATGCAATATACTTTTGCTATGTTTGCATTTTGGACAGAAAGAGCTACCGCTTTAGAAAATCTATGGTTTTTGTTTTTTCTATTTTTATCGGGTTTGATTGCACCTTTAGATGTTTTTCCTGAAGATGTCCGTAACATAGTTATGTTAACACCTTTTCCCTATATTATTGATTTTCCCGCTAGGATTTTGGTAGGATTACCTGTAGATTTAACAAGAGGATTTTTATCAATATTAGGTTGGTTTTTAATATTTTTAGGTGCTAATCGTGTTTTATGGCGTTTGGGTTTGAAGAAGTATTCAGGAATGGGAGCATAAATTATTGATAATTTAATTTGGTTCAGAAATGTGAATGTTCTGAATAATTTCCCGTAGTTGATCAAGACTATGTACCGTGAGAATATCCTTATGAATAATTTTTAATCTTTCCAAATCAGAAATTTGGGAGATTTCGGATATTAGTTCTAACCCTTCTCTGCCGAATTTTACATCTAAAGATAACTCAATAGCAGAAAGCCTTTCTTGCAACCGTCCTTCTTCTCTACCTTTATGCAAAATTTCCTGATAAAAGAAAGATTTTTCTAACACCTCTATACTCCCTCTACGAAATTATCTAATTGGATATTATTTCTCCCCTGATTAGGAGAGTAATACTAATTTAAAAACACAAGTTTAATTTCTTTGCAGAAACTGCTCTAATTCATCAAGAGTATTTACAGTTAGAATGCTTCTTTGAATATTTTTTAACTGTTCTAAATCAGCAATTTTTGATATTTTGGGCATGAATTGTAAACCTTCTTGAGCAAATTTCAACTCTAAAATTAGTTCAATAGATGACAGCATTACCTGTCTTACTTCTTCTCTTCCTTCTCGTCTTCCTTCTTCCTTAATCTGTTGATACCAAGGAGATTCTTGTAATATTTCCATATCCCACCTCATGATTTGTTGAACTAAGGCGCTATCTAATACGAATGTAGCAAAAAAAGCCATAACTGTTTCTAACTGGCTTAATTTTTCATCAGCACGAAGCATTTGTAATGCTTGTCTAACTGTTGATTCTCCTCCTCCACCTTTGAGAATTGGTACAAAGGGAAGCAGCGAGGGAATAGGTTGGCTTAAAGCTATTTCTACATCAACTTCCCAAAGATTGATCACCTGATAGTCTTGACGCGCCCGTAAACCTGCAAACTCTGATTCATAACGTTTAGGAATTTCTGCTTCACTTTCTTTCAGGATGTTAATTAATACGGGGTAGATGGGAAGATCATATTTTTCTTCCGCTAATGCTGTATAAGCCCGCATTCTTTTGGGCATTTCTGGCTTATACCGTAATTGTAACTCATTGAGAACAAGAAATTCGCCGTACTGAGGACTGGTAGCTTTGATTAATACATCACTTTCTCTACTTATCCATTGAAATTCGGAGTTGAGAATTTCTCCGGTGGTAATATCGGGGATTTGTGTTACCCATTTTACCCAATTTTCGGGAGCGAGGCTGATTAATTTTTTGGTGCTGATATCTGCTTTTTTAATCATAAAGAACTACTATAAATTACTGGGTATGGTTTTAAACTTATCTGGTGAACCTAGAGAATAATCTTCTAATTTAAAATCAGCAAAAGGCTTTCTCTCTAATCTATCTCTTAAAGCTTCATCTAATATTACTCCTTCGGCTTGTTTTTTGACACCAATAATAATAATACTGCGTTGATAAGCTGTTGAGTCTTGGCTAGATTGACAATCTTTTCTTTGAAATTGTCCCAGATTTAATAAGCGATAACCTGTAACGCTGGGTGTATTACTAAATATCTTTTTTCCTAATAATTGGATTTGCTGAGAACGTTCTAACGCACGTCTTTGTTCAGCAGCGATATCACCTTCACAAGATGCTGTTCCTACGGAAATAATCTCGCTGGGATTTTCCATAATTTTCTGGATACCTTCTTGTTCTAAGTTAGATTTTAAGGAATCAAGGGTAATAGTTTGATCCTGATATTTAATTTGGTAAGTGCTACCTAATTGCCATTTATATTCTACTGATAAAACCGCAATATTAAATTCGGCAACTCTGCCTTGACTATCTTTCCCTTCTTCATAAGGAAAATAATCAACATTGCCTTTTTTAACTGGTGCTTGTCCATAGTCAGGAGGAAGAACGGTAAATTTATTATTTCTGTTTGCGAATGCTATCCACCAAAGTAATAATAAGGAAACAATTAAAGCAGTAAACCAGGCTAATATTGGTAACTTTTCTGGTTGTTTTTGGGGTGGAATAACGGTGTGATTAGTAGTTATTTTGTTAACTATTGCGGTTTTTAAATTTCCTCCAATATTCACAGTTGCAGATGTATTTTCTGTTAGTTGACATTCAATTTCTGCTAATCTGCTCAAAATTTCTTCAACATTGTGAGGACGTTTATTCACTTCCATTGACATTAACCAATCAACGAAATCTAATAATATGGGAGAAACATGATTTGCATGATTTCGCCATTGTAAAATATCTAAATGAGGATCATATAATTGTCCGGGTTGAAATCCCGTTAATAAAAATACAAAAGTTCTTCCTAAAGCAAAGAAATCTGATTGGGCTATGGCTTGTCCTCGCATTTGTTCGGGAGGGCTATAACCAGATGATGAAATGGCTGTCATTCCTCCACCATTTGCTAGATAGGTTCTGGTGATTTCTCTGGCTGTACCAAAGTCAATTAATACTAATTGTCCATCAGGACGAATCATAATATTTGATGGTTTAATATCTCTATGGAGATATTGTTTGTTGTGAACTAAATCTAAAATTTCTAATAATTGTTTTAACCAAGCTATGGCTTGAGCTTCGGAAATTGGGCGATTTTGTTGTTGCTTTAACCACTGTTCTAAATTCGGTCCTTCAATCTTTTCCATGACCATACAATGTAAGATCACATTATTTCTGGTTTGATATGGAAAGTAACCTTCCGCTTTGGGAATACCAGGATGATTTAATTGTTCTAAAACATTTACTTCTTGTTGAAATAGGGAAACAGCTTTAGAATCATTTGCTAGTTCTTCTTTGAGGACTTTGAGAATTTTTGGTGTATCTTGCTGGTAAGCTTCATAAACTTTGCTAAAACCAGTTTTGTCACTCAATAAACGTAAGACTCGATAACGTCCTATCAATTCCAATTGCGAACCACAACTTTGACAAAAGCGGTTTTCATCATTATCTGGGTGGTTGGGTTGAGGACAAACTGGATTAATGCAGAGGCTCATAAATAATTGACAATTGATAATTGATAATTGACAACTTGAGATGATTATCTCATTTTTGGGTTGCTAAAAAAGCAGCGACTGTTTGATTAAATTCTGTGGGGTTACTTAAAAATGGCCAATGATTTCCGGGAACTTGCAGGAAATTTAAGTTTTTGAGGTTGGTTTTGTAGGGTTGAATTTGCCAATTTTGGCGGTTGACACCTTTTTCTGGTTGTATAAAGAGGGCAGGTGTATCAACTGGGTTAATGAAACCTGGTACGTCCATTACTGCGTCAAAAATCCCGTCACGGGCGGCAATGGTAAATTTGCTACCCCAAGTACCATCGGATTTTTGTTCAATTCCGGCTTGAAAAACTTGCTGTTGTAAAGAACTCCAATTTAGATATTGGCTGAGTTGTCGAATTTTTTGTTCGGCTTCTTCGTAACTAGCAAAAGGTCCCATGCTTTTGAGGAAAGGTAAGACGCGGTACAATAGAGGAAATGTGATTTTGAGGAAACTGGGCATTTTCCAGATAAAAATGGGATCTACTAGTGTGATACTTTTTAACCTGGCTGGGTTTTTTCTAGCCCAAATAGCGGCTAATTTCCCTGTCCAAGAGTGACTGACGATATGAGCCGCAGACCATCCCAGTTTATCCATTAATGCTTCCAAATCAGCGATCGCACTGTCAAAAGTATAATCTTTTTCTGGTTTACTACTCTCACCATGACCACGCATATCTGGTGCAATTATATGATAATCTGCTGCTAAATAATCTCCTAAACTAGACCAAACCAAAGCATTATCAGCCATACCATGTAACAACAGTAATGGTTCTTGACCTTGATTCCATTCCAGGTAAGAAAGTTGAATATCAGATGTTGATAGAGTGTGACGGACAGGTATCATTTTCTTAATCTTTTCGAGGACAACTGAGAGGGAATTTTAGCAGAAAAAATAAATTTTCAGGTTTGAACTTTTAGTTTCTAATTTTGCATGGTTGAAAATTGTACTGATTAGCACGAATTAATCGAGCAAATGAATGTCAAAATCAAGAATAGGAATACGAGGATATTAAAATTACTATGCCAGAAATCGATCAATCCATAGCTCAACATTATCACGACCGGACTAAATATGACCCCCAAACCCTGGCTTCTAAAAGTCATAATTTAGACTGGGCTAAACAGCCTGTACCGTTTAAAGAGTACAAAATTGGTGCTGATATTGACCTCAAACCCTATCTGCAAGAAACGGTGGAAACAGTTGCCAATAAATCAGATACCCAATGGTGGTGGCGACTTTCTCAACTATTATTTCACAGTTATGGACTCACGGCAAAAATGCCTTCTATGGGTAGTGCTGTATACCTACGGTCTGCTCCCAGTGCTGGGGGGTTGTATCCGGCTGAGGTATATTTAGTTTCTCGTGGTACGCCATTATTACCACCGGGACTCTATAACTATCAATGTCGAAGTCATTCTTTAATGCACTTTTGGGAAAGTGATGTTTGGCAAACTTTACAAGCGGCTTGTTTTTGGCATCCTGCTTTAGAAAGTACCCAATTAGCTATTATTACTACTGCGGTTTTTTATCGTTCTGCTTGGCGTTATGAAGACAGGGCTTACCGCCGAATTTTTCTCGATACTGGGCATCTTTTAAGTAATATTGAGTTGGCTGCTAATATTGCTGATTATCGCGCTCATTTAATCGGCGGTTTTGTGGATGAAGCTGTTAATGATTTACTTTATATTGATCAGGAACAAGAAGGAACAACGGCTGTTTTAGCTTTGGCAGATTTGTTAGATGTGCGTCAAAATTTACCTCTAGGACGAACTGCTTTACCTTCAACAACTGATACTAATTATCCATCTATTCCTGATGGTGAATTGCTGAAATATTTTCATTTACATACCCAAATTTCATCTACAACAACTGATAAGTTAAATCTACCAAATGTCCAACCAGAAAAGTCTTTAGAAGATAAATACAATTTTCCTTTCTGTGAAAAGATTCCGACTCGAACTGCACCAATTTATTGGGGAGAACATTTATCAGAATTATCAAATACTATCTATAAACGCCGTTCTACCCGTGCGTATAATGGTGAAAATTTGAATTTTGATGAACTCAAAGCTTTACTGGATTTTACTTATCAACCTCAAAATTACATTGATCAAAATTTAGATCCTCATCCTGATCATTTCGATTTGAATTTAATAGAAACATTTATTGTTGTTTCTGGAGTGCAAGGATTAGATGCTGGTTGTTATTATTACGCACCAAAAGCGCAAGAATTACGACAAATTCGCTTTAAAAATTTCCGTCGAGAATTACATTTTCTGTGTTTGGGACAGGAATTAGGTAGGGATGCAGGAGCAGTATTATTTCATACCGCTGATTTAAAAAATGCGATCGCTCAATATGGAGATCGTGTTTACCGTTATTTACATTTAGATGCTGGTATTTTAGGACAAAGACTAAATTTAGCAGCTATTCGGCTCAATTTGGGTGTCAGTGGTATCGCTGGCTTCTTTGATGACCAAGTAAACGAAGTTTTGGGTATCCCTACTGATGAAGCCGTTATCTACATTACGACACTAGGAAAACCGAGGTAAAGAAGTCAGGAGGAAGAAGAGAGAAGGAAATTTCTCTCCTGCGTCCTCTGCGGTTCATTTCTTCATAATTTTGCGTAAGTCCTGTTCTTGTACCTCACTTAAATGGGAATTGCTATATACCCCAAATGGTAATGAGAATTGGGAATTACCTTTTTCCCATTACCAATTACCAAATTCTAACTTCTGAGACTAACACCAAATTTCTCGACTAAAGCCGTCCTCACCTTATCATGAACTGGTTCAATTTCAGTTTCAGTCAGAGTGCGATCGCTCACACGATAAACTAAGCGAAAAGCTAAACTGCGTTGTCCTGTGGGGACATTTTCACCACGATATTCATCAAACACTTCTACTGAGTCTAATAACCCCTTACCGGCTTTGTTAATGACCTTTTCAATTTCCGAGACTGTGATTTTAATTGGGGCAAAAAAGGCAATATCGCGATCGCTGGCTGGATAAGTAGAGTAAGATGTAAATTTGGGAGTTAATAACTCTTCACTACTTACGGCATCTAATAACGCATCTAAATCTAATTGAAACACATAAACGGCATCTGGTAAATCTTTTTCTCGCCGTAATTGGGGATGAACTTGACCAAATGTACCCAATCTATTTCCTCTTTCCCAAAGTGAAGCAGTGCGTCCAGGATGTAAGCGAGAATCTCGATTTTCTGGTTGAAATTCCACCTCTAAACCCAGTTGTCTAAAGACACTTTCTAAAATGCCTTTTGCTTCAAACCAAGTAATTGGTTCTTCTTTCCCACCCCGTAACCATTTACCAGAAGTTATATCACCACCAATAATCCCAGCCAATATTTCCGCTTCTTCTAAACCTTCTTCTTCGCGCCAGAAAATCCTGCCGATTTCAAAACCATTTAATGCCCCATTTCCTTGTTGTAAATTGTATTGAAAGGCATCAATTAAACCAGAAATCAAATCAGTGCGTAAAGCTGAATATTCAGCAAACAAAGGATTACTTAAAACTATTTGTCTATCTTCACCTGGTTTAACTAAAGAATAATGAATTAATTCCGTCAAACCTTCAGCCCTTAGACACGATCTTAACTTACGAACTAATTCTTGATCTAAAGGTAAATAACCAGCTTCAGATTTTTCTGGTAAAGTATCGCAGAATTTATCATAACCATATAAACGAGCAATTTCTTCAATTAAATCAATTTCCCGTTCTAAATCCCGATAACGATAAGGAGGTACTGTTACCTGCCAAATTTGTTCTTCAATTGTGATTAATTTACATCCTAAAGCAGTGAGGATTTTTTCTACATCTTCTGCTTGTAGTTCTCCTGTTTCTCCTGCTAATTCAATTGGACCTAGCACTTCATTGACTCTATCCAAACGCAAGGTAATAGAATGTGACCAAGTGGAAGCATCTGGACGATAATCGGAAATTTCCTGCTGAACAATTACCCCTGCTGCTAACTCACTAATTAAAGATAAAGCGCGGTGACAAGCTATTTCTAATTCTGCCCGATTTACTCCTCTTTCATATCTGCCAGAAGCCTCACTTCTTAACCCCGCACTCCGAGAAGAACGACGAATAGCCACAGAATCAAATAATGCAGCTTCTAAAACTAAACTTTGTGTACCTTCATGAACTTCCGTTTCCGCACCACCCATGACACCTGCTAAAGCCACCGCTTGATTATTAGCAGTAATTAATAAATTTTGGGTTGATAAATTCCGGTTATTTCCATCTAAGGTTTTTAAAGTTTCTCCCGTTTCCGCAAACCGCACACCAATAATTAAATTTTCTCCCCCACCTACAGATTGTAAACGCTCTTTGTCGAAAGCGTGGAGAGGTTGTCCTCTTTCTAACAACACATAGTTAGTGATATCAACTACATTATTAATTGGTCTGACACCCGCAGAACGCAAACGTTGTTGTAACCATTCAGGAGAAGGTGCAATTTTTACTTGTTCAACAACTGTACCAATATAAGCCGGACAAGCTTGGGTTTCGGAAATTTTCAAAGTGAGATTTTTTGCAGTTTTGGTATTTTCCACTTCTGCAATTTGGGGAATTGATAATTTTCCCCCAGTTAAAGCTGCTACTTCCCGCGCAATACCCACCATAGATAAAGCGTCAGCACGGTTAGCGGTAGCGGTGACATCTAAAATCACATCTTCCAAACCCAACAGGGGACGCACGTCACTACCCAGAACAAGATTTTCCTCCGGGAAGATATGAATACCGTCAATATCAGTGGGTAAACCTAGTTCCTTCAAAGAACATATCATGCCGTTGGAGGGAACACCGCGCAGTTTTGCAGGTTTAATTTTTAAATCAATGTTGGGTAAATAAGTTCCTGTAGTTGCGACGGGAACATAGATGTCTGCGCGGACGTTTCCAGCACCGCAAACGATATTTACAGTCTCAGCAGCACCAATATCAACTGTACAAACGCTCAGTTTATCTGCATTGGGGTGTGGTTGACGTTCTAGCACTCTTCCCACAACAACACCATCTGCCCAAGTGCGACGATCTTCTATATCTTCTACTTCAAACCCTGCCATTGTCAAGGTTTCCGCCAGTTCTTCTGGAGTCTGTTTGATTTCTACGAGTTCTTTTAACCAGTTTAGAGAAATACGCATGGAGTCTGTTTGTTTGGTTTTATCTTTCGCTTTAATTTTATATATTAAGTGAAAATTATGAGATTTTTTGGCTTTGCTAATTGAATGTATGAATTAGCCTCACGCCAAGGCGCAAAGACGCAAAGAATAAGAGTTAAAGAAATCTAATTTTTTCGTTTTACAGTAGAAATGCGATATGGAAAGTCTCTACATTTTTTTTTACGGGATGTCTATTATGATTAATTCATAGGACTTACGCAAAATATCTCTGAAACCCTATTTTCTTTGTGTCCTTCGCTCCTTCGTGGTTCGTTCTTTCGTGACTTGTGCGTAAGTCCTGATTCAGTAGATATCAGAATCTATCCCTATGGGAGATATGTCCACTATGGTACAGCAATTATCAGCAGAAACCACACCAGAAATCATCTACCCTGACAGCGACGGTCAAGCAATGGCAGATAATACCAAACAATATCAATGGATTGTTAAAATTAAAGAAAATTTAGAAATATTATTTGCATCAAATCCAGATGTATTTATTGCTGGTGATTTACTATGGTATCCTGTCGAGGGAAATCCGAAAATTCGTCAAGCACCTGATGTATTAGTAGTTTTTGGTAGACCAAAGGGAGATAGAGGTTCATATCAACAGTGGAAAGAGAATAATATTCCTCCTCAAGTAGTTTTTGAAATTTTATCTCCAGGAAATAGAACTTCAGCGATGATTAATAAATCGCTTTTTTATCAACGTTATGGTGTGGAAGAATATTATATTTATGATCCTGATACTTTAGAATTATCCGGTTTTGTGCATTCTGAAGATGGTTTTGTAGCTATTGAAGATATTTATAATTGGGTAAGTCCAAGATTGGGAATACGTTTTCAAATTACATCTGATAATTTAGAAATTTATTATCCTGATGGTAAAAAGTTTCTCACATCTGTGGAATTTGATCAACTTGCTAAACAAGAACGTCAAGAAAAGGAAATAGCTATTCAACAGTATCAAGAATTATTAACAAAGTTGCAAGAAAAGGGAATTGATGTAGGTACAATATGAACCCAGGTTTGTAGTGAGGACTTTAGTCCTCATTTAAGGGCTGAAGCCCTTACTACCAAATCATCTCAATCTTTTTTACATTACTTAATCTAAGTTGAGTTATTTTTGTTTAGTTACTTACTTGATATGATCAGAAAATCCTATTTAAGATTTAGTAGATCTATATACATTATTTTGGAGTTGAAATTATGATAGATTCAAAAAATATCAATAAACCATTATTCTCTCAACATTATTTAGACTATCGGATTCAAGAATCTCCAGAATGGCAATTAAATATTCAAGCAGAATTTGAGCAATTAAAAAATCTTTATTTATCAAAAATAGCAATTTTACCTACTCTCAATGAAGCACAAACTGAAGATGTATTTATTAAACCTGTATTAGATATTTTAGGGTTTTCTAATATTCCTCAAGTCGTTACTCGTGGGAAAGGTAGAGCCGAACGCCCTGATTATGCGTTGTTTGCAAATGAAAGTGAAAGGGATATAGCTTACTCTTTTCAAAATAATGAAACTGCTTTTTATGGTAAAGTATTAGTAATAGCAGAAGCTAAATATTGGGAAAGACCATTAAGTAAAGTTTCTGCTAATGATAAACGGGATATTTTTAAGAACGAAAACCCATCTTTTCAGATTTCTAGTTATCTCACAGGTACAGGAGTTGATTGGGGAATTTTAACCAATGGTAGAGAATGGCGTTTATATTATCGTCAAGCATCTTCAACCGCAACGGAATTTTATCCCATTGATTTAGTAGAATTATTAGAAAGTGAAGATTTAGAGAAATTTAAATCCTTTTGGTTATTTTTTAGAAGTGCAGCTTTTGAAAAAGACAGCTACAATAAAAACTTTTTAGAAAGAGTCAGAGAAGGAAGTACAACTTATGCGACTCAAGTAGGAAACGAATTAAAAACATTAGTATTTGATCAGATATTTCCTGACTTAGCAGGGGGTTTTGTTGCAGACGCAATGCGACGGGGAAAAACTGGAGAACCAAAACAGGTTTATGCAGCTACTTTATCATTTTTATATAAGTTGTTATTTTTATTATATGCCGAAGCGAGAAATTTATTACCAATTACCACCGCTTACCGTGATTATAGTTTGATTAAAATTACTCAAGAAATAGCGGAAAGCGTTGATAAACAAAGAACATTAAGTCAAACTTCGACAAAGATTTATAAGAGTTTATTAGGTTTATTTGAAATAGTAGATAGAGGTGATGCAGCTTTAGAAGTACCTCGTTATAATGGTGGTTTATTTCATTTTGATTTTCATGAAACTGAAGATATCAAAGATTATCCAGATAATTATTTTCTGTATGAACATCAATTATCTGATGCTGTCTTATTTCCAGCTTTGGATAAATTAGCACGGTTTGAAAAACTTCCCATTGACTACAGCTTTTTAGGTGTGCGACAATTGGGTTCGATTTATGAAGGTTTATTAGAATATCGCTTAGTTATTGAAGATGGAAATACCGGAAAAGTCCATTTAGCAAATGATAAAGGTGAACGAAAAGCAACGGGTTCTTATTACACACCAGATTATATTGTTAAATACATTATTAGTCATACTCTCAAACCGATTTTAGAGGAGAAAAAACAAAAATTTGCGGATTTAATGGTGCAAATTAGCCAATTACATGAAAAAATGGCAGATGGTAGATTAGGAGTACAAAGTCGTAACGGGTTACAAAAGGATTTACAACGTTTAAAAAGAAAAAGTACAAATACTTTACTGGATATTAAAATATGTGATCCTGCTATGGGAAGCGGACATTTTTTAGTGGAAGCTGTTGATTATTTTACAGATGAATTAATCATTATTTTAAATGAATATCCTGAACATAATCCGGTTTTAGATATGTTATCAAAAACCCGCGAAAGCATTTTAGCAAATTTACAACAACAGGGAATTACTATTGATGCCAATAAATTAGAAGATACTCAACTTTTGCAACGTGTGGTAATGAAACGCTGTATTTATGGTGTGGATTTGAACCCAATGGCGGTAGAATTAGCTAAGGTGAGTTTATGGTTACATTCTTTCACAATTGGCGCACCTTTGAGTTTTTTAGATCATCATTTACGTTGCGGTAATTCGCTGATTGGTACGACTGCGCGAGAAGCAGAAGCAAATATGGTAAAGGAAGAAAGTGGACAATTAAATTTATTAACTGGTCCATTTGTGGGGTTGTTACTTGCTGCGGAAATTATGCGCGGTGTGAGTACGTTAAGTGATGCAACTTTTGCGGAGGTGGAAACTAGCGAAAGATTATTTAAGGAGTTTGATAAAGCTGCGAAACCTTATAAACGGTTATTAGATATTTATGTTTCTAAATATTTTGGTTTGAAACGTGCTGATCATTTTTTACGGGTTTATGGTACTAATGCGATTAATATTAATCCTGAAACTATGAATACTGCTGATATTGCGGTATATGAAGATGCGAGAAAGTTGTTTGAAGAAAAGCGGTTTTTTCATTGGGATTTGGAATTTCCGGAGGTTTTTATTGATTTAGAAAATGCAAGTTGGAAAGAAAATCCCGGTTTTGATGCTGTGATTGGAAATCCACCTTATGGATCAACGTATAAAGACTATACAAGTGCTAAATTACAATATATTAGTAATACTGTCACTTCCAAAGATATTTATCTATTTTTTATTGAATTATCATTAAATATAATTTCCAAAATTGGTACTATAGGCTTAATTACTCCTAATACATGGATGACTCTAGAAAGTGGTTGTGAGTTTAGAAAATTAATTTTACAAACCACGCAATTAATTAAAATAGCTGAATTTAGATCAGCTTTTCAAGATGCAATTGTAGAAACTGCTGCTTTAATAGTTTCTAAAAATATTAATAGTTCTGAAAATACAGAAGTTTTAAATTTTGCGAATCAAGAAATAATTTCTAAATATTCTCGTTTGACATCTGAATGGTTTTTAAATGAAGGATATGTGATTGATTATTATTTAAATATGGAAGAAATTAATATTTTGAACAAGTCTACTAATCAAGGTATTAAGTTAGAAGAATTAGTAAATATATATGCAGGTACAAAATTATACGAAAAAGGAAAAGGTAATCCCCCTCAAACACCGTTAATTTTGAAGGAAAAACCATATACATCAAATAACTTACTACCAGATTTTGAACCAATAATTACAGGTGGAGATATACAAAAATATGCAATTAAAAATGATCTTATTTATGTTAAATATGGTACATGGTTAGCTGCACCAAGAAATGAAAGTATATTTAGAAATCAAAAAATCATAGTTCGACGCACTGACGATTTAATTATTGCAAGTATTGATTGTGATTTCAGAATTTGTCAAAACTCTGTACATTGTCTCATTAAAAAAGAAGAGAGTAGTTTTTCTGATTATTTTTTGTTATCAATATTAAATTCTTTTTATATTAAATGGTGGTATCAAAAGAAAAATTTCCAGATGGTTGGTAAGCCTTTTGCTGAAGTTAAAGTTATTTATTTATCAAGAATACCAGTTCCTAAAATTTCCTTTACAACTTCCCCAGAAAAACGCCAAGAATATCTAGAAAACACAATTAATCTTTACCAACAATATCAAATCAATCATCAACCAGATATTTTACTTACCCAAATTGATCATCACCTAAATCAACAACTATCAGAAGCAGATGTAATTCATAATTTCCTCGCATATTTAGCAGAACAAATGATAGAATTAAATAAACAAAAACAAACAGAAATCAAAGGCTTTTTAACATGGTTAGAAAGATTTATCGGTGTTGATATTGATAATCTTACCAATAAATCGAAAATTCAAAATTATTTAGGTGATTATTCCAAACAAAAACAAGCAGATAACCATTTAACCTTTGATGAATTAATTGGTATCCTCAAGAAGAATCAGAAAAAACTAAAAATAGATCCCACCGCGAGAAAAGAACAAGAAACATTAGAAAAAGAATATAAATCAAGTTTAAATACACTCTTACCAATCAAAAAGCAACTAAAACAATATGATTGGTTAATTGATGAAATTGTTTATAAATTATATGGTTTAACCGAAGCAGAAAAAGCGATAATTCAAGGATAAAAATATCCCCGACTTCTGTTTTCATTTTGTAAATAAATTCGGTTTTACCACTTCCTCTAACATACTTCTAAGATACGAGTGTTGGGTTTCGTTCCTCAACCCAACCTACAATAAATGTTGTTTTACATAAAGAGAACGGTAAAGCTATAAATTATGAAATGATCTAAGAAGTTGGTATCTAGTTCTAAGAGTAGCATATCGAAATATCGAATACTATATCGAAATAATGAATTATACTATAAAAAGAATTGGTAATATCAATCATGTTAAAATACAGCCAATTAAATTGTTTACCTTCATCTGAAGAATTACCCGACTCTGACGACACACCAGTGGATAACGAACTACAAGATTTAATTCCCGGTTTATTAAAAGCCATGTTAGCTTTAATCTGGTCACAAAGACAAGATTGGTTTTTTGGTGTAGATATGGGAATACATTATGATACCAATAAACCTGCAATTGTCCCAGATGGATTTTTAAGTATTGGCGTTCCCAGAATTATTAATGAAAAATTACGTCGAAGTTATGTATTATGGGAAGAGAAAAAATTACCAACTTTAGTATTAGAAGTAGTTTCTAAAACCTATAGAAATGAATATGAAACTAAGAAAGAAATGTATGCTCAAAAGTTGGGAGTCTTATATTATGTAGTTTATAATCCCTTACTAAGTGAACAAGCATCTTTGGAAGTTTATCAATTAGTCAATGGTGAATATGTTTTAATTCCAGGAAATCCAGTTTGGTTATCAGAAATAGGTTTAGGAATTGGTTGGGAAAAGGGAACTTATCAAGGAATCACTAGACAATGGTTATATTGGTTTGATGAACAGGGAAAAAGATTTTTAACACCGGAAGAACGGATTCTACAAAGTGAAGAACAACGTTTAGAATCTGAAAGAAAACAGTTAGAATCTGAAAGAAACCGTTTAGAATCTGAAAGAAAACGTTTAGAATCTGAAGAAAAAGCTCAGAAATTAGCAGAGATGTTAAAAAAATTAGGTGTTGATCCTGAAAGTTTAATTTAAGTAAAATTGGTAGTATCAATCATGCTAGATTACGACTCTTTACATTGTTTACCTTCATCTCACACATTACCTGACTCTAAAGACACACCACTTGATAATCAATTACAGCATCTTGTTCCGGGATTATTAGAAAGTATTTTAGCCTTAATCTGGTCACAAAGACAAGATTGGTTTTTTGGCGCAGGTATGGGAATATATTATGATCCGAAGAAACCTGCTATTGTCCCAGAAGGGTTTTTAAGTATTGGTGTTCCTAGAGTTAAAGGTATTAATGAAGATCTACGTCCAAGTTATGTATTATGGGAAGAGAAAAAGTCCCCAATTTTAGCATTGGAAATAGTATCTAAAACTTATCGAGAAGAACATATAACTAAAGGAAACATATATGCTCAAGATTTGGAAATTTTATATTATGTAATATATTGTCCTCTAAGAACAATAAAAGAAAAATTAGAGGTTTATAAATTAACAAATGGAGAATATATCTTACAACCCAGAAATCCAGTTTGGCTACCAGAAATAGGTTTAGGAATTGGTAAAGAGATAGGAACTTATCAAGGAATAACTAGGGAATGGTTATATTGGTTTGATGAACAGGGAAAAAGATTTTTAACACCAGAAGAACGGATTCAGGAAAGTGAGGAAAAAGTTCATAAATTAACAGAGATGTTAAAAAAATTAGGAATTGATCCTGAAAGTTTAATGTAAAGGATGATGCACCGAGAAAACTTAGAGTGTGTGAATTAAATCTGCAAAACCGTAAATGCTAATTCCTAATAGGAGTAATGCTGTAAATTGGGTGATGCGTTGTTGAGTGAAAACTATGTGACTGTGTTCATTGGGAGAGATTGATTCTCGGACTAAAATAGAAGTTGATGCGCCAACTACGAGACTTAAACCTAATATTATGTAAGGCGGATCTGGTATAATTGTAGAAATTGTTAACATAGCGATCGCTAATGTCAACATTAATAATTCTACAAATCGTGGCGGATGATATTGACTAGATAAAATCAAGCTATTTAACCAAAAATTCCAGGTTCTCATAATTTGTTAATAGTCAGTGGTCAGTTGTCAGTTGTCAGTGGTCAATAAAATAAATACTAACCACTGACTCACATTTATATTAACTAACGAACGCCGGCTTTCATCCCTGCACCGTTTTTCTGTGTAGCATCTTCTGGTGGTTCAACACCAAAAACGCGACAAAAGACCTTTTCCACTTTATAGCCAGTATCAATGGATTCTAGGGGGTCTTTCCGCAGACGGTGACGCAGACATAAAGTAATTACCCGACGGATATCGTCTACTGTAACTTCTGTCCGTCCTTCAAACGCAGTTAAGGCTTTAGCAGCGCGGTTAGTAACGATATCACCCCGCAAACCATCCACATCTAATTCTGAACAAACTTCGGAAATTTTTACCCGAAAATCATAGTCTAAATTAACTTGTGGTAATAATTCCTGAGCATTGACAATTTGCTGTTGTAATGCTTCTTGGGGGGTTGTGTGTTTTTGTAAATATTCAGGAGGATTTTGGTCAAATTCGCCCCGTTCTTCCACAATTTGTACCCGCAAAGCTGGTTCTTTGACAGTGTGAATTTCCGCGTGCATTCCAAAACGGTCGAGGAGTTGGGGACGGAGTTCCCCTTCTTCTGGGTTTCCCGAACCGACGAGAACAAACCTGGCTGGGTGACGGATAGAAATCCCTTCCCGTTCCACGGTGTTCCAACCACTAGCAGCAGAATCGAGGAGTACGTCTACTAAGTGGTCATCTAACAAGTTGACCTCATCAACGTAGAGAATGCCTCTGTTGGCTTTGGCTAGTAGTCCGGGTTCAAAAGCTTTCACACCTTCAGATAAAGCCTTTTCAATGTCAATTGTCCCACAAACCCGGTCTTCGGTAGCGCCCAATGGTAAATCTACCATTTGCACCTTTTTGTGAGCGATGGGAATTTCCATACCCTGGGCGACTTGTTGACGAACTTCATCACTCATTAAGTCCGGGTCATTGGGGTCACTGTTGAAGGGGTCATTGGCGACAACAGAGATTTCTGGTAAGAGGTCCGCCAAGGCGCGGATAGTTGTAGATTTGCCGGTGCCGCGATCGCCCATAATCATTACACCACCAATTTTGGGGTCAATGACATTTAACAGCAGCGCCAGTTTCATTTCTTCTTGGCCGACGATGGCTGTAAATGGAAAGACCGCACGACGCGCACTCGCACTAGCTTGAGCAGTTGAAGTCACTAAATTTCCTTAACAATATTTTTTATTACAATTCTTTATTTTGACACATCTGGGCAGTGGAGGAGGTAAGGATTGAAGGGAATCGCTCACTAAAATTCCTGAGAAACATCTATAGGACTTACGCAAAATATCTCTCAAACTCTCTTTCCTTCGTTTTCTTCGCTTCTTCGTGGTTCATTACTCCGTGACTTGTGAGAAATCCGAGTAAAATAGTCCGAAAGGATACTCTATAGAGGTAAAATATGGGATTGGCTGGAATCAGAATAGTATTAGTAGAACCAGCGGGTCCGTTGAATGTAGGTTCAGTAGCCAGAGTTATGAAAAATTTTGGCTTATCTCAATTAATATTAGTAAATCCTCAATGCGATCGCTCATCTTTAGAATCTGTAAAAATGGCGGTTCATGGTAAAGATATTTTAGAATCGGCGCTGATCGTCAAGACATTACCAGAAGCATTGCAAGGATGTGTGCGAGCGATCGCTACCATGGGGCGTGAATACAGTGGAGAAATACCTTTAGAAACCCCCCGCATGGCTTTACCCTGGCTATTAGCGGCCGCAGAAAAACCTGTAGCTTTAATTTTTGGTAGAGAAGATCGGGGATTAACTAATGAAGAAATAAATTATGCCCACAAATTAGTTTTTATTCCCACTAATCCAGAATATCCATCTTTAAATTTAGCTACTGCGGTTTCTATTTGTTGTTATGAATTGTCGCAATCTATAGACTTATACACAGATCAAAATATCACACCCACAGAAATTGCTCCTTTAGATGCAATAGAAGCTTATTATCAACAATTGGAATCTTTATTGCTTTCCATTGGTTATCTTTATCCTCATACCGCAGCTAGTCGCATGGAAAAATTTCGCCACCTATATAACCGGGCATATTTACAAACTGCCGAGGTAGGAATGTTACGGGGGATTTTACGGCAGGTAGAATGGGCAATTAATCAGCACAACAAGATAACTAACAAAATGGATAATTAAATACCCAGTTATTACCCAAAAATACAAATATAGCGTAAACTGGATACGAAAATACTACTTAGTCCCCCAAGGTAGACTGAGTAGAGTGGTGCATCAATTAAAAATCTGGGTCGAAGGTGACAAGGAGTAGCTATGTCAGAATCAAGTGACAAACTCATACCTCTATCACGAAGGCAACCTGTACAGCGTCGCCGGCGTAAGCGTCCAGTCTCCAAGACAGGACAGAAAAAAGTTATTAGTCAACAGCCAGTTTCTAGCCAAAGAGAAGCTGCAACATTAATACGTATAAATAATCATAACAGTCCTGTTCCTATAGCGACTGGGGGGCGAAGACCACCATCACGGGTGATGATGCCACCAGGAGTTAAACCCATACCCAAAGTTAGGAAGAATACTCAACTTTCCCCACCAGGAACGGTGAGGTTAAAAACTGTACGTATAGAAAAGCCGAAAATAGAAAGAAGGGGATCACGCAAGACCAGGTTAAAACCCATGGCTAGAACCATGTTATATGCCTTGCGGTTGTTGATTGTAGGGATAGGTGTGGGTGCGATCGTTGGCACGTTCTTGTCAGTCCTAGACCCCGCTAATCGCATCAGTTCAGTTGCGTCTGTATCTGGAACTAAACCATCTCAAGCAGCAACTCAATCTCAGAATACCAGCTTATATCTTTCCCAGGAAATTGCACCTTTAAAAAATACTCTGCAAACTCTCTCTACAACTAACGCTGATCTCATTCCAGGTGTGTTTTTATTAGACTTAGATAATGGTGGTTATGTAGATATTAATAGTAATGCTAGTTTTGCTGCTGCCAGTACCATTAAAATCCCCATTTTGATTGCTTTTTTCCAAGATGTAGATGCTGGTAAAATCCGCTTGGATGAAATGTTAACTCTGGAAAAAGAGATGATTGCTGGGGGTTCGGGAAATATGCAATATCAACCCCCAGACAGTAAGTACACTGCTCTTGATGTAGCTACGAAAATGATGACAATTAGCGACAATACCGCCACAAATATGCTAATTGCTAAATTAGGTGGACAAGAGGTACTCAATGGGCGTTTTCGCAGTTGGGGATTGACTACGACGATGATTCGTAATCCTCTCCCAGATTTACCAGGAACTAATACTACCAGTCCCAGAGAATTGGGAAATTTAATCTCAATGGTGAATCAAGGTAGTGTTGTGAGTATGCGATCGCGTGATTTAATACTTAATATCATGAGTCGCACTCAACGGGATAATCTCTTACCTGCTGGTTTAGGAAAAGGAGCAAGTGCTTACCACAAAACAGGTGATATTGGCACAATGTTAGGAGATGCGGGTTTAGTGGATGTCCCCACTGGTAAGCGTTATATCGCCGCTATCATGGTACAACGTCCCCATAATGATCCTCGTGCGGGAAAATTAATTAGTTCTATTTCTAGTGCTGCTTACCAACACTTTAGCCAAGCCACAGTTACACCAAATAATTCTACAAATTATCAACCACCTGTTCAACCCTTAATTCAGCAACCTATTCAACCACCGCTCATGAATCCAATTGCACCTAATGGGATGGTTAATAATCCACCTGTAGGCGCTTATCCACCTCCTATAACAACTCCACAATATTACCCACCCCAATAAAACAATTCAAAATTCCAATCTGTTGCAGAAAAAATGTGAATTTGTTGTTAGAACAGCTTTAAGGCTATCTATCAAATGGAGAACATATCATGAATATTCAACTCAACCCGGAAACAGAGGAATTAATACAAGCTTATATTGCCACAGGTAGATTTGAAAATATAGAAGATGCAGTAAATGAGGCTTTTAATTTACTGCTGGGTAGAGAAAGAAGATTAGAGGAACTAAGGGAAAAAATAGCAGTAGGAACTGAACAAATTCATAATGGACAAGTAACAGACGGTGAGGTGGTTTTTGCTAGACTACAAGCAAAAATTAAACAGATAGAAGAGGAATTAGACAATGGGTAAATACTCATTTTCTGATGAAGCTATTCAAGATTTAGAAGAAATTTGTGAGTATCTTGGTAATAGTAATCCCAAAGCTGCTAGTCAACTTTTTGATAAAATTAGAAGTAAGTGTAAATTAGTTGCTAGTTTTCCAAGTATGGGTAAAAGTTATGGAAGACTAGCAAAAAATCTGCGTGGTTTTGTTGTTGATGACTACATCATATTTTACTATCCTCAAGAAGAGAAAATGGAAATTAATATTACTCGTATTGCTAGTGGTTATCGAGATTTAGAATCATTATTCGACTAAATTTTCTAAGTTTCCCAGCTTTCTTAACATTTTTGATATCGCATTCCAGGAAGTTGGGTAACTAAACCCATGAGTTCCAATTGCAATAAAGAACTGGAAACTAAACCAGCATCCATACCTGTTTTTTGAATAATAAAATCAAACGATAAAGCATCAATAGACAAGGTATCTATAACCTGTTGTAATTCTGGTGGTAAATTAGGGATAGGAACAGATTTAACTATTGGTGTTTCTATATCTATTTGGGGAATTGCTCCCAACATAATTAATAATTCACTGAGTTCTTGATTAATTAAACCCGCACCTTGACTAATTAATTTTAAACAACCTTGTGATGGTTGATCATCAATTCTTCCCGGTAATGCGTAAACATCTCTACCAAATTCATTAGAGTATGTAGCAGTAATTAATGCACCTGATTTTATGGGTGCTTCCATTACTAATAATGCACGGCTTAAACCAGCAATAATGCGATTTCGACGGGGAAAATGGGTGCGGTTGGGTGCAGTTCTCGCCGGATATTCACTAATTACTATTCCAGATGTCAAAATCTGTTTATATAAATCTCTATTTTTATGGGGATAAATAACATCTACACCTGTTCCCACTACTGCTATTGTTCTTCCTCCCGCTTTCATTGCGGCTGCGTGACTTTCGGTATCTATCCCTTCGGCCATACCAGAAACAACGGTAAAACCATTTTTTGCTAAAGCGGTGCTAATTTGTCGAGTCCATTTAATTCCATATTCTGTAGGTTGACGAGTTCCCACAATTCCCACTAAGGGTTTTTCTCCTGAATTTTCCTGTAAATCAACTTCACCCCGATAATATAACAACGGTGGTGGACTGGGGATTTCTCGCAGTAGTTGGGGGTATTCTGGGTCTGCTGGTGTCCAAAAAAGTGGGTTTGCTTGTTGGTGTTGGGTAAGTAGTTGTTCTGGGTTTAAACGGGATTTTTGTTGAACAATTTTTTCTAATGTCTGAAATCCCAAACCTTCAACTTTTCGCAATTCCCCCGGACCAGCTTTCCAAGCTGTTTCTAAGTTACCAAAATGCTGTTGTAATCTTTGCAGTAATATGGGACCAATACCGGAAATTTGTGACCAAGCTAACCAATATTTACGTTCTTCTGTGTTTGACATACCAAATTAAGATGAAGCTGCATGGAATAAGATTTTTAGAATGATTGAACGCAGATGAACGCAGATAAACGCAGATAAATACGGGTTACTTTTATTTTATGCAATTAGATTAAACCTTTGCTAAATGTTGATTTTTCAAATAGTCAAATACAGATTTATCACCAATATCGGGAGGAATAGTTTGGATTACTTTCCGCACAGCAAAGATTAAAAAGAAAATCGCCCAAATTCCTAATAAAACTTGTTCTGCTTGAGTTGATAAAATTCCTGTTAAATGTCCTAATAATACTAAGGGAACAAGGGGAGTTAAGATTTTAGTTTCTAAACGATTGAAACAAAAACCTTCTTTGAAAAAAATACCTGTTAAAGCTGCAAAAGTAAAACCAATCCCTAATATACTTAGGGGTTGCTGATAAACAGTAATTGCAAAAGCTTGACTATCACCATGTCCAAAAATAAATGCCGAAATGCTGCCAATTACCCAAAAAACTTGGAGAATTCGGTGCAAAGATGCCATATAAATATGAATAGTTAATAAACTGACACCCAGTGCAAGACTAAAACAGGTGTAGAGAGGGGTAATCGCTTGAATTGCCGCAGGTTGGGGATAGAATAAGACTAAACCGCTACCAATGGCAAAACACAGTGCTGCTATCATTAAACCTGTACGGTAAATTATCACACTTTGGCGATCGCTCTGGGTAATTGTAAATTCTCCAAACTGACCTTGATATACTGCCGGTGATGATATTGTTTGTGTAGTCATATTTCCCAATAATTTTCAATATTCTAAATTCATACTGCCCTCATGAAAAGTATATCATACTCATTACTTCTCTGACTTTAACGTTTAAAACTCTTACCTTTGCGCCTTTGCGTCTTTGCGTGAGCTTAATTCATACTTCCATTATGCAACATCAAAAATTATTCATTGATTGATAAAATCAATTTTACCTGTTGCCAAATTGTAAAAAGCACCAATAATTTTTAACTTACCTGCTTTAACTAATTTATCTAAAATTACTGAACTTTTTTGCATTTTTTGGATTTGATAGTTGATATTAGCTATAACTGCATTATTAGTATTATTCTCGTTTAATTTAGTATTTCTTAAAGCTGGTTTAATCTGTTCAATGATTATGCCAATTCTACCAGGTGCAGGTTCAGTTTGCATTGCTGCTTTCACAGCACCGCAATTTTGATGACCTAAAACTACAATCAACTGTGAACCTAAAACTGCTGTAGAATATTCTAGACTACCTATAGCTACATCATTCGCAACATTTCCGGCTACACGCACAACAAATAAATCACCAATTCCTTGATCAAAAATGGTTTCTGTGGGAACACGAGAATCAGCACAACCTAATATGGCTGCAAAAGGATATTGTGCTTGAGCAGTTTTTTTCAATCTCTCTGGTGATAATTGAGAACTTCGTTGTTTCTGATTAACAAATCTTTGGTTTCCTGCTAATAAACGCCTGATAGCTTCATTTGCATTCACTGGCTGAGGATTATCTACTTTTGTATCACTAATTACTGTTTCTTCACTTCGCTCAATTACCCGATTACAAGCTGTAATAGTAGCAATACTAAAACTACTTAAACCTACTACTTTCAAAAAGTTACGCCGACCTATAAATCCGTTAATTCTACTCATTTATCTTCCTGATAAGTTGTGTATTTTAATCAGGAATATATCATTATTAATGATAATAGGAGAGTAGCTGATGAAACGGTTTAATAATTATTTAATGTCCCTTACTAGCACCTAAATATAATTCTCCCACTTTTGGATCAGTTAATAATTCCCTACCAGATCCAGAAATAGCATCTCTTCCTGATTCTAACACATAACCACGATCTGCCATTTCCAAAGCTTTTCGGGCATTTTGTTCTACTAAAACTATCGCAGTCCCCGATTGGTTAATTTGTTTAATTTGCTCAAATACTTGAGATACCAAAATGGGTGATAAAGCCGCTGAAGGTTCATCCAAAAGCAGTAAACTGGGTTCTAACATTAATGCTTTACCCATTGCTAACATTTGTCTTTCTCCACCAGAAAGAGTTCCTGCACGTTGACGACGGCGATCGCTCAATCTGGGAAACATAGTGTATATTTTATCTTTAAGAGGTTTCAATGGGATATTTCTGACAAATGCCCCCATTTCTAAGTTTTCATCTATGGTTAAAGATGGAAAGACATTGGCAATTTGGGGAACATAGGACATTCCTTTTTGAACTATTTGATTTGATTTTAAACCCACCAAATTCTGATCTTTAAATGTAATAGTTCCGGTATGGGGTGTCAAAAGTCCAAAAATAGTTTTTACTAAAGTGGATTTACCCGCACCATTAGGACCAATTACTGTGACTAATTCTCCTGCTGCAACGTGAAAGTTGACACCTTGCAAAATATCTACATCTTTAATATATCCAGCGTGGACGTTTTCTACTTCTAATAAATAGTTATTAGTCATTTGTTATATGAGGGAACAGGGAACAGGGAACAGGGAACAGGAAACAGGTAATTTGGTAATTCTCTCTTCTACTGTCACCTGTCACCTGTCACCTAATTTACTATTTTTTGCAATTCTGGTCTTTCTGCTGCTAAAATTGCTCCTTCTACGGGGCAAACTTGGAGACAGATGCCACAATCAATACAGGTAGCAAAATCAATCCAGTACCAATCTGTGCCTTTGGCGTTTTTCCCTGGTCCTTCATGAATACAAGCGACTGGACAAGCAACTACGCAATCAGCTACCCCTTCGCAAACTTCTGTGACAATGGTATGTGGCATTTTTCCGATTCCCTCTCTTTTATCTGTTACTAATTATTACAAAAATAGGGAACAGGGAACAGGGAAGAGGGAACAGATAAGAAACTAAAGTTGGTGCGTTTAAAGCTCAGTCAAAAAAAACAGTGTCATTATTTCCATCTTATGTGTTTAAACATGAGTTTTTTCTGTTACCTGTTCCCTCTCTCAAGCAGTGAATTTAATTTTCTCCGACTACTTAACATCCAGCTTCAATGGTAGGTGAACCATCAGCTTTAATCCAGGCAATTTGGGAAATAGAGCGATCGCTTGCATATTGACGAATCGCATCTGCATCTAAATTTTCTAGCCCGATTTCTACTCTAACTAAATGTGTAGAATCACGTAACTTTTGAGCATAAGCAAAAGCCGCAGCCGCAGCATCGGTGGTTTCTGGGACTACTAACCAATTGCTGGGGGGAATTTCTTGGGGTAATTGCTGATTTGATGCTAGAAGTTGGTATAAATCATCAATATTCAGTTCAAAGCCAATACCAGGAATATTTTCGCCCTGGGGATGATATAAACCTAGTAATTGGTCATAACGACCACCACTTCCTAAAACTTGGGCTTGGGAATTTGTATCACTAACTACTTCAAAAACAATGCCTGTGTAATAGTCAATGGTTTGAATTAAGCTCAAGTCAAGGATTAAAGGGAATTTACCATCTAGTAATTCTACTAGAGACTTGAGATTATTTATTGTCTCTTGTTGATCTGGCTCTAAGTGTAAACTACTGACTTTTTGTAAAACCTCTCGACTATCACCCCGCAAATCCAACATAATTTTAGCGCGTTGGTGTAGTTCTGCACTCAAAGGTAATCTATCAAGAGTGATATAATCCAGATGAGCGATCGCAGTCCGGACTTGATTTCTGATTTCAGCAGGAAAAGCATTCAGCAAGGAGCGAGTAATTCCCGCTTCACCTAAAATTAATTGCCATCCTTGTAAATCCAACGCTGTTAAGCAATCTGCTACCAACAGCAATACTTCAGCATTTGCTAATAATCCACCCGCACCTAATAACTCCACCCCAGCTTGATAATACTCTTGCTGACGATTATGGCGGCCTTCCCAATTACGGCGAAAAACATTAGCATTGTAATAGAGTCGGTGGGGATAGGTCGCATCTGCCATGCGAGTTACCACTGTCCGGGCGATAGAAGCCGTCAATTCTGGACGCAAGCCCAATTCTTCATTTTGACCATTTTGGAGTTGAACTACCTTATGGCGCTGAATTGCTTCACCCGCCAAGAGGGTATCCATTCTTTCCAAAGTTGAGGTAATAATCCGATGATATCCCCAACGGATAAATACTTGTTCTAATCTATCTTCAATCCAGCGTTTTTGCGCCACATCTAAAGGTAATAGATCCCTTGCTCCCGCTGCTGGTTGATACACCATTATTTTTTCTTCCCGCCAAACAAACCACCAAACAAACCGCCATTTCCAGACTTCTCTGGAATATCCTCTTCAGTTTTGGCAGAGGATTTTACTTGAGAACCACTGTTTGTATTTCCTAAAGCTTTATCTACCTTGGGTTTCCATTCCAAAGCAATTTTTTCAGTAGGATCTAACTTCAGAGCATTATCAAAGTGAATTTTTGCCATTTTCAGTTGATTTTGCCGTAAATATACCATTGCAATCAAACTATGGCAATGACTATTTCTCGGTTCTAACTTTAAGGCATCCTGTAATTCTACTTTGGCTTGAGACAATTGGTTTTTTTCTAACAAATTTTGGGCGCGACGCAGGTACTGTTCTACTACTGTCTCTTCTTTTGGTGGTGGTGTTGGGGGTAATTTTTGAGGAGAATTTTGGATTTGGGTAGAAACAGGTTTACTGACTGACTGCCCAGCAACGCGCATCAGGTAAACTAAATTTAGTTCACTAACTTGAGCGATGATTTTGTCTGATTGTTGCAAATCACTAAATTGAGTTTCGGCTATTTTCGCGATCGCCGCTTTATAGGAGATACTAATATTGGGCGCAGCTACCAATTCATGGGCTAATTCTGTCTTCAGGTTAATTGATGCTGCTTCTTGTGCCAACCGCTTACCTATTTGCGACAATATTAATAAATATTCCCCACGATTACGTTCTAGAGATAACTTCTCATAGGCGGGGTTAACTAATTTTGATAACAATTGATTAGCAATCTGTTTTTCTGGCTCACCCCCTACATTAGAACTATCTGGGTGCAGAAGACGGGCAATTTGCAAATAACGTTTACGAACTTCTTTAATTTCTGCATCAACTGGCACACATAACACTGCGTGATGGTCAATGAAATCATAAGTAAATAATCCAGAATCTAGTTTGAACGACATAGTACAAGTATCGCACCCAAGCAGAGTTTTTTCTAGTTTACTTGGCTCTCTAGGTCAATTGTCTAGGGAACAATGAAAATAGTAACAATTAGGGTCAGAGGCTATATTTTTTACATCCAATCCCTAATTATTATTAACTGACAATTGACAATAGAGAGTTGGTTAATTTGGCTTTAAAGCTCTTTTGTTTTGCAGAGAAAGAATAAAAAACCTTTCCTGATCTTCCTTTCTATCTTCCACCCTTGAATATCAGTTGTTGAAAAACCAATTATGTCCAAGTTGATAAAGGTGGAACTTGGATTAGTGTTTGACTGAGGCTGTCGTGAAGATAACCATTAGTAGCGAGAATTCTTCCCGATTCAATTTGAATAGGACTACCATCATAAGCAGTTACCTTCCCACCTGCTTCCTGCACCAAGATTATACCAGCAGCAACGTCCCAAGGCGCAATTCCCCTTTCCCAATAACCATCAAGTCTGCCACAGGCTACATAAGCTAAATCCAAAGATGCTGAACCGCCCCGTCTCACACCTTGAGTCAGATGAGTCAGATGACAAAACTCTGCATAATTATTATCAGCAGTTTCTCGACGATCATAAGCAAATCCACTTACCAATAGACTTTTGCTTAATTCCGTTGTTTCTGATACTTGGATAGGGCGACGGTTACGAGTTGCACCTAAACCAGCAGCAGCCCGAAATAATTCATTATGGAAAGGATCATAAATTACACCTACTTTTGGCATACCCTGAATGAATAGCCCAATAGAAACAGCGAAACAGGGATATTGATGAGCGTAATTGGTTGTACCATCAAGAGGATCAATTGCCCAAAGAAATTCATTATCTTGATTTCCCAGTTTTCCTGACTCCTCAGCCAGGATAGAATGTTGGGGAAAATGGCGACGCAATATTTCTAAAATTACCTGTTCCGAAGCCTTATCAGCAGCAGTAACTAAATCACCAGGACGGCCTTTTTCGGTGATTGCATCTTCTAATTTACCTAAATAATCTTGTAAAACTACACCTGCGGCTAAAGCTGCTTCTGTAGCAATATCTAGAAAAATTTGCATATTGGTCAGTTGTCAGTGGATTTAACGATAGAGACGGCGGAATTCGCCAGGAGTTAGACGCATGGGTTTATCAGTATTCCAGATACCTTTTCCCATGATTCTCGCCCATTGTTGAGCGCGTTCTAGGCGTTGGTCGTATTTGTGATTAGGCGATCGCGCTACAAATAAAGCATATCCTTGTTTGACAACTTCTTCATTTAATAACACTTGATCTTTCCATACATAAGCTAAAGTTCTGTTGAATTGATCCTTGGCTTCAAAGTCAAATTCCAAATTCACAGTTTGATTTGCACCACCCATTAAAGTTTCTAGCAATTTTTTACCATCTTCTCCCCATGGGGTTTGACGCAAATCTGGTGCATCTAAACCAATTAACCGGACTGGAGAAATTAAATTTGTCTGTTCCTCCATACCCAATACTTCCAAACTCTGTCCACTCACAACCCTGGCTACTTTTACCTCAGCCAATGTTATGGCAGAGTTGTTTTGACTTTGACAACTCACCAACAATAACAAAGTCCCTAATATAATTATTTTGGGCATAAAAACGCGAAGACGGAATACAGCAGCCATCCTCGCTAACCAATTTATCCACCCCAACACAAAAAAAATCTTAGTCGTCATCTAAGGGTAAACCCGCTTTAACTCTGCCTTTACCAAAAAACCGTCCAAACTGAAGTTCATAAACTTCATCTTCATCTTGTGTTTCCAGTTCCAAATCAGAACGGGCGTAACTTACACATAATAAAGCGTAACCCTGGCGACGTAAATCTGGAGAAAGTCCAATAGCTTCCGGTTGATAAATATCTCCTGACAAAACTCTGACAGCGCAAGTAGTACAAGCCCCATTCCGACAAGAAAAAGGGAGTTCTGCCCCATTATGTTCAGCGGTGTGCAGAATATAACGGTCTTCGGGAACATTAAGGGTATATGATATACCAGTTTTGCGATCGTGAACTCTAATTGTATGCGTGGCAACCATCTTAATTTCGGATTTTGGGATTTCACCCCTTATTATAGGAATAATGGATTGAAAACCTCGCATCTTTAAACCCAGGAATACCGAAAAATTTATTTGAGAAAACAGTTGCTTTTTTTCGCAACCTATTATATGATGATGAATCAGTGACACCTGGAGAGATGGCCGAGTGGTTGAAGGCGCAGACCTGGAAAGTCTGTTATGCAGAAATGTATACGAGGGTTCGAATCCCTCTCTCTCCGTATCCCAAGACGATTATATAGCGTTTCCTAGCCTACTAAGGTACAGATTCATCTGCGTTTATCCGCGTTCATCATCTTCTATCTGCGGTTAATTCTTTCTTCGGTGTACCTCACCTAAATGTAAATCGCTATAAATCTGACTGATCTTCATCTGATTTCTTCATTCCTTCTTGGAAATTTTTCAGGCTTTTTCCTAAAACTCCCCCTATCTCAGGAATTTTCTTTGGTCCAAAAATCAAAATTGCGACTACAGCAATAATCACTACTTCCGGCAATCCTAATCCAAACATATCAGCTTCCCTTTGCATAACTACAACTAACTATAGAATTTATTAGACATCTCCAGCAATTAAATATGCGCTATTTGGAACTTTTATCCCGAAATCCTGCAAATCTTTATTCAGACAACTATTCTGTCCGAATTGGCAGATTTAACCACTCACTCAGTTCCTGCGCCAGCCAATCAAGCTCCGGTTCAGAAACTAAATCATTATTATTGCCAATAATAAAATTCTTGTCTGTTCCAGCCCAAATGATAATCTGAGCTTTAATTTCTAAGCTACTGCTCTTCTTAGAGCTTTTATGAACATAAGTTCTTATTCTTTGTAACAGGCAAATATCATCTCTGTATGCTGGCGGATAAAAATAGATATCATATCCAAAGAAATCGTAATGTATAGAAATTTTATCTTGATCAATCCGCAAAATAATACTTTTAAATAAATTAAATATATATAGAGACATCAAAAACAAGATACCAGTTAAAAATATCCAGAAGAAGGTTTGACCATTAACTGTTAATAAAGTTGCATTCCATACAAACGAGATAATATAGATTAAGAATATGGTGGCAATACTTAATCTTATTCTTGGTGCTTGCAACTTACTCGGCGGAATAATGATTTCTAGCAAATATCTATTTTTAGTAAGTTTGATTTTACTATCATTTGGTTTTTTGGAAGTTAACTTAGTATTTGTCTTGATTGGTAATTGGGGTTTGTCTAAAGCGATAATTGCTTCATTTGCAGAACGCAAACGATTTCCTAAACTAGGTTCTGTCATCAACCTTAACCAATTAGTAAAATTTTGACTCAGATTAGTAACTTCCTCAAATTGAATCCGAAAATCCTTTTCTGGCAAATCGGCAGGATGAGAACCTGTGACTAAATAAATTAATGTTGCTCCTAAACTATAAAGATCGGAAGCGGGAACAGTTCTACCTCCAAATTGTTCCTGTGGCATATAACCATAAGTACCAACAATTGTCCTTGTTCCTGTACCTTCCGTGGCTAAAACTGTTTGGACTGAGCCAAAATCTATCAAATAAATTTCACCAACATTATTACCTGTTCTGTCTCCTAATAAAATATTACTAGGTTTAAGATCACGGTGAATTACAGGGGGATGCAAACTATGCAAATAAATAAGAATATTGAGTACAGATTTAGCTATTTGTTTAACTTCTATTTCTGTAAACTTGCGCCCAATTTGTAAATATTGTTCTAAAGTTTTAGCAGAGATATAAGTTTGAATGAGAGCAAATCCTTTAAATTCAGGTGAATTGATTTCAAAATAGTCTAAATAGCCAGGAATATGGGGATGGGATAAAGATTTTAAAGTTTCGGCTTCTCGCTCAAATAATTTGAGATCATCCCATTGAAAATCACTAGTAAAGGAAAGTAACTTAATAATTACCAGTTCTTCAGTTTTTAAGTCCTTTGCTAGTAGAGTTTGTCGTCCGGCTTTTTTGCCTAACTGTTGTTGTACTTCATAGCGATTAGCTAAAATATTTTCCATAAATTTATGAGTTGACACCCCGGTTATGCTCACAAATCAATAATGGCTTAAGTAAGGGGCGATCGCCAAGTAGGTTCTTTGCAAATTTTGGATTGGGTTAGTCTAACTGGTGATTTCTATGTTTAACCAATCACTTAATTCATTTGTTAACCATTCCAATTCTGCTTCAGATTTAATTAACCCAGCATTAACATCAAGTGAAAATTTTGTTACTCCTGCCCAAATCTCTAATTTTGCTGGTACTTGAGTTTTGTCACCATCAGAGTCTTTAGTCAGATGTTTAGGAATATAAACCAATTTAGTGATACTGTCTTTAGGGGCTGAACGAGTACGGCAAATTTTAAATCCCCATAACTTATGAATAAAAGAAATTTCCTGAGTATCTATAAACAACTGAATACTACCAAATAAACTGAAAAATAAACCATAGATCATCGAAAAGCCCACACCCCAAAAAGGTAGTGAAAACAAAGCAAAGGGCAGGTTCATGGGAAAAGGTGCAGCAAGAGCGCCAATAGTCCAAAATAAAATAAACGAATTCCAGGAAATTGCAAATAAACTCAGGAATACCATAGACGCTTGAAAGCCAGCCGGAGGAATAATAACTTCTAAAATATCTTCAGTTTTAGTCAGTTTAATTTTACTACCGGCTGGTTTGTCACCCGTTAAGGTGATTTCAGTATATTCTGGCTGTTCTAAGGCTGTAAGTGCTTGAATTGCCGTTGAAAACCGCTTTTCTAAATCTGGTTCTATCATTCGCTTTAACCAGTTAGTTAAGCTAGGACTAATATTCGCAACTTGCTCAAATTGAATGCGAAAATCCTTTTGGGGTAAATCGGCTGGGTTAATACCCGTCACCAAATAAATTAGAGTTGCGCCTAAACTATAAAGGTCAGAAGCGGGAACAGTGCGCCCTCCAAACTGCTCTTGTGGCATATAGCCATAAGTCCCCACAATGGTTCTTGTCCCTATTTCTGCTGCGAGAACAGTTTGAACTGAACCAAAATCAACTAAATACACTGAACCGACACTATTGCCCGATCGCTCTCCTAACAAAATATTGCTAGGCTTAAGATCACGGTGAATGGTGGGTGGATTTAAATTATGTAAATATATCAAAATCTCTAAAACTGCTTTGGCGATTTCTTTGATTTCAATTTCTGTAAATTTTCTCCCAGCTTGTAAAAATTGTTCTAAGGTTTGGGCGGGAATATAAGTCTGAACAAGGGCAAATCCTTGATAAGTTGGGGAATTAACCTGAAAATAGTCTAAATAAACAGGAATATAAGGATGTGATAAAGATTTTAAGGTTTGGGCTTCTCTCTCAAATAACTTGAGATCATCCCATTCAAAATCACTACTAAAAGCAAGTAACTTGACAATTACGGATTTCCCAGTTACTAAATCAGTAGCTAGTAAAGTCCTTCTACCAGATTTTTTCCCTAGCTGCTGTTGAACTTCGTAGCGATTTCCCAATATTTCTTTGCTAATCATAATTTACTTATAGGACTAGTCTATTAAACTTGCTTGAGATTATGACTTGTCTAATGAGTCCAGTAAATGTCCTAGCGCAAATTATACTACATTTCCAGTTCTTGCCATTACTAATGAGATAATTACCTCAACGAGGTTTTCCATTTTTAATTTTTAATTGTTAATTTTTAATTACTTATGCCTTCCCAACTTTGGCCTTACATCACTCCCGGTATTCCCGATGAATTATTTGAAAATTTACCAGGTATTCCTCTGAGTCAACGAGAATTAAGATTATTGTTAATTTCCCAACTAAGATTGCAAGTAAATTCAGTATTGTGGGATATTGGCGCGGGAACAGGTACAATTCCTATAGAGGTAGGCTTATTGTGTCCTCATGGGCGGGTAATTGCCGTGGAAAGGGATGAGGATGTAGCTAATCTAATTAAACGTAACTGCGATCGCTTTGAAGTGAAAAACGTCGAAGTCATTGAAGGTATCGCTCCAGAATGTTTAAATCAAATCAAGTTACTACCTGATCGGATCTGCATTGAAGGAGGAAAGGCCATACAGGAAATTGTCCAAGCAGCTTGGCAGTATTTACCTTTATCTGGTCGAGTGGTCGCTACTGCTGCTAATCTAGAAAGTCTGTATGCTATTTCACAAAGCTTTTCTCAATTAAGAGCTAGAAATATCGAAGTTGTGCAGTCAGGGGTTAACCGTTTGGAAACACGGGGTTATTCTCAAACTTTTGTAGCAGGTGATCCCATTTTTATTCTGAGTGCTGAAAAATTAGATTAAAAAATTGAAAATTAAAAATGATGGTTTGAATATGGGTGAAGGTCAGAAAAAAATCTGTTATGATTTGCTGTTGAGATTTTTTTCTGTGTTTATTCTCCATTCAAGAGCAGTAATTTTCGGTGTGGGATTTGGGGGAAAGTCCTCAGTTAGTTCTGACACATCAATTTTCAATTCCAGCAGCAGTGACGAATCCTCATCTTTAAATTTTGCATTTTTAATTTTTAATTTTTAATTGCTTATGCCCTGGCCTCGAATTATTAGTGGAATTATTGCGATTATCATGGCGCTATCATCAACCCTATTAGGAGGTTGGTACTTTACAGTGGCGATCGCTATTGTCGTATTTTTAGGTCAACAAGAATATTTTAATTTGGTGCGATCGCGCGGGATCACACCATCAGTAATAATTACTATGTTTGTCAGTCAGGTATTGTTGGCAATTTCTACTCTGGATGGTAGTTTAGCTGATGCTATTATGCCCATAGCCGGCACACTCATTTGTTTTTACCTCCTGTTTCAGCCCAAATTAGCCACCATTGCTGATATTTCTGCTTCTATTATGGGGTTATTTTATGTAGGTTATTTACCAAATTATTGGGTACGGTTACGAGGAATTAATCATGCTGTTACCATCAATTTGCCTTTAGGTGGTTACTGGCCATCTAATTGGCAAGATATCAGCCAAGGCAATTTTACTTCTTTGCCAACAGGTTTAACCGCGACAATTCTCTCTTTCTTTTGTATCTGGGCAGCGGATATTGGTGCTTATATTTTTGGTAAATTCTTTGGTAAAACTCGTTTATCGGATATTAGTCCCAAAAAAACTGTGGAAGGTGCGGTTTTTGGCATTAGTGCCAGTGTTGCTGTTGCTATCGCAGGAGCTTATTTTCTCCATTTTCCCCACTGGTTAATTGCTGGTGTAACATTGGGTTTGATTATCGGTATTGCTAGTTTATTAGGCGATTTAACAGAATCCTTGCTTAAACGTGATGCAGGAGTCAAAGATTCAGGACAATTAATCCCTGGCCATGGTGGTATTTTAGATCGAACCGATAGTTATATTTTCACTGCTCCTCTAGTTTATTATTTTGTGACATTGCTTTTACCTTTGTTAGAAAAAACTCTTTAACAGGAACTACAATGAGCTTTAATATCCCGTTACCAATGTCAGTCAAAATAGCAGGGTAATTTACAGTAATTTCCGTGAATATTCAGGTTGGATATTTTCATGATTATGGGTTAACGTTGATGCGTCCATAGCAACTTAGTTGACCTGGTATCAAAGAAATTTCTTGGATATCAACATCTGTTCCTAGATTTATAATATAAGGAGAATTCCTGTCTAAAAGAACATCTTGATGGGTCTTAATTTGGACTTTTGTCAATTGCAGTTCTTGGCCGTTAAGTAGTTCTAACCCTAAATAAACATTGAAGAATACCCCTTCAGGATCAGAGATAGGAATACCATTGAGGATCAATAGCTGATTGTCAAGGGTGATTTTTCGCCAAGTAATGGACTTGGAATTGAGGCTACATTCTGGTAATACTGTAACCAGGACATCATTTATAGCATTCGCTAATAATGGAGATGAAAGGGAATTATTAAGATCCTGTTCCTCTACTACCAGCTTACCCATCACAGGTACTACTGCTGATAATTGCAGCGGTTGTCCTTTGAGGATTGAGGCCACATTAAGCTGTATGTTTTCTGCCTCAAGTTCGATTTGTGTGATAGAAAGACCTTGATACACCGCGTGACTAGCAGAAATAGATAGCCCTGGAATACAGCCTGCAAGAAGTTGGCGATCGCTTGCTTTGATTTGTACCTCTAAATGAGATACTTGAGACAGTTGGGTTCTTAACCATAGTTTGATCGCTGATGTTAAAACTTTTGTAATTATCCTAACTTTTCTGTTATGTGTATTCGAGGAACTTGGTTTTATCATTTTCCGACGGTTCTATCAATATAGATATGATCAGTTTTTAAGGAACTTAAACAGTCCTTAACCTTAGCACTGAAGTTTGTTAATAACCAAGTGCAAACATTAGTTGTTTACGTATTCAACACAAAATCAACAATTTTCAGATGGAGGCACGGTTACAAAAAATTATCGCTCAATGGGGTATTGCCTCACGACGTGAAGCTGAAGAAATGATTAAGCAATCACGAGTGTATGTTAATGGAATATTGGCACATTTAGGTCAAAAAGTCGATCCCCAGCTAGATAAAATCTCCATTGATGGTAAACCTGTGTTGGTAGAACAGCGTCCATCCTTGATGTATCTATTAGTGCATAAACCCACAGGATTTGTATCTACTTGCTATGATCCTCAAGGAAGAGCAACTGTGTTAGATCTGCTACCACCAGAATTAAGACAGGGATCGGGTATTCACCCTGTCGGCCGCTTAGATGTAGACTCTACGGGAGCATTAATCTTGACAAATGATGGGGAACTAACTTATGGACTTACCCATCCGAGTCATAGTATTTGTAAAACATATCGTGTTGTCGTTCAAGGACATCCCCCAGCAAAAGTTCTCAAAATGTGGAGTCAGGGTGTAGTTCTAGAAGGAAAAATGACCAGACCTGCTCAGGTGCATTTAATTGCCAGTTATCCTGATCAAAGCTGTTTAAAAATTGTCTTACAGGAGGGAAGAAACCGCCAAATCCGCCGTGTAGCTCAACAATTAGGATATCCAGTTATTCAACTACATCGGACAGCGATTGGTTCAATTCAATTAGAAACGTCAATAACACCTTTTTTGCCAGTTGGGAAATATCGTCATCTCACTGGAGATGAGATTAGTTTTTTAAATAAGCAGATAAATCGCACACCTATTAAGACAAAGCTGAGTTAAGGAGTAAAGGGAAAGCATGAAATGGTTCAGAAAGAAGGAAGAACAGCCAATCAAACCTTCTATCAAGGAACACCAATCCGAAAAGTTGGCACAAATTGGCGCTCAATTAGCTGCACTCCGTCAAGAGAAAAATTTAACTCTTGATGAGTTAGTCGTAACGACCAGAATTCCTCGACGACTTTTGCAAGCAATCGAAGAAGGCAAGTTAACTGACTTACCAGAACCCATTTATATTCAAGGCTTTATTAGACAGTTTGCAGACGCTTTAGGTATCAAAGGAGGGGAATTTGCCAGTCATTTTCCTATTGGTTCTCAATCGGTGGGTTTTCAATCCACAAAAAAAGGCCTAAATATTCCTCAATTACGTCCTATTCATCTCTACCTGTTCTATATTGCGCTGATCTTTTGCTCTGTTAATGGTTTATCGCAATTATTGAATAATGCCTCCTTGCAGGCAAATAATAGCCAAATTCAACCCAATACACAAGCAAAATTAACAAACGCGGAAACAACAGGGAATAACAATTCACAGTCTGTACAAGTTGGTGTTACTTTAAAGGCATCTTCTTGGATTAGTGTAGTTACCGATGGCAAAACCGCCTTTGAAGGAGTTTTACCAGAGGGTTCTAGTCGCACTTGGAAAGCCACTAAACAACTAACAGTAAAAACTAATAATGCTGGAGGCGTTTTAATGAGCGTCAATCAGCAGAAACCAAAGGAAATGGGAGAAATGGGGAAAACTCAAGAAATTAAAATTGCTGCTAAACCAAACTTATAGAATAGAGTAAAATTTTGGATTGCTCTTAATTAATTGACAATTGACAATGGGTGATTTGGTTTAAAACCTCTCTTTTCAAGGAAAGAGTAAGAAAAAACTTTCCTTACTTTCGATCCTCTACACTTTTGGGAGAGGTAATTTTCCATTATCCATTGTCAATTGTTGAAAGGTTACTAACTACGCCAATCCAGGAAAAATCTCAGGTGCTGATGATTGATTAAGCCGAAATCGTTAATTTCAAATCCACAATCACCTCATTTATCACTGTCTATGAGCGCGTCCGTAACGGAGAGTAAGAGTTTTTAAGCGATCGCCTAAATCTGGCGTTAATACACCTGCTTGGTAACGCCATTCCCAATTTCCTTGTGCTGTACTCGGAAAATTCATCCGGGCTTCATTTCCCAACCCTAATACATCCTGTAACGGAATAATTGCTTGATTGGCGATCGAACTCAAAGCTAATCTAATTAAATCCCAGTTTATCCCGTCAGGACTAATACAACCCAAATACAACAACAAATTTTGCTTTTCGTAATCATTCGCAGCATTAAACCAGCCCACAGTCGTATCATTGTCGTGAGTGCCAGTATAAACTACAGCATTGCGAGTGTAGTTAAAGGGTAAAAACGGATTACCGGGATCAGAACCAAAAGCAAACTGTAATACCTTCATCCCTGGAAACTCAAACTGATCTCGCAGTGCTTCTACCTCTGGCGTAATGATCCCCAAATCTTCCGCCAAAACAGGTAACTTACCCAACCGCTTTCTAATAGTTTCAAACAAAGCTACACCAGGCGCTTCAATCCATTCGCCATTCATAGCCGTTTCTTCCCCTTGGGGTACAGCCCAATAAGCTTCAAAACCCCGGAAGTGATCAATGCGAATTATATCCACATAATCCAACATCGCCTCAAAGCGCAAGATCCACCATTTAAAGTCTTGTTTTTGCAATTCTTCCCAGTTATAAACCGGATTGCCCCATAATTGACCAGTGGCGCTAAAGTAATCTGGTGGTACACCCGCCATTAAAGCCACTTCGCCCGTTTCTTCATCTAAAGCAAAAATATCTGGATTCGCCCAAACATCAGCACTATCATGAGCTACATAAATGGGGATATCACCAATAATATCTATACCATTCTCATTAGCATAATTTTTGAGTTCTGACCACTGACGGAAAAACTCATATTGGACAAACTTGTAATAAAAAATCTCCTCTGCTAACTCTTTTTCAATTTTGGCTAAAGCTACTGGTTCACGCTTTGCCAATTCCGGTTGCCAATTATGCCAGCTTTTACCCTTTTGGGCATCTTTTATCGCCATAAATAGCGCATAATTATTTAACCAATAGCCTTTATCAGCACAAAACTTAGCAAAAGCTTGTTTCTGCTGGGAATTTGCTTTAGTTTTAAAATCCTCACAAGCTTTAATGAGTAGATTGACCTTAATAGGGATAACTTCGTTAAAATCTACTTTATTTACTGGAAAATCTGGTAAATCAGCTAAATCTTCTTCAATTAACAAACCCTCATCTAATAACTTATCGGGACTAATCAAAAAGTAATTTCCCGCCATTGCGGAGTAGCACATATAGGGAGAATTACCATAACCAGTTGGACCTAGAGGTAAAACTTGCCAATATTGTTGATGACTATCTTTGAGAAAATCAATAAACCGATAAGCTTCCAAACCTAAATCCCCAATACCAAAACGACTGGGGAAAGAACTAGGATGCAGTAAAATACCACTTGATCTAGGAAAAGGCATAGTTAATTGTAAATATGAGTAGATTGTTTATGAGGACTTAGACAAATGTTACATTCAATTTATTTTGTAGAGTGTGTCAAATATTAAAAATATTTTGATTCTTAACAAACTATCTAGTCTGACCCATGGTACTCAAATATCACCTGCCCAAGTCCTGTTTATAACTAACAATCGAGAACTTCATTGAAGTTATCATGGTATAGTTAATATAGATAGATTCTCAGTATAAAGAAATAGTAAAAATTGTAAAGGAATACGAAGATTTTGATTGCAAGTTTTACACAGCAAACATTTCTATAATTACTCGGATGTCTAAGAAGTTAAATTTTATTCTCTGTTGAGGAGTTCTATATGAGTATTAAAATCGCGCAATGGCGACCGGAGTATGAAACAGGCAATGATATTATTGATGAGCAGCATAAAAGTTTATTTAGTACCATTAATGCGCTAAATAGTGCGATGTTGGAGGGACAGGGCGAAGCGTTATTAGGAAAAACACTTGATAGTTTAAAAGACTATACCACAGTTCATTTCGACACTGAAGAAAAATTCATGCTCGACCATAAATATCCAGATTATGTAGAACATAAGCAGAAGCATGAAGCCCTTAAAGCCAAGGTTTTGAGCTTTGAGAAGAAAAATTATGATGACTTATCCAAGTTAACAAATGCAGTTTCTCACTTTTTAACTGATTGGTTAATTCATCACATTAAAGATGAAGACAAAAAGATGATTTCATTTTGCCGTCATGGTCATTGGAGTGAGTCTAAAACTGATCATATCTCATCGGTTTCTAGTGATAATAAACTAGAGATTGCACAATGGCGGACCGAGTACGAAACAGGCTATATCCTCATTGATAATCAACATCAAAGCCTTTTCCATGCTATTAATGCTCTCAATAGTGCCATGCTAGTAGGGAGAGGAGAAGAATTACTAGAAAGAACTTTAGAAAGTCTGAAAATTTACACAACTATTCATTTTGAAACCGAAGAAGAATTTATGCTTAAAAATAATTATCCAGGCTACCTGGAGCATAAGGCAAAACATGAACTCCTGCGGCAACAAGTAGAAGAGTTTAATCAACAAATAAAGATACAAAATACATCTCAGATTACTATTACTGTATCCCATTTTTTGACAGATTGGCTGATCCATCACATTAAAGATGAAGACAAGAAAATGATTGCTTTTCTACGCCAAAAACGAGAACAAAAACAGAAATAAATAATTATGACTTACAGAAATCCTGCTCCTACTGTTGATATCATTATTGAATTAATTGATAGACCTCATCGCCCCATTATCCTGATTGAAAGACATAATGAACCTTTAGGTTGGGCGCTACCCGGTGGTTTCGTTGATTATGGCGAAGCTGTGGAAAAGGCAGCTATGAGGGAAGCAGAGGAAGAAATAGGTTTAAAAATAGAGTTAATCGAACAGTTATTAGTTTATTCTGATCCTAGTCGTGATCCTCGTCAACATACGATTAGTATCGTATTTTTAGCAACAGCTATAGGTGAACCTTTCGCTGGTGATGATGCTAAAAGTGTGGGTATTTTCGAGCCTTGGTGTGTTCCTGGTAATTTATGTTTTGATCATAACCGGATTCTGCGGGATTATTGGCAATATCGTCATTATGGAATACGTCCCCGGTTAGGGTAAGTAGGTTGGCCTAAAACGCCAGAAATTATAAGAAAAAAGGTGAGCTTTTTAGCCCACCCAAAAAATCAGAGAATATCCTGTGATAATTAAGCTAACAAAGCTTTGGCTTTAGCTAAAACATTATCAACAGTGAAGCCAAACTTCTCCAAACAAGTGTTACCAGGAGCAGAAGCGCCAAAAGTATCAATACTTACTGTATCACCTTCACTACCGATATATTTGTGCCAACCGAAGCTACTAGCAGCTTCTACAGATAGACGCTTGGTAACAGCTTTAGGAAGAATAGATTCTTTATAAGCTGCGTCTTGTGTATCAAACAAGGTAGAAGAAGGCATAGAAACAACACGAACTTTCTTACCTTCAGCAGTTAATTTTTCCGCTGCACTGACACAGAGGCTCAATTCTGAACCTGTACCAATGAGGATAATATCTGGTGTACCTTGGCAATCAACGATTGTGTATCCACCTTTAGCAACACCTGCAATGGATGTACCTGCTAGATTGGGGACATTTTGACGAGTGAACGCCAATAAAGTAGAAGCTTGTGCTTTAGACTTTTCAATTGCGACTTTGTAACCACCAGATGTTTCATTTCCGTCAGCAGGACGAATTACGGTTAAGTCAGGAATCGCGCGGAGGGAAGCAAGGGTTTCAATGGGTTGGTGAGTAGGACCGTCTTCACCTTGGCCAATGGAGTCATGAGTCATTACCCAAATTGAGCCAGCTTCAGAGAGAGCAGCCAAACGAATTGCCGCCCGCATATAATCTGTGAAGATCAGGAAGGTTGCACCATAGGGAATTAAACCTGAGTTATGCAACGCCATGCCGTTACAGATTGCACCCATGGCGTGTTCACGTACACCAAAGTGGATGTTGCGGTTTTGGAAGTGTCCTTTCTGGAAGTCGCCAAAACCTTTGAGTTCGGTGAGGTTGGAGTGGGTTAAGTCGGCAGAACCACCAATTAATTCTGGTAAAACTGCGGCTAGTTTGTTGAGGCAGTTTTCTGAGTGTTTGCGGGTGGGTAATGCTTTATCTTCTGCTGTGTAGGTAGGTAATACTTTGTCCCAACCGTCTGGTAATTTGCCGCTCACAAAACGGTCAAATTCAGCCGCTTCTTGGGGGTATTTAGCTTTGTAGTCAGCATAGGTCTTGTTCCAATCGGATTCATAACCTGCACCGCGTTCTACAGCCTTGCGGGCATGGTTAAGGGCATCAGCAGGGATTTCAAATGGTGCGTAGTTCCAACCCAAGTTTGTCCGAGTTAATGCTGTTTCATCTGGACCCAAGGCTGCGCCGTGAATACCTGCGGTGTTAGCTTTGTTAGGAGAACCATAACCGATGGTGGTTGTCACCTTAATCATGGTGGGTTTGTCGGTGACAGCTTTTGCTGCTTCGATCGCTTTGGCAATTCCTTCTAAATCGGTGTTACCATTTGCAACGTGCAGAACGTGCCAACCGTAGGATTCAAACCGTTTGGAAACGTCTTCGGTAAATGCTACATCTGTAGAACCATCAATGGAGATGTGGTTATCGTCATAAAGAGCAATTAGTTTACCTAATCCCCAATGTCCGGCGATGGAAGCTGCTTCACCAGAAATCCCTTCCATGTTGCAACCATCACCAAGAATTACATAAGTGTAGTGGTCAACAATCTTGGCATCGGGTTTGTTGAATTTAGCAGCTAGGTGTGCTTCGGCTACGGCTAAACCAACTGCATTGGCAATTCCTTGACCTAGAGGTCCTGTTGTTACTTCTACGCCGGCTGTAACAAAGTTTTCAGGGTGGCCTGGGGTCTTAGCACCCCATTGACGAAATTGCTTGATGTCGTCTATGGTAACGCTATCGTAGCCTGTCAAGTACAACAAGGCATACTGCAACATTGAGCCATGACCTGCGGACAAGACAAAGCGATCGCGGTTGAACCACTGGGGATTTTTGGGGTTATAGCGCATGAAGCGATCCCAAAGTACAAAAGCCATAGGAGCAGCGCCCATGGGCAGTCCAGGGTGTCCCGATTTGGATTTTTCTATGGCATCTACAGCCAAAAAGCGGATTGAATTAATACAAAGTTCTTGGATGGATTGGGTTGCAACAGCCATAATTTCTTATTGTTAACGACGGGTTAGCACTCTTTTTAGCTTTTTTTAGCTGGGGTCATTATCAAGTGATCCCACTTTCCTCATCATCCCATTCCCAATTGTTGATGGACAACCGGGATCTTCTGAGTTTTTAGTGATGAATAAGCTGATAATTTGGTCATGCTGTTCACCAAGCTTGGCGTTAGCCATTCTCAGGATTAAGCAATGATATCTATCATACTTGCCACAGGTTCACTTCTTTGAAAGCTAACCAGTAGCAAAATAATTTAGGGATAGATCATACAAGTCTTAGTAATTGGGTTATTAATTTCACCTATTACCTGACTAGCAAATACCTTTAGGGGGTGAATTTCTTAAAGGCCAAGGTGACATTATGACCACCAAAACCAAAAGAATTAGATAAGGCTACTTCTACTTTTTGGGCGCGGCTATGATGAGGAACATAATCTAAGTCACACCCTGGATCAAGATTTTCGATATTGATAGTTGGGGGAATTTGGTCATTAGCGATCGCTAAAATTGTCGCTACTGCTTCAATCCCACCAGAACCACCTAATAGATGTCCTGTCATAGATTTAGTAGAACTAATTGCTACTTGATACGCATGATCTCCCAAGGCTTTTTTGATCGCCGCAGTTTCATTCACATCATTGGCTGGTGTGCTAGTTCCATGAGCATTGATGTAACTTACCATTTCCGGTGCGATCGCCCCATCCTTTAAAGCCAATTCCATTGCTCTAGCTGCACCTAAACCTCCAGGGACTGGGGAAGTCATGTGGTAAGCATCACAGGTCATCCCATAACCAATAATTTCCCCATAAATTCTTGCACCACGACTGATGGCGTGTTCTAATTCTTCGAGAATTAAAATCCCTGCACCTTCACCCATGACAAAGCCATCGCGATCGCGATCAAACGGACGACAAGCATGGGCTGGATCATCATTGCGAGTAGATAAAGCCCGTGCAGCAGCAAATCCTGCTACTGACAAAGGTGTAACCGCTGCTTCACATCCACCGCAAATCATCGCTTTAGCAAATCCCCCTTGAATCTGACGAAAAGCATCACCAATAGAATTAGAACCAGCCGCACAAGCCGTCACAGAACAAGAATTAGGACCCTTTGCACCCGTATGAATTGCTGTCAATCCTGCTGCCATATTGGCGATCATCATTGGAATCATAAACGGACTACAACGATCAGGACCTCTATTCAAGTAAATGGTTTGTTGGTCTTCTAAGACCTTAATCCCACCCACTCCAGAACCAATGATAACACCCACCTGTTCAGCGTTCAGATCATTAATCACTAAACCTGAATCTTCAACAGCTTGTTTAGCCGCAGATACACCAAATTGGGAAAACCGATCCATTCGTTTGGCTTCTTTGCGTTCTAAGTAACTCTCTGGATTAAAATTTTTAACTTCACCCGCAATGCGGCAACTATGTTTAGAAGCATCAAACGCGGTGATATAGTCAATACCATTTCGTCCGCTTAATAATCCTTCCCAATATTCAATTGCTGTGTTACCAATAGGTGTAATCGCACCTACACCTGTTACAACAACACGTTTACGTTTAAAATCTGTCATGATTGCATTAAATATGGCGAAAAAGCAGCAGGTTGAACAAATAAAAGTGCTAAGTTCCGAATCAAATGTCAAAAGTCAAGAATTTACTAAGCTAAAACATATCTACTTTACATAATTCAGATTGACTGAATATATGATGAGATGGACATCTTGCCCGTCTTCATGATGCAAGTTCAATAGGGAATAGCTTAGTTTTTCAGAATTATGGACGTTTGACACTTTTTTGAAGTCAAATCTACAGTTTGAACATTCAACACATATCCATAGGCGGGTTTATCAAGTTAATCTGTGTGCAATCAAAGTATCTGTTTAAACCCGCCATACTGAATTGTGTCTTGATTATGCGGATGTAGCCTGTTTCTCTTTGATGATGTAATCCACTGCATTTTGAACAGTTAGAATTTTTTCCGCTGCATCATCAGGAATTTCGATCTCAAACTCTTCTTCTAACGCCATGACTAGCTCAACTGTATCTAGGGAATCAGCCCCTAGATCATCAGTAAATTTAGATTCTGGTGTAATGGTTTCAGCGTCTGCACCGAGTTGATCAACGATAATCTTTTTGACCTTTTCAAAAATATCTGCTTGGCTCATAGATAAAAGTCCTTAACAAGTTGCTATGATTTGCTCTAAATGAACAAAGTTTTTTTTGAGCATATACATCTTATCGGAAAGGGTGAACCTGCGTATACGTTATATCGTTAAAACTGAGGATTGGATATTGGCAAGATTGAGAGGTTAATAACCCAACTACCAATTACCAATCAGGATGGAGGATGAAAAAATCATGAAGATTAATCTTAAAAATCCTCACAATCAATCCTTTTGTTTCATCCTTTTCATCCCCATTACCCTAAATTTAAACCCAATATACATCCATGCTATCTCAAACACTCAAATACGCTTATTATCCAGGCTGTGTAGCTCAAGGGGCTTGTCGAGAATTGTATTTATCAACTCAATCCCTAACTCAAGCCTTGGGTATTGAACTAGTAGAACTCAAAAAAGCCGCTTGTTGTGGTTCAGGTACATTTAAAGAAGATTCCCAATTATTAGAAGACACTGTTAACGCCAGAAATATCGCTTTAGCAGAAGCATTAAATCTACCTTTACTAACCCATTGCAGCACCTGTCAAGGTGTTATCGGTCATGTTGATGAACGGCTAAAAGAATGTCAATCAACAAATCCCGACTACCTCAACAAAGTTAATGGTTTATTAGAAAAAGAAAGTTGTTCACCTTATCGGGGAAGTACAGAAGTTAAACATCTTCTCTATGCTTTAGTCACAGATTACGGTTTAGAGGAAATTACTAAGCGCGTCACCCAGAAATTAACTGGATTAAAATGTGCCGCTTTTTATGGCTGTTATCTACTCCGCGCCCAAAAATCTATGCCCTATGATGATCCGTTTCAACCCGAAGCAATGGAAAATGTATTTCGGGCTGTAGGTGCGACACCTATATATTATCGTGGACGGACTCAATGCTGTGGTTGGCCTTTATCTAGCTACGCAACAACAGAATCTTTCCAAATGGCTGGAAATCATATTCAAGAAGCTTTAGCTAATGGGGCTGATTGTATTGTGACACCATGTCCTTTGTGTCATTTGAATTTAGATTCTCGTCAACCAGAAGTGGAAAAAGTAATTGGTCAAAAGTTAGGTTTACCAATTTTACATTTACCCCAATTGATTGCTTTAGCTTTAGGTGTAAGTCCCAAAGAACTCGGTTTAGAACGACATATTGTATCCACAAAACCCGTTTTAGAAAAATTGGGATTTTGATAAAAGCCCTGGCGATTATAAATCGCGGCTATACAAACAAAGTCCGCCTACGCGGACTAATAAAAAATTAAGTGTTTAAAACCCACGGAGGTGGGTTTTGCCTGTGTAGACGCGGTTTCTAACCGCTAGACGATACTCAAATTCACTCGCACGATTACATCGTTGAAATCTTTGTCACCACCATTTGGTAAATCTTCAAAGCCAAATATATTATTCCCTAATAAGCGAATGTGATCTACTTTATCAGCGTTAGCTCCTATGTATGGGAAGTAAATTGCTGGATTGTTATTGGGATTGCTATCAAGTAAAGCTTCAGGTCTACCATTAGCAATAATAAATGGTGCAAAGATAGAACCTGGCTGGAAACTGCCTGTGTAAGTTGCTGTACCTTGATTATTAACTGTTAAGTCAATACCTGCAACACGGCCACGAATTGCGGCTTCAATATAACCAGCTTGTCCAGCAAAAATATCGGCTTTACCATCTCCATTGGAGTCAATACCACCATTTTCATCAGCTACTTGATAGAAACCAATGAAATTATTAAAAGCTGCTTCTCTGTTGACCATAAAATCAGCTTTTACCTGACTTGTGATACCGCGTAAATCAATCACTTCTCCTTGGAATTTTCCTTGCAGATTTGTACCTAAAGGTAATGAATCATTGGTGGGACTAAATTGTACTACTAAATTATTAAAATTAGCAGCATTATTCCCAGAACCATCTTTCCAAACTAGAGAAAAGTTATCATTCCCTAAATCTGTAATCTTTTGGGTTAAAGGATCTGAAAATAGTATGTCTGTAAGTGGGGTTAAGCCAGCCCGTACAGAATCAATTGTGCTGTTTTTAACTAATAGGAATCTCAAGTTTTCACCAGAGTTAAATTCCAACAAATGTGTCAAATTGTCGGTATTAAATCCATTGGGAAGATTAGAAATAGCAGAGAAAATTATCTGACTTCGCTCTAAAGCTGCTTGAATATAACCAGCCACACCTGGTGCAATACCATTTATTCTACCTTGAGCGTCATCAACAGTAAATACTCCTAATTCATTAACAAGATTAGAATTTTGTGAAGTAAGGGTGACTTTTAAAGTTGATTTGTCGCTGTTACTAGAGATGTTAAAAATATCATCAGCAATTCGGGAAATTTGGAAGGTGGGTGAGCTATTAATCTGTGCAACAGTGAGTAGAAATGTGTCCGTTGCAATTAAACCTTCATTATCTGTGGCTCGTACCTCAATTGCCAGATTTCCTAGATTAGCATTAGTTGGTGTACCACTGAAGGTGCGGGTGTTGGGGTCAAAATTCAGCCAACTTGGTAAATTACTGCCATCTTGGAGAGTTGCTGAGTAACTCAAGATATCATCTTCGTCTACATCTAAAAAAGTATTTTCTGGGATAGTGAATATAAAGGTTGCGTCTTCGGTTGCAGTTTGATCTGCGATCGCATTATCTAATGTTGGCGCATTGTTGACATTTTCTACTGTAAGAGTAAAGATATTGCTCACATTTGCATCTTCTTGGTCTATGGCAGTAACTTTAATTCTTAATGTGCCAACATTGTCATTAACAGGTGTACCGCTAAAGGTGCGAGTTGTGGTATCAAAAGTCAACCAACTTGGTAATGGATCACCATTTTCTAATGTTGCAGTGTAGGTAAGTATATCTCCTGGATCAATATCGTTAAACGTGTTTTCTGGGATACTGAAAGTAAAAAATATGTCTTGTGTTGCGACTTGCTCCACAATTGGTTGCTGAACTGTTGGTGGATTATTAATAGGTACAGTACTTGTCGTTGTCGTCGTATCTGGCTGACTGGGAGCAATTTCCCTTTGCCCTAAATTGTCAGTAGCAACGCTATAAAAAGCATAGTTGCGTCCCGTTTCACCATTGTAGATAGCAGAAGTGGCTGTGGTATTAATTTGCCAAGGAACAAATTCTCCACTATCGGTGGAAACAAAAATATCATAAAAGGCTACACCACTACCCGTATCGCTGCCTGTCCAAGACACGTTAAAGTTAGGGTTACTGTTAATGGGTAAAGCATTGACTTGGCTTACGGGGATGTCACTATCTAAGGTGTTAAAAACTGCGGTGGTTTGGATAGGAGTTTGGCTGTTAAAGGTGATGGTGGCTTGGGCATCAACGCGAGTATTATTGATGGAGTTGGCTTGAGGTTGAACACTGTAGCCTACAAAACCGCTTCCTACCCCATTTTGGTCATTGGCAGGTAAAAAGCCCTGAATAGTACTGTTGGTGGCGTTTCCCGTGGTGGGGTCAATGGCGGTCAATGTCCAAGTGACCACACCTGTAGTTGCGTCTAGTCCAGCATTGACATCAACAAAAACACCTCTGGTACTACGGAGGTCAAGACGTTGGCTATAATTTTGTACACCAATGGGAACATTAACGGTAATTGCCCCAAACCCAAAGTCACTGAGGGTGAAGGTATTCAGGTCGAGATCAGAGTCGAGTTGTTGAGTGATGGTAACTTGGGCAATGGGAGTCGTCCCCTGGTCGGCGTTGTTGGTAAAGCGGATGGTATAAGGAATGACTGCATTGGCTGTTAGCCAGTATTGAGTTCCAAAACCATTGGGGTTGATTAGGGTATTAGGGGCGCTGACAGTGGTAAGTCGCTGTTGAGTCGCAGCTTCTTGGATAAATTGCAGGTCGCCATTGGTGATAAAAATATCCAGGATGACATCTTCTAACACATCTGGATCTGTAATCCCGGCATCTCTAGCGATTTGTTCGGCGGCGGCGCGTTGTGCAGGGGTTAAGGTTGCGGCTGTAATAATATTACGGGGGTAAGTCAGGTCAGTGAAAGTATTGGTATCCTGTCCTGGGTTGTAGTCAAACAGTGAATCATCTTGGCTAATCCTCCAACTATTGGCATAGTCACCATAGAGTAGTTGATTGGAGATAGAACCACCAATAACTGTTCCGTCACGCAAGGCAAATTCATCATTGCGGCTGTCGTTAAAGTTACCTAAAAGTCCCACAACGTTTCCTTGACGGTTATCAGCCAAGCCCAGGTTAATATTCAGAAAAGTATTCCTATCGCTAATCTGAATGAGGTCATTATTGGCAGTAATAATAGTATATGAATTGCGTGATCGTGTGATTAAGTTTTCTCCAGCCGCATAAATACCACTATTGGGTAGGTCAACAATATTACCATTAATGACAAGGGTTTCATCTTGGTCAGCGTAAATAGCAATGCGTTGATCATCTATTTTAATAGCAACTGCGGTATTGATAGATACACTGGTACTGTTTCCCCAAGGTTGTTGTCGGGTTTGAATTTCAAAGTCGTCGGTTGTGGATTTAACGAGGGTAAATTCTCCAACAGATTGGAAGCCATAGCCTAACCCGTCCAGGGTTTGGAGGTGGGGATCGTTATAAGTTCTGGCACTGGGGGTTGGAAGTGATGGGTACTCAGGTGGTGTGTTATCAGATGGAGGTAGAAACTCAGGTTCTTTAGGTATATCTTCAGGTGTGTCGCATAACTCATTATTTATAGAATTTTCTATAGGATCTGATAACAATTTGGGTCCAATCCTTTTCCCAATCTCTTCTCCAATTACTCCTCCCAATCTACCTGATAAGAATCCGAATGGTCCTCCTAATATCCATCCAATTCCGTATCCAATTCCGAATCCAATAAATGCTCCAATTATTTTTGCATTAATTTTAGCTAAACCCTTGCTAAATAATTGCTCTAGTATGCCACAATTTCCAGAGGGATCAATAAAAATAACTGGATTATTGAAACCATACCGATAAAAGTTTGTATCTCCACCATTCAACCCAATCGGATCAACACTTGTAAATCGCCCTAATCCACTATCATAAAACCTTGCCCGCATGAAATCGAGTCCATTACCCTCATCCATGATTCCCCATTGACCTACATACTCAAAGGGGTTAGCAACACCTTCAACTTTAGTTAAATCTTCCCCAAATGGTAAATAACTGTAGCGGTTAACATAACTACCATTATTTGCTGTTAACCCTACCGTTGAACCGATCGCATCGGCATCATAGTAATAAATGTCACTCCCGTTTACTTGACTAACTAACCCAAGTCCATGAATATAATTAGCAACTAAATTACTACTACCGTCATATTGCCCCACAACATCCCCTAAGCCAAGAGGATCGAGTAAATATTCTGTCCGTTCACCATTAAAGACAGTAGCAACGCGGTTTCCTAACCCGTCATATTCATAATTCCAAGTTCCATCAGGCGTAACTACTTGAATCAAGCGGTTTTCTACATCATAGCTGTAGGTGGTTGTTTGTCCCCCTTCAGTTTTGCTAACTAAATTCCCGTCAGTATCGTAGGCATAAACCGCATTACCTACATTGGTATATTGATTAAGGTTATTACTGGTGTAACTTGTCTCTGTTCCATTGTCTGTCACCGAAATGCGATTTCCTGCGGAATCATACTGGTAATTAACGGTACGATTATCAGGTGTAACTACAGAAATTAACTGGCCTGTAGCATCATAATCATATTCAAAAGTTCCCTCTATGGTGGTCATGCTAGTACGCCGACCTAAATCATCATAGGAGTAATCAAAAGAAGAGTTAACTGTATTGTCAGCTTGATAGTTGATCAAACGAGTTAACTGACTTTGTTGATTGTATTCGTAGGTGGTATAAGTGCCGTTTCCGTTGGTCTCTTTCACCAGACGACCTACATCATCATATTCATAGCTAACAATACTTTCTCCTGTGGCATTGGTTAAGGTTGTTAACTGTCCGAGATTATCATAAGTGTAGTTAACTGTATAACCATCCTGAGATACCAACTGGGTACGCTGACCATCAGCATTGTAAGTATATTGAAGAGAACGCCCTGTAGGATAACTAATCAGAGTTAGTCGGTTAGCAGCATCATACTCTAAAGTAATAGTCCCCGTTTCATCGGTGACACTGGTGAGATTCCCCCTAGTGTCATAACTATATGCAACCCTAGAACCATCAGGGTATTGTTTCTGAGTGAGTTGTCCGTCTTGATTGTAGGTATATTGAATCGTACTACCGCGACGGTTGACATAACTGGTGATATTACCAATCGCATCCACGCTAAACCGTTGACTACTGGCATCAGGATAGGTAATCTCAGTCAGATTGCCATTGGCATCATAGCTATAACCAACTCCATTACCTTTGGGGTCTATAAAACCTGTCAGTTGATTAAAGGTGGCATCGTAGGTAAATTTAACATCTTGATTGAGTAAATTTGTCTGGCTGGTTAAATTCCCGGCATCATCGTAGCTGTAAGCTGTTTGACCACCATTTGGTAAAGTTGCACCAATTAAATTCCCATTAGCATCGTATCTAAATAGCAGATTTTGGTTATCAACGCCGCGAATTTGTCCTGCATTACCGCGATCGTCCAGTAGGATAGTTTGGGATGCTCCGGTACTATCAGTAATAGTTACGCCACCCGTACTATCGTAACTATAGGTCAGGGTTTGGGTTTCCCCGTTGCTAAATTCTTTAATTAGACGACCTTGGTCATCATATTCAAAAATACGCTGATAACCAAGATTAGATGTTACCGATAACAGAGAATATTTTTTCGCGGCGATATCACTTGTATCGTAGGTATAAGTTGTTGTTCCTTGGGGGGTGGTGACAGATAGCAGATTTTCAGCAGAAGCATCATAACTGTAAGTGGTGATTTGTCCTGTGGAGTCGGTAATCTGACTAATCCGCCCTTGGGCATTGTAAGTGAGGATTAAACTGTCGCCATTGGTGTGAACTAAATTAGTGAGGAGATTGTTGGTATATTCCAGCGTAATGCGATTATCGTTGCTATCTTCAACGGAACTGAGTTTACCATCATTCGCAAAGATTGAAATTGTACCATTAGTTTCCCGTAAACGATACTCACCATTATTAATTGTGAGAGTTGCACCACCAACTTCAAGATAAGTACCATCCGTCTGCACCTCAAAAAATCGTTGCAAATCTCCCACACTGCGAATAACAACATTACCTTGGTTATCCGTTGTTGCACTGGTATCCCACTGACTAGTCCAACCCTGTCCTAAACTACCTAAGTTGTAACGTTCGGCAATAGATTGATAAAACGTCCGCCCAAAGGTTAAAGAAAGTCCTGGTGCAGCATCTATTACATCTATTGTGCTGAGTAAATTTACATTGGTGAGAGTATTGACTGCTTGTCTCCATTCAAAGGCAAATAACCGGGTTAAATCATTGGTGGGTTGCCCCAATTTACTTAAATAGGTGGCATTTTCTGCCATGACGGTTTGAAACTGTCCGGCAGTTTGCCCTAAAGCATCTGTTAAATTATTCCATAGCGCATCCCAACCAGCAGCATCAATAAAACTATAATCGGCGCGAGATTCGGCTTTAATACTTGCCCAATTAATTACTTCATCTGGTGCAACTTGTTCAACACCAAAGGAAATTAAGCCGTTTCCGTTGGGAGTATAGCTAAAGGAAAATTGTCCTTGTTCACCGGGGGCTAAAATTCCGCCTAGACCTTGGCTACTCGTTCCTAAAGTTAAATTCAGTAGTTGACGCAGGGTATCACTGACTGTATTTTCTTCAGGGTATGTTACCTGGGCATTGGTTGCTGATATTCTGAACAAAGGAGCAACGACATCTGTTTGTCCAATATTGGTATAAGTAACAGTTACTACACCCTGTGATGGATAACTTAACTTAACCTGAACATTCCCTGGAGGCCGATTAGTTACGGTAAAAGCAGAGTTAGCAGTAGCCGTATTTAGTCCATTTGTGACTTTGACATCGTATCTACCAGTGTTCAGCCCTTGTAAATCAAAAGTTGCCCAGACTTCTCGATCATTTACCCAGTAGACTTGATCAGCAGTTTGTGTGGTTCCAGTAGATGAAACTAAGCTGATTTCATCGGTTGGCGAGAATTTTTGACCTGCAATAATGATGGTTGTTTGCCCTTGATTACTGCCCGTAGCCCCTTGAGGAAATCCTGATATGGCAATACCATCATTATCAATAATGGTGAGTGTGGCGGTGTTTTGTTGTCCAATGTTTGCCCCTCCAGTTGGATTGATTAGGGTTAACTGGACGGTTTCATCTGGTTCTGGGGTGTTGTCATTAACGATGGGAATAGTGACAATTTTATTCGTTTCCCCATTAGCAAAATTAACAACAATGGGAGCATTATTGTAGTCACTTGGTGCTTTAGCTGTGCCATTTTGCAAGTTAATGGAGGCACTTACAGTCCCATTACTGCCACCAGTGCGAGTAACTGTGACAGCAGCAATAGGTGTTCCATCTTCTCGGACAGTAAATTGGGGGGAACTAAAGCTTAAAGTACCAGGAGCTATAGATTTAACTGCGATCGCCAGTTGCTTCTCAACAGATAACCCTCCTTGATCGGTTGAGCGTATTCGCACACTATAGTTATTTTTCGCTGCATAGTCGAATACAGCATTCGTTATGAGTTGGTTATTAGCGATCGCGAATTGGCTGTTATCCTCTGAGCCAGATCCTGTAACTAAACTATAGGTAAAAGTATTTCCTATATCTGGATCGGTTGTATTTAGGTTGCCAATAATTGTTCCAACAGCTTTTTTTTCTTCTATATTGCTATTATTGAGCGTAAGGTTAGTAGGAGCTTGATTTCCACTAATACCATGATCGAGAATCGTTAGGGTTGCACTATTTTGCTGTCCAATGGTTGCGCCTCCAGAGGGATTAGTTAGCGACAGTTGGAGGATTTCATCGGGTTCAGCGATCGCGTCATTGACAATAGGAACAGAAACAGTTTTACTGGTTTCTCCATCGGCGAGATTTACAGTAATAGACGTATTGTTGTAATCACTGGGCGCTTTAGCAGTACCATCTGCCAAGTTAATAGTGGCACTCACAGCACCATCACTTCCACCAGTGCGAGTAATTGTTACCGCCGCGATCGCACTTCCATCTTCTCGGACGCTAAATTGAGGAGAGCTAAAGGCTAAAGTCCCTGGAACTAAGTTCGGATTAACATCTATTATAGTTCCTATAACTGGTACAGATGTACCAATAGCATAACTATTACTACTAGTTAGAATGAGTGAAACAGTCTCATTGAGTTCGACAACGTTATCTGCTATGGGTTTAATAGTCACAGTTGCAGAAGAAGAACCAGCCGCGAACGTGACAGTTCCTGTAGAAGCAGTGAAATTGTCTGCTCCAGTCTGGGTATAGTCCGTATTGAATATCGCAGTACCACCAACACTGTAGTTAACAGTCAGGGCATTAGTAGTAGATCCAATGCGAAAAAATGTGTAAACCAGATTATTTGTGCCGTTCTCTAAAACACTACTGGGAGATACAGCTAAGTTAACAGTGCTGACTGCATTTATATCTGGATTTGGATTTGTATTATTGAC